>NZ_JBWKUF010000001.1:0-1129173 GCF_059420685.1 Sphingomonas sp. GW821-FHT03E12
ACCCGCTCCGGCAAGATCATGCGCCGCATCCTGCGCAAGATCGCCGAAGGCGACACCTCCTCCCTCGGCGATACCTCAACCCTCGCCGACCCCGCAGTCGTCGACGACCTCGTCGCCAACAGAGTGGGGTGAACCTGCGGAGCGCTCATGCTGCACACTCTCTCCGGGTTTCCCTCAGCCCCGAACGGAACAGGACGAAGCTCAACGCGGCGAGGATCCATGCGCCCGCTCCGCCGTAGATCATGACGAGGCCAAAACCGGCGGCAATCGCCTGACCGGCCGCGAGCGCCTCGCTATTACCGGCGGCGATCGCCTCCGCCGCGGCGCGCAATTGGGAGATCTCGACCGGCCCGGCGGCAGCCCGCTGCAGCGCCGCGGCGATCCCTTCGACCAGCAGGATGCCCATGACCGCAATGTTCACCGCCAGGGTGATCAGCCGCGCACTCATGTCGATGCCGGACGCCATCCCCGCCCGGCTCGGCGGCACCGATGCCGTGGTGGTGTTGGTCACGGGCGTGTTGGTGATACCGATCCCGATTCCGGCAAGCAGCAAACCCGGCAGCATCGTCAGCCAGCCCGGCTGTGCGGCAATGCTGCCCAGCTTCATCGCCATGAAGCCGAGCCCGATCGTGGCGAGACCGAGCGGGATGACGGTGCCCGGCCCGTATCGCAGAGCCATGCGCTCACCCAATGGCGGAAAGACCAACGCCGGCAGCGTATAGGCGAGCAGGCACAGGCCGGTGCTGAGCGGATCATATCCAAGGCCGGTCTGCAGGTAGATCGGCAGATAGATCATGAACGGCCAGTAGCTCACATTCATCGCGATACAGCCAAGGATCGCGCCGGAGAAACTGCGGTTCCGGAACACGGAGAAATCGAACATCGGATGCGCCTGCCGCCGCTCGGCAACCAGAAAGGCGGCGAAGCAGACTGCCGTGGCCGCCGCGATCGCAATCGAGCCGTATAGCCCGAGTGCAGACCCCTGGGTGATGACATAGACGAGTCCGAACACCGCCAGCGACAACGTCACGATCCCTGCCACATCCAGACGCTTGGCTTCCGGATCACGGGATTCAGCAATGGCACCCGCAGCGATCGCAAGGGTCAGCAGGGCGATCGGAACATGGACGAGAAAGATCCATTCCCAGCCCGTCAGCGCGATGATCGCGCTCCCGACAAGCGGACCGAAACCAAGGCCGATCCCCGACACGACGCCCCAGGTCGCAAAGGCACGGCTGCGGGCGCGCGCATCCTGAAACTGGTGCGAGAGGAGCGCGATCGAACAGATCAGCATCGCCCCGCCGGCCAGCCCCTGAAGCAACCGGCCCGCGATCAGCAACGCCATGCTGTCCGTAAGGCCGCACAATGCAGAGGTGGCGCCAAAGGCGGCGACGCTGACCAGGAAGACCCGCTTGCGCCCGAAGCGATCGGCCAGCGTTCCGGTCGCCATCAGTACCGTGGTGCAGGCAAGCGTATAGGCGTTCATGACCCATTGAAGCTCCTGGAAATCGCCATCCAGGACCCGTTCCAGGCTGGGCAGGATCACCGGCACGCTGGTGATCTCCAGACCGAACATCAATGCGCCGAGGCACATGGCAAGCAAGGCCAGCATATCTTTGCGGGCTGAAGGGGGGGACATCGGCGGCACCTCTCGCGTGTGTGGGCGTGCTTGCCCGGCCGGCGCGATCTGGGGCGGAGGAAGTGATAACGGAAATGATTTTATTTTCTGGAATCTATTACGATCGATAATTAATCATGCACCATGGACATCGATCCGATCCTTCTTCGTGCGTTCGTGGCGGTGAGCGAGACGGGCGGCTTCACCCGCGCCGCCCGGCGGCTGAACCTCACCCAGCCAGCGGTCAGTCACCAGATCCGGCGGCTCGAGGAGCAGATCGGCCGGGCGCTGATCCGCCGGACGACACGTCGCCTGATCCTCACCGACGATGGAGAGGACTTCCTGCTCCACGCCCGGCAGATACTAACCGGTCTCGATGCGCTCGCGCAGCGCTTCCGCCCCTCTCCCGTGACCGGCGTCGTGCGGTTCGGGGCTCCGGAAGCGTTCATGGGCGAGCGGCTCCCGGCGCTGCTCTGCCGCTTCTCACGCGCCTTTCCGGCGGTGCGGCTCGACGTGCATGTCAGCACCTATCTCGATCTCAGCACGATGATCGCGACAGACGATCTCGACCTTGCCGTCGTGCTCTCAACCGCCGGCGGCGAGAATGGCGGCGTCCCGCTGCGACGCGCCGAGTTCGCCTGGGTTGCTGCCGACAACTTCCTCCCGCCCGCAGGGGCGTCGCTGCCGCTTGCCTTCCATCCGCCCAATTGCATCAACCGGCTGGTGGGTGTGGCTGCACTGGAGGCGACGCCGATCGACTGGCACATCGCCTTTACCTCCCCGAGCGAACAGGGCCTGCGCGCGGCGGTGCGGTCGGGGCTGGCCGTGGCGGTGCTGATGCGCAGCGACATCGAGCCCGGCCTGCGCATCCTCGACGGCGACTATGGTCTCCCGGCACTGCCGAGTGCCGACTTCATGCTGATCCAGAGCAGCGCCACGCCATCCCCGGCCGCCCGCGCCTTTGGCGAGATGCTGGTGGAGATGGAAGCGCCGGCGGAGGACACCGCTCGCTGATCCGGCGGGATGCTCACTCGGCCGCCGCGTCAGCCTCGATCCGGACCGCAATGCGCATCGGCAGCAGCATCGCCTTTGGCGGCTTGCCGAGGCTGCGGCCGATCAGCGCATCGTGCAAATCGCTATTGGCCTGCGCATCTGTGAAGGGCGCAAAGCGCAAGCGTTCGATACGACCGTCCGGCTTCACCCAGAGGCTGATCTCGACATCGACCGGCGCACCTTCGGCAACCCGCCGGTCGTTGAGGTAGCCGCGCAGCCGCGCGGGGATCTCGCCATCCTCCTGCAGCCAGGCGGACACCGTGTCCGTCGAAGCTCCGGCATAGCGGACCCATTCGACGGGGGCGGCCGAGGGCGCGACGCTCTGCGCGGACGCCGCGCCCAGCATCGCAGCGAAACCCGCCGCGATGCCGGCGACACGCGCGGTCAGCACGCGACGGGTTCCTGACTTCATCGCCGGCTCAGCGCGCTGCGGGCGCGGCAGGCGCCGCCGCCTGCGGGAGCCGCTCACGCTCGAAGGTGATTGTCTGCACCTTGGCGTCGAGTCCCTTCACGACATCGGCGGTGAGGTCGTTGCCGAGATTGCCGCCGAGCGCGACGTTGCGGTCGAACAACAGGCCGCATTTCTTCTGGCCATAGACCTGCGCGATCACCGGCTGCGCGTCATTGGCGATCCGCTCGAGCGCCTTGGTACGTGTCGCCTCGATCTCGCGGCTGTCATGCGCGGCCTTGGCCTGCAAAGCCTGCCAGCGCGTAGCCGCCGCGGTGCGGCGCTGCTTGGTCTGGGGATTGTCGGGCTGCCCCTCCAGCGCCTTGGCTTCCGCTTCGATCGGCGCGCGCTCGCTGTCGATCGCGGTCTGCGCCGCACGGGCGATTTCCTGCAGGCGGACGGTCGCGGCCTTGCCGACGGCGGCATTGGCATAGATCGCCTCGCGCGAGATCAGGCATACGCCGGGAACCAGCGGCCCGCCGAGCGTCTGTTGCGCAGCCGGTGCGGCCGGCGCCGCAGTCTGCGCGAGTGCCGGGCTGACGAGCGCCGCTGCCAAAGGGAGAGCGATGAGAGAACGCAGGATCATGAATTCAACCTTCTTCCGAATGCGTGGTGTGGCCCTCACCATGCGGATGTGACGTTGGCACGACAGCCGGGCGCCCCGCGCGCCGCGCCAGCAGGACCGGAAACCGGTCGAGCGAGGCGAGGTGATACTGAACAAGCGCGAGCCACCCGTTGCGATGCCATTCGATAACCGTTTCGTCCGGAAGCTGCGAGAGCTTCTCGACGTCGACGATGCGGAAGCCGTCGAGCCCCAATGCGCGGCCGTCGGGCAGTTGCACATCGGCGCGCCGGTCGACCAGCAGCTCCGCCGCAACCAGTGCATCGGCAAAGGCGCGCGTCGCGGTGGCCTGAAACTGGAATGCGTCGCAAAAGGCGAGCGCCTGGCGTGTCAGTTCCGACGGCTCGGCGCCGTCGAACAGGGCGGTGCCCTCGCCGCCGTCCTTGCGGATCCGGCCTGCTGCGGTGTCGATCGCCAGCGCGAACCCTTCAGGATTGATCGTCGGGATGAAGCCGAACGGGTAACGCCGGACATAAGCCGGAACATAGGCGTCGGCCGCCCAGTCACCGCCGGTGACGAACAAATTCTCGCGCTCGACCCCCATCACCGCGATCGGGTGCGCGTCGCCCGCGGAAAAGACGATGGGATAGCTGTGCATCGCCTGCGCGATCTCGCCGGTGACGACCGGAACGAACGGCGTCTCCGCCGCAAAGGCGAAATCCCCCTCGCCCAGCCGCCAGCCCTCGTGCGCAACGGCGGAAAGCGGCTCGGGCGCCGTGTAGAACAGGGGCACCGGCCCCGCCGCTGCGGCGGGGTTCTGATCTTCGGACATGGTGTTCAATTCTCCAGTGGATACGCGTCTCAGGGCTCGGCGCCGAAGCCGAGCAGGCGGACGGTGACGATCACGGGCATGTCGGTGCGTGCCGGCCGAGCACGCTCGGCAGCCTTGACCGCTTCGGCGACCACCGCGCTGCTCGCCGACGAGGCCGCAGTCAGCGCGCTGGTGTTGACCACCGGCGGCAACGGGATGCCGCGCGCCTCACCCTCGACCTTGATGTTCGCGGCGTTGAGCACCTGAAGCGCGGCGAGGTTGACGTTGCCCGACACGCGGATGCCCGCCTCGCCCGCATCGATCACGCCAAGCGGCGCGATCAGATCGACGTCGCCCGCGGGGATTTCCGGGATCGGCGCCAACGTGGCGATGCCCGCACCAGTATTCTGCGTCGGCGGCGACAGGGTGACGATACCGTAGCGGTCATAGATGCGCCGCGGCGGCTGGAACACGGCCGTGCTCTTCGATCCGCGGCCGGCGTTGATGTCGCCTTCCGCCGACCAGATCAGCAGATCGCCGCCAAAGGTCGTGAACACGCGGCTCTGACCAAGCAGCACCGAACGGCGCGAGTAGATGTCGATATCGCCCGAGCCCATGCTGAGCACGCCCGCCGTCGCCGGCGGCACCAGACTGCCGACGCCGACCAACGTCTGGCCGCCCGCGACGAGCAGCTCGACATTGCCGCCGAACAGCGTCCGCACACCCGACCCGCCGAACATGGTGAGGTCGCCCGCATAGGAGATCGCCTTGCCGCCGGCATCCTTCTCCGGGAACAGCACCGCAATCGCGTTGCGGCCGCGCAGATAGCTCGCGAAACGCGGACCTTGCTCGTCATTATACTCGCGCCCGCCGGCCTTCAGCTCGTCATAATAGACCTGGCGGACGAAGATGCCGCGCTCGACTTCGGTCAGCTCGCTGTTGAAATAGTCGAGCGCACCCTTCGCGTCAGCGGCCTCATAGCCGAACCGGGCCTTGAGCCACTGGCGCAGTTCCGCGTCATAGGTCTTGACGACCTTGCCCTCATTCTCCGGATGCGCGAGCGGGAATTCGGCGTTCGCGCGGTTGGTGGGATCGAGGTAGAGCTTGGCGAACGCGTCGTAGTTCGGGCCGCCCGCGCCCACGCCGGTCAGCACGGTGATCGCCGCGCCGCCATTGCGGGTCTCCGGGGTCAGGCCGAACAACGGCCCCATGCTGCTCAACCGGCCATTGTCGCCCTGATAGACGTGGCGTCCGGCCTCGACGATCAGATTGCCCGGCCCGGCGACGGTCATGTTGGCGAAGACTACGTCGCGCCCGGCCGAAATCAGCGTGATGTCGCGCGGATCGTTATGGACGACGAGGCCGGAGGTGAGGAACGGGCCGCCATAGATTTGCCCCGTGCCGCGGCAGTCCACAGGACCCGCGATCCCGCACCCGAGCGCCAGCGGCGAACCCAGATTGACGATGTCGCGCCCCGCACGGATCGTCGCCGATCCCGAGCTGATATAGATCGGGCTCAGCAGGCTCCAGCTGGTCATACCGAACGAGAATTCGCGCACATCGCCTTCGACCGCGTAGAACAGCGCCGGCTTCTTTCGGCCTTCGATCAGGCGGCCGCTCGCGGTTTCCGGCTGGAACGCGATGGCACTGCCGACCGAGCCGTTACCCTTCACCTCGGGCACCGGCCCGTTCGGGACCCGCTGCGCCATTCCGCCCCAGACCGGCCGGAAGATGTTGGGCAGCAGGTCCGGGCTGTTCGACATGCCGGACATCGCGATCGGCATGCTCGTCACGAAATCCCCGACGCCTTCCTGCGAGAACTGGGCCATGCCGGAGATGGTGTGGCCCGCCAGGAACTCGATCTGCCCCTTGGGCGAAGGCGAAAGGACCAGCGCCGGGATACCGGTATTGCAGTCATTGCCGCAGAAGGCGCCGCTCCAGTCGATGTTGCCGCCCGGCGCAGTGGCGGTGAGGATCGCCGGATACCAATAGCGCAGGTCGCGCCGCCCGGCGTTCGACGTCGCCAGCGCCACCGGGGTGATCGACCCGCCGGCCGAATAGAGGTGGATCGCGGTATCGTCCTGCCACAGCGTGAAGCTGCTGCGCGCGAACAGCCCGTCGGTCCGCGTCCAGACGCCCGCGGCGTTGACCGTGCCGAAGCTGGTCCCCGCCTCGGTCATCTGGACGAGCGAGCCGGGGTCGGCGACGCCCGACAGGGTCAGCTTGCCGCGGGTGGAAAGGGTCACCGTCGTGTCGCCCGGGGCGAGCGTGATCCAGCCAATCGAGCGCGCAGTGACGTCGATATCGCCGCGCAAATTGGTCAGCGTGCCGCCCAGATCGGTGTCCGAAATCTGCCCCGGAGTCATTGGGTTGAGCGCGCCGCCGATCCGAATCGTCATGTCGCCGCCGCCGGTCTGCACCACCTCGCCGCCGGTGACGAAGCCCGCGACGCGGGTTACCTCGGTCACTCGGCCCGTCCCGGCCACCGCGAAGTCGAGCCCCGTGCTCGCGATCCGTGCCCGCAGCGAACCGCCGCTCGCGGTATCGCCGAGCGGCGTGCTGAAATCGGTCAGCGTGCCGGCGTCGCCGCCCGCCGAAACGGTCAGGTTGCCGCCGCCCAGCGTACCGATTCCCATGAAGCCGACCAGCAACGGGGCATTATGGCTGATGATCGAATCATTGTAGCTCGCCGCGTAGTTGGGGATGTAGCCGCCGAAATGGATCCACCAGGCGGTGGGGATATCCTGACCGAGCTGCGTGCCGACGCCTTCGGTCACGCCATAGCCGCCCTGACGCCACAGCCAGTTGGTGATCGATCCGCTGCCCGGCCGCAGATAGGCGAAGTCGCGCCCGGTCTGATAGCCGATCAGCTCGCCCTGCACCGCGAGGGTGAGGTCGCCGCCATGCTCGGGATACCAGGCGCGATAGTCGCGGATGCTGTCGGCATAGCCGTCGAACCCGGCGCCGATCCACGGATTGGCGAGGTTGCGCCCGCCCGACAGGATGCCGCGCGGCTGATCATAGACATTATAGCCATCCGGCGTGGTGCCGCCGATCGTGTCCGAAGGCGTACCCGCGGTATAGACCCCGAACAGCGAATATTGCTTGTAGGAACCACCCGCGAGCAGATCGAGCGAGCCGATGCCGGTGCGCACGACGCTGAACGCCTGCACCGCGCGCATGCGGATCAGCCATTCGGGAGTGAAGCCGTCCGCCGTGGTCAGCTGCGGGTTGAGATAGTGGCGATCGGACAAATTGAGGTCGCCCGTCTGGCCCGATGCGGCAAGGTCGGTGGCGGCGCGGAGAGCGCGGCCGTCGGCCGATCCGATATCGGCGCCCGCCACGAAGCGCATCGACCAGGATTCCGAACCCTGTTTGAGCATCGGCGCCGTCGCCCAGATGCGCCCCTGCGTGCCGTCGGCCTGGACCGGGCGCATCTGCTCGCGCGGAGTTCCGGCGATCTGGACGTCGACCCCGGCGCCGAGCACCGTGCCCGCGGGTACGATGAGCGGCTGCGCGAGGTAGACGTTCGCGACGTTGAAGACGTTGAGCGGCGTACCCGCTGGCACCTTGGTCATCGTGACCCAATAGTTCGCCGGCATCGTCGAACCGGCACCAAACCAGCTCCCTTGGGGCAGACGCGCCGATACGACCGCGCCTGGCCGGACGATCGGCGCCGCGCCGGCCTCGAAGTCGGCCTTGCTGGCCCAGATCGGCGCCGTCGCGGTCCATCCGGTCTGCGGAACCTGAGTGGTAAGTTCGAAGCCGAACGGGATCGCCGTGCCGCGGCGGATCTGCGTGCCATGCCGCACGACGATCCCGAAACCGAGAACGAAGCTCGAGTTCGGACCGCCCGGGAAGACGGTCGCCGTGCCCGTGGCGCTGCCGAGCAGTTCCATCGCGGACGGCAGCGTGACCGGTGCGGTGAGCAGCCCGGTGATCGCCGACGACAGCAAGGTCACGTCGCGCGGAATGACGTCGCCGGCGGCGAGCGTGACCATCGACGACAAGGTGACCGACGCAGGCAGCTTGACGCCCTTGGGCCAGGTCATCGCGCGCAGGCTGACCGCACCGGGCATCACGCTGCCCTCGCCCAGCACCGTGCCAGCGGGCAGTTGCGTGTCCGCCGCGATGATCGCGCCACGTGCGATCACGCTACCGTCGGGCAGCCCGATATCCGCGCGCGCCACCCATTCGCGGCCGAAGGTGAAGGCCGAGGCCAGACGCGTTTCGGTGCCGAGCAACGTGTTCGACTCTGCGGTGAAGCCGTTGACCGGCAGATCATAGCCCAGCGCCACGGCGCCCGGGAACCGCGTCCCGGTGCCCAGCGAAGCGACCGCGGGCAGGCGATAGTCCTGGATCCAGGCATCGTTCACCCCCTGGCTGCCGGGGTAGAGGACCCAGCCATTGTCGTCCGGGGTGCGCGCAGGCACGCCGAAGCCGTCGGTGATCGATCCGTTGATGTCCAGATCGCCCGCCGCGCGGATCAGCAGCGCGCCCGCCTCGCCCGAGCCATAACCGTCGCCGAACGGGTCGGCATAGTTGGCGGCACGCTGGGTCTTGGCGTTGAGGCTGGCGTAGCGGTGTCCGGCAAGGTTGAGGTCGCCCGAGACCCGCAGGTCGCCGCCTGCCGCGCTCACCAGCTCGACGCCGGGGCGCAGGTGGAAGGCATCGCCGAGCGCGCGCAATCCGGCGATCCGGCCGAGCAGCGCGCCATTGCCGATCGCGGCGTTGATGAACGCATCGCTGTCCTGATGGATGCCGTCGAGCAGCGCCTGGTCGATGATCCCGCCCGCAGGCTGATAGCTGCGGAAGGCATTGACCGAGAGGCTGCTGGCGCCACGGATGTTGAGCGCGCCCGCCGCCGCGATCGCGACATCGTCGCTGCCCAGGCGGCGCGCGTTGAGCTCGATCCTGCCGCGGCGGACGCCGTCTGGCGACGTGACGTCGATCGTCGCGCCCTGCTGGAGCGTCAGCGTACCCCCGGTGCTGCTCAGCTCGACCGTCGCGCGGTTCGATGCCTCCACCGGCGCGCCATAGGCATCGACCTGAAGCACCGTGCCGCGTGCATCCAGCACCGCACTGCCGGTCAGAACCAGGTCGTTCTTCGCCGACAGGCGGATCGATCCCGGCTTGGCGCCGCTCGCATCGATGCGGCCGGTGACCGTCAGGCTTCCGCCGTCGGCGGTGATGCTGACGTTGCGTGCCTTCACCTCGTCGCCGATGACGAGGTCGCCGGTCCGGGTCAGGAAGCTGCGCGAATGGGAGACGCCGCCCTCGTTCAGCCGCGCATTGAGCGCCGCGAAGCCCGCGATCTGGCCTGCGCGAATGTCGATGCCGCCGGCGCGCAGTTCGGGGTTCGGTCCCTGCCCGCCATTGCGCGCCTCGCCCCTGATCGCGCCGTCGAGCGCCGCCATGCCCTTGAGCGCGGTGACCTTGAGCAATCCGGCATGGTTGTAGTCGGCGCTGAGATCGATCACCGCCCCCTTCGCCATCAGCACATTGCCGGTCGCGCTTTCCAGCTCGACGTCGCCGCCCCAGCTGTAGCGGGTCTCGTCGAAGAATTTCGACGCCATCCCGGCCATGTCGATCTTCGCGCGATCGCCCAGCGTCACGTCGCCGTCGCGCGCGGTCAGCTTGAGGCGGCCGCTCGGCAGCGCCACCAGCGTGTCGAGTGCGACCGTGCTGCCGGTGAAGGCGATCTCGCCGCCCAATGGAACCTCGGGCCGGTTGGCCGGGGCGGTCCAGCCCTGCGGCGCGGCAAGCTTGATCGCCCCGCCCGCGACGAAGCCGACATTCGACCCGCCCTTGCCGGTCAGCAGCGGCGTGGTGATGTTGAGCGCGCCGCCGGTGCCGGGCTTGCCCGCAACCGCCTGCGATTCATAGACCGAGATCGTCCCGCGATCATTGGTCTCGATCCGCTGCGCCGCGGTAAGGTTGACCGCCGAGAAACCGAGCGCAAGCCGGTTCATGTTGAGCGTCGGAATGCCCGAGAGCTTGTCCTGATAGCCCAGCACGATCCGGTCGGCGACAAGGTTGAGCGTGCCGTGGCCTGTGCCCGGTCCGCCCGCGATCGGCGCGCCCGGATTGGCTTCGACGATGACCGAGCTATAGCTCGGCCCGCTCGTCCCGTAGACGCCGTTCCACACCAGGGTCGCCGCGCTGATCGTCGCGGTGTCGTTCGCGCCGCCATGACCATAGAGCGCCGGCGTGTTGAGCACGAGCTGAAGCGCCGAAGTCCCCGCGCTCCCGCGCGTGTCGAGATTGACGGTGCCGTAGAAGTTGATCGAATCATTGGCGGTCAGGATCAGCCGCTCCAGCGCGGGCGCACCGGTGCTGCTGTCACCGCGCATCAGCCGTTCGAGCACGCCCTGGTTGAGCAGGATGCCGCTGGGCAGGATGCCCGCCTGACCCGCCGCAGCGAGCGACTGGCTGGTGCCGATGTTCACGCTGCCGGTCGACAGCGCCAGATAGCGCGCGCCGTAGCGAACCTGCTCGCCCAGGCGGACCTGGCCGATGCTGGAAAAGGCGAGCGTACCTTCCGAGTAGAGCGCAGCGCCGTCCTCGACGGTGATCACGCCGGTGGTGCCGGCACCCGACGGAGCCTGAAGCTCGAGCAGGCCGTTGGAGACCGCCAGCATCGCCACCCGGTTGCTGATGATCTGATAGCCGCTGTTCATGTCGAACGCGGGCTTGCCCTTGCCGATCGTGGAGAGCGTCGCGCCCGCTTCGACCGTGATGTCCGAGCGGCCGTCGGAGACCAGCATGATCTGTGCGCCCGACAGGGTCGCACCCTGGCGCACGGTGATGCCGTTGAAGCCGGTGTACGCGAACTGCTCGTTGCCCGCCCGGATCTGGAGCGTGGCCGTGATCGCCGTGGTGCCGAAGACCTGCCGCTGGACCTCACCGCCGATGATCAGCAGGTTGGCGCCGACCGCGTTCAGATCGGATGCGTAGAGGCCCGCGGCGCCCTTGCTCGCGGTCATGCCGTCGGCAAGGATCTCGAGCGGCATCACGCCTGCGGAACGGTAATTGCCCGGGGTCACCGACAGCGACCCGCCGATTCCGCCCTCGGCCGCGGCGAACTTGCCGGTACCCTTGAACGAGAAGAGCGGACGGTCCCCCAGATCGGCCACAGCGGGCAGCGCCAGCGTGAACTGCTTGCCGTCGCGCGGCAGCACCGGCGGCGGGCGGTTGAACAGCGCGCGATCGGGCAGGT
Organism: Sphingomonas sp. GW821-FHT03E12; assembly: GCF_059420685.1. Lineage (NCBI taxonomy): Bacteria > Pseudomonadati > Pseudomonadota > Alphaproteobacteria > Sphingomonadales > Sphingomonadaceae > Sphingomonas > Sphingomonas sp. GW821-FHT03E12. The sequence goes on from NZ_JBWKUF010000001.1 coordinate 11,712, forward strand.
CGGTCAGGAACTTCTCGAAGCTCGTCTCGACATATTGCGAATGAGTGCGGACCACGTCGGCAGGGGTCAGGATGATATCGACCGCCTGTGCCGATCGGGTCGTGAGATTGGCGACGCCGGTATGGACACCCAGCGCAAGCGATCCGTCGGGCAGCTTGGTGAATTGGCCAGCCCCGGGCGCGGTCGTCCGCCCCATCTCGACGCGATACGCGCCCTTCATCAGCGCGAACTCGGCGGGCAGCAGCATATAGGTGCCGGCCTTCAGCCCGGGCACGCCCTCCGGCACGATGATCTGCTGGCCGAATTCGGGCTGCGCATGGCCGTCGATCGCGCGCGGTGCGGCCGATCCCTGATAGTCGGGGACGATCGCATAGACCTTGTTGTCGGCATGGCTGAACCCGGCATAGGCAGGGTTCACATTGGCAAGCGCAGTCTTGAGGATATCGACCGATCCGCCGCGGCCCGGGGTGAAGCCCGCACCGGTCGGCATGCCGCCGCCCGACAGGTCGAGCACTGCGCCCGCATCCGCCCGGAGCGAGCCCACCACGGTCACGCCCTGACGCGAGGTGGCATCGCCGAGCTTGACGCCGTTCAGCATCCAGCTGAGGCCGTCGGTGGTGCCCCCATAGGGAATGGCGAGGCCCGCACCGCTCACCGAGGTGAGGCTGCCCGGCAGCAGATTGACCTCGCGGGTGGTGACGTAGCTGTCCGACCAGCCGATCTGCCCCGGCGTCGCCTTCTCCGGCCCCGGTACATAGTCGTCGCCGCCGACCCCCAGCGTGATCGAGCCGAGCGGCGCAACCAGCACGCCGCCCTGGTTGATGATGTCCGCGCCCACGGTGAGCTGGCCATAGACCGACAGCGGGGCCGAGGGCTTGCTTCCGGCCAGCTTGTGGAAGCTGACGGTGCCGCCCTCCATCATCGTGCTGTAGATCGCGGTGTTGCCCGGCAGGCGGTAGGAGTAGACGCCGGCATAGATCGCCGCGACCGCGCCTGTGGTTGGATAGATTTGCGCGGCGGTGAGCGAGATGTTGCTCATCGACCGCACCTCGCCGCCGGTCAGGCGGATGTCGCTGCGGCTGACGATGTTGATGTCCTTCGACGCCGCATAGTCATAGTCGCGCTGCCCGCCGCCGATCAGCCCGATCGTGCCGTTCACGCCGAAGCGGATGCCCGCCATGTCGATCAGGCCGCCGGTGATGGTGACGCTGCCATTGCCCGCGACAGGCCGGGTCTGCAGCGCGAGCTGCCCCATATTCTGCGCGACGAGGGTGTTCCCCCACATCGTCCCGCCGCCCGCGAAATTCACATAGGCGGCCGACAGCTTGATATGGCCGTCGGGATTGAGGTTCGCGATCGACCCGAACAGCGTCAGGTTGCGGCCGAGATCGAGCGAGACGTCGCCGTTGAACAGCACGACATCGTCGCTCGCCAGCGACAGGCTGTCGAAGCCGCCCGCCTTGATACGATCGGCACCGATCCGCGCCTGGCCGACGAGATTGGCGACACCTTCGTTCGAGGCATTGGCCTGAGCGACGGTCTGCCCCGGCGTCCAGCAACCGGTGACGCAGCCGCCGAACTCGATCGCATCGGACAGGACCGGCGAGTAGCTGGTATCGACGATCACCTTGCGCAGCTGGCGCATGAAATCGGGGACTTCGCGGCCGGTGCCGATCCCGCGATCCGACACCAACGGCGTCGTCAGCCGGATCGACAGCTCGCCGCCCAGTGCACCCTTGCCGCCCGCCCTGGCGCGCAGATCGCCGTCGAGGAAGACGCCGAACTGCGAGTCGAAAGCGATCTTGCCGCCATCGGTCGCGAGCAACAGGCTGCTCCGCTGCGCCGGAAGGCCGGAGCCCAGATAGTCGATCTCCGCGCTCGCGCCCGAAGCATCGAGCACCGCGCCCTCGCGCACCACGACATAGGCCGAGGTCATCTGGCGCGGCGCGGGCAGCGTCGAGCCGAAGGGCTGCTGGGCCTCGCCGCCGATATGGATCGATCCGCCCGCCGAGACGCTGGCATAGCGCAACCCGCGCGCGTCGACCGCAGTGAAGGCGCGGCCGGAAACATCGATCACCGCGCCGGAATCGATCCACAGCGAGCGGGTCGGATCGTAGCGGATCGGTGCGTTGGCCGGAACGTCGCGGTTCATATTCTCGAACAGGGTCGAGGTGAGCTCGACCGTGCCGCCATGCGCCTCAATCTTACCCTGAAGCAGGATCGATTCCGCCGCGGTCAGCTTGACCGACTGGCCGTCATCCACGCGCAGGACCGCGCCCTTGCCGACGCGCAGCTGGCCGAACAGCTGGCGATCGGTGAGCCGGTTGCCATAACCGTCGCGCCCGTCGCCATCGCCCAGGCCCGATGCCGCCAGCGTCAGGCTCGCGCCCTGGCGCTGGATGAAGCGGCCGTTCGCCGCGTCCTCGCGCATCATCGGCGCGGTCCACAGCTCCATCGCGTCGTCGAGCGCGGCACCGCTCGCCACCTTGTGGCTGTCGCCCGTGATCCGGCGCACCGGCGCCATCACATCGAGCTTGGTATTGTCGCTCACCCACAGGTCTCCGCCCGCGCGAACGGTGTAGTTGGTGAAGCCCTTCTGGAAGAAGTCCGTTTCGAGGTGCAGCGGGGTCGCGACCTTGAGATCGGCCTCGAACGTCCAGCCGCGCTTCAACGTCGTGCCCGCCGCGAGCGTCAGGTCATTGGCGAGCGGGGTGCCCGCGGGGATGAAGCGCGTGATCGGCGTCGCAAGCGGAACCTCGTTCCCGCCATAGATCGCGCTCAGATCAGGGACGGGCTGTCCCTTGGCGAGCGACATATAGGCCATCGCAAGGAAGGTGCCCGCGGGCAGCATCTGCCCCGGCCCGTACCAGTTGAAGTCGACGTCATAGGCCTCAGCGCCGTCGGGAACGAGCCAATCGGCCAGCAGCGTCCTCTCGGTGAAGTCGAGGAACAAATTGTCGTCGGCGATGTCGCCGGTCAGCAGCTTGGTGACCTGATAGGAATATTCGAAGGGCAGGCTCATCCCCGCCTTGAGCAGCAGATTCTCGCCGAGTTGCATGTCCATCGGCAGCGGCTGCCCCGCGACCAGCAGATTGCCGCCTGCGAACAGGTTCTCGCCGATCGTCACCGGCCGCCCGCCATTGTTGATGATCAGCGACCCGCCCGCAAAGTCGCCTGAGCCGTAGGAGCGGATTTCGCCGTCGAGGACGAGTGTGTTGGCGATGGGCCGGGGCGTGTTGCTCGCCGAGATCACCACGTCGCCGCCACGCGCGCCGAGCGTCTGGCCCTGTTCGAGGATGGCGCCGCCCGCGGAGACGTCGATCAGGCTGTTCTTGCCGAGCCGCGCCGATCCCTGGCTGCTGCTGATGAAGACGTCGCCGCCCTTGAGGAACGCGAGGTCGCGGCGGCTGCCGCCGGTCTTGAGGTTCACCCACAGGCCGGTGGCGTCGATCTTCACGCCCTGCGCCACGTCGATCGGGGTCGGGATGATGTCGCAGACGGTGCTGCAATTGGCGATGATGCCCTCGATCGAGATGGTGCCGCTGCGCGCGGTGAGATCGCCCGCGATCTTCGTCTTTTCGGCGCGCAGTGCGATGCTGCCGCCATGGGCGACGGACAGGTCCGCATCGACCAGCAGGCTCTTGCCGCTGACCCGCAGCGCGCCGAGGCCCGCCTGGTTGATCGATTCCGCCGAAAGCTGGACGTTGTTGACCAGATCGGGCGTCAGCACGGTCCCGGCATTCATGCCCGAGGTGACATCGGTGCCGTTGCTGATCGTCACGTTCGAGCTGAACGGCTGGAAGCCCGAACTGGGCACATGCGCCTCGAGCCGGTTGCCGACATAGAGGCCGCCGGCAAGCGGGGTCACATTCTGCGGCAGCTTGTACCCGTCGATCCGGGTCGCGGTGGTGCCCTGCAGGGTGCCCTGCGGATCGACGGTGATCGGGAGGTCAGGCCGCGTCCGGGTCTGGCGGTCGCCGACGACCACATCGGCGCGGATCGTTCCCTCCATCAGCACCGTCGGCACCGACAGCGAGATCGTGCCGGCATCGCGGCCGACGGTGTAGCCGTCCTCCCAGCGCGCCGTCTGGGTGCGCGAGAAGGGCGTATTGAAGAGCTCGGTATAGCCCTCGCCCCAGCGTTCGTGGCGGCGCATGAACGCGGCGCCAATCGACATCATCTTGACGCCCGCCGGCGCCTGGCCCGAGGCATAGAGCTTGCCGTCGGACCCCATGAACAAGGTCGAGCGGACGATACCCGCTTCATAATCGAGACTGCCGCCCGAGATGTCGAGGATCGCGCCCTTCTGGATCACCAGCTGGCCGGCGTCGGGCGGACGCACATTGGTCGAGCCGACGCCGCTCTGGAAGGTGATGCTGCCGCCCACCGAGGCCCATTCGCCGATCGAATGCGCGACGTTGCTGAGATGCCCGCCAACCTCGAGCAGGCCGCCTGGCGTGTAATAGCGGTCGCCAGTGTGCCCGCCCGTGCCGCTCGGCAGCAGGATCAGGTCGCGGATGTCGATCCACACGTCATTGTGCTTCAGCCCCTCGACCTCGCGGTTCACCGCGGAATCGCGCATCTCATAGGGCTGGACATTCACCTTGAGCGTGTTGGACTCCATGTCCATCGCCACGCCGCGCACGCCCGACACGTCGAGCACCGCGCCTTCGCCGACGAACGCCTTGGTGCGCGCCATCACCGCGATCTGGCCGCCCTGCGCGATCGTCTGCGACCCGGCCTCGAAATTGGCCGTCCCGCCGGTCATGATCTCGACGCGCGAACGGTCGAGCCGGTCGGCGATCATCAGGCCGAGATTGCCGTCGCCCTGATTGTTGAGGTTCCAGCTCAGCGTCGTCTGCGGCGGGTTGGCGAGCGCGTCGCGCTGCGCATTGGTGGCGGTATCCTTGCTGTCCAGCTCGGGCAGGATCAGCGTCAGGCTGTTCCCGGTCAGCGTGACGCTCGTGTTGCTCTTGTTGCCGGCGACGTTGGTCAGCAGGTGGACGGTGCCGCGCGCATGGACGTTGGTCGTCGCCACCGCGACGCCACCCTGCACGACATGCTCGCCTGCGATCGTGATGTCGCCCTGCCGCGCCTCGATCAAGCCGCTGTTGACCGCCCGCCCGGCGGTGCTGTCCGCGGCGACGGTGACCTGCACCTCGTTGCCGCGCGTGGTCGACCGCTGGTTGGCGTCGGTGCCGTAGCCAGGCCGGATCAGGAAGCTGTCGCCCGCCGCGAGCAAAGTCTGGCCGCGATCGGTGCGGATCGACCCGGCATTCTCGACCTTGCTGCCCAGCAGCATGACGAAGCCGCCGGCCTCGACCACCGATTTGGGCGCGGTCGTCGTGATCCGCGCGCCGGCCTCGACCTTCACCTCGCCCTTGGCTGCGGTGAAGCTCTCGACGATCGCGCTTGGCGGGGTGCTCGCCGAGCTCTGCGTGACGCGGGCATAGATGCCATAGTCGCGGAAATGCTGGTCGGTCATCGTCGCCGCAGCGGCAACGATGTTGCGCGCATTGACCTGGCTCGCGCCGCCGAAGATCACGCCATTCTGGTTGAGGACATAGACCGAGCCGTCGGCCTTGATCGTGCCCAGGATCTGCGACGGATCGGCGCTGTTGCCGACGACGCGGTTGAGCGTCACCCAGTTGCTGTTGCCGTGGTGGTTGAAGGTCAGGTCGGTCTCGCGCCCGACATTGAACGAATCCCAGTTGAGGATCGCCTTGTCCTGCGTCTGGTTGACGGTCACCGAGGTCCGCCCGCCGGTGCCCTGGCTCTGCGTCGGGCCATCGGCACCGACCCACAGCTTCGGGTCGAGCGCAACGCCATTGGCGACCTTGAGCCCGCCGTCGCCAAGCCCGTTGGGCACCGCGGACTGCGCCGCCAGTGCCGCTGCGCGAGCCGCCGCCTGCGCCGCGTCCATCTGCGCGCGAATCCGCGTCGCATTCTCGAGCGTCGCGCGGGTGCGCTGCGCCGCCGCGCGCGCCGCGGCGTCACGGCTCGCGGCGGTCTGCGCTGCCTGCGCAGCGGCGGTCGCCGGGTTGGCGGTCGCGCCGCGGCCACCGAAATTCTGGGCGAGCGAGGTGCCGGCCAGCACCAGGCTGCCGAGCGAGGCGCCAAGGAGCAGACGGTTACGGAACGGGCGGTCGGTGCGGATCATCGTGCGGACTCCAGGGTGCGCGCCGGCCGGCATGCGGCAGCGTCGAAAGCGGAAGGAACAGGACGCGGCAGGCGGAGGGCGCCGCGCGTCGCGAGGAACGGGATCATGGCTGCCGGCCCATCGGGTTGACCGGGACTGCAGTCGGGCGGGCGGGGCGTGCCGAAACGCCCAGATTGCTTCCCATGCGCAGGCGCGAGCCCGACAGGCTGGTCACACCGACGCGCACGTCGGGCGAACCGGCGCGAACGACTGAAAGGTTGCGGATCGCATCGGCCTGTGCGCGGGCGATCCTTGCCGCCTGTGCCGCCTGTCGCGCGGCACATTCCAGGTCGCCCGATCGTGAGTCGCCGACCTCGACGACGACGCACGGCGGCGCCGGTGGGGATTGAACCACCGGTTCCGGCGCATCGCGTTGCGTAGCCCCGGCCGGGATCGCGATCGCCGCGGCGAACCCCAGCATCACACGCGCCGCTCCGGCCGTCCGGACTCGCCCCGAAGGGGCTCGAGGCGAGTCCGTCCGGCCGCGCGCACCGGCACAAAGGGCCGCCGGTGCGGGCCGCGAGCCGGGGGAGCTGCCGTCCCCCTGCCCTGCGCAAGAATGAGCGAGCGGCGCCATTGCGATCAGAACCGCGTGGTCAGGTCGAGCATCAGGTGATCGACCGAGAGCGGCGGTCCTGCGATCTCGTCGGCCGACAGCCAGCGCACGCTGAGCGCGGTGTTCTTCGCGAAGCCATAGGTGGCGCCGGCGAACCAGCCCTTCATGTTGGTGCCGCCAAGGCCGAAGTCGCTGTCCGCGATCGCATCGAGCGTCGCATCGGATTCGACATGGCGGTAGCCGGCGAGCAGGCTCCAGTCGCCGGCGCGGATGTCCTCGCTCAGATTGCCGACGGCGAACTGCGCCTGCCAACCCTTGTCGCCGCCGTCATATTTTCCGCCGGTCGTACCGATCACCGGCGCGAAATTGTTGAGCGCGAGTGGCGCGATCTTGGCGCGGTCGAACCCCAGATTCTGGATATAGTCGCCGGTGAACCGCGCCGTGACGCGGTCGTTCAGCCCATATTCGATCTCGCCGCGCGCGCCGACGACCTGGAATTTCGAGGCAAGCCCGAAATACTGGACCTCGGGGCTGGCACCGGGCGCGACCGCCGGGTTGGGGATGACGTGGCGCAGCGGCTTGTTGGTGTTGCCGAACTGCTGGAACGCCGGTCGCATCGCATCGGTGTCGCAGGCGTCCTGGTCGAAATTGCACGGCTTCGAAAGTTGGCCCTGCACATTTTCGAACCGGTAATAGCCGCCGGCGATGCGCGCACGGAACCGGTCACCCGATCGGAAGTCGATGCCGATCTGCCCGGCGGCGAGGTAGCGATCCTGGCTCGGATAGGCGCCGCCGAAGATCGTGCCGACGCCGCTCGATCCGAAGTTGAACGCGGTGTTGAACAGCGGGAAGAAGCCCGCGGTGCCGAACACGCTGACAGTGTCGCCGAACCTGGTCTCGCCGGAGATCGCGACGCCGTCGAAGTTCAGATCCTCGTCGAACTGCATCGCGCTCGACCAGAAGGGGTTGCCGAACCGGCCGACGCTCACCTTCACGTCCTTGACCGGCGTCAGCGTCAGGTTGGCGCGATCGAGCCAGAGGGCATATTTGCCGAACTCGCCATTCTGGCCGAGCGTCTGGTTGGTCGAGACCGGGCCGGTATCGTTGCCGGTGGCGACGCGCACTTCCGCCGCAACCCAATCGTCGATCCGAACCTTCAGGCCCAGCCGCGCGCGCAGCCGCATCGCCCAGCGATTCTCGACCGTGTTGAGATAGGGCGGGCGGACAAAGCCCGGCGCACCCTGATTGACCTGCAGCCCGGCGCCGGCGTTGATCGCGCGCCAGTTGACCAGATCCTGCGAATTGCCCTCGCCGAACAACATGCCGTCGGCGCGCGTGCGGATGTCCCCGAACAGGGTGATCCGCTTGGTCCATTCGGCGACCTCGCCGGGCTTCGCCCAGCCTTCATTCTGCACCTGTGCCGTCATTTCGGTGCGGACCTGCTGGACGATCTGGTCGCGCACCACCTGCGGCACATAGGGGATGGTCTGGGTACCGTCGGCCGCGACGCCGCCCGCAGGGACCGGCGGCTGGGCGGGCTGGGCCGCCGGCGCGGTCGCCTCGGCGATCATCGCATCGGCTTCCTCGCGCGAGACCAGGCCCTTCTTGACCATGAGCTCGAGCAGCTTGTTGGAGTCGACCTGCTGCGCGAGCGCAGGCGAGGCGAGGAGAGAAGCACCGGCCGCACAGGCGAGCAGCGAAGTCTTCAGGTGACGAACATGGACACGAAACATGGGATCATTCCCCTTGGAGCAATGGGTTTGGTGGACTGGAGCGCCGCGGCGCTCAGCTCCCACTCAGGGCGACGCGCAGGCTGGGCATTCCGGCCGGCGGGCGCTGTGACAGTTGAAATCCGGTCAGCAATTGGGTGATGCGCGCGTTGCGGCGTTCGTCGCCGCCGCGAAGCACCCGCACGCGGCTGATCCGCCCTTCGGCATCGACCGCAATCTCGATCTCCTCGATCCGGTAGCGGCCGCGGTTCAGGTCGCGATCGGCCTGCGCCGCGCGGCGGATGTCGCCGACCGCCATCTGGCCATAGGCCGCAAAGATGCTGCCTCCACCGCTGCCGCCCGGGCGTCCGCCGATCCGCGTTCCGCCCCCGTCCCCGGCCGCAAGGCCATAGTTGGAGGGGCCGGCGCCTTCGCGCGCAGTGAGCGCATTGTCGCCGGGCGCCGGATCGGACTGGCTCGGCGCATCCGGCGTCGGCGGCGTCGGCGCCTCGACCGGCTGGTCGAGCGGCGGCGCGATCGTCGGCTCGGGCGGTGCGATCTCCTTTTCCTGTGGCGGCGGAGGGGGTGGCGGAGGTGGCGGCGGCAGGATCACCTGCGTCGTCTTGTTCTCGTTAGGCCGCTCGGTGACGATCTGGGCGCTGAACAGGCTCCAGATCACGAACCCGGCGAGCGCGATCCCGCCAGCCATGGCGATGCGGCTCAGCGTGACCGGGGAGCGTTTGCGACGCCCCCCGCCCGGGCCGCCGGGCATAGCCAGCGCCGTCATCACTTGCCTCCGCCGGGAGGACGGGTCGACGCCATGCCCAGGCTCGGCACCCCGACCTTGGAGCACAGGTCGAGCACCTGCATCACCTTGTCATATTGCACCGCCCGGTCGCCCCGCAGGATCACCGCCAGATCGGGCGTCGAGGCGATCGAGGTGCGCAGCTCGCGCTCCAGCTCGGAGAGCGAAACCGGGATCGCGTCGATCGAGATGGTGCCGTCGTCGGCCACCGCGATCACCCGCGATTTCTGTGCCTCCAGCGGCTTCGCGGACGAAGCGCTGGGAAGATCGACCTTGATGCCCTGCACCGCCGCGGTGGTGAGCAGGATGAAGATGATGAGGAGCACCAGCATCACGTCGATCATCGGCGTGACGTTGATCTCGTTATACGGCTTGTCCTCGTCGCCGATCTGGATCGCCATGGCTCAGGCCCCCTCGCTCAGGCGGCCTGCGCGGCAGGAACGTCCTGCCACGTTTCGGCGATGCGCTTTTCCAGCTCGTCGGCGAAGATCTGGTTGCGCGCCGTGATCTTCTTCGATCGGACGAGCAGGCTGTTATAGCCGAACATCGCCGGGATCGCGACGACGAGGCCCGCCACGGTCGCCAGCAGCGCCGCCGCGATACCCGGGGCGATCGCGTTGATGTTGACCTCACCCGCAGCGGCGACGCTGGCGAAGGTGATCATCACGCCCAGCACGGTTCCGGCGAGGCCGATGAACGGACCACCCGAGATCGAGTTGGTCAGCAGTCCCATCCGGTCGTGCAGCTTCTGCCCCTGGATCACCTGCTCGGCGTCGAGCGCCGATCGGATCGCCGCGATCGACTGCGCGCGGATCGCGAAGCGGCTGCCGGTGGAACGGCCTTCGGCAAGCCGCTCGGAAAGCTCGCGACGGCCGACCTGATAGAGGTCGCCCAGCGTCGAATGGACCGCGCCAACGCCCGGATCGAACGAGGGCAGACCGGTATGGTCGCCCGAGCGTTTCGCTTGATTGCGATAGGCCTCGATAAAGTCGTCGTTCGCGCGCTCGATGCGGCTGAACAGCAGATGCTTGGACAGCATCACCCACAGCGCCAGCACCAGCATCACCGCCAGGATCGCGATCACCGCCCAGGCATCCCAGGTCAGCGCCTTGAACAGGATGCCGAAATAGCCGTGGCCGCCACCGGTCTCGACCTGCTCGGCAGTGTCGAAGGTCAGCAGCCGCGCGCCCTGCCCTTCGCTCGCCGCGGCAAGCTGGAACATCGATTGCGGCAGCGCCGCCTTGGCGACGCGGAACTCGTCGATCTCGCCGGCAAAGCCCTGGCCGACCAGCGCGTCGCCGGTGGCCGTGCCGAGCGCGCCTTCGACTTCGCCCGCGGGCTGGCCGTTGACGAACAGCAAAGTCTTCTTGCCGTCATTGACCAGCGCCACGTTCGCCCAGCTGCCCGTAGCGAGCGCTGCGCCCGCCGAGCGCTTGCCGCCCTGGTCGATGAAGATCTGGCCGCCTTGTGCAACCAGGCTCACTGCGCCGGGCAGGGTGAAGACCGTGCCGTCCGAACCGGGCTTGACCCAGAAGCTGAGCGAGAGCGGGCCGGCGACGAATGCGGCGGCCGGAACGCTCAGCGGCGTCGTGCCGTCGAGCACCAGGCTGTTGCCGATCAGGCCGCTGGCGTTGCGAGTCGCCGCGCCGCCGCCCTGGACGCCGTTCGCCGTCACGTCCTTGGCCGGGCCGCTGCCCTCGAAGTGATAGACCAGCGCGTAGTCGGGGCCGAAGCTGCCCGCGGCATCCTGCGCCGCGGCGGCCTGCTTGTTGCCGTAATAGGCGTAGATCGCGGCGGCCTGTCCGGGCTGGAGGCCCTGGACATCGACCCATACCAGCGCCTGCTGCGCCTGCGCGTTCCAGCTCTCGATATGGAATTTGAGCGGCGTGCGGTCGTCACCCGCGACGAAGCGCAGGTCCGACCCGTCGGGCTTGGCGTCCGAGAAGTTGAAATTGCCCTGATGCAGCCGCACCAGAACCGGCGCGCGCGTGACCTCGCCAGTCACCCCGGCCGCGCTCGTGTTCAGGTTGATCTTCGTGCGATAGGCATGGTCGGTGCCCCACCACGCCTGTGCGGGCGCGGCAAAGGCAGTCATTGCGGCGAGCGCGACCGCGCCCGCCATCGCGCCCTGACGGACGCGCTGGATCATCGACATTAGAATTCCCCCCAAATGCGGAAGCGTGCGAAGATGTCGCCGGTCTTGCTCTCCGGCCCGGAAATCAGCGGCGAGCCGACATCGACGGCGCCGTTGAGGTATCGAAACAGCTTGATGCGGGCGCCCGCGCCCAGGCTCATCAGCCTGAAGCGCTCGGCCTGGCCGCGGAGCGGCTCATGAATGCCGCCCCAGCCCATGTCCCAGAAGCTGTAGAGCCGCAGCGAGTCGAGCGGACCGCCGATCAGTTCGGCGGCGTCGGGCGTGCGGAATTCCAGCTGATAGGTGAAGCCGTAGTCGGCAAGTGTCTCGGATTCATAATAGCCACGGACGCTTTGCATCCCGCCGATCGAGAAGCCCTCGTTCGAGATGAGCGGCGTCGCCGACCATTGGGCGTTGAACCGCGCGTCGATCTGCGCGCCGTCCAGCACATCCTGGGTGTGGCCCGCATCCAGCTTGAACGCGAAGAAGCTGTCGCGCGCGCGATAGCGTTTATATTCGAACGCCGCCTTGTTATCGCCCAGCCCGCGGATCCCGAAGATGCCGGTGACGCTGAGGTCGCTCTTGCGCCCTTCCCCGTTCCAGTCGCCGCGCCACGACAGCGTCGCCGGGAAATACTCGATCGGCGCCTTGTCGGTGTCGGAACCGAGCTTCAGATTCTCGGCGAAATCCTTCCAGTCGATGCCGACGGTCAACGCGTGGTGGAAGCCTTCCGATGCGCCGAGCGACTGGATCAGCCGCACGCCGACGATATTGCCCTTGCCCACCACGCTGGTGCCGCCGATCACGGCGATGTCGCTGTCCGAATGGACGCCATAGAGCATCAGCTGCGTGCCCTGGCCGAGCCGGGTCAGATAGTTGCCCGAGAAGACGGTGCCGTCATCGGGCCGGCGCGGCGCGGTCTGCGCGGTCAGCGACAGGCTGTCGCCGCGGCCCCACATATCGTCATAGCGCAGCGTCGCCGATGCGCGCAGATCGGTGGTCGCCGCCGAGCTGAAATTGTTGAGCTCGACCGTGCCGTGCCACGCTGAGCTTTCCTCGACCTTGAGCACGACGTCGAGCGTGCCCGGCGCGACGCCGGCCTTCAGCTCGGGCGTTACCCGCCGCGTCGGTTTCTGATTCATCGCGATCACGTCGCGCTGGAATTCGGTAATGTTCGGTGTCTGCCCCGGCGTCAGCGACGGCGCCTGCGCGCGGATCGCATCGGGGTTCTTCGTGCCTTCGACCACGACCGAACCGATCGCCTGCGGCTGCACCTCGAGCTGAAGGATGCCGCCCGCCACACCTTGTTCGGGAATGAACACCGACACCGCGACATAGCCCGCATCCTCGAACGCCTTCTGAAGCGCAGCGCGTGCCGCCTCCACATCGGCCTCGCTGCGGCCCGGCCCCATGAAGGGATAGACCGCCCGCTCAACGGCATCGGGCGACAATAATTTGTTGCCGCGCACCTGGAACGCCCGGATATCGAACGTCGCTGCGGTCGGCTGAGCGACCGGTGCCGCGTCCTGCGCCAGCGCCGGGGTCCCGCCCCCGATCGCGATCATCATGGCGATCGCCAGGCCCGAAGCCCTCTCACCATCGCCTGCTACGGTCTTCAACTTCAAATCCCCCGCAACCTGGCCCGCCCGCGGCCGTGCGACCGCGGCGGGCGAATAGAAGCTCTGGCCTTTGGCGGGGGGCTGTGACGCATTTGCTGCAATGCGACATCCCCGCTGCCGGGGTGCCCTTAGGGACGTTTACGAAAGACGCTCAAGTCAATTGAAGCGCTAGCACGCGCAATCTTCTGATCAAGTTGCGATACATGAAATAAATATTTCAGTCTTTGCGCAACATATTCAATTGCAGAATCACAAATATCCAAGGAATCAGCAGACTCCTTGGATAGAAATGATATTGAGTATTTTAGATAGTTTGATATCTACTATGATTCTATATGATCACCATAAGGAAATCGGACGGATTCTGCACGAGTCCGCGTCGGCGTTTTGCCAAACAGCCGTTGATAGGCGCGCGCAAAGGCGGTGACCGATGCGAACCCGGCAGCATGCGCGATCGCGCTCACGGGCCGGGTTTCGCGCGCGCTCATCAGGCGCGCCCGCGCCTCACCGAGCCGGATCCGTTGCGCATAGCCGGCGACGGTCACACCGACGCAGTCGCGAAATCCCCGTTGCAGCGTGACCGCAGTAACCCCCACGCCGCGCGCGAGATCTTCCAGATCCCAGGCACGCGACGGATCGGCGTCGAGCCGGCGCCGCGCCAGGCTGATCGATCGAGAGAGCGGACAGGCCGTATCGATGGCATAGCGGGCCGCGAGCGCGGCAACGACGGGCCGGATCGCGGCGTTCACACACACGCTTTCGCAACCGCTGTCGGCGATCGCGGCAAGGCCGGCCTCATCCGCGAGCACGAAGGTGGCACGCATCAGCCGCCTCGCGCCGCCATGGCACTCACTCGCCCATGCCTGGGTCGCGTTGCGGGGCAATGCGACCTGAATCACTCGGCTTCCCGCCGGGCAACTGCCGGCGATGGGGCCGAGGCACGCATTCAGGACCGCCTGCCCCGGGGATATGCGGACCGGCGCACCCTCAATCTCGAAGCAGGCCGAGCCCTCGGCCACGATAACCAGCCCCGCTCTCACTGCATCGGCCGGCAGCTCGAACCGCTCCCCCGCTGCGACGATCATGTGCGTCACGGTCAGTTCCGCGTCGCGGAGCGAATCCGAAGCGGACCGCGAAGCGGCATTCCCGGTCACATCGACACGCCGCACCGGCACCTGTTCTGCGTCCATCATCGCCGTGCAATTCGTCCGCATGAACCGTCCTCCACCTGCTGGACAACCGACGCGAGCCGATCGCGAACGACTTTTTTGCGTGCGCGCAGATGTCATGAAGCGGCCCTAGGGACCGCGCTCATGAAGTGCGGACCCTTCCCATCCTCCGGCCCTGGCGCAGCGGCCGCATGAAGCCCGAGCCGGTCGAGCGCGTCATTTCGCTGGCGCTGGCGGCCCTGATTCCGGCGGCTGCCGGCGTGGCCTTGCTCCTGACGCTCCCGCCCGGCAACGACGGGCGGGGCGGCAAGCGCGAAGGCCGCAACGGCGTCCTGGTGGTCGAGATGCTTCCGCTCGAAACACGCTCCGCCGCCCTTGCCACAGGCGCGCCGCCGCCATCCGAGGCGAGCAAAGCGCCACCGTTGCTGCAGCATCCAACCGGAAGCGCTCTACTCGGCATGCCGCAGCAGCCGGCAGGCGGATCCCAGCCTCCAGCCCCTGCACGCGAAGAAGTCCCCGGGCGCATTCCCGGCGAAAGCGTGTCGAGCCTGAGCGGGTCAAGCGCGATCAGCTATCGCGACACGCTGCTCGCGCACATCGCCCGCTATCGCCGCTACCCGGCCGATGCGCGCCGCGATCATGTCGAGGGGACGGTCGAGGTCCGCTTCGTGCTCGATCGCGCGGGCGCAGTGCAGAGTGCCTGGATCGCGGCCAGCTCGAGCCACACCAATCTCGACGCCGAAGCGCTCGCGGCGATCCGCCGTGCCGTGCCGATGCCCCGGATTCCAGCCGAACTGCCCGATTCGATCGACATCACCCTGCCCATCGATTTCGAAATCGGCTAAGCGAATGCGGCGTAGAGGGGGGATCCGGGCAATCCAGCTTGTCATCTGCGCCGGCATAGCGGCGGGCACCGCAACGCCGTGCGCCGTGGCCTGGCAGGCACAACCGGCCACGCGCGACTATGACATTCCGGCCCAGGACCTCGAGGCTGCGCTGCTCAAGCTTGGACGCGAGAGCGGAATCGATATCCTCTATGAGCGTGACGTGCTGGCCGGGCTCCGCTCGGCTCCGGTCAAGGGTGCGCTGACGCCGCAAGCTGCGGTCGCGCGCATGCTGACCGGCACGCCCATCAACCACCGCTTCACCAGCACCACTGCGGTGCTGATCCTGCCCGCACGCGCGGCGGGCCGCGGCCCCGGCACCAGCGTAGGCCCCGCAGCAGCAGCAGCGCCCCGCCTCGTGCTCGACCGGCTGCAGGTGAAGGCGGAGCGCGTTATCGGGCAAGCGCCGGGGCCGGACTATCGCCCGTTCGGCCAGCTGGTCCGCTCCACCATCGCCCGGCGATTGCAGGATGATCCGCGCACGCGCGGGCGCAGCTTCAACGTTCGTCTTGCCGTGGCGATGGACCCGCAGGGCGTCATCCGCGACCCGCTCGTCCGGCGGAGCAGCGGCACCGGCCATCTCGATCGCGCAATCGTCTCGGTGGTTTCGGGCACCACGCTTCCCGAACCTCCCCCAGCCGGCATGCCCCAGCCGATCTGGCTGGAGATCGTCGCGCGATGATGGCCGACGCCCCCCGGGCGCTACTGCTGCGCTCGCTGCTCGCACGCTACTCAGCGATGCGCGGCCGCCTCGCGCGCCGGTTCGGGCCGCAGATCGCCGAGGACGCGCTGCAGGAGACCTGGATCCGGATCGAGACGCGCACCGAACTCGCGCCGGTCAAGGATCCGGAGGCCTATGTCTATCGCGCGGCGCTCAACACCGCACACAATCTGGTCAAGTCGGAGAACCGGCGCCTCAGCTTCGTCGATATCGAGGAACTGCTGGGCGTCGCGGACGATGCACCCGGCCCCGCGACGATCGCCGCCGATCGCGCGGACATCGCCGTCGTCGCGCGCACGCTTGCAGAGCTGACCGAGCGGCAGCGCATCATCTTTCAGGAGGCGTTTCTGGGCGATGTCAGCCACCATCTTCTCGCCGAGCGCTTCAACGTGAGCATCCGCACGGTGCAGAAGGATCTGCGGCGCGGCATCGATCTGTGCGCGCGCCGGCTGGGCAAAAGAAAGTCGTTCGTCACGGGCGCAGCCAGACTGTCCGACAGAGAGGAAGAGCAGGAATGACGATGGCCGCCGGGCGCAACGACCGATGACGATGCGTGATGCAGAGACGAATGGCCTTTCGGCCCCGATGCATGAGGCATTGGGCTGGGTCGTCCGTCTCACATCGGGTTCGGCGACCCGGGCAGACGCGCATGCGTTCGAGGCGTGGCGCGCGCAGGACCCGGCACATGCCGAGGCGTTTCGCGAAGCCGCGGCGCTGCGCAAGGCACTGCGCGCGATGCCGCTGGGCCCGGATCTGCCCGGCAACGTCATTCCCTTCGGCGCGCGGCTGCGACAAGCCGCAATGGACCGGCGCGGCTTCCTCCTGACCGGCGGCGCGATCGCTGCATCCGGCGCGATGCTGATGGTCAATCCGCCTTATGCGCTATGGCCCTCGCTCGCCGAACTCGGCGCGGGCGAGCGAACCGGCGTCGGCGAGCGCCGGCTGCTGCGTCCCATGGCCGGGGTGACGATCGAGATGAACGGCCGCACCGCGCTTTCGCTCGATGCCGCGCGGCGACAGGCGACGCTGATCGCGGGCGAAGCCTTCGTCGCGGTGATTGAGGGCGTCGCCCCGTTCGCGATCCGCGTCGGCGAAACGCTCTGGCTGGGCAAGGCCGCGCAGTTCGACGTGCGCGCCAGCGAACGTGAAACCTGCGTCACCTGCCTTTCCGGGCATGTGTTCGGCGAGCAAGGAACTGCTCGGCATCGCATCGTCGCAGGGCAGCGTTTCGCCGCAGCGCCCGGGGAAGCCGCGCGGATCACGCAGATCGACCCGGCGGTGAGCGGAAGCTGGCGCCGCGGCGTGCTGATCTTCCGCGACACGCCGCTCGCCGCGGCGATCGAGGACATCAATCGCTATCGCCACGGGCGCATCATCCTGTCGAACAAGGCCGTCGGCCGGCGGCTGGTGAGCGGCATGTTCCACACCGCCCAGATCGAGAATGCGGTCTCTCAGATTCAGCAGTTGCTGAACCTCGACGTCACCGAGATCGCAGGCGGCGTGACGGTGATCGGCTGAACAGCGAGCCGGCCTACAGGGCGACCTTCAGCGCGCTGCGCAGCACGACCGGCCCCAACAGCCCCGATTCGAGCAGCGGCGACTCCTTCGAATAATGTTTCCAGGTGCTGAAGGTGACGCGCCCGCCCGGCGGTTTGGGGCGCCCCTCGCGATACCAGCCGGGCAGCGTGTCGATCCCGCCGGTCGCGCTGAACGCGGTGACCGGATAGCGGTTCTCCTCGGGCAGATGCTCGTCGCCGATCAGGCGGTTGGGCCAGAGGTTGGTGACCGACACTTCAAGCCGGTTCTCACCTGTCTGTACCGCGTCGGTGACATCGATCAGGAAAGGCGGCTTCCACAGGCTGCCCAGCGATCGGCCGTTGACGCGCACCTGCGCGATCACCTCGACCCGGCCAAGGTCGAGCCAGAGCCGCCTCCCAGCACCGAGCGCCGAACGCGCAACGGTGAAGCTGGTGGAATAGCTGGCGGTACCCGAGAAGTGGCGCACGCCGGGGTCGGCATGGCGATGCAGCGATTGCAGGCGTTCGAGCATGACGCCCGGCGGCGCGCCCATGCCCGCCGGGAAGGCGACCTGCCACGGTCCCGGCACCTCAGCGGGCGGCGCGATGCCTGTCGCGTCGATCGCTCGCTCCCCGGCGACATAGCGCCCATTCTCCCACAGCAGCAGCCCCGAGCCCGGGGCAAGCGTGAAGGCCGGCAGCGCCTCGGGCGGGGGAAGGCCCGCCGCCGCCCGCCGAACGATGGCATCGGGCGGCAACGCGGCCGGTTCCAGCCGGATCCCCGCCACGTCTCCTTCGAAATGACGGGGCCGTGCCACGCTGAGTCCGGGTGCGGCGTGCACGGTCGCATCGGATGGCTTGCCGCTGCCGGCCCGCTCGCCGTTCAGGAAAAGCGAAGGCGTACCGCGATCATAGACCAGCGCCAGATGGGTCCAGCCTGCAATGGGCACGGGCAGCGCGAGCACGGCGGGATAGTTGTCGCCGCGATTCTCGTAGAGGATCAGCCCGTTGCGGCCCGCCGACAGCGCGGCGGTCGCGTGTCCCTTGCCGAACAGCGTTTCGCCGGGCGGCGGATCGAGCAGGAAGCTCGCGCCCGAGACTCCCAGCCGCTCAGCGCTCCCCCCACGTGCGAACGCGGCGGCACGCGCGGCGGCAATGGCCGGACTCTGATCCGCCGATGCGATTTCGGGAGATATCGGCCAGAGGTCGGTCTCGGGTTTGATCCAGCCGCTCAGCGTGAAGCTGTCCGCGACCGTCGCCGGGCGGGCGTGGAGGGGGGGCGCACCCGCCGAGATCGAGGTACCACCCATTTTGCCGATCGCGGGCAGACCTGCCCTGGCGGATGCGCGGAAGACGACGAAGCACGACCCGGCCGGATCGAGGCGTAGCGGCATCCGGACGCGGCCATCGACAGGTTCGTAGACGGGCGCCGCGCTGATCTCGCCCGTCTCCGCGTTCCAGATTTCCGGCTGCTTACCGGCAACGCGGAAGATGCCGGTGACCGCTTCCTGGCGGCGGCGGCCATTGGCGATGAAATAGATGTCCGCGTCGCCATCGCGGCGATGGATCCAGCGGACCGCGGCATCGTGCATGGCGGGGAACAGTTCGACATCGGGATGCGTCCGTGCTGCATTCAGCACCTCACGCAGCGACCGGCCCCAGATCACCCGCCCCTTGCCGACATCGCGCTCCCGCCGGGCCTTGCCGTCAAGATCGCCCCACAGGCCGCGGGCCATGGCCTGCACATCGGCATCGCTTTCCGGATAGCCCGCCAGCCCATGCGAATGACGCGGCGGCGCGCCGACCAGCCACATGCCCTCCGCCACCATGTCGCGCAGCCGCGCGAGCAATTCGCGGGTGATGCGCTGATCCTCGGGCAGTACCAGGACACGGTAGCTGATCCCGTCGGGCAGGACGATGCGGCCATCCACGACCCTTGCGCGCTTGAGCAGCACTTCGGCGTCGCACACGTCGTAGTCATGCCCCTCCGGCACCTCGAGCGGGAGCCTGGGCCGCGCGCCCGAGAGCGTCGCGGCAACCGGCTCCTCGACATGCACGGCGACCTGCACCGGGGAATTCTCGCCGGTGAAGAACAGGATGTCGGCGACGAAATTGCCGCGCTTCAACATGTGCTGGCAACGCGCGGCATAGGTGAGCCAGGGCCCTGCCGCTTCGAACCAGGTGTTGGTGCGGTCGAAATGGAAGCCCCAAGGCCCCATCGTCATGCCGGGCTTCGCGTCCGGATGCGGCTGCTGCGCGTAGCGGTGGAAGATGAAGTGGTTGAGGCCGAGCGTGTACATCTCGTCCCCCAGCGCCTTCATCGCATAGGGGTGTTCGAGCCAGCGCGACTGGGCCGGGCGGCCGGTGAAGCTTTCCGCGCCGATAAAGGTCTTGCCATGGACGTGCGCAACCGCGGCGGCGAGCTTGACCGAATAGGCGGCGGCCCCGCCCCGCACCCAGAATTCGCCCATCAGCCGGTCCATCTTCGCACCGGCCTGCATGTCGTCGAACGGGCCGTTGCCATAGGGCTCGGTGTAGGAGACCAGGCCGTCGCGTTCGCACAGTTCGTGGAAGCGGCCGAAATAATGATCCTCCATCAGCAGCGCGAGGACTCGGCGGAAATCCCACAGGAAGCGCTCGGTGATCTCGGGCGATCCGACGATACGGCCGGTCAGCGCAGGCATGTAACGCGTGATCGGATAGCCGCGCCGTTTCTCGAACTCGGCGGGGAGGCCTGCGGTCCAGTTCTGCTGCCCGGTCTCGTAACTGTCGACCAGCGCGCCAGCGAGGCCGCGCTTGCCGAGCTTGCGCATCACGTCACGGACCTGCCCGAAATAGTGCTCGAAGTGGAAATCGAGCGCGGCACGGCTGAACTTGTCGCACTCGAGGCCGATGCCGGTGTCCGAGGCGGCGACGTTCTTCGCACCGGTCGCGGTATGGCCGAAGCGCAGCACCGTCCAGTCGCCGGGCGGCGGGGTCCAGCGCAGCCGGCCATTCGCGTCCATGAAACTGCTGACATCGATGACTTGTGCCGGATCGATCGCGTCGACCGGACCATCCGGTTCCTCGCCGCGATTGGCGACCCGGCCCCAGCCGGCCTTGGCGCCGATATCGGCGGTGCGCGTGGTGGCAGACAACCGAACCTCGGCGACACGCAACACGGCGGGGAGCGTCAGCCGGAAGGCCCGCGCCGTCACTATGTCGAAGCTGGCAGTCAACGGCGGGATGGTGCGCAGCCGCCAGAAGGGAATGGCAAGATCAGCAAGCTTGCGGAAGGTCTTGCCGTCCTCCGACACCTCCAGCGCCGCAAAGGTGCGGGGCTCGAAATTCGGGATATCGTCGCCCGGGATCGCCTGCACGGTGATCGAACGCGCGGTCACCGGCGTGTCGAACGTGAAGGTCAGCGCGCCAGCCTCGCTCGCGCTCAGATCGACCCCGGTTGCCGCATCGCCGTCGGTGATCAGCCGCGCCTCGATTGCCTTTCCGCCCGCCGAGGCACGGACGATCTGACCCTGCGCCGCATCGGCCGCGTTGGCAGGGATCGCGACCGTCAGCGCGTCGCGATAATGGCCCAGCCGGGTCAGCGGCTGCGGCAGCTGAACGTCCGCCGGCGCGCCACCCTTCACCGCGGCCTCGCTCCACACCAGCTGCTGCATCCCGAGCTCCGGCGTGACCCACGGCCCGCCGCTCGACGACCAGCCCGGGCAATTGTGCAGCGTGAACGAAAGGCCCAGCCGGTCGCACTCCGACACCGCATGCCGCACCAACTTGACCCAGAGCGGGCTCAGCACCGCCGCCGGCCCTTGGGGGATGCCGACGCCGACATCGAACATCTGGACACCACCGACGCCGACGCGCGCCATCGCCTCGAGATCGCGGGTAATCCCGTCGGCGGTGACGTTGCCGTTCATCCAGTGCCACCAGGTGTGCGGGCGCGCATCGGGCGGCGGGGTACGGAAGCTGGCATCCATCGAGCCTGTTCTGGCCGCCCTGGCGCCGCGCGGCAGCCCGAACGAAACCGTCAGCGCGCCGGCAGCGGCGCCCGCGACGAAGGTCCGGCGGTCCAGCATCTCGCACTCTCCCAGATCAAGGCGTCTGCGCGCCGGATTAAGTGATATTATATTACAGAATGAAAGCTGCAAGACACGTTTGCGCGTCCTTGCCGGTGGTCCAGACGGGTGGAAAGCCGGACAGGGCGATTTAGTATCAATTGACACCAAATCCGGCGAGGTCTAGATTTCGGCCAATTCTTTCCGGAGCGCTGGACCATGACCGACCCCGCCAACCCGAGCTACAATCCTCTGGGCCTCAACGGCTTCGAGTTCGTCGAATTCACCTCGCCCGATCCTGCAGCAATGGCCGCGCAGTTCGAGCAGCTCGGTTTCGTCGCCAGCCATCGCCACCCGACCAAGAACATCACCCGCTACAAGCAGGGCCGCATCAACCTGATGCTCAACCGCGACGATGCGGGCCGCGTGGCGAAGTTCCGTGGCGAGCATGGCCCCTCGGCCAGCGCGATGGCGTTCCGCGTCGCCGATCCGGCCAAGGCGATGGAATGGGCGCTGGCGCATGGCGCCGAGCGGACCGAGGAAGACGATACCGTCATCCTCGGTATCGGCGGATCGTATCTCTATTTCATCGAGGACGGCCACGACCTGTACGAGAGCTGGGCCGAGATTCCCGGCTGGCGCGAGGCTGAAGCGGCCAACAATGTCGGCCTCGACCTGCTCGACCACCTCACCCACAATGTCCGCCGCGGGCAGATGCGGGTGTGGAGCGAGTTCTACAAGACGCTCTTCGGGTTCGAGGAGCAGAAATATTTCGACATCAAGGGCCAGGCGACCGGGCTGTTCAGCCAGGCGATGATCGCGCCCGACAAGGCGATCCGCATCCCGCTGAACGAGAGCCAGGACGACAAGAGCCAGATCGAGGAGTTCATCCGCGAATATCATGGCGAGGGCATCCAGCACCTCGCGCTCACCACGGACGACATCTACGATACGGTCGAGCGGCTGCGCGCCCGCGGCGTCAAGCTCCAGGACACGATCGAGACCTATTACGAGCTGGTCGACAAGCGCGTCCCCGGCCATGGCGAGGATCTGGAGCGGCTGCGCAAGAACCGCATCCTCATCGACGGCAATGTCGGGGAGGAGGGGATCCTGCTGCAGATCTTCACCGAGAACATGTTCGGCCCGATCTTCTTCGAGATCATCCAGCGCAAGGGCAATGAAGGCTTTGGCAACGGCAATTTCCAGGCACTGTTCGAGAGCATCGAGCTCGACCAGATCCGCCGCGGGGTGATCAAGGTCGACGCCTGAGACCGACGCCTGACCGATTGGAGAGGAGAGCCGGGACCACCCGGCCCCCAATTCCTTCCAAAGGGGGAAGGAACAGGATGCGGGAGTGGACCAAGCACCACTCCCGCATCCAACTTTTCCGGACTAGATCAACCGCATGAGCGAACGCCTTTCCTCGACCCCGCCGGGCGTCCGGCTCGGCCCGATCGCGCTGATCGCCGACGGCGCCGCACGCAATTTCGTGCTGGAGATGAAGGCCGGGCGTTTCCATGGCTTCGCCGTGCGCAGCGGCGACGCGGTCCACGGCTATGTCGACCGCTGCCCGCATATGGGCCTCCCCCTCGCGCAGCAGCTCGACGCCTATCTCACCGGCGACCGCGGCCTGATCCAGTGCAGCTGGCACGGCGCGCTGTTCCGGATCGAGGACGGCGCCTGTGTCGGCGGCCCCTGCACGGGCGCGGCACTGACGCCCTGGCCGCTCGAAGTGCGCGAAGGCGCGATCTTCACCGCCTAGGCGGCGGCTTTCGCTTTTGGCTCGGGGTTGGAGAATTCCATTCCCTCGTCGATCCCGCCCCAGCGCAGCGCCACCAGATCGAGCGCGTAATTCTGGTGCACCCGCCACGGCTTGCGATTTCCCTGCTTGGGGAACTTGTCCATGCCGCGCTGGACATAGCCCGAGGTGAAATCGAGGAACGGCTCGGGCTCGACGTCGCCCGCGATACGCGGGGTCGCCTGCCGCATCCCGCGCTTCTTCATCACGTTGAGCAGCCGCGCGACATAGGCGGCGGTCAGGTCCGACTTCAGCGTCCAGCTGGCATTGGTATAGCCGAAGCTGGAGGCGAGGTTCGGGATGTCCGAATACATCATCGCCTTGTAGCCCAGCGACTTCGCGGGATCGACCTGAACCCCGTCGACGCTGAAGGGAATGCCGCTCATCAGCTGCATGTCGAGGCCGGTCGCGGTGACGATCACATCGGCAGGGAGCAGATCCCCCGACTTGAGGCGGATGCCCTCTTCCTCGAACGTATCGATCTGGTCGGTGACGACCGAGGCGCGCTTGTCGCGGATCGAGGCGAACAGATCGGCGTCTGGGACGAGACAGATGCGCTGGTCCCACGGATTGTAGCGCGGCGTGAAATGGGTGGCGACGTCATACTCCTCGCCCAGCTCGTCGCGGACCATCTGGATCAGCCGTTCCTTGGTCTTCTCCGGCTTCCTGCGCGCGAGCCGGTAGAAGAACTGGCCGAGCGAGATGTTCTTGAGCCGGGTCAGCCGATAGGCGAGCTTCCCGGGGAGTTTCGCGCGCAGCCAGTTGGCGATACCGTCCTCGGACGGGCGCGCGACGATATAGGTGGGCGATCGCTGGAGCATCGTCACATGCCCCGCGGTCTTGGCCATTTCCGGCACCAGCGTCACCGCGGTCGCGCCCGAGCCGATCACCACCACGCGCTTGCCGGCATAGTCGAGGGACTCGGGCCAATGCTGGGGATGGACGATGTCGCCCTTGAACCGGTCGCGCCCGGCGAATTCGGGAAGGTAGCCCGCGGCGTAATTATAATAGCCCGAGCACATGAAGAGGAAATTGCAGGTGAACTCGACCGGCTCCTTGTCGGGGCCGCGCGTGACGCTGACCGTCCAGCGCGCATCCTGCGTCGACCAGCTGGCGCCGGTCACACGGTGCTGGTGGCGGATATGCTTGTCGATTCCGTAATCGCGTGCGGTCTCGTCGAGATAGCGCAGGATCGACGGGCCATCGGCGATCGCCTTGGCCTCGGTCCAGGGGCGGAAGCTGTAGCCGAGCGTGTACATGTCGCTGTCGGAACGGATGCCCGGATAGCGGAACAGGTCCCAGGTTCCGCCGATCCGCTCGCGCCCTTCGAGGATCACATAGCTGCGGTCGGGACAGTCGCGCTGCAGGAAATAGCCCGCACCAATGCCCGAGATCCCCGCGCCCACTACCACGACATCGAAATGCTCGGTCATTCGTCTCTCCCGGCGAGCATACTTACATTTGTGTAAGTAAAGAGCAAGGGTTGGAAGGCGTCCTCAAAATTTCTGAACGGTACCGTTCATTTAATTGACAAAGCCGACGTGAAACGCATGTTTTTGGTGTCAGCTTGACACGTGTCATGCGCGGGAGGGTGTCCGGGCTTGGCGCTAGCAGGTGCATGGGCTCGGCATAGCGGAACGGGGCGGTGTAGGAAAATCCCACCGCCCCTGCCATCCCGTCCGGCCTTGTGCCGGGGTCCACTGCGCCGCGCCGGAGACCATTGAGCCTCTTGCCCAACGCCTGCCTCCCGGTGGGCCCCGGCACAGGGCCGGGGTGACGGCTTTGGGGCGGGACAAACGCCCGCTAATAATCCTTCGAATATTTGAGGCCGGCGCGTGACCCGCCGAACGAGCCGACTTGCGAGAGCAGGCTGAGCGACCGCGTCAGCGCAACCTCGAGCTGCACTGCGGTGTAGCCGCGGGCGTCGGTGATGATTTCTATGTAGATGTCGTCGGTGAGGTACTGGCCCGCCGCGAGCGCCATGCCGCGGCCGGTGGTGTCGTCTTCGCCGAGGATGCGGAGGCGGTCGATGCCCGCGGCCGAACGGAGCTGGCCGAGCGGGTTGAGCCCGCCCGAGGCGCGCAGCGAGTTCAGGGCAGCGGCGAGCTGGATCGCCTCGGTCGCCGACAAGTTGGTGACCGAGCTGCCGAACAACAGGCGCGAGAGCACCTCGTCCTGCGGCAGCGCCGGGGTCGAGGTGAAGGCGATGCGCGGCTGCTGGCCGGTGCCGGTGATGTTGATGATCGCGGTCACCCCCTCCGCCGTCGTGTTGGCGGAGATGTTGATGCTGGGATCGGTCAGCGGCCCGCCTTCGAAGTTGATCTGGCCGCGCGTCAGCTCGAACCGGCGGCTGGCGAAGCTGTAGGTACCGCGCACCACCTTTGCTTCGCCGATGACGATCGGCGCGGCAGAGGTGCCGGTCACCTGCATCCGCGCCTCCCATTCGGATTCGAGGCCCATGCCGTTCACGAACAGCCGGTTGTCGGCGACCACCGCGACGTTGAGGCGGAAGGTGCCGACGGGCTTGGGCCGCACCGGGCGCTTGCCCGTCGCGTCGAGCTCGCTCTTGCGATAGACGCCGGTCAGCTCGGGCACCTCGGCCGCGCCCTGACGGATGATCTGGTAGCGCGCATCGGGGATGATGATCCGCCCCTCGATCAACCCGCCGTCGAGGCCGTTGGTGATGCGCAGCTGCCCGGTCGCGGTCGCACCCAGCGCGTCGCTGCGTGCCAGCCGCGCATTGCGGAAACGCGCGGTGATGTCGATCGGGAAGCCCTCGGCCGCAGACAGGCCCACCGTTCCGGTCGCGATCACCCGGCCATTGCCCGCCATCGCATTCATCTCGGTAATGTCGAGCGTGTCGGCGTCGAAGCGGCCCTCGATCTTCATCTGGGTCAGGCGCGTGCCCCAGGTCTCATTCTCATAGGTCAGATTGGCGGCGCGCAGCTGGCCGGTGATCTGCGGCGCCCGCAGCTGGCCCGAGAAATCGGCCGCGATCGAGATCGGCCCCGACACCGACTGGTTGGTGAAGCCCGCGAGCGAGAACAAGACCGCCGAGGGGCCATTGTAGCGGATGCCGCCCGACAGCGGCGCCGCCATCAGCCGCTCGTTCCAGGTCGCGCCCGGGCCGAGCGGCTGAAGCGTCGCGATCATCCGCCCGATGGTCGTCTGGCCGCGCTTGATCACCGCGCGCGCGTCTCCGCCCTCGGGCAGCAGCCGGCCGACAAAGGCGATGTCCACCGGGGTCGACACCCCCGCCAGGCTCGACCGGTTGAAGCCGGCGATGTTGAGCCGCGTGACCGCCTGCGGGAAGCTGCCGTCCGCGGCCTGGCGGAAATCGATCGATCCGGTGGCGCTGCCGCCGATGCCGAGGCCCGGCGAGAAGGCGTTGGCGATGGCGAGATCGAGCTTGTCGATCCGCGCCTGCACGGCCAGCCCGTCGCCCCAATTGCCCGCCACGCGCGCGCTGCCGCGATCGAAATCGATCTGGGTGGGCGCGAGACGGTAGCCCGCGTCGGTCACCGCGATCTGCGCCGCCTTTGGCGTGCGGAAGCCGATATTGTTCGCGCGCCCCGAAAGCGCGACATGCCAGAGATCGGGCGTGAAGCGGGCATTGGCCGCAACGCGGAAGGGTACGCCCGACGAGCCTTCGGCCAGCGCCTGCGCGGTCCCGCTGCCGCCGCGATAGTCGATCTTGCCGCGCCCCCGCGCCAGCACGAAATCGCCGCGCCGCAGATTGGCGACCTGCGCCTCGCCGGTGATCGCGGGTGCATCGTCGTAGAGGATCACGGTCGCGTTGACGACCGCGCGGCCGATGGTGAATTCGAGGTCGCCCGGGATCTGCGCATTGGCCGCGGTCGCGCGGACGACGGCCTGCTGGTATTTGCCCTGCGCCGACAGGTCGACATTACCGGTGATGCCCGAGCCGGTAAAGGCGAGCGCGCCGGCGAACGGCCCCGCCGCGGTCTGGGTCAGCTTGCCGGTGATGTCGGTTCCCGCGAAGCGCGCGGTGCGCACATCCACCGTCATCGCCGCGCCGGTACGCACCAGCACATCGGCGGTGAACGGGCCGTAGCTGGTCCCGCCCTTGGCGATGACGGCCCAGGCATCGCCCTGCCCGCGGATCCGCGCCTCGAGGTTCGCGAGGCCGACGCCGAGGCCCGGCTTGGGCACACGCAGGTCGATCACCGGCGCATAGAGCGTCCCGGTCACCCGCGCGGACATCGGACCATAGGCCTTGGACACGCCATCGGCATTGACCAGCAGCGGCCCGGCCGGGTCATAGCGCCCCGACCCGCGCTGAATCGCGAATTGCGGCGCGGAGAGCTTGAGGTTGCTGAACTGGATGATCCCGCTGGGATCGAGTCCCACATTCACGCTGAGGATCGCGTTGCCGCCCAGGAAATCGCGCACGCCCGAATTGAACAGCCGCGTGCTGCGCCCGACGATCCGGCCCTTGATCCCCCAGCCGCCGCCCGGCGCGGCATAGAGATTGGCGTCGGTGGTCAGATTGACGATGCCGATGCTGTCGATCGTATAGTCGTTGACGCGTCCCTTCAGGGCACCGGCGTAGCGGCCGGTGGCGATATTCGCGGCGATGATCGCGGTCGCGTCGATCTTGTCCGAGCGGATGCGCAGATTCTCCGACAGGATCTGCGGCCCGGTGATCGCGAGATCGCCTGCCAGCGTCACGTTGGTGAGCAGGCCTCCAGCGGCGGCATTGAGACCCGAAACCCGCTTCGCGCGCGCCTTGACCGGAACGAGGATGCGGTCGGTATTCACCGTCGCCAGCCCCTCGGCATAGAGGTCCTCGACCACCGTCTCGCCGAAGCCGAGCGCGGCCGCCTTCAGCTTGTAGTTCACCGTCGGCGTCGCGAATGGGCCGTTGAGCGCGACAGCGCCGACCACCGAGCGGCCGTTGAGGTTGGGCGCGATCGCACCCGGGGTCAGCAACGTCCCCTCGACGCGGAACTGGTCGAAGGCATTCTTGCCGAGATCGATCGTGCCGGTGGTCGTCACCGCCAGCGCCTTCGAGCGCAGCCTCAGCCTTGTGTCGGCGCGGCGCTGGTCGAGCGTCGCGTCGAGCGCGACCTGGAGATTGGGTGTGGTCAGCCGCTCGACCGGCCCCTTGAGGATCAGTCCCGGCTGGGTGGTGCCGCGAACCTGGAAGGTCCCCTTGCGCGCGGCGACATCGAGATCGGCGAGCGGCGCGCCGCCCAGCGTGCCGGTGGCGCGGCCCTGCCAGCTTTCCCAGCTGCCGCGGCCGTCGAGCCGGACCACCAGCGGCGCCTTGAGCCCGGTCAGCCCGGCGACCAGCCCGTTTGCGGGCGCGTTGAGGTCGGCGCGCATGTCGAGCTTGTTGGCGTCGGGCACCGCATCGAGCACCAACCCGACCAGATCGCCGCCCTGCCGCCCGAGCGTGCGCCCGTTGACGATCACGCGCGCACGCCGGTCGGCGATCGCCGCCTCGCCGCTCAAGGTCGCGACATAGCGCCGTCCCGCGACCGGCGGATCGAGCACCAGCCGGTCGATCGACAGCCGCCCGATATCGATGTCGAGATCGGGCAGATAGGGCGCGTCGGGGTCGCTCGGCTTCAGCTCGGGCAGGCGCGCGACCCGTACCAGCGGGCTGGTCGCCGAGCGGACATCGATATGGTTGTTGAAATAGGCAAAGGGCCGCCAGTCGACCGCGACCGAGGGCGAGGTGGCGAACACGCCCTTGGGATCGCTGACCCGCACGTCGCGCAGCACCATCGCGCCGTAGATCGATCCCTCGATCCGCCCGACCTTGATGTTGAGCCCGCTTTCGGTGCTGTACCGGCCGATCTGGTCGGCGACGAAGCGCTTGCCGGGGCTGGTGTCGAGTCCGAAGATCGCAAGCGCGACCAGCAGCGCAAGACCCACGACCCCGATCGCCAGCCACTTCGCGATGCGCAACCAGAGCGGCGACCGCGCCGCCGCGGGTTCGCCGGTGTCGATCTCGGCCGGGGCGACCTCTTCGGCCATCAGAAGGCCTGCCCGATCGAGATGTAGAGCGCGATCTTGCTCTCACCCGGTTTCCGGTTGATCGGGGTGGCGACGTCGAGCCGGAGCGGGCCGAAATTGGTGTACATCCGCCCGCCGATGCCGAAGCCGAAGCGCATGTCGCTGAACTGCGGCATGGTGCTTTCATAGACCTGCCCGGCATCGACGAAGGGCACGATCCCGAAATCGCCGAAGCGGTAACGCGCCTCGATCGCGAACTCGTTATAGCTGCGGCCGCCGATCGGCTTGCCATCGGGCGCGCGGGGGCCGAGCTCCTGATAGCCGAAGCCGCGCACCGATCCGCCGCCGCCGGCATAGAAGCGCCGCGACGGGGCCATGTCGTTGCGCTCGATCCCCTGGATCGTGCCGAACCGGGCGCGGCCGGCGATCACGATGCTGTCGCCGATCGGATAATAGCCGGACCCTTCGAGCATGACGCGGGCATAGGGGCGGACCGCGCCGCGGACCGAGGTTTCGGGGCTGAGGTTGAGCTTCACCCGGAAGCCGCGGGTCGGGTTGAGCAGATCGTCGGACTTGTCCCACCCCAGGAACAGCGGCAGCGTGGCGATGAAATAGGCGCCACGGCGGCGCTCGCCGCGATCGAAATCATAGCGGTCCTCGCTCGTCCCGATCAGCTCGACGCCGTAGGAATAGGTGATCGGCTTTTGCCAGATCGGTGTCGAATCATACGAGACGCGCGCGCCGAGCGTGCCGGTCAGGCTGGTGAATGCCTCGACATCCTTGCGCAGTGCCGATGCGAAGAGCTGGAAGGTCCGGTCGCGCCGCCCGGCATTGGAGCGGCGGAAGGTCGCCGACGCGCCCTGTTCCTGCGTCCCCGCGACCCCGCTGAAGATCACCGCGCCTTCGGGCGGGAACAGGTTGCGATGGGTCCAGCTGACCTCGGCGCGCAGCCCCTGACCGGTCGAGAAGCCGAGCTCGCCGGCGAGTGTGCGCGGCGGCCCGGCGGTCTGGCGGACGAGCAGATCGACATATTCGGTGCCCTCGGGCGCCGTCTCGCCGGTCTTCACCGGCTCGACCGAGACCGTCGAGAACAGGCTGGTCGCGATCAGCGCGTCGCGCAGATCATCGACCTTGCGGCTGTCGTAGAGATCGTCGCGATCGAAGCGGGTCAGCACATCGATATGCTTGGCGTCGAACGCCTGCGTCCCCTCGGTCTTGATGCTGCGAAAGCGCGCGCGCGGGCCGATGGTCACGGGCAGCAGATAGTCGCCGGTATGGGTTTCCTCGTCGAGCAGGATGTCGCGCTGTCCCACCTCGGCGAAAGGATAGCCGTTCTGGGGCAGAGCGAGGCTCACCGCGGCCTCGGCCGCCTGGACGCGCACCGCGTCGATCCGCTCGCCGGTCTGGAGCTTGAAATTGTCGGCGATCAGGCTGGGTGGTACCGTCGGATCGGCTTCGATCTTGATCGCCCCGAGTGTGTAGAGCGGCCCCGGAATCGCGGCGATCGTCACGGCCACGGGACGCCCGGGCGTCTGGTCGATCGTCGCGACTGCGGTCGCGTCATAATAGCCGAGCGTCTTCATCAGCCGCACGACCAGCGCCTCGTCCTCGCGCGCCCGCGCGCCGATGATCGCGGCGTTGGCGGCTTTCCCGTCGCCATTCTCAAGCGCGGAAAGCTCCTCGAACTGGTCGTCGAGGCTGAGTTCGTCGAGCCCGGTCACGCGCGTGACGTAGCGGATCTCGACCGCCGACTCGTCGACGACCATGGCCTCGGCGATCGGGGTGCTGTCAAATTCGCTGAGCGGCGGGAGCGGCGCGGCCAGTTCGGTCTCGGTCTGGCCCCCGGCGGGCGGCACGTTCACGCCGAGCGGGTCCGCCGCATCGATCGCGAGATCGGTGGGGGGCGCCGCCGGGTCAGCGGGCGTCATCGGCTCGAGCGGGCCATTCATGTCGTCGCTCAAGGGCGGGAGCGACTTGTCGAACTCCTCATCCGAGACGATCGGCTTGTCGTCGGTTGCCGGGGCCGCGCGTTCCTGCACCGATCGCCGGACTTGCGGGGGGTTGTCCGCGGGCGCGCCCTGTCCGGGCTTGCCTGCGTTGCTGCCGATCTGTGCGCCGGCCGGTGCCAGCGCGCTGCTCGCCAACAGCAGGATCCCCAGTCCGACGCCCGAAATGCCCTGTCCTCCCAATGGGATCGCGATCCTTGCCCACTCGCTAACCCAACGAGCGAGCCGGGGGAAGGTTCAAGCGCCGGAGCGGGCGATTTTCAGCCCCGCGCCTTCGCCTCCGCCCGGAACTTGTGCAGCAGCGGCTCGGTATAGCCGTTGGGCTGGGCGACGCCGTCGAACACCAATGCGCGCGCCGCCTGGAAGGCGAGGCTGGCGGCTTCGTTCCCGGCCATCGGGCGATAGAGCGGGTCGTCCGCATTCTGCGCATCGACCTTGGCCGCCATCCGCGCGAGCGCGGCGTCGATGTCCGCGGCGGTCGCGACGCCGTGCAGCAGCCAGTTGGCCATATGCTGCGAGCTGATCCGCAGCGTCGCGCGATCCTCCATCAGGCCGATATCGTTGATGTCGGGCACCTTGGAGCAGCCGACGCCCTGATCGATCCAGCGCACGACATAGCCGAGGATGCCCTGGGCGTTATTGTCGAGCTCGCGCGCAACCTCGTCCGGAGTCCAGTTGCGGCCCGAGGCGGCCACCGGGATGGTCAGCAGCGGCGCGAGGGCGGGCACCGGCTCACCGGCGATCTCGCGCTGGCGGGCGAAGACATCGACCTTGTGGTAGTGCATCGCGTGCAGCGTCGCCGCGGTCGGCGAGGGCACCCAGGCGGTGTTGGCGCCACTGAGCGGGTGGCCGATCTTGACCTCGAGCATCTCGGCCATGCGGTCGGGCGCGGCCCACATGCCCTTGCCGATCTGAGCCTTGCCCGACAGGCCGTGGCGCAGACCGATGCGGACATTGCGATCCTCATAGGCCTTGATCCAGCTCGATGCCTTCATCTCCGCCTTGGGGATCATCGCCCCGGCGCGCATCGAGGTGTGGATCTCGTCGCCGGTGCGGTCGAGGAAGCCGGTGTTGATGAAGGCGATGCGGCCGCGCACCGCATGGATGCACGCGGCGAGGTTGGCGGAGGTGCGCCGCTCCTCGTCCATCACCCCGACCTTGATCGTGTGGCGGGCGAGGCCGAGCAGATCCTCGACCGCGTCGAACAGGTCGTTGGTGAAGGCGGCCTCGTCCGGCCCGTGCATCTTCGGCTTGACGATATAGACGCTGCCGGTGCGGCTGTTGCGATGTGTGCCCAGCCCCTGAAGGTCGTGGACCGCAATGGTGCTGGTGACGATCGCGTCGAGGATGCCTTCGGGCGCTTCGGCGCCGTCGAGCATCACCGCGGGCGTGGTCATCAGATGGCCGACATTGCGGACGAAGAGCAGGCTGCGGCCGGGCAGCGTCAGGTCACTCGCAAAGGGGCGCTGGTAGACGCGATCCTCGGCGAGACGGCGGGTCAGCGCCTTGCCCCCCTTGTCGAAGGTCTCGACGAGGTCGCCGCGCATCAGGCCCAGCCAGTTGGTGTAGGCCGCGACCTTGTCGTCGGCATCGACCGCCGCGATCGAATCCTCGAGATCGACGATGGTGGTCAGCGCCGCTTCGAGGATCACGTCGGCGATCCCCGCCGGATCGGTGCTGCCGATCGTGGAGGTCCGGTCGATCACGACCTCGATGTGCAGGCCATTGTGCTTGAACAGCAGCGACTCGCCGCACGTGCCGGCGAGCTGGGCCGGGTCGGCGAGCGGCAGGGCGCCGCCGGCAAAGTCTGCCCATTTGATACCGGTCAGCGGGACCGCTTCGTCGAGGAACGCCTTGGCCGCCGCGATCACCTGCGCGCCGCGCTCGGCGTCATAGCCGCCCGGCTTCGGCGCGCCGGGCAGCACATCGGTGCCGTAGAACGCGTCGTAGAGGCTGCCCCAGCGGGCATTGGCCGCGTTGAGGACGAAGCGGGCGTTGAGCGCGGGCACGACCAGCTGCGGCCCGGCCATCGTCGCGATCTCCGCATCAACATCGGCGGTGGTGACGGTGAAATCGCCGGGCTCGTCGACCAGATAGCCGACCGAGCGCAGGAACGCCTCCTGCGCCGCCGGATCGGCGGCACGAGCGGAATCCTCGGCGCACCAGGCGTCGATCTGCGCCTGCAGCGAATCGCGCGTGTCGAGCAGCGCGCGGTTGCGCGGCGCAAAGCGGGTGAAGATCGCCGCCGTGCCGCTCCAGAACACGTCCGCATCGATGCCCGGCCCCGGCAGCACGCGCTCCTCGATGAAGCGGGCAAGCGGTTCCGCCACCGACAGTCCGGCGCGCGTCACATAAGCAGTCATGCGGATTCCTCCTGGGTAAGCTCAAATCGGCCCTGGGGAGGGAGTGCCCGATTAAACGAGGGAGCGGGTGCCGATCAACCCCCGGTGCCGATCGCCGCCGCCACATTCTCCACCCGCTCGAGCATATTGCGCAGCTGCGCCTGCTCGGCGTCGGACAGGCTTTCGAAGATGCGGCGTTCCAGTTCGAGCGCCTTGGGCGCGACCTGGCGATAGAGCGCCCAGCCATCGATGCTGAGTTCGAGCAGATGCGAGCGCTGGTCGTCGGGATTGGGGGTCCGCGTGACGAGGCCGCGTTCGTAGAGCGAGATCGCGGCACGGCTGACCGTCACCTTGTCCATCTGAGTGCGGCCGCACAATGCCTGCTGGCTCATCGCCCCGAATTCGGCGAGCACGGTGACCAGCCGCCACTCGGGAATGCGCAGGCCGAACAGCGCCTGATAGGCGCCCGCAATGGCGCCCGACACACGGTTGGACGCCACCGAAAGGCGGTAGGGCAGGAATGCGTCGAGCTTGAGTGTTGCCGTCATAGGACAGTGATTGCCCCGTTCCCGCGGCGGGCGCAATGAGAGCATTGCTTCATTGCGCCCAAAGCGGGACTACGGATAGATAATATCAAGCGATTTAGTCGACTTTAACCGGCTCGAGACGCGGCGAGAGCAGGTGAACGACCAGCAGCGCGACGAAATAGGCGCTGCCCGCGACCCAGAAGAGCGGCCAGTAGACGCCGAGGCGATCGAGAATCTCGCCGGCATAGAAGGCCATCAGGATACCGCCGACCGCACCGACCGTGCCGCCAATGCCCACGACCGATCCGACCGCGCCGCGCGGGAACAGATCGGAGGGGAGCGCGTAGAGATTGGCCGAGAAGGCCTGGTGGCCCGCGGTCGCGACGCCGATCACCAGCACGGCGACCCAGACGCTGGTGATCGATTCGGCGAACACCACCGGCAGGACGAGACAGGCGCAGACGAACATCGTCACCTTGCGCGCGAAGTTCGCCGACCTGCCCGCCTTCATCAGCTTCGACGACATCCAGCCGCCGAACACGCTGCCGACGTCGGAGATCAGGTAGATCGCCGCGAGCGGGATGCCGAAGGTCAGCAGGTTGAGGTCGTACTGCTTGAACAGATAGCCCGGCAGCCAGAAGAGGAAGAACCACCAGATCGGGTCGATGAAGAACTTGCCCAGCGAATAGGCCCAGGTCTCCTTGCGGGTCAGCACGGTGCCATAGCCGATCGGCTTGACCGGGTCGGCGGGATCCTGCTCGATCCAGGCGAGTTCGCCTTCGCTGACCTTGGGGTGCTGACGCGGGCTGCGGTACATCGCCCACCAGGCGATCAGCCACACGAAGCTGATGACGCCGGTGACGACGAACGCCATGCGCCAGCCCCAGGCGATCACCATCAGCGGCACCACTAGCGGGGTGATCACCGCACCGATGTTCGCGCCCGCGTTGAACACGCCGATCGCAAAGGCGCGCTCCTTGGCCGGGAACCATTCGGTCACCGCCTTGATGCCCGCCGGGAAGTTGCCCGATTCACCGATGCCAAGGCCGAAGCGCGCCATCGCGAACTGGGTCATCGAATAGGCGCCGCCATGCGCGATATGCGCGAGCTGCCAGATGACGAAGGCGACCGCATAGCCGACGCGCGCGCCGACCATGTCCACGAACTTGCCGAAGCCGATATAGCCGATCGCATAGGCGATCTGGAACCAGATGATGACGCCCGCGAAATCGCGTTCGGACCAGTGGAGGTCCTGCATCAGCGTCGGCTTGAGCACGCCGATCATCTGGCGGTCGATATAGTTGATGACCGTCGCCGCGAACAGCAGCGCGACGATCATCCAGCGGTACCGCCCCGCTTTGGCGGCGGCCGCAGTGCGGATACCGTCGGCCTGGCTCGCGTCCATTCAGTCTTCTCCTCTTACCCGCCCCGTTTTCCGGGGCCCGGTTGTTCGGTCCCGGTTATCGAGGCCTGGCCGCTTCGATCGAGCAGCTCACCTGCATGCCATTGAAGGTTGCCGTCACTGTGGCACCGACGGGCACTTCATGTACACCGGTTACCGCACCCGACGAAATCCACTGCCCGGCTTCGAGCGCGACGCCGCGTTGGGCCATCGCCTCGAACAGGAAGCGCGCCGCGCCGACCGGTCCGTCGAGCATCGCGCGCGCGGTCGCCGCGCCCGCCTGCTCGCCGTCGATCAGCAAGGTCACCGGCCAGTCGACGAAGTCGAGGGTCCGCCAGTCCGGAATCGCATCCCCGATCACCAGCCCGTAATTGTTGCCGAAGTCCGAGATGGTGACGAGCGGACCGAAGGCGTTGATCCCCGGAAAGGGCGAGCTCGCGACTTCGATCCCGACATGGACCGCGTCGATCAGATCGGCGGCCTCGTCCATGGTGTAGCTGGTCTTGGCGGGATCGGGCGCGCGCGCGATGCGCAGCAGGAATTCGGCCTCGCCCGCGGCAAAGCCCTCAGCGAAGACCGGCATGACGGGGATTTCGCCGCGTCCGTCGCGCACGCTGTCCGCGAAGATCGGCCCGGCAAGGCGGTTCGTGCCGAGCTGGGTATCGAGCGGCGGATTGATCCGGCCGACCTTCCAGCCGGCGACTTGGCCGCCGTTCAGCGTCCGTGCGCGATCCTGGATCGCATAGGCAGCGTCCAGCGATTCAGGCGGGGTGCCGGGATAATCGGGCAATCCGGTTGCCGTGCGGCGCGCCGTGACGAAGGCCTGCGCGATCGCGTCCAAACTACTCATCCACCCCTCGCTCTGTTCTTGAAGCGACGGGGTAGTGGAAACCGGTGTCATTGACAAGGGGCGCAATCAACGCGCCAGCAGCGCCTCCACGCGCCCCTCGGCCAGCGCCTCGACTCCCGCGGCCACCGCAGCGCGATAGGCGGCATGGCCGGCGATCTCGGGCCGGAACACCGACTCGAAGGCGAACAGCCGTTCGGCGAGCTGCGCGGGCGAGGCGCCCGCTGCGGCATCGGCGAGCGGCGCGGCGAGCGGATCGGTGATCGCCTCCCCCGCCGCCGCGCGGCGCGCGACGAAGTGCATCCATGCGGCCACCGGCACCGCGAGGCGGTCGACGGGGCGGCCCGCGCGGATCGCCGCGGCGGTGGTGTCGAGCAGGCGATAGGGCAGCTTCTGCGATCCGTCCCAGGCGATCTGCGACAGCAGATGCCGGATCGCGGGGTTGCGGAAACGGTCGAGAACGGCCTGGGTATAGGCGGCATGGTCGAGCCCGGCGACGGGATCGAGCACGGGCACGATGTCCTGCAGCGCCAGCCGCTCGGCAAAGGCCGCGAGCGGCGCCGTGCCCATCGTATCGGCAACCGTCTCCAGCCCCATCGCCAGGCCGAGATAGGCGAGGCTGGAGTGGAGGCCGTTGAGGATGCGCAGCTTGGCGCGCTCGTACCCGCCGACATCGCTGGTCAGCGTTGCCCCCGCACCGGCGAGGTCAGGCCCGTCCGCGAGCGTGTAGGGGCCGATCACCCATTGGGTGAAGGCTTCGCGCTGCACCGTCGCGCGGTCGGCAACGCCGAGCTCCGCCGCGACCTTGGCATAGAGCGCGTCATCGCTGGCGGGAGTGATCGAATCGACCATCGTGTCGGGGAAGGCCGCGGTGTCGGCGATCCACTTCGCCAGATCAGGGTCGCGTTCGGCTGCCAGCGCGATCGTCGCCGCGCGCAGCTTGCCGCCATTGCCCGAGAGATTGTCGCAGCACAGCACCATGAACGGCGCCGCCCCGGCAGCACGCCGCGCCGCGAGGCCCTGAACCAGCCAGCCGACAAAGCTGCGCGGCTCACCACCCTGAAGGTCGGCGACGATGTCGGGATGGCTCATGTCGAGCGTGCCGTCACCGGCGAGGCAATAGCCCTTCTCGGTCACGGTCGAGGTAACGATGCGCACCTCGGGCTTGGCGAGCAGCGAAGCGACCTGCGCGCCGCCGCCCGGGCCGATCCATGTCCGATGCGCGCCGATCACGCGCATCGACGGCTCGCGATCGAGCACCGCCAGCGTGTAGAGCCCGTCCTGCGCGGCGAGCGCCTCGACCGTGCCGCCCGAGCGCAGCGAGACCGCGGCGATGCCCCAGCGCGGGTCGTTCGCCAGCACGGTGTCGAAATAGCTCGCCTGATGCGCGCGGTGGAAGGCGCCGGGACCGAAATGAACGACGCCGGTCGAGACCGTCGCGGGATCATAGGCAGGCTTCGCGATCGCCGCGGGGACAGTCCGCAGCGTTTCCAGCGTCAATCGGCTCACAGGGTTACGCCTCGCTTCCAGATTGCAATTTCACGCTCGCCATTGCGCTCGGCGGCGGCTTCCTCGCCCGATGCGATTGCGGCGATGCGCGCGAGCAGGGCGTCGGCGGCGATGTCCATGCCGTCGGTCAGCACCTGCCCTGCGTCGAAGTCGA
Source organism: Sphingomonas sp. GW821-FHT03E12 (assembly GCF_059420685.1). NCBI lineage: Bacteria > Pseudomonadati > Pseudomonadota > Alphaproteobacteria > Sphingomonadales > Sphingomonadaceae > Sphingomonas > Sphingomonas sp. GW821-FHT03E12. Next base: position 49,644 of record NZ_JBWKUF010000001.1, read on the forward strand.
TCCAGCCCGGCTTGCGCGCAGCGAGATCGGAGTTGGACGCGATCTTGAGCGTCGGCGCGGGAAAGCCGAGCGGCGTACCGCGGCCGGTGGTGAACAGGATCACCGTCGCCCCCGCCGCCGACAAGGCGGTCGAGGAGACGGCGTCGTTGCCGGGCGCCTCCAACAGCGTCAGCCCGGTGCGCTTCACCCGGTCGCCATAGTCGATCACGTCGGTGACGATCGCCTGCCCGCCCTTCTGCACCGCGCCGAGGCTCTTTTCCTCCAGCGTGGTGATGCCGCCGGCGATGTTGCCGGGCGAGGGGTTCTCCGACACCGGCTCGCCATGGTCGATGAAATAGCGCTTGAAGCGGTTCACGAGGCCGCCGATCGCGTCGAAGGTCTCGGCATCGGCGGCGCGCGCCATGAGCAACTGCTCGGCACCGAAGATCTCGGGGATTTCGGTGAGGATCGCGGAGCCGCCGGAATCGGTGATGCGATCGGCCATGATCCCGACCAGCGGATTGGCGGTGAGACCCGAGAGGCCGTCCGAGCCGCCGCACTTGACCCCCAGCACCAGCCGGTCGAGGCCCATTTCCTCACGCTGCGCGGTCGCGGCGAGCTGCGCCAGTTCGAGCACCTTCTCGACGCCCTCGGCGATCTCGTCGGGCGAGGACTGCGCCCCGACGGTGCGGACGCGGGCGCGGGTCTCTTCGGGAAGCGTTTCGAGCAGCGCCGAAAGCTGGTTCGATTCGCAGCCAAGCCCGACGAGCAGCACACCGCCGGCATTGGGATGCTGCGCCAGCGCCGAGAGGATGTTGCGCGTGCCGTCGAGATCGTCGCTGAGCTGCGAGCAGCCGAAGGGATGCGCGAAGGCGTGGACGCCGTCGATGCCCTCGGGCAGCAGCGCCTCGGCCTTCGCTGCGATCTTCTGCGCGGTGCGGCCGACGCAACCGACGGTGGGCAGCACCCAGATCTCGTTGCGCGTCCCCGCCCGGCCGTCGGCGCGCGGATAGCCGCGCCAGGTGATGGCCGACGCCTGTGCCTGCGCACGCTCGGCCCCGGCCCCGCCGCCATAGGCCGCCTCGCCCGCCAGCGCGGTCGCGACATTATGGACATGGACATGATCGCCCGGCGCGATTCCCGCGGTCGCTTGCCCGATCGGGAAGCCGAACTTGAGCACCGGATCGCCCGGCGCATGCGCGACCAGCGCGAATTTGTGCGCGCGCGGGATCGCGTCGCTCAAGGTGACGCCGAGCACCACCTCGCCCGCCACCAGGTTGCGCAGGGCGGTGGCGACGGTATCGGCACCATGGATTCGGAGGGCGGCAGGATTCATCATACGACTACCGGTGTCATTAGCCTCATGCGCCGCGATTGGCTAGGGCTCGCTTGCGCGCTATGCACTTGGTCATGAAGAAAAGCGCGCAGGCGACGATCAACGATGTAGCGCGGCTGGCCGGGGTCTCCAAGAAGACCGTCAGCCGCGTGATCAACCGTTCCCCCCTTCTCAACGAGGAGACGCGCGAACGAGTGGAGAAGGTGATCGCCGATATCGGCTATGTCCCCAACCCGCAGGCGCGCGCGCTGGCGCTGCGCCGCAACTTCCTGATCGGGCTGATCCACGACAACCCCAACCCGCATATGGTGCTCAACGTCCAGCAGGGGTTGCTGGAGGTGCTGCGCGACACCGAGTTCGAGCTGATCGTCCACCCGGTCGATCGCGGGTCGGTGACGATGCTCGACGATATCCGTCGCTTCCTCGAGCGCCAGCGCCCGTACGGCGTGATGCTGCTGCCGCCGATTTCGGACAATGACGCGCTGGCCGCACTCTGCGTCGAGATCGGCACGCGCTATGTCCGCATGGGATCGGCGGTGTTCGACGATGCCGCGCACATGGTCGCGTCGAACGACCGCGAGGTGGTGCGCGGCGCCGTCACGCATCTGATCGAGAATGGACACAAGCGCATCGGGCTGGTGCTCGGGCCGCACGGCTTCCGCTCCGCATTCGAGCGCGCCCAGGGCTATGAGGCCGCGCTGGACGATGCCGACATCCCGATCCAGCGCACGCTGATCGCACAGGGCGACTATACGTTCGAATCGGGGATGCGCGCCGCGGAACGTTTGCTCGACCTCTCTCCGCGCCCGACCGCGGTGTTCTGCTCGAACGATGCGATGGCGGCGGGGGTGCTGCATACCGCCCGCCAGCGCGGGCTGGACGTGCCGCGCGACCTGTCCATCGTCGGTTTCGACGACACGTCGATCGCGTCCTATCTGTGGCCGCCGCTCACCACCGTGCGCTGGCCGATCGCGACAATGGCCCGCGCCGCGGCGCTCAAGCTGATCGGCGACGGCGAGGATGAGGAAAGCGGAGAATCGCTGTTCGTTTCGACACTGATCCGGCGGGCATCGGTGGCGCCGCCGGGTGAGTGAGACCCAAGGCAGAAAAAATCGCGTGGAAAATCGCGCATTGTAACGGATACTTAACTGTCCGTAGTTGACTTGGGCCGCGTGGCTATGAGAGGCCTCGAACGTCAACTCATGGTTAAAGGGGATACCATGCGCGCACTGAAATTGTTTGTCGCAACTGCCACCGCCCTGAGCATTGCGGCCTCACCGGCCCTTGCACAGGCAGACGCCGCTGCGAAACTGTCCGTGAAGAATGTTGCAGCCGCACGCGCATCCACCGATGCCGGGGACAGCAACAAGCTCGCTCCCGCAGTTCTGATCGGCGTGCTTGCGACCATCGCGATCATCGGCGGCGCGATCGTTCTGGCCGACAGCGACGACACTCCCGACAGCCCCTGACACGGGCCGGGCTCCGAATCACATCGGGCCTCAGTCAGATTGAACGGCGCATCCGACGATCGTTTCGATCGGGTGCGCCGTTTTTTTGTGCCTGCCGCGCGGCGCGCGACCTGCAGCATGCGCAGCTTCGACGGCAGCCTGATCGCCTCGGGCCCGAGTTCCCGCGCACCGCAGCCCCTATCCGAATGCAGGCCGAAGCCGCCGGATCAGATCGCTCCGGGCCCGCTGGACACGCCCAGAGCCAGCGGCGCGTTCTCCTGCGGCTTTCGGCGCAGATCGCGAATGCGGCCGGCGTAGAACTCGGCCAGCCCCTCGTGGACGATTCGCGCCTCCGTACAGGACGCATTCTGCGCGCACATCAGCGACATCTGATGACGATGAAGGAGTTCGTCGAGATCCATAGAATCCGCCCCGTCCATTGTAAGCGGGAGCGCGATTTGTCTCTCAGCCACTGAAGCTTACGGAAAATCTTTCAGCGATGATTACGAAATGGATCTCGAAGGCAATATTTTCAAGCCAGACCTTGTATTAAACAATAATACTCCCGATATACACATCGCTACAGTCGCAAATCGACGGTTACCGGAGCTTTGCGGCCCCCACTTCCTTCTTTCTGCAGCCGCGGCACCGGGCGATCCGGTACTCGGTTCGCCCTCAACCAGAAGGAAGTTACCCATGAGCATCACCGGCACCGTCAAATTCTTCAACGCCGACAAGGGCTATGGCTTCATCGCCCCGGACGACGGCACCAACGACGCCTTCGTCCATATCTCGGCGGTCGAGCGTGCGGGCATGGTCACGCTGAACCAGAACCAGCGCGTGATCTATGAGCTGGAAGAGGATCGCCGCGGCAAGATGGCCGCGGTCAATCTTCAGCCCGCAGAGTAATCCGCGATCCGCGTGCGGCCCCGCGCCGCACGCGCCACGCCAGAATGGAGGCCAGGATGGCGCAAATCCCCTATCGTGAACACGCGGCGCGTGCGCGCGCCGATGCCGAAGCCGCAACGCTCGAGAATGTCCGCGAGCGCTGTCTTCGCGCCGAAGCCGCCTGGCTCGACATGGCCAAGCGGCAGGAAAGCGTCGATCGCGCCCGCGCCCAGCGCGAGCAGCAACATCTTCTTCAACAGGAACCTACGTGAATTTCGAACATCTAAAGACCGAACGACATCAATTTACCCTCCGCGAGGCGCCCTACCAGCCCCGCACCCGTCGCCGCAGTGCCGCCGATGCGCGCGCCGCAGCGATCGCCTTCACCGCCGCCCGCGACGTTCTCGGCTAAGCACCGGCTTTCGCTGGTGGCACCATCCCCCGCCTGCTAGAAAGCCGGCATCAGCGGACCTTCTTTCCTAAGCACCGCTGGCTGAGAGACCTTGCGCGCTCCCGCTTACCAGCCGGAGACACGCTATCGATCCCCGTCAGAGCCTTGCCTATGCGATCGTCATCGCATTTGCCGCCGTTGCCATGACCTTCGCGATGACCGCGTTCCATCGCGCGCGCGACCGCCGCCGCTCGCGGTTCAATTCCACGAAGCGGCGGCAACGGCTGCTCGGCTGGTGGCGGCGATAGGCCCGCAGACCGGAGCCTTCCCGTTAGGCTGAAGCGCCGAAGTCCGGCCGTGCACGCTTACTCTCCCCTCTCCCTCCAGCCGTGAAATATGATAGCGGCTGTCCCCGCGCTGCCGGATTCGCTCTCCCGGAGCCGGTGCACGGAGACTCTGGTTGAAATCCAGTCTGACACCGGTTACCGGGATCGGACACCAAGTGAGAGGAATGTGAAAGTGCGCCCCCTGGCACTCGATCCCGACCGGCTGTTTCCGGCCGATCCCACCACCCGCGGCATTGCGCGTGACCTGTACAAGGAGATCGCCGGTCTCCCGATCGTGAGTCCGCATGGCCACACCGATCCGGCATGGTTCGCGACCGACGATGCGTGGGAGAATGCGACCGAGCTGTTCCTGGCGCCCGACCACTATGTCTTCCGCATGCTCTATTCGCAGGGTGTCGATCTCGACGCGCTGCGGGTGCCGCGGATCGATGGCGTGCCGGCCACCGATCCGCGTGCGGCCTGGCGGCTGTTCGCGAGCAACTATCACCTGTTCCGTGGCACGCCGTCGCGCATGTGGCTCGACCATGTCTTTGCGGAGGTGTTCGGGATCGACGTGCTGCTCGAAACCGGCACCGCCGACCATTATTACGACACGATCAACGCCGCGCTGGCGTCGCCGGGATACCGCCCGCGCGCGCTGTTCGAGCGGTTCAAGATCGACTTCCTCGCCACCACCGAGGGCGCCGACGATCCGCTCGAGCATCATGCGGCGATCCGCAAGTCGGGCTGGGGCGGGCGCGTGGTCACCACTTATCGCCCGGATTCGGTGATCGATGTCGAGCATGAGGCGTTCAAGGGCGCACTCGAGGCATTCGCGGGGCTGACCGGCGAGGATGTGCACAGCTGGAAAGGCTATCTCGCCGCGCACCGCAAGCGCCGCGCGGACTTCCGTGTTGCGGGTGCGACCGCGACCGACCATGGCTTTGCGACGGCACAGACCGCCAATCTTTCGGCGGCCGACAGCGAGGCGCTGTTCGGGCGCATCGTCGGCGGCAAGTGGGACGCGGCCGATGCCGAGCTGTTCCGCGCGCAGATGCTCACCGAAATGGCGAAGATGAGCGTCGAGGACGGGATGACGATGCAGATCCATCCCGGATCGTGCCGCAACCACAATGCCAAGCTGTTCCACAGCCATGGCCGCGACAAGGGCGCCGACATCCCGACGCGCACCGACTATGTCCATGCGCTGAAGCCGATGCTCGACGTGGTCGGCAACGAGCCGGACCTGACGGTGATCCTCTTCACCCTCGACGAGAGTACCTATGCCCGCGAGCTGGCCCCGCTGGCCGGCCATTATCCGTGCTTGCGCCTCGGGCCGAGCTGGTGGTTCCATGACTCGCCGGAGGGGATGCGCCGCTTCCGCGAGATGACCACCGAGACCGCGGGCTTCTACAACACCGTCGGCTTCAACGACGACACGCGCGCCTTCTTCTCGATCCCCGCACGGCACGATGTCGCGCGCCGGGTCGACTGCGCCTTCCTCGCCCGCCTCGTCGCCGAAGGGCGGATGCAGGACTGGGAAGCCGCCGAACTCGCCTATGAGCTGACCAACGGCCTCGTCCGCAAGGCGTACAAGCTCGACCAGCCCCTTACCGCCGCCAAGGCGGCCTGACCCTTCTATCCGGAGCCACATGATGTTCGATCGCACCTATTACGCCACCCATCCCGACATGATGGAGTGCGTCTCCAACGACGAGCTGCGCGACCGCTACCTGATCCAGGGCCTGTTCCGTGAGGGCGAGGTCGTGCTGAACTACACCCATGCCGACCGGTTCGTGATCGGCGGCGTCGCGGTGGGCGCGGCCCCGGTCAAGCTGCCTGCGCAGGAAGAACCGGCCTCGGCCAAGGGCCACCCCTTCCTCGAGCGCCGCGAGATGGCGGTCGTGAACGTGGGCAGCGTCGAGGGTACGATCACCGTCGACGGCGAAAGCTTCACGCTGGGCAACAAGGACTGCCTCTACGTCACCATGGGCGCGAAGGATGTCGAGTTCAGCGGCCAGGGCGCGCGCTTCTACATTGCCTCGTGCCCGGCGCATAAGGGCTTCCAAACCCGCAAGCTGTCGATCGCCGACGCCAATGCGCTGGAGCGCGGCAGCCTCGCGGAATCGAACGAGCGCACCATCTTCCAGCTCGTCATCCCCGGCGTGTGCGACAGCGCGCAGCTGGTGATGGGCCTGACCGTGCTCAAGCCCGGCTCGGTCTGGAACACCATGCCCCCGCACATCCATGAGCGCCGCAGCGAGATCTATTTCTACTTCGAGCTCGACAATCTCGACACCGATCGGGTGATGCACTTCATGGGCGAGGGCGAGGCGACCCGCCACATCGTGATGCAGAATGAGGAAGCGGTGATCTCGCCGCCCTGGTCGATCCATATGGGCGCGGGCACCAAGGCCTATGCCTTCATCTGGGCGATGGCCGGCGAGAACCAGGACTATACCGACATGAACGTCCTCGACATCTGCCAGCTGGCATAAGCATGATGAGCAACCCCTTCGACCTTTCGGGCAAGGTCGCTATCGTCACCGGCGCCAACACCGGCATCGGCCAGGGCATTGCCCTCGCCCTTGCCGCGGCGGGCGCCGATGTCGCGCTCGTCGGCCGCTCCGCCGCGACCGAGACCGCGGAGAAGGTCCGTGACCTCGGCCGCAAGGCGGAGATCGTCAGCGCCGACCTGTCGAGCATCGAGCCGGTCGGCCGCGTGGTCGCGGAGGCGGTGGAGAAGCTCGGCGGCCTGCACGTCCTGGTCAACAATGCCGGCATCATCCGCCGTGCGGACTCGGTGGACTTCACCGAGGAGGACTGGGACGCGGTGATGGACACCAACCTCAAGTCGGTGTTCTTCCTCTGTCAGGCCGCTGCGCGCCACATGATTCCGAATGGAGGCGGCAAGATCATCAACATCGCATCGATGCTGACCTTCCAGGGCGGCATCCGCGTGCCGAGCTACACCGCGTCCAAATCGGGCGTCGGCGGACTGACCAAGCTGCTGGCGAACGAATGGGCGTCGAAGGGCATCTGCGTCAACGCGATCGCGCCCGGCTATATCGCCACCAACAACACCGACGCGCTGCAGAAGGACGAGACGCGCAACCGCCAGATCATGGAGCGCATCCCCGCCGGCCGCTGGGGCGACCCCGCCGACCTGGGCGGCGCCGCGGTTTTCCTCGCGTCGAGCGCATCCAACTATGTGCAGGGCCATATCCTCGCGGTAGACGGCGGCTGGCTGGCGCGCTGACGCCGGCGCGTACAAGGGAGACATCATGGCCGGCCGTATCGTCTGTTTCGGGGAATTGCTGCTCCGCCTGACCGCTCCGGGGCGCGAACTGCTGATGCAGACGCCGCGGCTCGACGTGGTCGTCGGCGGCGCGGAGGCCAATGTCGGCATCGGCCTCGCCAATCTTGGCCACGCCGTCTCGATGGTCAGCGCAGTGCCCGACAATGCGCTGGGCCGCGCCGCGGTGCAGTTCGTGCGCGGTCAGGGCGCCGACACCAGCGGCGTGCAATATCGCGACGGCCGCATGGGCCTGTATTTCCTGACGCAGGGTGCAGGCCTGCGCGCATCGGACATCGTCTATGACCGCGCGGATTCCGCCTTCGCCAACGCGCCGGCCGACGCGTTCGACTGGAAGACGCTGCTGAGCGGCGCGGCAATGCTGCATCTGTCGGGCATCACCCCCGCGCTCGGCCCGGCGACGGCGCAGGCCGCGCTTCAGGCCGCGCGTGCCGCCAAGGAGCTGGGCGTCGCGATCAGCTTCGACGGCAATTACCGCGCCCGCCTGTGGGAAGCCTGGGACAGCGATCCGCGCGCGGTGCTGACCGAGCTGGTGAGCCTTGCCGACACGATGTTCGGCAACCATCGCGACGTCTCGCTGCTGCTCGGCAAGACCTTTTCGGGCGACGGAGCGGACCGCCGCCGCGAGGCCGCCGAAGCCGCCTTTGCCGCCTTCCCGAATTTGAAGCGCATCGCCTCGACCGCGCGCCATGTCGACGATGCCGACCGGCATCGCATCGCCGCGCGGGTCGATACGCCCGAGCGCGGCTACCAGACCGAGGAAGTCGTGGTCGCCGGGATCATCGACCGGATCGGCGGGGGCGACGCCTATGCCGCGGGCATCCTGCACGGCGTGCTGTCGGGGCAGGATCTGGAAGGCACCGTCGCCTCGGGCCTCGCGCTCACCTGCCTCAAACATTCGCTGCCGGGCGACGCGAGCCTGTTCCGCCAGGCGGATATCGACGCGTTTCTCGAGGGCGGACTGGACGTCAGGCGGTGATTCAGCGGCGGACGCTGCTGGGGGCGAGCGCGGCATTGGCCGCCCTGCCCTCCGGCGCGTTCGCCCAGTCCGATCCGGTTGCGGTCGGGAAAGGCGGGCGCTGGCGGGGCAAGCGCGATGGCGGGGTTCGGGCGTTCCTCGGCATCCGCTACGGCAACGACACCAGCAGCACCCGCTTCCGTCCCGCCACGGCGCCTGAGGCGTCCCGCGATACGCTGATCGCCACCGCGTTCGCCGCGAGTTGCCCGCAGACCGGGCGGGTAGCCAACCAGCGCGAGGACTGCCTGTTCCTCAACGTCTGGACGCCCGACGCCAGCGCGAACGCACGCCGCCCGGTGATGGTCTATTTCCACGGCGGCGCTTACTCGAACGGCACGGTAATCGAGCCGCAGGTGTTCGGCGCGACGCTCGCCGAGAAGGGCGATGTGGTCGTCGTCACGGTCAACCACCGGCTCAACGCGCTCGGCTATCTCTACCTCGCCCGGCTCGACCCGCGCTTCCCCGATAGCGGCAACATTGGCCAGCTCGACCTGATCCTCGCGCTGCGATGGATCCGCGACAATATCGCGGGCTTCGGCGGCGACCCGAGCCGCGTCATGCTCTTCGGCCAGTCGGGCGGCGGCGCCAAGATCGCGACCTTGATGGGCATGCCAGCGGCGAAAGGCCTGTTCCACCGCGCCGCGACCATGTCCGGCCAGCAGGTCACCGCCAGCGGGCCATTGAACGCCACCCGCCGCGCACAGGCGCTGCTCGACCGGCTCAAGGCGAAGCCCGGCGACCTCGCCGACATGCCGGTCGAAAAGCTGATCGACGGCCTGCGCGCCGAGGACCCGATCCTTGGCGGCGGAGTCTATATGGGTCCGGTGCTCGACATGAAGTGGCTGACCCGCCACCCCTTCTGGCCCGACGCCAATCCGCTGGGCAATTCCATCCCGCTGATCCTCGGCAACACGCGCGACGAGACCCGCGCGTTCGACGATCCGAAATCAGAAGTGATCCGCACGCTCGACTGGACCAACCTTGCCGATCGCATCGCACCCCGTTTGCGCATCGACGCGCACCCCGAATGGGTGGTCGGCGAGTATCGCAAGCAATTCCCCTCATGGACCCCGGCCGAAATCTTCTACGCCGCGACCACCGCCGGGCGCAGCTGGCGCGGACAGGTGATCGAGGCCGAAGAACGGGCGAAGGCCGGCGTCCCGGCCTGGGTCTATCAGCTCGACTTCACCTCGCCGATCGAGCCCGAACGCGGCGCCGCGCACACGCACGACATCCCGCTGGTGTTCGGCACGATCGGCGCCGAGGGAACGATGTCGGGCACCGGCCCGGCGGCACAGGCAGCATCGGCGACGATGATGCGCGCCTTCGTCAATTTCGCCGCCAAGGGAGACCCCAATGGCGCGGCGGTGCCGGCGTGGCCGAAGCATATGCTGCCGCTGCGGCAGACGATGGTCTTCGATGCGAAGAGCCGGGTCGAGAACGATCCGCGCAAGTGGCAGCGCGAGCTGTTCGCGCGGGTGCCGTACATCCAGCCGGGGACTTAGGCTCAAGCGTCATCCCGGCCTTGTGCCGGGATGACGGTCGAGGAAGAATGCACTACTCCTTCGCTTCTACCGCATAGCCCGCCAGCCGCGCCGGCGCGTTATACTCCTTCGCCACACCCACCACATAGTCGCGGAACTCGGCGGCGGTCTTGAGCACCTCGCCTTCGCTCCAGCCGGCGGCGATCATATATTCGTACGTGCCGTCGGCGCGCTGCGGGAAGCGGAACACCTCGTTGCCCTGCTGCTGCGCGACCGGGACGTGGCGGGCGCGGTAACTGTCCTTCACCGCCAGTCCGATCCCGGCATAGGCGACAGTCAGCGCATTCTGGGTCGAGTCCGTGTCGTCGGGATTGCGGATCGCCTCGGGCGCGGTGGTGACAACCACGCCGCCCTGCCGCAGGCCAAGCGTCTCGCCCGCCTTCTTGCGGATGCCCGCAGCGAATTCGACGCCCTTCCCGCCCGGCTCCCACTGCTGGAACCGCACCTTGGCGGTCGCGTAATTGTGGTTCGCATAGGCGGTGTAGACCTGCTCGAGCGCATAGCGGCCCTTGCCGGTGTTCCAGTTCATCGTCTTCACGCGCACCATCGAGCGCAGCGGGCCGTTGACGATCACCTCGAACGCGTAGCGCGTGTCCTTGAGCTGGTTGGTGTTCCACCGCTCCGCCGCATCGGCACTGGGTGAGAAACGCGGACGCGAGACATGGTCGCTGCCCGGCGTCTCGAACAGCCCGATCCCGCCGCCGCCGAAACTGTCGTCCACCGACATGATGTCCGAGCCATAGGCCGGATCGACATAGGCGACGGCATAGCCGTCCCAGTTCTGGGTCAGGATCTGCGGCGCGACGAGGAGGTTCTTGCGCTTGCCGTACACATCGGCGCTGTCGGGGAACCAGAGCTTCCACCCGACATTGCCCGATTCCCAGAAGGGCACCATGTGCCGCGAATAGCTGCCGATCGCCGCCGCCGCCCCATGCGGGTTCCAGCCGCGCTGGTGGAAGCCGAGATAGAGATAATAGGTGCGCGTCTCACGCGGCTTGAGGTCGGCCTGGAAGAACAGCTCGTCCCAGACGCCGTCCTTGTCGAGATCGTCCATCTGCAGGTCGAGCTGACGGCCGTTGGCTTCCTGCCGGATGCCGTGCGGCCCCATCACCGCGAGCTGCTCCTTGGTCGGCACCGGGCGCGGCGTGCCCTTGGGATCGACCAAGGTCACCGTCAGCTCGTGCATCCCCGCAAGCTCGGGGATCTGGGCCGGGGTGATCGCCACCGGGGTCGCGCGCACCGGCTGGTCGAGGTCGTTGGCGACGCGGATCGCGATGCGGCGGACCGGCTTGAAGTCCTCGCGGACATACCAGGGGTCGCTGGACGGGGCGGTTTCTGCCTGGGCTGGAAGGGCGCCGGCCAATGCCAGCAACGATACGCAAACAACCCGCCCGGGCATGCCACCTCCTATGTCATCCGGCGCCTCGGAGCGCGCCAATTAATGTTATCATATGATCTATATAGGTGCCAGTCGAGATGCCGATCGGACCGTTCTCAACGTCGAAGGGCGAGGTGTCGGTGATGTCGCCGACATCGGTCGAGCGGAAGTCACCCGGTGCCACAGTCTTCGATCCGGGACCGGCATAGGGATGGCTCATCGCCTTGAGCTGAGTCGGCCACCAGCCCTCGGCATTGAGCGATCCGACCAGCGTCCCGGCATTCTTGCCGCCGGTCACATTCTTGTCCGACCCCGGTTCGACCGCAGCAAGCCAGTATTTCGCCAGCGGCTGGCGGCCCTTGAGCAGCGGCGAGTCCTTCGATGCCACACCGCCCGGCGTCGCCTTGAGCTTCTCATAGTCGCGGCGCAGCCTGGCGGTATCGACCGAGCGGCGGGCGTTGTAATGGCCGATCGTGTGCGCGGGGTCGTAATCGGCATAATATTCGCCGTTGACGACATTCGACCCGCGACGATGCACCCAGAGCGGCTTGTTGGTGCCGATCTCGACAAAGGTCGGGAATTGCCGCCCGCCCACCTGAAGCTCAGCGGGCAGGCGGACGCTCTCCAGCCAGTCGAGCGCCGCCGGGACCGGGGCGAGATATTTGGCGTTGCCGGTCAGCTTGTAGAAGTTCAGCAGCTGCTCGATGTTCGACGCCGTGGTGTGGGTGACCAGCGCCGCGGGTTCATAGGTGCGGGCGCCCGCGGGCTTGAGGTCCATCGTGTGCTGCAGACCCCAGCCGGCCTGCGGCGCGGGCTGCTGGGTCTTGAGATAGATGTCCATCGCGCGCTCGATCGCGGGCACGATGCGCGGGTCGCCGATCGCCTGGTGATAGGTCAGCAGCACGTCGATATTGTCGTGGATGACGCCGTCATTGAAGGTGATCAGGCCGGTATAGTCAGGCTTGCCGTGCAGCCCGCCATTGGCGACGCGCGGCCAGCGCTGGGGCCAGCCGCCATTGGGAAGCTGGCTCGCGAGCAGGAACTCGATCGCCTTGTCGAGTCCCGCCTTGAAGCGCTTCTCACGCTTTTCGGCGTAGATGCGGATCAGCAGGCGGATCGCCTCGCCCGTGCCCTGATCGTCGAAGGTGGCGTTGCCCCAATGGTGCTGGAATTCCTCCATGCGCCAGGCGTTCTTGCCGATCGTGTCGTACCAGCGCTTCGTCGAGGCCGGCCCGCCGAAATCGATGAAATAGCCCCAGCCGCCCTTGGGCAGCTGTCCCGCGATCAGCGATTCCGCGGCCTTGGCCGCGGCCTCGTAATAATAGGCGTCGCCGGTCGCGCTATAGGCGTCGAGATAGAGATGCCCCATCGTCGCGGTGCCGGGCGGCTGCACCCAGACCATCGTCTTGTACGCTTCGATCTCGCCCCAGACGCGCGAGCGATCGGGAAGGTAGGACCAGAGATAGCCGCCGCGATAGGCCAGCTGCTCGACCATGAAGCGCGTCGCCCGCTTCATCGTCTCCGCGATCTGCGCCTTCGACACGGTCTGCGACAACGCGGTACCGGGAGTCAGCGCGAGCGTCGCCGACGCGGCGAGCAGGGTACGGCGTGAGATCATTTCTGGGGCACCTTTTCGAGCGGATAGCTGATGATGAGGACGAGCGGCGCCTTGCCGGTCTGGCGGATGCCGACCTGTGCACCGGTGTAGAGATAGGCGGTCATGCCGGGCCTGAGCTTCGCGGTCTGGCCGTCGGAAACGACCTCGCCCTCGCCCGAGACGACCGCATAGACTTCGTCATGGTCGATCGGGTGGACGCCGATCGCCGAGCCGGGGTGAAGCGAACGCCTGCGATATTCCATCATCCGGCCGGGCACGCCGTCGGTGATGCGCCAGGCGGTGCTCATCCCGATCTTGCCATGCGGCGTGGGTTCGTCGCGCTGCCTTGCGGCTTCGTCGATCACCACCATCGCCCGCGCGCCGCGGCCCAGCGTCCAGTCGAGCCCGCCCATGACATGGCCGAGCACGCGGGGATCCGACCAGGCTTCGGGCGCGTGGCCGAGCGCGGTGTAGAAGACGCGCCCGCCCTCGAACCCGTGCGCCCAGGCGATCGGACGCGGGTTCGCGCCCTTCTCCCCGATCGAGGCGGGGTCGAGCAGCAACAACGGGCGCAACCGCGGGTCGAGATCGTCGAACCAATACCATTCGTCGACCGCCTCGAACGTCGCCGGCAGATCGCGGATCGACGGGTGATCGAGCTCGGCCCGGGTCAGCGCGCCCTTGGGGGTACCCGATGGATGCCGCGCGAAACGGGCGCCGATCATCCGGCCGTACCAGTCCCAATTATAGTGCGAGTCCGCGGCGCCATGCACGCCGACGATCCCCCCGCCGCCGCGCACGAACGCCTGCAGCGCGTCGCGCCGCGCGCCGGTGAGCCATTCGCCGGACGCATTCTCCTTGGGCCGTGTGGTCGTATTCAGCAGCACGATCGTGTCGAAGCGCTCGAGCGTCGCCCTGTCGTCGAACAGCGCCGGATCCTCGCTCGCGGTGACCGCATAGCCTTTGGCCTTGGCCGACGCGGTGATCGCCGCGATCGCCGGTTCGATCGAGGCATGGCGATAGCCGGTGGTGTGGCTGAAGATGAGTATCGCAGGCGACGGCGACGCGGCCGCGCCCAGCAGCAGCGCGCCCAGAATCAGCAGAATCAAGCGCATTCCGGCATCCCTCTCTACGCCGCTGATCCGGGGCGGCAGCCCGTATTCGCCGTTCGAACCGCCTTCTTGACATGAGCGGCTTTAGCGAACAATGTGCCAATGACACCGGTTTCTCAAGCAGAAAATTACCGGTGCGAGACCGCGACAACGCGGCGAAAACGGGAGGATCGCGCTGATTTCGCCGCGAATCGCGGCAAGGCACCCCTCCCGAATGTCATTTTGCCCGCTGCCGGACGGCTGCAGGCAGCAAATAGCTACCGGTGTCATCTGACACCGATTGAGAGGGGAAGTTTCATGCGTGTCACTCTACGCCGCCGGGAGGCGCGGCTGCTCGCCGCCGCATCCGCCTTTGTTATCGCTACCGCCGCTCAGGCGCAGGACGCGCAGACCGCCGATCCTGCCACCCAGGAGCCCGAGGAAGTCGTCGTTTCGGGCTTCCGCGCATCGCTCGACGCCGCGCTGAACGTGAAGCGCGAATCGGTCGCTGCGGTCGATGCGATCGTCGCCGAGGACATCGCCAAATTCCCCGACCAGAATCTTGCCGAATCGCTGCAGCGCATCCCGGGCATCGCCATTCAGCGCGACGGCGGCGAAGGCCGCTCGATCACGGTGCGCGGCCTTCCTTCGCAATTCACCCGCGTCCGGGTGAACGGGCTTGAGACGATCACGACCTCTTCGGACGGCGCCGCCGCCAATCGCGACCGCGCATTCGATTTCAACGTCTTCGCTTCCGAGTTGTTCAGCTCGATCGTGGTGCACAAGACCGCGTCGGCCGACCTCGACGAAGGATCGCTGGGCGCGGTGGTCGATCTCAACACCGGCAACCCGCTCAAGGGCAAGGCAGGCTTGACCTTCGCCCTCTCCGGACAAGGCAGCTACAACGACCTGTCCGATACCTGGGGGCCACGCGTCGCGGGCCTGCTGAGCTGGAAGTCGCCCGACGGCACGCTCGGCGCCTCGATCTCCGCCGCATACCAGAAGACCAAGACCCGCGAGATCGGCAACAACACCGTGCGCTGGGCCCAGGCCCGGTTCGACTCGGTCGATGGCGTCAACTGCTGGACCACGCAGAACAGCGGCGGCACCTATGTGCCCAGCGCAGCATGCGACAAGGCTGCGCTGTCCTTCCACCCGCGCATCCCGCGCTATGGCGAAGTCACCCATTCGCGCGAGCGCCTCGGCCTGACCGGCAGCATCCAATGGTCGCCCACGGACGCGACCAGGGTGTCGATCGACGGCCTCTATTCCAAGTTCAAGGCCGACCGCCGCGAGAAATGGGGCGAGGTGCTGCTGCGCTCGAACGAGCGCTCGATCAACGTCGTCAGCCCGGTGTACGATTCGAACAACAACATGATCGCGGCCACGCTCAACGACGCGTGGGTCCGGACCGAGCATTTCTTCCGCAAGAGCCAGACCGAATTCTACCAGATCGGCGGCAGCTGGGATCAGGATATCGGTGACAAATTCCGTTTCACCCTGATCGGCGGCTATTCGAAGTCGGACGCGTCGGTGCCGGTCGAGACCACGGTCGTGTTCGACGATCGCGACGCGCAGGGTTACAGCTACGACTATCGCGATCCGATGTTCCCGACGCTGACCTTCGGGACCAGCGTCACCACGCCGGGCAATTTCCAGCTCGCCGAAATCCGCGACCGGCCTTCGGATGTGGTCAACCAGTTCAAGACCGCACAGCTTCGTACCGAATGGGACGTGACCGAAGGCTTCACGGTCAAGGCCGGCGGCGTGTGGCGGCGCTACGACTATGACATCACCGCCTTTACCCGCGACACCGCGGTCTGCGGCAATGGCGGCGCCGATCTGGTGCTGGGCACCATCACCTGCTCGCCCTCGTCGGCGTTCGGCCCGGCCGCGATTTACGGCTTCCCCGTCACGTCCGCGCTGTCCGAGGTG
This sequence comes from Sphingomonas sp. GW821-FHT03E12, assembly GCF_059420685.1. Taxonomy (NCBI): domain Bacteria; kingdom Pseudomonadati; phylum Pseudomonadota; class Alphaproteobacteria; order Sphingomonadales; family Sphingomonadaceae; genus Sphingomonas; species Sphingomonas sp. GW821-FHT03E12. The sequence goes on from NZ_JBWKUF010000001.1 coordinate 65,891, forward strand.
TTCAACCTGCACGGCGCCGACGCGCCGGGCGGAACGACGACGTCGTGGCTGATTCCGAACCTCGACGCCACGACCGCGTTCACCAACCTCTATGGCCGCACGGCGCGCCTCGACGTCGGCAACAACCGCGGCGTGCGCGAGGAGACCAAGGGCGTCTACCTCCAATTCGACGCCAAGGGCGCGCTGCTCGGCCTCGACTATGCGCTCAACGCGGGCATCCGTTACGTGAAGACCGACCAGTCCTCCTACGGCATCAACAGCAACGTCGTGGTGACGGTGAAGCGTGACTATGAGGACTGGTTGCCCTCGTTCAACCTGGCGCTCTATCCCGCGAAAAACGTCATCATCCGCGGCGCGATCGCCAAGGTGATGACACGCCCCGCGCTCGGCAATTTGACGCCGGGCGGTACCGCTGACGGGTTCAACTATCGCATCACCAGCGGCAACCCGTTCCTCGAGCCGTTCCGCGCGACCAATTTCGACGTGGCGCTGGAATGGTACTTCGCCCCCCAGTCGATCGTCTCGGTCGGGCTGTTCAAGAAGGACATCGCCAGCTTCCCGGTGGCGATCACGCGGACCGGAACCTTCACCGAAACCGGCCTGTCGCCGTCGGTGCTGGTCCCCTCCTCGCCTGCCGCGCTCAACCCGGCGCAGCTGTCGCAGCCGATCTGGACGATCTCGACCACTGGCAACGGCAGCGGTGCATCGGTCAAGGGCGTCGAGGTCGCGATCCAGGCGCCGTTCAAGTTCCTGCCCGGCTTCCTGTCGAACTTCGGCGGCATCGTGAACGCAACCTTCATCGACTCGACGGCGATCTACACCCAGCAGGGACCCGCGACGACGCCGGGCGGCGCACTGCCCTCAGCGCCTTATGAGTCGACGCTCTACGGCCTGTCCAAGCGCCAGTATAATGCGACCCTCTATTACGAGGACAGCAAGTTCAGCGCGCGTGCGTCGGTCAGCTATCGGGGCCCCTTCGCGGATGCCGGCTCGGCGACGGGCAACATCTTCGAGGGCTATGAGGCGATCACCAATGTCGATGCGTCGGTCCGCTACAAGCTGACCGACTATCTCGAACTGTCGGTCGAGGGTACCAACCTCACCGATGCGTATCGCGAGCGCTGGAACGACGTGAATGCGCGCCGCAACTACGAGAACAACCATTTCGGCCGCACCATCCTGGTCGGCGCGCGCTTCAAGATGTGACCGAGAGGGGGAGTATGGCGGACCGGAACGAGAGATTATTTCGGCCCGGCCGCCGTGCTTTTTTGACGGCTGCGGGCGGCGGGGCGGTGTTCGCCTCCGCCGCCCTTGGCCAAACCGCGCCGCCGGCCACCGGAATGCCGGGGCCGGCGCGCGAGCCTGACCCGACCGAGACGATCGACCTGTGGCCCAAGGGCGCGCCGGGCATGCCCGCCACACCGCCGGTCGAGACCGTCGTCGAACGCGGCACGGGCCAGAGTTTCGCCGATCGTGCGGTGAGCGGTATTTCCCGGCCGCGCATGGCGGTGTTTCGCCCCGAAAGGCCCAATGGCGCCGCGGTGATGATCATGCCCGGCGGCGGCTACACCCGTATCGTGATCGACAAGGAGGGCTATGAGCTCGGCCGCTGGCTGGCGGTGCGCGGCTTCACCGTCTTCGTCCTCTTCTATCGCCTACCCAGCGAGGGATGGGCAGCGGGGCCGAATGTCTCCCTCTCCGATGCCCAGCGCGCGATGCGGCTGATCCGCCATCGCGCGACCGCCTATGGCGTCGATCCCGCGCGGGTCGCCGCAATGGGTTTCTCCGCCGGCGGGCATCTCTGTGCCGATCTGCTCACGCGCTTTGCGGTGCGCACCTATGATCCGGTCGATGCCGCCGACGCCCTGTCCGCGCGTCCCATCGCCGCGGCGCCGGTCTATCCGGTGGTCAGCATGACCGCGCCCGAAGCGCATCCCGGTTCGCGCGAGAAGCTGGTCGGCAAGGACGCCTCTCCAGCGCTGGAACGCGCGCATTCGCCGCACCTCAACGTCCCCGCCGACGCCCCGCCCGTCTTCCTGCTTCATGCCGAGGACGATGCGACCGTACCGGTCGAGAACGCGATCCTGCTGCGCGCTGCGCTGCGTGCGAAGGGGATCCCGGTCGAGACGCATCTGTTCGCGCGCGGCGGGCATGGCTTCGGTCTGCGCGGCACCCCGGGCAAGCCGGTCGCGGCCTGGCCCGAATTGTTCGTCGAGTGGGCCAAAGGCCTCCTCATCTAATCCAATCGCAACTAAGGACCGTGGGATGCATCTGAACCGACGCGACATCATGGGCGCAGCCGTTGCTGGTAGCGCTACCATCCTCAGCCCGGCCACAGCTGCCGCACGCGCCGCCACGGCGAAGCAGCCCGCGCCCGACTGGAAGCGCGGCTTCGACAATCAGCGCATCCCCGATCTGGGCGACGGGCGCTTCCTCAACCCGCTGATGGCGGGCGACCATCCCGATCCGACGATCCTCAAGGACGGGAAGGACTATTACATGACCTTCTCGACCTTCGATTCCTATCCGGGCCTGGTGATCTGGCACTCGCGCGACCTGATCAACTGGCGCCCGATCACTGCGGCGCTCACCAAGTTCATCGGATCGGTCTGGGCGCCCGAGCTGTGCAAGCATAAGGGCCGCTTCTACCTCTACATCCCGACCAAGAACCCGACGACGAGCTGGGTGATCTGGGCCGACAGGATCGAGGGGCCGTGGAGCGATCCGATCGACCTCAAGCTTCCTGCACATATCGATCCCGGTCATGCCGTGGGCGAGGACGGATCGCGCTGGCTATTCCTGTCGGGCGGCGACCGCGTTCGGCTGTCGGACGATGGCCTTTCCCGCATCGGCGAGCCCGAGCATGTCTACGACCCGTGGCGCTATCCCAGCGACTGGGTGGTCGAGGGGTTCGCGCCGGAGGGACCAAAGATCACCCGCCACAATGGCTGGTTCTACATGATCACCGCGGTCGGCGGCACAGCGGGTCCGCCGACCGGGCATATGGTGATCGCCGCACGTTCGAAGTCGATCCACGGACCGTGGGAAAATTGCCCGCATAACCCGCTGGTCCGCACCACCTCGCTCGACGAGAAATGGTGGTCGCGGGGGCATGCCACTTTGGTCGAGGGACCGGACGGTGGCTGGTGGGCAGTCTATCACGGCTTCGAGAACGGATACTGGACGCTCGGGCGGCAGGCGCTGCTCGATCCGGTCGAGTGGACCGCGGACGGCTGGTTCCGGATGAAGGGCGGCGACCTCTCCCAGCCGATCGCCAAGCCCAAGGGCGGCGAGAAGGCAGGGCCGCACGGCATGGCGCTGTCGGACGATTTCAGCAGCCTCGCAATCGGCACCAAGTGGAACTTCTTCAAGCCCGCCGCCGATGAGCAGACCCGCGCCCGGGTCGAGAACGGGTCGCTGATCCTGAAGGGCCGCGGCACCGCGCCGTCCTCATCCTCCCCGCTGCTGCTGATCGCGGGCGACCCCGCCTATCGCTTCGAATGCGATATCGAGATCGCACCGGGCGGTACCGCCGGCCTTATCCTCTTCTATGACGAGAAGCTCTATTGCGGCCTCGGCTTCGACGAGAAGCGCTTCGTCACGCATCAATATGGCATCGAACGCGGCCGCCCCGCCAATCCGCACGGGCGCAAGATGCGGATGCGGGTGACCAACAACCGCCACATCGTCACCTACGACACGTCGAGCGACGGCGGGAAGACGTGGGCGCGCTTCGACCGCGGCATGGAGGTTTCGGGCTACCACCATAATGTCCGCGGCGGCTTCCTGATGCTCCGCCCAGGCCTCTATTCGGCGGGCGAGGGCGAGGCGAAGTTCACCAACTTCAAGTTCGAGGCGCTGGGCTGAAGGCTCAGATCTGGTGAGGCCCGTTCGCGGCGGCGAGCCCGCACACCAGCTCGAAATGCGCGCCGCCATCCGACGGGAGCAGGCGCAGCGTGCCGCCATAGGATTGCATCAGCGAGCGCGCGATCGACAGGCCGAGGCCGGTTCCACCGGTCGCGCGCTTGGTCGTGAAGAAGGGGTCGAAGATCCGGTCGCGGTCGCCCGGCGCAATACCAGGCCCGTTATCGGTCAGGTCGAGCATCACCATACCCTCTTCGACGCGCACAGCGATCGCCAGCTCCGACGCCCCGGCCTGACGCGCATTGTCGGCGAGCGTGGTCAGGATCGCCTCGAGCGTCCGGCCGTCGATCGCGAGCGGGGGCATCGCATCGGGCAGCGCGAAGCGGATCGCGAACCCGTCTCCGCTCAGCCCATCGGCGACCGCGGCCAGGACCGGCGCCAGCGCCGCGCGCGGCTCGGCATCATGCTGATGCAGATCCGCCTGCGCCAGCTCCATCAAACGCCGCACCAGCCGCGACAGCCGCTCGGCATCGCCCGCCATGTTGCGCAGGAAGCGCTCGCGCTCTGCCGCGGTCATGTCGCCGCCATGATCCTGCAGCAGCTCGATCGCGCCGCCGATCCCGGCGAGCGGCGTCTTGAATTCGTGGCTGACCGAGGAGGCGAAGTCCCGCAGGTAGCGCGAACGCTTGTCGATGCTCTCCGCCATGATCTCGAAATCGTCGAACAGGGCGCGGATCTCGACCACCTGGAGCGAGGGACGCGGCGGCTCGACCCGACGCCCCGACGCCAGGGCGCGGGTGGTGCGGCTCAGATTCTCGATCGGCCGGACGATCGCGCGCGACAGGACACCGGAGAGGACCACCAGGGTCATCAGGATGAGCACGACGCCGAGCGCGATCTTGCCGCGGTCCTCATAGATGCCGCGGAACAGCGCGCGCGGCGATCGTGAGACCAGCAGCACGCCCGCCACCTGCCCGTCCGCCGCGATCGGCCGCGCATGATGCAAGCGGAGATTGGAGGCGCGGCTGAGCCATTCGAAGGGATAGCGCGCGGCGTAGCTCTCATTCTCCCGGAGAACGGTGGCCGGGCTGCCTGAGAGCGCCGTGCGCACTTCGGGGAGCGTCGCGAAGGAACGCCCCTTGTCCGGCCCTGTCAGCACGATCCCGTTGCGGTCGAGCATGACGATCGAGGAGAGCGTCGCCTGCTTGGTCTCCAGAAAGGCGGGCATCATCCGCCCGGCGACCGCGAGCGCGGCTGGTTCGGGTGCGATCGCCGTGGCCGCCGCCGCCGGCCGGGGCGGAAGGATCGGCGACGCGCGCAGGTCGACCTCGGTCGGCTGCTCGCGATAGCGCCGGCTGCGATCGCCGGGCGCGGCCTCGCCGCCGGGATCACCCGCCGGAACCGCGCGGTCGGGAACCCAGAGCACTGCCGCGCTCGCCGCCAGCGCCGCGCTCTGCGCCACCAGCTCGGCCTCGGTGCGGCGGACCAGCGCATTCTCGTACACGCGCAAGAAGATCGCGCCGAAGCCCGGAAGCGCCGCGACGAACAGCAAGGTGCCGAACAGGATCGTGCGCAACCGCAGCACCGGCCAGTGCCGCGCGACCAGAGCCTTGAGCCGGGCGATCATGCCGCCGCGATCGTCCCCTTGCAGCCGCCGAGGCGGTAGCCGACCCCGGCGCGCGTCTCGATCAGGTCGGCACAACCGGCATCGGCAAACTTGCGCCGCAAATTGCGGACATGGCTGTCGACAGTACGGTCGGTGATCGCGAAGCCGGGGCCGTGCAGCCGGTCGATGATCATGTCGCGCGAGAAGATACGCGAGGGCATCGAGGCAAGCGTGCGCAGGATCGTGAACTCGGTCACCGTCAGCGGCACCTCGCCCCCCTGCCAGCTGGCCGACCAGGAATCGCTGTCGATGCTCAACCCGCCATAATCGAGCCTGGCGGCATTCTCGACCGGCGGCGGCGCGGCGGCGGTACGGCGCAGGATCGCCATCGATCGCGCCACGACCTCGCGCGGCGAAAAGGGCTTCACGACATAGTCGTCGCCGCCGAGCTCGATCCCCAGCACCCGGTCGATCTCGTCGTCGCGCGAGGAGAGGAACAGGATCGGCACGTCCCCCGCCGCGCGCAGGCGCCGGCAGACCTCCAGCCCGTCCATGCGCGGCATGTTGATGTCGAGCACGATCAGGCTCGGCCGCTGTCGCGCGACGGCTGCCAGCGCCTCTTCGCCGTCGCCCGCCTCGATCGTATCCAGCCCGGCCTTGCCGAAGGCGAAGACCAGAAGCTGGCGAATGTGCGGATCATCATCGACGATCAGGATCGAGCGCGGCATGGGGCACATGATCATCGCTGCGGCTCCGCTGTCAATGCGGCGGGCGAGGCGGCTTCGGACGCCGCCCGTGCGGCGGCTTCGGCGGCGGAGTCAGCGGGAACCGCTACGGGAGGACCTTCAAGCGCGGCAGGCGGTTCCCCTGGGATGATCGTGCCGTCGCATCCGCGCGGCCCCGGTTTGAGCGCCGGACGATCGGGCATTGCGACCAGCATTTCCTGACCCTGCACCAGTTGCCGCGCGCCGCGCAGTGACCAGCCGCCTTCCAGCACCTCGTACTGGAGCCGCTGGTGGACCTCGCCGCGCACGCTCTGCACGCGCTCGCGGAAATCTGGGCCCAGATCCTGCCGTTTCTCCAGCTCGACCAACGCCGCGAACGCCGACCCGCCAAGGCTGTTGAGATAGCAGAGATCGAGTTCGGCGCCCCGGCCACCCGCCTCGCGCGCGTGGCGGACATTCCAGCTGGCCGCGATCGCCGCGGTATCGGTCAGGCTGAATGCGGTCAGCACCAGCCCGGCGGCGGCGAGGTTGACGTTGATCAGCCAGCCCGCGCTCTTGCCCGCCAGCATGCGCCAGCAGGTGAAGACCAGCCCCAGCCCGACCAGTACCATCCAGGCCAACGCCGCCATCCGGAACTCGGTCAGCGAATAGACCTCGACATAGTCGATCGTGCGCAGGATCGAGGAGCCGACCAACACCAGATTCTGCGCGATCCAGAGGACTACCAGTCCGCGGATCAAGGGGACTGCGGCGGTGGTCGATCCGGGGCGCAGCGTCACCAGCACGAACAGCGCGGCGAGCAGTGCCGTGGCGATCAGCGGATAGGCGCCGCGATGCGCGTACTCGGCGAGCGTGATCCCCCCGGGCATCGGCAGCAGCCCGCCCAGATAGGCGATGTCCATTGCATTTTGCAGCGCGAACAGCAGGTTGAAGGCGACGAGCGACAGTGTCACCGAGGCGACCGATACGCCGGGCAGCGGCAGATCGCCCGAACCGTCGAAGGTGCCAAGCAGCTGCTGCCGCGGGCGCGGATGCAGCAATGGCCAGGCCAGCAGCAACAGCCCGCACCAGAAGATCACACGGGCGATGCCCGTGACCGACAGCTCAACCTGGGTGAGGCTGCTGAGGAACCGGTCGAGCACCGGGTTGGCGGAGGCGAAGAGCATCAGGATCACCGCGCTGCCCGCGACCGGCAGCGCGAAAACCGCCAGCCCGCGCGGCAGGCTGAGCCCGCTGCGCTTGCGCCGGCGGCGCACCCGCAGCACGCGGAGCAGATCGAGCAAGGGCGCAAGCGGCGTGCGCAGCCCATGGAGCAACAGCCGCTGGAACCAGCGCCAGCCATCGTCGAACCGGCCGGTCGCAGGCAGCAGCACCGCCATCGCGGACGCGGTCAGGAACAGCAGCAGAGCGAGCCAGCCCGGATCGATCACGATCGCCGCGGCGAAGAGCATCGCCGCCGCCGCTGCCGCCATCGCCCGGCCGTCGCGCCACATCGCCGGGCGCACCGCCACCGCCATCAGCATGAGGGCCATCAGATACCCGCCGAGCTGCCCGCCATGGCGGTCATATTGCCAGAAGATGAGGTCGCCGAGCGCGACGATCGCCGCCGCGGCAACGCCAAGCCAGACGAACCGCCGCCGGCGGGCAAATGCGAGAAGGTCCATTGAATTCCTCCCTTTCGCAGGGAGGTTTGCGCGGTCGTTGCGCAGCCGTTGCGCAACGCGCCATGCGATTTCGGTCTGCTGGATGTGCAGAACCGGTGCAGCGCGGCCCGGACCGCATGGCCCGGGCCGGATCAGCACGGCGTCAGAACCAGGCGCGGACGCCCACCACGAAGTTGGTGGAGGCGCTGTCTTCCCCCGCGGCGCGCGCATAGTCCGCCGTCCGTCCGAACTTCCGTTCGTGAACGACCCCGATATAGGGCGCGAATTCGCGGGCGAACTCGTAGCGAAGGCGCAAGCCGAACTCGGCGCCCGTCAGGCCCGATCCGATCCCGAGTTCAGGCATGTCCTGCACCGACAGGTCGAACTCCACCTTGGGCTGGAGGATCAGGCGTTGCGTGAGGCGCTGGTCATATTCCCCCGCGAAACTCGCCGTCACTTCCCCCTGGGTCGACAGGTAGAGATAGCCGCTGACCTCGAACCAATAGGGCGCCAGCCCCTCGACCCCGATCACTGCATGGGTGCGGTCGGGACCGGGTCCTACGTCCTGCCGGATACCGGCCTGGAGGTTGAAATAGGGATCGATCGCGCGGCTGTAGAGCGCGGTCAGTTCGGCGCCTTCCATCGCCTCGCCGAACTCGCCCTCACCCTCCGCCTTGAAGACGAAGCGGTTGATGTCGCCGCCGTACCAGACATTACCCTCGAACTTGTAGCCCTCATGCCCCTTGGCGATCTTCACCTCGGCCAGGTCGAGCATGACCTGATTGAAGGTGCCGCCACCATGTTCGCGGTGGAGCTGGGTGCGCGCTGGCTGCATCGCGCCCGCGCCCCACACCCGGTCGGCATAGTTGGCCGGGACCGGACGCGGCGCGGGGGCGTCACCCGCGGGCAGCGCGGTGCCGGCGGCCTCTTCGGACGGAGCTGTCTTCTCGGACGGAGGTGCCTTGGGGGTGCAATGACCCATTTTCGCATGCTCGGGCGGACAGTCCGGATCGGCCGCGGCCGGAGCTTCGGGCACGGGTTCCGGCTTGGCCTCGGGCATCGTACAATGCCCCATCTTGGCGTGCTCGGGGGTGCAGCTGCTCTGCGCAGGGGCCGCGGGCGGCGCCTCCGGCATCTTGCAATGCCCCATGGCCGCATGCTCGGGCGTGCAACCGGATACGGCCGGTGCAGGCGCGGGCTTCGGCGCCTGTGCAGCACCCTGCTGGCCATGGCCGTCATGCGCCTGAGCCAATGCGGGTACCGCAGCAACGAGCGCACCGAACGCCGCGCCGATGGAGAGGAGCCGGATCATGCCGCGCCCTCCCGCGGACGCACCGTCACGACCTGCATCATCCCGGCATGCATGTGGTAGAGCATATGGCAATGGAACGCCCAGTCGCCGACCGCATCGGCGGTGAAGTCGAAGGTCGCGGTTCCGCCCGGCTGGACGTTCACCGTGTGCTTGCGCGGCGCATAGTCGCCATGCCCGGTCACCAGCTCGAAGAAATGCCCGTGGAGATGGATCGGGTGGCCCATCATCGTGTCGTTGACGAGCGTGACGCGCACGCGCTCGCCCTCGAGGAACGGGATCGGCGCCTTCACCTCCGACAGCTTCTCGCCGTCGAACGCCCACATATAGCGTTCCATGTTGCCGGTAAGGTGGATGCGCATCGCCCGCTCGGGCGCGCGGATGTCGGGATTGCGATCGACCGCGACGAGATCGCGATAGGTGAGTACGCGGTGGCCGACATCGGCCAGCCCCTGGCCCGGGTCGCCCATCCGGTCGACCGGCATCGGCGAGATCGACTGGACGGTCGGGGTCTTCTTGACCCCTGGCGCGACCGAGAAGTCGCGCATCCCGTGCTTCATCGGTGCGGCCGGAGCCGCCGCCGCCGCATGATCGCCGGCACCGGCTTCAGGCATCTTGCAATGGCCCATCGCGGCATGTTCGGGCGTGCATCCGCCCGCCGCACCGCCGCCGCCGCCATGATCCATGCCGCCCATGCCCATATCGGTCATGGTGGCAAGCGGGCGCTTGCGCAGCGGCGGCACGACCGCCGCCATGCCGGGACGCGGCGCCAGCGTGGCGACCGCCATGCCCGACCGATCGACGCTTTCGGCGACCAGTGTGTAGGCACGGTCGTCGGCAGGCTCGACGATGGCGTCATAGGTTTCGGCGACCGCGATCTGGAACTCGTCCACCGCGACCGGACGCACCGGCAGGCCGTCGGACTGGACGATGGTGATCTTGAGCCCGGGGATACGGACGTTGAAGGTCGTCATCGCCGACGCGTTGACGAAGCGCAGCCGCACGCGCTCGCCCGGCCGGAACAGCGCAGTCCAATTGTCGCGCGGTCCATGGCCGTTGATCAGGTAGCTATAGGTCGATCCGGTGACGTCGCCGACGTCGGTCGGGTCCATCCGCATCCGGCCCCATTCGAGCCGGTCCTTGATCGACATCGGCTCGCCATCGGTCGCGGTCAGCTTCTGCTGGTTGAAGTAGCCGCCCATCTGCTTGAGCTTCTGGAAGATCTTGTGCGGATGCATGAAGCTGTAGTCGGACAGCACGATCACATGCTCGCGATCCGACACGATCGGGTCGGTGCCTTCGGGATCGATCACGATCGGGCCATAATGCCCCATCTGCTCCTGAAGGCCCGAATGGCTGTGATACCAATAGGTGCCCGACTGAACGATCGGGAATTCATAGGTGAAGGTCGAACGCGGCTTGATGCCGGGGAAGCTCACGCCCGGAACGCCATCCATGTGGAAGGGCAGGATCAGGCCGTGCCAATGGATCGAACTGTCTTCGTCCAGTGCGTTCTCGACATGAAGGCGGACCGTCTGCCCCTCGCGAAGGCGGACCAGCGGGCCGGGCACGGTGCCGTTGATGCCGATGGCATGGCCCTGCCTGCCGTCGATCGTCAGCATCTGGTGCGCGATCTTGAGCCGGATGTCTTCGCCCGAAACCTTGGGCAGGTCACGCACGAGGCCGGGCGAGTTGGTCTGCGCCCAGGCCGGCATCCATGCAGAAAGCGCCAACGCGCTGCCGCCGACCCCGGCGCCGCGCAGCAATTGCCGCCGGTCAATTGTCGAATTCATGAGACTCTCGAAACTCCGTTGGTTACCCGGTTCTACGCTAGGGCACCCAAAACCCCTCACATCGAAATGGCCGAATTTGCCGGGAATCAGCGTTCGGCGAGGTGCCGCCGGGCGCGATAGAGCCGCGTTTCCACCGACTTCTCGCTGATGCCGAGCATCTCCGCGACCTGGGTCTGCGGCAGTCCTTCGATCGTCCGCAATACCAGCACTTCACGCAGCTTCGCGGGCATTTTCGCGATCTGCCGGCGCACCGCATCGAGCTCCGCCCGGTCGGAAACCTGCTGCTCGACCGAAACCTCGTCCGCCGCGACGTCCGGCGCATCGCCGAGCGGCAGGACGCTGCGCAGCACGGCGCGCACGCGTTCCTTCCGGCGCCAGTCGCGCGCCTTGTTGATCGCGATGCGTGCCAGCCAAGTCCGCATCGGCCGCTCGGGGTCGTAGCGCTTGAGCGCCCCGTGCGCGGACACGAACGCTTCCTGCACCACGTCGAGCGCATCGTCGGGGCCGCCGACCAGGCGCGCCGTGAGGCCATAGAGGAACTGCTTGTGGCGGCTCACAATCTCGGCGAACGCGCGCTGATCGCCGGCAAGCGATCGCGCCGCCAGATCGCCATCGCTTTCCGCCGCAGCAAGGGTCACTGTTGTTCTTCGACCAGCGCCTTGGTCACCGCCTCGTCAAAAATCCGGGCCTGATCCTCCCGAAGCAGCCCGCGCATCGCAAAGACATGTGCGAGCGTTGCTTTCTGGAGTTCCCCCATCGTCACATGAGTCGCGTCGATCGCGGCCTCGACCGCGGGACCGTTGCGATGCTCCGCCGCGATCGCCTCGGCGAGCCGGCGGTTATGCGCCCGCATCCTTGCCTCGAGCGCACGGCGGCGCACGGCGAATTCGCCTTCGAGCGCATCCAGCTTGCGCGCCTGATCGGCATCGAGGTCCAGCCGCTCGTGCAGCACGGTATGGATATCGACGCGGCCCTGCTGCTTCGCGGGCGCGAGCGCGCGGCCCGCGAAGACGCCGAGCAGCGCTGCCGCAAAGGCGATCAGTGCGATGATCAGATTGCGCTTCATCATCGCTCGGCCGAGCCCAGCAGCAGCGACGAAGGGGCAAGCGGGCCGGGATCGGCGAAGGTCGCGGGGGTCGATGCGACCGCCGGCTTGTAGGGCAGTGTCGCCCCCGCGGCGCCGAGCAGCATCGCCCCGGCAGCCAGCGTAAGGGTCATGCGCGATCCGACCGCGTCCGCGCGCCGCGCGTCGATCGACGCCAGTACGCGCGCCTCGATCCCGTCGAGTTGCGGGTGATCGGGAAAGCGGCCCAGCGCCTGCAAGGTTTCGTCGAGGTCGGTCGCCATCTATCGTCTCCGTCGGTCGCATCTACGCAAACCGATGCCGCCACCCTCGAAATTTCGCGGGGTTGGGCATTTCGCCGCGTATTCAGAACGAACATTCATGGAGTCATATATGCATCCCTTCTCGAAAGTCGCACTATCGCTTGCTGCCGCTCTCGCCTTCGCGGTCCCCGGCCTGGCCGCCGCCCATCCGAAGCTGGTTTCGGCAACCCCGGCGGCGAACAAGCCGGCCAAGGCGGTGTCGCGGATCGTACTCAAGTTCAGCGAGCGGCTGACCCCGAAGCTTTCGGGCGCGGCGCTGATCATGACCGGGATGCCGGGCATGGCGAACCATCCCGACATGAAGATGACCAACGTGAGCGCCGCGGTCGGCAGCGACGGCACCACGATCGTCCTGACCGCCGCCCGGCCGCTTCCGGCGGGCACCTATCGCGTCGACTGGCATGTGGTGGGCGCCGACACCCACCGGATCACCGGCACGCACAATTTCGCCGTGAACTGACATGATCGCCTGGGCAGCAGGAGAAGGCGCGGCGGTGATGCTGCGCGCGCTGGTCTATCTCGACCTCCTGCTGCTTGCCGGGCTGTTGCTCTGCGCGCGGCGGACTGCGCCCGGCGACCTGTCTGCGCCGGCGATCGCCGGGCTGGCAGGCGCCGGGGCGATCCTCGCCATCGCGCAATTGGTGGTCACGGCGCTCGCGATGGCGGGCGGCGATACGGCGGTGCTGGATGCCCCGATGCTGCGCTTCATCGCGTTCGAGACCAGTGCGGGCCTGTCGGCGATCGTGCGTTTCCTGTGCCTCGCGGTGCTGGCCGTGCTTGCGGCCCGCGCCACGCGGTCCCGGGTGCCACACGCCGTGCTGGCACTCCTGGCGCTGGCCGCGCTGGCCTGGACCGGACATGCCGGGGCCAGCGAAGGCGCCACCGGCACCCTTCATCGTGCGTCCGATATTCTGCACCTGATCGCCGCGTCGGTCTGGCTCGGAAGCCTTGTCCTGCTGTTCCTGGCGCTTGCCCGGTCGCGCACCGCCACGGCCGATCTGATCGCCGCACTTCGCCGGTTCTCCGTCACGGGCACGCTGATCGTCGGCACCCTGCTGGTCACCGGCGTCGTCAACCTCTGGGCGATTGCGGGGCTCGGCTCGCTCCCGGCGCTGGCGGCCAGCGACTATGGCCGCGTGCTTGGCCTCAAGCTGATGCTTTTCGCAGCGATGCTGGGCTTTGCCGGGTTCAATCGCTGGCGCCTGACGCCACGCCTGGAAGTCGCCTCGCGATCGGCGATGGGCGGCTTGCGAACCAGCGTGACGCTGGAGACGCTGTTCGCCATCGCGGTGATCCTCGCGGTCGCCCTGCTCGGAACCTTGTCGCCCAACAGTTGACGGCGATCAGCCGAACAGCCGCTCCGGCTGGATCTGCTCCGGCCTGACGCCTTGCGCCCGTAACGCCTCAGGCCAGCGCAGGTCGAACATCAGCGCTTCGGCGGCCATCGCCATCGCAGGCGCGGTCTGAAGTCCGTAGCCGCCCTGCCCGGCCAGCCAGAAAAAGCCGTCCGCATCGGGCGCAAAGCCCGCGGTCGGCACCTTGTCGGCGACGAAGCTGCGCAGCCCGGCCCAGCGCGTACTGACCCGGCCGACATTGAGGGTGGTCGCCTCCTCGACCCGCCACGCCGCCAGCGCGATCTCATATTCGTCGGGCTGGACGTCGCACGGCTCGACCGGGGTCACGTCCATCGGCGAGGCCAGCAACAGGCCCGCGTCGGGGAGCATGTAGAAACCCTCATCGGCGACGGTCTTGAGGAAGGGCCAGCCGGACACGTCGAGCTCGGGCGGCGGCGCGAAGCCGATGATCGTACGGCGAAGCGGCTGAAGGCCCAGCGGCCGGACCCCGGCCATGCCCGCCACGACATCGGCCCAGGCCCCGGCAGCATTGACGATGGTTCGCGCAGCGTAGGAACCGACCGGCGTCTCGACCTCCCAGCCGTCGCCTGCCCGCGTGATCGATGTGACGGGCGCGTCGAAAACGACTTCCCCCCCGGCGCGGCGGAACGCGCGGGCATTGGCCTGGAGCAGCGCGTCGGCATCGAGCTTGCGTCCGCCGGTGTCGAGCAGGCCGGCAACGACGCCGTCTTCCCCGGTCTTCAGGACCGGGACGATCTCCAGCATCGCTTCCGGCCCCACCCGCGAGATGGTGGTGGTGAACCGGTCCATCTCGACATGCAGCGCCTCAAGCTCGGGCATCGAGTTCCGGTCGGCGATGAACAAGGCGGGCTTGGCGGTCCAGAGCGGACCGTCATGATAGTCGGCCGGGGGATTTGCAAAAAAGTCGCTGCTCGCCGCGGTCATGCCGCGCACGGCGTCGTTGCCGATCCCGAAATGGTAGAAGGTCGCGCTGCGCCCCGACGAATGATAGCCGAGCGCGGATTCACGTTCGAGGACGACGGTTTCCGCATGCTGCGCGATCCGGGCCGCCGCAGATATCCCCGCGATTCCACCGCCGATCACAAGGACTTCGACACTTTTGCGCATTGGGGCGGATCTCTCCAGCGTTGGCGTTCGCGGCGCCGGTTATCATTCGCGTTCTAAGACGCCGGTTTTGCCGTTAAGCGAACCCGGCGGACGATGAAACAAGGCGGATCGGCAATGGACCTGAAGCATCTCGAGGATTTCGTCAGCCTGTGCGAAACGCGCAGCTTCTCGCGATCCGCAGCCGCGCGCAACGTCACCCAGTCCGCATTCAGCCGGCGGATCCAGGCGCTGGAACTGTGGCTCGGCGTATCGCTGATCGATCGCAGCACCTTTCCGACATCGCTCACAGACGAAGGGCGGTCGTTTCGCGAGACTGCGGACGAAGTACTGAACATGCTGCGCGATGCGCGCGCCGACATGCAGGCGCGGCGGCAGCTGTCGCGCAAGACGGTCAGCTTCGCCGCGCTGCATACGCTGGCGCTGAGCGTGTTCCCCGAATGGCTCAAGGAGATCGAGCGGACGCTGGGACCGCTCAAGACCGATGTCCTCGCCGACAATTCGCACAATTGCATCCAGTCGCTGGTCGAGGGCGAGAGCGACTTCCTCCTGACTTTCCACCACGACGCGGTGCCGATGTCGCTCGATCCCGAGCGGTTTCCGTTCATCGTGCTGGGCGAGGACCGGTTGCTGGCCGCGTCGCGCTGCGAGAACGGCAAGCCGCTGTTCAAGCTGGACGGCGAAGCATCGCTGCTGGCCTATGGCCCGAACTCGTTCCTCGGCCGGCTGAGCAATCACGCGGCGCGCGTTTTCGGCGTCCAGCTGCTGACCAGCCATGTCAACGACAACGCCGTGGCGGAAATCCTGAAGGCGATGGTGCTTGCCGGGCACGGCATCGCCTGGCTGCCCGAAAGCCTGATCCGCCGCGAGCTGGCGAGCGGCTATCTTTGCGATCTCGGCGCCGATGTCCGGATGCAGATCCGCATGTATCGATCGGCCGATCGCACGCGGCAATCGGTCGATCAGGTATGGAAGGCCGCCAGCGCCCTGCCCGCAATGGGCAGCGCCTGACGGCAACGCGCGACGGCGCTACCGGGCGGGCTTGCCGTCCGGCGCAGCGAGACGGATCACGCCCACGCCATTCTCGATCCGGATCGTCGTGCCGAGCGGCGCGGACAATGCGCGCAGCCGTTCGAGAATCCGGTCGCCATGCGCGCGCGACGCCATGCGCGGCACGCCGCGATCCGCCCCCTTGATCTCGACGCCCAGATCGACCGGGTAGAGCTTGATCTCGGTCACTTGCCCGCCCGAATAGCGCGACACTGCGATCACCGATTCATAGAGGTTGGGGTCGGAAAAGCTCCGGGTGTTGCGTGCCTGGAGCAGCTCGGGAACGGTGCCGCTTTCGGGAGCGACGCCGAACTGGTCGTACATGTCGGGGGCGACGACATCGAGCGAGTTGTTCATCATCGCGAAGTTGCCGAGCGAGTAGAAGATCGGCTTGCCCTTGTAGATCTCGATCCCGCGCAACTGGTGCGGGCCATGGCCCATATAGGCGTCGGCGCCCGCATCGATCGCCTTGCGCGCGAGCTCGATCGCGAAGTCCGCAGGCTCCTGGAAATCATTCCCCGGCTCGTGATTGTGGACCGAATAGATCACGAAATTGCCGTTCTGCTTCGCCTGCCGGATCGAACGAAGGTTCGCGGTCAGATCGGCCGCATTCATCGAATAGCGATAGTCGAGATGCTTGCCGCCGGTCGCGCCCGGCGCGAAGCGGTTGCCGAACAGCGTCACCGCGTCGCCCTTGCGCCCGTCGGTTCGCAACGGGGACTTGGCGGCGATGGCCGCGAGCGTTTCGAGCTGCTCGGCGGTGACCAGCGCGGTGCGCACGGTGCGGAGGGTGTTGGCGCCCGGACGCCCCGCCACTTCGCCATAACCGTCGCTTGCCCGTGACATGGGGGTGAAGGTCGAGGTTGCCGAGACGATCGCGACGCGGCCCTTGGGCGCATCGAGATAGCGCGGCGCACGCGCGGCGGTCATGCTCGGCCCCGTCCCCGACCAGACGAGCTTCGCATCGGTGAGGCGGCGTCCGGTTTCGGCCATCCCCTCGACGCCCCAGTCGGTCGAATGGTTGTTGGCGTGGCTGACGATGTCGAAGCCGAGACCCGCAACGTCTTCGGGAACGCCCGGGTCGGCGAGGATCCAGGTCCCGCCCGATTCCGCCTGTGCCACGCCCTTGGTGGTCGCGAGGTCGAGCACGGTCATCTCGAAATTGCCGAAAGTCACATCGGCCGAGCGCAGCAGGCGCACCATGTCGGGGCTGCGCGCCTCAAGCGTCGCCAGCATCGGGCGCAGGTAGATGAGGTCGCCGACCGCGGCGAGCGTGAACTCGCCCGCGATCGGCGTGGTCGGAACCGGCGTGGTGACCAGCGGCTCCTGTGCCGGAACGGCGGTGAGCGGGAGCATGGCCGCAGCGGCCAGCAGCGCGATGCGGACCATGCCCGCGCTCACTTGGCGCCTGCCGCCGCGAGGAGGATGCCAAGGCCGACCGACATGCCCTGCACGCTCGCGCCCCTTTCGACGTCGATCCACTCGTCGAGCGAATGGGCGCGGTCGCCCTTGCCGCCCGAACCGATCGTGATCGCGGGGATGCCGAGGCTCATCGGCAGGTTCGAGTCGGTAGAGGAGAAGGACGCGGCGGGAGTCATCCCCTTGGCGGTGATGATCGCGGTCGCGATCTGCACGATCTGAGCCGTCGCGGGCGTGCTGCCCGCCGGCCGGTCGCCGATCATCTTGAGATCGGCGCTGATCTTGCCCTCCCGGGTACTGCGCGCGGCATTCTCGGCATCGACGCTCGCCTGGACGATCGTCTTGAACTGCGCCTCGACCTTGGCGAGCTCGGCCGGATTCTCGGAGCGCATGTCGAACTCGACGAAGATCTCGTTCGGGATCGAGTTGACCGAGGTGCCGCCGCCGGTGACGCTGGCCGCATAGGTGGTCTTGGGCGATTTCGGCACGGGGATGGTGTAGAATTCGGTGACCGTGCGGCCCGCCGCAACCATCGGGTTGACGAGACCGAACGCGCCATAGCTGTGGCCACCCGGTCCCTTGTAGGTGACGCGATAGCGCTTCGATCCGACGCCGCCGGTGACGATGCGCTCCGGATTCGTGCCGTCCATCGACATGAACGCCTTTACCCGGTCCTTGTACTTGCCCTTGGTGAAGAGGTAGCGGACCCCGCGCAGATCGCCCGGCCCCTCCTCGCCGACATTGCCGACGAACAGGATGTCGGTCTTCGTCTTGATCGCATTGGCCTTGAGCGCGCGCGCATAGGCGAGGAGGACGGCGAGGCTGCGCGTATCGTCGCCGATGCCGGGGGCATGGAGGCGCGTCCCTTCGCGCCGGACCTTCACATTGGTTTCCTCCGGAAACACCGTGTCGAGATGCGCGGCGAGCACGATCACCGGGCCGCCCGCCGGGCCAGTGCCGCGATAGAGGCCCATCGCATTGCCCTCGGCATCGATCTCGACATCGGTCAGACCCGCCTCGACAAGCATGTCGCGATACGCCGCGGCGCGCTTCGCTTCCTTGAACGGCGGTGCCGGAATCTCGGTCAGCTTGACGATCTCCTCGACGATCCGGTCATGCTCGCGATCGAGCTGGGCGGCCGCGGCGCGATAGGATGCGCTCGCCAGCGTCGCCTTGGCCGCCTTGTCCCCCTGCGGGTCCGCGGCCGGCGCGGCGCCGGCGGCGAGGAGGGCGGCGAGGGAAACGAGAACAGTCATGAATCAACCTTTCGTGGGAATCGCGTCGAATAGTTTCGGCCGATGTTCGCAATCGGCGTATCTACACGTCTTGTCAGTATCGATGCGGTCAAAGGCGCAGAGGATGCAGAGAGGCACAGGGACCGGGCGCCCGAATGGCTGTGAAGACGGCCAAGGCGGAGGCGCGTGATCGACCCCGAGATCTTCGAGCAGCTGGTCGCGCGGATCACCGGCGACACACCCTTGCCGGACGCGGCGCTTGCGGCGCTGCTGGACGACCCCGAAACCTATGCATGCGCCTGCGAGCTCGATGCCATCTGGCACCTGACCGGTACGCTGGAACCGCCCCCCTCACCCGACAGATCGGCATGATCGCCGCGCAGGAACGGGTGTAGCCGGTTCTGAAGATGCGCCATCGCAATCACCATGTGTTTCTGCACCATCCGGGTCGTGATCGACAAGCTTGCGGCGACATCGGGCGCGGTCATGCTGCGGTGGCGGCGCAGATGGAAAACCTGTGCGCAGCGCGGCGGCAGCTCGGCCAGCGCGGCGTGATAGGCGCGCTGCAAATCGGCCAGTTCGCGCCCCTGTTCCTGCAGAGGATCGGTCGCCAGCAGATTTTCGGAGACACCATCGATATCGACCGAATTCGTCAACGGCGTACGCCGCCTGGCGCGATCGATAATAATATTCAGAGCAATACGGTAGAGATATCCTAGCGGATTGGCGATCGACTCCTCCTTATCGATCGAACAAAATCTCAGAAACGTTTCCTGAACCACATCGTCCGCATCGCTGGCATTACTGATCCGAGACGCAACAAAGGAACGCAGACGTATCTCGAATTCTCTGAGATTCTGCCGGCGCTGCTCCATATTCGGATGCTGCCGCGCCTGCAGGGAAGCGTCCAATGCCGATGCCGAAAGGGGTATTCGAAATTTGCATAATGCTGCCCTGCGGGCCTTTCATCAGCGAATCCGGGCAAATCGCACGTTGCGCGCGCGTTCGACGCTGACCGTAAGGGCAGTCACCTTGCCGCCAGCGCCACGCTGGAAGCGGAAGGTGGCGCCGTCACCCTGAAAGGCGTCGCGATAGACCGGCTTCAGCGTCTGCACGAAATCGGGCCGTTCGCGGATTCGCCAGGTCAGGCCGTCGGCCCCGGGGGTGATGCTGTAGGCCGCGCCGACCTCATCGCTGGCATAGAGCCCGGCATAATCGGCGAGCTTCACCGCAGCCGCCTCGACCGGCGGGGTCCGCAGGAAGACCGCGACATTACCGTCGCGCCCGGTCAGCTCGATCCGGTCATTCGACACGATCCGGCTGTCGTTCGCGCGGAAGCGCGCGGCATCGAGCGGCGTGCCCGATGCCTGATCGACGAACAGCCCCGTCGGCATCGGTTTGGCGATGTCTGTGTCGGACTGGTCGGGCAGGAACAAAGCCGCGACCTTTCGCCCCATCCCGGTATCGGCGTTGGCCGCATTGCACAGCAGCGCCACCGACAGCCGGTGTGCGGGATAGCGGGCGAGCCAGGCACGATAGCCTGCGGTCGCGCCTGAATGGGCGATCTCGTCGGCGCCGTGGAAGCGGTAGTTGAACAGCCCGCGGCCATAGGTGATCTTGCGGCCGTCGCGCAGCGTGCTGCGTTCGGCGAGCTTTGTGGTCACGAAGGCACCGAGCTTGCCGCTATCGAGCGCGCGGTTCCAGATCAGCAGATCGCCGACGGTGGTGAGCAGCCCGCCATTGCCATACGCATCCTCGAACGGCATGTCCTGCTCATAGCCGCCGCCCTTCCGGTCATAGGCCTGGGCGCGGCCCGGCACGATCCGGCGGAAATTGTCCCGCCACTGGGTGTGCGTCATGCCGAGCGGCACGAAGAAGGTTTCGCGGCTATATTCGGCGAGCGACTTGCCGCTGACCCGCTGCACGATCTCGGTCAGCAGGTTGTAGCCGGTGTTGGTGTAGCTCGATTCCGCACCCGGCTCGTAGTTGAGCGCCTTTTGCCGGGTGGCGACGAGCAGGAAATCCTTCTGCGAGTTGGTACGCGTGGTCCGCGGCCAGCCGGCAAGGCCCAGCACCGCGCCCCAGTCGCGCAGTCCGCTGGTGTGATTGAGCAGCTGGTCGACCGTGATGACCTGACCGTAATCGGGCAGTTCGGGAATGATCGTGCGCACATCGGTGTCGAGTTTCAGCTTGCCTGCATCGACCAGCGCCAGCACCGCCGCCGCGGTGAACTGTTTCGACACCGACCCCGCCTCGAACACTGTATCAGGCGCGTTGCGGATGCCATGTTCGAGGTCCGCCATGCCATAGGCGCGGGTCAGGACAGGCTGGCCGGGCCGGTCCACCGCAATCGCGCAACCCGGCGCGGTCTCCGAATTGAACGTTGCGAAGATCGGATCGAGCTGCGCGGCGGTTACCGGCGTCGCGGACTGGGCGGTGGCGGGCATGGCAGCCAGCACCGCGACGCCGGTCGCGAAGGCAACGCCCCCGCGGATCGATCCCTTCAGGGCCGGGCAAGATGAGCTCATGGCAATTTCCCCCTGCGCGTCAGAACCGGATCTTCGCCGCCGTCGAGAAGTACCGGCCGATCTGGTCATAGTGGATCTGGCCCGTGGTCGTCAGCGGCGGATCGACATCGAACAGGTTGTTGACGTTGAGCGACAAGGTCAACTTGTCGATCGTCACCCGCGCGCCAAGATCGACATAGGTGCGCGCCTTGATCGCGTTGTTTTCGAGGTCCTTCAGCGCGCTGTTCCACATGCCGCCAGCGACATAGCGAAGGCGCGCATCGACGCTGAGCGTCTGATCCTGATAGGTCAGGCTGCCGCTCGCGCGCCATTTCGGCGTGCCGAACGGAAGCGCCTCACCGACCTCGCCCGCATATTCGATCTTGCTGACGCCATCGTCGGTGGTCAGGCTCGGCACATAGGTCGCGAGGCCGCGGAACTTGAGCGTGCCCGGCCACGAAGCCGACAGCTTGCTGAGCGGCAGGTTGTACGACGCCTCGAAATCGATCCCGTGCGTCTTGTATTCGGCCAGGTTGACGAAGGTCGCGAAGATGTGGGCGATCTTGTTGTCGCTGCCGCGGACGATTTGTCCGCACAGCGCGGTATTGCCGTTGGCGCAGCGCGTGATGATGTCCTGACCGCTCAGCGTCGAAATGGCGCCCTTGATCCGGATATCGAAATAATCGACCGACAGGCTGAGGCCCGGAATGGAGGAAGGCGACCAGGTCACGCCGGCCGTGGTCGTCTCGCCAATCTCGGGATCCAGCGCCTGGTTGCCGCCGCCATAGGTGATGATCTCGTAGCTTCCGTTGCTCCCGTCAGCGACGGTCGATCGGGTGGTCGAGCGGTTGGTGAACAATTCACTCAGGCTGCCCGAACGAATGTCGCGCGAGCGCGAAACGCGCAGCAGCAGTTCGCTGTAGACGCGGTTGGTCAGGCCCAGCTTCCAGGAATTGACGCTGCCGGTGTTGCTGTAATGGCTGTACCGGCCCGCCGCGCTGAATTCGAGCTTGCTGAAATCCTGATCGAGCAGCGGCACCGCGACTTCGGCGAACCCTTCCTTGACGTTGAAACCGCCGTTGAGCTCGGAGAAGTTGAAGGTCGTGAACCCCCGCGCGGCGGAGATCGGATCGAGCCCGCTGGACTCGATCGATTCCCAGCGCGCCTCGGCACCGATCGCGATCGATACCGGACCGGCCCAGAGCGAGAAAGGATCGCCGCGCAGGCTGACCGCCGCCGTGTCGAGCTTGGTGGTGTTGCGGACATGCGCCGTGTTCGAGAAGGCATAGGCAATCGCCGCCGGATCGGCATTGCCTTCGCCGAAGACGTTGAGCGGACGGCACGCGGTGGTGGGATCAGTCAGCGCCACGCGGCAGATCGGTGCGCCGGTGACCGGGTGTGCCACGACATCGATCGCACGCGTGAAGTTCGCATCGACCTTCTGGTTCAGATAGCCACGATCGTCGATCAGCTGGCCATGGCCGTAATAGGCGCTGTACCGCCACTTCCCGCCGCCGAACGATCCGTCGATACCGATCGCGGCATCGATCGTCTCACGCGTGTAGCCGAAGGTGCGATAGCCATAATCCTCGAACACGCGGCCCATGCGGAAGCTGGTCTGGTTCGCCGCGATCAGCCGGTCACGCACCGCCTTCGGCAGGAAGGGATTGTCGCGCGACACGATGATATTGCTGCTGCCGCGGTTGCTTTCGGCGTAGAAGGGATATTCCGCCCACATCCGCGAATAGCTGCCATCGACCCACAGCTTCGCGTCGCCCAGTTCGAAGCTGGCACGGGCATAGCCGTTCAGCCGCTGATAGGGCGCCGACAGCGCGGTCTCGTCGCGAAGGCTGGTGCCTTCGCCGCCGACCATCGACGACCCGTCATTCGGGCTGCCGAAGCGGAACGGGCGCAGCGTGCCATCACGCTCGAAAGTCTGCCCCGCCAGCACGCCGGTCGTGATCAGGCCGCCGACGCTGGCGTTGGAATAGTTCACGTCCTGCGCGATCACCCGGCCGCCGCCCGGCTTCGAGAACAGCGTCGTGCTGCCGAGGTTGGGGCGGGAATCGCGGTCCAGCACGCCCTCGTCGTTCATATACTGAACGCCGATCATGAGATGGCCTGCGCCGCCCGCGAAGCGCGTCCCGAAGCTCGCGTCGAAGCCGTAGCGGAACGCGTCCTCGCGCGACGAGACGCCACTCTGTGCGCCGAGCGTCAGCCCTTCGAGTTGCTCGTTGAGCATGATGTT
The DNA here is from genome assembly GCF_059420685.1 of Sphingomonas sp. GW821-FHT03E12. Taxonomy (NCBI): domain Bacteria; kingdom Pseudomonadati; phylum Pseudomonadota; class Alphaproteobacteria; order Sphingomonadales; family Sphingomonadaceae; genus Sphingomonas; species Sphingomonas sp. GW821-FHT03E12. The sequence continues at coordinate 89,156 of NZ_JBWKUF010000001.1, forward strand.
GACCACGCCGCCGACCGCACCCGATCCCCAGGCCGCCGATGCGCCGCCGGTGACGACCTCGACCCGGCCGATCAGGCCCTGCGGGACGGTGTTGAGATCGCCGGCACCGGTGAAGCGGCGGCCGTTGAGCAGGGTCAGGGTGCGCGTGGTGCCGAGGCCGCGAAGGTCGGCGGGCGACGAGCCCGACGCGGTGCCCGAGAAATTGGTGACCGGCGTGGTCGAAGCGCGGAACTGCGGCAGATCGTTCAACACTTGCGCGATGCTCGGGCGGTCACCCTGCAGCAGCGCGTCGCCGCTCAGCACCGTGGTCGGCGTCGGCGCGTCGAAGCCCGCGCGATCGATGCGCGACCCGGTGATGACCAGTTCCGCGGGCCCTTCATCCTCCGCCGTTTCGGCCGCCTGCGCTACGGCATCACCGCCGGACTGAGCCCAGGCCGGCGCGGCGGCGATGGCAAGGCCACAGGCCGTGGTCAGAAACAGCAGATCCCGAGTTTTCATGTCTACCCCCTGAAGGACTTCGGTCAGAAGCTCTTTGTCGTTGGGGGTTAGACGTGGCCGGTCAGGCTTTCCGAATGTCGGCGGGAAACTTTTTTGCGATCTGGTGGCGTAGTGTGGAACGGATCGCGCCCGGATATGGACGCTGACGACCGATTTGTTGCGACCCGGCGCGACAGGAAAAGGGTGCGGACGTGTCTCGCCGCACGCGATGCGCGTCAGATCAGACTGTCAGGATTTCCGGGGACCGTGGTTGGTGGAGCTGAGGACGATAAACAGGTCGTCTCGCAGGGTCTCATACCATCCTTATCTCTTTGATTCAAAAAGAGTTATCAGATGGTGCCGTTTCAGAAGGAACCGCGAATTTTCACCGCATCCGACCGGGTGTGGGCTCATTCTGTGGGACGAGAAGTTATAGGCGCTTACATCCATCGAAGTCCGAAATGCCAAGCCGGGGCGGCACGCCGACGGCGCCGGTCTCTATCTTCTGGTACGCCCGACGGGCTCCAGATCCTGGGTTCTTCGAATGCAAACCGCAGGCAAACGACGCGATCATGGGCTCGGTGCATTCCCTGCGGTATCACTCGCCCAAGCCCGGGTTATGTCGGCCGACCTCAAACGTCAGATTGAACGCGGCGAAACGATCTCAGCCGTTCGGGCACCCCTTCCCCTCTCGCCAACTTTCGAGGCAGCCGCGCGAGCATGCCACGATGCGCTAAAGGCGGGCTGGCGCAACAAGCATCACCGATATTCTTGGCTGTCCTCCCTTGAGAATCATGCCTTCGGTTTCATTGGGACTGTTGCGGTTGATGAGATCACACCCGCGCTTGTGCGGGACACCCTCGCGCCAATCTGGCTATCAATTCCCGAGACCGCGCGACGGGTTCTCCAACGCATCACGACCGTTCTCGACTACGCTCACATCGTAGGATGGTGCCCGCATGAGGCGTCACTGCGCACTGTACCCAAGGGACTGCCGCGCCAAACCATCGACGAGCGACATTACGAGGCGATGGATTACAGCCTCGTTCCAGCTCTGGTTCGAAGCCTGATCGCAGCAGCCCCAACGGCTGGACGCGATGCGCTGAGTTTCACCATCTATAATGCCGTACGCTCGGGCGAAGCACGACTAACGACGTGGTCGGAAATAGACTTTGAGGCTCGCACCTGGTCAATCCCCGCGGTCAGGATGAAAATGCGAAAGCAGCATCTTGCCCCCCTTTCCCTGCCCACGCTGCGCATTCTTGAGCGACGTCGGCAATTTGGAGAAGACCGGGACGGCCTCATCTTCTCCAGCGGAGGAAATCGACCACTGAGCCAGATGACACTCATCAAGGTCCTGCGCGACAAGGGCCACAATGCAATCACTGTACATGGCTTCAGAAGCAGCTTTACCCACTGGGTGGCCGAGTGCACCGACTATCGCAAGGAGGTCGTGGACAAGGCGCTAGCCCACAAGCTGGCAGACCGGGTCGAGGCGGCCTACAGGCGAACGGATTTTTCGAGCGCCGCCGAGAATTGATGGAGGCGTGGGGACAATATCTCGAGCGGTGACTGCGGCTGAGAAACGGGCGGGTTGCCTTAGGGCAGGTGTCCGCGCGACTGGACGCCGCACCAATGATACACCGTCACATCGCCGACATTTCGTAGCGGTGCTAACGCCTGAAACATGGGGCGCATCCTGTCAGCCTTGCTCATTCTTGTCCTTGCGCTTTCGCACAGGCCGTTGAGTGCTGCCGTGCCCCACCTCGACGGCTCGACACACGAGTATGTCCGCATGGTCGATGCGGATCATCATGATGATCATGACGGCGACCACGCGACCGCCGACTCGCACGCAAGGCGATGACGATGCGACCGGCAAGACCGATGATCTCGGCAAGTCAGCCCCGGGTATTGGCCACCACACGCACGTTTCATCGGGCGGCGTGCCGACCAGCAATATGAGTCTATCAGCGCGGCTGATCGATCGCGATCACTTGCTCCCGACCAATGACGCGCGCCTGCGCTCGATAGCGCCCGAACCGCTACCCGAGCCTCCCTCAGCCTGATCCCCGCCATCCGGTGGCGTGCGTCCTTGCGCGCGCCGCTGACCGTTCAGGATCGGGAGATTCCGCATGTATTCCCCGTTCGGGGCCGCGTTTGTCGTGGCCGTCTGTCTGCCATCGGCAGCGCTTGCTCAAGCGCCGCCGCTGGGCCTCGACGACGCGATCCGGCGCACGCTCGCCGCCGTGCCGCAAACCGCTTCAACAACCGCCCGCATTGAGGCGCAAACCGCGGCGCGAACCGCTGCCGGCCTGCGCCCGCAACCGAGCATCGACGTCACCGTCGAGAATTTCGGCATTCCGACCGGCAACCTCTACGATCAGTTCCAGATCACCGGCATGGACAGCCAGCGTATCGAGCGTGGCGGCAAGCGTGAGGCGCGCGTTGCCCTGGTCGATCGCGACATGGACGTGACCCGGGCCGAGGCGACCGTCATCTGGCTCGACATCATCGCGCAGGTTCAGCGCCTCTCCGGTCCCGACACCCCTTAGAACCGCCGCGACGCGCGCAGCTGAAGCGTTCCAGCCCGACCACCCTGACCGCCCCGCCACCCGGTCTCGAAGTCGAACGCCCAGCCGCCCAGCAGGTGTTCGATGCGGGTGCCCAAGCTCAGCTGGAACTGCTCACGCGACCAGCCATTACCCGGCAGCGAGTAGAATGCCGCACCGGGGATGTCGGCATAGTCCATCAACTGCGGATCGATATCGGCGAACTCATGGTTCCATTCGACCCGCAGGCGCGGGATGATCGAACCGAAGCCCACTTTCTGGCGATACTGGATACGGCCGCCGATCGTTCCGATCACCGAGCGCACCTCACGCTCGTCGAAGCGTAGATTATAGCGTCCCGCACCACTCTCGGCATAGGCGTCGAGATCAGCATCGAGATACTCGCCGCGGCCATAGAGCGACCATTGCAGCGGACCGCTGGTCTGATCGACGCCGAGCGAGAGCGCGGCAACGGTGTAGCTGCCGTCACGGCTTCCGCGCGCTTCCGAATTCACCACCCTGACAAAGCGCCGCGTGGAGAAGTCGAGCTGGCCGCGGCCGATCATGCCATCCAGGAAGATGCCGTCGACCGGCAGAATGCTGGCATAGGCGGCGTAGAGCGAGCTGGTCCCGCGGACCTGTGCCGCAGTGCCGATCCGGCTCAGATCGTTGCCATAGCCACCGCCCACGCCAACGATGATCCCGTCCGCCAGCTTGATATCGGCGCCGCCGCTGAGGCCAGCGGTGGTCGCAGTGATCTTGCTGCGGTCGGTGGTCTCGTTGCGCGTACCGATCTCGATCGCACCGCCTGCCCAAAGGGCGACCGAGCCGATCCGGCGCTTGCCGTCCTCGTCGACCGATCCCGATCCCGGCTCGGCGGCGGCATTCGCATTGCCGCCCCCGATTCCCGGGGCCCCTCCACCCGTCACACCGCCGGCGGTGGCGAGCATCCGGCCGTCACCGAGCGCATCCGCCCGCGAGAGCGGCGAGCGCGGGTCATTTGCCACCCGGCCGATTGCCGGATCCTCGCTAGACCGGCGCATGCGATCGGTGATCAGCAAGCCCCAGGTCGAATCGTCGAACCGATCGATCATCCCGGAGCCGTCGCGCGAGTTGAGAGTGATCCCCATCCCCGCACCGGCACCACCGCTATCGCCGTGGAGCTGCTCGGCGCGGCGCATGAAGTTGGACACCTGCGCACGGGCGAAGCGGCGCGCCGTTTCCGCCTGAGCGTCACTGATCGCGCCCACGACCGGATCGGTCCGTGGATCTGGGCGCGCCTCGACGGTGAGCGTCACCGTCGACGGCGCCGAGGTGCCGAACACGTTGTTGAGCGTGTAGGTAACCACGATCGTGCCGCCGAACCGGTTGTTCGGCGTCACATCGAGGCGATAGGCGCCAGCACCGACCGCGACGATCGCTGTGGTCGCCGAGTTCGCAGGCGTCACGCTGACGACATTCGCGCCGGTGAACGGACCGCGGTCCGCACCGTCGGTCAGCATCACCGAAACGATCTCTCCATCGCCCGTCTTCGCCGTCTTCGGCGTTGCGACCGGCACCTGGCCGACAACCGTGACGGTCACGGTTCCCGGCGTCGAAGTGCCGCCCGGGCCGACAGCGACGAAGGTGAAGCTGTCGGCGCCGGCATAGTTCACCGCCGGCTTGTAGGTGGCGATATAGGGCACGCCTGCGCTCAGCGTCACCACGCCGTGCGCGGGCTGGGTTGCGATCTGGATCGAACCGTAAACACCACTGACCAGTACCGACAGGTCGATGGCCACGCTGTTGTTCGTCGCCGTCGTGTTTCCGGAAACGCTGCCCGTGCCCGGCGCCGTCACCGGTGCCGGCGGATTGGCTACGGTCAGGCTCACCGTCGCGGGCGACGACGTGCCGCCTGGACCGGTCGCCGTATAAGCGAAGCTGTCCGCGCCATAATAGCCCGCGGTCGGGACATAGGTGACCAGGTTTCCGCTCACCGTTGCCGTGCCGTGTGCGGGCATGGTCGTGATGGCAACGCCCGTGTACACGCCGCTGATCGAGTTGGTCAGATCGATCGCCGTGCCAGGGCTGTTATAACCCACGGCGACGCCACTACGGTTCGCCGCGACCGGTGCCGGTGGATTGGCCACGGTCAGGCTCACCGTCGCAGGTGCGGACGTGCCGCCCGGTCCGGTCGCCGTATAAGTGAAGCTGTCCGCGCCGAAGTACGTCGCCGACGGCGTGTAGGTCACGACATTGCCGCTCACCGTTACCGTACCGTGCGCCGGCGCAGTCGCCACCGCGATGCTGGTGTGGACGCCCGTGATCGAACTGGTCAGGTCAATCGCCGTGCCGCTGCCCGCATAGGGCACCGCCACACCGCTGCGATCGGCAACCGTCGGTGCCGGCGGCACCGCCACGGTCAGGCTCACCGTTGCCGGCGCCGAAGTGCCGCCAGGGCCAGTTGCCGTATAGGTGAAGCTGTCCGCACCGAAGTACGTCGCCGACGGCGTGTAGGTCACGATATTGCCACTCACCGTCACCGTGCCATGCGCGGGTGCACTCGCCACCGCAATGCTGGTGTGCACGCCCGTGATCGAGCTGGTCAGGTCGATCGCCGTTCCGCCGCCCGCATAGGGCACCGCCACGCCGCTGAGGTTGGCCGCGACCGGCGTCGGCGGAGTAGCCACGGTCAGGCTCACCGTCGCAGGTGCGGACGTGCCGCCCGGGCCGGTCGCCGTGTAAGTGAAGCTATCCGCGCCGAAGTAGGTCGCACTCGGCGTGTAGGTTACGACATTGCCGCTCACCGTCACCGTGCCGTGCGCGGGTGCGCTCGCCACCGCAATGCTGGTGTGAACGCCGCTGATCGAACTGGTCAGGTCAATCGCCGTTCCGCTGCTCGCATAGGGCACCGCGACGCCACTGCGATTCGCCACGGTCGGCGCCCCGGGTGTTGCCACGGTCATGCTCACCGTCGCGGGCGACGATGTGCCGCCCGGACCGGTCGCCGTGTAGGTGAAGCTGTCCGCACCGAAGTAGGTCGCACTCGGCGTATAGGTCACGACATTACCACTCACCGTCACCGTGCCGTGCGCGGGTGCGCTCGCCACCGCGATGCTGGTGTGAACGCCGCTGATCGAGCTGGTCAGATCGATCGCCGTGCCACTGCTCGCATGGGGTATTGCGACGCCGCTGCGATTAGCCGCAACCGGCGCAGCCGGGGTCGCGACAGTCAGGCTCACCGTCGCGGGCGACGACGTACCGCCCGGGCCGGTCGCCGTATAGGTGAAGCTGTCCGCACCGAAGTAGGTCGCCGACGGCGTGTAGGTCACGACATTACCAGCAATCGTCACCGTGCCGTGCGCGGGTGCGCTCGCCACCGCGATGCTGGTGTGAACGCCGCTGATCGAGCTGGTCAGGTCGATCGCCGTTCCGCTGCTCGCATAAGGCACCGCGACACCGCTAAGGTTCGCCACGGTCGGCGCCCCGGGCGTTGCCACGGTCAGGCTCACCGCTGCCGGTGCGGACGTGCCGCCGGGTCCGGTCGCCGTATAGGTGAAGCTGTCCGCGCCGAAGTAGGTCGCACTCGGCGTGTAGGTCACGACATTGCCGGCAACCGTCACCGTGCCGTGCGCCGGTGCAGTCGCCACCGCGATGCTGGTGTGAACGCCTGTGATCGAGCTGGTCAGGTCGATCGCCGTGCCCGTGCTCGCATAGGGTACCGCCACGCCGCTGCGGTTGGCCGCAACTGGTGCTGGCGGATTTGCCACGGTCAGAGTCACGGTCGCGGGCACAGATGTGCCACCCGGTCCGGTCGCGGTGTAAGTGAAGTTGTCTGCGCCGTAATAGTTCGTAGTCGGCGTGTAGGTGACGACGGCACCGGCAATGCTCACCGTACCATGCGCCGGTGCCGTGCCGATCGCGACGCTCGAATAGACCCCGCCAATCGACGGCGCGAGATCGATCGCGGTACCCGTGCTGTTATAGGGGATTGCGGCGCTCGTGTTGGCAGCCGTTGGTGCTGTCGGCGTTGCCACCGTCAGGCTTACCGTCGCGATGTTCGAAGTGCCGCCCGGGCCGGTCGCCGTATAGGTGAAGCTGTCCGTACCGAAATAGCCGGCCGTCGGCGTATAGGTCACCACATCGCCCGCAATGCTGGTCGTGCCGTGCGTCGGCGCCGTGCCGATCGCGATGCTGCTGTGCGGACCGCCGGTGATCGAGGCCGAAAGATCGATAGCCGTGCCGGTGCTGTTATAGGGCACCGCTACGCCCGGCTTGTTCGCCGCGATCGGCTTGTCGATGAAGGTGAAGGTTGCCGAGGTCGTGCTGGTCTGCCCGTTGACGGTGACCGTCACGGCCTTCGCGCCCGAGCCCGCAGCCGGCGCGGTGACGGTGAGCGAGGTCGCGCTCGCCGCAGTGACATTACCGTTGCCCGCCGAACCGAAAGTCACCGTGTTGTTGCCCGGCGTCGTGCTGAAGCCGGTGCCGCTGACGGTCACGACCTGGCTGACCGGGCCCGAAGGCGGTGCGACGCCGGTCACCGTCGGGACGACGGCGAAGCTGCCGCTCGGGGCCGACGGCGTCGTCGGGTAGCCGCTCGGGGTGAAGGCACCGAGCGAGAACCCGGCGGTCGAACCCGCCGTGGTGCCGGTATAGCCGATCGTGACGGTGCAGCTGCCCGAGGGAATGCTGAAGCCGTTGAACTGGAAGTTGGCACCGCTATCCGAACCGCTGGCGCCGCAGCTGCCGCCCAGCGTGCCACGGCTGACCAGCGCCGAGCCGCTGAACAGCGGCGCGATGTTGGGCGAAGCCGAGGCATTGGGATTGGTGAAGGTGATCGTCGCGGTACCGGTCTGGCCGACATCCAGCGAACTGGTCGAGAAGCTGACCGAGGTGGTGATGGCACTCGCCACGCCGACGGTGACGCTCTGCTGGACCTGCGCGGCGGCGTTCCAGTTGGAATCGCCGGCCTGGTTGGCGTTGATGACGCAGGTGCCGGTCGATTGGAAGGTGACCGAGCCGCCGGAGAGCGTGCAGATCGCGGCCGAACCGGCATCGATCGTAAGGACGGGTGTGAGGCCGGAAGAGGCCGCGGCGGTCACGTTGTACGCAGCGCCCCCCACCGACGCGGACGGAGCGGTGGAGGTGAAGCTGATCGTCTGGTTACCCTTGGCGATCGTGACCGTGGTGACTCCGGTGTCCGCCGTACGGGGCGGCCCCTGCGAGTCGCTCACCCGGACGATATAAGAGAAGCTGCCGGCGACGGTCGGTGTGCCCGAGACGACACCGGTCGAACTGCTGAGCGTCGTGCCCGGCACGAACGCACCGGCGTTGAGCGTATAGGTATAGGGCGCGAGACCGCCCGCGGCGGTGTTGGCCTGGCTATAGCTGGCGCCGACCTGGAGTCCCGAAGCGGCGGCTGCGTTGATCGTCAGGTTCGCCGGAGTCACGGTGAAGCTCCGGACGACGTCGGGCGCGGCGTTCCAGTTGCCGTCACCCGCCTGGCTCGCGGTGATCGAGCAGGTGCCCGTCTGCAACAGGGTGAGTGTGGTGCCCGAAACGGTGCAGATACTCGTGGTGGTCGAGGCGAAACTGACCGCCAGGGTCGATGACGCCGTTGCCGAAAGGGTCAGCGGCGACGCCGAAAGCGAGGCGTCGGACAGCGTGCCGAAGGTGATCGTCTGGCCGCCCTGGGCCACGGTGATGCTGTACGACTGGGTCCGGGTGTAAGGACCGCCGCTGCCCACGGTCGAGCTGTCGGTCGCCGTGATATTGAAGTTGAAGGTGCCGGTGGCGGTCGGCGTGCCCGACAGCGTGCCGCCCGACAGAGTCAGGCCGCCGGGCAGCGTGCCAAGCGTTTGCGCATAGCTGTAGGTGGCCGTACCGCCGTTTGCCGTGAAGCTCTGCGAATAACCGGTGCCGACCGTCCCACCCGGGAGCGCGCCTGAGGCGGGCGACAGGGTGATCGTCGGCGCGGCGATGGTCAGCGAGAGCGTGCCGGTTGTCTGGGTGAACGGGCCGGTGCCGAGCGAGCTGTCGGTGACGGTCGCGGTGAAGGTGAACGTGCCGCTCGCGGCGGGGGTGCCGGTGATGGTGCAGTCGGCGTTGATCGCCGTCCCCGCCGGCAGCGAACCCGATGCCGGCACGGTGCCGCAGCTATAGGGCGCCCGGCCGCCGCTGGTGTTGATCTGTACGCCGGACAAGGCCTGGCCGCGCGTGCCGCTGCCGCCGGCGAGCGAGGACGATAGCGTCGGATTGCTCACGGGAACCGTGGTCGTCGCCGGAGCGGAGGTGCCGCCCAGATTGGTCGCCGTGAAGGTGAAGCTGTCGTTGCCACGGAATCCGGTCGGCGCGGTGTAGGTCACCAGCCCGGCGGAATCGACCGTAACCGACCCGCCTTGGGCGGTCGTGGCCGAACCGACCGCGAAATTGGTCGGACTGTTCGTCGCGTGGCCGGCAACGCTGAAGTTCACTCCGGCGGCGTCGTACGCCACCGCCGACGCCGTGAACGAGCTGGCGACCGGCGGGGCGATATAGCTGAACTGATCCGCCGCGCTGGTCGCGCTGGGGCCGCCAGGCGTGGTCACCCTGATGTCGACCGTGCCTGCACTGCCGGCGGGCGCAGTCGCGGTGATCTGCGTGTTGCTGTTGATCGTATAAGTCGCGTTCGCCGCGCCGAACGTCACCGCGCCTGTTCCGGGCGCCGCCGCAAAGCCGGTGCCGGTGATCGTCACCGTGGTACCGCCCCCGGTCGGGCCGGCAGCGGGTGAGACCGACGTGACCGTCGGCGCCGTAATATAGGTGAACTGATCCGCCGCGCTGGTCGCGCTGGTGCCGCCGGGCGTCGTCACCGTGATGTCGTACGTCCCTGCGGAATTCGCCGGCGAGGTCGCGGAGATCTGCGTGTTGCTGAGGATCGTGTAATTCGCGTTCGCGGCGCCGAACTTGACGGCGCCCGTCGGGTCCGCCGTCGCGAAACCGGTGCCGTTGATCATCACACTCGTGCCGCCCCCGGTCGGGCCGGCAGTGGGCGAGACGGAGGTCACGGTGGGCGGCGGCGGGCTCACCGTCAATTGGAAGCTCTTGGACGACGTACCCGTCCCCTGGTGGCTTACGGTGACGGTAAAATTGGTCGCGGCGAGCGCGGCGGTCGGCGTGCCGCTGACGGCCCCGGTGCTGGTGTTGAACGTCATGCCGCTCGGGAGCGTGCCGCCGCTCAGCGCATAGGCATAGGTCCCGTAGCCGAAGGCCGCAGTGACCGGCGTGAAGTTCATCGCCGTGTTCACGGTGCCCGTGGCCGAAGCCACCGCCTGAGTGGTCCTGACAGCGCAATAGATCGTCCAGGTCACCGTGCCGGAACCGGCACCCGGCACATAGGCCGATGCCGCCATGAAACGAGAGTCCACTGGCAAGGTTATGGAGCCGCTGCCACTGGTGTTCGTATCCACAAAGACAGTGGCGACACCCGCAAGCGGCGCGCGATTCAAACGCGCGTTCACCGCGGAACTGGAAACCGTGTACGCGTAGTAGACCTCAGTCCCCGCCGCGAAATTGACGACGCCGGTCTGATTTCCGAACGGTGCCTGATTGATGAGGGTCGCCGGCCCGCTACTGCTGACGTTATAGCTGGCGTTGTCGTAGAAACTTGGATTGTTCCTGAGGTAGTTGCAGCCATCGCCATCGGCGGCATGGGCCGCAACCGGCGCGAGTAGGGAAAGGATTGCCGCCAGCGCCAACACCAGAACGTGCGCCTTCCGGCGAACGCCGCTCGACAGCGAACCGAAATCGGGAAGCAGCGCCATCAGCGCCACGAGCCATTGCCACCCTGAGGTCCGGCACACCGCGCGCCCTCCGGTCCCGGCACGCACCATGTTCCCCACATGGGCCGCCACTGGCGTGAAAAGCTGCTTCATATCCCCCGACCCCAACATCCACGCACCGGATCTGCATCCAATACATTCTTTACAGTCGATTCACGATGAAGCGGCAAGCATCCCCCTTGACCGCAACACCCACACTTACATGAGATAACTCAGCAAATGAGACAGAACCGTAAAAATTTGCCGCTTTATGCATATAAATTCAGATGCGTGCAATCTCACCTCGGAGAACAGACTTGAGGTTTGGCAACCCCCTCCTCACAATAATTGCTCCGAATCCGATACTTCAGATGATTCCACTCTGATTTGGAAACATGGACGGGACACGTTACGATTTTTGAGTTACGATCCCTCCCGATTCAAAATGGGAGGGGTAGAATGTCAGAACCTTTTGTTGGTCAGATCATGCAGGTTGGCTTCAACTTCGCGCCGCGCGGTTGGGCGCCATGCCAGGGCCAGATCATGGGTATCAGCCAGAATGCCGCGTTGTTCTCTTTGCTCGGCACCGTCTATGGCGGCAACGGCCAGAGCACGTTCGGTCTCCCCGACTCGCGGGGTCGCGTCTTTGTCGGTCAGGGCAACGGTCCAGGGCTCACACCCATCACTCTGGGCGAGCTCGGTGGTGTGAACAGCCAGATTCTCACCCTCGCGCAGATGCCGATCCACAACCACCCGGCCACCTTCACACCGACCGGCGGGACCCCGGTGACCGGCACGCTCCAGGCGATGACCGGCGCGCTCTCCGCAGAGACCGCGGCACCGGCCGCCGGCTCGTTCCTTGGCGTCGCCAATGACTCTTCGGGCAGTGTCACGCCGACCTTCTATGTGCCGGCCGGCCAGTCGGGTACGACGCCGGTCAATCTGGGCGGCCTGAACATCGCGGGCGGCGGTGGTGGCGGCACCGTGACCGTGGGCAACGCCGGTGGCAGCCAGCCATCATCGCTGATGCAGCCCTATCTCGGCATTCAGACCAACATTGCGTTGGAAGGCGTGTTCCCCTCGCGGAACTAAGCCAGGGTTCCGAAAGAGTCGGCCGCGCGCTGCACAAGCAGTTGCGCGGCCGAGCTTTCATGGTCGAGGCCGCGAACCCGGCCCGCCGGTCAGGAAAAGACCGCCTGATAGTGGCGCGTGGTAGCCGTAGGCACCAGCTGGGTGATCAGGATCTCGTGTGGACCGCCCTTACCGCAGTCCATCTCGAACGAGGCATTCATCAGATAGACCTCCAGCGGCGCTTCGAAGAAGAGCGAGAAGGGCTGACGGACATCAATGCCGATCAACGCCGGTCGGCGCTCGATGCGGGCCAGCGTGATCTCCACCGGATCAGGCAATGTGTTAAGACGCACCTTGCGCCCGACCCAGGGCTCGAAATCCTCCGGCGTCAATAAATGCATCAAACCCCTCCCCACCCGTCCGCGGTACGCTAACGCTCCGGATTGCACGGTGACAACCCGCTTGTGAAGTTGCCATGATTGATCGCGTTGCAGACCAGGGGGGGGATAAGACGATGGTGGACGCGGCACTGCCCCCGTTCCCGCGCGGGCGATCCGCTCCAACAGTCGATCCGCACCTCACCGCCCGAACGATCGCGCTTCGCCGCGCAACAAGCGACGACCTTCCGCTGCTCGCGCGCCTCTATGCAGGCCTCCGCAATTCGGAGATGCCGCTCGCTCCGTGGAGCGCGGCGGAGAAGCAGGCCTTTTTCGACAGCCAGTTTCGGCTGCAGCACAGCCATTTCGTCCGCCACTTCCGGCGCGCCGATTTCTGGATCGTCTGCGATGCCGATTCGGCGCCTCTCGGCCGCTTCTATCTCGATCGCTCGGCCCGGGAATGGCGACTGATCGACATTCTGCTGGCGACCGATGCGCGCGGGCGAGGCATCGGCACCGCCCTTGTCCGCTGGGCCCAGGCACATGCCGTCGATGCCCGAGCCAGCGGGATCGCGCTACACGTTGCGATCAACAATCGGCGCGCTCACGCGCTCTACGCGCGCATGGGGTTTGTCGAAGGTCAGAGCCAGGACGGACTGCATATTCCGATGCTTTGGCGCCCCGGCGAGCTGTAGCCGGCACGTATCTATCGTATCGAAAGCGCACGCAGCTCCGCATGCGGCCCCGCCAGATACCGGGCCACCGCATCACCGATCGCGGCACCGGCCTCACTGCGCTTGCCCTTGCCGTCGGGCTCGAACCGCGAGTCCGGGAACTTCGCATCGCGCGATGCGCGCGCCGCCGCCCGGGCTCGTTCCGCGCTGGTCAGGTCCAAGCCGAAATGCGGCGCGATCCGCTGTTCGAACGCTTCGGGCAGCGCCGCATAATCGACCGCCATTCCATCTCCGTTTCGCAACGCGGCGATCGCGGCGGCGTGATAATGCGCGAAAATGACCGCGCACTGCTCTTCAGCCGCGACCGGGATTCCGTCGGCCGGTCCGTAGAGCCCATCGGGCACCAGACCCGGCACGGTCTGATAGCCGCGCATCCGCAGCTGCGACACAAGCACCTCCGCCGGATCGCGGAACAGATAGATCCAAGGGACATCGGGAAACGCCGCACGGAACAACGGCAGCGCCAATATGTGCCAGCTGTCGAGCTTGATGAAGCAACGCTGCTCGCCCTTTACTGGTCGCGTCAGGGCGGCGACCATTGCCCGCATTAGTGCGACGTGCCGGTCTTGCGGTATATCGGGCCGGGCAAGGGCGAACCGCACCACGGAATCGAGCGGCCCCGGCTCGGAAAGCGATATCGTCGCGTCGAGCACGCCCAACATCTGCCCGACCAAAGTCGAACCACAACGCGACATGTGAAAGACCAGCCCGCCCAGCGAGGCGGCAGGCTGTGCCGGCGCGGCTGCGACGAACGCGTCGAGCGTCGTCGCGTACCGCAGCACCCGGTTGAAGGGCCGGTACGTCGCGGTCGCGATGGCATCGGCATAAAAGCTCCGGTCGATGGGCGCATGGCCGAAGCGGGCCCAGTCGATCGCAACTTGTCCGGCATATTCCGTTAACGCGACCGGAAGCCAGCCAGACGGTGCCCATGTGGGGCTCGCCACAGCCGCAGCTCTGCGCGACCGGGGCCGAATCGCCTCATCATCAAGGTCCAGCCCGAGCCTTCGCGCAATATCCTGCGCCCGCAAGACAAAGGCGTCGGCGCAGATTGTGTCATCAAGCTCTGCCTGCAGCGAATCGTCGGCGAGAATCGCCCGCTGAAAGGTATCGAAGCCGCTTGTCACCCCGTTCTCCGCATGCATGATTATCCGACACGCGCGCCGCCGTATCACCGAACGACAATGGACTTGATGAGCAGTAGCCCCAAACTATTCCCCGACCGGGTACGCCTGCCGCTCATCTTCGATCCGGTCAGGCTTGCCGCAAATCTGGAAAAGCTTGAGAGCAAAGGGTGGTCGAGCCGCGCAACCTCAATCTGCTCGACTATGTCTATCGCGCCTACAAATCGATCGGAGAGGATCAAGAAGAGAAGAAGGAAGCGTTCGATGAGATCCGACTCTTTGAGCGCATTCTAGACCCGGACCGGCCGCCAATCCGGATGCTGGGATTGTTCGACACCGTCGCTTCGGTGATCGAGAGCGGACGATATGGCCCTCGGCTCAAGTCTCACGCATTCACCAGCAGGAACACGAGCGTCGAAGCCGTTTCGCACACCGTAGCGATCGACGAGCGACGCACGATGTTCCGGCAGCAGCTCTGGCCGAATGATCAGGAATATTGGGGAAGCCCATTCAAGCATGCGGGGGCGAAGCCGCAGGACGCCAAGGAAGTCTGGTTCTCGGGCGGTCATCGCGATGTTGGCGGGGGTTATCCTGAAGCCCAGAGCGCCCTTTGCAAGGTACCGCTGATATGGATGATCACGCGCGCAAACGCCAACCTCGCCTTGTTGAGTCTGAGTTTCGCCTGCATCCGACCGTCATCAAACGGCTTGAAGCGCCGGCCGTGCCCGATCCTGAGTGTTCTCAGCCCTACCGTCCGCCCCAGCTAGCTAAAACCATCCGCAAGCCGCTGAGTTCTTCACTGAGCCGCGGGCGGGCTGGCCGATTGTGGGATTGAAACCAGAATAGCAGACATCGTTCCCCGCTAAGCTAGGCCGGTAGGCCGATTGAGGTTGCGCAGTCCCCATAGGGTGTCATCAACGGTACCCGCACCCACCTTCTCGACCCATGAGCGCACGGGTCGACTGGACGAGATCATCGACCTGCGATGCCAATGCGGCCCGGGCCTGCTCGAGCAGCGTATGCCCCTCGACCAGCGCCTGGGCCTTGTCGCTCCCGAAGCGGCGGGACGCGCCGCCCGCCAGGATCGCTCCAAGCACGGCCATGGCCCTATTCTCGCAAGGATAGTGCGGGGACCGGCATCTCGGCATCGATCGGCATAGCGTTCGCAACGCGCCGGACGAGCAAGTCGGCACGCGCGAGCAGCGCTTGGCCCGAAGCTTCCTGGCGATCCAGGACACGGACGGCCCCATCCTCTTCGAAAGCGCACAGGAACGCCTCGCGGGGGCCGTTTTCCGCTACCGGCGACGCGACCTTCCGCATTGTCCAGCGCAGGGCCGATGCGGGCGCACGGCCACCCAGTCCTGCGAGCAACGGGGCAAGGAACAGGCGCGCGGCGGTGAGCGCCGCTGTGGGATTGCCCGGCAAACCAAGGACGGCCAGCGCGCCCAGCTGCCCGAACCAAACCGGCTTTCCGGGCTTGATCGCCAGATCGGCGAAGGCGAGGTCGAGGCCAAGCGCCTGCAGCGCGCTGCGGCAATGATCACGGTCGCCGCGCGCGGCACCCCCGGCAAGGACGAGCACGTCGCTGTCGCCAAGAGCCGTGAGGGTCACGGATCGGATCGCCGCCGGATCGTCGGGAACACGCGTACTCCATATCTCGGCTGCTCCCCATTGGTTGCAGAAGGCGGCGAGCGCGAGCGACAGGCTGTCGGGGATCAGATGCGGCGCGGCTTTCGCGCCGCCGGGCGCGGTGATCTCGTCCCCGGTGGCGACGATCCGGACGCGCGGGCGGCGCCACACCGTCACCGCCGCTACATCCGCCGCCGCAGCGGTGACCAGCGCGAAGGGATCGAGCCTGGCACCGCTCTGCAGAAGGGGCGTGCCGCAGGCGAAGTCGCTGGCGCGGGGGCGGACATGGGCGCGCTCGCCGGGGTAGGGCGTGGCGTACAGGCGGTCGCCGGTCATTTCGCAACGCTCGATCATCACTACCCGGTCGGCGCCCTCGGGCAGCGGCGCGCCGGTCATCACGCGTATCGCATCGCCCGGGCCGATCGCTCCCCCTTCCCCTGCGCCCGCATAGCGAGCGCCGATGACGCGCAAGGAACCGCCGTCGACAAGATCCCCACTACGCAGGGCATAGCCGTCCATCGCCGCACAATCGCGACGGGGGGAATCGATCCGGGCGACGATCGGTTCGGCGAGCAAGCGGCCCGCCGCCGCCGCCAGAGGGACATACTCCGTGCCCAGCGGCAGTGCCTGCGCGGCGAGGATCGCCTGCGCGGCGTCAAAGTCGAGCGTCACGGCGCAGCCGGGCACGAAGATCCGCTCAGGGCTGCCCATGCATCGCCTCGCGCATCGCCGGCGGTGCGAGCAGCTGCTTTCCCGCCATCCGCACCGCCTCGCCGACCAGGATCAGCGTCGGCGCATCCTCCGCAAAAGCGCGCGTCGCGACGCTGAGCAGATCGAGCCGGGTGGCAAGGCGCCGCTCGTGCGGCAGGCTGACATCGCACGCGATCAGCACAGGGGTTGCCGGATCGAGGCCAGCCTCGATCAGCCGGCGCGCGATTTCCCCCGCAGCACCGCGGCCCATATAGAAAGCGAGCGTTGACTTGCCCGCGGCCAGCCCCTGCCAGTCGAGATCGAGCGCGGCGCCGTTGCGGTTGTGTGCAGTGACGAAGCGCACCTCGCGCGCGGTGCCGCGCAGCGACAGCGAGACGCCGGCGGAAGCCGCGGCGGCGCTGGCCGCGGTGATACCGGGACAGACCCGGACACGAATGCCCGCATCGCGCAGCGCCGTCATCTCCTCCGCCGAGCGCCCGAACAGCGACGGGTCGCCGCCCTTGAGGCGCAGTACGCGCTTGCCCATGCGTGCGGCGGTGACGAGCAGCATGTCGATTGTCCGCTGGTCCTTCGAATGGCGGCCCGCGCGCTTGCCGACGGAGACCAGCTCGGCATCGGGGGCGAGCGCGAGGATGCCGGGGCCAACCAACGCATCATAGAAGACGATCTCCGCTTTCGCGATCAGGCGGGCGGCCTTGAGTGTGAGCAGCTCGACATCGCCCGGACCAGCGCCGACCAGCCACACGCTGCCTGCAGGAAAGTCGTCAGCCCCAGAGTGATCAGACATTCACGGCCTCCTGTCTCGTTTCGGCGAGGATGCGGGCGAGCGCGGGGCGGCAGGAGCCGCAGTTGGTGCCCGCTTGCAGCGCCGCGCCGATCGCGGGAACGTCGGTCAATTGCTGGTTGCGGATCGCGGCGATGATGGTGTTGAGGCCGACATCGAAGCAGACGCAGATCACTGCGCCGCGGTCGGGCTGCGCGCCCGGCGCGCGGCCTGCGAGAAGCGTAGGTGCGACCTGCGGCGCGGAGAGCTGGGCGATCAGCCAGTCGCGCGGCGGCAGCTCGCCGGTACGCGTGACGAAAAGCGCAGCGGCAAGACGATCGTGGCGCAGAATCGCGACGCGCCGGGTACCACGCGCGGCATCGACCGCCTCAACCCGCTCGCCTGCCGGAAGCAGCTTGTCGAGCTGCAGCGCGTCACCATTGCCCGCCATCTCCCACATCGTCCCCTGGGGGATTGCGACGCGGGTCGCCCAGAGGCATTTTGGCGGCGCAGTCGGCTCGCCCGTGACGATCAGAAAGGCACGCCATTCAGCAGAAACCGGCTCGATCCGCGCCGGGGTCAGCTTGAACCCCGGCTGGCCCGAGAAGGGATCGGTGAGCGGGCGCGGGAGCAGGCCGGTGCGTCCGCCGGTCGAGGTGCGATCGGTCCAGTGGATCGGTGTGAACAGCTCACCGGACCGCTGCGCGTCGGTGACGGAAGCGCGGAAGATGCTCTCCCCTTGCGGTGTCGCGACGCGAGCGAGACCGCCGTCTTCGAGGCCGAGTGTCGCAGCGTCGTCCGGATGGACTTCCACCAAGGGTTCCTCGCGGTGGCGGGCCAGCTTGGGCGACAGGCCCGTGCGCGTCATGGTGTGCCACTGGTCGCGATAGCGACCCGTGTTGAGCGTCATCGGCCAGTTGGCGATCCGATCCTGCAAAGGCCGCTGCGTCACGGGCACCAGCCGCGCACGGCGGTCGGGGGTCGGGTATAGACCATCGGCGAACGGCACGCCGCCCCAGCGCTGGGGTTCCATCGTTTCATACGCCGCGTTGCCGCCCGCGCCGCCATGCGGCAGCGCAAAGACGCGCGCGCCATCGTTCTGATAGGTCGACAGGCGGCAATGCTCGCGCCAGATCTCGGCGGCACGGTCATAGGCGAAGGGCGTCTTCCACCCCATGCGCCGCGCGACTTCCTTGACGATCCACCAGTCCGGCTTCGCCTCGCCGGGCAGCGGGAAAAGCGAGCGCTGGCGGCTGATCGTGCGATCGCTGTTGGTGACGGTGCCGTCCTTCTCACCCCAGGCAGCAGCTGGCAGGCGGACATGCGCATATTCGCCGGTGTCGGTGCGCTCCATCACATCGCTGACCACGACAAAGGGACAGGCAGCGAGCGCTTCACGCACACGGCCGGCGTCGGGCATCGACACTGCCGGGTTGGTCGCCATCACCCACAGCGCCTTGATCCGCCCCTCGTCGATCGCGCGGAACAGGTCGACGGCCTTGAGACCCGGCTTTTCGGCGATCGACGGCGAAGCCCAGAAACGCTGGACGCGCTCACGGTTCTCGGGCGCGAAGTCCATATGCGCGGCGAGGGTGGAAGCGAGTCCCCCAACCTCGCGCCCGCCCATCGCATTGGGCTGTCCGGTGATCGAAAAGGGCGCCGCGCCCGGTTTGCCGATCCGCCCGGTGGCGAGATGGACGTTGATGATCGCATTACCTTGATCGGTACCGCTGATCGACTGGTTCACGCCCTGGCTGAACAGCGTGATGGTGCGAGGATTGGCAGCGAACAATTCGTAGAAACGCCTGAGGTCGACAAGCGGCACGTCGCAGACGCGCGCCACCGACCACAGGTCGCTCCCCTCTCCAAGTCTGTCCCAGAAATCCTCCGGCACGGCGACATGCGCGGCAAGATAGTCCTGATCGAGCGCGCCCGTCTCGCGGCACCATTGGAGCAGGCCGTTCATCAGCGCGACGTCGCTGCCCGGTCGGACCGCCAGGTGGATGTCCGCTTCCTCGGCGGTTTCGGTACGGCGCGGATCGATGACGACGAGGCGGGCCCCCGCCTCGCACCGCGCACGGATGCGCTGATAGACGATCGGGTGGCACCAGGCGGTGTTCGATCCAACAAGGACGAACAGGTCGGCGGCGTCGAGATCGTCATAGCTCGCCGGGACGACATCCTCGCCGAAGGCGCGGGTGTGCGCGGCGACCGCGCTCGACATGCACAAGCGCGAATTGGTGTCGATATTGGCCGAGCCGATGAAGCCCTTCATCAGCTTGTTGGCGACATAATAGTCTTCGGTGAGCAACTGACCGGAGACATAGAAGGCGACGCTGTTCGGCCCGTGTTGGGCAATGGCATCGCGGAAGCGTTTCGCGACGAGATTGAGTGCCTTGTCCCAGCTAGCTCGCTTCATGCCGATCATGGGATTGAGCAGACGGCCTTCGAGCCCGACCGTCTCACCCAGATGCGTACCCTTGGAGCAAAGCCGACCGCGATTGGCGGGATGATCCGGGTCGCCCTCGATCCGTACTTCGCGCGGGCCGGTCACGGTCGCGCGGATGCCGCAGCCGACGCCGCAATAGGCACAGGTGGTGCGGACCGCTTTGCTCACGCGAGCCCCGCGAGGGCCTCGGCGCGGGAAATCAGGATGCGGCCACCGTCGATCTTGACCGGGATCACCGGCACGCAGCCCTCGTCACCGCCCAGCGCCTTGCCGGTGACGAGCGAGATGCGCCAATTGTGCAGCGGGCAGGCGACCGAAGTGTCGTGGACGATGCCCTGGCTCAGCGGTCCCTGCTTGTGCGGGCATTTGTTCACCAGCGCATGGACCGATCCGGTGGCGGTGCGGAAGATCGCGATCTCCTCCCCGCCATGCACCGGAAGCGTGCGTGCACCCATTGCGGGCAACTGGTCCACCGGACCGATATCGAGCCACTCGGCGTCCATCTACTCTGCTCCCACGACCGCAAAGGGCCGGATTTCTGCGATATGCTGGTGAAGCTCGCGCTCCGCGCCCGCGGCGCGCTCGGCCCAGGGATCCTTCTGAAGGTGGCGCTGGGATTCGTGGAAGCGCGCCTTGAGCGCCTCGCGGCCCTCTTCATCCTCGACGATGCGCGACTTGATATAATCGAGCCCGACGCGCTCGACCCACGGCGCGGTGCGGTCGAGATAGCGCGCTTCCTCGCGGTAGAGCTGGATGAAGGCGGCGCAATAGTCGAGCGCTTCCTGCTCGGTCGCGACCTTGCACAGCAGGTCGGTGCCGCGCAGGTGGATGCCGCCATTGCCGCCGATATGCAGCTCGTACCCTGAGTCCACGCAGATCACGCCGAAGTCCTTGATCGTCGCTTCGGCGCAGTTGCGCGGGCAACCGCTGACCGCGATCTTGAACTTGTGGGGCATCCACGAACCCCAGGTCATCCGTTCGGTCTTGATGCCGAGGCCGGTCGAATCCTGCGTGCCGAAGCGGCACCATTCGGAGCCGACACAGGTCTTCACCGTGCGCAGCGACTTGCCATAGGCGTGGCCCGAAACCATGCCCGCGGCGTTGAGATCACCCCAGATCGCGGGCAGATCTTCCTTCTTGATCCCGAACAGGTCGAGCCGCTGGCCGCCCGTGACCTTGACCATCCGCGCGCCATATTTGTCGGCGGCGTCGGCGATCGCGCGCAGCTCATTGGGCGTTGTGACACCGCCCCACATGCGCGGGACGACCGAATAGGTGCCGTCCTTCTGGATGTTGGCGTGCATGCGCTCGTTGACGAAGCGGCTCTGCTGGTCGTCGACATGCTCGGCGGGCCAGGCACAGAGGAGGTAGTAATTGAGCGCCGGACGGCAGGAGGAGCAGCCGTCGGGGGTCGACCAGTTGAGCGCCTGCATCACCTGCGGGATGACCTTGAGTTCCTGCGCGACGATCTCGCGCCGGACATCGTCGTGGGTGAAGCTGGTGCATTTGCACATCGTCTTGGGGCCGGACTGGACCTCGTCGCCAAGGTTGAGTGCCAGCAACGTCTCGACGAGGCCGGTGCACTGGCCACAGCTGGCCGATGCCTTGCAGGTGCCGCGCACCGCGTCGAGGCTGTGCGCACCCCTGGCGATGCAGGCGACGACCTGGCCCTTGCTGACGCCGTTGCAGCCGCAGATTTCCGCATCGTCGGAAAGCGCCGCAACGGCCGCCTTAGGGTCCGCCTGCCCACCTCCGGAGGCGAAGGCCTGGCCGAAGATCAGCAGGTCGCGCAGGTCCGCGACATTCTGCTGCTTCTTGAGCAGGTCGAAATACCAGCTGCCGTCGGCGGTATCGCCATAGAGGACGGCGCCGATGATCTTGTCGTCCTTGACGACGACGCGCTTGTACACCCCACGCGCGGCGTCGCGCAGGACGATGTCCTCGCAACCCTCCCCGCCTGAAAAATCGCCCGCCGAAAAGACGTCGAGCCCGGCGACCTTGAGCTTGGTCGAAGTGACCGACCCGCGATAGCCGGTCGGGTTTTCGGTCATGTGATCGGCGAGCGCGCGGCACATGTCCCAGAGCGGCGCGACCAGGCCATAGACGTTGCCGTCATGCTCGACACACTCGCCGACTGCGAACACATCGGGGTCGCTGGTGACCATATGGTCATCCACCTTGATGCCGCGGCCGACCTCCAGCCCCGCATCGCGGGCGAGCGTTGTCGAGGGACGGATACCGACCGCCATGACGACGATGTCGGCGGGGATTTCGGTGCCATCCTTGAGCTTCACTCCCTCGACACGGCTCTCCCCCAGGATCGCAGCGGTGTCGGCGCCAGTCAGGATGGTCTGGCCGCGACTTTCCAGCGCCTGTTTGAGCAGCCAGCCCGCCGCCTCATCGAGCTGGCGTTCCATCAGCGTCGGCATGAGGTGGAGGACCGTGACCTTCATGCCCCGCAGGCTGAGTCCGTGCGCAGCCTCCAGCCCGAGGAGACCGCCGCCGATCACCACCGCGCTACCCCCGCCATTCTCTTTGCCGGCTTCGGCTGCAGCGAGCATGGTGTTGACGTCGTCCATGTCGCGGAAGCTGATGACGCCGGGCAGGTCCTTGCCCGGCACCGGGATGATGAACGGATCGGACCCGGTGGCGATCAGCAGCTTGTCATAGGACACGACCTCGCCGCCGCGCGAGGTCACGGTCTTCGCCGTGCGGTCGATGCCGATGACAGGGTCGCCCGCGATCAGGTCGATGCCGTTCTCGACATACCAGTCGGCAGTGTTGATCACGATGTCGTCGAACGCCTTCTCGCCCGCCAGCACGGGGGAGAGCATGATGCGGTTATAGTTCACCCGCGGCTCGGCGCCGAAGATGGTGACGCGGTAGCGGGCAGGATCGCGGGCAAGGATTTCCTCGACCGCCCGGCAGCCGGCCATGCCGTTGCCAATCACGACGAGGTGCTCGCGGGTATCGTCCTTTGCGGCCGCAATGCGTTGCAATTCCATCAGATCGTCCAGTCCAGTTGCAGCCAGAATTTTCGGGTGTCGGTGGCGAACAGGTCCGCCTGATAGTCGGCGAAGCGGACCGAGGCCGTGGTCTTGCCAAACTTGGCCGAGGCCATGAGGTTGAGCTCGTCGCCGTAATGGCGGATCAGACGATCGCTCGCGAAGCGATGCCAGACGGCCTGAAGCGTCACGCCTTTGGCCGGGCCTATCGCCTTCCAGCCCCAGCCGGCGCTGACATAGAGATCGCGCACGCCATCGGGCGGGGTAGTGAGGTATTTGTCCGCCCAGCCCTGGAACTTGAAATTGGTGCCGAGCGGAGTCTGGAAGCTGGTGAGCGCCACACCGCTGCTGGCGCCGAGCGTCTCATAGCCCGCACCGAGCTTCGGACCGTTGAGGTCGAGCGCTACGTCGGCGAGCCAATAGTCGGCGGTATAGTCGTTGGGGTTGCGGCCCATATCCGACTGGCGGGCGTAGCTCAGCTGATACGCCAGCTTGGCCTTGCCTATCGGACGGGTGCCGGCGAGCCGCACGCCGAAGGTCTTGCTGGAGAGGCGGAAGCCCTGCACCGCGGCCTCGTCCTGGTCGACCCAATAGCCAAAGCCGGTGAGCGTGCCGACCGGGATGGCGTAGGAGAGGTTGGCGAAGAGGTTGTCGCCGCTCACCGCGCGCTGGCGGGCACCGGTGCCGTCCACGCCCCAGATGGTGCGGACGGCCCAGGCATAGGTGAGGTCGGCCTTGAGGCCCTTGAACGGCGTCACTTCGGCGCGGACGGCGTCGAAGGTCTGGGCGTTCTGGCGGAAGGCGGCGTTGCCGACGAAGCGCTCGTCGTCGAGGCCGACGCGCTGACGGCCTGCAGTGAGCGTCGCGAAGGGTAGCTTGAGTGCCATCTGCGCGCGGTAGAGCGCGACATTCTGCGGATCGCCGATCAGCGGGCGGGTCGCGGCGCCGTGGAGACCGTCATAATAGTCGCCCGCGATGGCAAGGTTGCCCTGCGCCTCGACCAATGCGGTGAGCGGGCCCTGGCTCGCCTGGAACCCGGCGCGGACACGCAGGGTGAGGGCGTCGGAGGAGTCATCCGCTAGTCCGTTCTGATCGGCCTGCTCGTAACGCACCCGGGCTTCGGCGAGGGGTTTGACCGCCAGGGTCTGGGCTTGGGCGGTGGCGGGCATTGCCGCCACCCCCAGGACCATTGGCCCGCAAAGAATGAACGCCGCGCGCATCAGATCCGCACGCCTTCGGCGGCGGCCCAGGTCGCGCGCCACTTGCCCTTGACCAACATCAGCCCGATCAGCGCGGCCACCGCGAGCACCGCGAAGATCAGGAAGCCGCCGGCGAAGCTGCCCGTGAACTGCTTGGCGAGGCCGAGCGAGGAGGCGAGGTAGAAGCCGCCGACGCCGCCCGCCATGCCGACCAGGCCGGTCATCACGCCGATCTCCGCCGAGAAGCGCTGGGGCACGAGCTGGAACACCGCACCGTTACCGGTGCCGAGCACCAGCATCGCGAGGACGAAGAGCGTGAGCGCGGTGGCGAAATTCACGGCCATGCTGACGCCGACCAGCGCGAAGGCGGCGAGGATGAAGACCGCGGTCAGCGCCTTGACCCCGCCGATCGCATCGGCGAGCGCGCCGCCGAGCGGACGGATCAGCGATCCGGCGAAGACGCAGGCCGCGGTCGCGTAACCCGCCTGGATGGTGGTGAGGCCGAAGCGGTCGGTGAAGTAGATCGGCAGGCTGGCGGCGAGGCCGACAAACCCGCCGAACGTGACGGCGTAGAAGCCCATCAGCCACCAGCTGTCGGCGGCCTTGAGCGGCTGGAAATAATCCTTGAGCGACTTGGCGGGCGGGCGGTTCGGTGCGTCCTTCGCCATCACGACATAGACGATCAGGACGAGCGTGAGCGGGATGCAGGCGAGACCCAGCACCGCGTTCCATCCGAACAGCTTGGCGAGCACCGGAGCGAACAGCGCGGCGAGCACCGTGCCCGAATTGCCCATGCCGGCGAGGCCCATTGCCTTGCCCTGATGCTCGGGCGGATACCAGCGGCTGGCGAGCGGTAGCGCGATCGCGAAGCTGGCCCCGGCGAAGCCGAGGATCACGCCGAGCGCGAGCGTACCGGCAAAGCTGGTGACCCCTGCCATCCAGGCCGTGAACAGGCCGGCGATCACGATGATCTGGCTGATCGTACCCGAACGCTTGGGCCCGACGCGATCGACCAGCAGGCCGTTGACGACGCGCAGCAGCGCTCCGGCGAGCGTCGGCACCGCGACCATCAACCCCTTCTGAGCAGGGGTGAGCGCGAGCGTCTTGGCGATCTCGGGCGCGAGCGGTCCGAGGATGACCCAGACCATGAAGGCGAGGTCGAAATAGAGGAACGCCGCCATTAGCGTGGGCTTGTGCCCACTGGTCCAGAAATTCGACTTGGACGGCGCATTCGCGCCCATGAATGTGGTTGCCATCTTCGTGTCCCCATGCGTGCGATGGACAAGAAAAAAGCCGCCGGAACGGCGGCCCTTGACGGCGCGTTCCGGCGGCTTCGTTGCCTGTTTTCGGTTGATGGGGCTTGCGCCCCGGCCCGTCGCGATCCGGCTCCCCCCGTTGGAAGCCTAACCGCGTAATTCTGCCCCGGCGTCCTTGCCGAGTGAGGGAAAGCTGCCTGATTCGCCGGGCCGCGGCAAGCGCTTTCTTCGCAACTGCAATATTTTTAGGTGCGCCGCGTCATGGCAGCACCGCGAGATAACCCGGAATGTCTTCCGGGTCGAAGGCGCGGCCGTCGAAGAACCGGTCGGCACCAAGAACAAGGCGCCCCTGCACCGAGCCGGCGCCGATCGGCTCGTGCAGGCCGCCTTCCAGCTTGGAGCTGGCACCGGGGAGCGGCGCGCCCGAACCGGCCAGCGCCTCGCGATACAGATCGGGACGAAACACGCCCGCAGCCGTCGCAGCGTCGGCATCGGAATAGGGAACGACGTCCCACCGCGCCATCTGCGAATAGAGCCACGCCGCCTGGCTGCGCCAGGGGAAGTTGGCGGCCTCGCGATACTGGAACATGAAGTCCGGATAATGAACCGGCGGTCCTTCGGGGACGAGACGGATACGATCGGTGATCGCGCGCAGGATCGCATCGTGAGAGGCGTCGAGATAAGCGGAACGGGCGAGGATGGCCGCGCTCTGCTCGGCGGTGTCGGAGCGCACGAAATGCGCCGCGGCAGCGTGGAGTGCGCGGATCAGCCGCAGCACCGCGTCGCGCCGCTCGTCTGCAATCTCGCCGCGCAGCGCCAGCACCTTCTCCACACCGCGCCGCCAGATCTGCGCGGTGGCGAGCGCGATGCGGCCGACGCCGCGATCGACCGCGATCGAATTCCACGGCTCGCCGACGCAGATCCCGTCCACTTCGCCCGCCGCCAGCGCATCGGCGGCAAAGGGCGGGCTCGTGACGGTGATCTCGACATCCGCATCGGGGCGGATCCCGACCCCGGCGAGCCAGTAGCGCAGCATATAGTTGTGGCTTGAATAGCGATGGACCACGCCGAAGCGCAGCCGCCGGCCCCGGGCCGCGCGCGCCTGTGCCACCTGTTTGAGCGCGGCGCCGACCGCGACCGGATCGCCCAGTGTGTCACCCAGGCCGACCGCCCCGGCGAGCGCGGTCGAGAAGGTGATCGCGTTGCCGTTGAGTCCGAGCACGAACGGTACTGCCATCGGTACCGCCGGCCGGTCGCGCCCCAATGCCGTCGAGATCGCCAGCGGCGCCACCATATGGGCCGCGTCGGTATGGCCATAGAGCAGCCGGTCGCGCACCGTCGCCCAGGTCATGTCGCGAGTCAGTTCAAGCGACAGGCCTTCAGCCTCGGCAAAGCCCAGTTCGTGCGCGAGAATCGGAAGCGCCGCATCGACAAGGGGCAGGAAGCCGATGCGGAGAATCTCACGGGTCACGGCAGGTCTCCCATCAGCGTTTCGCTGGTGACAATCGCCTCGGCGATCTCGACGATCCGGCGGTTGGTCCGCATCGCCTGGCCGCGCAGCAGCGCATAGGCGGCGGGCTCGTCGATCCTGCGGCGCTTCATCAGGATCGCCTTGGCGCGATCGATACTCGCGCGTTCGGCAAGCGCGTTCCTCGCGTCGTCGAGTTCACGCTGGAGGCGGGAAAAGGCCTGGAACCGGCGCACTGCAAGGTCGAGCACCGGCTTGATCCGTTGCTTGGACAGCCCGTCGACGACATAGGCCGAAACGCCGGCGTCGATGGCGGCACCGGTCGCCTCGGCATCGCTCTGGTCGACGAACATCGCGATCGGGCGCGCGAGCGCGCGGGACATGGCGAAGAAGTCCTCGAGCACGTCGCGGCTGGGGTTTTCAAGATTGATCAGCACCACCTCGGGTCGCGCCGCTTCGATCTGAACGACGAGCGCGCCCATCGGATCGATGACGACGAGATCATCAAGCCCGGCCTCACGCAATCCGTCGGAGATGATCGCGGCGCGGGTAGAACTTGTGTCGATGATCGCGATCCGCATGGCGTGACCTTTATGCAATCGTCGCTTGGCCGGCTAGATCGCTCGATCATGGCCCTAGAATGTTGCCAGGTCTTCCGGAATACCATCCCGTCCGGCCCACGATGAACGAACGGCGGCTTTCGGGGTCACATGCATACCGACTTAACGACGGCTATAGGGGTGCTTACCTGCCGTGGGAGGCCGACTCTCGGCGCGCGGTCGAGATCATCCTCTCTCCGGCCTCACGTTGATCAAGCCCGATCGTCCGGGCAGCCATCCATTCCGGTACATGCCAGCTCGCCGGAAGGGATCTGGCAATGGCGCCCGGCAGAATAGTCATCAACAGCATCACTCCCGCCGCGGCACCGACACCGGTGGATATGAGCAAGCGGCGCTGTTGGTACGCAGCCCGGCCGTGATCGACCATCGTGCCGATCCGACCAATGGCTCGAAGCATCTCGTCACGAACTTCATGTATCTGCTTTTGGTCTGCCCCGCGCGCAGCCTCACTAGCCTTGACGATCTCGGCGGCCATCGCCGGTGGCGACAGGCTGATGGCGGGGCTGCGCTCGATCCGGCTGAGGCGTTCGTCGGCATTCTTCTGGACCGCGAGCATCTCGCTGAGCGTATCGCTATAGTCGGGGATGCGCTCGCGCGCGGCGGTCAGACCCTCGATCGCAGCGCGTATGAGACTGACAGCTCTACGCAGCTCCTCGAACGCAATGGCGGGATTATCTGCAGGGGCGGTTTGGATGGTTTCGTCGGTCATTGGGCGAGCCTAACGGCTCAATCCACGCCCGCGCGAGAGGCCGGGACTATTCAGGAGCTCATGAGAAAGTGAGGCCCCGCTGACCTTGCCGATTCCAAGGTCCTGCACCCGATTTCGCAGCAGCGACTCGAGCTGAGGATCGCGGTGTAGGCTTTTTGCCATGTCGGTGAGATTGCTCCTGACCCGGCCGCCAGCATCATAGTCGCCGCTGCGCTCATGAGCATGGAGACAGCGCACATTGTGCTGCCAGCCGGCGACGAACTGATCCGCACGCCGGGCACCGTCGATCCGCAGCTCGGCTTCCAACGCGATCGCGCGGATGGCGGCTGCGGTCTTGCCGTTCGCCGCCTGATCGATGAGCCCGTGATCCGCATTGAATGCGCTGCGCAGATCGCGCGTCGCATCCGGCCGGATCGCGTCGAGCTCCCTGCCCGCCTGGGCGAACGCGGCACGCTGGTGCGGAAGCTCCTCCATGCCGCGACCGCGCATGCGCAGGATGTCCGCGGCGGCTCGGGCGTAGCGTTCGACGGCCTTGTCGAGCGAAGTCGCCAGTGGCGCGGCTGCAGGTGCAGGTCCAAGCTTCAAGCCAGCGAACGGGTTGCGCGGCGGCGATGCCGCGACAGCGCGACATAAGCGGCATGGCGATCAAGCCCGAGCGTGCCGTTCTTCACGCCCAGACTGCGCTCGTTGCGCAGGAACATCACGTGGTCACCGGCCGCGAACGCCCGCTCGCCGCGCTCGGTCCGAACCGTAACATCCTCGCCTCGCTCCCCGCCTGAACGCAGCCGTTCGCGTGCCGCGATATTGAGCGCACGAACCTCGTCGTTGGTATGAGTCAGGATGATTCGGGTGGCGCGCGGCGAGGCGCGGCAATCTCGATCCCAACACTCGATCAGCTCGCCTCTCGCCTGATCGCGCGTATCGGCTGCGTAGATGTGCCCACGTTCCTCATACGCCACGATCGCTTCTGCCGTTCGACCATGTATCGGAAGATGGAGAACGGCACCTTCCCACGGAACGTTCAGATCAGCACACGCTGCGCAGGCTGGCGCGAGTCAGCGAGTCAGCGCCTGGCTACGCAACCCGATGTTCTACAGCGTGGACGATCTAGAAAGCCGCTGAAGGCCGGCTCTATCAATGAAGCCCCTTCCACGATCATTCTGACGACGACGTGCTCGGAATTCGCGCTCGCGCCGAAATTGGAATGTCGGCTGCTAGGTCGCGGCATGGATCGCCGAGTCTCGATCTATCCCAAAACAGCCTAAGGCTCTGAGGGACGAGTATGGGGGACCGATCCGCACAGCCCCCGTTAGGGGCTGATATTCAACGCATTTTTTGCTTGAATGGTGGAGCTGAGGGGAATCGAACCCCTGACCTCTGCAGTGCGATTGCAGCGCTCTCCCATCTGAGCTACAGCCCCGCTCCACCCCGGCATTGCCGGAAGGCGGCCGCTCTAGCTTCACTCCTGCGCCGATGCAACGGCCCTTGTGCGCTTTTTGCGGCGCTCGTCGCGGCCAGCGTGCCGCTCAGCTTTCCGTGTAGCGGAGCAGCAGCCAGTCACGGCCCGTGAGCAGCTCCGCAAACTCCCCGGGCGCGGCTTGCGGCGTGTCCGCATAGAGGCCGCACAGCGCCGCAGCGAGGCGCTGCGCCTCTTCTTCGGACAGCGGCAATTCGCGCCGGAATGCCAGGAAGCGCGAGCCGATCCCGAACAGGTCGAGACCATATTCGGCCTCCAGATGCCGGGCCAGCGCATGGTTCTGGAACGGGCTCAGGTCACCGTCGAAATAGCCGTTGGGGAAGGCCGCAATTGCGTCCGCAGCAGATGCGACCGGGACGAACTGGAAGATCACTTCCCGTTCCTGCGCGATGCGCAGAACCGCATCGGGATCACGGTTGATCGTGATCGCGTCATTGGCGTCGCCAGACGTCTCCCAGAGGAGCAGATCACGGACGGCTTCAAGCTCGACCGGCTCGCGCAACAGATTGGCGAGACGGATGGGGAAATCCGCCGGCGTACTGAGATATCCGGGATGCGGAGGAAGGTTATCCGCGGAATCATCCGCCACGACATCATCGAGCCGATGCGCTTCCGTGCCATGGCCAGACGTGTAGGCAGCCTGCCCCAGATCATCGAGCGAGGCCAGCACGCGCTGGTCGGGCCGTTCGGCCTGCAGGCGGGCATGCAGGACCCGTAGTGCGGCGAACGACGGCAGATTGTGCGCGGTCACCCCGTCGCAGAGGATCGTGTTGAAGAGGCGGGGCGGGGTCTCCGCAAAGGGAACCAGCGCCACCGGTTTGGGCCGGCGCTGCCAGCCGAACATGCTTAGCCGTCCCCCGGGATCGCCTGGGTGGAGATCACCGCGATCGCCTCAGCGCGGCCGTTGAAATCGACACGCTCGTCCGGCTCCGCCCCCAGCATCGCGGCCGCGAGCGGCGCCTGGAAGGCGATGCGGTCCGACGCCGGATCGGCCTCGTCCGCGCCGACGATGTCGATCTGCCGCTCACGCCCGTTCAGGCGGAAGCGCACGCGTGACCCGATCGCGACGGTATCCATACCCGGCACCGGCGCCAGTTCGGCTGTGGTCTGGCGCGTATGCCAGTAGCGCAGATCACGGCGCAGCACCGCGCGCGCCTCATCCTCGGCCGCGACCGCGATTGCCGCCTCCAGTTCGGCAACGCGCGCGTCGATCAGCGCCAGACCGCGCGCGGTCACCAGATTGGGGCCGGCGGGGATCGGCAGCTCGAAACGGGGTTCCTTGTGCTCCTCGTCGCTCTCCCGGCGAAACGCGACACTCATGACGATCGATGCCGCATCAGATCGCGCCGCTGAACGTGTCGCATTGCTGCAGCCAGTTGGTGTCGGTGCTTGCCAGCCCGCGCCGCAGCCATTCCATGCGCTGCGCCGAAGTACCATGGGTGAAGCTTTCCGGCACCACCGTGCCCTGCGCCTGACGCTGGAGCGTATCGTCGCCGATCGCATTGGCGGCGCGCATCCCTTCCTCGATATCGCCCGCCTCGAGCCGGTCCTTGTTCCGCGCGGCCCAGACGCCGGCATAGCAATCGGCCTGCAGCTCGACGCGCACCGACATGGCATTGCCCTGCGCGCGGTTCATCCGCGCCTGCGCCGCCCGCACCTTTTCCATCGTCCCGGTGATGTTCTGGATATGGTGCCCCACCTCATGTGCGATCACGTAGTTCTGGGCGAAATCACCCGCCGCGCCGAAACGGGTCGCGAGCTCGCGGAAGAAGCTGGTGTCGAGATACACGCCCTGATCCGCCGGGCAGTAGAACGGCCCCGCCGCGGACGAGGCATTGCCGCAGCCCGACTGCACACCGCGCTGGTAGAAGCTCAGCACCGGCGGCTGGTAGCGCGCGCCCTCGGCAGCGAAGAGCGGGGCCCAGGTCTGCTCGGTGCTGCGCATCACCCGGCACGCTTGGAGTTCCTCAGGCGTGTCGCACGGCTTGTTCTGGCCCGCCTGTTGCTGCTGGCCCGGACCGGTCGGGGCAACGCCTTCGGTGAGCAGGCCGCCACCGCCGCCGACCGCCATGAACAGCGCCACGCCGATACCGATCAGCGCGATGGTGCCGCAGCCCAGCCTGCTCCCGAGCAGCATCGGCAGCAGGCCGAGCAGGATATTGCCCCCGCCCCCGCCAAAGCCGCCCCCGCCGCCGCCCTGTCCCAGGTCGCGGACATTTTCGCTGGGATCGAGATCGTCGAGCCGCATGGCGGGCACCCCTGTTGTTTCCTGCACGCGACAATGCCCCAGCTTGCCGCACGTTGCACGCCGATTTGCGCATTATGCATCCATTCGCGCATTGCCCTTCGCGCTGCAGCGCGGCATGACCTGCGCTATGGCCGATGCCGAACCAAGCAGAGCCGGACGCAGATCGAAGGGCGAGCGCCCGCTCCCCCTGCCCGATTGCGTGGCGCTGGTGCTTCAGGGCGGCGGCGCGCTGGGCAGCTATCAGGCCGGGGTGATCGAGGAACTGGCCGAGGCCGAGATCGAGATCGACTGGGTCGCGGGCATCTCGATCGGCGCGGTCAACGCCGCCATCGTCGCGGGCAACCCGCCCGAGCGCCGGGTCGAACGGCTCACCGCCTTCTGGGAGAAGGTGACAAGCGCGCTGCCGAGCTTCCCGATCTTCCCGCAGGACGAGATTCGCGAAGCGGTGCACGAATGGTCCGCAGCGATGGTGCTGGCGCAGGGCGTGCCCGGATTTTTCCGCCCGCATTGGATCCCGCCGCTCTTCTCGCCACCGGGCAGTTGCGACGCGCTGAGCTTCTATGACAGCGAACCGCTGGCGGCGACGCTCGATTCGCTGATCGACTGGGATCTGCTCAACAGCGGCGCGGTGCGCCTGTCGGTCGGTGCGGTCGAGATCGAGAGCGGCAATTTCCGCTATTTCGACACGACGCAGGAGCGGATCGACGCGCGGCACATCATGGCGTCGGGCGCGCTGCCGCCGGGGCTTCCCCCGGTGGAGATCGACGGCAAATATTACTGGGACGGCGGGCTCGTCTCCAACACGCCGCTGACCCATGTGCTCGATCACCAGACCTGCCCGATGCTGGTCTTCCAGGTCGACCTCTTCTCGTCCGTCGCGGTGATGCCGCGCACGATCACCGACGTGATGGCGCGCGAGAAGGAAATCCGCTTCTCGAGCCGAACGCGCCAGGTTTCCGCCGAACGGATGCGGCTGCGGCAGGAGCGCGAGGCGATTCGCAAGGTACTGGCGAAGCTGCCGCCCGAGCTGCACAACGACCCCGATGTCGTGGCGTTGCGCGAGGCGGCGGACGAGAAGCCGGTGAGCCTGGTCCACCTCATTTTCCGTGCCAATGCCTGGGAAGGCGGCAGCCGCGACTTCGAATTCTCCGCGCGGTCGATGCGCGAGCATTGGGAATCGGGCCGCCTCTCGGTCAAGGAGACGATGGCGAATGCGCGCCTCGTCGCCAGCAACATCATTGACGGGCGCACCGCCGCGTTCGATCTGACGCCCAAGCGAAGCTAGGAGTATCCCATGTTCCTTTCCGGCAAATCCGCCATCATCACCGGCTCGACCTCGGGCATCGGCCTTGCCATCGCCAAAGCACTCGCCGCCGAGGGCGCGAGCGTGATGATCAACGGCTTCGGCGACGCCGCTGCGATCGAGACCGAGCGCACCGGCCTTGAGGCACTGAGCGGGGCGAAGGCGCTGTACGACGGCGCGGACATGTCCAAGCCCGACGCGATCTATGCGATGGTCGAGCGCTGCCATGCCGAGCTGGGCGGGCCCGACATCATCGTCAACAATGCCGGCATCCAGCATGTCGCGGCGATCGAGGATTTCCCGCCCGAGAAATGGGACGCGATCATCGCAATCAACCTGTCCAGCGCCTGGCACATGATGCGCGCCGCTGTGCCGCACATGAAGGCCGCGCAATGGGGCCGGATCATCAACACCGCCTCCGCGCACAGCCTGGTCGCGAGCCCCAACAAATCGGCCTATGTCGCCGCCAAACACGGCATTGCGGGCCTGACCAAGACGATCGCGCTGGAAACCGCGACCGATGGGATCACGGTGAACTGCATCTCGCCCGGCTATGTCTGGACGCCTCTGGTCGAGAACCAGATCCCCGACACGATGAAGGCGCGGAACATGACGCGCGAGCAGGTGATGAACGACGTCCTGCTCGCCGCGCAGCCGACCAAGAAGTTCGTCCAGCCCGAGCAGATCGCCGCGCTGCTGGTCTTCCTCTGCCGCGATGAGGCGAGCGCGATCACCGGCGCGAACTACACGATGGACGGCGGCTGGACGGCGGCCTGAGATGCGTATCGCCGCCGCAGCCCTGATCGCCCCCATTCTTCTGGCTGCCTGTACCAAGGACGGCAACCTCCAGCTCGTCAAGGAAGCACCCGAGACGCGCTGGCGGATGATCACCACCGATCAGGACCGCGAACGGCTGCGCAACTGGCGCAAGGCATGGGTTGCGGCATTGCCCGAGGCCCGCAAGGCCGACGCAGCGGCGGTCGCCGAACAGGGACCGCTGTTCGATCCGGACCGGGCGCTGGACCGTGCGATGCCGCCGCCGGGCGACTATAAGTGCCGCACCTTCAAGCTCGGCGGTCAGCGCCCGGACATGCGCAGCTTCACCGCCTTTCCCTGGTTCAGCTGCCGCGTCGGCCAGGGCGATCTGCCGAGCTTCGCCAAGCTGGACGGGACGCAGCGCCCGATGGGCAAGATCTACGCCGAGAGCGATACGCGCGTGATCTTCCTCGGCGCGCTCGAGCTGGGCGACGAGACCATCCCGCTCAGCTATGGGCAGGACAGGAAGCGCGACATGGCGGGCTATATCGAGCGCGTCGGCGCTGATCGCTGGCGGCTGGTGCTGCCCTGGCCGGCGTTCGAATCGCAGATCGACGTGATCGAGCTGGTCCCCGCCTGAACGACGCTCTTACCCGCGATTGGACATTGCGCCGCTGTTGCGCCCCCTTAGGCTAGGATCCCATGAAGCACCTCCTCATTGCCGCGGCGAGCAGCCTCGCCTTCGCCCTTCCCGCTGCCGCCGATCCCGTCCGCGATGCCACCGTCAAGGAGCTGCCGTCGCTGATGACGCTCTACAAGGAGCTGCACGCCGCGCCCGAGCTCAGCCAGCATGAGGTCAAGACTGCCGCACGGATGGCGGCCGAGGCGCGCAAGGCCGGCTTCACCGTGACCGAGAAGGTCGGCGGCACCGGTGTGGTTGCGGTGATGAAGAATGGCGACGGGCCGACGATCCTGATCCGCGCCGATATGGACGGGCTTCCGGTGACCGAGGAAACCGGCCTGCCCTTCGCGTCCAAGGTGCGCGGCAAGACGCCGGAAGGTGTCGACACCGGCATCATGCATGCCTGCGCGCACGACACGCACATGACCGCCTGGGTCGGCACGCTGCGCAACCTCGCCGCGATGAAGGACAAGTGGAAGGGCACGCTGGTGATGGTCGCCCAGCCCGCGGAGGAGAACAGCGCGGGCGCAATCGCGATGCTCAATGACGGGCTCTATGCGCGCTTCGGCAAGCCGAGCCACGCCATCGCGTTCCACAACAGTGCGGCACTGCCCGCAGGAACGATCGGCATCCGCTCCGGCCCGACCTTTGCCAGCGTCGATTCGGTCGACATCGTGGTGAAGGGCGTGGGCGGGCACGGCGCCTATCCCGCGACGACCAAGGATCCGATCGTGCTGGGCGCGCGCATCGTCGGCGCGCTGCAGACGCTGGTGAGCCGCGAGGTCGATCCGCTCGATTCGGCGGTAGTGACGGTGGGCAGTTTCCAGGGCGGGACGCGGCACAACATCATTCCCGAGCAGGCGCTGCTGCTGCTCACCGTGCGCGCCTATACGCCCGAAGTGCGCAAGCAGCTGCTCGACGGCATCGCGCGGATCACCAAGGGCGAGGCGATCGCCGCGGGCGTGCCAGAGGAGCGGATGCCGGTCGTCACGATCCGCGAGAATTTCACGCCGCCGACGGTCAGCACCGATCCGTTTGCGGGCCAGCTCAAGACGCTGTTCACCGCGCGCTTCGGCAAGGATCGGGTGAGCGACATCGCACCGACGATGGCGGGCGAGGATTTCGGCCGCTACCACATCGCCGATCCGTCGATCCAGAGCGTGATCTACTGGGTCGGCGGCGTGCCGCAGGACAAATGGGATGCGGCGAAGGCGTCGGGGGGCAAGGGTCTGCCTTCGCTCCACAGCTCCAAATGGGCGCCGGATGCGGAGAAGGTGATCGGCACCGCGGCGGAAGCAATGACCGCCGCGGCACTCGACCTCCTCCAGCCCTAGAGCCTATTCGGCCTCCGCCTTCCGGCGGCGCTGCTCGGCCAGCTTGCGCTCCTTCGCCTCGTCATAGCCCGACGAAGGCGGCGGCTCGTGCGAATGCACCGGTTGCGTCGTTGCGGGCGGATCCGACGCGTCCATCGATTCGTCGAGCGCGCGGTCGAGCCGCGCCTGTTTGCTTTCGGGGTTCTTCTCC
The DNA here is from genome assembly GCF_059420685.1 of Sphingomonas sp. GW821-FHT03E12. Lineage (NCBI taxonomy): Bacteria > Pseudomonadati > Pseudomonadota > Alphaproteobacteria > Sphingomonadales > Sphingomonadaceae > Sphingomonas > Sphingomonas sp. GW821-FHT03E12. The sequence goes on from NZ_JBWKUF010000001.1 coordinate 125,065, forward strand.
AGCCGCTCCTCAATCGAGGCGTCGGTGCCGGCGTCGCCGGGTTTCACGGGCTTCCGGTCGGCATCGTCGTTCATGATCCAACTCCTGTCTGTCGGCATCAAGAACGCGCGGGCGGAAACCGGGGTTCCTGTGCGGTTCCTACAACGAAAAAGGCCCGGCCATTGCTGGCCGGGCCTCGATCTTCATTCCATCCGAAGCGATCAGTCGCGCGAGCTGCCGATGATGCTGAGCAGGAACTGGAACATGTTGATGAAGTCGAGATAGAGCGACAGCGCGCTCATGATCACAACCTTGCCCACCATGTCGGTGCCCGCGACATAGGCGTACATGCTCTTGATACGCTGCGTGTCATAGGCGGTGAGGCCCGCGAAGATCAGCACGCCCGCGTAGCTGATGATCAGCGACATCGTGTCCGACTTGGTGAAGATGTTGATGATGCTCGCCACGATCAGGCCGATCAGGCCGACGGTCAGGAAGCTGCCGAGACCCGACAGATCCCGCTTCGTGGTGTAGCCATAGAGGCTGAGGCCAGCGAAGCCCGCCGCCGTCGCGAAGAAGGCCTGCGCGACCGAGGCGCCGGTGTAGCGCAGCAGCAGCGTCGAGAGCGACAGGCCCATCAGGACCGCGAAGCCCCAGAACAGCGCCTGCAGCGTGCCGGTGGACATCTTGTTCTGGCCGAAGCTCATCGCGAACACGATGGCGAGCGGCGAGAGGATGATCAGCCAAGCGAGCGGGCCGCCATTGGCGAACACCGAATAGGCCATCGAGGTCTCGCCGCCCCATGCGAAGAGCAGGGCAACGACGCCGCTGAGCAGCACGCCCGACGCCATATAGTTGTAGACCGAAAGCATGTAGGACCGCAGCCCCGCATCGTACGCAGCATCCCGCGTACCTGCGGCCGTCGCGTACGGCGCGGCGGTCGTGTGGGGGTCAGACCAATTAGCCATCTCAAACTCCTTTGCCCGGCGCATCTCGCCGGATGTGACCGAATATCATGGTTTGGCGCTCTGTTTTCAAGGAAAACCGGCATCGCGCGCCCTGATGGAAAGGGTTAAGACGGCCCTATGCACCGCCTGTTCGTTGCGCTGCGCCCACCAAAGGCGATCCGCGAGCGCCTGCTCGGCCTGATGGGCGGCGTGCCCGGCGCGCGCTGGCAGGACGACGGCCAGCTTCATCTGACATTGCGCTACATCGGCGAGGTGGAGCCGCACGCAGCCGAGGATATCGCGACCGCACTGGGATCGGTGCACCATGCTCCAGTCGAATTGCGGCTCGACGGATGCGGCGTGTTCGACGACAGCCGCGGGAGGCCCAATGCGGTCTGGGCCGGAGTCTCGCCGCGCGAGCCGCTCGCCGCACTTCACCGCAAAGTCGATGCTGCGATCGTGCGCGCGGGGCTGGAGCCCGAACGGCGCGCCTACCTGCCCCATATCACGCTGGCACGGATGTCGGGATCGGCCGGGCCGGTCGATCGCTGGCTTGCCGAGCATGCCGCACTCGCCAGCGAGCCCTTCGCGATCGATGCGATGCTTCTCTACGAAAGCCGCCTCGGCCACGGCGGCGCGAGCTACGAGCCGGTCGCGCGCTATCCGCTGACCGGCTCGTAGCAAACGGGCTTAATTCGCCGCGAAGACGCCGCAGGCGACGCGATCGCCGCTATTGCCCGACGGATCGGTCTTCTGATCGTCCGGCCCCGCATGCACCACAAAGGCCGAGCCATCGGCGTCCAGCAGCTGCGCGAGCGTGCCCGACTTGAGGACGAAGGTGAGCGTGCCGGTGCCGTCGTCGGCAACGGTCAGGTTCGGCATGTCGCCGGCATGGGCGCCGTCGGGCGCCTCGAGGCCATGCTTGGCATTGCCCGGGTTCCAGTGACCGCCCGCACTGGCAAAGGCCGGGCCTTCGCACTTCCCGGTCATGTGGACGTGCACGCCGTGCTGGCCGGGGCTGATGCCCGTGACCGAAACCGAGACGCTGAGCCCCTCGGGCGTCACGCTGGCGATCGCGCTGCCCGCGGCGGTGCCGTCGGCCTTCTTCAGCGCTGCGGTCGCGGTTTCCGCCACTTCTGAACCATTGTCGAGCGGAAGCGCCTCGCCTTCATTCTCGATCGGCATCGCGGCGTTGACCGGCTCGCCGGTGTTCGCGGGCGGGGTGGTCACGCTGCCGCACGCGGTGGTCGCAAACGCCAGCGCGGCAATCGCGCAGCCATATCGGATCATTCGAGGTCTCCTGTTACAAACCGAACAAATGCAATGGCCGGGACGCCATGAGGTTCCCCGGCCTGGTGATCTTCACGCCCGGGGATGGGCGTTGCGATAGACGTCTAGCAAATGCGCCGCATCGACCGCGGTGTAGATCTGCGTCGAACTGAGACTCGCATGGCCGAGCAGCTCCTGCAAGGCACGAAGATCGGCGCCACGCCCGAGAAGATGGGTCGCGAAACTGTGGCGCAGCGCATGGGGCGTCGTACGTGGCGGCAGGCCCAGCCTGGTCCGCGCCGCCCGAACCGAGCGGCGAATGATCGCGGGCGAGAGCGGCCCGCCGCGCGCACCGCGGAACAGCGCCTCCCCCGGCGCAGTGCCATAGGGCGAACGGCGGACATAGTCCTCCACCGCGTCGCGCACCTGCGGGAGCAACGGGACGATCCGCGTCTTGCCGCGCTTGCCGGTCACGCGCATCGCCTCACCCAGCGGGAGCACAGCGCCGGTCAGCCCCATCGCCTCACCGATGCGCAGCCCCGCGCCGTAGAGGAGGAGAAGCACCGCCAGATCGCGCGCGGCAATCCAGGGTTCACGCGCATCGTCGGCGACTTCCTCGGCCAGCGCCAGCGCCTCGTCCGGGGAAACCGGGCGCGGGAGCCCCTTCTTGACCCGCGGGCCGCGCAGCCGGGGGATGTCCGTGCCGTCCCCGCCACCCGCAAATTTGAGGAAGGCGCGCACTGCCGAGAGCTCACGCGCGGCGGACGCATTGGACAGGCCGTCGGCGCGCCGGTGCGCGAGAAACGCGCGCAGATCCGCGGCGCTTGCCCGGGCGAGCGCCTCGCGCGTCGCCGCCTCGCCCCAATGTCCGCCCAGGAACACGACGAGCCGGACCGCAGTCGCCTCATAGGCGCGAACCGTATGCGCCGAGCGCCGCCGGTCGCGCGCAAGATGCGCGGCGAACAACAGGGGCAGCGGGCGTTCGTCCATGGACGTGACCCTATCCCGTGGGATTCGGCCAGTCTATGCACCGGCGATGCAGACCATCGAACGCAACGGTAATGCCCTCGCCTACACCCATGTCCCCGGCAGCGGGCCGACCACCGTCTTCCTGCCCGGCTACGCCTCCGACATGAGCGGGAGCAAGGCGGTGGCGATCGACGCCTGGGCGCGCGAGACCGGCCGCGCCTGTCTGCGCTTCGACTATGCCGGATGCGGAGAAAGCAGCGGCGCGTTCGAGGATCAGACGCTGGCGAGCTGGCGCGACGACGCGCTGGCGGTGATCGATGCGGCCACCGCCGGGCCGGTCGTTCTGGTCGGATCGTCGATGGGCGGGTGGATCATGCTGCTCGTCGCCCTTGCCCGGCCGGAGCGGGTCGCGGCGATGGTCGGGATCGCCGCCGCGCCCGACTTCACCGATTGGGGTTTCACACCCGAGCAAAAGGCGGTGATCCAGGCCGAGGGCCGTCTGGCCGAGCCGTCGATCTATTCGCCCGAGCCGACCATCACCACCCGGGCTTTCTGGGAATCGGGTGAAGCGAACCGGTTGCTGGATGCGCCCATCGCGATCCCGGTTCCCGCACGCCTGATCCATGGCCAGCGCGACCCGGACGTGCCGTGGGAGCACAGCCTGACGCTCGCCGGCCTGCTGCGTTCAGACGAGGTGCAGACGATCCTGGTCAAGGACGGGGACCACCGCTTGTCGCGCCCGCAGGACATTAGTTTGATCCTGAAGGCGATTGAGGACGTTGCCGCCACCCAATGATGCTTTTCCTGCTTGCCCAGATCGCCACGCCGCCCACACCCGTGACCGGCCCGCCCGCGCCGGCGCAGCAACGCTGGGAGGATTGCGTCGAGCTGGCGGTCGGCGATCCCGCGCGCGGCGTTGCCGTGGCCGAGCACTGGAAGATCGCGGGCGGCGGCTTCCTTGCCTATCAGTGCCTCGGCATGGCCTATGCCGCCCAGCGGCGCTGGACCAGCGCCAGCGCCGCGTTCGAGACCGCGGCGCGCGAGGCCGAAGTGGCGCGCGATATCCGCGCGTCCAAATATTGGGCGCAGGCCGGCAATGCCTGGCTCGCGGCCGCCAACCCGGCCAAGGCGCGCGCCGCGCTCGATGCCGCGCTCGCCACCGGAAACCTGACCGGACTGGAGCTGGGCGAAGCGCATCTCGATCGCGCCCGCGCGCTGGTCGCATCGGGCAGTATCGGCGACGCGCGCGGCGATCTCGACCAGGCGGTGGCGAAGGCGCCCGGCGATCCAATGGCGTGGCTGCTGTCGGCCACGCTGGCGCGGCGGACGGGCGACCTTCCGCTCGCGCAGCGGCATATCAAGGAAGCCGTCACCCGGGCGAGCGACGACGCTTCGGTCCAGCTCGAGGCAGGCAATATCGCCGCGCTGTCCGGTGACGAGACGGCGGCGCGGGCCGCATGGGAAAGGGCCGCGCAACTCGCGCCGGAAACCCAACAGGGCAACGCGGCCCGCGCGGCGCTCAAACAATTCGACGCGCCGCAATAGACTCTCGCGGTGAGCGACCTATCTGAGGAGCAAATCGAAAGAGGGTCCCATGAAATATCTCCACACGATGATCCGCGTCGCCGATCCCGACGCCACCGTCCGCTTCTTCGAGCTGCTCGGCCTCAAGGAGATGCGCCGCGTCAACAGCGAGCCGGGCCGGTTCACGCTGATCTTCCTCGCCGCGCCCGAAGATGTCGAGGCGAATGGCGACCATGCGCAGGCCGAGGTGGAGCTGACCTATAACTGGCCGCCCGCCGACGGCAGTGCCCCGGAGGAATATAGCGGCGGGCGCAATTTCGGGCATCTCGCCTATCGCGTCGGCAATATCTACGAGACCTGCCAGCGGCTGATGGACGCGGGGGTCACGATCAACCGCCCGCCGCGCGATGGCCATATGGCGTTCGTGCGCACGCCCGACGGCATCTCGGTCGAGCTGCTTCAGGACGGCTATCTCGACCCCGCCGAACCCTGGGCGTCGATGCCCAACACCGGCAACTGGTGAGCGCCAATGGCCGGAGGGATCATGACGGAATGGCCCGTTAGCGAGTTCCTCCGGCTGACCGGCGCGCGGGCGCCGATCATCCAGGCACCAATGGCGGGCGCGGGCGGGGTCGCGCTGGCGGCAGCGGCGATCCGGGGTGGTGCGGTGGGATCGCTGCCGTGCGCGATGCTGACGACGGATCAGGTCCGGGCGCAGGTGGCCGAGGTGCGGACGCAGGCCAAAGGGCCGCTCAACCTCAATTTCTTCTGCCACACGCTGGACGAAGCGCCTGACGATGCGGCCTGGCGCGCGACGTTGCAGCCATTCTACGAGAAGGAAGGCGTGGGGCCGCCCGAGACGCCGCCGCCGCTTCGCGCACCATTCGACGAGGCGATGTGCCGGGTGGTCGAGGAGATGCGTCCCGAGATTGTCAGCTTCCATTTCGGCCTGCCGGATGCCCAACTGCTGGAACGTGTGAAGGCCACCGGCGCTGTTGTGATCGGCAACGCGACCAACCCGGAAGAGGCGCGCTGGTTGCAGGAACATGGGTGCGATGCGATTATCGCGCAGGCGGCGGAGGCCGGCGGGCATGCCGGCTGGTTTCTAGACCGTCATCGCCCGATCTGGCTTGCTTCATTGCTTCGACAGATCCTCGAGGTGGTGGATCTGCCGGTCATTGCCGCGGGCGGTATCGTCGATGGCACCGGAGCGGGGGCAGCACTGCGCGTGGGGGCTGCAGGGGTCCAAATCGGAACCGCCTATCTCGCATGCCCGGAAAGTTCGATCTCCCGGCCGCATCGCATGTTGCTCGGCACGGAGGCGGGAAGCGATACCGCCTTCACCGCTCTGCTGTCCGGCCGCCGCGCGCGAGGTATCCGCAACGCGTTGATGCGCAAGCTAGACCCAAAGCACCCCGCAGTGCCGCCATTTCCCTACGCTTCCGCCGCGCTTACCCTGCTTCGCGCCAAGGCGGAGGCGGAGGGACGCGGGGACTATTCGCCGCTCTGGGCGGGAACGAATGCGGCGCGCGTCCGGACACTTCCGGCCACGGAACTCACCGAAACGCTGGCCCGCGAGATGGTTGCCTATCTGGCGTTGACCGTAGAGGACTAGCGCATGATCGAAGTCGTCCGAATCCCCGCGCTCAGCGACAATTACATCTGGCTCGCGCATGACGATGCCTCGGGTCAGACCATCGTCGTCGATCCGGCGCAGGCCGAGCCGGTGCTGGCCGCGGCGCAAGCTCGCGGGTGGACGATCGATGCGATCTGGAACACGCACTGGCACCCCGATCACACCGGCGGCAACGCCGCGATCAAGGAAGCGACCGGCTGCACCGTGATCGCCCCCGCCGCCGAAGCGGCGAAGATCCCGACCGCGGACCGGCTGGTCGCGGAGGGCGATGTGGTGACGCTGGGCGATCATGCCGCGACCGTGCTGGAGGTGCCGGCGCACACCGCCGGGCATATCGCCTATTACCTGCCCGAGGACGCCACCGTCTTTGTCGGCGACACGCTGTTCGCGATGGGCTGCGGGCGGCTGTTCGAGGGGACGGCGGCGCAGATGTTCGCGAACATGCAGCGGCTCGCCGCATTGCCGGGCGAGACCATCGTCTATTGCGCGCATGAATATACCCAGTCGAACGGCCGCTATGCGCTGGTCGCCGAGCCGGACAATCAGGCCCTGGCGGAGCGGATGGTGCAGGTGGACACAATGCGGGCGCAGGGGCTGCCGACCGTCCCCACCACCATCGAGCTTGAGCGCGCGACCAACCCGTTCATGCGCGCGGGGAGCGTCGAGCAGCTTGCCGAGCGCCGCGCCGCGAAGGACAGCTTCAAGGGCTAGGGCCGTTCCTTCCAGGTGACGACGCGCCAGAGATAATAGGCCAGCACGACCACCGAAGTCCCGATCGCGACCGGGCCGACATAGTCCTGCAGATGCGTGAACCGCGATCCCAGCAACAGACCGGCATAGGCCAGTACCGCGTTCCAGATCGCGCTGCCGGCGAAGGTCGCGAGCAGGAAGCGCGGCAGCCCCATCTTCGCCATCCCGGCGGGCAGCGAGATCATCGTGCGGAAATTGGGCAGGAAGCGGAACACGAACACCACCCACAGGCCGTGCCGGCGGAAGAAGCGGTTAAGGCCCTCGACATCCTCCCAGCGCAGGGTCAACCAGCGGCCATAACGGTCGACGAAGGGCCGCAACCGCTCGACCCCGATCCAGCGTCCGACACCGTACCAGAACAGGTTGCCGAACGTGGTGCCGATCGTGGCCCAGATCAGCAGCGGAGCCATCGCCATATCGCCGCGCGCCACCGCCATGCCGCCGAAGCCCATGATCACCTCCGACGGGATCGGCGGGAAGACATTCTCAAGCGTCATCAGGATGAAGATCCCGATGTAGCCGCCCCAGGCGATCAGGTTGAGGATGAACTCGGTCACTGACTTGGATAAACCCGCGAGGCTGCGAAAAGGATCAGGCGCGTTCAGCCACGCGCCGCTCGATCGCATCCCAGATCATGCCCGCGGTATCGGTGCCGTTGAACCGGTCGATCGCGACGATCCCGGTGGGTGAGGTCACGTTGATCTCGGTCAGCCATTCGCCGCCGATCACGTCGATGCCGACGAAGATCAGCCCGCGCTTCTTGAGCTCCGGCCCGAGCGCGGCGCAGATTTCCTGCTCCTTCGGCGTCAGTTCGGTCTTCGCCGCTGTGCCGCCGACCGCGAGGTTGGAGCGGATCTCGCCCTCCCCCGGCACCCGGTTGACCGCGCCCGCGACCTCGCCATCGACCAGCACGATGCGCTTGTCGCCCTTCGCCACATCGGGAAGAAAGGCCTGGATCATGTGCGGTTCGCGATAGGCGGTGTTGAACACCTCGATCAGCGAGGAGAGGTTGGCGCCGTCGGAATCGATCTTGAAGATCGCCTTGCCGCCATTGCCGTGCAGCGGCTTGACCACGATCGCGCCGTGCTTTGCGAGGAACGCCTTCGCCTCGTCCAGGCTGCGCGTCACCAAGGTCGGCGGCATGAAGCGGGCGAAATCGAGCACCCACACCTTTTCCGGCGCGTTGCGCACGGCTGCAGGATCGTTGACCACCAGCGTCTTGTCGGCGATCCGCTCGAGCAGATGGGTGGCGGTGATATAGCCGAGGTCGAAGGGCGGGTCCTGGCGCATGAGGATGACGTCCGCCTCCTCGCCGAGGTCGAGCTTCACCGGATCGCCAAAGCTGAAGTGATTGCCCGCAACGCGCTGGACGGTCACCGGATGCGCAGTGGTCCAGACGCGGCCATCGGCATAGTTCAGCGCCTCGGGCGAATAGTGGAACAGCCGGTGCCCGCGCGCCTGCGCCGAGAGCATCAGCGCAAAGGTCGAATCGCCCGCGATGTTGATCGCATCGAGCGGGTCCATCTGGACGGCGACGGTGAGAGCCAAGCGTTCCTCCTTTGATTTCGCTGGCAGTTAGGGATGCGCGGGCCGATTGTCACCCGATCCAGGCATTCTCGATGTAGCGCGGGCGCACACCGGGGGCGAGCAGCAGGACATCGACGCGGATATCCTCGCCGTTCGTCGCATAACGCGGCATCAGATATTCGGCTGCCGCAGCGACCCGGGCGAGGCGGCGTTCGTCGATCGCGAAGTCGAGCTCGGCCTCCGTCTTCCGCGCCTTGACCTCGACGAACGCGACGAGCTTGCCGCGCTTCGCCACCAGATCGACCTCGCCGGCCGGGGTGCGCACCCGCCGGTCGAGGATGCGCCAGCCGCGCAGCCGCAGATACCAGGCCGCGCGCGTCTCGCCCTCGCGCCCCGATCGTTCGGCGGCGCGGCGGTCTCTCATCCCTCTTCCCTGGCCTTGAGCTCCATCGCCCGGGCGTAGAGCGCCTTGCGGTCGAGGCCGAAACGCTTCGCCACCTCGCCCGCCGCCTTGGAGACCGGGAGCCGGGTCAACGCCTCGGCCAGCGCGGCGTCGGCATCCTCGGCGCTGGCAGGCGGGGCCTCGCCGGGCGGAGCGACGACGATGACGATCTCGCCCTTGGGCGGGGCATCGTCATAGCGCGTGGCGAGTTCTGTGAGGCTGCCGGTGACGCATTCCTCGAACTTCTTGGTGATCTCACGCGCCACGGCGGCTTCGCGGTCGCCCAGCCCTTCGGCGAGCGCCGACAGCGCCGCCGACAGCCGCGGGCCCGATTCGTAGAAGACCAAAGTCGCGCGGATCGCCGCGACTTCGGCGATCGTCTCGGCGCGGGCCTGCTGCTTGGAAGGGAGGAAGCCCATGAACAGGAAGCGGTCGGTGGGCAGCCCGGCCAGGGTCAACGCCGCGATGCCGGCGCAGGGGCCCGGGATGGTGGTGACCGCGTGGCCCGCGGCCCGGGCGTCGCGGACCAGCTTGAAGCCCGGATCGGAGATCAAGGGGGTGCCGGCGTCCGAGACCAAAGCGACCGCTTCGGACGCCATCCGCGCCACCAGGCCGGGGCGGACGGCCTCGGCATTATGGTCGTGATAGGGGGTCATCGGACGCTTCGCGCCGAGGTGGCGGAACAGCCCGGCCGTCACACGCGAGTCTTCGACTGCAACAATATCGGCGTTCAGGAGTATTTCAGCCGCACGCGGGGAAAGGTCGCCGAGATTGCCGATCGGCGTCGCGACGATGTAGAGGCCGGGGGCAAGAACGAGTGTCATTGGGGAGCGTCATGGCAGAGGCAGTAGTGAAACCGCAACGGGGCATCGCCTCGCTGCTCCGGGGACTCGTCATCGTTGGGGCGTTGGCGGTCTCTGCCTGCGTCCGTCCGTCCGGCCCGCCGCCTGCCCCGACTCGCCCCGAACCCGCGCCCGTCCGCCCCGCGCCCGGCCCGGTCCGCCCCGGCCTGCCCGAGGAAGATACCGCACGCCACCGCGTCGCGCTGCTGGTGCCGCTGTCGGGCGGCAATGCCGGGGTCGGCCGCAGCCTCGCCAATGCGACGCAGCTCGCGATCCTCGATCTCAAGGCCGAGGATGTCCGCATCACCAGCTATGACACCGCGACCGGTGCCGCCGCCGCCGCGCAGCGCGCGATCGCCGACGGTAACAAGCTGATCCTTGGGCCCCTGCTCGCCGAAGATGCGCGCGCGGTCGCACCGATCGCGCGGAACGCGGGCGTGCCGGTGCTGAGCTTCTCCAACGACACCAGCGTCGCGGGCAACGGCACCTATCTGATGGGCTATGCGCCCGCCCAGTCGATCGAGCGCGTGGTCGACCATGCCCGGCGCAGCGGCGTCACCGAGTTCGCGGGCCTGATGCCGACCGGCCTCTATGGCGAGCGCGCTTCGACCGCGTTCCTCCGCGCGGTCGAGGGTGCAGGCGGTAAGGTCACCGCGCTCGAGACCTATAGCCGCGGCGCGCCTGCGATGAACGCGGCGATCGCGAAGCTTGCCCGCTCGCCCTTCCAGGCGGTGCTGATCGCAGACGGCGCGACCGGTGCCGTCACCGCGGTCCCCGGCATCCGCCGCGCCAGCCCCGGCGCGCGGATTCTGGGCACCGAACTGTGGAACAGCGATTCGGCGATCGGCGGAGTCACTGCGCTCAATGGCGCATGGTTCGCCAGCGTCTCCGACACCTATTATCGCACCTATGCCGCCAAATATCGGGCGCGGTTCGGCACGGCGCCGTACCGCCTGTCGACGCTGGCGTACGACTCGGTGCTGCTGACCGCGCGCATCGCCCGCGACTGGCGGCCGGGCGACCGCTTCCCGACCGCACGGCTGACCGACGCGGGCGGGTTCGGCGGGATCGACGGCGCCTTCCGCTTCGGCCGCGACGGCATCGCCGAACGCGCGCTGGAGGTGCAGGAGATCCGCGGCGGGACCACCGTCACCGTCTCCCCGGCGCCGCAGAGCTTCGGGCGGTAGGTCCGGAAAATCGTGGAGCAGCGGCGCGTGCCGTTGTTCCACTTTGCCATCTTATCAAAGAACCGTGCCGGAGCGCGGTCCATTGATGCCAGCAAATGAAATCCAACATTGCAAGCGCGCGTGAATTCACGCGTTCTTTCAGTGTGTTGGAACCTTGCACCTAGCCCCGGACGATCTCGCGCAGCAGGGCTTCGAGGACCGGCATGCCGGCGTCGGTGACGGCGAGGCGATTGCCGGAACGGAACAAGTAGCGGTCGAAGTTGGGATTCGCGACTTTCGCCATGTCCAGCATCCCCTCCGGAATGTCCGAAAGGTCGATGCCTGCGGTCATGCGCAGCCCCATGACGAGTCGCTCCATCGCCACCTCGGTTTCGGACAGCGGCGTCTCCTCCTGCAGCCCGGAGCCGTTGCGTTCGACCGCGGCGATCCAGTTTTCGGGCTTCTTGTGGCGGAGCGTGGCGAGACCGGTGCGGCGGCCATGCGCGCCCGGGCCGACCCCGGCATAATCGGTGTAGCGCCAGTAAGCGAGATTGTGGCGGCTCTCCGCCCCCGGCCGGGCGTGGTTCGATACCTCATAGCGCGGCAGGCCGGCGGCGGCGGTGAGCGACTGGGTCACGTCCCACAGATCGGCGGCATCGTCCTCGCCGGGGATCGTCAGCTCGCCCTTGGCCGCGAGCGTGGCGAAGCGCGTGCCCGGCTCGATCGTCAGCTGATAGAGCGAGAGATGCTCGGTCCCGAAGCTGAGCGCGCGCGCCAGTTCGGCCTCCCATGACGCGACGCTCTGGCCCGGGCGGGCATAGATCAGGTCAAAGCTGACCCGGCCGAAGTGGCGCTGGGCGGTAGCGAGCGCCGCCAGCCCCTCATCCACGCCATGCGCGCGGCCAAGGAAGTGCAGGGCATCGTCATGAAGCGCCTGAAGCCCGAGCGAGACGCGGTTGACCCCGGCGGCGGCGAGATCGGCGAAGCGCGCCGCCTCGACCGAGGAGGGGTTCGCCTCCAGCGTGATCTCGACATCGCCGACCGGGGACCAGGCGGTGGTGGCGGCATCGATCACCGCCGCAACCGTCTCGGGCGGCATCAGCGAAGGCGTGCCGCCGCCGAAGAAGATCGAGCCGAGCCGCCGCCCGGGCAGCAACGCCGCCTCATGCGCGAGATCGGCGAGCATCGCCTTGCGCCACGCATCCTGGTCCACCAATTCGCGGACATGGCTGTTGAAATCGCAGTACGGGCATTTGGAAACGCAGAACGGCCAATGGACGTAAAGGGCCAGAGGCGGCTGCGGTCGGGAAGCGTTCATTTGCGGCGCGCTATGCGCCCGAACGGAGGTTTGCGAAAGATGCTGCTGCCATTGCTGTTGCTCGCAGGGTGTTCGGCCGTGCCGCAGGATGCGCCTGAGCGGGTGGTCGAGCCGCGCCGGTTCGAGGAAAATGCGCCGCGCGGCAACGACCGGCTGCGTAACGCGATGCTGGCGCTGCACAACGAAGCCCGCGCCGAGGTGCGGATGTCGCCGCTGAGCTGGGATCCGGCACTCGCTAAGGATGCGGAGCGCTATGCCAGGGAACTCGCCCGCCGCAGCGTGTTCGAACATTCGAAGCAACCGCGCGGCCCGGCGGCACAGGGCGAGAATCTGTGGACCGGCACCCGCGGCGCCTATCGCTATGAAGAGATGGCACAGCACTGGATCGACGAGCGGCGCGACTTCGTGAACGGGCCGGTGCCGAACGTCAGCCGGACGGGCCGCTTTGGCGACACCGGCCATTACAGCCAGATCGTGTGGAACGGCACGACGCGCGTCGGCTGCGCGCTCGCGAGCAACCGGCGCGACGATTATCTGGTGTGCCGCTATTCGCCGGCGGGGAATGTGTGGGGGCGGAAGGCGTTGCCTTAGGGAAAACTGGGAATTCTCCTCTCCCCTGTGGGGAGAGGATACCGGAGCTTGGCGCTTCAGCGCCTAGCGCAGGTTGGTGAGGGGTGAGCGCTTGCGAGGCAAGCGCGCGAGCCTCCGGCTCGCTCCCCTCTCCCAGCTCCGACTAAGGCCTTGCTGCGCAAGACCCAAGTCTGCGCATCCCTCTCCCCTGACGGGGCGAGGGAAGAACTAGAACCGGCGGCTCAGCCTTACCGTGAAGCTGCGCGGTTCGCCCGGGGTGGTGCGGGTGAGCGAGCCGGTGGGAAAATAGCGCTCGTCGAACAGGTTGCGGACATTGGCCTGAAGCGACCAGTCGCCGATACGGTAATAGAGCGCGGCATCGACCAGCGTGTACGCGCCGAGCAGGAAGGGCGCCGTCGCTCCCGGCACCGCCGAGGCAGTGCTGGCCATGCGGTCGCTCTCATGATGCAGCCCCAGCCCCCCGCCGAGATTGGCGAGCGGACCGTGCTGGACGGTATAGCGGCCCCAGAGATTGACGATGTCGCGCGGGATCGAGCCGAGCCGCGATCCCACGCGCAGCCGGTTGTCGGCGGTGACCACGGCGTTGAGATGGGTGTAGGCGCCGGTCAGTTCGACGCCCGGCGCGGGGCGCCATGCGACCTCGGCCTCAAGCCCGCGGGTGCGCTGCTGTCCGGTGAGGACATAGACGTTGGGCAGGACGGCATCGGCGGTCGCGACATTGGCGCGGGTCAGCTCGAACACCGTCAGCATCCCCGTCAGGCTGCCGTCGGCGCGGGCGAATTTGAGGCCGCCCTCATAGTTCACGCCATTCTCGGGCGGCAGCGGCGAGCCGTCGGCCGAGCGATAGCTGCCCTGCGGATTGAATGACTTGGCATAGTTCACATAGGCCGAGACCCAGTCGGCGATCTTGAGCGTGACGCCGGCACGCGGGCTGAACGCGGTGTCGCGGACCTCCGTCCCCTGCACGCCATTATTGGCGTTGCGGCTGATCGCGAGATCCCAGCGGCCGCCGAGCGTGATCGCAAGCGCGTCGCCGAGCTTGATATGATCCTGAACATAGATGCCGCGCTGGCGGGTGGTGCTGGCAGCGGTCGCCGCAGGAACCGCCGGGTTGTGGCCGGGGACGGTACCGTAAACGGGGTTGAACAGGTCCAGCTCATAGGGGCGGCTGGTGTCGTAGACATTGGTGTCGCTGGCGCGCCGGCGGCCATAGTCGATCCCGACCATGAGGTAATGGTCGAGCGGCCCGGTATCGAAACGCGCGCTGGCGTTGGTGTCGACGCGGAAATAGGTGCCATGCTGGTCATAGGGGCCGTAAAAGGCGCGCGTCACACGGCGGCGATCGGCCGAGATGCCGGTGATGAACAGCCAATTATCCCAGCTGTTGTGGAAATCCTGATAGCGCAGCGACTGGTGGACGGCGATCGCGTCGCTGAACTTGTGATCGAACACATAGCCCAGGCTCCAGTAATCATTATCCTGAACCGCCGGATAGACGCCGTCGTTGATCGAGAGCTTGCGCCGCACCTGGCCGTTGGGATTGGGCAAAGCGGTGCCATAGGCGGTGGTCGGCGACCATGGATTGATATGATCGTCGAGATAGCGGCCGAGCAGGGTCAGCGTGGTTTCGGGCGCCGGCTTCCAGGTCAGCGCGGACGCGACCAGGATGCGGCGCTGGCCCGAATAGTCGACGAAGAAATCCTGGTCGCGATAGACGGCGGCGAGGCGGGCGAGCAGTGTGCCCGAAGCGTTGAGCGGGGCGTTGGCGTCGAGCGTCACTTCCTTGAACGCATAGCTGCCGGCCGCCACGCCGATATCGAGGAACGCATCCGCCTGGGGGCGTTTGCTGACGAGGTTGACGATGCCCGAGATCGGCCCCTGCCCGAACAGGCCTGAGGCGGGGCCCTTCACCACCTCGACCCGGTCGAGAATGCTCATCTCCGACGTGCCGTAGCCGGTGTCGTCGAGCAGCCCGTCGAGATAGGTGGCGTTGGTGGCGTTGAAGCCGCGGATGTTGAAGCCGTCGAAGAAGCCGTAATTGTTGCTGCGCGAGACGCCCGCGACGTTGAACAGCACCTCGCCGACACGGCGCAGCCCCTGCGCCTCGATCAGGTCGGCGGGGACCGAGGAGATCGCCTGACTGCTTTCGAGCAGGGGGATGTCGGCCTTGGCCGCGACCGGAGCTTCCGCGAGATGGCCGGTGACGGTGACCGTCTCGACGGTCTGAGAGGCTTGGGTTTCGTCGCCTGCGGGCGCTCCGCCGCGAGCCTGCGGAGTTTCATCGGCGCGTGCCGCTCCCCCGCTCAAGACCATGGAAGCCAGTGAAGCTGAAGCCAGCCAGATCGTTTTCATGTGTTTCCCGCCCTGTTGATCGAGGGGGCGGATAGTTATTTTGCAACTGACTCGCAATATCTATTCTATTGATGGCGCTAAACTGTTTCCAGCGCGCGGTGACGGGGGCGCAGATAGCCGACCAGCAGCCGGGTCACCTCCTCGACCAGAGCCTCGGGATCGATCGAGCCGTGGGGATGGAGCACCGCGTCGTGCGTCAGCGTCTCGACCGTGGTGACGCAGATGAAGGTCGCGGTATCGAGGTCGCGTATCTCGATCTCGCCACGCCGTTCGTCGAGATAGGCGCGGACCACGGCAAAGATCTCGCGGTCGATCGCCTCGACCTCGGCGAGCTGGCCCATGCGCGGGATCTGTTCGTCGCAGATGCGATGCAGGTCGGGATCGACGCGGTGCGCATCGATCATCGCGCCGACCAGCACGCGCATCGCGCATTCGAGATCGAGTTCGGCCACTGCCGCCATCGAATCGCGCAGCAGGTCGAGGATCTGGCGGTTGTGGCGTGCGACCAGCGCGCCGACGATCGACTCCTTGTTGGGGAAATACTGGTAGAGCGAGCCGACGCTGACCCCGGCCACCGCAGCGATGCGGTTGGTGCTTGCCCGGTCATATCCCTCGCGCACCAGAATACGAGCAGTTGCGTCGAGCAACGCCTCGACCGTCGCCTGCGAGCGCGATTGCGAGGCCATTTTGCGCGGATTCAACGGGGGCGGGCTGGCCATGGCGGTGCTCTCCGGCAATGCGAGTAGACAATGTGAGCGATAGCTCGCAAATTTTCGGCATGCAATCGGCTCCGACCCAAAGCGGCTTCATCCCGGCCTTTCCGGTGCTGGGACTCTATGATCCGGCGATCCGCCTGCTGACGCGCGAGCGGGCATGGCGGGCGGCGTTGCGCGCGATGCTGGCGCCCCATGCGGGCGGGTGCATCGTCGATGCCGGATGCGGCACCGGCAGTTTGCTGGCCGAGCTCGGCCGCGACTTTCCGAAGGCACGGCTGATCGGCGTCGATCCCGATCCGCGAATCCTGACGCGCGCTGCGGCCAAGCTGCGTGAAGCCGGCGTACAGGCGGCGCTGGAACAGGGCTATCTGCGCGATCTCGCCACCTTGCTCGCCGGGTGCGAGGTGCGTGCCATCGTCTCCAGCCTGGTGTTCCATCAGGTGCCGATGGCCGAGAAACGCGCCGGGCTGGCGGCGATGCATGGCGCGCTGGCGCCGGGCGGGCTGCTGCTGATCGCCGATTATGGTGCGCAGCGCAGCCTGGCGATGCGAACGGCCTTCCGGCTGGTGCAGGCGGTCGACGGCACCGCGACCACCCAGCCCAATGCCGATGGCGTGCTGCCCGGCCTGATCCGCGCCGCCGGCTTCACCGATGTCGCCGAGCCGCACCGCTTCGCCACCGCGACCGGATCGATCTCGATCTACCGCGCGATCAAACCCGCCTGACGAGGGAGCTACGGATGCCCGCTTACCCTTATGACACGCTGATGCGGTACAAGAGCTGGGCGACCGGCGAACTGACCGCGACGATCGCAGCCAATCTGCACCGGATCGACCCGTTCGACCGGATGCTGATCCTTCGGCTGCTCGACCATATCCAGACGGTGGACGAGATTTTCGGCGACAATCTGGAGGGCCGCGCGCATGGCCGCCATGCGCCGCGGTCGTTCGAGCTGCCCGACTTCGAGACGCTGGCGCGCAAGGCGATCGTCACCGCCGAATGGTATGTCTCCTATGCCGATCTTCTGACCCATGCGCAGCGCGACGAGACGATCGACTTCACTTTCTCCAACGGGTCGCCGGGTCGGATGACGCGCGGCGACATGCTGTTGCACGTCGCCACCCATGGCACCTATCATCGCGGCAATATCGGCATCCTGCTCCAGAAGAACGGGGTCGAGCCCAATGCGGACCGGCTGACCGATTTCCTGATGAGCGAACGCACGCTGGAACCCGCCTGAAAGGACACGACATGCCCCGGCTCGACACGCACCCGATCCATCTCGGCCTTGGCGCGACCGCCGTCACCGAACCGGTGCTGACCGGCCCGGAATGGTATGAGGCCTATGGCGCGCGCCATGAGGCCGACGGGGCGGAAGGGCGTGTGGTGATGCAGTATGGCTTCACCGAAAGCTGGGGCATGTGGGAGGTTCACCCGATGGGCGCGGAAGTGGTGCTGTGCGTCGATGGGCGGGTGACGCTGATCCAGCAGGCTGAGGACGGCGGCGAGACGCGGGTGACGCTGGAAGCGGGCGACTATGCGATCAACCCGCCGGGTGTGTGGCACACCGCCGATATCGCGCCGGGCGAAAGCGCGAACTGCGTCTTCATCACCGCGGGCGCGGGGACCGATCACAAGCCGCGTTAGGCCTTCCAGGCCTCCGCCTTGGCGAGCGCGGGGGCGTCGTCCACGTCCAGCCAGTCGAGGTCGCTGCAATCCACCACCTGCGCGCGCTTTTGCGCGGCGAGGATGCGCATCCCCTCGGTCAGCGAGGGGGAGTCGAGCATGTGGAGCGCATCGAACAAGGGCTGGCCGATCGCGAACACGCCGGTGTCGTAGCAGTCGTGCGGCTCGAGCCCCTTGCCGATCGCGACGATCGCGTCGCCCTCGGTCGCAACGCAGGTAACGTCCTCGGGATCGACCCAGGGATGGCCCAGCCGCCGGTCGATGCCGAGCCGCGCGCCATGGCCCGCCCCGGCATGGGCCAGCCGGCGGTAGAGCGCCGGATCGACGAGATGATCGCACATCGCCAGCAGCGTTTCCTCGTCCCGCTTGAGCAGCGGTTCGGCGGCGAGCAGCGAGCTGCCATTGGGTTTGCGATAATCCTCGACCCGCACCATCTCGACGAAGAGCGGCCAATGGCCTGCGCGCAGATAGGCCTCGATCTCGTCCGCGCCATAGCCGAGCACGACGATCGCGCGCGACAGACCCGCCGCCGCCAGCCCGTGCAGCGCGTGCTGGACCAGCGGCCGGCCGGCAACCGGGCAGAGCGGCTTGAACGGCGCTGCCGGACGAAGGCGGCTGCCCTCTCCCGCGGCGAGCAGGATCGCGGTTTCGATCATCTTGAACCCGTCATTGCGATGCCGGCCCGCCTCCTCTTGCGAGGAAACGAGCCGGTACCGTCTTCAATGTTTACGCGGCTGCGATGAACTTCTCGACTTCGAGCTGGGCGATGTCGTCGGTCATCTGCGTGCGCGGGTGCTTGCAGAAATAGGCCGATGCGGCGTCGATCGGACCGGCCAGACCGCGGTCCTTGGCAAGCTTGGCGCAGCGGATCATGTCGATCGCGACGCCCGCCGAGTTGGGGCTGTCCTCGACCGACAGGCGCAGCTCGAGGTTCATCGGCACGCCGCCGAACATCGCGCCTTCCATGCGCAGGAAGCAGACCTTGTTGTCATTCTGCCACGGCACATAGTCCGACGGACCGATATGGACATTCTCGTCCTCGAGCCGCTCGGCCGCGACCGACTGGACCGCCTCGGTCTTCGAGACCTTCTTCGAGGCCAGGCGGCGGTGGTTCGACATGTTGAGGAAGTCGGTGTTGCCGCCGGTGTTGAGCTGGTAGGTCCGCTCGAGCTTGACGCCGCGCTTGGCGAACAGGTCGGTCAGCACGCGGTGGACGATCGTCGCACCAAGCTGCGCCTTGATGTCGTCGCCGATGATCGGCACGCCGGCATCGACGAAGCGCTGCGCCCATTCGGGGTTGCTGGCGATGAACACCGGGATGTTGTTGACGAAGGCGACGCCAGCTTCGAGCGCGCATTCGGCGTAGAATTCGCTGGCTTCCTGCGACCCGACGGGCAGGTAGTTCATCAGCACGTCGACCTTGGCCGAGCGCAGCGCCGCGACGACTTCGTCCTTGGTCGCCTCACGCTCCTTGGCGACGACGAAGGTACGGTCGTCGGCATAATCCTCCATGTGATCGGCGACGCCGTCGAGGATACGGCCCATCTGGACCTTGGTGCCGGTCGGCTCGATCGATTCGCAGAAGATCGCGGTGCAATTGGGCTTGGCGAAGATCGCGTCGGCGACATCGTGCCCGACCTTGCGCGCATCGACGTCCCACGCCGCGACGACGCGGATGTCGCTGGGGCGATAACCGCCAAGATCCCAGTGCATCAGGCCAACGGTGTCATTGGCGCCGTCACGATAATGCGACAGGCCCTGAACCAGAGAGCTGGCGCAGTTGCCGACGCCGACGATGGCGATGTTGATGCTCGACATTTACTTCACGTCCTTTGGGTGTGGGATGGGGTGGAAAGCAATTGACTTGCGGCACCGGCGAGCCGCGCTTCGACTGCACGGTGCCAGAACAGGCCGATGACGAGGATGGCGGTGAGCGGAATCAGCTCGAACCACCAGAAGAGGCGCGGATTGCCCGCGAGACAAGCGACGAAGATCGCGATGACGCGCATATTGGCGCTGAGCAGCCGCATCAGCCCCAGCGGGCCGGTCGCGGCTTCGCCATAGGCTGCGCCGAACGCCGCAGGATCGGGATGACGGCGCAGGCTGTCGTCAAAGGCGCGAGAGAAGCGATCGACCGCGTTGGCGACCGAATCATAGAGGCGCACCAGCGGGTTGCGGCTGGGCACGGGCGGGGTGCCCGCATCCCCCTTGCAACGGCGGTGGAACCGCGCGCGCTCGCCCTCGTAGAGGCTCGACTGCACGGCATGCGCGACGCCCGCGGAGATCGCCAGCGCCCAGCCCTCGACCGTGCCGATCGAGCTGGCGAGGACGACATAGATCAGGATGAAGACGCCGTGATCGCACAGTCCGTCGAGGAAGCGGCCGAGCGCGCTGGCCGTGCCGGTCGCACGCGCGATCATTCCGTCGAGCCCGTCGGCGATCAGCCATCCGGCGGAAAGCAGCAACCCGGCGATCGCCCAGCGCCAGTCGCTCCAGTTCGAATAGGCAAAGGCGGCGCCGATGCCGAGCGCGAGTCCCGCGACCGACACGGCGTTGGCCGAAATTCCGCGCGCGATGAACCACGGCAGCAGGCCGCGGCCTGCCGGGTGGATGATCCAGAGGTTCGTCGGATCCTCGATCCGGCGATCCCGCGACCGATCCGGCGGAGGAATTGTCATGGAGCTGTCACGTACAGCGCGAGGTGGTCACGCAGCAAGCGAATTGATGGAGATTGCATGGAGCATGCCGCGACGGACTCACCGTCCGCCGCGTGCAGGGCCGCTCATCCCCTTCAGAATGCCTCAGAACACCGCGGCGACGAGCTGGCGGAAGGCGTCGGCGCGATGGCTCATCGCGTGCTTCGCCTCGGGATCCATCTCGCCGAAAGTTTCCACATGGCCATCGGGCAGGAACATCGGATCATAGCCGAAGCCATTGGCGCCACGCGGCGGCCAGACCAAAGTGCCGTCGACGCGCCCTTCGAACCATTCGACATGACCGTCGGGCCAGGCGAGCGCCAGCGCGCAGACGAAATGCGCGTCGCGCGACGGGGCAGGCTCGCCCTCGACCGCGGTATCGGCGATGTTCCTCTCGACCAGCTCCATCGCGAGGCCGAAATCCTTGGACGGCCCGGCCCAGCGCGCCGAGAAGATGCCCGGCTCACCGCCGAGCGCATCGACGCACATCCCCGAATCGTCGGCGAGCGCGGGAAGGCCCGAAAGATCCGCCGCCTGCATCGCTTTGAGCTCGGCATTGGCGACGAAGGTGGTGCCGGTCTCGTCCGGCTCGGGCAGGCCGAGCGATCCGGCGCTGACCGGCTCGATGCCATAGGGGGCGAGCAGCGCGCGGATTTCGCGCACCTTGCCCTCATTATGGCTGGCGATGACGAGCTTGCCCGCGGCGAGCTTGCGGATCGCCTGCGGGTCCCTGCCCTCCCCGCTCACCGGCCGGCGGCCTTGAGCTGGGCGGCGAAGATGTCGTTGCAGCCGATGCGGGCGAGACGGAGCAGGCGGAGCAGCCCTTCCTCGTCATAGGTCGCGCCTTCCGCGGTCGCCTGCGCCTCGGCGATCTTGCCGTCGGCGAGCAGGACGAAATTGGCGTCGGCATCGGCGGCCGAGTCCTCGTCATAGTCGAGGTCGAGCACCGGATTGCCCTGATAGATGCCGCACGAGACGGCCGCGACCTGGGTGAGGATCGGATCCCTGGTCAGCGCACCCGAGGCGAGCAGCTTGTCGACCGCGATGCGCAGCGCGACCCACGCGCCCGAGATCGCCGCGGTGCGGGTGCCGCCATCGGCCTGAATCACGTCGCAGTCGAGGGTGATCTGGCGCTCGCCGAGCGCAGTGAGGTCGGTGACGGCGCGGAGCGAGCGGCCGATCAGCCGCTGGATTTCCTGGGTGCGGCCCGACTGCTTGCCCTTGGCGGCTTCGCGGTTGCCGCGGGTGTGGGTGGCGCGGGGGAGCATGCCATATTCGGCGGTGACCCAGCCCTGGCCCTTGCCGCGCAGGAAGGGCGGCACGCGCTCCTCGACGCTGGCGGTGACCAGCACCTTGGTGTTGCCGAAGGCGATCAGCACCGAACCCTCGGCATGAATGGTGAAATTGGGCTCGATCGAGATCGCGCGCATCTGATCGGGGGTGCGGCCGCTGGGGCGCATAACGGGAATCTCCTGTGGGTTTCTTGTCCCGGCACCTAAACGCCGGGAACCGAACGCGCCAGTCTCGGTTCGCGATCCGTGGAGGATCATCGATGAAGCGTATCGCGATTATACTGGCCGGATTGGGGACGAGCGCGTGCATTCCGCAGGTGACGCCGCCGGGAGGCGTGCCACGCCCGCCCGTCGCGCCGAGACCGCAAGCACCGCCTCCTCAGACCTACGCGCGCCCGGCCCCCACATCGCCGGTGCGCCCGGTGAGCGGCGAGGCCATCGAATATCAGACCGGCCCGTGCTTCGGCCGCTGCCCGGTCTATCGCTTTCAAGTCAGCCCCAACGGCATGGGCAATTTCACGGGTATCCGCTTCACCGCCGTGACCGGCCAGCGCAGTTTTCGCGTGACGCCCGAGCAAGCGGCAGCGCTGGCCCGGTCGCTCGCCCCCTATCGCCCCGCGACCGCACGGACGCGGCGCTATGCGCATGGCGAGCCGGGGTGCACCCAAGCCGCCACCGACATGCCGAGCGCCGAGATCCGCTGGCGCGGACGGCAGAGCACGACGACGCTCTATTTCGACTTTGGCTGCGACCGCGACGCCAACCACGCCATGGCCGCCGCAATCGGCAATGCGCCGGACCTGATCCCCGCACTCGGCCCGCTGATCGGGGCGCGGCCCTAGAGGCCCACCCTTGAGCCGCGGCGCGGGTGCGTTACATGACTGGATTGTGACCACCCCGCCGATCACCGAACTGACCGACCGCGCACGCGATATCTTTCGCGTGGTGGTCGAATCATATCTCGACGCGGGACAGCCGGTGGGGTCGCGGACCATCTCGCGCGTCGCCGGGCTCAACCTCTCCCCGGCGTCGATCCGCAACGTGATGCAGGATCTGGAAGAATTCGGGCTGCTCGCCGCGCCGCATACCAGCGCGGGGCGGATGCCGACCGAGCTGGGACTGCGGCTGTTCGTCGACGGGATGATGCGTGCGTCCGAACCCTCGGCCGAGGAGCGCGCCGCGATCGAAGCGCGCGCCGGCGGGGGCGGACCGGTCGAGGAGGCGCTGGCCAGCACCACCGCGGCGCTGTCCGGCCTGTCGGCCTGCGCCGGCATGGTGCTGGTGCCCAAGGCCGAGCGGGTGGTGCGCCAGTTCGGCTTCGTGCCGCTGGGCCAGGATCGCGCGCTCGCGGTGCTGGTGGGCGAGGACGGGTCGGTCGAGAACCGCGTGGTCGAGCTGCCGCCGGGGATGCCGGCAGGGGCGCTGGAGCAGGCGGCAAATTACCTGACCGCGACGCTGGGCGGACTGACGCTGAGCGAGGCGCGCGCACGGGTCGAGCGCGAGCTGCGCGCCGAGCGTGCGGCGCTGGACGATGCGGCGCGGGCGCTGGTCGAGCGTGGCCTCGCCGTCTGGTCGCAGGATGGCGGCGACCGGCCGGTGCTGATCGTGCGCGGCCAGGCGCGGCTGATCGACAGCGCCGCGGCCGACGATCTCGACCGGGTCAGCCAGCTGCTCGACGAGCTGGAGGGCAAGGAAGAGATCGCCCGCCTGCTCGACAGCGCGCGCGAGGGCGAGGCGACGCGCATCTTCATCGGGTCGGAGAACAAATTGTTCGCGCTGTCCGGCTCGTCGGTGATCGCCAAACCGGTGCGGTCGCTCGACGGACGCGTGGTCGGCGTGGTCGGTGTCATCGGACCGACACGGTTGAACTATGCCCGCGTCGTGCCCATGGTGGATTTCACCGCAGCGACCCTCGCCAGACTATTGGCCTGAAACACGAAGAAAAACAGGGACTATGACCGAAGAAAGCAAGACCGAAGCGACCGAGGACCTCCGTCAGGAGACCGCGGAGGGCGCCCCCGAAGTCGCCGAGCATGACCGCGTCGCCGAGCTGGAAGCCCAGCTTGCCGAAGCGCAGTCGGCGAGCCTCTATGCCCGCGCCGAGGCGCAGAACCTGCTGCGCCGCGCGCAGAAGGAGGCCGAGGACGCGCGCGCCTATGCCGCGACCAGCTTCGCCCGCGACATCCTGTCGGTCGCCGACAACCTCGCGCGTGCGCTCTCGGCGATTCCGGACGAGCTGCGCGGGGACGAGAAGCTCAAGGGCCTGGTCACCGGGCTCGAGGCGACCGGGCGCGAGCTCGACAGCGTGTTCGCGCGCCACGGCATCTCCAAGGTGTCGGCATTGGGCGAAGCGCTCGACCCCAATCGCCACCAGGCGATGATGGAAGTGCCGAGCGCCGACGCCGCACCGGGCACGATCGTCCAGGAAATCCAGACCGGCTACATGATCAAGGACCGCCTGCTGCGCCCGGCGCTGGTGGGCGTTGCGCGGAAGCCCGACTAACCCCCGTCCCTTCAAAGCTTTGTAGCGCGCGGGCGCGGCTTCCCCTATCTGGCAGCCATGTCCGCGCGCTTCGACTCCGTCCCCAACCGCCGCGCGATCGTCGATCGGCGGGCGCTGGCGGACGAATTGGCGGCGCTGAGCGCGCCCGACACGATGCGGCTGCGCCAGGCCGGGGCATTGCGGCTCAAGGCGGCGCTGGAAGCCGGACGCGCCGAGATCGCCCGGCGGCTGGAGGAACATCCCGCACGCGGCCATGAAAGCGCGGCGAGCGGCGCGTTCCTGATGGACCAGCTGCTGCGCGTGCTGTGGGACTTCACCCTCGCGCGGCTCTATCCCAACAGCAACCCGAGCGCGGCCGAGCGGATGGCGCTGGTCGCGGTCGGCGGCTATGGCCGCGGCGAGATGGCGCCGTTCAGCGACGTCGACATCGGCTTCATCACCCCGTGGAAACAGACCAGCTGGAGCGAGCAGGTGATCGAATCGATCCTCTACTCGCTGTGGGACATGGGGCTGAAGGTCGGGCACAGCTCGCGCTCGCTCGACGAGATGGTGCGCGAGGCCAAGGCGGACGTGACGATCCGCACCGCGTTGCTCGAGGGGCGCTATGTGTGGGGCGACACCGCGCTGTACGACGAGGCGGCGACACGCTTCCGCACGGAAGTGCAGAAGGACAGCGCGCGCGCCTTCATCGCGCAGAAGCTGGACGAGCGGAACGAGCGCCACCGCAAGATGGGCGACAGCCGCTATGTCGTCGAACCCAACGTCAAGGAGGGCAAGGGCGGGCTGCGCGACCTCCACACGCTCTTCTGGATCGGCAAATATACCTATGGCGTGGTCGAGCCGGCCGAGCTGGTCGGCGCGGGGCTGCTGACCAAGCTGGAATACCGCCAGTTCCGGCGCGCCGAGAACTTCCTGTGGGCAGTGCGCTGCCACCTTCACAACATCGCCGGGCGCGCCGAGGACCGGCTGACGTTCGACTTCCAGCGCGAAATCGCCGAGCGCATGCGCTACGCCGACCGGCCGGGCAAGTCGAAGGTCGAGCGCTTCATGCACTTCTACTTCCTGCAGGCGAAGATGGTCGGCGACCTGACCGGCGTCTTCCTCGCCCATCTCGACGAGAAGTTCGCCGCGCGCGGGAGCCGCTTCGGGCTGCCGCGGATCCGCCGGTCGCCGGCGAAGCTCAAGGGCTTCGTGCTCGACCGCGGGCGGCTGGCGCTGCCGCGCGATAGCTTCTTCGCCGAGGATCCGGTGCGGCTGCTCGAGGTGTTCCAGCTCGCCGACCTGCACACGCTGGAGGTGCATCCGCTGACGATGCGCGCCGCCGCGCGCGACGCCAAGCTGATCGACGACCGACGCAACGACCCGCGCGCCAACGCGCTGTTCATGGACGTGCTGACGTCGCCGCGCGACCCCGAAACGGTGCTGCGCTGGATGAACGAGGCAGGCGTCTTCGGGCGGTTCGTTCCGGACTTTGGCCGCGTCGTCGCGCAGATGCAGTTCGACATGTACCACCACTACACGGTGGACGAGCATTCGATCCGCGCGATCGGGCTGCTCAGCCAGATCGAGAAGGGCGACCTCAAGGAGGATCACCCGCTCGCCAGCGGGGTTCTCGACCAGATCGCGTCGCGCCGCGCGCTCTATGTGTCAGTGCTGCTGCACGATATCGCCAAGGGGCGCGGCGGCGACCATAGCGTGCTGGGCGCGGAAGTGGCGCAGCGGCTTTGCCCGCGGCTCGGGCTGACGCCCGCCGAGACCGAGACGGTCGCATGGCTGGTCCGCTGGCACCTGCTGATGTCCGCCACCGCGTTCAAGCGCGACCTGTCCGACTTCAAGACGATCCTCGATTTCGCCGAGGTGGTACAGTCGCCGCAACGGCTGATGATGCTGCTCGTCCTCACCATCGTCGATATCCGCGCGGTCGGCCCCGGCGTCTGGAACGGGTGGAAGCGCCAGCTGCTCACCAACCTCTTCGACAGCGCCGAGGAGGTGCTGCGGCTCGGCCACAAGCAGAAGGGCCGCGGCGAGCGGATCGCGGCGAAGCAGGAAGCCCTGTCGGCCGCGATCGGGCGCGACATGAGCGCGCTGATCAAACGGCTGCCCGATCCCTATTGGGTCGCCGAGCCCGAGGATGTGATCGAGCGTAACGTGCGCTTCATCGAGCGTTCGGGCGAGGCGCAGCTGTCGGTCGAGGCGACGGTCTATCCCGATCGCGGCGCGACGCTGGTGACGGTCTATGCCGCCGACCATGCCGGCCTGTTCTACCGCATCGCCGGCGCGATCCATGCCGCGGGCGGCAACATCATCGACGCGCGCATCCACACCACGCGCGACGGCATGGCGATCGACAACTTCCTGGTGCAGGATCCGCTCGGCCGCCCATTCGACGACCCCGGCCAGCTTGCCCGGATCGAGACCGGCATCGCCGAGGCGCTGGCCAATCGCGCCAAGCTGACCGAGCGGCTGGCGGCCAAGCCCCTGCCCCGCCCACGCGCCGACGCCTTCGCAATCGAGCCGGCGGTGCTGATCGACAACAAGGCGTCGAATCGCTTTACCGTGATCGAGGTGAATGCACGCGACCGGCCGGCGTTGCTCCACCACCTTGCCTATGCGCTGTTCCAGTCCAAGGTGACGATCCACTCCGCCCATGTCGCCACCTATGGCGAGCGCGCGGTCGATACCTTCTATGTAACCGACCTGACCGGCGACAAGATCAGCGCGGTGCTGCGGCTCAAGTCGCTCGAACGGCGAATGCTGGATGCCGCCACCGGGCTGGGAGAGTTCGCGACAGCCGCGTGAGCACGCCGTTGCAATTCCGCCACAAGTGAGTTAGCTTTGCAACACACTCACTTCCGGAATTTCCATCATGCAGACCCAGAGTCTCGATACAGCCGAAACCCCTGCCCGTTCGGGATGGCTGCGCGGCCTTCGCAAGCGTTGGGTCAGGTGGACGGCGGCACTGGCGGTCATGGGGTTCGGCGTCTTCATCACGCTGAGCATCTGGGCCGAGCCGGGCTCGCCGGTCGCCTTCCATGGCGGCATGCTGATGGCGAGCGGACGGCTCCAGCAGGTATTGAACGACCCGTCGGTCGCTGGTGGCGAATATGGTCCGACCGCCGGCAAGGATTTCACCGACAAGGCGGGGCGCAGCTGCCGCCCGTTCGCGCAAGGCGCGATCGATGGCACCGCATGCCGGATCGACGGCGAATGGCGGGTGATCGAGATGCGCCAGCGCTGACGCTGGGCTCGTACAGGCCGCCTGAAGAGCCAATCGAAGCCCACTTCCCTTCCCTCCGTCATCCCGGGAACCGTGCACGCCTAGCCGAGCCGGACTTTGCGCCCTAGGATCGCGCGACCGGCAAGGAGGTGGATCGATGGGCGTACTCGGCATGGGCGGGTTCTTCTTTCGCGCGAAGGACCCGGACGCACTCGTCGCATGGTATCGTGAGCATCTGAACATCGGCATGGGATGCAATGCCGAAGGGGAAGGCGATCCCGACGACTGGTACTGGCAGACTCAGGGCGGGCCGATGGTGTTCGCGCCGTTCAAGGCCGACACTGACTATTTCGCCGCGGACAAGCAGTTTCTGATCAATCTGCGCGTCAGCGATCTTGAGGGGATGCTCGAGCAGCTCAACGCTGCGGGGATCGCGATCATCACCAAGGATGAATGGGACACGCCGGAAACCGGCAAGTTCGCGCGCATCCACGACCCCGAAGGCAATGCGATCGAATTGTGGGAGCCGCCGGTATGAAGGCCGTCTGGATCGCGCTGCTCGCCGTCGGCGTCTCGCTGTTCACCACGTTCATCGCGATCTACGCCGCACAGGTGAAGAAGGCCCGCGACGGCGGTACGGACGCGCATAGCAGCGCCAGTGGCGACAGCTCGACCGCTTCGGATTGCGCTTCGGACGGGGGAGGCGGCGGCTGCGACTAGCGCAGCCGCCCGCGACTCACTTGGGCGAAAGCACCATGAGCATCTGACGGCCTTCCATGCGCGGATAGGACTCGACCTTCGCATCCTCGGCGCAATCATCCTGGACGCGCTTGAGCAGCGCCATGCCGAGCTGGCCGTGCGACAGCTCACGCCCGCGGAAGCGCAGGGTGATCTTCACCTTGTCGCCCTCACCGATGAACTTATGGACCGCCTTCATCTTGGTCTCATAGTCATGGTCGTCGATGTTCGGACGCATCTTGATCTCCTTGATCTCCTGCGTCTTCTGCGACTTGCGGGCGAGGTTCGCCTTTTTCTGCGCCTCGTACTTGTACTTGCCGACATCGAGGAACTTGGCGACGGGCGGATCAGCGTTGGGCGACACTTCGACCAGGTCGAGGCCCAGCTCCTGCGCCTGTTCCATCGCTTCACGCGTGTACATCACGCCCAGATTCTCACCCTCATGGTCGATCACGCGAACCTTGGGCGACTGGATGAATTCGTTGAAGCGCGGGCCGGTAGGCACCGGGGGCGCGAACCCGCGCCGGGACATGGGAGGACGTATAGGAACAGCTCCTGTTACAGTTATAGACCGGTAAGATAGCGCGCCGAGGCGCGACAGGGTAGCCCCGCCGCGCGCATTCAGGCGAAAAAGCCACAGGCTGTGGCGCGAACGCTACGCAATATGGGAGCCGAGGTCCGCTCAGGCAAGCGGAGAGCCTGTGTTTACCGCACCAGCCACAACAAACTAGCCAAGCGGCCAGAGCCGATCGACGGGCCGTTCGAGCACCTGTGCGGCGACGGGGTGAAGCACCCGCGGCGCGAGCCGGCCCGCTGCCACCGCCCGTGCCAGCCACTGCTCGATGTCGCCGCCATTCTCGACCCATTTGTCGGCGCGCAACAGGCCATAGAGACCCGCGGCGAGGATGTGCATGCCATCATCCGCCTTGCGCCAGCGATCGGCGGGATTGCGCGCGACGCCCAGCGCCTCGCTGATCGTCTGGTCGAGCGCCTGGCACAGATCCTCGTTCAGATAGCCTTCGAGCGTGGTGTAGCCCCAGCGCGGATCATGTTCGCGGACGATCCGCATCATCACCGCGTCCTTCTCCAGCACCGCAATCGCCGCCTTCGCCGCGGCGCCGTCCATCGGCACCGGTGGGTGCAGCATCTCGTGCGCGGCGATTCGGACGGTAAGCGCTACGTCATAGTCGGCCGACTGGAGGAAGGTCTGGCCCTGCACCTTGATGCCGTGCGGCTTGGAGAATTGCAGCAGCACGATCGAAATCTCGGGTTCGAAGGCGCGGCCGGTCAGCTTGCGCTGCCATTTGATCACATCGTAGTTTGCGAGGGCGCGGGCGATTTCCGCGGCGCGCGTCTCGATCCCCGTGGTGCGTTCTGCGCGGAAGGCGGCGAAGCCCGCATCGCGCATCGCCACGAACACTCCACGCAGGCGCGGCGCCTGGGCGGTGAGCCAGGCCCAGTCCTTGGCGTCCCAATAGGGGCTGGCCTGATAGGCGGGGCGTACGCGGCCCTCGAGATCATCGAAATTTGAGATCACGGCATCGAGGGTGGAGAGATCGGCGCCCGACAAAGCGGTGGAAAGATTGGGGCCGAGCAGGCCGTAATCCTTGCCCGCCTCCTTCCACAGTTTCGGGATATCGGCGCGAATCGCTTCGGGCAGCTTGGGCGCGAAGGCGGCGGCATCGGCGGCATAATAGGTCTGGTAAAGCGCCTCGCCCGAGAGCGGGCCGAGAAAGGCGAAGGCATCATGCCCTTCCGATGCACCGACCTTCCAGCGGGTGACGGGCGGTGCGGCCTGCGCTGCGGCGGGGAGGATGGCGCGGGCGGCGGCGAGCGAGCCCAGCGTGGCGGCGAGGAAGAGGCGGCGGTCCATGACTGTGCTATTAGACTAGAACACCGAGGTCGGGCTTGAACGGACTTTGCCCTAAACCCTGAGCTGCGAGGGCGTGAAGCCGGTCAGCGCCAGTGCGGCGCGCGCGAAATGCGCCTGATCGGCAAAACCGTGATCGGCTGCCAGATCGGCGAGCGTGCCGCGCCACCCCGCCAGCGCGCGCACGGCGGTGCGGGTGCGCAGTTCGAGCCGGAAGCGCTTGGGACTGACGCCATAGGCGCGCGCAAAGCCGCGGCTGACCGAGGCGGGGTCGAGCCCGGCATGATCGGCCCAGCCGGTGATCGACAGCGCCGGATCGCGGGCGAGTGCGGCGGCGAGCAGGTCGGGCCAGTCGTTCGGCCCGGCGAGCATCGGCGTCGCGGTATCGCGCACCAGCTCGGCGGCGGCATGCAGATCACGCTCGGCCAGCCGGACGACGGCGTCGGGATCGGCGACCCGGACCGCGCCTTCGGCAAGACCGGCGGGGAGAGGCAAATTCAGAACATGCGCGCCGGCCACACCAAAGCCGTCCTGATGCGCCGACCAGCCGTGATGGATCAGCGCCATTCCCGCCTCGGCCCGGATGCGGCCGCTCTCGCCCGCCTCCAGATAGCCGCCGTCGAGCACGACCGCGACATAGCCCGTATCATGCCGGTGCCGCGCCAGCGCCTCTCCGGGGGCATGGCGCGTCCGGCCTTTCACCCCGCGCGGCCGGGGTGACGGAAATGGATCAACGGATAGGGCCGGCCCTGCGGATCCTGCTCGGACCGGCCGGTACGGACGAAGCCGCGCGATTCGTAGAAGGGCACGGCATTGCTCGCCTGCTCGCTCGCGTCGACCAGTGCGTTGGGCGCGAGCGAGAGGGCATGGTCGATCAGCGCACTCCCGATTCCGCAGCCGTGCACCGCCGGATCGACGAACAGCGCGTCGATCATCTCGCCGTCCATGACGAGGAAGCCCTGCGGACGGTCCGCATCGTCGACCGCAAGCCACAATGGCACATTGGGCAGGAACTGCTCCGCCACCATCGCGTCGATCTCGGCGCGATCCCCGGCGCTGAGGAACCCATGCGTCGCGTCGACCGCGGCGCGCCAGATCTCCAGCGCGCGCGGCACGTCCGCAGCGGTTCCGGCGCGAATCATCCCAGGAGGTCCGGGGGCGTCGCCTCGCCCTTGAGCCAGGCGATCGCCTCGGCGAGCGGGATCACGCGCTGGCCCTCGACGCCCAGCGTGCGGATGGCGACGGTGCCTTCCTCTGCCTCACGCTTGCCGACCACCAGCAAATGCGGGACCTTGGCGAGGCTGTGCTCGCGCACCTTGTAGTTGATCTTCTCGTTGCGCAGATCGCTGTCGGCACGGATGCCCGCGGCCTTGAGCTGGGCGACGGCGTCCTTCGCATAATCGTCGGCGTCGGAGACGATCGTCGCGACCACCGCCTGGGTCGGCGCGAGCCACGCCGGCAGCCGGCCGGCGAAATGCTCGATCAGGATGCCGATGAAACGCTCATACGAACCGAAGATCGCGCGGTGGAGCATGACCGGGCGATGACGCTCGCCATCCTCGGCGACATAGGTCGCGTCGAGGCGCTCGGGCAGCACGCGGTCCGACTGGATCGTGCCGACCTGCCAGGTCCGGCCGATCGCGTCGGTGAGGTGCCACTCGAGCTTGGGCGCGTAGAAGGCGCCCTCGCCCGGCAGTTCCTCCCAGCCATATTCCGCGGTCGCGAGACCGGCCTTCTCGACCGCATCGCGCAACTCGGCCTCGGCCTGGTCCCACATCTCCTCGGTCCCGAAGCGCTTTTCGGGGCGCAACGCGAGCTTGATCGAGTAGGTGAAGCCGAAATCCTTGTAGACGCGATCGGCGAGCGCGCAGAACGCCTTCACCTCGTCGACGATCTGGTCTTCGCGGCAGAAGATGTGCGCGTCGTCCTGGGTGAACTGACGCACGCGCATCAGGCCGTGGAGCGCGCCGTGCGGCTCGTTGCGGTGGCAGCAGCCATTCTCGTAGAAGCGCAGCGGCAGGTCGCGGTACGACTTGATCCCCTGCTTGAAGATCAGGATGTGCGCCGGGCAGTTCATCGGCTTCAATGCCATCCAGTCGGCGTCGTTCGAGACGATCGGGCCGTCATCGTCGACGTTCGGCACCTCGTCGGGGATCACGAACATGTTCTCGCGATACTTGCCCCAGTGCCCCGACGCCTCCCACTGGCGCGCGTCCATCACCTGCGGCGTCTTGACTTCGCGGTAGCCGGCGCCGTCGATCGCGCGGCGCATATAGGCCTCCAGCTCGCGCCAGATCATATAGCCCTTGGGGTGCCAGAAGACGCTGCCATGCGCTTCCTGCTGGAGGTGGAACAGGTCCATCTCCTGTCCCAGTTTGCGGTGGTCGCGCTTGGCCGCTTCCTCGAGCTTGTGGAGGTGCGCGTCGAGCTGCTTCTTGTTGAGCCAGCCGGTGCCGTAGATGCGCGTGAGCTGCGCATTCTTCTGGTCGCCGCGCCAATAGGCGCCCGCGACGCGCATCAGCTTGAACGCCTGCGGATCGAGCTTGCCGGTCGAGGCGAGGTGCGGGCCGCGGCACATGTCGAGCCAGTCGTCGCCCGACCAATAGACGGTCAGTTCCTCGCCCTCGGGCAGCTCCTTCGCCCATTCGGCCTTGAAGCTCTCGCCCTCGGCCGTCCAGCGGTCGATCAGCGCCTGGCGGCTCCACACTTCGCGGCGGAGCGGTTTGTCGGCGCGGATGATCTCGCGCATCTTCTCCTCGATCGCCGGAAGATCGTCCATCGAGAAGGGATCGCGCGAGGCCGGGGCCATCACGTCGTAATAGAAGCCGTCGTCGGTCGCCGGGCCGAAGGTGATCTGCGTGCCGGGGAACAGCGCCTGCACCGCTTCGGCCAGCACGTGCGCGAAATCGTGGCGCGCGAGTTCGAGCGCGTCCGCCTCGTCGCGCGAGGTGACCAGCGCGAGCTGCACATCCTGTTCGAGCGGGCGCCCGATATCGCGCAGTTCGCCATCGACGCGCGCGGCGATCGCCGCCTTGGCGAGGCCGGGGCCGATCGCGGCGGCAATGTCTGCGGGGGTGGTGCCGGGCGCGACTTCGCGGACCGAACCATCGGGAAGCGTGACGGAGATCATGTTCATTTCGGCAATCCTGTTTGGTGCGCCTTACACAGCGGACGGCGCCGGGAAAAGCTGGCGCGGAAAAGTCCGGAGCGGAAACAGGTGCCGTGCGCCCTCACCCGTCACCGGGAGAGAGTCCGCCGCGGCTAGCTGCGCGTGCGGCCCACCCGGTCGCCCCGGGTGGTGGTAGTGAGAAAGACGCGCGCTCGATTCGGCATGATGGGAGAGATAGCGCGCAATCACTGCCGATCAATGGCGGTCGCTTCCGCTCGTGCTCTCGCATCGCTACAGGCGGGCAAATGGCCCTTGCCCGCCTTGTCCTGACCGATTTCCGTAATCACGCCGCGGCGGCGCTGACGCCCGGCACGGGGTTCGTGGTGCTGACCGGCGACAATGGCGCGGGCAAGACCAATGTGCTGGAGGCGGTATCGCTGCTCGCGCCGGGGCGCGGGCTGCGCCGGGCGCCCCTGCCCGAGATCGCCCGACAGGGCGGCAGCGGCGGTTTCGCGGTCGCGGCCACCCTGGCGGAAAGCGTCGAGATCGGCACCGGCACGCAGGCCCCTGCCCCCGAACGCCGGGTGGTCCGCGTCAACGGCGCGGCGGCGGCGGCCACCAGCCTCTCCGAATGGCTGACGGTGCTGTGGCTGACCCCGGCGATGGACCGGCTGTTCGTCGAGCCGGCGAGCGAGCGGCGGCGCTTCCTCGACCGGCTGACGCTGGCGCTCGCGCCCGGCCATGCCCATCACACCGCGCGCTACGAGGCGGCGATGCGCGAGCGCAACCGGCTGCTGGCGGCGGATGAACCCGCCGACCCCGACTGGCTGACCGCGCTGGAGGCCCGAATGGCCGAACATGGCGCGGCGATCGACGGTGCGCGGCGGGGTGCGGTCAAAGCGCTGGCGGCGCGACTGGCGGACCAGCCCGAAGGCGTGTTCGCACGGGCCGGGCTGACGCTTGAGGGCGAGGCGGTGGCCGATCTGGCGCAGGCGCTGCGGGCAGGCCGTGCACGCGATACCGCGGCGGGACGCACCCTCACAGGGCCGCACCGGCAGGACCTGTCCGTGACCCATCTGGGCAAGGATCAGGCGGCGCAGCTCTGTTCGACCGGCGAGCAGAAGGCGCTGCTGCTCGGCATCGTGCTCGCCCATGCAGAGCTGGTCGCCGACCGCACCGGCCGCGCGCCGATCCTGCTGCTCGACGAGGTCGCCGCGCATCTCGATCCGAGCCGCAGGCGCGCACTGTTCGAGCGGCTGGCGGGGCACGGACAGGTGTGGATGACCGGGACCGAGCCCGAGCTATTCGACGGGATAGGCGACGCCGCGCGCTATGCGGTGCGCGACGGAGCGATTGCCCCTGCCTGACCGCCGCACGGCTTTACGATTACACATGTAGTCACTACAGTCTGCGGATGGCCAGAGCCGCTTCCCCATGGCTGTCATTGGCGCTGCTCACCGCGACCGTCAGCGATGGGGCCGCACAAGCCCCCGCGCGGGTGCAGGTGTCGCTGGACATGGATGAGGCCAGGGCGGCCGTCGCGCTGATCGAGGCACTCGCCGCCGGCCGTACGCCGGACGAGGCTGAATGGCAGGCGCTGTTTGCGAGCCGCGGATATCGGCGTCTCAAGGAACGCGAGGCGGCGATGAAGCGCGACTTCACCGATGCCGAGTTCCGTGCCTTCCTGACCGCGCCCGAGACAGTCGCGCGCGCCGCACCGCTGCGCATGGCGCTCGACCGCTGGCAGGCCGATCCGAGCGGCGCGGCCGCCGCCAGGGCGCTGGCCTATCTTCCGCCCGGAACGACGTTGCGCGCGACGATCTTTCCGATGGTGAAGCCGAAACCGAACGAGTTCGTCTTCGACCTTTCGGGCGATCCGGCGATCTTCCTGATGCTCAATCCCGCCGTGCGGCCGGAGAAGGCCGCCAACACGCTCGCGCATGAGCTTCATCATATCGGCATGGGCGCCGCCTGCAGCGCAAAGCCGCAGGGAACCGAGCCGAGACGCGCATCGCTGATCGGCTGGCTCAGCGCCTATGGCGAGGGACTCGCGATGCTCGCCGCAGCGGGCGGGCCGGCGATCCATCCGCATACCGAGAGCGACGCGGCCGAACGCGCCGAATGGGACCGCAACGCCGCCAGGTTCGCGGCAGAGATGACCGAACAGGATGCGTGGTTCCGGTCGATCCTCGCCGGGACTGCGGGCGACGAGGCCGCGATCACCGCGAAGATGCGCGGCTATTTCGGCACGCAGGGGCCCTGGTACA
The DNA here is from genome assembly GCF_059420685.1 of Sphingomonas sp. GW821-FHT03E12. Classification (NCBI taxonomy): domain Bacteria; kingdom Pseudomonadati; phylum Pseudomonadota; class Alphaproteobacteria; order Sphingomonadales; family Sphingomonadaceae; genus Sphingomonas; species Sphingomonas sp. GW821-FHT03E12. The sequence continues at coordinate 160,471 of NZ_JBWKUF010000001.1, forward strand.
CCGTCGGCTGGCGCATGGCCCGGACCATCGAGATCAACCTTGGCCGCGCGCGAACGATCGACGCCTTCTGCCGTCCGGCAACGCTGCTCGCCACCTATAATCAGGCGGCAGCACTGCAGGAGAAACGCGGCGGAATCCGCCTGCCACGCTGGGACGCTGCGCTCGCCGCGACGCTGGCCGGGCCGCCCCCGCGCTAGAGATTGCGCTTGCGCCGGAGCGCACCGCGATGCGCGAGCTGGCCACGCCGCTCCAGCAGCGCCACTCGGCCGGTATAGCCGACCGCGACGATCATGAAGGCAATCGTGACGGCGAAGACGAGGAGCGCGTCCATGATCACGCGCTCCACATCGCATGAAGGGCGGCGATCAGGGTGATGCCGGTGACCATGCCGAGGATGAGCTCAAGCGGCTTGCAGGCGCCGAGCCAGTCGGTGGTCGCTTCCCATCGGGTGCGGTGGGCGCGGACCAGTCTTCGATGACGTTCCATGCTGCAGCAGATGGCGGAAACCCGCGTAAAATTGCCACGGCGAACCCGTCCCGCCGCCATTAAGTTTCCATAGCCATGCGGATGCCACGGAGTGACCCATTTTGCTTCCGTTTCGTGACTCGCGACCCTATATGCTCGGCATGGAATCGAACGATCAGAACACCCCCGAAAACACCCCCAACGCGAACAGCTACGGCGCCGACAGCATCAAGGTCCTCAAAGGCCTCGACGCGGTACGCAAGCGCCCCGGCATGTATATCGGCGACACCGACGACGGTTCGGGCCTGCACCACATGGTGTTCGAGGTTTCGGACAATGCGATCGACGAGGCGCTGGCCGGTCATTGCGACAAGATCATCATCCAGCTGAACGCCGACGGATCGGTGAGCGTCGAGGATAACGGCCGCGGCATCCCGACCGGGATTCACGCCGAGGAAGGCGTGTCGGCGGCCGAGGTCATCATGACCCAGCTCCATGCGGGCGGTAAGTTCGAGAACACCAGCGACGACAATGCCTACAAGGTCTCCGGCGGCCTGCACGGCGTGGGCGTGTCGGTGGTCAACGCGCTGTCCGAATGGCTCGACCTCAACATCTGGCGCGACGGCGAGGAGCATTGGATGCGCTTCGCCTATGGCGACGCGACCGCACCGCTCAAGGTGATCGGCAAGGCGCCCGTCAACCCGGACGGAAGCACCAAGAAGGGCACGCGCGTGACCTTCCTCGCCTCGACCGAAAAGGTCCCGGGCGACGGCGGTACGTTCAAGAACCAGATCGAGTTCGACTTCGAGAAGCTCGAGCATCGCTATCGCGAGCTGGCGTTCCTGAACTCGGGCGTGCGCCTGTTCCTGCGCGACGCACGGCACGAGGAGGTCAAGGAAGTCGAGCTGTTCTACGAGGGCGGCATCGCCGCGTTCGTGAAGTGGCTCGACCGCAACAAGTCGCCGCTGTTCCCCGATCCGATCTCGGTCAACGGGCAGCGTGACGATATCGGGATCGATGTCGCGCTGGAGTGGAACGATTCCTATTACGAGAACGTCCTCTGTTTCACCAACAACATCCCGCAGCGTGACGGCGGCACGCATCTGGCGGCGTTCCGCGCGGCGCTGACGCGCACGATCAACAATTATGCCGACAAGTCGGGCCTCCTCAAAAAGGAGAAGGTGACCCTCACCGGCGACGACATGCGCGAGGGGCTCACCGCGATCGTTTCGGTCAAGCTGCCTGACCCGAAGTTCAGCTCGCAGACCAAGGACAAGCTGGTCAGCTCCGAAGTCCGCCAGCCGCTCGAAGCGCTGATGGCCGACAAGATGTCCGACTGGCTGGAAGAAAACCCCGCGCTGGCTCGTGCGATCATCCAGAAGGTGATCGACGCCGCCGCCGCGCGCGAGGCCGCGAAGAAGGCACGCGAGCTGACCCGGCGCAAGGGCGTGATGGACATCGCGTCGCTGCCCGGCAAGCTCGCCGACTGCCAGGAGCGCGATCCCGCCAAGTCCGAACTCTTCCTGGTCGAGGGTGACTCGGCAGGCGGGTCGGCCAAGCAGGGCCGCGACCGGCATTTCCAGGCGATCCTTCCGCTGCGCGGCAAGATCCTGAACGTCGAGCGTGCGCGCTTCGACCGGATGCTGGGATCGAAGGAAATCGGCACGCTCATCCAGGCGATGGGCACCGGCATCGGCCGCGACGACTTCAACCTCGAAAAGCTGCGCTACCACAAGATCGTCATCATGACCGACGCCGACGTGGACGGCGCGCATATCCGCACGCTGCTGCTCACCTTCTTCTACCGCCAGATGCCCGAGATCATCGAGGCGGGGCACCTCTACATCGCCCAGCCGCCGCTCTACAAAGCGAGCAAGGGGCGGTCGGAAGTGTATCTGAAGGACGATGCCGCGCTCGACGACTATCTGGTCGAGGGCGGTGTGAGCGGCAACCGGCTGGAGACCAATGAGGGACCGCGCTTCGGCGAGGACCTCGCCAAGCTGGTCGAGCATGCCCGCCGCATGAAGACGCTGATGCGCTATGTGCCGCGCCGCTACGATCCCTCGATCATCGAGGCGCTGGCGCTGGGCCGCACGCTCGATCCCGAAGCAACGCGCGAGCAGCGCGCCGAACGGCTCGCGGCGGTGACCAAGCGGCTCGACCTCACCGACGAGGATGCGCGCTGGTCGGCGCGCGTCACCGAGGAAGGCGGCTTCCATTTCGAGCGGCTGTGGCGCGGCGTGACCGATCATCACATCATCGAGGCGGCGTTCCTGACCTCCGCCGAAGGGCGCAAGCTCCACGCGCTCGCCGCCGAGCAGGCCGATAGCTATGCGGCGGTGTCGAAGCTGGTGTCGGTCAAGACCGCGCAAGCCGAGGATGTCACCCCTGCCGCTGAGGGCGAGGACGAGGAGCCCGTGGTCGCGGCCAAGGGCGAAACCCTGGTCGCGCGCCCGAGCGAGCTGCTCGACGCGATCCTCGCCTCGGGCCGCAAGGGCCTGTCGATCCAGCGCTACAAGGGGCTGGGCGAAATGAACGCCGAGCAGCTGTGGGAAACCACGCTCGATCCGCAGAACCGTTCGATGCTGGTGGTCGAGGTCGATCAGGCCGATGTGGCCGACGAGATCTTCACCCGCCTGATGGGCGATGTGGTCGAGCCGCGCCGCGAGTTCATCCAGGAGAATGCGCTGAGCGTCGCCAATCTCGACGTCTGATCAGGTGGCGGGGCGCCTGCGTCCCGCCAGCCATTTGCGCACGCGCCCGGTATTGGCCTCGGTGAGCATCGAGAAGCCATAGGCGAAGAACAAAGCGGCGAGGAAACCGAGGCAGACGAAGAGCAGCGACGTCATCGTCGGCTCAGCCCGCGCAGGGCCGACCTCGATCCCGGCGATCATCGCGAGAACCGGGAAATGGGTGACGTAGAGCGAAAAGCTCGCGCGGCTGCCGAAATGGGCTGCCCCGTTCAGGAAACGCGGGAAGCGCGGGCGCATCGCCAGCAGCGCGGCAACGAAGGCGGCGAAACTCAGCGCGACCGGAAACTCCCAGCCCAACAGGGGTGCAAGACGCGCCCAGGCGAGCACCGCCAGGGTCAAGGCCCCCGTGACGGCGAGCGTGAGGGGGTGGCGCAGCAGCGATTGCGCAACCTGCCTTCGCTCGATCACCCGCACCAGCACGCCGAGCAGCCAGCAGACGAACCCGAGCAGCATCGCAGGATACCAGAAGAAGATCGCCATGGTGACCAGCACCGGGGCCGGCCGGCGGGTGCGCCAGAGCAGGATCAGCGCCGGATACCAGAGGTAGAACCACCATTCCCAGGCGAGGCTCCAGAGCGGCCCGTTGGTGCCCAGCGGGTGGACGATGGTATCCTGAAGGAAGAAGAGGTTGCCGGTCCATACCGGCCAGTCGAGGTTCGCCGCGACGTCGGTGCGCAGGACATAGGTGTTCGTCAGGCCGAGATGAGTCGGCGTCCGCAGCCAGAAGGTTCCGATCAGATCAAGACTGCCGCCGATCAGCAATGCCGGGATCAGGACGATCCAGACGCGGGTCAGGCGGCCAGTAAGATAGCCCTTCCAGCTCCAGCCCTGTTCGAGCCGCTGCTCGACCGATCGCGCGATCCAGTAACCGGAGAGGACGAAGAACAGGATGACCGCCGCGTGCGAGAAACCGGCGACGAAATAGCCGATCTTCGCCCAGAGCGGGGCATCGCCATGATAATCGGCGATGGTGAGATGCCATGCATGCGCGAACGCAACGATCGCGGCGAGCACGAATCGGGCGGCATCCATATAGGAATAGACCGCGTTGCGCTCGCCACCGGTTTCGGCAACGGATATCGTCTTAGCCCCCATGGTTACGGATACGCATTAGTCGCAGCCGGCCCTTGCGTCACCATCCCGTGACATTTCGTCGCAGATGGTCGCGGATTCGGGGCAACGCAACGCTGCGCGGATTGCCGTCCGGGATTGTTGTTGTTTCACCCGTGCCCGCAAAAGGGGACGGGACATGCGGGGTTTGTTGATCGGCGCACTGGCGCTTGCGCTGGCGGTTCCGGCCGCGGCGGCGGACGGTGAGGTAGAAGCCGGCACCGATCTCGGCAGCGGGATGGCGAGCTATTTCAGCCGCGAGATGGCGGGCAACCGCACCGCCAGTGGCGAGCGTTGCGACCCCGACACGCTGACCGCCGCCCATCGCACCGCCCCCTTCGGCAGCCGCATTCGCGTCACCAGCCTTTCCACCGGCAAGAGCGTCGTCGTGCGGATCAACGACCGCGGACCGTTCAGCGGCGGCCGCGTCATCGACCTCTCCCACGCCGCCGCACGCGAGATCGGGATGCACCGCACCGGCACCGCCAGGGTCGCGCTCGCGCTGCTCGAGGACTAGCCACCCACACTGGCCCAGCACTGGCCCAGCGCCGTAGCGTCATTTCGGCCCTCGACGGCCAGCACAAATCCCGCCACCATCCCGCGCAAAACCAATCAGGGAGAAGAGGATGACGGCGCAGCCAGCAGTTGCGGGCCGGACCGAGCGCAAGGTGATCATCGCCTCGTCGCTCGGCACCGTGTTCGAATGGTATGATTTCTACCTCTACGGGCTGCTGGCAACGGTCATCTCCGCCAAATTCTTCTCGGGCGTGAACGAGACCACCGCGTTCATTCTCGCGCTCGGTGCCTTTGCCGCGGGGTTCGCGGTCCGGCCGTTCGGTGCGCTGGTGTTCGGGCGGCTGGGCGATGTCGTCGGGCGCAAATATACGTTCCTCGTGACGATGGGCCTGATGGGCCTTTCCACCTTCGCGGTCGGCGTGCTGCCGAGCTATGCCAGCATCGGCGTCGCGGCGCCGGTGATCCTGGTGCTGCTCCGCCTCGTCCAGGGTCTCGCGCTCGGCGGCGAATATGGCGGCGCTGCCACCTATGTGGCCGAGCATGCGCCCGAGGGTAAGCGCGGCCTGTTCACCAGCTGGATCCAGACCACCGCGACGCTGGGCCTGTTCGCGGCTTTGCTGGTGGTGATCGGCATCCGTACCGTGATCGGCGAGGCCGCCTTTGCCGACTGGGGCTGGCGCCTGCCCTTCCTCGTCTCGATCCTGCTGCTCGCGGTGTCGCTGTGGATCCGGCTCCAGCTGGCCGAAAGCCCGGTGTTCCAGAAGATGAAGGAGGAGGGCACCACCTCCAAGGCCCCCTTCACCGAGGCGTTCGGCCAGTGGCGGAGCCTGCGCGTTGTGCTGATCGTGCTGCTGGGTGCGGTCGCGGGTCAGGCGGTGGTCTGGTACACCGGCCAATTCTATGCGCTGTTCTTCCTCGAGAAGACGCTGAAGGTCGATGGCGCCACCGCCAATATCCTGATTGCGATCGCGCTGGTGATCGGCACGCCCTTCTTCGTGATCTTCGGCGCGCTCTCCGACAAGATCGGGCGCAAGAAGATCATCCTGACCGGCTGCGCGCTGGCGGCGATCAGCTATTTCCCGGCTTTCCATGCGCTGACCCAAGCGGCCAATCCGGCGCTGGCCGCCGCGCAGGAACGGGCACCGGTGACGATCATGTCGAGCAACGACATCTGCTCGGTCCAGTTCGATCCGATCGGCCGCAACAAGTTCGACCAGTCGGGCTGCGATATCGCCAAGGCCTACCTCGCCAAGTCGGGCATCCCCTATAAGAGCGTGCCCGCGACGCTTCCGCCGGGCGCGCCGACGCTCAAATTCACTACCGTTCGCGTGGGCGACGAGGAACACCCGGCGCCGGATCCCGCCGGGGTCGCCCCAGCCGAACGCACAGCCTTGATCGCCGCCTATCAGCAGGAACTGAAGACCGCGCTGACCAAGGCCGGTTATCCCGCCAAGGCCGACCCGGCGGCGATGAACAAGCCGCTGATCGTCGCCCTGCTCTTCTGGCTCGTGCTGCTGGTGACCATGGTCTATGGCCCGATCGCGGCGCTGCTGGTCGAGATCTTCCCGACGCGAATCCGCTACACCGCGATGTCGCTGCCCTATCATATCGGCAATGGCTGGTTCGGCGGGTTCCTGCCGACGATCGCCTTCGCGATGGTCGCCGCCACCGGGGATATCTATTACGGCCTCTGGTATCCGATCACCGTCGCGGTGCTGACGCTGATCATCGGCCTGTTCTTCCTGCCCGAAACCTTCCGCCGCCGGATTGATGACCATGCGACATAATCAGTCGCGCTTGTCGTCTCCCAAGTAACGATCCGGTTGACGCTGGCCATGCCGCAGTGCAGCACGCGCGCATGGCCAGCGCTCCACCGATCACCAACAATCCCGACATCCGCTATCTGGGCCGCGTCCTTGGCGACGTGATCCGCGCCTATGGCGGAGAGGCGCTGTTCCGGCGAATCGAATATATCCGGTCGGCATCGGTCGACCGGCATCGCGGCATCGCCGGCGCCGACAGCATCGATCCGGGCCTTGGCAGCCTCAACCTCGACGACACGCTCGATTTCGTGCGCAGCTTCATGCTGTTCTCGATGCTCGCCAACCTCGCCGAGGACCGGCAGGGCGTGGCGTCGGAAAGCGGCGCGGATGTCGAGCACGCGATCGCCAGGCTCAAGGAACATGGCGTCGACAGCGCCAGGATCGCCGAGCTGCTCGACCATGCGCTGGTCGCGCCGGTGCTGACCGCGCACCCGACCGAGGTGCGGCGCAAGTCAATGATCGATCATCGCAACCGCATCGCCGAACTGATGGCGCTCAAGGATCGCGGCATCGCCGAGACCGAAGACGGCGACCTGGTCGACGAGGCGGTGGTGCGCCAGGTCGCGCTGCTCTGGCAGACCCGTGTGCTTCGGCCCGAGCGGCTCTATGTCGCCGACGAGGTCGAGACCGCGCTGTCCTATCTGCGCGACGTCTTCCTGCCGGTCCTGCCCGCGCTCCACGCGCGCTGGGACCGCGCGCTGGGCAGCCGCGTTCCGGCTTTCCTGCGCCCGGGCAACTGGATCGGCGGCGACCGCGACGGCAACCCCTTCGTCACCGCCGATTCGCTGCGGCTCACGCTGTCGCGTTCGGCCGAGACGGTGCTGAACCACTATCTCGACGCGGTGCACGCGCTCGGTGCCGAGCTGTCGATCTCAAGCCATCACGCCGATATCGATCCGGGCGTCGTTGCCCTTGCCGACGACAGCGGTGACGCAGCCGCCAGCCGCGCCGACGAACCCTATCGCCGTGCGCTGTCGGGCATCTATGCCCGCCTGGCCGCCACCTATCGCGACCTGACCGGCAAGGCGCCGCCGCGCCCCGGCGCGCTGACCGGCGAACGCTATCCCGATCCCGCGGCGTTCCGCACCGACCTCGCCACCGTCGCACACGGCCTTGCCGCGCAGGGTGCCGAGACGCTGGCGTCGAGCGGGGCACTCGGGCGGCTGATCCGGTCGGTCGACATCTTCGGCTTCCACCTCGCCACGCTCGACATGCGCCAGAACAGTGCGGTGCATGAGCGGGTGGTGGCGGAGTTGCTCAAGGTCGCGGGCGTCGAGGCGGACTATGCCGCGCTCGGCGAGGAAGCGCGGATCGCGCTGCTGCGCCGCGAGCTGGCCAGCCCGCGCCCGCTGACCAGCCGCTACGCGACCTATTCGGACGAGACCGCGTCCGAACTGGCAATCGTCCAGGCCGCGGCCGAAGCGCATGACCGCTACGGGCGCGCCGCGATCCGCCAGTATATCGTGTCGATGGCGCAGTCGGTCTCCGACCTGCTCGAAGTCCATGTGCTGCTCAAGGAAGCCGGCCTCTACATCCCGGGCGAGGAACCGCAGGCGCATGTCATGGCGGTGCCGCTGTTCGAGACGATCGCCGATCTCGACGCCGGGCCGGACATCATGCGCGCCTGGTTCGCGCTGCCCGAGGTCGCGGCGATCGCCGGCAAGCGCGGGCATCAGGAAGTGATGATCGGCTATTCGGACTCGAACAAGGACGGCGGCTACCTCACCTCCACCTGGGGCCTGTCCAAGGGTTCAACGGCGCTGCAGCCGGTGTTCGAGGAAGCCGGGATCGCGATGCAGCTGTTCCACGGCCGCGGCGGCGCTGTCGGGCGCGGCGGCGGATCGTCGTTCCAGGCGATCCAGGCGCAGCCCGCCGGTACGGTGCAGGGCCGCATCCGCATCACCGAGCAGGGCGAGGTGATCGCCGCGAAATACGGCACGCGCGAGAGTGCGCAGACCAACCTCGAGGCGATGGCGTCGGCGACGTTGCTCGCCAGCCTCGAGCCCCAGCAGCTCAGCACCGCCGACGCCGCGCGGTTCGAGGCGGCGATGGAGGAATTGTCGGGCACGGCGTTCAAGACCTATCGCGGCCTCGTCTATGGCACCGAGGGCTTCACCAGCTTCTTCCGCCAGATGACCCCGATCGCCGAGATCGCCGGCCTCAAGATCGGCAGCCGTCCGGCGAGCCGCAAGAAGAGCGACGCGATCGAGGATCTGCGCGCCATCCCCTGGGTGTTCAGCTGGGCGCAGGCGCGCGTGATGCTGCCGGGCTGGTACGGCGTCGGCGCGGCGCTGTCCGCATTCAAGGACCGCGGGCTGCTGCGCGAGATGGCGGCAGGCTGGCCGCTCTTCGCCTCGGCACTCGCGAACATGGAGATGGTGCTCGCCAAGTCCGACATGGGCATCGCCGCGCGCTATGCCGGGCTGGTCGAGGACCGCACGCTGGGCGACGCGATCTTCGGGCGCATCCGCGACGGCTGGCAGGCGACGCACGACCAGCTGCTCGAAGTGACGCGCCAGACGCGGCTGCTGGAGAAGCATCCGGCGCTGGAAACCTCGATCAAGCTCCGCCTGCCCTATATCGAGCCGCTCAACCTGCTTCAGGTCGAGCTGCTCAAGCGCCACCGCGCGGGCGAGACCGATCCCAAGATCGAACAGGGCATTCTGTTGTCGATCAACGCGATCGCGACGGCGCTGCGCAATTCGGGTTAAAGCGCGCGGCGGCGATCCGGCGCGTCGATACGCGGCAGCTGAAAGCTTCGCTTCACCTCGCTGATCGAGACGCTCGAATTGACCTCACGCACGCCGGGGAGCTGTGAGATCCGTTCGTAGAACAACGTCTCGTAATAGCTGATGTCGGGGACGACGATCTTGAGGATGACGTCGATCGCGCCCAGCAGGATGTGACATTCCATCACTTCCGGCAGTTCGCGGACCTGCTCGCGAAAGGCGTTGGTGGCATCGATGCCGTGTGCTTCCAGCCGGACGGTCGCGAAGATCGTGATGGTCAGGCCCAATGCGGCCGGGTCGGCGATCCAGACCTGCCTTTGCAGCACGCCCGCATCCTTCAGCCGCCGGACGCGCCGCCAGCAGGGCGGCGGCGTCATCCCCAGCCGATCGGCCAGATCGGCCACCGATAGCGACCCGTCCTCCTGCAACAGCGCCAGAATCTGGTGATCGATGGCGTCGAGGGTAATTACCATTCCATCTCTCGCCAATTCTCCGAGAAATATAACCTATATTCGCATATTTGGCAAAATTTCATGAATGAAATTTCCTCGGCCGCGCGGATATCTTTCCCGCATGAGCGACATCCGGCATCTGGTCACCGCCTATTATCCGCGGATCGACGCGGTCGATATCGATTGGGTCATGGCCCTGTTCGCGCCCGGCGCGTCCTATCAACGCGCCGACGTCCGCTATGAAGGGATCGCCGCGATCGACCATTTCTTTCGCGTCGAACGCCAGATCCGGGGCACGCATGTGATCGACCGACTGTGGTGCGACGAGGCGACACGAACCGTTTTCGCAACCGGCGTGTTCGAGGGGTATGGCGTCGCAGGCGATGCGCGTCGTGCGGGCTTCGCCGATATCTGGCGGTTCGACACCGACAATCATGTCACGGACAGGCAGACCTATCTGGCGCTGGGCCACGCCTATGTCGAACGCTGACGCCGCGTCGCCCCGTCCTCATCCCTCCAGAAACGGCGCCGCAATCTCGTCGCGCACGCGCACCAGCCGGCCGGTGGCGCGGTCGAGCATCGCCCAGGTCGAGACCGCCTCGACCTTCACCTTGCCGTCGGCGCCGGTGAAACGCATGTGGCGGTCGAAGCGGGCGCCGCGCGGCGGATGGGGCACCCAGGTTTCGCCCGTCACGGTTTCGCCTTCGGACACGTTGCCACGATAGTCGATCTCGTGCCGCGTCACGACCCAGATATAGGCGTCATGATGCTCGGGCGCGGCGACCGCATGCCAGTGCGCCACCGCGACATCCTGGATCCAGCGGACCCAGACCGCATTGTTGACATGACCGAGCTCGTCGATGTCGTCCGGTCCAGCGGTGATGGTCCGTGTAAAGCGCGCCATAGTGCTTGACGTTTACGGCAACTATGGCGCGCTGCAAAGCTCAGTCGAACGCCATCCGTTCGTTGCCGACGAAGCCGAGCTTGGTCACGCCCGAACGCTTGACCGTGTTGAGGACCGTGGCGAAGCGCTCGTAGCGCGCGGCTTCGTCGGCCTTGAACTGGAGCACGCCGCTCTCCGCGGCGGTCGCGGCAAGCAGCGCCGGAAGCTCCGCATCGCTGATCGCCCGCCCGTCCCATGCGAGGTTGCCTGACGCCGCAATGTCCAGGCGGTGCGGCAGCTCGGAGACCGGGTTGGGCGGCCCTGCCGGCAGATCGACCGGCAGCTTGTGCGTCGCGGCGGGAATGGTGACGATCAGCATGATCAGCAACACCAGCAGCACATCGATCAGCGGGGTGGTGTTGAGCGCGGAAATCGGCTCGGGCTCACGATAAGCAATGGAACGACGCATCAGGCACCTCCTATCGCTAGAGATGTTGCATCATTACATATCCGGTATTGAATACAAGCCGCTTCAGCAGCTTTCATATCGCCAGTGGCGCTTCTTGCCCTCGCGGATCCAGGCCATCGCCTCCGCCAGCCTCTTGTCGCGCGTCGCTTCGCGCTTGGCCTCGCCGATCCATTCGCAATATTCGCGGCGGCAGCTGGGCGCGAAGGCCTCGAAATTGGCGGCGGCTTCGGGGTCGCGGGCAAGCGCCTCGGCCAGCACCTCGGGGATTTCGGCTTCGGGCTTGGGCGGCCTGGCGGCGCGCTTGGGAATGTCCCCCGAATCGATCAGCGCCATCGCCTCGCCGATCTGCACCTCCATCGCGGCTTCACCGGGCAGGTCGGCGAGCGTTTCGATCCGGCCGAACTGGCCCATCGCCTCCCCTTCCCTGCCGGTCGCCATCTGGTCGCGATACCAGAAGCCGAAGCTCGCATGCGCCTTGAACGCGGCCATGTTGGCGAGCGGGCGGCCGCGATGCGAGAAGGCGGGCATGCCCCATTTGATGCCTTCCTCGACATCCGGACAGGCGGCATGGACCCGGGCGCGCAGCCAGGCGAGGATCGGCCGCGCGAAATCGGCCTGACGTTCGATGTAGGAATCAATCCGCGGATCGGTGGCCATGGCGCGCGCTCCTGTCGCGGCGATGCTCGGCCCGAAGCATGCGGCAGTCAATCATCACGAAGCGCTAGGCGTCGTCTTCGTCGTCCGCGTCGAACTCCACCACATCGCCCTCGGCATCGTCGGCGATCATCTCAAGTTCGTCGTCATCCTCGGCATCGATCGCCTCGCCCAGATCGGGATCCAGGTCGGTCTGGACCAGACCATCGGTCGGGCCGTTGCGCGTCACTTCCAGAATCTCCGCGCGCTGGCTCTCGTCATAGCCGTCCTCGTCATAGCCGTCGTCGCCGGGTCCGCGCCCGGGAACCTGATGACCGCCCATCGCAGCCCTCCTTGCTTCGCCTGAAGGTGGGAACGGCGAGAGGGCACACACGGTTCCTTGAAGCCGCGGCGCGCCGGATCAGTTGCGGCGGAACAGCTTGCCGCGTTCGGTGACGAAGACGATGATCAGTGCGGTGAAGCCCAGCACCGTGAACCCAAGGTAGAGCGGCACCGTCGTCCCGTCGAACGACTGGCCGATCACCGCACCCAGCACCGCCGCACCCATCGTCGTGAGGAAGCCCTGAAGGCTCGACGCGGTGCCCGCAATCTCCCCCATATTCTCCATCGCCATCGCCGAAAAATTCGAGTTGGCGAGGGCCATCGCGGCCATCATCGGCGCCTGCAGCGCGATGAACACCCACAGATTCTCGCCGCCCAGCAGGATCACCGTCAGGTGGATCACCGCGAGCGCGGTCGTGATCACCAGCGCGAGGTGCGAGAGGAAGCGCATCCCGAACCGCATCACCAGCCGCGAGTTGAGGAACGACCCCAATGCCATCAGCCCGGCGACCGAGGCAAACACCACGGTCAGCAGCTCCGGCCGCTTGAACACGTCGTAGACGATCTGCTGGATCGACCCGATGAAGGAGAAGAAGCAGCCCGAGATAGCGGTCGCAGCGAGGGTATATCCGATCGCCCAGCGATCGCGGAACATCTTGCCATAACCGCGCCAGATCTCGCGCACGTCGAGGGGTTGCACCGTGTCGCGCGCCAGCGTCTCGGGCATCCGGAGGGTGAACCACATCAGCACCAGCGCCGCGATGACCGCGATCCCGCCGAAGATCGGGCGCCAGTCGCCGAAGACGACCACCATCAGCTGCCCCCAGGCGGGCGCGAGCACCGGCACGACCATGAAGGTCATGAAGGCCAGGCTCATCACCCGCGCCATCGCCCGCCCCTGGAAACAGTCGCGGACCAGCGCGATCGTCACCACCCGGCCGGCCGCCACCGCCGCGCCGCTCGCCGCGCGGGCCAGCAGCAACAGCTCGAAGCTGCCCGAGAATGCCGCAACCGCATTGGTCGCAACATAGAAGCCAAGCGCGATGCCGATCACCGGCTTGCGTCCGAACCGGTCGGAGAGCGGGCCGTGGAACAGCTGCGCGACGCCGAAACCGAGCATGAAGGCGGTAATGACATATTGCCGGTGGTTGGGCTGGGTCACGCCCAGCTCGTCACTGATCGACGGCAGCGCCGGAAGCATCGAATCGATCCCGAGCGCGGTCAGCGCCATGATCGCCGCAATCAGCGCGACGAACTCGCCCATCGGAATGGGCGAGCGGTTCGCCGCTTCGCCGGGTTGATGGGTCTGCGCATCCATGCCGCGCCCCATGCCGCATCGCTCCGGACGCGTCACCCCGCGCCTTGATTTATTTTCTCGATATGGCTAGTGTATTGCACAACTAATACGGTGGAGCTTGCGTATGACCCGGAACTGGCTTGTCCTTCCCCTGGCGGCGGCGCTCGCGGCGTGCGGCGGCGGCTCGGGCGAGGGCAATGGCGCGAGCATCTCGGTCAAGAGCGGCGAAGGCGAAGCCTCGATCAAGGCCGACAAGGACGGCCGTATCGCAATCAAGGTGCCGGGCTTCGAGGGGGCGGCCAAACTGCCGAAGATCGATTGGGGCGCAGAGAATTTCGAGATCGACGGGCTCAAGCTCTACCCCGGCTCGACGATCGCCAGCCTCAATGTCGATGCCAACCAGGACAAGGGGGGCGAGGATACGGTGCGCGTCCAGTTCGACTCGCCCGCCGGCATCGATCAGGTCCGCAGCTGGTTCCAGGAGCAGATGCAGGCCGCGGGCTTCACCGTCGCGGCAAAGAACGGCCAGCTCAACGGCAAGACCGGCGAGGGAAGCGACTTCACCCTCAAGCTCGACGCCGCGGGCGACGGCAAGAGCCGCGGCACGCTCACCGTCCTCGGCAAGTAATTCCCATCCCGTCGCTGCGTAGGCGATTGGCTGCGGGAGGGGCGCGCGGCACCGCGTCTCTCCCGCCTCTGTTCGTGCCTCTGTTCGGGGGCGCCGCGAAGGTCTATTTCCGGGAGAATCGTTTCCGGAGTTACCTTGAATGTCCGATACCGTCCTTGCCGAAGTCCCGCTGGTCAGCCTGGCCGATCAGGAGCGTGACCCCGATGGTTTCGCCGCGGCGCTGGGCGGTTCCTTCGAGCGGTTCGGCTTCGCGATGGTCAGCAATCACGGCGTACCGCAGGACCTGATCGACCGCGCCTGGGCGGCGACCAAGACCTTCTTCGACCTGCCCGAGGACGAGAAGCGCGGCTATTTCGTCGCGGGCGGTGGCGGCGCGCGCGGCTACACGCCGTTCAAGACCGAGATCGCCAAGGGGGCGGACTATGTCGACCTCAAGGAATTCTGGCATATCGGCCGTGAACTGCCCGCCGGGCATCGCTTCGAAGAAAACATGTCGCCCAATATCTGGCCCGACCGGCCCGAGGGGTTCCGCGACACCTTTCTCGAGCTGTTCGCGGCGTTCGACACCGCGGGCGACAAATTGCTCTCGGCGATCGCACGCCATCTCAGCCTCAAGCCCGACTGGTTCGATCATGCCGTGAAGGACGGCAATTCGGTGCTGCGCCTGCTCCACTATCCGCCGGTGACCGAGGATGCGCCGAACGTGCGCGCCGGCGCACACGAAGACATCAACCTCATCACGCTGCTGCTCGGTGCCGAGGAAGCAGGACTCGAACTGCTCGACAAGGACGGCCAGTGGCTGCCGGTCAAGCCGCCCGAAGGCGCGATGGTGGTCAATGTCGGCGACATGCTCCAGCGGCTGACCAACCATGTCCTGCCCTCGACCACGCACCGCGTGGTCAACCCGCCGGTCGAGCGCCGCGGCACGCCGCGCTATTCGATGCCCTTCTTCCTTCACCCCGCGCCCGATTTCCTGATCAAGGCGCTGCCGCAATGCGTGACCGCGGAGAATCCCGAACGCGAGCCGCCGATCACCGCGCACGACTATCTCGCGGAGCGGCTGCGCGAGATTGGCCTGACCAAGAAATAATTGGGTTGCGGCGCTCCGGGCATCCTCTAGCGGGGTGCCAGGAGATTTAAACATGACCGAACCGTTGCGCGTTGCTCTTGCCGGCCTTGGAACCGTGGGTGCGGGCGTCATTCGCCTGATCGACGCCAATGCCGAGCTGATCGCGCGACGTGCCGGCCGGCCGATCGAGATCGTCGCGGTCTCCGCGCGCGACCGCGCCAAGGATCGCGGCGTCGATATTTCGCGCTTCGACTGGGTCGATGACATGACCGAGCTCGCGCGCCATCCCAAGGCGGATGTGGTGGTCGAGCTGATCGGCGGGTCGGATGGCCCCGCCCTTGCGCTCGCCCGGGCAACGCTTGCAGCGGGCAAGGGTCTGGTCACCGCGAACAAGGCGATGATCGCGCATCACGGCCTGGAGCTGGCCGGGGTCGCCGAGAAAAGCGATACGCCGATGAAGTTCGAGGCGGCGGTCGCGGGCGGCGTTCCGGTCATCAAGGGGCTGCGCGAGGGTGCGGCGGCGAACCAGATCGACCGCGTCTATGGTATTCTCAACGGCACCTGCAATTTCATCCTGTCCAAGATGGAGGCCGAAGGCCGCGACTTTGCCGAAGTGCTTGCCGAGGCGCAGGCGGCAGGTTTCGCGGAAGCCGATCCCAGCTTCGACATCGACGGCGTCGATGCCGCACACAAGCTCTCGATCCTTGCCAGCATCGCCTTCGGCACCCAGCCGGCGTTCGGCGACGTCGCGATCGGCGGCATCCGCCACCTGCTCGCCGCCGACATCGCCGAGGCGGCGGCGCTGGGCTATCGTATCCGACTGCTCGGCATCGCCGACCTGAACGGCAATGGCCTGTTCCAGCGCGTCCACGCGCACCTCGTCCCGCTGGCGCATCCGCTCGCGCACGTCCTGGGTCCGACCAATGCGGTGGTGGCGGAGGGCAATTTCGTCGGCCGGCTGCTGTTCCAGGGTGCGGGCGCGGGCGACGGCCCGACCGCATCGGCAGTGGTCGCCGACCTGATCGACATCGCCCGCACCGAATTCGGCCCGCCCTATGCGATGCCCGCCGCCAGCCTCACCGCCGAGCCTGCAGCCCCCACCGGTGAGCGTCGCGGCCGTGCCTATCTGCGCTTCACCGTTGCCGACAAGGTCGGCGTGCTGGCCGAGATCGCCGCGGCGATGCGCGACGCGGGCGTTTCGATCGAGTCGCTGATCCAGCGCGGTGCGATGGCCGACGGCAGCGTGCTGGTCGCGATCGTGACCCACGAAGTGCCCGAACGCTCGATCGCGCAGGCGCTGGAGAAGCTCCGCGGCTCCCCCAGCCTGGCGGGCGAGCCGATGTGGATGCACATTCTGGGCGAGTGACGCGTTAAGGCGCCGGTTCACGCTTGCGCATCACCTTGCCGTCGAACCCGACGCCGACCGTCACCCCGACCATGCCGCCGCACTGGGTGAGGAACGGGCCGCTGACGCCGCACTGGAACATCACGTCCTCCAGCACCCGCTCGGTCTGGGCAGGTACATTGTCCCGCGCGCTCGAGGTGACGAAGGGGACGCGATATTTCTTGTCGGCCTCGCGAAGCGCGCAGATCGTCACCTCGTCGGGATCGCCGGTGGTCTTGCACGGGATGATCGCGCGGGTCTTGTCGCGATAGGCCTGCATCGCGGCATCGTCGCCGCCGGCCTGGAGCGTGAACGCAAGGATAAGCAACACGGACATGGGCAGAACCCTCCGCTCGTTGCGATAGCATAACGAAGGCGTTGCGAAAACGCCTCAGTCGATCCGCGTGTGCAGCAGTTCCTGCCCCTTCTTCGGGCAGACCGGCGCGCCCTGCACGCCGCAGGGCATCCTGGCCGAGCGGACCACGTCCATCTTGCCGCTATGCTCCCGCGTCGTCACGCCCGTGAGGCGATCGCCGGGCGCCGCGGACCGGGAGCAGCTTCCGGTAAGGCACAAAGCTGCCGGCTGGGGCAGCGCGCGCCGCACGGGCTTTCGCGCAGCCCGCTTGCGCACCACCGCCGCCGGCCGCGCGCGCTTGGGAAGAGTAACGATCTTCGGCGGCTCGCCCGCCACGCTCAGCGCCAGCAACAAGCTCAACATCTCGAACGCCATGTCCAGTCCCCGTTGCACGCCGAACGCGGCGAACCGTGCCCGGTTTCGCGGCGTCGCCCGCTTTTGCATGGATGACAGCGTTAGCCCCCATCGACAAGGGCGCCGCGCGCTCCTATCGCGCAGCGGAAACGAACTTGAGAGAGGGCTTCGCCGATCATGCAGACCGCCAGCAAGGTGCTCGACCGCGTCCTGGTGCTTGAGATGGTGCGCGTCACCGAAGCCGCGGCAATCGCCGCCTCGAAACTCACCGGCCGCGGTGACGAGAAGGCCGCCGACGCCGCCGCTGTCGAGGCGATGCGCGCCTCGCTCAACTCGCTCTACATGGACGGCACCGTCGTGATCGGCGAGGGCGAGCGCGACGAGGCGCCGATGCTCTATATCGGCGAGAAGGTCGGCAGCGCGCCGGGCAAGGGACCGAAGATCGACATCGCGCTCGACCCGCTCGAAGGTACCACCATCTGCGCCAAGGCCGGGCCGAACAGCCTTGCGGTGCTGGCGATCGCCGAAGAGGGCAACCTGCTCAACGCACCCGACGTCTATATGGACAAGATCGCGGTCGGCCCCGGCTATCCGCCGAACGTGATCGACCTCGACAAGAGTCCGACCCAGAATATCGAGGCGATCGCCGCGGCGAAGGGTGTGAAGCCCGACGAGATCATCGCCTGCGTGCTCGACCGCCCGCGCCACGAGAAGATGATCGCCGAGCTGCGCGCGATCGGTTGCGGCGTGGTGCTGATCGGCGACGGCGACGTTGCGGGCGTCATCGCCACCACCGATCCCGACACCACGATCGACGTCTATATGGGCCAGGGCGGCGCGCCCGAGGGCGTGCTTGCCTGCGCCGCGCTGCGCTGCGTCGGCGGCCAGTTCAAGGGCCGTCTGGTCTTCCGCAACGAGGACGAGCGTTCGCGCGCGCGCCGCTGGGGGATCGAGGATCTCGACAAGCAGTACGACCTGACCGAGCTGGCCAAGGGCGACTGCATCTTCGCCGCGACCGGCGTGACCGACGGATCGCTGCTCGAAGGCGTCAAGCGCAAGCCGGGCAAGATGACCACCGAAAGCGTGGTGATGCGCTCCAGCTCGGGCACGGTCCGCTGGGTCCGGGGCGAGCACCGCAACGGATGATGAGGCCGCAGCGCCAAGGCATATCTGATTGACCAGCTGGCTGCTGCTGGCGGGGTTGATCGCCGCCTATGCCTGGTATCTCCGGGGCGGCGGCGTGCCGCCGGACACCGGACGCATCGCCCGCTACCGCCGCTGGATACGTCGCGCACCGCTGGCGTTCGGGGCGAGCGCGCTGGGCGCGCTGGCGATCGGCCGACAGCTCGGTGCGCTGGCGCAATTGCCCGCCGAGTTCATGCCGCTGGCGGTTGCGGCGCGCCACCTTGCGGGATTTGGCGGGACGGCGCTCAAGGCTGCCGTGCTCGCCGGACTGGTGGGCGGCGCGGTGCTCGGCCTTGTTCTCGCCCGCTGGCGGATCCGGCGCGGCCGCCGGCCCTTTACCGCAGGCAATATCGATCGCTTCCTGCCCCGTAGCGGCGACGAACTCCGCTGGACCATGGTGCTGGCGACTGCGGCGGGCATCGTCGAGGAGCTGTTCTTCCGCCTGGCCTTGCCGCTGTTCGCGACGCTCGCGACCGGAAGCGCGCCGCTCGGCTTCGCCGTTGCGACCTTGTTGTTCGCCGCCGCCCATCGCTACCAGGGCTGGATCGGAGTGGTTCTTACCGCCGTGTCCGGAGCGCTGCTTGTGACGCTCTACCTCGCCACCGGCGACCTCTGGTTCGCGATGCTGATCCATGCGCTGCTCAACCTGAACGGCCTGGTCCTGCGCCCGGCGATGCTGCGTCCGCGGATCGATTGACAGCGGCAGACGCCACGCCTCTATTCCCGCCACCAACGGGGAGACGTGAGTTGATGTACCGCCGCTTTCTTGTCGCCGCCGCCCTTGCCGCGACCGCGCTGACCGCACCCGCCCCGGCCCGGCAGGTGACCGTCACGCAAGTCCCGGCAGCCCCGGCCTTCACCTTTCAGGAGGTGATGATCCCGATGCGCGACGGGACGAAACTCCAGACGGTGATCCTCCGCCCCGCGGGCAAGGCAGGCAAGCTCCCGCTCCTGCTCCAGCGCACGCCCTATGGCGTGCCCGGCGCGGCGCCCAAGGCAGTGCCGGCATCGATGAAATATCTGATGGAGGACGGCTATATCCTCGTCTTCCAGAACATGCGCGGGCGCTACAAGTCGGAAGGCGTGTTCGCGATGTCGATGGCGCTCTCCCCGTCCGGCTCGAACGCGCCCGACGAGGCGAGCGACGCGTACGACACGATCGACTGGCTGGTGAAGAACGTCGAGGACAATAATGGCCGCGTCGGGATGATGGGCGGCTCCTATCCCGGCTATGCCGCGGCGGTCGCGCTCGCCCGCCCGCATCCGGCGCTGAAGGCCGTCAGCCCGCAGGCGGCGTGGAACGACTGGTGGATGAACGACGATCTCCACCGCTACGGCGCGCTCCGCCTCTCCTACCTCACCGACTGGACCTATGGCCTCCAGAACAACAAGGACGGTGACGATTTCGACTATAATCCGGGCGGCCCGCCTCCGGTCGATCTCTACGACTGGTTCCTGAAGCTCGGCCCGGTCGAGACTCTCGACAAGCAGCACTTCAAGGGCAGCGTGCCGATGCTCACGCAGATCATCGAGCATCCCGATTACGATGATCACTGGAAGCGGCAGGTCTGGACCGAACGGCTCGGCCGCACCTCCGTGCCGACGCTGCACGTCGTCGGCTTCTGGGATCAGGAAGATCCGCTGGGCGGCTGGAAGATCTATGAACAGATGGAGAAGGACGATCCCAAGGGGCTGAGCATCATCGCGGCCGGCCCGTGGAATCACGGCAGCTGGCGCGGCGCGGGCGACGACCTGGGCTATGTGAAGTTCGGCAAGCCCAGCGGCACCGAGTTCATGCGCGATATCGAGGCCCCGTTCTTCGCCTATTGGCTGCACGGCAAGGGAACCCAGCCGGCGGGCGAGGCCAAGATCTTCCAGAGCGGATCGTGGCAGTGGAAGAACTACGCCAAATGGCCGCCCGCCGGAACCAAGGCGACCAGCCTCTATCTCCGCGCCGACGGGTCACTGTCCTTCACCGCACCCACGGGCGAAGGATGCCGCGAGTATATCTCCGATCCCGCCAACCCGGTGCCGTACCGCGCACGCCCGATCTCGGTCACCTATCCTTCACTGGAATGGAAATGGTGGGAGGCGGCGGACCAGCGCTTCGTCGATGGCCGGCCCGACGTGCTGACCTGGGTCAGCGCACCGCTCGACAGGGACCTGACCGTCAGCGGCGCGATCAGCGCAACGCTGCAGGCTTCCACCTCGGGCACCGACAGCGACATGGTGGTCAAGCTGATCGACGTGCTGCCCGACGATTATGACATGGCGACGCCGATCCGCGCGCTGGGCGATTACCCCAAGACGCTCAACGGCTATCAGCTGCCGATCGCGATGGAGGTGCGCCGCGGCCGCTGGCTCGAAAGCTTCTCGACACCCAAGCCGCTGGTACCGAACAAGGTCGTCGCGTGGAACGTGCCGCTGCGCGACCACGACCATGTCTTCAAACAGGGCCACCGCATCATGGTGCAGGTCCAGTCGAGCTGGTTCCCGGTGATCGACCGTAACCCGCAGACCTTCGTCCCCAATATCTACAAGGCCAAGCCTGCCGACTTCGTGAAGGCGACCCAGCGCGTCTGCACCGGATCGCTGATCACGCTGCCCGTGGCGGGGTGAGGGCCCGTGACAGGGTGAGGCGGCTCAGTTCTTGAGCCGCCAGCCGGTCTTGAAGATCCAGCCGATCACGCCGAGGCAGACCGCAAGAAACGCCGCGGTGAAGCCGAGGCTGACGCCGATCGCGACGTCGCCGGTGCCGAAGAAGCTCCAGCGGAACCCGCTGACCAGGTAGACGACCGGATTGGCAAGGCTGATCGTCCGCCACGGATCGGGCAGCATGTTGATCGTGTAGAAGGCGCCGCCGAGGAAGGTCAGCGGCGTCACGATCAGCGCCGGGACGAACGAGAGCTGCTCGAACCCCTTGGCCCAGATGCCGATGATGAAGCCGAGCATGCTGAAGGTAAGCGCCGTCAGCACCAGCATCGTCAGCATCATGAAGGGATGCTTGATCGGCACATCGACGAACAGCATCGCCGTCACCAGGATGATCAGGCCGATCGCGATCGACTTGGTCGCCGCCGCGCCGACATAGCCGATCACCATCTCCATCGCCGAGACCGGCGCGGAGAGCAGTTCGTAGACCGTACCGGTGAACTTCGGGAAGTAGATGCCGATCGACGCGTTGGAGATCGACAGCTGGAGCAGGTTCATCATGATCAGGCCCGGCACGATGAAGCTGCCATAGGCGACTCCGTCCAGCTCCTGCATCCGCGATCCGATCGCGCCGCCGAACACGACGAAATAGAGCGCGGTGGTGATGACCGGGGTAACCAGGCTCTGCCAGAGGGTGCGCATGGCGCGCGCCATCTCGAACCGGTAGATCGCCCAGACGCCGTGATGGTTGAACCCCCTCATGCCGCCTTCTCCTCATCCCGGCGTTCGACAAGGTCGACGAAGATGTCCTCGAGGCTCGACTTGGAGGTATCGAGATCCTTGAACTGGATGCCGAGGTCGCCGAGCTTGCGCAGCAGCGAGGGGATACCCGTGCGTTCGGCCTGAGCATCGAAGGTGTAGCGCAGCCGCGTGCCTTCATCTTCCAGATGCAGATGCCATTCCTCAAGCTCGGAGGGGATCGCGGCCATCGGCTCGACCAGCGCAATGTCCATCTCGCGCTTGCCGAGCTTCTTCATCAGCTCCGCCTTGCCCTCGACCAGCAGCAGCTCACCCTTGTTGATCACGCCCACCCGGTCGGCCATTTCCTCGGCCTCCTCGATATAATGGGTGGTGAGGATGATCGTCGTGCCGCGTTCGCGCAGCGACCCGATCAGCTTCCACATGTCGCGGCGGAGCGAGACGTCGACGCCAGCGGTCGGCTCGTCGAGGAACAATATGTCGGGCTCGTGCGCCAGCGCCTTGGCGATCAGCACGCGGCGCTTCATCCCACCCGACAGCTCCATCACCTTGGAATTGCGCTTGTCGTAGAGCGACAGGTCTTTCAGCACCTGGTCGATATAGCCATCGCTCGCGGGCCGGCCGAACAGGCGGCGGCTGTAGCGGGTGGTCGCCTGGACCGTCTCGAACATGTCGACCGACAATTCCTGCGGCACGAGGCCGATCTTCATCCGCGCCGCGCGCGGCTCGCTGATCGCGTCATGCCCGTCGACGATGATCGTGCCCGAACTGGGCGTGACGATGCCGCAGATGATCGAGATCAGTGTCGTCTTGCCCGCGCCGTTCGGCCCGAGCAGTGCGAAAATCTCGCCCTTGTTGATATCGAGATCGACCGATCCCAACGCCTTGTGCCCCGAGGCATAGGTCTTGCTGACACCGCGAACGGATAGGATCGGCTGCATGGAAGGCCCCCTGATAAGCGCGCGATGTAGGAACGGATGCGCCCCGCGCAACCCGCAATGTTCGTCCTTCGTTCGATTTTTTATTCGGCGGTTTCGCTGGATTTCATCATCGCGCGATAGCCGCGGACCACCAGGGATTGCGGATCGACCGCTTCGATCACCTGCATCGCCAGCGGCGCATCGCCCTCACCCGACAGGAAGACCAGCGCGCCATCGCGCGTGTCCGCATCGAAATAGGCGATGGCGGTGACGCCCGGATCGCCGCCTTCGTGCAGCACCATCCGCCGCTTGCCGAAGGTCAGCACCTGCCAGCCCAGCCCCATCGCGACGCTGTTCGGGCAGCCCTCGACCGGCTTTGCACAGCCCGGCATCGCGACCTGCGGGCGCAACCGTTCGGCCTTGAGCTTCGCATCGAGACCGTCGCCACGCGCCACCGCCGCGACAAAGGCGGCATAGTCGCCGACCGTCGTGTAGATGTCGTCCGCCCCCAGCCAATGGCCATAGGGGTGCGGCCCCGCGGTTCCGGGATAGCCGTTGCCGTTCGCCGGAACCGCCACCCGGCCCTCCATCCAGGGCCGCCAAGTATAGGCGGTGCGCGTGAGGCCCATCGGGCGGAAGACATAGGCGTCCGCCAGATCCTCGAAATCGGCGTTGAGCTTGCGCGCGGCGAAGCGGGCGACCAGCTCGATCCCTTCGCCCGAATAGATGAAACCGGTTCCCGGCTCGCGCGCAAAGGTCAGCCGCTGGTTCTGCGGGCGCCAGTTGGGGAAACCGGTTTGGTGGCTGAGCGCCATCCGCGGGGTGAGCCGCTTCGCGCGCGCGTCGCCGGCGACATCGGGATCCATCCATATCCGCGCCATCGGCTCGTCGAGGCCGATCCGCTTCGCCTGCACCAGCCGCATCACCAGCTCGGCGGTGACCGGCTTGGTCATCGATGCGACGTTGAACAGCGTATCGCGCGTCGCGGGCTGCTGATCGGTCTGCGCCCCGGCAACGCCGGTCCACACCACCTTGCCGTCGCGGATCAGCGCCGTACCGATCGCGGTGCGGGGATGCGCACGCGCCAGTGCCGCGATCGCGTCGTCACGCGAATCCTGGGCGGCAACCGGACCGGCCACGATCGCCGCGGCAGCAAACAGGAGGAACCCGAAACGCATACACCCCTCCCCCTGGCGCGCGGTCAGCCCGGCTTGCGCGCCGCCTTCACCGCATCCTGAAGCACTTCATAGGGCACCATGCCCGAAATCACCCGGTCGCCGATCACCCAGCTCGGTGTTCCGGTGACGCCGAGCTTGCCCGCGGTATCGAGGTTGCGTGCGATCTCTGCCTCGACCCGCGGCGTGGTGAGCGCCGCCTGCACCTTCGCATTGTCCAGCCCGGCCGCGGCCGATGCGGCCCGGATCGATGCCTCGCTCAGCTGTCCGGCCGAATAGAGCGCGGTGTGGAATGGCTTGAACTTGTCCTGCTCGGCTGCGGCAAGCCCCCAGCGGGCCGCAACCCGGCTGACCTCGCTCAGCACCGGCAGCTCGCGATAGACGATGCGGACATTGGCGTCCTCCGCCACCAGCCGCGCGATCATCGGCAGGCTGGCGCGGCAATAGCCGCAGGCATAATCCATATAGACCGCGACGGTGACGTCGCCCTTGGGATTGCCTTCCCAAGCCCCGGCATAGGGCTGGGTGATCGCCGAACGGCTCGACGCGACCGCCTTGCCCGTCTCGCGTTCCTGAAGGCGCTTCATCGCCTCAGGCAGGATCTCGGGATTCTCCAGCACATAGTCGCGCACGACCTTGCCGATCCGCGCCGTATCCGCGTCCCCGGTCCTGGCAGGGATCAACGCCTGCGCGCCCAGTACGATGCCGCCACCCAGCGCCGCGGACAGCGCCAGCAAGCCGGCAAGCGCCAGCGGAGTCTTCACCATAGCCTCACTCAACGTCTCTTCCTGTCCTGCATCATCGCCTGCGCGGCCATGACGATGTCCTGTGCGCGGATCCAATCGGGCGAGCCTTGCGGCAGCCCGGCCATCGCGGCCTGCGCACTGGACAGCGCGCGACCCATATCGCCGATCATGCTCGATCGCTCCGCGGTGGCGAGTGCCGCCCGGGCGCCGTCGCCCTTGCGTTCATAGACCATGCCGAGCTGATACCAGGCGAAGGGATTCTCCTGGTCGCGGACCACCGACTGGCGCAGCACCTTCTCCGCCTCCGGCAGCAGTGCGGGATCCTCGACCGCGAGCAACGCATGGCCAAAGGTCGTGGCGATCAGCGGCTGATAATTGGTCTTCTCGGTTGCCTCGCGCAGCGGCGGAATCGCCTCTTTGGGCTTGCCCGATTCGAGCAGGATCTGGCCCTCCAGCTCGAGGAAATAGGGATTGTGCGGCTCGGCCTTCACCAGCGCCGCCGCCTCGGCCGCGGCCTGCTGCGGATAGCCCGACTTATGATAGGCATAGGCGCGGGCGTAGCGTGCCGGGACGCTCGTGTCGGTTTCGGGATAGCGGCGCAGCGTGTCCGGGGCATCGGCGACATAGCCGCGCAGCTTGGCCTGAACGCGGCGGAAACGCTCCTCCAGCGCAGGGTCATTGTGCTTGTTCCACGCCGGATCGGCCTGGAGATCGGCGGTCAGCGTCGAGATGCGGTCCCCCGACATCGGGTGACTCATCACATAGCTTTGCTCGCCGCGCTTGAGGCCCCAGCGATATTCCTGCTGCTGGAGCTTCTTGAAGAAGTCGAGCATCCCGCGCCCGCTGACGCCCGCGCCCGAAAGATATTTGACCCCCGCGGCGTCGGTCGTGGCCTCCTGCGCGCGGCTGAAGGCAAGGAAATTGCCGAGCGCGGCACGCTGGCCCATCTGCATCAGCCCCATGCCCGCATCCGCCGATCCGGCGGCCATCGCCGCGGCGCCGAGCAGCAGGCTCAGGATCGTGATGCCGGTCGCGCCCTTGGCCATGCGGTCGCCGAGCGGCACGTGTCCGCCGGTGACGTGACCCAGCTCATGCGCGATCACACCCTGCACCTCGTTCGCGCTCGAGGCAGCGTCGATCAGGCCGGAATGGATATAGACTGCCTGCCCACCCGCGACGAAAGCGTTGATCGACGGATCGTTGATCAGGATGATACGGACATTGTTGGGCTGCAGATTGGCAGCCTTGATCAGGTCGCGCGACATGTCCGCGAGCAGCGCTTCGCTCTCCGCATCGCGCAGGATCGACTGGGCAAAAGCCGGGTTCGCGATGCCGATGAGCAGCAGGAGCGCGAAGAACGATACGAAGCGCTTCATGGCCGGCATCATGGCGGATTATCCCCTGCGATCAAGCGCCCGCTACGGCCGCACGCCCCCGGACGGGATGGATCGGGCCGAATGAACGGCGCGTGAGCGGCGGGAATGGGATCATTCCCGCCGCTCGACACATCATGCCCCGAAGGTGCGCTGCCACCAGCCGCGGCGCGGTTCGCCATCCTCACCGACAGCGCCGGCTTCCGCTTCGCCGTCGGCCGGGACCTGCTCGGCAACGGCGGGCTCCAGATCCTGCGCGACCGGCGCCTTGGCGCGGCTGCGGCGCTTGGGCTTGGCCGGTGCTTCGTCGGCAACCGGCTCGGCCGCCGCCTCGACCACCGGCTCCGGCGCAGCCTCGACGACGGCAGGCGCTTCCGCCTCGGCCTTCTTGCGGCGCGTGCGCTTGGGCTTGGCAGGCGCCTCTTCGGCAACCGGCTCGACCGCCGCCTCGACCACCGGTTCCGGCGCAGCCCCGACGGCAGGCGCTTCCGCCTCGGCCTTCTTGCGGCGCGTGCGCTTGGGCTTGGCAGGCGCCTCTTCGGCAACCGGCTCGGCCTCGACCGCTACCGGCTCGACGTCCTCGACCGGCTCGGCGGTCTCGGTCTCAGCAGCTTCGCCGCCCTCGCCGGCCGCGCCACGACGGCCACCGCGGCGGCCGCGGCGGCGGCGCTTGCGGGTCTCGCCTTCGTCAGCCGCACCTTCGACGGGTGCTTCGGCTTCCGCCATCTCTTCCGGCTCGGCCTCGCCATCCTCGTCGGCCGCATCCGCAGCCTCCTGATGCTCGCCCTGCTCCTCGTCGCGGCGGCCGCGGCGGCCGCGGCGGCGACGGCGGCGCTTGCGGCCGTCACCCTCAGCCTCGCCGCGATCGCTGCGCTCGCGGCGCGGCTCGCGGGCCTCGACTTCCTCTTCGTCCTCTTCCTCGTCGATCTCCTCGACGATGTCCTCCTCGATCTCCTCGATCGCAGCAGCGAACTTGGGTGCATGCGCCGGCGGCGGGCCGCTGGCCTCGACCGACATGCGCGCGCCTTCGAGTTCGCCGTCCGACAGGATCTCGACGGTCACGCCATAGCGATCCTCGATCTCGGCGATGTCAGCGCGCTTCTTGTTGAGCACATAGAAGGCCGCTTCCTGGCTGCAGCGCAGCGTCAGCAGCGAGCCGCGGCCGCGCGCGGCCTCGTCCTCGATCAGGCGCAGCGCCGACAGACCCGCCGACGAAGCGGTGCGGACGAGCCCGGTGCCCTCGCAATGCGGACAGGTAACGGTCGACGCCTCGAGCACGCCGGTGCGCAGGCGCTGGCGGCTCATCTCCATCAGGCCGAAGGCGCTGATGCGGCCGACCTGGATGCGCGCGCGATCGTTCTTGAGCGCTTCCTTCATCGCCTTCTCGACCTTCCGGACGTTCGATCCGTGGTCCATGTCGATGAAGTCGATGACGACGAGGCCGGCCATGTCGCGCAGGCGCAGCTGGCGCGCGATCTCCTGCGCGGCCTCGAGATTGGTCGCGGTCGCGGTCTGCTCGATATTATGCTCGCGCGTGGAGCGCCCCGAGTTGATGTCGATGCTGACCAAAGCCTCGGTCGGATTGATGACGAGATAGCCGCCCGATTTCAGCTGCACCACCGGATGGTACATCGCCGCCAGCTGGTCCTCGACATGCGCGCGCTGGAACAGCGGCACGGCATCCGAATAATGCTTCACCTTCTTGGCGTGGCTCGGCATCAGGAGCTTCATGAAGTCCTTGGCGTGGCGGTAGCCCTCCTCGCCCTCGACGATCACCTCCTCGATGTCGCGATTATAGATGTCGCGGATCGCGCGCTTGATCAGGTCACTGTCGCCATAGACCAGGGCGGGCGCCGACGACTTCAGCGTATTCTCGCGGATCTCGTCCCACAGGCGGGCGAGATAGTCGAAGTCGCGCTTGATCTCGGTCTTGGTGCGCTGAAGCCCCGCGGTGCGGACGATGCAGCCCATCGTCGGCGGAAGCTTCAGGTCCGACATGATCGACTTCAGTCGCTTGCGGTCGGCAGCGCTCGAAATCTTGCGGCTGATCCCGCCGCCATGCGCGGTGTTGGGCATCAGCACGCAATAGCGGCCGGCAAGCGACAGATAGGTGGTCAGCGCCGCACCCTTGTTGCCGCGCTCTTCCTTGACGACCTGAACCAGCAGCACCTGGCGGCGGCGGATCACGTCCTGGATCTTGTAGCGGCGGCGCAGGTTCATGCGGCGCTGGCGCAGCGCCTCGACCTGATCGTCGCTGCCCTTGCGGCCGCGGCGGCGGCGGCCGCCATTGGCGGCGGCGCCTTCCTCGCCCTCCGACGCTTCGGAGGCTTCCTCGTCCTCGTCGGCCGGACGCTCGACGACCTCGACGTCGCCATCCTCGGCGCCGTCATGCTCGTCGTCATGGTAATGATCGTCGTCGCCGTCAGCTTCTTCGCGCAGCGCCGCTTCCTCGGCGGCATGCTCGGCCTCTTCGCGCAGCAGCGCGTCGCGATCCTCCTTGGGGATCTGATAATAATCGGGGTGGATTTCGCTGAAGGCCAGGAAGCCGTGGCGGTTGCCGCCATATTCGACGAATGCCGCCTGGAGCGAGGGCTCCACGCGGGTCACCTTGGCCAGATAGATATTGCCCTTGAGCTGCTTGCGCTCGGCGGACTCGAAATCAAACTCCTCGATTCGGTTCCCTTTGACGACCGCCACGCGGGTCTCTTCCCGGTGGCGTGCGTCGATCAGCATACGCATGGTCATTTAATGTTCTCCGGGCGCGCCGAGCGGTTGTCAGCCGCGGCACGCGGTCAATGATGCCGACTGCGCAGCTAGTGGCGGCGCGGTCGAAATGGGTTTGAAGATTTGCGTCTGCTGCAAGCGCACGTCCGAGCCCGCGGCCCGGATGCTTCACCGTCGCGTACCGGCCGGCTGGAACAGCCTGGCGATCGGAACGACGGGAAAATTGCGACATCACAGCATCAACCTGAATTACCGCCGAAACATGGTGGCGGCGACTGGCCGGCACAAGCCGGTCGGCGATGCGTAGCACCCTGCAACCGGCCGCGCAACGGATCAGCCCGCGAAGCCCCGGACGGCAAGACCCTGCCACCCATTCCGGCAAAAACGTGCCGAACTGCAAATTAACCCTGCTGTTTCACCTCGTTTGAAGCCACTTCGTCCTAGTCGTGCTCCGGTCAGGGATTTGATCAGTGAGTAAACGTGCATGCTTTTGGGCTGGACCCCCCCCAGCCCGGCGCGGCATATCGCCCGGGTGTCCTTCTTCCTTGCCCTCCTCGCCGGCTTTCTGTCCGGCGCACCGAGTTGGGCAGGCACGATCCGCGAGATCGACGTTCAGTCGAACCGCATCGTCATCCGCTTCGATGAGCGGGTGGCGGCGGCGAGCAGCTTCGTCCTGGCGGGTCCGAACCGTATCGCGCTCGATCTTGCGGGCGCGGCGCCGGGCGCGCGTGCCGATGCCGGCGGACTGGTCAACGGCGTGCGGCAGGCGCAGCGCGGCGACGGATCGCGCGTGGTGTTCGACCTCGCCCGTCCCGCAATCGTGACGCAGGGCCGCTTCTCCGCCGACGGCACGGCGCTTACGCTCGAGCTGCGCACGGTGGACGATTCGCGTTTCGCCCGCGCCGCGGCAGAGGGGCGGATGAGCTTCCTGCCTCCGTTCAGCTTCACGCGCGCGTCGAGCCGCCACAGCTACAGCGTCTCGGTCCCCGTGCCGTCGCGCCCGGCCGCGTTCAAGCTGCCGCGCATCCAGGGCAATGACGACAGCCGTCCGCTGGTGGTGATCGACGCCGGCCATGGCGGGCACGATCCCGGCGCCATCTCCAGCGACGGCCTTCAGGAGAAGGACCTGACGCTCAAGACCGCGCGTGCGATCCGCGACGAGCTGCTCTCCTCGGGCCGCGTCCGCGTCGCAATGACGCGCGAGGACGACCGCTATTTGCTTCACCGCGACCGGTTCGAGATCGCGCGCAAGCTCGGCGCTGCGCTGTTCATCTCGATCCATTGCGACGCCGCGCACAATGCCGAGGCAAGCGGCGCCACCGTCTACACCCTGTCCGAGATCGCGTCGGACAAGGAAGCCGCGCGCCTCGCCGCACGCGAGAACAAGTCGGATCTGCTCTCGGGCATCGATCTGGCAGGACAGAATCGTGAGGTCTCCTCGATCCTGATCGACCTGACCCAGCGTGAGACGATGAACAGCTCGGCCAAGTTCGCCCGCCTCCTCGGCCGCGAGGCGCAGGGACTGATGCCGGTCAAGGACAATTACCACCGCATGGCGTCGCTGCTGGTGCTGAAGGCCCCGGACGTGCCGTCGATCCTGTTCGAGACCGGCTATATCTCGAACGCGAAGGACGCGGCCTTCCTCAATTCAGCCGAGGGCCGCCGCCGCGTGGCGGAAAGCGTGAGCCGCGCGGTCGCGATCCATTTCGCGACCCGGATGGCAGCGCGGTAAGTTTCATCCGCTCGCGCGGATGCGGCGCCGTCCCTTCAAACAACCCGCCGCATCACCGGCTGGCAAGCCCGCTCAATCCTGCTAAACCCCGCCCCAATGGCGGAAGCGACCGAACCCAATTTCACGCTCAAGTTCACGCGAGGGGATGCAGGAGGCCGCTTTGCGGCCCTCCGCAAACGCTGGTGGTTCAAGCTGCTTGCATGGCTGGCGCTGCTCTCAGGCGTCGGCACGGCGGTGCTGTGGGCGCTGTTCCTGCGCGACCTGCCCTCGGTCGACATGCTGCGCGCTTATGAACCGCCGCTCCCGACCAACGTTCGCCAGGCGGATGGCTCACCGCTGCGCAGCTATGCGCGCGAACGCCGGGTCGAGCTCTCCTACGACGAATATCCCAAGCTGCTCGTCGGCGCGTTCCTTTCGGCCGAGGACAAGACCTTTTTCGAGCATGGCGGCGTCGATTATCCGGGCCTGGTCCGCGCGGCATGGCAGGGGATGACCAGCGGCGAGACCCCGCGCGGCACCTCCACCATCACGCAGCAGGTCGCCAAGAACCTGCTGCTCAACAACGAGGTCAGCTACGTCCGCAAGGCGCGCGAGGCGATCCTTGCATTCCGGATCGAGAATTCGCTGTCCAAGGAGCAGATCCTCGAACTCTACCTCAACCAGATCGCGCTCGGCCGCAACGCGTTCGGGGTCGAGGCCGCGGCGCACGCTTATTTCGACAAGGGTGTAAGCGAACTCACGCTGCCGCAATTCGCCTATCTCGCGATCCTGCCCAAGGGCCCGTCCAACTATATGCCCGAGCGGCATGCCGACCGCGCCATCGAACGGCGCAACTGGGTGCTCGGGCAGATGCTCGCGAACGGCTATATCGACCAGGCCGCGCATGACGAGGCCGTCGCCGCCCCGCTCGGCGCGGTGCCGCGCAAATCGCCCAGCACCGATCCGCTCGGCGGCTATTTCATCGAGGAAGTCCGCCGCCAGTTGCTCGACCGGTTCGGCGAGACCGAGAAGGCCGGGCCGTACAGCGTCTATGCCGGCGGCCTGTGGGTGCGCACCTCGTTCGATCCGGAGATCCAGAAGGCGGCGCAGAAGGCACTGCGCGACGGCCTGCTGCGCTACGACCGCGGCCGCGGCTGGTCCGGCCCGATGCGCGAGGTGAGCTTCGAGGGCGACAATTGGCGCGCGGCGCTGCTCAACACCAACATCAACCTCGATTATGAGGATTGGCGCCCCGCCATCGTGATCTCGAAGAGCGGCGGCAGCATCGAGCTTGGCTTTGGCGACGGCCGCACCGGCGCGCTCCCCGCCTCGGGCGCGCAGATGCCGGTACGCGGCCAGGGCGGTACGGCGTTCAGCGCGCTGAAGCCCGGCGACGTGATCGCGGTTGCGCCTGAAGGCGGCGTGTTCGGGCTGCGCTCGATCCCCAAGGTCTCGGGCGGCATGGTCGTCGAGGATCCCAGCACCGGCCGCGTCCTCGCGATGCAAGGCGGGTTCGACGCGACCGTCCAGGCGTTCAACCGCGCCACCCAGGCACAGCGCCAGCCGGGCTCAACGATCAAGCCGATCGTCTATTCCGCCGCGCTCGAGAACGGGATGACCCCGGCCTCGATCATCGTCGACGGTCCCTTCTGCGTCTATCAGGGCGCCTCGCTCGGCCAGAAATGCTTCCGCAATTTCGGCGGGACGCGCGGTGCGGGACCGCACACGATGCGCTGGGGTATCGAACAGTCGCGCAACCTGATGACCGTGCAGGCGGCGAACACCACCGGCATGGAAAAGGTGGTCGATCTGATGCAGCGCATGGGCGTCAGCTCGCAGAAATACCCGCCCTACCTCTCCTACTCGCTCGGCGCGGGTGAGACGACGGTGATGCGGATGGTCAACGCCTATTCGATCCTGGTCAATCACGGCCGCGCGCTCACGCCGTCGCTGGTCGATTTCGCGCAGGACCGCAAAGGCAAGGTGATCTGGCCGCAGAACTGGCGCGCATGCGACCGGTGCAACATGCCCGACTGGGACGGGAAGGCGATGCCGCGCCCGGTCATCCGCTCGCGCCAGGTGGTCGATGCGATGACCGCCTATCAGATGGTCCACATCACCGAAGGCGTGATCCAGCGCGGCACCGCGACGATCCTGCGTGACCTCAATCGCCCGATCATGGGCAAGACCGGCACGTCGAACGGCCCGCGCGACGTGTGGTTCATCGGCGGCACGCCGCAGATGATCGCCGGCATCTATGTCGGCTACGACACGCCGACCAACCTTGGCGGCTATGCTCAGGGCGGAACGCTCGCCGCACCGATCTTCAAGCAGTTCGCGCAAAAGGCGTTTGAGGGGCTCGACGTGCTGCCCTTCACCGCACCTGCGGGCATCCGCATGGTCCGCATCGATCGCGCCAGCGGCCGCCGCGTCTATGGCGCGTGGCCGGGCACCGACCCCAAGGCCGCGGTGATCTGGGAAGCGTTCAAGCCCGAGAGCGAACCCCGCCGCCGCGCCCGCCGCAGCGACGAAGTCGAGGCTCCGAAGGCCGAAGCGACGAAGAAGGCCGCACGTCAGGATGGCCCGCGCGACAGCGACTTCTTGCAACGCGAGGGCGGAATCTACTAGCGCGACGCCTATATTGCCGGCCCGACCGCCGCCGGCGCCATGGAATAGTTTGAAAGGTTACAACGATGCGCGCCGAAGCGCAGGCATATGCCGACAAGATCAATGACGCGCTCGCGCTGCTCCGCCGGTTCATCGACTGGGACAAGGCGCTGCGCCGGCTCGACGAGCTCAACGCGCGCGTCGAGGATCCGACGCTGTGGGACA
Organism: Sphingomonas sp. GW821-FHT03E12; assembly: GCF_059420685.1. Lineage (NCBI taxonomy): Bacteria > Pseudomonadati > Pseudomonadota > Alphaproteobacteria > Sphingomonadales > Sphingomonadaceae > Sphingomonas > Sphingomonas sp. GW821-FHT03E12. The sequence goes on from NZ_JBWKUF010000001.1 coordinate 193,810, forward strand.
ATCCCAAGGCGGCGCAGGATGTGATGCGTGAGCGCCGCCGGCTCGATGAATCGATCACCGCGACCCGCGCGATCGAGCGCGAGCTCGCCGACACGTCCGAGCTGATCGAGATGGCCGAGGCCGAGGGCGACGAGGAAATGGCGGTCGAGGGCGTTGCGGGCCTCGCCGCACTCGCCGCGCGCGCCGATGAGGACAAGGTCAAGGCGCTGCTCTCGGGCGAGGCCGATGGCAACGACACCTACCTCGAAGTCCACTCCGGCGCCGGCGGCACCGAGAGCCAGGACTGGGCCGAGATGCTCCAGCGCATGTATACGCGCTGGGCCGAGCGCCACGGCTTCAAGGTCGAGCTGATGGACTACCACGCCGGCGACCAGGCCGGGATCAAGTCCGCAACCTTGCTGATCAAGGGCGAGAACGCATACGGCTATGCCAAGACCGAGAGCGGGGTGCACCGTCTGGTTCGCATCTCGCCCTATGACAGCTCGGCACGCCGCCACACCAGCTTCTCGTCGGTATGGGTCTATCCGGTGATCGACGATTCGATCGACATCGAGATTCTCGAGAGCGACCTCAAGATCGATACCTATCGCGCATCGGGCGCAGGCGGGCAGCACGTCAACACCACCGATTCGGCGGTCCGCATCACCCACGTGCCCAGCGGGATCATCGTCGCCAGCCAGCAGGACCGCTCGCAGCACAAGAACCGCGCGACCGCGATGGGGATGCTCAAGGCCCGCCTGTACGAGGCCGAGCTGGCGAAGCGCGAGGCGGCGGCGATGGGCGAGTACAGCGCCAAGACCGAGATCGGCTGGGGCCACCAGATCCGCTCCTACGTCCTCCAGCCCTATCAGCTGGTGAAGGACCTGCGCACCGGAACCACTTCCACTGCGCCCGCAGATGTGCTCGACGGAGCACTCGACCCGTTCATGGCAGCTGCGCTATCACAGCGCGTGACCGGCGAAACGGTCGAGGTGGAGGACGTGGATTGAGGCCAAAGGGCGCCTCGCTGCTGTTGCTGGGTGCCCTTGCGATCGCAGGGTGCGACGCCACCGAGCCGCGCCCGGCGCCCAAGCCCGAACAGGAGCAGGAGCTCCATTTCCCCGCCGCCGACCGCCCGGTCGCCACCATCGTCTCCGCGCGCTGGTCGACTGAGGAAGCGCGCGACCGGCTCAACGAAGCCGATGCGGTGATGGATCTCGCCCAGATCAAGCCCGGCACCACCGTCGCCGATATCGGCGCGGGCGAGGGCTATTACACGATCCGCCTCTCTGCCCGCGTCGGCAAGCGCGGCCGGGTGCTGGCGCAGGACATCATCCCCGGCGTGCGCGACGCACTCGCCCAGCGCGTATCGCGCGAGCGGCTCGACAATGTCAGCGTCAAGCTCGGCGAGCCTGAGGATCCCAAGCTGCCCGACAACAGCTTCGATCGCATCCTGATGGTGCACATGTACCATGAGATCGAGGATCCCTATGAATTCCTCTGGCGGATGCGTCCCTCGCTGCGTCCCGACGGCCTCGTCGTCGTGGTCGATGCCGATCGCGAGACGCAGAATCACGGTACGCCGCCCGAACTGCTCGAATGCGAGTTCGCCGCCGTCGGCTACAAGCTCGTGACCAAGCGCGACATGCCCTCGGCGGGCGGTTATCTCGCCATGTTCAAGGCGGAAGGGCCGCGCCCCGAGCCCGAGGCGATCCGCGCCTGCCGCTTCCGTCCCTCGCCAAAAAGGGCCGGCGCCCCCGCGCCCAAATCGACCACGGACGAGTAAGCCTAGAGCAGCCCCGCGGCGCGGAAGCTCCACGCCTCGTCCCGTCCCACCACCAGATGTTCGTGCAGCCGGACGCCGAGCGCACGCAGCGCATCGGCCAGCCGCCGCGTCGCGTCGCGATCGGCGCGGCTGGGCCAGGCTTCGCCGCGCGGATGGTTGTGCGCCATCACCACCACTGCCGCATCCAGGCTGAGCGCGTCGATCGCCACGCGCCTGACGGGCAGGTCGACCGCGTCCGTCGCCTTTCCACGCGCATGCCGGATCCCCAGCATCCTCCCCTCGCGGTCGCAATAGGCGAAGGCGGCGACCTCGACCCTTTCCCCGGCGACGCTGTCCGCGACAAGTCTGCCGATCGCTTCGAACGGCGCGCCGGGGGATGGGAGAGACGCTTGCGACGCCATGACACCAAACTTCCGGAACGCGCCGAATCCGTCGAGCGCAACCGCCTCCACTGCGGAGTGGCATTGCTCCATAATGGATGAAAGACGATCCACAGCTTCGCGCCCGCCCATGCTTGGCGTCACCCGGGCGCTCGGCTAGGCTGACCCGCGATGCGGCAATATCTCGACCTCATGGAACGGGCATTGGCCCATGGCGCGGTGCAGATGGACCGCACCGGTGTCGGCACGCGCAGCGTGTTCGGCCACCAGATGCGCTTCGACCTGTCCGAAGGCTTCCCGGTGCTCACCACCAAGAAGCTGCATCTGCGCTCGATCATCGTCGAGCTGTTGTGGTTCCTGCGCGGCGACACCAATGTGCAGTGGCTCAACGATCGCAAGGTCAGCATCTGGGACGAATGGGCCGACGACAACGGCGATCTCGGCCCGGTCTATGGCAAGCAGTGGCGCGACTGGCAGGCGCCCGACGGCAGCCATATCGACCAGATCAAGGAGCTGATCGAGACGCTGAAGACAAACCCCGCCTCGCGCCGGATGATCGTCTCCGCCTGGAACCCGGGCGAACTCGGCGCGATGGCGCTGGCGCCGTGCCACTGCCTGTTCCAGTGCCATGTCGCCAATGGCAAGCTCTCGCTCCAGCTCTACCAGCGCTCGGCCGACATCTTCCTCGGCGTGCCGTTCAACATCGCGAGCTACGCGCTGCTCACCCACATGCTCGCCCAGCAATGCGACCTCGAGCCGGGCGAGTTCATCTGGACCGGCGGCGACTGCCATCTCTATTCCAATCATCTCGAGCAGGCCGAGCTCCAGCTCTCGCGCGCGCCCGGCCCGCTCCCGCGGCTCGAGATTCTGCGCAAGCCGGCTTCGATCGACGCCTACGCGTATGAGGATTTCGTCCTCCACGACTATGTCGCCCAGCCGCATATCAAGGCCGAGGTCGCCGTCTGATCAGCTTCCATCTCGCGCGGGCCGATAATGGCGTGATCGGGGTGGACGGACGGCTGCCCTGGCACCTGCCGGCCGACCTCAGGCGCTTCAAGGCGCAGACCATGGGCAAGCCCATGATCATGGGCCGCAAGACCTTCGAGAGCTTTCCGAGCCCGCTCCCCGGCCGCCGCCATATCGTGCTGACCCGCGATGCTTCCTGGCAGCGCGAGGGTGCCGAGGTCGCGACCTCGGTCGAGAACGCGCTGGCGCTTGCGGGCGACCGCGAAATCGCAGTGATCGGCGGCGCGGAGATCTTCGCGCTGTTCCTGCCCCTCGCAGGCCGAATCGAGCTGACCGAAGTCCATCTCTCGCCCGAAGGCGACGCCAGCGTCCCGCCCTTCGGCGCCGAATGGCGCGAAACCGCGCGCGAGGATCATCCGGCCGAGGGCGACCGTCCCGCGCACAGCTTCGTCACGCTCGAACGCTTGACGTAATCGTCACCCCGGACTTGTTCCGGGGTCCAGCTTGCCCCACACAATGCACGACAGCGGCACGATGGATGCCGGAACGAGTCCGGCATGACGGAGGGGGTAATGATGAAACGGAAGTGGCTGCTCTGGGCGCTCGCGCTCATCCTCGTTGCCGCACTCGCCTTCTTCGCGCTCGCCCCCGGCATCGTCGAAAAGGGCATGAACAAGGTCGTCGCGACCAAGCTTCCCACAGTCACGCCAGAGACGCGCAAGCTCCACGCCAGCCTCCAGATCGCCGACCTCCACGAGGATACGTTGCTATGGAAGCGCAGCCTCAACGACCGGTCGGACCGCGGTCAGGTCGACCTGCCCCGGCTGATCGAGGGCAATGTCGCACTTCAGGTCTTCTCCTCGGTCACCAAGACACCCAAGAACCAGAATTACGACGCCAACGGCGCCGACACCGACAACATCACCATGCTCGCGGTCGCCCAGCTCCAGCCGCCGCGCACCTGGACCTCGCTGCTTGAGCGCTCGTTGTTCCACGCGCAGAAACTCGACCGCGCGGCCGCCGCGTCGGACGGCAAGCTGCGCGTGATCCGCACCCCTGCCGATCTCGACGCGCTGCTCGCCGCACGCGCCGGAAAGTCACAGCCGGTCGGCGGCCTGCTCTCGATCGAGGGCCTTCAGAACATGGAGGGCAAGCTCGCCAATATCGACCGGCTGTATGCCGCGGGCTTCCGCATGGCCGGGCTGACCCATTTCTTCGACAATGAGCTGGCCGGGTCGATGCACGGCATCGCCAAGGGCGGGCTCACCCCGCTCGGCCGCCAGACCGTGCGCCGCATGGAGCAGCTCGGCATGGTCGTCGACATCGCCCATGCCAGCCACAAGTCGGTCGCCGAGATTCTCGCCATGGCCAAGCGACCCGTCGTCTCCAGCCATGGCGGGGTGCAGGCTGTGTGCAAGGTCAACCGCAACCTTTCCGACGACGAGATTCGCGGGGTCGCGAAGACCGGCGGCGTGATCGGCATCGGCTATTGGGATGCGGCGATCTGCGGCACCGAGCCGGAGAAGGTCGCCGCCGCGATCGCGCATGTCCGCGATCTGGTCGGTATCGACCATGTCGGCCTCGGCTCCGACTTCGACGGAGCGGTCACCACCGGCTTCGACACCGCGCAACTGGTCTTCGTGACGCAGGCGCTGGTCGATCGCGGCTTCACCCCTGAGGAGATCCGCAAGGTGATGGGCGGCAATGTGCTTCGCGTACTGCGCGCGGGGATCGCGCCGGGCAAATAACTCCTCCCCGGCACGGGGAGGTGGCAGCGCGCAGCGCTGACGGAGGGGCCGCCGCGAAGACGGCGGAAACGGTGTGACGGAGTACCGCCCTCTGCGGGGCGGCCCCTCCACCACCGCCTTCGGCGGCGGTCCCCCTCCCCGTACCGGGGAGGATTTGATTCCTCGCGTCCTGCCCCTATAGGCGCGCCCATGGAGCGGCTGGACGGAGCGGTCGCGGTTCCGGCGCCCTTACGCGGCGGGATCGTCGCGCTCGGCAATTTCGACGGGTTTCACCGGGGTCACCAGGCGGTGGTCGGCCGCGCGATCGAGCGCGCCCGGGCCGAGGGCCGCCCGGCGATCGTCGCCACCTTCGATCCGCATCCGATGCGCTTCTTCCGGCCGGATACCCCACCCTTCCGCCTCACCACACTCGACCAGCGTCAGCGCCTGTTCGGCGAGGCCGGCGCCGATGCGATGCTCGTCTTCGGCTTCGATGCCGCCCTCGCCGGGCTTTCGGCGCGTGAATTCGCCGATCAAAGGCTGATCGGCCTGATCGGCGCGGGTGGCGTCGTCACCGGTGCCGATTTCACCTTCGGCAAGGGCCGCGACGGCGACGTCACGGTGCTCGCCGCGCTCGGCAAGGTGCTTGGCTTCAGCACCGACACGGTCTCTCCCGTCACCGACGGCCCCGAGCCGATCTCGTCGAGCCGCATCCGCGAGGCGCTTCAGGCCGGCAAGCCGCGCGACGCCGCTGCGCTCCTCACCCGTCCCTTCGCGATCGAAGGCGTGGTCGAGCCGGGCGCGAAGCTTGGCCGCGAGCTCGGCTTTCCCACCGCCAACCTCCAGCTCGGCAATTATCTCCGCCCGCGCTACGGCATCTATGCAGTGCGCGGGCATCTGCCGGATGGCCGCATCCTCGACGGCGCCGCCAATCTCGGCGTCCGCCCGAGCTTCGACCCGCCGGTCGAGCTGCTCGAACCCTATTTCTTCGACTTTTCGGGCGACCTCTATGGCCAGACCATCGAGGTCGAGTTGATCGAGTTCATTCGCGACGAGGCGAAGTTCGATTCGCTCGATGCGCTCAAGGCGCAGATCGCCGCGGATTGCGATGCGGCGCGGGCCGCGCTGCGAATTAGCTAGCCCCTCCCGGCCGCGGGAGGGGCATCACGCTTTCACCTTCCCACGCTTTCCTCTAATCGGCCGAAACGCATGACCGAAAACACTGACTCGCAGCGCGACTGGCGCGACACCGTCTTCCTTCCGAAGACCGACTTCCCGATGAAGGCGGGCCTTGCCGCCAAGGAGCCCGCGATCCTCGAGCGCTGGGCGCGCATCGGCGTCTATGACCGGCTGCGCGAGCAGCGGAAGGGACGCGAGCGCTTCATCCTTCACGATGGCCCGCCCTACGCCAATGGCGACCTGCATATGGGCCACGCCATGAACAAGATCCTCAAGGACATCGTGGTCCGCAGCCAGAGCCTGATGGGCAAGGACGCGCCCTATGTGCCCGGCTGGGACTGCCACGGCCTGCCGATCGAGTGGAAGATCGAGGAAGCCTATCGCGCCAAGAAGCTGAACAAGGACGAGGTTCCCCCGGCCGAGTTCCGCGCCGAATGCCGCGCCTATGCCGCGAAATGGGTCGATATCCAGCGCGAGCAGTTCAAGCGGCTGGGCGTCACCGGCGACTGGGACGATCCCTACCTCACCATGAAGTTCGACGCCGAAGCGACGATCGCGGGCGAGCTGCTCAAGTTCGCGACCAGCGGCCAGCTCTATCGCGGCGCCAAGCCGGTGATGTGGTCGCCCGTGGAGAAGACCGCGCTGGCGGAGGCCGAGGTCGAATATGAGGACGTTGTCTCGACCCAGATCGACGTCGCGTTCGAGATCGTCGAGGCGCCCAACGCCCCCGAGCTGGTCGGCGCCCATGCGGTGATCTGGACGACCACGCCGTGGACGATTCCGGTGAACCAGGCTTTGGCTTACGGGCCTGAGGTTGAGTACGTTCTAGTGACGGTGAGGGCTCCAGGTGCGCCCGTCGCGACAAGTTCCAGTGCAGATCCAACATTTGTAATCGCGGAAGCGCTAGTTGATGCATTCGCCGCTCGGCACAAGGCAGAGATCGCAAGGGCTAATGCGGACTACGCCTCCCATTTACAGTTTGTCCGCGGCGCAACCTTCAAGGGCTCCGACCTCGCCAACGCCGTAGCCCGCCACCCGATGCACCATCTTGGCGGCTTCTTCGCCAAGCCCCGCCCCTTCCTGCCCGGCGATTTCGTCACCACCGACGCGGGTACCGGCCTGGTCCATATGGCGCCGGACCATGGCGAGGACGATTTCGAGCTGTGCAAGGCGCATGGCATCGACCCGGTCTTCGCGGTCGATGGCGCGGGCATGTACCGCGCCGACTGGGCCTGGCTCGGCGGTCAGGGATCGGTGATCAACAAGAAGTTCGTCGCCAGCGACGGGCCGATCTGCACCGACCTGCGTGAGGCCGGCGCACTGCTCGCCGCGACCGACGATTTCGCGCACAGCTATCCGCATAGCTGGCGCTCCAAGGCCAAGATCATCTTCCGCGCCACGCCGCAATGGTTCATCCCGATGGACCGCCCGGCAGGCACCGTCGCGCAGGCCGAGGACGAATCCGTCGCCGGCGCCGCAGGCTTTGCGGGCTTCGCACCGATCGCGCCGCACAATGCCCCCACCCTTCGCGGCCTCGCGCTCGACGCGATCGAGCGTACGCGCTGGGTGCCCGAGCGTTCGATCAACCGCATCCGATCGATGGTCGAGGGGCGCCCGGACTGGGTGATCAGCCGCCAGCGCGCCTGGGGCGTGCCGATCCCGCTCTATGTCCACCGCCAGACCGGCGATTACCTCCGCGACGAAGCGGTCAATGCCCGCATCCTCGACGCCTTCCGCCAGGGCGGCGCCGATGCGTGGTTCGGCGCGGATCATCAGGCTTTGCTCGGCGCCGACTATGATCTCGCCGACTATGAGGTGGTCAACGACATCCTCGACGTGTGGTTCGACAGTGGCTCGACCCACAGCTTCGTGATCGAGGCGCGTTACGGCGAAGGCGTTCGCGCCAACCTGTATCTCGAAGGCTCCGACCAGCATCGCGGCTGGTTCCAGTCGTCGTTGCTCGAAAGCGCCGGCACGCGAGGCCGCGCGCCCTATGACGCGGTGCTGACGCACGGCTTCGCGCTCGACGGGCAGGGCCGCAAGATGTCCAAGAGCCTCGGCAACGTCGTCGATCCGCTCAAGGTGATCAACGAAAGCGGCGCCGACATCCTGCGCCTCTGGGTCGCACAGACCGACTATTTCGACGATGTCCGCATCGGCAAGGAAGTGCTGGGCGGCACCGGCGACGCCTACCGCAAAATCCGCAACACCTTCCGCTATCTGCTCGGCGCGCTCGACGGCTTCACCGATGCGGAAAAGGTGGACGTCAAGGCGATGCCCGAGCTGGAGCTGTACGTGCTCCACAAGCTGGGCAACCTCGATGTCGAGCTGCGCTCGGCGGCGGAAGCCTATGAGTTCAACCGTTACGCCCGTGCGCTGTCGGACTTCATGAACGAGGACCTGTCGGCCTTCTTCTTCGATATCCGCAAGGACTGCCTCTATTGCGACGCGGAGAGCGATCCCAAGCGGCGCGCCTATCGCACTGTGCTCGACCTGCTGTTCCATGCGCTGGTCCGCTATGCCGCGCCGATCCTGGCCTTCACCGCCGAGGAAGTGTGGCAGAGCCGCTATCCGTCCGAGGACGGGTCGGTCCATTTCCTCGAATGGCCCGAGCTTCCCGCCCTGCCCGGCGACGACGCGATCAGCACCGAATGGGCCGATATCCGCGCGCTGCGCGAGAAGGTGACCGAGGCGATCGAGCCCCTGCGCCGCGAGAAGACGATCCGGTCGAGCCTGGAGGCCGAGGTCACGGTGCCCGGGATGCTGCGGCCCGCCGCCGAGCTGGCCGAGGTGTTCATCGTCGCCGATGTGAAGCTCAAGGACGGCGAGGTGACGGTGTCGCGCACCAGCCATGAGAAGTGCGGCCGCTGCTGGCGCTTGCTGCCGGAGGTTGAAGCCGACGGCGCGCTGTGCCACCGCTGCACCAAGGTGACCTCATGAATCGCAATCGTACCCTTGGTTTCGCGCTCGCCGCGCTGATCTTCATCGCCGATCAGGCGGTGAAGGCGTTCGTCGTCGAGGGGCTGGGCATCGCCTATCCGGGCGCGGTGCGTGAGATACTCTCGTTCTTCGACCTGCGCTTCGTCGCCAATAACGGCGTGTCGCTGGGCCTGCTGGCCGCGGAGACCGAGCTGATGCGCTGGGGGCTGGTGGTGATGACCGCGGTGATCGCGATCGGCGTCGGCTTCTGGATGGCGCGCGAGAAGAACCGCGGCGACCTGCTCGCGCTGGCGCTGGTGCTGGGCGGCGCGCTCGGTAACATCGTCGATCGCGTGCGCTTCGGCTATGTCGTCGACTATGCCGATCTGCACTTCGGCGAATGGCGCCCTTTTTTGGTCTTCAATGTCGCCGATGCTGCCATTACCATCGGCGTCGTGATCCTGCTCATCCGGGCGCTGTTCGTGCGTGAAAAACCAAAGGCCGAAGCAAGTGCCGACGCTGCCCCTGTGGAGAATGCCAATGCGTAAATCCGTCCTCATCGCCGCCGTCGGCGGATCGGCGATGCTGCTCGTCAGCTGCGGCAGCGGCGGCATGCTCAACCGCAAGCGCCCCGACGAGTTCGCCGTGGCGCGTCAGGCGCCGCTGGTGATCCCGCCCGATTTTGCGCTCCGTCCGCCCCAGCCCGGCGCCCCGCGCCCGCAGGATTCGGGCGGCCCGTCGCAGCAGGCGCTCGACGCGCTGTTCGGCGGCGCAGCGCAGCGCAGCGCGTCCGAACAGGCGGCGATCCAGGCTGCAGGTGGCAACAGCGCCGCCGATGTCGGCGTCCGCTCCTCGGCGGGCAGCCCGGGCACCAATGTGATCGACAAGGGCAGCACCACACGCGACATCGTCGCCGCGCCGCAGGGCGATGGCCGCGACGCGCGCACCGCGACGGGCGCGGCGCCTGCAACGCCCGCGCCGACCCCCAGCCCGACGCCGCAGAACTGATCACCCGGCACCACGCCGGGAACGTCCAACAGAAAAGGGCCGCGGAACCCGGTTCCGCGGCCCTTGCCGTTTCTTGAAGCAGCGAACGCTTAGAAGGCGGCGCCCAGCGAGAAGAGGACCGCGCCGTCGGCGCCGACCGCTTCCTTATACCCGCCCAGACGCGGCGCATCGGTGTTGACGTAGGACACGCCGAAGGTCAGCACCTTCCACGTCGCCTCGACGCCGACCGAATAGTCGAACACATCGCCGTCCAGACCGCCCAGGAAGCTGTCGCTCTTGGAGAAACCGAGATGGCCCTTGAGCTTGAACGGGGTCGAGGGAACGGCCACGCCGACATCACCCGACAGATAGACCGCGCTGTCGCCGGCCAGCGAATCCTGCCCGCCCGGCGCCCAGGCCACCATGCCCTTGATCGTCGCAGGACCGACGGTGCCGGTCATCGCGAAATAGGGCTCGATCACCGTCGTGTTCGACGAACCCGGATAGAGATAGACCGTCGCGCCGATATCCGCGGTCAGGCCCGAGGAAACTTCCTTGGCGAAGCCCGCGATCACGTCGATTTCGGTGCCGTTGTTGAAGCCGATGCTCGACCCCCAGGTCCCGACATAGAGGCCGCTCTCATGGGTGACGGTGAAGCCGCCCTGGATCGCAGCTTCCTCGTTCGACTGCGAAAAACCGCGGAAGCGATAGTCGCTGACCACGGTCGCGCTGCCGGTGATGGTGATCGGCGCGGGCGCATCGGTTTCTTCCTGCGCAAAGGCAGGAGTCGCGGTGGCCGCCAGCAGCAGAGCGCCGACAATGGCTTTGGTGAAACGCATGGGATCCCTTTCGTCTAAATGCGAGTGGTCCCAACCTGCCAGCGATCGGGACGCCGCCTTTGGCTCAGGGCCTTCACCCCGGCGCGGCTATTTCCGATTGCTGAGGCGTTTTTGCCGCATTCCGCTGCGCTGCACAATCACCTTTCGTCCGACCGTGACAATTGCGCCGCGGATGTTGCGGCGGTGCAACAGGATTGTCACGGTTGTGACGGAACGGTGCCGACCGCTCCCGCGCCCGGCACCGCTGACTTCAACGCACTGCGACGATCGCGTCGACCTCGACCGCAGCGCCGCGCGGCAGCGCCGCGACGCCCACCGCGGCGCGTGCATGGCGGCCGGCCTCGCCGAACAGCTTCTCCATCAGCTCCGACGCGCCATTGCCGACCTGGGGCTGTTCGGTGAAGCTCGGTGCCGAATTCACGAACACGCCGAGCTTGACGATCCGCTCGACCCGGTCGAACCCGCCCAGTGCCTTCTCGATCTGCGCGACGAGCATCAATGCGCAGCGCTCGGCCGCCTCCTGACCGTAGGCGACATCGCGGTCTTCGCCGAGACGGCCGGTCATCACAGCGCCGTCCTTGAAGGGAAGCTGGCCCGAAATATGGAGCAGCCCGCTCGCCAGCACGGTCGGCACATAGGCCGCGACCGGCGCGGCCGCCTCGGGCAGGGTCAGGCCGAGTTCGGCAAGCTTGGCGTGCACATCAGTCATCTAGCATCTCCCAGGGGTTCAACTTCGGTTGCCGGTTGCCCGGCGGCAAATCGTGCGGAAATCCAGCGCTCCGCCTCGCGCCAGTCGTCGATCCGCGCGTGCGCATAGGGTGCAGCAGGTACGTGCGACGCCATCGCAGGTTCGGACACCATGTGGAGGCGGAAGACGTCGGGCGCGGCACGCGCAACCGATTCGTGATGCTGGGCGAGATCGTCAACGAACACGGCAACGCCCGCGCCATGCTCCTCGACGAGCCGCGCCACCGGCCGCCCCTTGCCGCCCTGATTGCACTCGACGTGATGGACGATGCCGTGCGTGTCGAGCTGCGCGATGCGATGCTCGCGGCAATGATCCTGCAAATTGGTGAGGATGACGATGTCCGCCGTCTGCGCCAGCGCGGCCAGCGCCGCGCGCGCGTGCGGCACCAGTGTCTGCCGCGCCATCTGGCCAGGGAAGAAGCCGTCGAGAAACCCCCACATCGCCTCATGCGTCAGCTCGCCGCCGTCGCGGCGCTTCATCGCATTGGGCCAGTCGTGATTCGACACGTCGAAATCGACGTCATGCGCCTCGTCGAGCCATGCGCTGAAATGCCGCACCATGTGCAGCAGCACCTCGTCGCAATCGCAGATCAACAGCGGCTTCATGCCATCTCCAGCTTCGCGCGAGCGGCCACCAGCGCCGCAGGCTCGGAATCGATCGCCTCGGCACAGGCGACCAGATCGGGCTCATAAGCCTCGAGGAACCCAAGCACCGCCGCGAGCACCGACGGCTCGCCGGCGCGCGCGCGCAGATCGGTTGGGGTGAGGCCCGTCATGTCGAGCAACCGGTGTGCGCGGGTGACATCTGACACCGTCCAGCCCAGCGCAGCGAGCGCCAGTGCGGTTGCGTCCTCATTTGTCTCGCCAGCGCGCATCGCCTAGAGCTTGCCCGACCTCTTTGATGGATAGATTGCGCGTGGCAAAAAGGGTGCTGGTTGTCGAGGACAACGAACTCAACCTCAAACTTTTCTGCGACCTGCTGCGCGCGCACGGCTTCGAAACCTCGCCGGTGCGAGACGGGCGTGAGGCGGTGGCGACCGCGCGGGCCTTCAACCCCGATCTGGTGGTGATGGACATCCAGCTCCCGCACATCTCCGGCCTCGACATCATCGGGCGGATGCGCGGCGACCCGGCGCTCAGGGACATTCCGGTGATGGCGGTGACCGCCTATGCCGGACAGGAGGACGAGGCCCGGATCCGCGCGGCAGGCGCCAACGCCTATGTCACCAAGCCGATCTCGGTGATGCGCTTCGTCCAGGAAGTACAGGCGCTCTTGTGAGCCGGCGGCGCGGGCCGGCGCCGAAACCTCAGGCAAGCGAAAAGGCCGCCAGGCGATTCGCCCGCGGCCTTCAGCCCCGTCGATGCGGGGCGGCGCGATCCGGCCGGAGCCGGATTACTTGATCTTCGCTTCCTTGAACTCGACATGCTTGCGCACGACGGGATCGTACTTGCGGAAGCTCAGCTTCTCGGTCTGGGTACGGGGGTTCTTCTTGGTGACATAGAAGAAGCCGGTGTCAGCAGTGCTGACGAGCTTGATCTTCACGGTTGTCGGCTTGGCCATCGCCCAAATCCTGCAGTTTCGTTCAAAAGAATAAAGCGGCCGCGCGCTGGCAGGCCGCTGTCAGGGGTGGGCGCATGGCCTGAAGGGCTCGCAATGTCAAGCGCGAGGACGAGATTCAAGCCGATTAGCGAGGCATTAACCATGGCTGGCGCACCTTTCCGCGGTGAGGATCGCAGGGGGAGAACCGCGATGACCGATGCACGCAACTGGGTGCTGGCTGATGAGCTTGGCCAGCGAATCGATTCGATCGGCGCGCGTGCGGCGCGGGCCGCGACCGCCGAGCTTGCCGCCGATCTCGACGCAATCCGGCGAATCGCACTCGCCAACGGCATCACCCCGGCACTTCCGGTGGTCCATGCGCTCGAATCGGCGCTTGCCGCCGGCCAGCGCGGGCCGATGATCGCGGACGGGCTGGCGCTGTTGCGCGACGCGGTCAGCTGCGGGCGCGACGATCCGCGCACCGCCGCCGCCTTTACCGCTGCCTGTTCGATCCGCCTCGGCGCCTGATATGGCGGCCTGATGGATTCGCTCGTCCCCGCCTTCATCGCCGTCTTGCTGGCACAGGCGGGCGACCGGTCGCCCTGGCTGGCCGCGATCCTGGCCGACCGGTTCGGCAAACCCTTCACCGTCGCCTTCGCCGCCTTCCTCGCGCATGCCGCGGGCAATGCTGTGGCGGCCACCGGAGGCATGCTGATCGCGCCGATGCTGACCCCCAACGCCCGCCAGCTGCTGCTTGCATTGGCGCTGGGGTTCGCAGCGATGGGTGCGCTGTGGCGCCTGAAACCACCCGATCGGCTCGAGGGCTGGAAGCTCGGGACGTTCGCAACGTCGCTGTGCGGTATCGGTATCCTTGCCGCGGGCGACACGACGCAATTCTTCACCCTCGCCTTTGCCGCGCAGGAGCCCGCACCCGTGCTCGCCGCGATCGGCGCGACGCTGGCGGCGCTGGTCGTCAACACCGCCGCAGCGCTGATGGGGGAGAAGGCCTGGCGCAAGCTGCCGATCGGCCCGTACCGCATCGGCTTCGGGCTGATCTGCCTCGCAACGGGGGCCGTACTCGCAGCGGGCGCGCTCCGCCTGATCTAGCCGCTCGATTACCCTGATCGCACTTTCCGCAGCGCAACAACGGACCCTATGTGGCAGGGGATCGTTTCATAGCCGACTCAACCGATCAGGAGCGAATCATGGCCGACACGACCGCCGCGCTGAAGACGCCGACCGACCTCAACCGCAACGACACCAAGACCGTGGCGCAGGCGCTGAACGGCATTCTGGCGGACAGCTACGCGCTGTATTTCAAGACCAAGAATTTCCACTGGCACGTCTCGGGCCCGCATTTCCGCGACTATCACCTGCTGCTCGACGATCAGGCCGCGCAGATCCTCGCGACCACCGACGTGATCGCCGAGCGCGTGCGCAAGACCGGCAACGCCACGCTGCGCTCGGTCGGCGACATTTCGCGCCACCAGACGATCAAGGACAATGACAAGGACTTCGTCGCACCCGAGGAGATGCTGGCCGAGCTGCGCGACGACAATCTCAAGCTGATCGCGCTGCTGCGCGAGGCGAAGGAGATCGTCGACGAGGCCAAGGACAACGCCACCAGCGGTATCCTCGACGAATGGACCGATCAGGCCGAGGAGCGTGCCTGGTTCCTGTTCGAGACCACCCGCAAGGGATAAGTGCGCGGGATCACGCCGGGACCGGTGCGTCCCGGCGGATCAACCCTGCATCCTTGAGTTCGGTCCATAGCGCCGCAGGAATGACCTGCGACATCAGTGCCACCGCGTCGTCGACCTGACGGGCCGACCCCATCCCCGGCACCACCGAAGCGACCTGCGGGTGCGCGAGCGGGAACTGCAGCGCGGCGGCGGCCAGCGGCACGCCATGACGTATACAGATATCCTCGATCGCCCCGACCCGCGCGACGATTTCGGGCGGGGCAGGCTCGTAGTTGAAGTTGGGAATCGCGCCGCCATGGCGGACGCCCTTGGCGAGGATACCGCTATTATACGGCCCGGCGATCACCAGCCGCACGCCACGCCGCGCGCAGAGCGGGAGCAGGTCGTCGAGTGGATCCTGCTCAAGCAGGGTATAGCGCCCGGCGAGCATGATCAGGTCGATGTCCCCCGCACCGAGCATCTCGATGCACACCGCGACCTCATTGACCCCAAGCCCGATCGCGTCGACCGCGCCCGAATCGCGCAGCTCGAGCATTGCGCGATAGCCGCCGCCCATGAACTCGGCGAACCGCTCCGGATGCGCGAGACCATGCGCGAAGGCGCCGATATCGTGCGCGTAGAGGATGTCGATCCGGTCGCGACGCAACCGCTTGAGGCTGTCCTCATACGAGCGCATCACCGCGTCGTAGCTGTAATCGAACACGCTCTCATAAGGCTCGGGCGAGACGAAGGCCTGGCGCATCGCCGACAGGTCCGCATCCGGCCGCGGATCGAGCCGCCGGCCGACCTTGGTCGAAACAATCGCTGTTTGCGCAGGGTCGAGTTCGGCGAGCGCAGCGCCCAGCCGCTTCTCGCTCAGGCCAAAACCGTAATGGGGAGCGGTGTCGAAATAGCGGACACCCGCATCCCATGCCCGTGCCACCACCTCCAGCGCCTGATCCTCGGGTACCGCGCGATAGAGGTTGCCGATCGACGCCGCGCCGAAGGCGAGCTTCCCCAGATCCGTCAGGCGATCCGTCATGCCAGCGTCTGTACCGCGCCGAGCGCGATCCCGCTGCTGTCCTTTGCCGACACCGCCGCGTCGCGCGGCTTGCTCGAGACGAGGCCGTCGATCAGCGCGCCCTCGACATTGCGCAGCGCCACCGTCGGCCGCGCATCGGGTTTCTCGACCGCGAAGCGGCAGTCGCGGATCGTCAGCCGCCTGGCATGCCGCGCCCAGACGCCATGTGCGGGAAGCGTCTTGAGATAGCTCACCTCAAGGCTGGTCTCACGCCGGTACTCGGGCTCGCGCGCCGCATCGGCCGCGCTGCCCCCGCCGGGCGAAGTCACATCGACACCAACGAAACTCACATCCTCGACCGGGCCGTCGGCAATGCCCTCGACCCCGCAGGGATAGCGCAGGTCGGCGCCGGAGACCTGGACATCCTCGAACCGGACGCG
This sequence comes from Sphingomonas sp. GW821-FHT03E12, assembly GCF_059420685.1. Lineage (NCBI taxonomy): Bacteria > Pseudomonadati > Pseudomonadota > Alphaproteobacteria > Sphingomonadales > Sphingomonadaceae > Sphingomonas > Sphingomonas sp. GW821-FHT03E12. The sequence continues at coordinate 210,002 of NZ_JBWKUF010000001.1, forward strand.
GCGGATCTTGCCGACCGGCGTGCCCTTGGGCGCGCGCATCCGCGCGGCGTGGTGGACGAACAGCGGGTGGTTGACCGGATCGCGCAGGGAAATGCCGCTCACCACCACATCCTCCATCAGCCCGCCATCGACGATACCGACCAGGATGCCGCGGCTGTTGGTGCAGATACAGTCGGAGATGCGAACATTGCGGAACCCGCCATTGGTCTCGGTCCCCATCTTGATCCGCCCGAGCACGCCATTGCCGTCGGGCGAACCATAGTCGGACAGGCGATAGCTGCCGTCGAGCAGCGATCCCATCGCATAGCCGCTGGTCTTGCAGCCCTGGACCAATATGTCCTCGCACATCGTCTTGCGGCCGAGCGCATAGCTGCTCTTGAGCACGATCGCGTCGTCCTTGGGCGCGTTGACGGTGCAGTTGATCACCCGCACGTCGCGGCAGCAATCGATGTCGATCCCGTCGCGGTCGGTGTCGATGACGATCCCGTCCAGCGCCATGTTGGTGCAGCCGTGCGCGATGATCCCGAAATGCCCGGCCTGGAGGATGGTGAAATCCTGGAGCCGGACGTTGCGGCAGTTCATCAAGCCGACGGTCTTGTTCGCGCGCCCGACCTGCGCCGCTTCCTTCGCGTCGCGCAGCATATACTCCTTCGGGCTGATCCCCAGCGCCTTGGCCGATTGCCAGGTGTCGCGCTTCCACCAGCGGTCCCCCGGTCCGTCGCGATCCAGCCCCAGCCCGTGCAGCATGCCGTGGCCGACCACGCCGATGTTCGACGCCCCGTCGGCATAGATCAGACTGTTGTGAACATGGGTGATCCCGAAATCCTGGAACTGCTCTTCCAGATAGTTTTCGGGCGGATCGTAGTTCCGGCCATGAATGTCCGGGTCCGCCGCCTCGATCACCGCGCCCGCCGAAAGCGCCAGCGTCACATTGTCGAGCAGGCGGATCGAGAAGCTCAGATACCGGCCCGGCGGCACCAGCACCACGCCGCCGCCGCGCTTCGCCGCTGCCTGCATCGCGCGGTTGATCGCCGGGCTGTCGATCGCGCGCCCGTCACCGCGCGCGCCATGTTTTCGGATATCCTCCACCCCGTGGCCGTCGAGCGCAATCTGCGCCGCGGCAGGCGTGCCGAAGATGAGAGCGAGCAGCCCGAGGGTCGAGCGGCGATCGATGCTTGCATGATGCTCAAACATAATTCATCATACGAATACAAAAGGCGTTGTCTACGCCGCAATCAACCCATTGGAGAGTTTATGGGCCGTCTCGAAGGCAAGATCGCACTGGTGACCGCGGCGGGCCAGGGCATCGGCCGGGCCACCGTCGAAGCCTTTGTGCGCGAAGGCGCGCGGGTGATCGCCACCGACGTTCGCGCAGAGGCGCTCGAAGGGCTGGAGGGCGCCGAAGCGCGGCAGCTCGACGTGACCAGCAAGGAAGCCGTGCAGGCGATCGCCGCCGAATTCCCCGAACTGAACATCCTCTATAATTGCGCAGGCTTCGTCCATGCCGGCACGATCCTCGATTGCGACGAGGATGCCTGGGACTTCTCCCAGTCGCTCAACGTCACGGCGCAATATCGCATGATCCGCGCGGTGCTGCCCAACATGATCGCGCGCGGCGGCGGATCGATCATCAACATGTCGTCGGTCTGTTCGAGCATCAAGGCGGTGCCCAACCGCTTCGCTTATGGCGCGACCAAGGCGGCGGTGATCGGTCTGACCAAGTCGGTCGCGATCGACTATGTGACCAAGGGCATCCGCTGCAACGCGATCTGCCCCGGCACGGTCGAGACGCCCTCGCTGATCCAGCGGCTGCACGACACCGGCAATTTCGAAAAGGCCTATGCCGAATTCACCGCCCGCCAGGCGATGGGCCGGTTCGGCCGGACGAGCGAGCTGGCGGCCCTGGCCGTTTATCTCGCCAGCGACGAAAGCGCCTTCACCACCGGCACCGTCAATGTGATCGACGGCGGCTGGGTGAACTGAATTCCCCTCCCCGTCACCCCGGCCTAGTGCCGGGGTCCACCGAGAGGCGAACGACGAACATGAGGCGCGAGCGCAGCGCGCGAGGCATAGTGGCCCCGGCACAAGGCCGGGGTGACGATAGATAGGAGAGAGTTCCCGATGATCGCACGTACGCTGGCCCTCAGCGCCGCCCTTCTTTGTGCCTCGACCGCGATGGCGCAGGTGACGGTACATGTCGCGCCGGGCGGCGAAGACCGCAATCCGGGGACCACGGCAAAGCCCGTGCGCACGCTGGAGCGCGCGCAGACGCTGGTGCGCGCAAGCAATGGCAAGAACGACGTCACCGTCCTGCTCGCCGACGGAACCTACAAGCTGGCCAAGCCGCTGGTGTTCCGGCGTGCCGATGGCGGCCTCAACGGCAAGAAGGTCGAGTGGCGCGCGGCCGAGGGTGCCAAGCCGGTCATCTCGTCGGGGATCGAGGTCACCGGTTTCGCGAGCTTCGACGAAGAGCGCCGCATCTATGTCGCCACGACCCCCAAGGGGCTCGACACGCGCCAGATCTGGGTCAACGGCACCGTCGCCGAGCGCCCGTGGATCGAGCTGCGCGCGTCCGACGTGAAATTCGGCCCCAACGGATTCGAGATCACCAACCCGAAATACGACTATGTCGGCAAGCTCGCCCGCCCCGACCGGCTCGAGCTTGAGGCGACCGGATTCTTCACCGACCGCTATTCGCCGGTAAAGTCGATCAGCGGCACGACGGTGACGATGCAGCAGCCCGCCTGGGACAACAACACCTGGGGCTATGACACGGTCAGCAAGCCGATCTTCCCGGACGATTCGCGGCTGTTCCTGGTCAACGCGCTCGAATTCATCGGCAAGACCAATGACTGGCATGCGCGCTATCACCAATGGGTGATCGAGCCCGAAGCGGGCAAGCTCTACCTGCGCGCAGGGATCGACGAGGACATCAAGGATCTGAAGGTCGTCGTGCCGACGCTGGAGACTTTGGTGTCGATCAGCGGCACGCCCGCGGCGCCGGTCGAGCGCCTCACCTTCCGCGGCCTCACCTTTGCCCACACCTCATGGATGGGGCCCAGCAAGCCGACCGGCTATGCCAACCAGCAGAGCGGCGCCTATCTCAGCGACGTCTCGCCGATCCGGCCCAAGGATGCGTGGGACACATGCGGCTGGGGCTGTGTCGAGTTCGAATCGATGCGCCTCAAATGGCACCAGATGCCGGCGGCGGTGCAGGTGTCGGCGGCGCGCGACATCGCGTTCGAGGGCAACCACTTCACCCAGCTCGGCCAGATCGCGCTGGGAATCGGCAACGAGCCGGTCGCGCACCTGACCGGCGTCGGCCTTGCCACCAGCGGCATCCGTGTTTCGCGCAACCGCTTCTCGATCCTGTCGGGCGGCGCGATCATGGCGGGCGGCGTGCGCACCGACGCGCACCACCCGACCGACCCCAATTTGATCAACCGCAACCTGGTGATCGAGGACAACACCGTCGTCACCGTCAGCCAGGACTACAAGGACAATGCCGCAATCCTGACGACGTACATCGACGGTGCGACGATCCGGCACAACGACATCTCGGACGCGCCGTACGACGCGATCGCGGTCGGCTGGGGCTGGGGCTATAACGACGCGGGCGGCAATCCGAATTACGACGAGAAGCAGAAGGGCTACGTCCACAACCCCAAGTTCACGACGCCGACGACGCTGCGCAACACGCTGGTCGAGGGCAACCGCATTCACGGCGTGAAGCTGTGGTACGAGGATGGCGGGGCGATCTACAACCTCTCGGCCAACCCCAATTCGATCATCCGCAACAACCACATCTTCGACATCTCGAACCGGATCGGCATCTATCTGGACGAGGGCAGCAAGCATTTCACCGTCACCGGCAACGTCGTCGAGACCGGGGGCAAATGGCTCAACATCAACACCGCGGGCGGCATGTTCCGGCGCCGAATCTCGACCGACAACAAGGCGTCCGGCAACTGGCACAACTCAATGTCGACCGGTGGGCGCTGGCTGCCCGAGATCGGCAATGATGCGCGGGGCAATTTCCTCGTCCCCGACCGCGACTGGCCGGAAGAGGCACGCACGGTGATCGAGGCGGCGGGCCCGCGGAACTGACTCTCCCCGTCATCCCGGCCTTGTGCCGGGATCCACCGGGAGGCGAGCACTGCACGAGAGGCTCAAGGACACGAAACTGGGCGGCGTGGATCCCGGCACAAGGCCGGGATGACGAGAGGGGAATAGCACATGATCCTGCACGGCCTGATCGCCCTTGCCATCTTCTCGGCACAGGCGGCCCCCTCCCCGCCACCGCCGCGCGACCCGCGCAACTGGCCCACCCCGGTGATGGACACCGCGCCGCCCGCGCTCCCCAAGCTGCGGCGGGGCGCGGTGCTGGTGCTGTCCAAGACCAACGGCTTCCGCGATCCCGAGCAGATCGACGCGGCCAAGCGGGTGCTGACCGATCTGGTCCGCAAGCAGGGCCGCGATGTGTTCGAGACCGAGAATGCCGCGGTCATGAACCCGCGCGACCTCGCAAAGTTCGCGACCGTGGTGTTCAACAGCACCAGCGGGAATATCTTCGACGAAGGGCAGCGCACGGCATTCAAGGCGTGGGTCGAGCGCGGCGGGGGCGTGGTGCTGCTCCACGGCGCGAGCGGCGATCCGAGCTATGACTGGAAATGGTGGCCGGAAACGCTGATCGGCGCGCAGTTCATCGGCCACACCGGACGGCCCAAACAATTCCAGCAGGCGACGATCGACGTGATCGAGCGTAACCATCCGGCGATGCGCCGCCTGCCCGCCAAATGGGTGCGGACCGAGGAATGGTATTCGTTCGACCGCATTCCCGTCGGTAGCGGCACCCGTATCCTCGCCACCGTGGATGAGACCACCTACGAACCCTTTCCCGAGCGGGTGCGGATGGGCAAGCCACATCCGGTGATCTGGACCCGGTGCATGGGCAAGGGCCGGATGATCTTCTCCTCGCTCGGCCACAAGGCGGAAACCTATGCCGAGCCACTGCACCAGACATTGATCGGCAACGCGATCCGCTGGGCGTCGGGCAGACGCTGCTAGCGCCAGCCGCCGTCGCGCGCGGCCTTTTCGGCGGGGGTATCGAGCGGATCGCCCGCCATCATCGCCTGCGCATCGGCCATCATCGCCGCCGCAGGCGACCCGGCCTGGCGATAGGCGCCGCTTTGTTGCGAGACGCCGCCATAGAGCCGTTCGATCCGCCACTCCTTGCCCTGCGCGCAGGCGATGCCACCGGTCGCGCCCGCCTCGAACGTGCGGCACCAGCGCTGCGTGCCGTCACGGAAGGTGACGCCGACGCGGACCGGCGCGTCCGGCGCCTGTACCGAAGCGAGTTGGGTGCCCAGCGCCTTCGCTACCTCGCCGCTCGCGATCGCGGTGCCGTCGCGCATCGCGACCCCGCCGGGATCTCGCGGGAGCAGCAGCGGCCCGGCCAGCAGGCCCGCGACGAGGCTGGCGGCGACCGCGCCCATCCAGAAGGGACGCACGCGACGGGCGGATTTCGGAGCGAGCGGGACGATCTTGGCTGACTCGCGCAGCATCGTTTCGACAACGGGCGGGACCGGCGCGACAGCAACGGGGTCGAAGGCTGCGCGGAGCGAAGCGGCGAGCTCGCGATGCTGTTCGACCTGTGCGGCAAGCACGGGGTCTGTGGCGATCGCAGCCTCGACGCGCCTGGCGGCAATCGGATCGAGCTCGCCATCGGCATAGGCCATGAGCGTTTCGGGATCGATCGTCATGCCGCTTCTCCCAGTCTTACCATCAGCGCCTCGCGTCCGCGCACCAGGCGCGAAGTGAGCGTGCCCATCGGAATGTCGAGGATTTCGGCGGCCTCCTTATAGGCGAACCCCTCGATCACCACGAGCGCGACTGCTTCGCGCTGCTCGGGCGGCAGGGTGCGCATCGCCTGCGCGATCTTGCCAAGCTCGACCGCCATTTCCTGACCGCCAACGGTGCCGATCGCCTCGCCCGCCTCGGGCGGGACGAAGGTCTCGCCGCGGCGCGTTTCGGCGCGGACGGTGTCGATCCACAGATTGCGCATCAGTCGGTACATCCAGCTATCCAGTCGCGTTCCCGGCTCCCATTGACGGCGCTTGAGGAGCGCACGCTCGACCGATGCCTGAAGCAGATCGTCGGCATCCGCCGCACTGCGGGCGAGCGCATGGGCGAAGCGGCGCAGCCGCGGCAGATGACCCAGCAGTTCTTCCTCGAAAGCCAATCGGTGACAGCCTTGTTGCTTGCCGGGATGAAACGGATGGCTCCGCGCGTTTCATCCAGCATGACGCAGAAAAATCGCAAGTCTAGGATGCCGGCCATGGGGTTCGCACGCATCGTCACCGGAGGCCTGCTCCTGCTCGCGCCCGTCGCGAGCGCCCAGTTACTTCCACAACTGCCATCGGTGCCCCCGGTCGGCGGGGTGGTGGATCGCATGACCGGGACGGTCGGCGATCTCGATCGCACGCTCGACGATGCCCGGTCGCTGGCGCGGCAACAGGTCGAGCGGACGCGCGCGCTGGTCCGGCGCCATCCCGACCGCATCGCGATCGACCCTGATGGCAATGCGGTGCGCGCGGGGGAACTGATGATGCTCGACCCCGACCGGGCGGCGGTCGATGCGGCAACGGCACGCGGATTCCGGCTGATCGAGCAGGTCGAACTCGACGGACTCGGCATCGGCTTTGCCCGGTTCGAGACGCCGCCCGGCATGGCGATCGGACGCGCGCTACGCGAGCTGCGCAAGATCGCCGGCCAGCGCGAAGTGAGTGCAGATCAGCTCTATTTCGCCAGCGGCAGTGCGGCGGCACCTGCGGCATCTGCACCGGCACTGGCGCAGGCCGGTGCCGCAGGACGGATCGGGATCATCGACGGCGGAGTGCCGCCGGGCACGGCGGGAGTCTCCGCGCAACAAGGGTTCGTGGCCGGAGCGCCCCGCGCGAACGACCACGCAGCGGCGATCGCATCCCTGATCGCAGGGGGCAACGGCATCCGCGCGAGCGCGCCGGGCGCGCGGCTGCATATCGCCGACATCTATGGCACCGACCCCGCTGGGGGTAACGCCGCAGCGCTTGCGCAGGGGCTGGCGTGGATGGTGCGTCAGAAGGTTCCAGTGGTCGTGGTGAGCCTGACCGGACCGCCCAACCCGCTGCTCGCGCGCGTCGTCGCGGCGGCGCGGCGGCTGGGCACGGTGGTGGTCGCAGCGGTGGGCAATGACGGCCCCGCCGCTCCGCCCGCCTATCCGGCTTCCTATCCGCAGGCGATCGCGGTCACCGGCGTCGATGCGCGTGGACGGGTACTGATCGAGGCCGGGCGCGCGCTCAGGCTCGACTATGCCGCGCCGGGGGCGGACCTGCTGGCCGCGAACGCATCGGGCAAGGCGCAGCGCGTGCGCGGCACCTCCTATGCCGCGCCCTTCGTCGCAGCACGGCTGTCGGCGCATCTGGGTAGCGGTGGGATCGAAGCGGCGCTCCGCGGGCTCGACGGCGAGGCACGCGACCTGGGCAAGCGTGGCGCCGACAGGCAGTTCGGCCGCGGGCTGGTCTGTGGCGACTGCGCCACGCGGCCACGCTGAACCGCTTCGGGGATTAAATCCGCAACCACATCCGTTCCCCTTTCGAAGCGCGCTGCAAAGCCCGGCGCGCGACGAAGGAGGAAGCGATGAAGACCCTGTTCCTTTCGGCCGCCGCAGTCGCGGCCCTCACCCTTTCGGCCCCCGCTTCGGCACAGCTGCTGGGCGGTGGCGGCGGCCTCACCGGCGGACTGGGTGGCCAGCTCGGCGGTACACTGGGCGGAACGCTCAACCGTCCGGCCGGCGGCATGCTCGATCGCCCGATCAGCCGCCCGCTCGAACGCGTTCCGCTCGACCGGCTCGACGCGCCGGTCGAGCAAACGACCCGCGCAACCAAGCGCGCCAGCGGCTCGGCCGAGGTAGAGCGCAATGTCGACCGCCGCAGCGGTAAGGCGAGCGCAAGCGGTCGCGCCGATGGCGGCATCGGCGGCACGCTCGACAACCAGACCCGCACGCTTGGCCGCAGCACCGGCCTGTCGGGCAGCGGTGACGCGTCCGGCAGCGCATCGGGTGGTGCGTCCGCTGACCTGATCGGCACCGATGATGTGCGTGGCGCGACCACCGGCCTGCGCGATCGCGCGGGCAGCGCGGTCGGCACGGCGCGCAGCACTGCCACTGGCGCGGTCGAGCGCACCCGCGGCGCGGCGGATGGCGCGCGCGGCGCACTCGGCAATGCCGGGAATCTCGGCGGCGGCCTCGGCGGGAGCGGGTCGGGCAGCGGTTCCGCCGGCGGATCGGCCGGGGCCGGCAGCGCGTCGGGCTATGGCTCGGCCGAGGGCACCGGCATGATCTCGACGGCCGCAGCCAATCCTGCCGCCGTGCTCGAACCCGGCGCGCGCGTCGAGGATGCGAAGGGGCGCCTGATCGGCAAGCTCCAGCAGGTCAACCGCAACGCGCGCGGGCGGATCGAATCGCTCGATGTGCTGGTCGGCCGCAAGGTGGCGACGCTGCCCGCCGGCAATTTCAGCGCCAGCGGCGACGTGCTCGTCTCGGCGATGAGCAAGGGCGAAGTGAAGGATGCCGCGGAAGACGGCAGCAACTGAGCGGCTCCCCCCTGCCGTAACTGGCGCGCCCGGCTCCGGCCGGGCGCGATTTTGTCAGCTTCGGGTCGCCAGCGATCCGATCGCGACGTTTCGGCTGTCCGCACCGGTGCGGACAGCCGCATCGCGCGGCTTGGGCGACGTCACGCGATCGATCACCGCGCCGTCGACATTCTCCAGTGCAACCGCAGGCCGCGCGTCGGGCGCTGCCGTGTCGAAGCCGCAATCGGTGACGCTCAGATTGCGGACATGGCGAGCATAGAGTCCATGCGCCGGCAGTATTCCCATGAAGCTCGGCTCGAGGCTGGAATTGCGCCGTTCGGGCACCTGCCGACTGGCCTCCACCCCGGTGCCGCCGCCCGCTGCGGTGACATGGACGCCGCGAAAGCTCACATCCTCAATGATCCCGTCGGGGATGCCGACGACACCGCACGGATACTCCATCCGCGCGCCCGACACCTGGATATCGGTGAAGCGCACGCGGCGGACCTTCGCTACCCCCGCCCCCTTCGGCGCACGGTTGCGCGCGGAGAGGCGCAGGAAGATCGGGTGGTTGACCGGGTTCACCAGATTGATGTCGCGGAAGGTGACATCCTCAAGCACCCCGCCATCGATCGCGCCAAGCTGAAGCCCGCGCGAATTCTCGCACACGCAATCGGCGATGAGCACATTGCGGAAGCCCGCGATGCTGTCGGTGCCGAGCTTAATCCGGCCGAGCACGCCGACCTTGTCGGGCGCGAGATAGGGCGACTTCCGGTACGTCCCGTCGAGGACGGTGCCGAGCAGATAGCCGCTGGTCTTGCAGCCGATCACCTGCACATCCTCGCACAAGCGCGCTTCCTGCAGCCCGTAGCTGCTCTTGAGGCAGATCGCGTCGTCCTTGGGCGCGTTGACCACGCACTTGGTGACACGCGCATCGCGGCAGCAATCAAGGTCGATGCCGTCGCGGTCGGTGTCCACCGTGAGACCGTCGATACGGACATTGGTGCAGCCCATCACATAGCAGGCGAAATGCCCGCCCTGCAGGATCGAGAAGTCCTTGAGCAGCACGTTGCGGCAGCGGATCAGGCCGATCGCCTTGTTGCCGCGGCCCTCATATTTCATCTCCTCGGGATTGGCGCGGCGGGCGGCGTCGGCACTCAGCCCGCGCTCCTTGGGCGATTTCCAGCCCGGAATGCCGTGCCAGCCTTGCGGCGGCCCCTCGCGATCGAGACCAAGGCCGTGGATCAGGCCGTGACCGATGATCGCGACGTCGCTGACCCCGTCGCCATAGATCAGGCTGTTGTGGAAATGGGCGAGGCCATAGTCGACGAACTGCTCCTCCCACACGCCTTCGGGCAGGTCATATTGGCCCTTGTGCCGATCGGGGCTCGCCGCCTCGATCACCGATCCGGGGCTGAGGACGAGCGTGATGTGGCTCTTCAGCCGGATCGAGAAGCAGAGATAGTGGCCGGGCGGGACGATGATCGTACCGCCGCCCTTCGCGCTCGCCGCCTCGATCGCGCGGTTGAAAGCGGGGGAATCGATCGCCTTGCCGTCACCCTTCGCGCCATAGTCGCGGACATTGTGGAAGCCGGTGAGCGAACCGGTCGCGCGGACGGGGATAGCGCTGGCGGCGAATGCCGCGCCCGCTCCCAGCAATGCCGTTCTGCGGCTGAATTCGGCCCGTGCCTTGAGCAATGATCCTCTCCTGTCGCTGTTTATCATATGATGAATTAGCGGGGCGGGGATCACAAGCTGTAAGTCAGGTTTTGCCGATCACCTCGCGATCGGGGCCAAGACGGAGCGTCAGATCGGCGCGGCCCGGCATCTCCTGCAGGATCGCGCGGGTGATGCGCTCATAATGCTGGATGAAGCGGCCGATCTGCGCGTCGGTCATCGCCAGAGCCGGGTCGCGGCCCTGTGCGGCGAGGGTGGCGCGCAATTCCGTCTCCTGCTGCGTCCGCCAGCCATGCACGATCTCGAACCCCGGCGCGGTGAGCAGCACGAGCCGGTCGATCCGGGCGAACAGCGCCTGATAGGGACCAGCCAGCGCGGCGTTGACCGCGCGGCGCCAGCTGCCGCCGGCGTCTTCGGCGCGCTCGAGATCGTTGACCGGTCCGGCGAGGTCAGCCTCAGCCTGAGCAGCCGCGCCGACGCACCAGCCTTCGAAGATCAACAGATCGAGCGGGGCGTCGATCGCCTCCCATTGTGCTTCGGGGAGCGGCTCGTCGCTCGCCTTGTCGAACCGGGGCAAGCGCACCGGCTGCCCCGCCTTCACCGCATCTAGGATCGCACAGCCCAACGCGACATCATGCGTCAATGGCACACCGCGGGTGGCGAGCAGCGGGTGGATGTCGCGCGCAAGACCCGCCCGCGCCACCTTGCCGAGATAGAGGTCATCGAGTGACAATGTCGCGGCACGGACGCCCAGCGTCTCGACCAGCCCGCGTGCGAGGGTCGACTTTCCGCTGCCCTGCGATCCGCAGATGCCGAGGATCAGCGGCCGCGGGCCGAGCCAGCCCCTGACCGCCCGGGCGACGATCTCAAGCGACGCGGTCAAATGGTTCGCGCCCGGCGAAGAAGGCGTCGAGATTGTCGGCGACCTTCATCCCCATCGCCTCCCGCGTTTCGAGCGTGGCCGAGCCGAGATGCGGAAGCAGGACGGCGTTCGGGAGATCGACCAGCGCCGCCTCGACTGCGGGCTCGCGCTCGTACACGTCCAGGCCGGCTGCGGCGATCGTCCCCGCCTTCAGCGCGTCCGCCAGTGCGGCTTCGTCGATCAATGTTCCGCGCCCGGTGTTCACCAGCACCGCCCCCCGCTTCATCCGCTGAAGCGCCGCGGCGTCGATCATGTGGCGGGTCGCGGCGCCCCCGGGTGCGTGGAGCGAGACGATATCGGCGGCGCGCAACAGACTGCCCAGCGTGGGGTGATAGGCGGCCTCAGGCACATCGGCCGCGCGGCTGCGACTGTGAACGACGACCTCCATCCCGAACGCCTTCGCCCGCTCGGCCACGGCGCGCGCGATGCGGCCATAGCCGACCAGCCCCAGCACCTTTCCGCGCAACGACCGGCCGAGCAGATGGGTCGGCCGCCAGCCGGTCCAGTCTCCGGCGCGCAATTCACGCTCCCCCTCGCCCGCGCGGCGAGTCGCCATCAGGATCAGCGTCATCGCGATATCGGCGGTGGCGTCGGTCAACACGTCCGGCGTGTTGGTGACGGCCACCCCGCCCGCCCGCGCCGCATCGAGATCGATATGCTCGAACCCGGCACCATAGTTGCCGATGATGCGCGTGCGGCGGCCTTGAGTCAGGATGATGTCGCGGGTGATCCGGTCGGTGACGGTCGGGCAGAGTGCGTCATGCTCGCACATCGCCTGCGCCAGTGCGGCAGCATCCATCGGCACATCGGTTTCGTTCAGCGTCACGTCGTAACTGGCGGCAAGGCGCGCTTCGACCGCTTCGGGCCAACGTCGCGTGAGCAGAATCTTCGGCTTGGTCATGCGCCGAGCCTAACGCCGCCGGAAGACGGGCGCACGCTTCTCGGCAAAGGCGGCGCGACCCTCCTTGGCGTCGTCGGTGGCGAAGCAGATCGCCTGAAGGTCGCGCTCATATTCGATCGCCTTTTCCCACGGCATGGTGTGGGCGGCGCGCAGATTGAGCTTGGCGGTCTCCGCCGCGATCGGCGCGCGCGAGGCGATGGTCGCGGCGATTGCCTGCGCGCGGGCGTGCAGCGCGTCGGGCGCAACGACCTCGCTCACCAATCCCCAGGCGAGTGCCTTGTCGGCATCGATCATGTCGCCGGTGAGCAGCATCAGCGCGGCATTGGACGCACCCATCGAATAGGTCAGCCCCGCCGCCATCCCGCCGCCGCCGATCCAGCCCAGCTTGATCTCGGGCGCGGCGAAGCGAGCGTTAGTGCTGGCGATGCGGATGTCGGCGGCCATCGCCGTCTCGAGCCCGCCGCCCAGGGCATAACCGTTGACCGCGGCGACCACCGGCTTGCGGCAGGCGCGCAGCGCATCGCAATAATCGTCGCGATTGCGGAAGTCCCAGGGCGTCGCATAGCCGTCGAGCGTAGTGATGTCCGACCCGGCAGAGAAGGCCTTCTCCCCGGCCCCGGTGATGACGACGCAGCGCACCGCGTCGCTGGTGTTGCACTCGCCGACCGCGGCGATCAGCGCGGCCGCCATTTCGGGCGTCAGCGCATTCAGCTTGGCCGGGCGGTTGAGGGTGATGGTGGCGACATGATCGGCCACGGTGAACAAGAGGTCGTCGGTCATGTCTCGGCTCCGGCCGGATGGTGGCTGCGATAGAGTGTTTCGAGCTCGTCGAGCACGGGATCGGCGGCATCACCGTCGAGCAACGCCGCACGCAGCCGGATCGAAGCCGCAGTCTGGAAGGCAATCGCCGCATCGTGACGCGGGCGCAGCAGCGCGGCTTCGACCGTAGCGAGGGTTGCGGCGAAGAAGCCGCCGGTCGCCGCGTTGACCGCATCGTCCTGCCATGCCGAACGGAGCGCCGGCTGGCCATCATGCTGCGGGATGAAACCGCACTGCGCCGGATCGGACATCAGCCAGCGCAGATGATCGAGCAGCTCGGGCGTAATTTGACACCGCTTCGACACGCCGATGCCGGTGCCGCCCAGCGTCGATCCGATCCGGCCGGTGGGGCCCGCGGGCGCGTTCGTGAAACCCACATCGCGCGAATAGTTCACATAGCCGTAGATCAGCGGGCAGAGGTCGATACCCTCGCCGCGCTCGATCACACCGAGCATCGCGATCGGGTTGAGATCGCGCGCGCGGCGGGTGACGTCACCGGTAAGCGCCGCCATCAGATCATAGGCTTCGCGGCCAATGGCACGATCCATGAACCCGTCGCGCGGCGCGGCCGGTTCGAAGCCGAACGCGCCGCAGATCGACTGGAAGCTCAATATCGCGTGCGGGCCGGCGAGCGACAGCGCAACGGCGTGATCCGTGGCAAAGGCAGGAAGCTGCGCCCATTCGAGCGGGGGCAGCGCCACGGTCTCGCGGCGGTAGGCCATCACCTGAGTCGCAGCATCGAGCGGCAATGCCCAGTGCTGCCCGGCATAATGATAACTGGCGAGCGAAGGTCCCGCGACCGCGCTGCGCCAGGCGGCGATCTCGTCCGCACCGAACAGCTCTTCGACGGGCACAAGGCAATCCGCCGCAACCGCTTCGCCGACATGCGGATGATCGAGCACGACGAGGTCGTAGCGCGCGCACAAATCGCCGATCGGGTGCGATTCGAACCCTTCGAGCGGATGCTTGTCCCAACTCAGTGCCAGCGTGTCCGCCTGCGCCGCCGCGGCCGCCAGCGCATTATAGCCGCGCGGATGATCCCAGGTCAGGCCGCGATATTGGGGCATGCTCATGCGTGTTGGCGCACCACGCCCGATTCGATCAACGCCTCGATAGCAGCATCGTCCAGCCCCGCCTCGCGCAGCAGCTCGCGGCTATGCTCGCCCACCAGCGGCGCGCCGCGCTCGACGGTCGATGGAGTCTTGGAAAAGCGGATCGGGAAGCCCGGCGCCTTCACCCGGCCCTCGGTCGGATGGTCATATTCGACGAAGGTGCCGTTGTGCTTGATCTGCGGATCCTCGACCAGATCGGCATAGCCGTAGACCGGCCCTGCCCAGATATCGCGCGCGCGCATCTCCCCCAGCCACGCGGCACTGGTGCGCGCGGGCAGATGCGCCTTCACCTTGGCGAAGATCTGATCGCGCAGCGCCCAGCTGTCGCGCTCGTCGTCCAGCCCGTCGAAGAAGGAATCCCCGAACAGCTCGCCAAGCTTCTTGAGCGAGGCCATGGCGACGGTGATGTAGCCGTCGCTGGTGGCGAACACGCCATAGGGCGCGCGGATATAGCTGTGCGCGTGCGGCTCGGCGGAGCGGGCCTGCGGCTTGTCGCCGACGGTGAACACCGACAATTCCTGCATCTGGATCGTGGTGATCGCGTCGAGCATGTTGACCTGGACCAGCTGGCCCTCGCCGGTGCGTTCGCGGTGGAACAAGGCGGCGAGCGCGCCTTCGAACGCCGAATAGGCGGTGACCGCATCGACCAGATACTGCCCGGCGGCGGACGGCGGCGCACCCTCCGCCCCCGTCGACATCATCGCCCCCGACATGCCCTGGAGCAGCAGATCCTGCCCCGGGAAATTGCGATACGGCCCGTCTTCGCCATAGCCCGACATCGAGATGTAGATCAGCCGCGGGTTGATCTTGCTCAGCGTTTCGTAATCTACCCCCAGCCGCTCGGCGACGCCAGGGCGGTAGTTCTGAAGGAAGACGTCGGCGTCCTTGACCAGCTCGAGCAGCAGCGCCTTGCCCTCGGGCGCCTTGAGATCGACCGCGAGGCTGCGCTTGTTGCGGTTGAGCGAGAGGAACGAGACGTTGATCTTGTTGCCGTTGGCGCCGCCGGCCGAGGCGTGGCGCTGCCACTCGCCGCTGGTCGGCTCGACCTTGACCACGTCGGCGCCCATGTCGCCCATGCGCTGCGCCGCGAACGGGCCGGCCATCGCGATCGAGCAGTCGAGCACGCGGATGCCGCTCAGGATATTGGTCACGTCTTCTGTTCCTTAACTCATCGTCCAGCCGCCATTGACGTCCAGCGTCTGGCCGGTGACGAAACCGGACTCGTCGCTCGCGAAAAAGGCGATGGTGTTGGCAATGTCGTGGGCGGTGCCGCGGCGTTTGATCGCCTGCGCGTCGAGCACCATGCGGTTGTATCCCTCGGGATCGGGGTGGATTTTCTCGGCGTCGGTCGGGAAGGCACCCGGTGCGATCGCATTGACCGTGATGCCATAGGGACCGAACTCGCGTGCCCAGGCACGGGTGAGGCCGATCAGCGCCATCTTCGACGCGACATAGGGCGAAAGGTTGGCCCAGCCGCCCGACACGGTGATGCTCGAGATGTTGATGATCCGCCCGAAACCGCGCTCGCGCATCCCGGGCATCGCCGCCTGCACAGCGACGATCCCCGCATCGACATTGACGCGCTGAACCGCCTGATGCTCCTCGATCGAATAGTCCTCGAAGGGCTTGGACGGGTAGATCGCGGCGTTGTTGATGACGACGTCGAACCCGCCGGTCTCAGCGATCAGGCCATCAAGTGTAGCGCGGAAGCCGGCAAGGTCGGACAGGTCCGCGGTCGAGACGACGAGCTTGCCCGCCCCCTTGCCCCCGGCTGCTGCCTTGAGCGCCTCGACCTTGGCAAGATCGTTGTCGATCGCGACCACCGTCGCGCCGCGCTCGATCAGCAGCAATGTGGTGTCGAGACCCAGGCCCCCGGCCGCGCCGGTGTAGAGGATCGTCCGCCCCTTCACTTGGCACCTCCGATCGGGGGGAAGTTGCCCGACGGCGTGGGATATTCGTCCGCCGGCTGAAGCGCGACGCCCTCGATCCGCTCCACCGCGTCGGCAACCGCCGCGGCATCAGGGAGGATGCGAAAGACGCTGTCGTAGCGCCGTGCCTCGCCATGTTCGAGCCAGATCAGCTCACCGCGCTCGCGCGCGAAATCCTTGCCCATGACATGATTGGTCGAAGGCTCGATCCCGACGGCATAGTGGCCGGCATGCAGGTTCTGCCATTCGTACATCGCCGGGAACTGGTCCTTGCGCGTCTCGACCTCGAACCCGAAGCCGATCGCCTCATTGACCACCGCCACATTGACCTTGCCGTCCGCATCGGCGGCCATGTCGTGCTGCCAGACCTGTTCGTGAAAGTTGACGATCGGCGCAGGGAAAGTGCGGTAGCCGGTCTTCTGGTCGCGATATTTGGCTTCGTGCGCCGCCCAGATCACGTCGCGGATCGGGGCGACGTAGCGCGACCCCTCCGCCACCACCGGGTGGCTGACATTGATATGGTAGCAGTACATATGCGGCGTGCGGTAGAAGCCGTGGTTGACCACGCGGTCGTGCAACCGAATCTCGTCGCCGCCGACATCCGCCTCGATCCGGCGGATGAGATGAAGATCCTCGCCGAACACCGTCGATTGCTGGACCACGCCTTCGGCCCAGAGCACGCAGCGGTCGCCTTCCCAGCTTTCGCCATAGCCGGTCAGCCGCGCGGGAATGGTGCCGATACGGCCGTGGAGCGAGGAGGCGACCTTTTCGCGCGGGCCGTAGTGATAATGGCCGGCGGGATCTTCGTGCATGAACAGGACATGGTCGAGCCCGCAGGTGATCAGCAGCCCCGACATTGAACGGAACCAGCCAAGTCCGCCCTCGCCCTCATACTCATGCAGCCCGGGATGGCGGAAGCCCGAGGGCGAATGCCAGCCGATCGCGCGGCCGTTATGCTCGCATTCGGCGATGTCCATCGCGCGGTCGACCAGGACGGTGAAGCGCAGACCGCTGCCGGTGCGGAACTCCAGCTGGCGCACCCCGCGCTCGACCCCGTCGCCCAGTGTGGAGAGGCGCACCCCTGCAAATTGCGAGAGCGAACCCGATCGCGCCGCAAGGTCGCGCCGGTTAAGGGTCTCGCCATAGAGCCTCGGCACCATCCCGCTCCATCATCATATTGTACGATGTATGATGTTTAGGGCAGGATGGCGCAACGCGTCAATCGACGTTCCGGAGAATCGTAGAATGCCAATCGTCCGCCGCTGCTTTGCCGTCGACCTGCACGACGATCCGGGGCTGATCGCCGCCTATCGCCGCTGGCACGAGCCGGGCGGGCCGCCGGCGGCAGTCAATGCCGCGATCCGTGCCGACGGAGTCGAGTCGCTCGAAATCTGGCTGACCGGCGACCGCATGTTCATGGTGATGGAGCAGGACACGGACCGCGCGCCCGATCCGGAAACCAAACGCGCGCGCGACGCCGCCAACCCGGAGGTCGCGGCATGGGACAGGCTGATGACGAGTTTCCAGAAATCGCTGCCGTTTGCGCCGGAACAGACCTGGGTCGAGATGGAGCGAATCTACGCGTTGGGGGAGCAGGGGTAGCCACTGCCCATAGGATCGTCATTCCCGCGCAGGCGGGAATCCATTGCCGCTTACGAGACGGGTCTATCCGAAAGGCCGGCCAGAATGGACCCCCGCCTTCGCGGGGATGACGGTAGAAGGTGTGCGCCTAGCCCCGCGGCTGCGCCCGGCGCTTTTCCCACGATCCCGCGATATGCTCGCGCATCGCCGCCGCGGCGCGGTCGGGGTCACCCGCGGCGATCGCCTCATAGACCTTGCGATGCGCAGCGTGGGTCAGCTTGACATGCTCGACGCTGAGCTTGCCCGAATAGCCGTGCGTACGCAGCGCTTCGGACTGGATGCCATCGATGATCGCCTTGCTCAGCCGGTCGCCCGACATATCCATGATGATGTCGTGGAAACGCAGATCCTCGACCACATAGGCCGAAGGCATCGTCACCAAAGTTTCGAGCTTGTCGATCTGGGCGGCCAGCTCGGCGACCGTTTCGGGCGTGGCATTCGCCGCCGCTTTCGCCGCCATCGCGGATTCGAGCAGGGTGCGGACCTCCGACAGATTGTCGAGATAGCGCAGCCCGTCCTCGCCCTGGAACAGCGCGGAGAGGATCATCGGATCGAGCATGTTCCACGCGCGGCTGCCGCGCACGATCGTCCCGCGGCCCTGCTGCGAGACGACCAGCCCCTTCTCGGTCAGCGCCGTCGTTGCCTCACGCACCACGGTGCGGCTGACATCGTACATCTCGCACAGCATATTCTCGGGCGGCAGCGCGGTGCCGACCGGATAGGTGCCCATGACGATTGCGTTGACTAGGTCCTCGACCACCGCGGTCGACAGACGCGGGCGCCGGCGGACCCGCTGATGCGCGGCCGTTACTTCGCTGTTCATTCGCCTGTCTCGCTCACCCGGTTCACTTCCCAATCGTTCTTGTACGCCCTCGTCCAGAAAGGGTGAAGCCGGAAAGCCCGATCCGTCAAGGGCTTGCAGTTCCGCGGGTTTACGGTTCGCGGGGGCTTGCGGATTTGGAAAGATAATACATACTATGTTTCGACAAACGGGCACGGACAGCCCGGCATAGGGGCGTCACCAAGCATGAAGATCACCGGATATCGCAGCCTGACGACGACCCATGACTGGGGACGTCCGGTGGGCGACGTCAACGGTGTCGTCCAGAGCGGCGTGACCGAGGTGCCGATCCTGCTGCTGGAAACCGATGGCGGCCTCACCGGCATCGGGCTCGGCCAGCATGTCGACATCGCCCGTGTCTTTCCCGCGGTGGAGGGACAGGATCCGCGTGCGGTGACCGCGCTCTACGATTCGATGTTGGCGCATGTGTTCAAGAGCGGCCATGCCGGCGCCACCTATGGCGCGATTGCCGCGGTCGACATGGCACTGTGGGACCTCAAGGCCAAGATGGCGGACGAGCCCCTGTGGCGCACGCTCGGCGCGCTCGACCGGTTCGTACCCGGCTATGCCTCGGGCCTGTGCTACGGCCTGTCCGACGACGCGTTCGCCGCGCACTATCGCGACTGGGCCGCGCGCGGCTTCACCTCCGCCAAGATCAAGGGCGGCCGCGACACCGCGCGCGATATCGACAGGCTGCTGACCGCGCGCGACATGCTGTCGGCCAATACCAGCCGGCCCGCGATGATGCTCGACGTCAACGAGGCGTGGAACGTCAAGCAGGCGGTGCGCCACCTCGCCGAGATCGAAGCCAGGCTCGACCTCACCTGGATCGAGGAACCGGTGCGCCGCTGGGATGCCGAAGGCCATGCCCGCATTTCGCGCGCCTGTCGCGCCGCGGTGGCGACGGGCGAGAATCTGACCGGGCTCGACCAGTTCACGCCGCTGTTCGATGCGCGAGCGGTCGACGTCGTCCAGACCGGCAGCGTCTGGGGCATCACTCATTTCCTGCGTGTCGCGACCGCGGCGCATGCCCGCAACCTTCCCGTCTCTCCGGTCGGCTATAATGCCAACCCGGTGGCGCATGCCGCGGCGGCAATGCCCAACATGATCGGGATCGAAGTGCAGGACTGGAATGCGCCCAAGGGGTTGAAGGTGGACCAGGTCATAACCGATGGCGGCATCCGCCTGGGCGATGCGCCGGGGCTGGGGATCGAGGTCGACGAGGCAGCGCTTGCCAATGGCGCCGCGCCCGGCTGGAACGGCAGCGGCGGACCGCATCGCCGCCCGCGCCATGCGGGGCTGCGGCTTGTGCCCGATGGGCCACAGGCCGCCGAATAACGACGATACAGAGAAAAGATCACCGGAGAGACCATGGCCAGCGCCGCCGACACCCACCCCGCCTACGTGCTCGGGCCGCAGCGGACCAAGCTTCAGCTGTCGCTGATGGTCAATTTCTTCCTGCTGATGGCGCTCTACAGCGGCGTGCTCGGCGTGCTGCTGCCCAACCAGATCGCCGAACTGGACGAAGGGTCGAAGGCGAACAACCTCGCGCTGATCTTCTTCATCACGTCGATCTTCTCCACCCTCACCACCCCGATCGCCGGCGCGTTGTCGGACCGCACGCGCAGCCGCTGGGGACGCCGATCGCCCTGGATCGCGATCGGCTCGCTGATCGGATCGCTCGCGCTGTTCGGTGTCTCATGGATGACCAGCTTCTGGTCGCTGATGGTGCTGTGGGTAATGGCCGCGGTCGCCTACAACTCGATGCAGCCGGCAATGACGACCCTGATCGCCGACCGCTTCGCGCCCGAGACGCGCGGGGCGGTCAGCGGTATCGTCGGCGCCGGGATGACCGCGGGGCTGACCGCGGGTACCGTCGTCGCGGGCTATCTCGCGGGCGAGCGTGCACTCGCCTATGGCCTGTTCGCAGGCGCCATCGCCGCCTCGTGCCTCGCCTTCGTCGCGATCAACCGCGAGCCACCGAGCGACCATCTGCCCCGCCGCGCGATGCGCTGGGGCGAGTTCCTCAAGGGCTTCTGGATCTCGCCGCGCGAGCATCCCGACTTCGCCTGGGCGTTCGCCAGCCGCTTCTTCATCTATATGGGGTATCAGGCGGTCGCGGCGTATCTGCTCTATATCCTTCGCGACTATATCGGCCTCGGCAACGACGCGTCGAACATAGCCATCGCCAATATGGCGATCGTCACGCTGATCTGCCTCGTCGCCTCCTCGCTCATCTCGGGCTGGCTCTCGGACAGATACCAGGCGCGCAAGCCGTTCGTGATCCTCGGCAGCCTGATCATGGGCTGCGCGATGGTCGCCCCGCTCGCAGTGCCGAGCATGCAGGGCATGTGGGCCTATGCCGCGATCATCGGGGTCGGATACGGCATGTTCATGTCGATCGACATGGCGCTGATGACCCAGGTGCTGCCCAAGAGCGCGCTCGGCGACGAGGGCAAGGATCTTGGCATCCTGACCACCGCCGTGAACATCCCCCAGATCATCAGCCCGGTGATGGCCGCGGGGCTGCTGCACCTCTTCGCCAATGATTACAGCGCAATCTTCTGGGCTGCGATCGTGTTCGTGTTCGGCTCGGCGCTCTGCGTGCTGCCGATCCGCGGCGTGCGCTGAGCGCCAACTTATAATACATATTATGATAATTTGACATACGGATTGGCTTGCGCCATTCTGACGTCAAATAAGGATCTCCAAGGAGGGGAAGATGAAGTTTCGCCGTGCCCTGTTGCTGTGTGCTGTTGCCGGAGGCGCATTGGCGCTGGCCCAGCCCGCCCTCGCGCAGGACGCGCCCGCGGCCGAGGAAGCCGCGCCCGCGGAAGAGGAAATCCTGGTCACCGGCATCCGCGCTTCGGAGCGCGCCGCGATCGACATCAAGCGCAACGCGGTCGCGGTGGTCGATTCGATCGTCGCCGAGGATCTGGGCAAGCTCCCCGACCAGAATGTCGCCGAGTCGCTGCAGCGCGTCGCCGGCGTCACGATCGAGCGTAACCGTGGCGAAGGCCGCTACGTCACCGTCCGCGGCTTCGGCCCCAAGTTCAACGCGGTCACCGTCAACGGTCGCACGCTCGCGACCGACAATAACGGCCGCGAATTCTCGTTCGACGTGATCCCCTCGGAAATCATCTCCGGCGCCGATGTGTTCAAGTCGCCCCAGGCGAACTTCAACGGATCGTCGATCGGCGCGACGGTGGATGTGAAGACGCTCCGCCCGCTCGACCAGAAGCAGGGCTTCAAGTTCGCCGCCGCCGGGACCGCGATGTGGTCCGAGATCGCGGACAGCTGGAACCCCGAATTCTCGGGCGTCGCGAGCTGGAAGAACGAATCCGGCACCTTCGGCATCGCGCTGGCCGGCGTCTATTCCGAGCAGGACAACCGGATCGACGAATTCACCATCGGCGCGGGCCATGTGAAGCGTTCGGCCGGCGACTCTTACTACAACCTCGCCGGCGTCTCGCGCGGACGCATCGGCGCGGGCGTGCAGAATTTCAGCGGCGTTTCGATGCCGTCGAACCTTTCGCCCTTCTTCTTCGAGCGCAACCTCAAGCGCTGGGCGGTCAACGGCTCGGTCCAGATGCGCCCGAGCGACACGCTCACCGTGACGGTCGATACGCTCTACTCGAGCGCGCGCTTCCGCGAGCAGCAGACCGGCCTCGCCTATGACTTTGCCGGCGGCATCCTCGCCGAGCAGGTCGTGCAGGGCGGCAGCGTCGTCAACGGCGTCCAGACCGGCGGCGAGGCGGTGTACCAGCGCTACACCGGCGGCTTCGTCGACCAGATCATCCAGTATGACGACCGCAACGTGACCACCGACCAGTTCGGCATCAATGTCGACTGGCGCCCGACCGACACGCTGCGCGTCCGCCTCGACGGCTCGCTCTCCGACGCGCGCCGCCGCGGCAAGGAGAACAACCTCTTCACGACGATCCGCCGCAAGAATGTCGACATGTGGTTCGACCGGCGCAGCGGTAACCCGATCTACGATTACGGCTTCACCAGCCCCAATTACGCCAATGCCGCGACCAACCCGCAGGGCATCACCGCGCATTACTATATCTGGGGCGGCGGATCGAACATCGATGACGAGATCGAGGAGTACAAAGCCGACATCGAGTGGAAGCCGGGCAACGGCAATCTGACGCTCTATGCCGGCGCGCTCGCGCAGAGCCGCATCAAGACGATCACCGCCGACGAGACGCCGTTCGGCGAACAGTGCACCTATTGCGACTCCAACCGCGCGCTCCCGCAGTCGCTGTTCTCGCCTACCAACCGCTATTTCTTCTCGGGCGGCGGCGGCAACATCATCCGCGACTGGCTGATCTACAGCCCGCAGGAAATGATCCGCACGATCGACCAGTTCGCGGCGCAGGACGGCAAGACGTTCAACCCCGGTGTCTTCTCGCCCTCCGCCTCGTCGGTGGTCGATGAGAAGGTCAAGGCCGCCTATGCGATGGCAGCGTGGCAGGGTCAGCTCGGCGGCATGGACCTCGCCGTCAATGTCGGCCTGCGTTACGAGGATACCGACTATACCTCGTCGGGCGCATCGCGGCAGGTGCTGAGCGCGCGGCCGACCGGCGGCGGGCAGAACACCATCGTCGTCTCGCCGGTCCAGCCGATCAGCTTCCGCGGCAAATATCACGACTGGCTGCCGTCGCTCAACGCACGCCTGAGTGTCACCGACGACTTCATCCTGCGCTTCGCCGCGTCGAAAGTGCTGACCCGCCCGACGCTGTCGGACCTGTCGCCGCGCCAGACGATCCAGACCAACCCGGGCAACGAGACGATCCGCCGCGGCAATCCCGATCTGCAGCCGTTCCGCGCCAAGCAGGTCGAGGTCGGCGCCGAATGGTATTTCGCACCCAGCTCGCTGCTCTCGGCCGCGGCGTTCTACAAGGACATCCAGTCCTTCGTGACGCTGGTCACCACGCCCCAGCTGGTCGATCAGGTGACCTTCCAGGTCACCGTGCCCGACAATGGCAAGGGCGCGACGGTCAAGGGCTTCGAGCTCGGCTACCGCCAGTCGTTCGACAATTGGCTGCCGGCGCCGTTCGACGGCTTCGGCGTCCAGGCAAGCTTCAACTATACCGACTCGAACGCGCAGTATCGCAACGCGGTGGCGAACGTGTCCTTCGGCCTCGAGGGGCTGTCCAAATATTCGTACAGCCTGGTCGGCTTCTACGAGAAATACGGGCTCCAGGCCCGCGTCGCCTACACCTATCGCGACAACTTCCTGCAGGTCGCATCGGGCCGCAATGGCGAGCCGGAATATTTCGACGCCTACGGCCAGCTCGACGTGAGCCTGTCCTACGACATCGGCAAGCACTTCACCGTGTTCGCCGACGCGATCAACCTCAACAACGCCCGCGAGTTCATCTACTCGGTGAGCGAGGATCGCACCAAGGAGTATCGCAAGACCGGCCGCCGCGTTTCGGCGGGTGTCCGCGTCCGCTTCTGATAGCCGCCTGCCACCCCTCCCCGGCACGGCTTAGGGGCGCTTCGCCAAGGTCTCGGACCAAGGCGGGGCGCCCCGTTTCATTTACTGGGACGCGTTGCCATAAAATGGTGGATGGCAATACGCCGCGCTTCGCCGCATACAGGGGAATTGACTGCGGCGCCTGAACCGGAGCGGCCGCGGCTGAAGCGGGGGCAGGAATCGGGTGCAGCGAATGAACCAGCAGGAAGCGATCGACAGGCAGGAACCCCGTTTCGGCCGGTTCGCGCGCAACATCCGCTCAAGCCACGATCAGGTGGCGCAGGTGCTGGGCAACGAGATCCTTTCCGGCGTCATCGCGCCCGGCGCGAAGCTGCCGCAGGAGGCGGAAATTCTCGCGCGCTTCGGCATCTCGCGCACGGTGCTGCGTGAGGTGTTCAAGACGCTGACCGCCAAGGGGCTGATCGTATCCAAGACGCGTGTCGGCACCACGGTGCTCGACAGTTCGCACTGGAACTATTTCGATGCCGACATCCTTGCGTGGAAGGTCAGCCAGGGCTTCGACATGGCGTTCCTGCGCGATCTGGCGGAGATCCGCGTCGCGATCGAATCCGCCGCTGCCCGCGCCGCCGCCGAACGCCGCACCGACGAAGATCTGGCCGAGATGCGCCGCCACCTCGCGGGCATGCGCGACGCGACCGACAGCGCGCGCGATTTCGCCGAGGCCGATCTGCAGTTCCATAAGTCGATTGGCCGCGCATCGGACAATGCCCTGATGCGATCGCTCTCCGCGGTGATCGAGACCGCGCTGATGGCCTCGTTCCGGATGAGCTCGCCCGTCAACGAGGCCGAAGAGCACCAGACCAGCGTCCATGGCCATGCCCAGATCGTCGATGCGATCGAGGCCGGGGACGGCGAACGCGCCGCGCGCGCCATGCGCGACATCATCGGCCATGGCGTCTCGCGGATCGAGAAAAGCACGGGCAAGCGCCGGAAATAACGTCCGCATCATTGGTTTCGCCGCGCAACCGCTGCGCCGTTGAATGATTGCGCCCAGCCCATATTAGTATTATTATATTTTCAATTCCCCGCGAATCCGAAGGAATTCGAAAGGGGGGCGAACGCCTATGGAGGGATTGGATGACCGAAGGCCAAGTGACCGGCAGCCTGTCGCGGCGACACTTCATGCATTGCGCCGCCTGCGCGACCACCGCAGCCGGGATGGGGGCACTGCCCGCGAGCGCACTCGCGGCGACCCAGGCCTCAGGCGCGCTGAAGGGCAAGGAGGCGATGCGCGAGTTCGCCTATGGCAAGGTCAAGCTCACCGGCGGCCGTATCAAGCGCCAGTTCGACCATATCCACGCGCATTTCCTGGCGCTCGACAATGACCGCATCCTCAAGGTGTTCCGCCAGAATGCGGGCCTTCCCGCCCCCGGGCCCGACATGGGCGGCTGGTACGACAAGGACGGTTTCGTCGCGGGGCTCACCATGGGCCAGTACATCTCCGGGCTCGCCCGCTATGGCGCGGCGACCGGCGATCAGGCGGCGCACGACAAGGTCAAGCTGCTGGTCAGCGAGTGGGGCAAGGCGATGGTCACCGCGACCAACCCCTATGCCGGTCCCAAGGCGCAGGCGCAGTGGGCCGCCTATGTCATGGACAAGTACGTCGTCGGCCTCGTCGACGCCTATCGCCTGAGCGGGGTCGAACAGGCCAAGACGCTGCTGCCGATCATCATCGAGAAGTGCCGCCCGTATATCTCGCCGGTCTCGCGCGACCGCATCGGCAAGACCGAGCCGCCCTATGACGAGACCTATGTCATCTCCGAAAACCTCTTCCACGTCGCCGAGATCACCGGCGACCGGAAATATCACGACATGGCCGTCCACTACCTGCTCAACAAGGAGTGGTTCGACCCGCTCGCGGCGGGCGAGGACGTGCTGCCGACCAAACATGCCTATAGCCACACGATCGGCAACGCGTCGGGCGCGCAGGCCTATCTGCATCTGGGCGACGACAAGTACCGCAAGGCGCTGATCAACGCCTGGAAGTTCATGGAGCCGCAGCGTTTCGCCTCGGGCGGCTGGGGTCCGGAGGAACAGTTCGTCGTGCTCGGCCAGGGCAACCTTGCCAAGAGCCTCAAGACCTCCAAGGCGCATTACGAAACGCCGTGCGGCGCCTTCGCGGACCTCAAGCTCGCGCGCTATCTGATCCGCTTCACCGGCGAGGCGCAATATGGCGACGGGCTCGAGCGCTCGCTCTACAACACGATGCTCGCGACCCGCCTGCCCGACAGCGACGGCGGCTATCCCTATTATTCGGATTACGGCGCGCAGGGGCAGAAGCGCTATTACCACCAGAAATGGCCGTGCTGCTCGGGCACTTTGGTTCAGGGCGTCGCCGACTATGTGCTCAACGCCTATTTCCACGACGACGACAGCCTGCTGGTCAACCTCTACACCCCGTCCGAAGTGACCTGGGACCGTCCCGGCGGCGCGGTCGAGCTGGTGCAGGAGACCGACTATCCGGTCGCGGACACGGTCAAGCTCAAGGTGCGCAAGGCCGGCAATGGCCGCTTCGCCCTCAAGCTGCGCATCCCGCACTGGACCAAGGGCGCGACGCTGCTGGTCAACGGCAAGGCGCAGGCGGTGACGCCGGGCCAGCTCGCGACGGTCAGCCGTATGTGGAAAGCGGGCGACATCGTCGAGCTCACCATCCCGCAGCCGCTGCGTACGCTGGCGATCGATCCTGAGAACCCGAACCTGCAGGCGGTGATGCGCGGTGCGGTGATGTATGTCGGCCTCAACCCGTGGGAAGGCATCGATCAGGAGACGATCGCGCTTCCGGGCGCACTCACGCCGATGCCGGGCCACGCCGAATCCTACCGGGCTAAGGTCGGCCAGCGGAACCTGGTGTTCGTGCCCTATTATGCGGTCGATACCGAGCGCACGACGACCTACTTCAAGACGGCGTAATGCGCCGCTTCGAGGGCAAGTGCGCCGTCATCTCGGGCGGCAACAAGGGGATCGGCCTCGCCATCGCCGAACGCTTCGCGTCGGAAGGCGCGAACATCGTCATCGGCGCGATCGAGGCCGACCTCTCGTCGGCGGAACAGGTGCTTGCGGGCTATGGCGTTGGCGTGGTCACGCAGCGCTGCGACGTGACCAGCGCGGCTGACGTCCGCGCGCTGTTCGAGGCCGCCGAGCAATATGGCGGCGTCGACATCGCGGTGCAGAATGCCGGGGTCATCACCATCGCGAAGGTCGAAGATCTGACCGAGCGCGAATGGGACCTCAACCTCTCGGTCAACACCAAGGGCGCGTTCCTCTGCTGTCAGGAGGCGATCCGGCGGCTGCGTGCGCGCGGCAAGCCCGGGCGGCTGATCAACACCGCATCGGGTCAGGCGCGCGACGGCTTCATCTATACGCCGCATTACGCCGCATCGAAGTTCGGCGTGATCGGCATGACCCAGAGCCTCGCCAAGGAAGTCGCCACCGAAAACATCAACGTCAACGCGATCTGCCCCGGCATCATCCACACCGACATGTGGGACTATAATGACCGCGAATGGGGCAGGCTGATGGGCGACTATGCCCCCGGCGCGCTGATGGACGAATGGGTGCAGGGCATCCCGATGAAGCGCGCCGGCACCGGCGCCGACGTCGCCGCGCTCGTCGCCTTCCTCGCCAGCGACGACGCCAGCTACATCACCGGCCAGACCATCAATGTCGATGGCGGCCTCATCATGTCCTAGGGATTTTGAATGGACCGGGTCACCGCCACCTATGAGATCGAAACCGCGTTCCCGCTGCAGCAGGCGGCGGAGACGATGGCGGGCGAGCAATCGACCGGCACCTTCGTCCGTGTGCCCGGCGAGACCGACGAACTGCGCGAAGCGCATGCCGCGCGGGTCGAGGCGCTGGTCGAGCTGGGCGAGGTCACCGAGCCTTCGTTGCCCGGATCCGGCACGCCAAAGAACTGGGACGGCAAGCGGCGACGCGCCCGCGTGCGCCTGTCCTGGCCAACCTCGAACATGGGCCTGTCGCTTCCCAATCTGCTGGCGACGATCAACGGCAACCTCTCCGAGCTCAAGGCCTTTTCCGGGCTCCGGCTGATCGACGTCAGCCTGCCACCGGAATTCCTCACCCGCTATCAAGGGCCGCAATTCGGCGTAGCGGGCACGCGCGAGCTTGCGGGGGTCCATGGCCGCCCGATCATCGGCACGATCATCAAGCCGAGCGTCGGCATGTCGCCAGAGGCCACCGCGGCGCAGGTCAAGATGCTGGTCGAAGCGGGCATCGACTTCATCAAGGACGACGAGCTTCAGGCCGACGGCCCGCACTGCCCGTTCGATGAGCGGATCAGCGCAGTGATGCGCGTGATCAACGAGCATGCCGACAAGACCGGCAAGAAGGTGATGTTCGCCGCCAACCTGACCGGCGAGATCGACGAGATGCTCGCCCGCCACGACCATGTCGTTGCGGAAGGCGGCACCTGCATCATGGCGAGCATGAACTCGATCGGCCTGCCCGCGATGAAGGTATTGCGCGCGCATGCGCAGCTGCCGATCCACGGCCACCGCAACGGCTGGGGGATGCTCGGCCGCTCGCCCGCGATCGGCATGAGTTACATCGCCTTCCAGAAGCTGTGGCGCCTCGCCGGGATCGACCACACGCATGTCAACGGCATCGACAACAAGTTCTGCGAGAGCAACGAGAGCGTGATCGCCTCGGCGCGCGAATGCCTGACGCCGATGTTCCCGGCCCCGCACAAGGGGTGCGAGATCATGCCGGTCTTCTCCTCGGGCCAGTCGGCGAAACAGGCCGCGCCGACCTATGCGGCACTTGGCAGCATCGACTGCATGTTCGCGGCGGGCGGCGGGATCATGGCGCATCCGGGCGGCCCTGCGGCGGGCGTCCGCGCGCTGCAACAGGCCTGGGAAGCTGCGGTGGCAGGGGTTCCGGTCGACCAAGCCGCGAACGGCGCACCGGAACTGAAGGCGGCGCTCGGCGCATTCGGCGGGTGAACCCGCTCTACGCCTTTGTCGGGGACGACTTCACCGGATCGACCGACGTGCTCGAGCAGCTGGCCGAGGGCGGCGTGCCGGCAGTATTGTTCCTGCGGACGCCGGACGCGGCGCTGCGCGCGCGCTTTCCGGAGGCGCGCGCGATCGGCATCGCCAGCGACGCGCGCAGCCGCCCGCCCGAGTGGATGGACGCGGAATTGCCCGCGATGTTCGCAGCGCTCGATGATGCGGGACTGATCCACTACAAGACCTGCTCGACCTTCGACAGCGCGCCCCATGTCGGTTCGATCGGACGGGCGCTCGACATCGGCGTGGCCGCGTTCGGCGGACCGGGAGCGATCGTCGTCGCCGCGCCCCATCTCGGCCGCTACGTCGTCTTCGCCAACCTCTTCGCGGCGGCGGGCGATCAGGTTCATCGCATCGATCGCCACCCGACCATGTCGCGCCATCCGGTCACGCCGATGCACGAGGCCGACTTGATCCGGCACCTCGCCGCGCAGACCAGCGCCCGGATCGGCCATGTCCCGCTCGACCGCATTCAGGCAGGCGAGACCGAGGCGGCATTCGATGCGGTACGCGGGCATGACGCTGTGCTGTTCGACGGCACCAGCTTTGCCGATCTCGCCGCGACCGGTGCAATCCTGCGCGCGCGCGGCATCCGCTTCGCCGCGGGCAGCTCGGGCGTCACGCGGGCGCTGGTGCTGGCATGGCAGGCGGAGGGCATCATCGATGGCAAGCCCGCCGTGACTCGCGCCGCCGAGACCGATCGTCTGCTGGTCGTGAGCGGAAGCTGCTCGCCCGTCACCGCACGTCAGATCGCCCGCAGCGCCGCAGACGGCTTCCTCCCCGCGCGCGCCGACGTGTCAGCGCTGCTTGAAGGATCGTCCGCCGAGGAGGCCCGCCTTGCCGATGCGGCGCTCGCCGCGCTGGCGCAAGGTAACCGCGCGCTGATCGCGTCGGCCGAAGGACCGCTCGACAGCGATGCGCCAGCCGCCGGCGAAAAGCTCGGCCAGGCGCTGGGCCGCATCACGCGCGATGTGGTGCGCCGCGCGAGCCTCAGGCGCGTGCTGTTCGCGGGCGGCGACACGTCGAGCCATGGCGTCGTGCAGCTCGGCATCGATGCCCTCAGCTGGGCCGCGCCGGTCGAACGCGGTGCGCCGCTCGTCCGCGCCCATTCGGCCGATCCCGCGATCGACGGGCTCGAGCTGGTGCTCAAGGGCGGTCAGATGGGCGGCGAGGATTTCTTCGAAACCGTTCGCAAGGGCGGCTAAGGGCAGGACGGCCGCAAAGGTCGCGTTAGGGAGATCGGAATGACACGGATCGCGCGTTGGGCGATGGGAACGGCATGGGTTGCGCTGGCAGCCACGAGCATGAACCCGAGCCTGGCACAGGACCGCGGTTCGCAATCCCCGCCCGATCCCGAAGCCTTCCGCAACCCGCCGCCCGAGGTCCGCCCGCACACCCTCTATTTCTGGATGAACGGCAACGTCACCAAGGAGGGGATCGACGCCGATCTTCAGGCGATGCGCGACATCGGCATCGGCGGCGTGCTGATGTTCGACGGCAGCAACGACGTGCCCAAGGGCCCGGTCGACTATCTGAGCCCGCAATGGCTCGACTTGATGACGCACATGATGGGCAAGGCCGACCAGCTCGGCCTCAAGGTCGGGCTGCATAATGCGCCGGGCTGGTCGTCGTCGGGCGGTCCCTGGATCAAGCCCGAACAGGCGATGCAGCAGATCGTGTGGACCGAAGCCCGTGTGACCGGCGACGGCATCGAGCCGGTCAGCATGCAGCTGCCGCAGCCTTATACCAAACATGGCTATTATCGCGACGCCGCGGTGATAGCCTTCCCCGCTTCGCCCGGAGACGAGACCGCCTATCGCGACGCGGTCGAGGCGATGGAGGCGGGCGTATCGGTCGTGCCTGCAACGCTCACCGACCGCGACCTGCACAGCGCGGTCGAGGTGTCGCCAACCGCGCCTTTGGTCGTGACGATGAAGGCGCCCTTCGCCGCGCAGGCGATCACGCTCTACGCGGTCAAGGAAGCGCCGAACTTCTCCGCGACGGTCGAAGCATCGGCGGACGGCGTCACCTGGTCGCGGATCGGCCGGGTCAATGTCGGCGCCGAGCGCGGGATCGAATCCCCCGGCACGCTCAACTTCGCGAGCGTCGAGGCGTCGATGTTCCGCATCACGCCATCGACGAAGGTACAGCTCGCCGAAGCCCTGCTCTACGCGACGCCGCGGATCGACAATTGGGACACCAAGGCCGAGCACGACTTCGTGATGGCGGCAGCGGTCGAGAAGCCGCCGCTGGATCTCAAAGCACGCTTTGCGATCGATCCGGCGCAGGTGATCGATATCAGTGCGAACGTCGATGCCGCGGGGACGCTCAACTGGACCCCGCCCGCGGGCGAGTGGACCGTGCTGCGCTTCGGCCACACACCAACGGGCAAGCTCAATGTCGCGGCGTCGGATTCGGGGCGCGGGCTCGAGGTGGACAAGCTCAGCACCGCTGCGGTCGATCATCAGTTCGACAGCACGCTGGGCAGAGTGGTGAAGGCAGCCGGTCCGCTCGCGGGCAAGGCGTTCGACATGGTCGAGATCGACAGTTTCGAAGCCGGGATGCAGAACTGGACACCCGCCCTCCCCGCCGATTTCGCCAAGCGCAACGGCTATGCGATCACGCACTATCTGCCCGCGCTGACGGGCCGGATCGTCGGTGACCTCGACGTCTCCAACCGCTTCCTGTTCGATTTCCGTCGCACGCTCGCCGATCTGATGGCCGACAATTATTATGGCCGGATGCAGCATCGCGTGAACGATGCGGGGCTGAAGTTTCATGTCGAGGGCTATGGCCCCGGCGCGTTCGACGCGCTTCAGGTATCGGGCCGCGCGCAGGTGCCGATGACCGAATTCTGGTCGCGCACGCCCTGGACCGATAACCGCACGGTCAAGATGGTCGCCTCTGCGGGCCATGTGTACGGCAAGAATGTGATCGCCGCCGAGGCCTTCACCGGCGAGGCGGAGACCAGCCGCTGGCAGGACTATCCCTATGCGATGAAGGCGCTGGGCGACCAGATGTTCGCGCAGGGGTTCAACCAGATCTTCTTCCATCGCTGGGCGCACCAGCCCAACCCCAAGGCATTGCCCGGCATGGCGATGGGGCCGTGGGGCATCAACCTCGAGGCATCGAATACCTGGGTGCCGCAGGCGAAGCCGTGGATGGAGTATCTCTCGCGCAGCCAGTACATGCTGCGTCAGGGCATCTATGTCGCCGATGTGCTCTACTTCGTCGGCGAGGACAGCCCTAACCAGGCCGAATATGTCCGCCCGCAGGTCTCGCCCGACACCCATCCGAAGATCGGCGTGCATTTCGATCCGCAGGTGCCCGGCGGCTACCAATATGATCTGGTCAATGCCGAGGTGCTGCTGACCCGCGCCAGGGTCAAGGACGGGCGGATCGTGCTGGCCAACGGCGCGACCTACCGCCTGCTCGTCATCCCGCAGGATATCGCCAGCATGACGCCGCAGCTCGCCGCCAAGGTGCGCGAGCTGGTCGAGGCGGGGATGGCGGTGCTGGGGCGCAAGCCCACGCATCCGATGACGCTGACGGGCAAGGCGGACAATGACGCCGCCTTCCGCGCTGCGGTCGATACCGTGTGGGGCGACGGCAAGGCGGCGCGCAAGGTGGGTGCAGGCCGCGTCTTCCCCGGCGGGTCGGTGGGCGACGCGCTGACCGCGCTCAAGGTCGC
This sequence comes from Sphingomonas sp. GW821-FHT03E12, assembly GCF_059420685.1. Classification (NCBI taxonomy): domain Bacteria; kingdom Pseudomonadati; phylum Pseudomonadota; class Alphaproteobacteria; order Sphingomonadales; family Sphingomonadaceae; genus Sphingomonas; species Sphingomonas sp. GW821-FHT03E12. The sequence goes on from NZ_JBWKUF010000001.1 coordinate 242,680, forward strand.
GCCCGATGCCGAGTGTCGCACCGCCACGCCCGACGGACAGGTCGCATGGCTGCACCGCAAGGCGGGGCCGACACACATCTATTTCGTCGCCAACCGCCAGCGCCGCGCCGAGCGCGTCACCTGCACCTTCCGCGTCGGCAGTGCCGCGCCCTCGCTATGGGATGCGGAGACCGGCAATGTCACCCGCGCGACCCTGTTCAAGACCGAGCGCGACAAGACCGAGGTCACCTTCGACCTGTCGCCGGCCGGGTCCACCTTCGTGACGCTCGACTTCGCGGCAGGCGCGCGGCGGATCGACTGGGTCGCGAAGGACGGAGTGCGCTTCGTCGATACTGCCGCAACGCCTGCCGCAACGGCTCCGGCGCCATCGAACAGCTTCACCATCTCGCTCTGGGCCAAGCCCGATATCGACCTTCGGCTGATGCCCGATGAAAGCGTCGAGGGGCGTATCAACGAAACCGGGAAGCAGTATCTGATCTCGGCCCGGTCCGGCAGCGATGTCCATGGCCCCAAGACGGCAATCGCCGGCCTCGCACTCGGCCGCAACGGCGCCTTCGTGCTCGAGCGGGCGGCGCCCGACAGCGTGCCTGCGGTGCTGGTCAGCCACACGCCCGTGGCGGGGTGGACCCATATCGCTTTGGTCTATGACAAGGGCACGCCCAGGCTCTACCTCAACGGCAAGCCCGTCCGCACGGGCAAGAAGAGCGGCCGCACCGTCTTTGCCGGCGGCGGCGATGCACCCGCGCCGGTCGGCGTCACCTATTTCTTCGAGGGTAATTTCACCCCGTCACGCACCGAAGCACGCGTGCTCACCCCGCAGGAGATCGCGGCCGAGGCTGCCGCAGGTCCGCCCGCGCCGCTGCTCGCCACCGCGCCGGCCGAGGTGTCGCGCGACCGCTATGGCGATCTGCAGGCGCTGGTGTGGGAGAGCGGCGTCTACACCACCAGCGACGGCGGCAAGTTCAAGGCCGAGCTTCCCGCGCCGCTCGCAGTCACCGAACCCTGGAACATCGCCTTCCAGCCCGGCCGCGGCGCACCCGCGCAGATCACCCTGCCCGGCCTCTATTCCTTGAGCCGCCATGCCGATGCCGGCGTGCGCCACTTCTCGGGCACCGCAACCTACACGAACAGCATCGACATCCCCGAGGATACGATCCGCAAGGGCCGCCGCATCTTCCTCGACCTTGGCCGGGTCGAGGTGCTGGCGGGGGTCAAGGTCAACGGCAAGGATCTGGGGGTGACCTGGAAGGAACCCTATCATGTCGAGATCACCGATGCCGTGAAGCCGGGGAGCAATGCGATCGAGCTTGCGGTCACCAACCTCTGGGCCAACCGGATGATCGCCGACGCCGCGCTTCCCGAGGAAGGTGATTTCGTCGAGGGCGACTGGCCGATCGGCCAGCGCATCGCCACCGACGGCAAGAAGACCGACGTGATGGCGCGCAAGATCACCGCGCTGCCCGACTGGTACAAGACGGGCAAGGCCAAGCCCGCCGGTGGCCGCGTCACCTTCACCCCCTGGGCCTTCTACCAGCCGCACGAGGCACTGCTCGACTCCGGGCTGCTCGGCCCGGTGCGCGTGGTGTTCGCGGACACGGTGAAGGTCGAGTAACGCACCACCGTCATCCCGCACAAAAAAGCCCCCGCAGCGCGGCTGCGGGGACGAGAGGGGGAACTTGCTTCGGGCCGGGTCAGAGGGTGAAGCGGACACCGGCCATCACGGTGCGTGAGTCCTGCTCATAGTTGCCGGGACGGGTCGGCACGCCGAAATAGGTGCGGGTCTTGGACCGCAGCAAATTGCCGCCTTCCACCGTCACGGTGATCTTGTCGGTGATGTCATAGCCGATCGACGCATCGAGCCAGTCGCGCGCGCGGGTGTAGACGGGCACGTTGGTGACGATGTCGTTGCTCAGCAGGCTCGAATAGAATTTGTCGCGCCAGTTGTACGCGAGCCGCGCCGAGAGGCCGCCCTTCTCGTAGATCAGGCTGGTGTTGAAGCTGTGCTTCGACAGGTTCGCGATCGGGGTCTGCAGCCCCGCGACCGAGGTATCGGTCTTGCTGTCGACGAAGGTGTAGTTCGCCTGCACGCCAAAGCCGCTGAGCACACCCGGCAGGAAATCGAAGAAGGTCTGGCCGCCGACTTCGAACCCCTTGATCTTGCCGCCCAGCTCGTTGGTCGGGCGGCTGATGCTGTAGTCGATGCCGTCGATCGACTGCGGGCTGGTGCGCGTGACCAGGAAGTCCTCGATCTCGCGATAGAAGCCCGCAATGTAGAGCGATGTGCTGCTCGACGGATAATATTCGAGGCTCGCGTCGAGCTGGTTGGCGCGCAGCGGCCGCAGATCGGGATTGCCCGCCGAGCCGGTGCGCTGTCCCGGCACCAGCGACAACGTCGGCGACAGGCTGCTGAAGCCCGGCCGCGTCAGCGTCTTCGCCGCGGCAAGCCGCAGCTGCAGATTGTCGGTGAAGCGGACGCGGACGTTCGCGCTCGGCAGCACGCTGATATATTGCGAGTCGATCTCCACCGGCGCGTAGCCGGTCTGGTCGAACACCGCGGGATTGCCTGGCCCGGTGCCGGTGCCCGGCCGCTGGGTGAACAGCGCACGTGTCCCCGTGACGTTGAGGTTGGTGCGGATGATGCGGGTGCCGACATTGCCGTCGATGCGCACCGGTCCGTCCACCTCGAACTTGCCCATCACATAGCCGGCCAGCGTGCTCTCGCCGATCTTGTACCCGAACAGCGGGTTGAACGACGCGGTTGCGGTGATGCCGAGCCGCTGGCGCACCGCGTCGAACCCGTCGCCATCGAGCAGATTGTGGTTCGCGGCGTAGAAATTCTGCTCGATCAGATTGGTGCCGCCGAACATCTGGTTGAGCGGATTGAGCACGAACAGGTCGCTATAGGCCGATGCCTGAAGCGGCACGCCGCCCGCGCTCGGCGTCTGCGAGAAGCGCAGCTGGTCCTGCGTCACATCGGCATCGGTCCAGCGGACGCCGAAGTGCATCGACTTGAGAAAATTGCTGTTGATCTCGAACCAGGCGTCGGTGCGCAGCTGCTTCGATTCGGTCTCCGACAGGTTGATGTTGCGGGCGAGCCCCGCGATCACGAAGCTGTTGAGGCTGGCGAGGTTGACCCCGCTCACCCGTGCCGTGCCGGGGAGCGTCGTCACGTCGAAATCGACGCGCGGCGCGGTCGTGTCGAGGTTGAGCTCGGTATAATAGAGCTGGCCGTTGCCGCGCGTGTACGCCGCGTCGATCGACAGATGCGCAGGGCCGGCATCGTACTTGATCCCGCCTGCGATCTGCCAGCTCTCCTCATAGGCATCGCGATCCGCGCCAAAGGTACGGACGGGGACGTTGGTGAAGGCGATCTTGCTGACGTCCTGCGTGCCGCTGAAATACTCGACCGATCCGGGCACGAAGCTGCGATTGCGCAGCGAGCGGATGTACGCGCCATATTGCTGCTGCAGCTGGTTGGCGTCCTGATAGGTGCCCTGCAGGTAGAATTCGAGTTCCGGATTGGGCTTGTACTGGATCACCGCGTCGATGCCGATACGGCGGCGGTCGGCATTGATCACCGGCTGGTACTGCTCGGAGAGCGAGGCGACGCCAGCGCCGATGCCCGGCTGCCCGACCGGCGCGCCGACATTGACGACATGGCTTTCGAACGCGCGCTGCTGAAACGATCCGGCGACGAGGATGCCGAACTCGCCATCGCCGACATCCCAGCTGTTGCTGACCAGTGCCGAGGCCATCGGATCGACCTTGTCAGGCAGGTCCGAATAGCGGCCGCGCAGCGAACCGCTGAGCGTGAAGCCCTTCTTGTCGAGCGGCTTGCGGGTGACGACGTTGATCAGGCCGCCGATGCCGCCCTCGACCAGATCGGCAGACGGCGTCTTGTAGACATCGACGCGCGCGATCAGCTCGGCCGGAATATTCTCGAGATCGACACCACGGCCATTGCCGCCCGAACGGCCGTTGAAGGTCGAGGCAACCTGCGACAGGCCGCGGATCGTGATGCCCGATCCCTCGCCGCGGTCGCGGCCGACCTGAATGCCCGACACGCGCTGAAGCGCCTCGGTCACATTCACGTCGGGCAGCTTGCCGATATCTTCGGCAACGATCGAATCGACCACCTGATCGGCATTGCGCTTCAACCCCTGCGCCGACTGGAGCGAGCCGCGGATACCGGTGACGATGACGTCGGATTCGGCAGGGTCCGCCGGTGCCGCGCCGTCCTGGGCCGCCGCCGGCATCGCCGCGATGATCGCGCAGAAGGCGCCACCGGCGAGAAGATGGGTGTGAAGACGCATGCGGTGTTTCCCTCTCCCTGACGCGCCTTTGCGACGCGATTCATATAATATGATAATTCACATATAGCCCGGGAGGGTCAAGTATTTTGTCAGACTATTAAGATGTAACGGAAGAGCGCGGCACCCGCGTCTCGGGTGGACTAGCTATCGGGCTGCACGCCCGGTTGCGTTCCGGCCGGGCGCGAACCCCAGAGCGCGTAGAACAGCACGTAAAGCTCGCACGCCGCAGTGAGCAGGAACGAGAGTTGAAGCCCCCATTGGTCCGCCAGCCAGCCCTGGACGATCACCAGCGCGCCGCCGGCGATCGCCATGATCAGCAGGCCCGACCCTTCCTCGGTGAGCGGCCCCAGCCCCCTGATCCCCAATGTGAAGATCGTCGGGAACATGATCGAGTGGAAGAAGCCGACCAGGATCAGCGCCCACATCGCCGCAGGGCCGGTCGCGAAGGTCGCGACCAGCATCACAGCAAATGCGCCGACCGAGAAAGCGGCCAGGACATGACCGGCGTCGAACCGCTGCATCAGCGCGCTCCCGGCAAAGCGCCCGGCCATCATCCCGCCCCACAGGAACGTCAGATATCTGCCCGCCTGCTCGTGCGTCAGGCCGGCGATGTCGGGTTGGCTGACAAAGTTCACGAACAGGTTCGCGACGCCGATCTCGGCGATCAAATAGATGAAGATCGCCGGCACGCCGAAGACCAGATTGCGATGCTTCCAAAGCGAGTGGTTGCGGCGTTCCTCCTTCGCGACACGGCGGGTTGCCATCCCCATCGCAGGGAGCGGGAAGCGCGCGATCACCAGCGCCAGCACGACCAGCGCGACAGCGACGAGGCCATAGGGCAGGATCACCGATTGCGCATCGGCAAGGCGCTCCGCCTGGGTCAGGACGGTGCCGGCCTCGGACGTGCCGCCTTTCGACCGCCCGAGGATCAGCCAGGCGCCGAAGGCAGGCGCGAGCATGGTCCCGGCCGAGTTCATCGCCTGCACCAGATTGAGGCGCGACGAGGCGGTCTCAGGCTTGCCGACGACCGCGACATAGGGGTTGGCCGCGACCTGAAGCAGCGTGATCCCGCTGGCGATGACGAACAGCATCACCAGCGTCACGCCATAGGAAGGGATGCTGGCGGCGAGCATCATCCCCGCCGCCCCCGCCGCCATCACCAGCAGGCCGGCGACGAGCGACCGTTGATAGCCGATCCGCTCGATCAGCCTGGCCGAGGGGATCGACGCGACGAAATAGGCGATGAACCAGACGCTCTCGATCAGCGTGGTCCGGGTATAGTCAAGGTCGAACACGCTGCGCAGGTGCGGCAGCAGCGTATTGTTGATGACGGTGATGAAGCCCCACATGAAGAACAGGCTGGCGAGCAGCGCGAGCGCAGGCCGGTAATCGAAGCCGGCCGCGCCGGCTTCTGTCGAGACTGTCGCGGCCGACGGTGAAAGCGCCATCCTGTCCTCCCTTGCGGCCGCACCGCTTCCGATCATGGATGCTTGCCCGTTTATTTCTCTGACTATATGCGTGACGACAAGACCGTCAACGGGGAGCCGGGCGTGAAGACAAGTCTATGCGTTGCGCTGCTCGCCGGCGCAGTTTGCGCCCCCGCGCTGGCCGCAGACGCGGTGCGCGAGCCGGCGGGACGCCTCGCAGACGGCAGCCCGATCGAAGCGGTGACCTTGCGCAACGGCAAGGGCGTCGCCGCGCGGATCATAACCTATGGCGCGGCGCTCCAGTCGCTTTCCGCGCCGGACCGCACCGGCAGGACCGCGGAGATCATCCTGGGTCACGACACTGCTGCGGACTATGAGGCCCGCCCGAACTATTTCGGGGTCACCGCCGGCCGCTATGCGAACCGGATCGCGGGCGGCCGTTTCACGCTCGACGGACGCACCTACCAGCTGTCGCAGAATGACGGCGCGAATTCGCTCCACGGCGGCGTCCGCGGCTTCGACAAGCGCAACTGGCGGATCGTCAGCGTTTCGAACGGCCCCGTCGCGCGGGCCGTCCTGCACCTCACCAGCCCGGACGGCGATCAGGGCTATCCGGGCAAGCTCGACGTGACCGTCACCTATGCGCTGGACGAACGAGGCGATCTCGAGATCGCATTCGATGCGCGAACCGACAGGCCCACGGTCGTCAACATGACCAACCACGCCCTCTTCAACCTGGCGGGCGACGGCGCGCCCGAGGGTACCGCGCGGCAGCGTCTGACGATCCCCGCCCGATCCTATACCCCGGTCGATGCCGGGCTGATCCCGACGGGAGAATTGAGGCCGGTCGAGGGCAGCGTCTTCGACTTCCGCGCGCCGCGCCTGATCGCCGCCGGCCTTCGCGACGGCCGCGATCCGCAGATCGTGATCGGGCGCGGCTACGACCATAATTTCGCGCTCGACAAGGGGCAGACGGCAGCGCCGGAACTGGCCGCGCGGCTGGAAGATCCGGTCTCGGGCCGCGTGCTCGAAGTGCTCTCGACGGAGCCCGGCCTGCAATTCTACAGCGGCAATTTTCTCGACGGCACGCTGACCGGCCGTTCGGGCCGCGTCTATCGCATGGGCGACGGCATCGCGCTGGAGCCACAGAAGTTTCCCGACGCGCCGAATCAGTCCAGATTCGCCTCAGCCCGTATCGACCCCGGCACGCCCTACCGGCATGTCATGATCTACCGCCTTTCGACCCTTCCCTGAGTATCCAATGACAGAAGATCGCAAACTCCGTTCCGCCGCCTGGTTCGACAATCCGGACAATATCGACATGACCGCGCTCTATCTGGAGCGCTATCTGAACTTCGGGCTCAGCCTCAAGGAGCTGCGCAGCGGCCGCCCGATCATCGGCATCGCCCAGACCGGCAGCGACCTTTCCCCGTGTAACCGCCACCATCTCGTCCTTGCCGAGCGGGTGCGCGAAGGGATTCGCGACGCGGGCGGAATCGCGATCGAGTTCCCCGTCCATCCGATCCAGGAGACCGGCAAGCGCCCGACCGCGGGGCTCGACCGCAACCTCGCCTATCTCGGGCTGGTCGAGGCCCTCTACGGCTATCCCCTCGACGGGGTGGTGCTGACGATCGGCTGCGACAAGACGACGCCCGCCTGCCTGATGGCGGCGGCGACGGTGAACATCCCCGCCATCGCACTCTCGGTCGGGCCGATGCTCAACGGCTGGCATAAGGGCGAGCGCACCGGCTCGGGCACGATCGTCTGGAAGGCGCGCCAGATGCTCGCCGCGGGCGAGATCGACGACAGCGAGTTCATCCGCCTCGTCGCGTCGTCGGCCCCCTCGACCGGCTATTGCAATACGATGGGCACCGCGACGACGATGAACTCGCTGACCGAGGCGCTGGGCATGTCGCTGCCCGGATCGGCGGCGATCCCCGCGCCGCATCGCGACCGGCAGGAAATCGCCTATGCTACAGGCCTGCGCGCGGTCGAGCTGGTGCGCGCGGACGTGAAGCCGTCCGACATCCTGACCCGCGACGCGTTCGAGAATGCGATCGTCGTCAATTCGGCGATCGGCGGATCGACCAACGCGCCGATCCACCTCGCCGCGATCGCCCGCCATATCGGCGTCGATCTGCCCATCAACGCCTGGCAGGAGAAGGGTCACGCGGTACCGCTGCTGGTCAATCTCCAGCCTGCCGGCGAGTATCTGGGCGAGGATTATTACCGCGCCGGCGGCGTGCCCGCGGTGGTCAGCCAGCTTATCGATGCCGGCCTGATCCACGAGGACGCCGCCACCGTGAACGGCCAGTCGATCGGCGCCAACTGCCGCGGCGTCGAGATCGAGGACGAGAAGGTGATCCGCCCCTTCTCCCGGCCGCTCAAGGAAGCCGCGGGCTTTATCGTGCTGCGCGGCAATCTGTTCGACAGCGCGATCATGAAGACCAGCGTGATCTCCGACGAGTTTCGCGACCGCTATTTGTCCAACCCCGACGATCCCGACGCATTCGAGGGACCGGCGGTCGTGTTCGACGGGCCGGAGGACTATCATGCGCGGATCGACGACCCGGCGCTCGGCATCACGCCCGAAACCCTGTTGTTCATGCGCGGCGCGGGACCGGTGGGCTATCCCGGCGCGGCGGAGGTCGTGAACATGCGCCCGCCCGCCTATCTCATCCGCGAGGGCGTGCACGCACTGCCGTGCATCGGCGACGGGCGGCAGTCGGGCACCAGCGGATCCCCTTCGATCCTCAATGCCAGTCCCGAAGCCGCGGCGATGGGCGGACTCGCGCTGATCCGCACCGGTGACCGGGTCCGCATCGATCTGGGCAAGGGCACCGCGGACGTGTTGATCCCCGACGCCGAGCTGGCCGGGCGCCGCCGCGCGCTGACGGAGGCAGGCGGCTATCGCTACCCCGCCTCACAGACCCCCTGGCAGGAGATCCAGCGCAAGCTGGTCGGCCAGATGGAAAGCGGCGCGATCCTCGAAGGTGCCGAGCGCTTCCAGCGCATCGCCCAGACCCAAGGCCTGCCGCGCGACAACCACTGACGGAGGCTCCGGGCCCGGCAAGGGTCGCCTGATTTAGTCAGACATTTATTCCGGACAATGCCGGCCTGATGCTTTGCGCAGGGAATATGCTATGCCCATGACGAACAAGGGCGAATGTCGCGGGAAACGGGTTCGTTGGACATCGAGGATCAGGACGGCGGCGCGCCGCAGGCAGGCCGGGGGACCGGCCGTCGGCTGCGCGGGGCGGTCGCGCATTATCTGGGCACCGCGATCGTCAGCGGGGCGATCCAGCCGGGCGAGCGGCTGACCGGCGAAGTCGACAATTCGGCCGCGCTCAACGTGTCGCGCAGCGCCTATCGCGAGGCGGTTCAGGTGCTGACCGCGAAGGGGCTGGTCGAAAGCCGGACCAAGGCGGGCACGCGCGTACTGCCGCGCAGCCGGTGGAACCTGCTCGACCCCGATGTGCTCGCCTGGGCGTTCTCGGGCGAGCCCGATATCGGCTATGTCCGCGACCTGTTCGAGCTGCGCGCAATCGTGGAACCCGCTGCGGCGCGGCTCGCGGCCGAGCGGCGCGACAAGGAGGATATCCGCGCGATGCGCGATTCGCTCAGCCGGATGCGCCGCCACACGCTCGCGACCGAACCGGGGCGCACCGCGGACCGCGATTTCCACGATGCGGTCCTGCGCGCCTCGCGCAACGCCGTGCTGATCACACTCAGCGCCAGTATCGGCGCCGCGGTCAACTGGACCACCCAGTTCAAGCAGCGCGGGCGCGCTCTGCCGCGCGACCCCGTGCCCGACCATGTGCGGGTAGGCGATGCGATCATTGCCGGCGATGCCGATGCCGCCGAAACGGCGATGCGCGCGCTGGTCGAGCTTGCCTTGCAGGACACGCGCTCCGCCATGGCCTGAACCGCGTCTGCGGCGCCAATTTTAATTCTCAGACAAAATTTGCGCGCGCCCGTTGCCCGGCACGCGTGCATCTGATAGCCAAATAATCCTATTATATGTAAAAACTGAGGGCGGACGCCGCCCCGGCAAGGGAGAGTGAAGCCGCGACGGCAGCGCCTGTCCGCGTCCCTCCCGGCATGACAAAGGGAGGGCTGTCGGTGATCTGGCGCAATCTGAAATGGCTCGGTTCGGCGACGATCGCGCTCACCGCAGCGGCTCCTGGCCTGGCCCAGCCAGCCGAGCAATGGCCGATGGAAACGCCGCGCAAGGCCGTCGCGGCGCAACTCGCCAAGGTGAAGAAGGGCACCGCCACCGGGCCGTTCAAGCCCGACTGGGATTCGCTGCGCGCCTATCGCACGCCCGAATGGTTCCGCGACGCCAAGTTCGGCATCTTCATCCATTGGGGGGTCTATTCGGTCCCGGGCTTCGCCAACGAATGGTATTCGCGGAACATGTATGTGCCGGGCAACAAGGCCTATGAGCACCACCGCAAGACCTGGGGACCGCAGGACAGGTTCGGCTACAAGGACTTCATCCCGCTGTTCAGGGCGGAGAAGTTCGATCCCACCGCATGGGTGAAGCTCTTCGCCGACGCCGGCGCGCGCTACGTCGTCCCGGTCGCCGAGCATTGCGACGGCTTTGCGATGTACGCCTCGGACTTCACCCGCTGGGATTCGTCCGAGATGGGGCCGAAGCGCGACGTCACCGGCGAGATCGCGCAGGCAGCGCGCGCGCAGGGCATGCATTTCGGCCTGTCCTCGCACCGCGCCGAACATTGGTGGTGGTATCACAAGGGGCGCAGCTTCCCCTCGGACGTCGCCGACCCGAAGAATCGCGGCCTCTACGGGCCCGCGGCGCCGACCGGGCTGCCCGCCGATAACCCCGATGCCTGGCCCGACAGCGGCCAGCTCCAGAACTGGATGCCACCCAGCCGCGAGTTCCTCGACGACTGGATGGCGCGCACGTCGGAGCTGATCGACAAATACCAGCCCGAGCTCATCTATTTCGACTGGTGGACCTCGGCCCCACTCTACGAGCCGCTGATGCGCGACACCGCGGCCTATTACTACAACCGTTCGGCCGCGTGGCGGCAGCCTGGCATCATCGCCTACAAGGGCTCGCAGTTCGCCGAAGGCTCGGCGATGTTCGACATGGAACGCGGCAAGAGCGATGCGCTCAAGCTCACCCCCTGGCAGTCGGACACGTCGATCAGCGTCCATAGCTGGGGCTATGCGCAGAACGACAGCTACCGCACGCCCAAGTCGCTGGTCGCCGACCTGATCGATATCGTCAGCAAGAACGGCAATCTGCTGCTCAATGTCGGTCCCAAAGCGGACGGAACGATCCCCGACGAGATCGCGAGCGTGCTTCAGGGCATGGGCGCATGGCTCAAGGTCAATGGCGAGGCGATCTACGGCACGCGACCCTTCCATTATTTCGGCGAGGGGCCGACCGGTTCGGGACAGGTCCGCGTCGGCGGGCAGGTCGAGGAATCGGCGAAGAAGGGGTTCACCGCCGCCGACATCCGCTTCACCACCAAGGGCGCCGCGCTTTACGTCATGGGCCTGGAACGGCCTGCCGACGGCGCCGTGCTGGTCAAGACGCTCTATGCCGGCACGCCCTATCTGAAAGCCCCGATCAAGCGCATCGAACTGCTCGACGGCGGCAGACTGGAGTGGAAGCAGACTCCCCGCGGGCTGGAGGTCAAACTGCCCGCCGACGCGAGCGGCGGCATGCCCTATGCGCTCAGGGTCCGCGTCAAGTGAAGCGCGCGCTATTGCTGGCCGCGGCGCTTGTCGCGCCGCCCGTAGCCGCCGAAGAGATCGCGCTGGCCCCCTATCCGGTGGATCACGAAGCGCGCGCCGATTCCCCCGCCGATGCCCGCTTCCTGCTCGACGGCCCCGCGGGCAAACACGGCTTCGTCACCGCGCGCGACGGCAAATTATGGCGCGGCGACGGCAAGCGCTTCCGCTGCTGGGGCATCAACATGACCGGCTGGGCCGTCGGGTCGGACGAGATCCCGGCGCATGGCGCGGCGACCGCCTACGCCAGGGCGCTGGCCCGGCTCGGCGTCAATTGCGTGCGGCTCCACTTTCTCGACATGCCCGACAGCATCGCGCCGATCCGCAACGAGGGCGCCGAGCGCGGCCCGGCGGCGGGGCCGTTCACGCACCGGCCGCGCGGGCTGATCCGCGACGATCTTCCCGACAGCCGGAGCTTCAACGCCGAGCGGCTCGACCGGCTCGATTTCTGGATTGCCGAACTCAAGAAGAACGGCATCTACGTCAACTTCAACCTCAATGTCGGCCGCCGCTTCAAGAAGGGCGACGGGGTGCCCGACGCCGATCTGATCGCTCCGTTCAAGGCCTTCACCTATTTCGGTCCCGAGCTGATCGCGCTGCAAAAGGACTATGCGCGCAAGCTGCTCGGCCACCGCAACCCCTATACGGGCCTGCGCTATGCCGATGACCCGGCGGTGATGACGGTCGAGGTGGTCAACGAGAATTCGCTGCTCGAATTCTGGATGCGCAACTGGCTGCGCGGGGAACGCGTGCCGGGCGGCGGGAACGCCCAGCTCGACATGACGCCGCATTACCAGACGCTGCTGACCGGCATGTACAATGACTGGCTGCGCAAGCACCGCACGCCAAAGGAGGTGGCCAGCCTGCGCGGCATGGCAGGCGTCGCCGAGGGGCAGCCGGTGCCGCTGATGCGCCGCGGCGATCATCCATCAGCGCCGCGCCTGCGCTTCGATGCGGAGCTCGAATTCATCACCCAGGTCGAGCTCGATTTCCACGCCGACATGCGAAACTTCCTGCGCGGCGAGCTGGGCGTGAAGGTGCCGATCGTACCGACCGCCGATCACACCTATTTCATGGCCAACCAGCCGCTGATGCGCACCGCACTCGCCGCCGACCTGCTCGACGCGCATGTCTATTGGCAGCACCCCGCGATCTATGGCCGCCGCAACGAGCCGATGGTCAATGCACCTGAGCTCTCGATCATCCAGAAGCTCGCGCGCAGCGCCGCGGCCGGCAAGCCGTTCACGGTGAGCGAGGTCAACCACCCCTTCCCGAGCGACTATGGCGCGGAGATGATCCCGGTCCTTGCTTCCTATGCGGCGCTGCAGGACTGGGACGGCATCTTCTTCTACACCTTCGAGACCAAGATCGCCGGGCAGTGGAAGCCGATGATCGGCGACCATTTCGATATCACACTCGATCCGGTGAAGATGGCGCAGATGCCCGCCGGGGCGATGATCTTCCTGCGCGGCGACGTATCGGCGGCGAAGCAGCTGCTGACCCGGTCCTATTCGGCCGGGCAGATCAGCGACGCGGCGCGGATGCCGCGCGCGGCGATGCCCTATTATTCGCCGGGGTTCGACATGACGATCCCGCTGCGCCACGGCTCCCGGATCGGCTGTATCGACTGCACGCCGTCGCTGCCCGCGCCTTTGCCCGCCGCCAACCCGATCGTCTCCGACACGGGCGAGCTGATGTGGCAAACCAACAGCGGCAAGGACGGGCTGGTACGGATCGACGCTCCGCTGAGCCAGGGGTTGGTCGGCTTCATCGCCGCCAACCGCGATGCCCAGACCCGGCATCTCGGCGCCGAGATCAGGAACAGCTTCGCCGCGATCACCCTTTCCTCGCTCGACGGCAAGCCGGTCAACGTCTCGAACCGGATGCTGCTCACCACCACCGGACGGGTCGAGAATAGCGGCGCGAAATGGGACGGGCGCCGCGCGATGCTCATCGACTGGGGAACCGCGCCGACCTTGATCGAGCCGATCACGGGCTGGATCCAGCTCAAGGATCTGGAAGGCGCGGTCGGCGTGTTCGCGCAGCCGCTCGACGGGTCGGCGCGGCCGATCGGGCCCGAGATCAAGGGCAGGATGATCGAGCCGGGCTGGGAGATCGAGGTCGGCACGCCCGCCGCCACCTCCTATTTGATCCGGGTGATCCGGTGATCGGCCGGCGCACCCTGATCGGCGGCGGGCTTGCGGGCCTTGCCGCACTCCCTGCCCGCGCCGCGCGCGATCCGCTTTCGCCCTATCGCACACCGTACAAGCACCCGAAGCGGATCCTGGGCGGATCGGGAGTGAAGGGCAGCTTCGACGAGAAGGCGGTGGACTGTCCCTTCGTCTTCTCCGCGAACGGGAAATTCTATCTCACCTATGTCGGGTTCGACGGCACCGGCTATCAGACCGGCGTCTGTGAATCGCACGATCTGCTCAACTGGACGCGGCTCGGTGTGATCATGGCTCGCGACCCCAATGATCCGGTGACGCGCCACAACATCGCCTGCGCCTCGATCCTGCGCGAGAACGCGCTGCGCTCGCCCGCACGGCTGGTGAAGGTCGACGGCCATTACGTCGCCGCCTGGCACGCCTATCCCAGCCCCGGCTACGAGGAAGGCCCCGCGGTGATCGGCCTCGCCTTCAGCAGGGATTTCATGAATTGGGAGCGCGGCCCCGTGATCCTGCGCGCCGAAGATGGCGCCGAATGGGAACGCGGCGGGCTCTACAAGCCGTACCTCGTCAAGATCGGCGACACCTTCCACCTCTACTACAACGCCAAGACCGCCGGCACGCCGTGGAAGGAACAGACCGGCCTCGCCATCTCCAAGGACCTCAGGAACTGGACGCGCCACCCGGCAAGCCCGCTGCTGGCCAACGGCCCCAAGGGCTCGCCCGACGACCGGTTCGCCAGCGATCCGGTCGTCGTTGCGCACGAGGGGAAATGGGCGATGTTCTATTTTGGCCTTTCAACCGACGGCTTCGCGCGCGAGCTGATCGCGGTGGGTGATAGTCCGGCCAGCTTCGCCAAGGCGCGCGAGGTGCTGATCGACATCGGCCCGCCCGGATCGATCGACGAGAAATACGCGCACAAGCCCGCCGTCATCTGGCACGACGGCGCGCTCTATCATTTCTACTGCGCGGTCAGCGGCAAATGGCCCAACGACGTGCGCGGGCTTGCCGTGGCACGCTCGAAGCCCTGGTGAGCTAGCGCCCACACCCCTGCCGTAGCACCACCGGCAGCGCGGCGTTCGCCATCGCCGAATAGCCCGCGTCATTGGGGTGCAGATGATCGCCGACCTGCCAGGCAAGCCGCATCACACCCGGCTTCCCGGGCTCCCGCATCGCCGTGTCAAAGTCGATCACCGCATCGTACAGCCGCGCATTGTCGCGGATCCAGCGATTGACGGTCTGCCGCTGCTGCTCGCCCGCCGCATTGGCATAGGCGGCGCCTTCATAGGGAAGCAGCGTCCCCACGATCACCTTGAGCCCCGCAGCCCTGGCCCGCGCCAGCAGCTGGCGATGCGCGCCGATGATCTGCGCGGCGGTCACCTTCTCATGCGCGAGTTCCGGATCGGAAGGCGCGCCGATATCGTTGATCCCCTCCAGGAACACGACATGCGTCGCCCCCGGCACGCTCAGCACGTCGCGCTCGAACCGCGCCAGCGCGTTGGGGCCGCGCCGCATGGAGAGCAGCCGGTTGCCGCTGATCCCGGCATTGGCAACCGCCCAGCAACGCCCCTTCGGGGATGCCGCAAGCAGCCGCTGGAGCTGGTCGGGCCAGCTCATCGCCTTGTCCGCCGTGGCGCCCGCGCCTTCGGTGATCGAGTCGCCGAACGCGACGAGCACGCGATTCTCGCGGCTGCCGCTCACCTCGACCCCCGTGACGATGCCCGATGCCCGCGCGCGCTTCGCGTCCGCCAGCGCGGCCGATCCGGTCTGGTTGCCGGGCGCGACGTCGACCATCTGCGCATGCGCTGCAGCCTCGGTCTCGCCGGCATAATGAACGGAGACGGCGAACCGCTCGCCCGCCGTCACCGGGAAATCGACCGGATCGCTGAGATAAGGCGAGCGCGCCGGAATGGTCACGTCCGCAGCGCCCGCGAAGCCGAGCGTGCGCAGGCTCCCCGGCACCGGCGCTCCGGCGGCATCGAGCCGCACGATCGACGCGCCCCCCAGCCTGAGCGGCGCATCCCCCAGTTCGTTCGACAGGCGGATACGCAGCATGCGTCCGGCGATCCCGGCGCGCACCACCTGCCGCACCGTCTCGTCACGATAGGGACGGTCCAGCCCGTCGCGGATCTTAGGCTCATAGCCGATCGGCGGTGCGGTCCATGCCGCGATCCAGCGTTCGGGCGCAGCCGCACCGGTCAGCAGCAATGCGGCGGCGGAGGCGAGCAGGACCCTCATGGGAGACGGAACAGCGCCACGCCGTGCGCCTCCATCTGGCCGTTCGTCCAATCGCCGCTGACGAAGCTGGCGCCCCTGGGCGGCGCCAGCGGTCGCGTACCGGCGCCATGGTTGATCACGATCATCACCCGTTTCCCTCCTCCTGCTCGTTCGCTGATTTCCAGATCCGGATGCGCGCCGGAGGCGATCGGCGCGATCTTCGCCTCGCCCAGCAGCCGCGCCGCCAGCGCCTTCATCGTCGCGGGATCGAGCCACGCGCCGAAATAGGTGATGCGCCCGCGCCCGACCTTGCGCGTCATCACCGCCGGCTTGCCGTCGAGCCAGCCACCCGGATCGGTGTACGTCGCAAGCACACGGACATCCGCCGCGTCAGGCCGGATCTCCTCGGCCCAGACCGCGACCTTGCCTTCGCCCAGATCGCCCTTGATCCCCACGGGTTCGTCGAGCGCATAATATTGCTCGACCGTAGCCCCAAGCAGGCCTGCGAGCGGCCCGGGCTGACGCTGCGGCCACAGCGCGTTGGCGTCGTCCTTCATCCCCGAACGCGGACCCAGCACCAGATGCCCGCCGCCGCGAACATAGACCGCGAGCCGGTCGGCCTGCGCCTGCGTCACCACGTTGAGATTGGATGCGACCACCAGCGGATAGGCCGCCAGCTCGGCATCGGGCGACACGACATGCACGCCCTGACTCGCTATCCGCAGCGGCCGGTAGGTGTCGGTGAACGCCTTGACCGGATCGAAGTCGCGATGGTGGCGCTGGAGATCGATCGCCCAGCGGCTGTCGTACGACCAGAGCATCGCGACCTTCGCCGCAGGCCCGGTGTCGGCGAGCAACGGCGCGGCGGCGGTCAGCTCCTTGGCGATCCGCACGATCTCGGCATGGATCGGGTTGGGCGTGCCGTCCTGCCCCAGCACCGCGCCGTGATAGGTCTCTTGCCCGTTCCGCGCCGGGCGCCATTGCCAGTAGAGCACGCCGTCCGCTCCGTGGCTCACCGACTGCCAGGCCAGCTCGCGCACCTGGCCGGGATCGAGCGCGCGGTTGACCGGCACCCAGTCGACCCGGCCGGGCTGAGTCTCCATCAGCCAGAAATTGCGCTGCTTGTAGCCGCGGACCAGCGCGTGGTTCGCGCCGTTCGCCACCCAGTCGGGCCGCCCGTCGGCGATGTAATTGTCCCAGCTCGCCAGATCGAGATCGCGGTGCATGACGAAATGGTCGAAGCCCGCATTCCAGAACATCGTGTTGGTCGTGATCCACGCGCGCCGGTCGATCAGCGGCCGGATCGCGCGCGCCTGATTCTGCACATAGTCGGTCCACACCGCGGTGGTGAAATGGCGGAAGTCGAGCAAGAGCCCGGGATTCTGCTGTCCGGTCTGGCGCAGCGGGACCTGATCCCAGTCATTGTAGAGTTGCGACCAATATTGCGTCGTCCAGCGCCGGTTGAGTTCGTCGATCGAGCCGTAGCGCTGCTTGAGGAACGCGTGCCATGCGGCCACGGACTCGGCGTCCCAGGACGGCGGCCCGACCTCATTGTCGATCTGCCAGCCGACTACCGACGGGTGCTTGCCGTAACGCGTCGCCATCTCGACCGCGATGCGGCGCGAAAGGTCGCGATAACGCCGGCTGGCAAAGGAGAAGTGCCGCCGCCCGCCATGGCTGGCGCGCTGACCATTCTCGTCCACCCGCAGCGTATCGGGATATTTCTGCGTCAGCCAGGCGGGCGGCGCGGCGCTGGGCGTGCCGATCACGACCATGAAGCCGCGCTTCACCGCCGCCGCGATCGCGCGATCCATCCACGCAAAGTCGAACTTCCCTTCCTCCGGCTCCATCCGCGCCCAGGCGAACTCACCGATCCGGACGGTGTTGAAGCCCGACGCCTTCATCATGTCGAGATCGACGTCCCAGCGCTCCTCGGGCCATTGCTCGGGATACCAGGCGACGCCCACGGCGATGGCGGGCTTGTCGGCAAAGGCAGTCGCGCGGTTCGGAAATGCCGTCTGTGCCGAAGCGGCAGGAACCAGCGCCAGCGCGGCAGCTGCGGCGAGCAGAAGCTTCCGCATCACTTGCCTCCCCGCCGAAGCACGGCGACGCCTTCGGCGGACAGCGTCACATTCGATGTGCTGCCGCCCTCGAGAATGTCGATCATCGGCTCGGGCAAGGTCACGGTCTGCACGGTGCGGCCATGGTTGATCAGGATGACGATGCGCCGCCCCTGCCCCTCGCGGGTCATCAGCTCGACATCCGCCGGCACCGCGAAATCGCGCGCGACCCTCGCTTCCGAAAGCGCCTCGTCGATCAGCGTCTTCATCACCGCATCATCGACCAGCGCGCCGACATAGGTGATGCGGCCCTTGCCGACCGGGCGGCTGATCGCCGCCGGCTTGCCGTCGAGCCAGCCATTGGCCTTGCCGTAGCGCATCAGCACCTGCGTATCGGGCGCGACGGTCGAGAGCTGCTCGGCCCAGATCTTGGCCTTACCGCCCCCAACTTCGATCGCTTCATCGAGCGCATAATATTGCTCGACCCGCCCACCCAGCAGTTCGGCAAGCGGCCCCGGCTGGCGCTGCGTCTCGAGCGCGTTGTACGAATCCTTCATCCCCGAGCGGGGCCCAAGGATCAGATGCCCGCCGCCACGGACATAGTCGGTCAACCGCTTCGCCGTCACCGCGCTGATGACATTCAGGCTCGGCGCAACGACGAGCTTATAGCCCGACAGCGGCGCAACCTCCGCCTCGACGATATCGACCGCACCGCGCGCATCCTTGAGCGGCTGATAATAGTCGAGCAGCACCTCGATCTGGTCATAGTCGCGATGGTGGAGCTGGAAGTCGATCGCCCAGCGGCTGGCATAATCCTGCAGGATCGCGACGTCCGACACCGGATGCGTCCCCGCGATCAGCGGCGTCGCCTTGGCCATCTCGCGCCCGATCTGCTGGACCTCGGCATAGACGGGCAGCGGCGTGCCGTCGGGGCCGATGATCGATCCGTGCATCGTCTCCTGGCCGTTGAGCGCGTTGCGCCACTGCCAGTAGAGGATGCCGTCCGATCCGTGGCCGATCGCCTGCCACGCCATGCGCCGGGTCTCGCCGGGGTAGAGCATGTTGCTCACGCCGGCCCAGTTCACGAAGCCCGGCTGGATCTCCATCACCCAGAAATTCTTGCGCTTCCACCCGCGCACGAGGTCATGGGTCGCGCCGTTGCGATAGGGTTTGAGGTGCCCCGATCCGACGTAATTGTCCCATGAGGTGAAATCGAGATCGCGATTGGCGGCATAGCGATCGAACCGGTTGGCCCAGCCAAGACCACCGAAATTGACCGTGATGAACTGTTTAGAATCGGCGTGCGCGCGGATCGCGTCGCGCTGGTTGCGGTGGAACGCCACCCATTGCGACGTGATGAAGCGCTTCACCTCCAGCATCCAGCCGGGATTGGCCTTGTCGTTGCTGAAGGGAATTTGCTCCCAGGCGGTATAGCTTTGCGACCAATATTGCGTGGTCCAGGCCGCGTTCAATTTGTCGAGCGTGCCGTAGCGCTGCTTGAGCCACGCCACCCATGCCGCCCGCGCCTCGGGGTCGTAGCTTTCGTCGGTCGGTTCGTTGCCGATCTGCCAGCCGATGACATTGGGTTCCTTGCCCAGCGCCTGCGCCATCCGCGTCACGATCTCGCGGCAGAAATCGCGATAGCGCCTCGACGAGATCGAGAATTGGCGGCGTCCGCCATGACCGACCTTCTGGCCGCTGCTCTGGATCTGCGAGACGTCCGGGTAGTTCTGCGTCATCCAGGCAGGCGGCGTGTCGCTCGGCGTGCCGATCACCACCTTGATGTCGTACTTGGCCGCCAGCCGCACCGCGCGGACCAGCCAGTCCATGTCATACTTGCCTTCCTCCGGCTCCATCCGGCTCCAGGCATATTCGCCGATCCGCACGACGTTGGCGCCATGCGTCTTCATCAGCCGCAGATCCTCGGCCCAGCGTTCCTCGGGCCATTGCTCGGGGTACCAGGCCGAACCGAGCCAGAGCTTGTCGAACTGCTGCTGGCCCGCGGGCGCATCGGTTTGCGCCAGCGCGGGCGAAGCGGCAGTTCCGGCGAGCAGGGCAGCGGCAAGGGTGGTCAGGATACGCTTCAATTCGGCCTCCCGGCGGTTTCGTCGTCGAGCACCAGGGCCCAGTCATTGCCGGGTGCAGGCTCACCAGGCGGGGTGAAGAGGCGCGTGCCGCGGTTGGCGAAGACGCCAATCGCTTGCGATTTTCCGGTGCGCGGATCGAACCAGGCTGCGCGCACGCGGCTGCCGCTGATCTTGCCCATCTGAACGGTGAAGGGCTTGCCGGTGTAGCTATAGGCGATCGCGTAGCTTCCGCCCCGCGTCGCCGCGACCCGCTCGTACCGCGCGCCGTTGCCGGCGATCAGCGACTGGTCCGGCACGCGCTCGAGGAAGGGGCGCGAAAGGATCAGGTCCTTCAGGTGGTGCATCTGCTGCCCGCCCGGCGCGTCCAGCGCTTCGTCCCATGACAGCTTGGGCCAATAGGCGTTGGCCTTCCCGCCGCGGACGAAGAATTGCATCACGCTGTTCTCGCCATAGGTGTGGCCGAACGCGCCCGCGAGCACCGACCACCAGGCATAGCGGCGTACGTCCGCCGGTCCCCAGCGTGGCTCGGGTTCACGGTCGAGGCCGTGGGGGATGTTCTCGTAGCTCGGCTCGCCGTCGATCGTCGGCTTTTGCGGCGAGCGCGACAGATCGTCGGCCGTATAGACCCAGTTATCCTCACCCCGCGCGTTGAGCTGCTGGTCCTGCGCGTAGCTCTGATGGCCCGACTGATACATGTTGAAGTCGAGCCATTCGGCCTTGTGGAACATCCATGACGAACTCGCGCGCCCGGCGGGGTGGTAGGTCATCAGATGGTTCGGATCGATCGTGCGGATCGTCTTGCCGAGCATGTCCCACGCCGCGGGCGACAGTTCGGGATAGCGGTCGCCGCCATTCATCCAGATGAGGTTGGGCTTGCGCTTGTACCGCTCGGCGACGAAGCGGCCGATCACCTGCGCGCTGTCGACATTGAGCAGGCGGAAATCGGCGAAGTCGCCCCACACCGGCACCAGCGCGATATACAGGCCATGCGCCGCGGCGCGATCGAACACCCAGTCGAGATGGTCCCAATAGTCATACTCGCCGGGCTTGGAGAGGTCGCTGCCCGGCGTGACGCGCGGCCGCTTGAGGTCGCCATCGACCAGCGCCGCGCCGCCAACCGGATTCGCCATATCCGGCCGGTGCAGCATCATCACCTGGATGACATTGTAGCCCTGCGCCGCGCGCTTCGCGAAATAGCGTTCGGTCTCCTCGCGGTTGAGCTTGCCGAGCATCAGCCAGCCGGTGTCACCCAGCCAGAAAAAGGGCTTGCCCCCCGCTTCGAGGTAACGGCCATTGGCCGAGACCTTGAGCGGCGGCGTCCAGTCCTGCGCGCCCGCGGGCGCTGCAGCAGCCAGTGCGAGCGCGGCGATGGCCGCACTTGTCCAACGCATCCTTCTCTCCCCTGTTCGACGCGGCCCGCTTTTGGCGCGGGCTCGCGTCAGGCGGCGGCGGGCGCAGCCTTCTGGTCGAATCCCTTGGAGCTATCGATGAAGGCGAACAGCAGGGCTGCGATCAGCACCATGATCGCCACCCCCTGCACCGGCACGTCGTAGCTGCCGGTCCCGGCGATGATGTAGCCGATGACGACGGTGCACACGAAGCCGCCAAGATTGCCCGCGGTGTTCATGAAGCCGGTGGCGACGCCGCCGTGACGGCCCCCGATCGACATGCACATCGCCCAGGCCGCGGGCAGCATCAGATCCATGATCGCGAACGCCGCGCCCGCGAGCACCACCACCGCAAGCTTGCTCTCCGCCATGCTCATCGCGAAGATCAGCGCCGCGGTGACCGTCAGGCAGATGCTGGTGATCAGGCGATAGGCGGTCTTGAACCCGATCCGCGCGCCCAGCCAGTCGCACAGCACCCCGCCGATCAGATTGCTGACGATGCCGAGCAGGAACGGGATCGAGCCATAAAGCCCCATCTCCGCAACGGTGAACCCGGCGCCCTTGACCATCCAGGTCGGGAACCAGCCGAAGAAGAACCAGCTGCCGAATGCGTAGAAACAATAGGCGACGCCGATCAGCCAGAGCTGCGGCAGGCTGAGCAGCTTCTTCCACGGCGTGCCCGAATGGCCGCCATGCTCGTCGCTGCCGATCTCGGCCACTTCCTCGGCCGTGATGCCCGGCTGGTCGGCGGGGCGGTCATGATACCAGCGCCACCAGGCAAAGCCCCACAGGAAGCCGATCACGCCGAGGATCACGAACACCGCCTGCCAGCCGAGATGCGCGTTCATCGGCACCAGCAGCAGCGGCGCGAGCGCACCGCCAAACCGGCTCGCCGCCCAGATCACGCCCTGCCCGCGCGCCCGCTCCCGCCTGGGCAACCAGCGATAGAGCACGCCCGACATGTTGGGGTATGCGCCCGCTGCGCCCAGGCCGAACAGGAAGCGCGCGGTGGCGAGCTGCCAGAAGTTGCGGCACAGCGCCGTGACCGCGGTGAAGAACGACCACCAGATCGTGATCCGCGTCAGTTCCTTGCGATAACCGTGCCTGTCGCCCATCGCGCCCGACGGAATCTCGAACACCGCATAGGCGATGACATAGGCGCTCAGCACCCAGCCCCATTGCTCCGGGGTGATCGCCAGATCCTTTTGGATCGTCGGCCCGGTGACCGCAATCGCCATCCGGTCGATGAAGGTGATGACCGAGAGCGTAGCGAGAAAGCCGAGAACGGCATGCCGCTTCTTCACTTCGACAGGCCCCTGAGGACTTCGGCAGCGCGCAGCATGCCGAGCTCGGGGCTCGACAGCACCGGCGCCTTGACCGCGCCCTCCGGCAGGCTCGCGACGACGCGCGCCATCGACGCCTGCGCCAGCACGATCGCATCGACATCGGCGAGGGCGGTGGTCAGCGCGTCGCCGACAATCCGGTCATGGGTCGCGCCGTCGCCCGCCATCACCGCGTCGAACGCGCCTTCGCAGAGATGCGCGACCAGCTCGATGTCCTTGCCCTGCTCGGCGGCGACGCGGCGGACGAGATCGGCGGTGGGATCGAGCGTGGTCGAAAGCGTCGCAACGACACCGATCCGCTTGGCGCTCGCCACCGCCTGCTCGGCCATCGCGCGATCGACGCGCAGCACGGGCTGGTCATAGAGTTCCGCCGCCATCTCGACCGCGCGCCCGATCGACGAGCAGGTGACCATCGCCACATCGCAGCCCGCGTCGAAGGTCGATCCGACCAGCCGGATCACCTGCCGTATCGTCGCCTTCTGGAGATGTCCCGCCGCAATCGTGTTCTTGATCGTGCTTTCATCGACGAAGTGCAGGATACGCACATCGGGCATCACCCGCGCCGCGATCTCGTTGAACACCCCCGCCAGCATCGGCGAATTATGGACGAGCCCCAGCGTCGGCATCGGCAACCCTCTCTCTATCTCGTGAATTCGTGCGTGCCCGCGCCGATCTCGAACCGGGTCAGGCCATCGTCCTCGCGTGCGTTCGGCACATTGCGCCAGCCGGTGCCGGGCAGCTCGACCTCGGCGACGGTGTTTGCGGGCACAGTGAGCATGAAGCGGTTGAGCCGATCGGCATCGCCGCCGGTCTCGGTTGCGATCAGCCCCACCGGGGAGTCGAACCGCGCAGCGACACGCCCGACCTGCGGCAGCCATACCGGCCGCACCGCGATCCGGCGGAAGCCCGGCATAGCGGGCGCGATCCCCGCCAGCCGCCGGTAGAAGAAGCCAACCACCGCGCCGAAGGCATAATGGTTGTAGCTGTTCATGCTGAGGTCGCCGGTGTCGCCGTTCCAGCGTTCCCACACCGTCGTCCCGCCCTGCTCGGGCATATAGCCCCAGCTCGGATAGCCGGTCTGGAGCAGCAGGCCCGACACCTCGTCCCACAGCCCCGCGTCTGCAAGCACGTCGAGCAGATAGGGCGTACCGAGGAAGCCGGTCGACAGCTTCATGCCGCGGCCGCGAATCTCCACCGCCAGCACCCGCGCTGCCGCCGCGCGACGATCCGGCGGCACCAGCCCGAAGGCAAGCGACAGCACCTGGCTGGTCTGGCTGCCATTGCCGCACACGCCATCCTCGGCCACGAACTCGGCAGCATAGGCATCGACGATCGCTTCGTGGAGCGCGCGGTAGCGGACCTCATCGGCGTCACGCCCGGTCGCCGCCGCCATCTCCGCCATCAGCTCGGCGCTCCACGCCCAGTAAGCGGTAGCGCACAGGATACGCGGGGTGGTCTCGTCATCCGGCTTGATCGCGTCGACCGACAGCCAGTCGCCCAGATCGAGCCCGCGATCGTTGCGCCAGACATGGTCGGGGTTGGTGCGCGCGACATAGGCCATCCAGCCCTGCATCGCGTCCCAATTCTCGTCGATCACCGCGGTGTCGCCGTAACGCTGCCACAGCTGCCAGGGCAGGATGATCCCCGCCTCGCTCCACCCGGCGGTCACCACATCGGGGAAGGACAGAGGCTGCGGCACCACGATCGGGTACGCCCCGTCGGGCCGCTGCGCCGCGCGCGCTTCGAGCAGGAAGCGGCGGATGAAGGGATCGACCTCCATATTGAACGCGGCAGCGTCGAGAAAGACCTGGATGTCCCCCATCCAGCCGAGCCGCTCGTCGCGCTGCGGACAGTCGGTCGGCACCGCGAAGAAGTTCGACCGCTGGCTCCACAGCGCGTTGTTCCAGATCTGCTGGAGCAAAGGCGCGTCGCGGAAGGTCATGTGACCCACTTCGCGGCAGGCGCTGTGGACGATCACACCCTCGATATCGTCCGCTATCGGCGTGCCCGGATAGCCCTCGACCTCGACATAGCGGAAGCCGTGATAAGTGAAGTGCGGCTCGAAGCTTTCGTGCGCGCCGGTCCCCGCGAGCACGAACGTGTCGGTCGCCTTGGCGAGGCGCAGGTTGGAGAGGTCCGCGGTGCCGTCCGGGTTGAGCAGTTCGGCGAACTTGGCGGTGATCGTGGTCCCCGCAGGACCGGTGGCGCGGATGCGCACCCAGCCCGGGAAATTCTGGCCAAAGTCGAACACGAAGCGGCCCGGCACCGGCTCGCTGACCGACACCGCACGGCACACGCCATTGCGCTCGAGCAGCGGCGAGGTCTGCGCGATCAGCTTCGTGTCGGGCGCAGCACCAATTTTCACACCCGCCCAGCCCGATGCGTCGAACCCCGGCAATGCCCAGCCCGGCACGATGCGGCGGGCATCGAAACGCTCGCCATCATAGATTTCGGACTTCAGGATCGGCGAGGTCGCGATCTTCCAGTCCGGGCCGGTCGTCACCCAATCGTGCGTGCCGTCTTCATAGTCGATCCGCAGCATCGCGCGGAACCGCCGCGGCGCGGGGCCGAAGCCGTAGCGCTCGATCCGCCAGCCGAAGGGCGAGGCGTAGAAGCCGTCACCCACGATCGCGCCCAGCGCATTCTCGCCCTGCGCGATCAGCGCGGTGACGTCGTAGCTCTGGTAAAGGATGTGGCTCTTCGCCACGGTGATCTCGGGCGCGAGGATCGCCTCGCTCGCCTTCTGCCCGTTGATCCGCGCATCATAGGCGCCTAGCGCGGTGGCGTAGAGCCGCGCGGCAACCACCGGCTTCGATATTTCGAACCCCGTGCGCAGCAGCATTGCCGGCTCGCTCGGCCGCGGATCGCCCTGCGCCCAGCTGGTGCTCGGCACCACCGGCGCCCAGTCGCGCGCGTCGTAACCGGTGTCAGTCCAGCCCTGGGGGGCGTCCGGCATCACGCGGAACGCGCTGCCGGTGATCCGCTCGACGCTGCCGTCGGCGCGATGCAGGCGGATCAGCGCCGCAAAGGCGCCGCCATCGACCGGGAAGAAGCCGACCGTGTCCGCATCGACCAGCGCGCAGACGCTGTTGCGGCCGGGCTTCACCTCGCCGTCATAGGGCGCGAGCGTGCCCCAGAAGGGCAGATAGGTGTCCCAGTCGAAATGCCAGTCGAGCGGCGACTTGGCGCCATTGACCCATACGCCGCGCAGATGATCCTTGCCCGCGATGAACACTTCTGCGCGGACCAGATCGGCGGGCGCGTCGAAGTCGATGCGGAAGGCGTGCGGGCGCGCGTCGAGCGCGGTTTCGCCCCACACCCAGCTGACCCCGGCGGCGCGATCGGCGGCGGCATTCTCGTCCTCCGCCTCGATCCAGTCACCGCGCCAGTCGCCGGGCGAGAGCAGCCCGGCTTCGAACCAGGCGGGATCGGAGGTGACGCCGTCGGCCTCGACACTCCACCACACCCGCTGCATCGCCGTCAGCGCCGGACCGCCATAGACGATGTCGAACGTCGCATCGCTTTCGACCGGGCCGCTATCCCAGAGCAGATCGCCTGCCGCGAGCGCTACCACGCTCGCCGCGGCGCGGATGCGGTAGCTGCTCTGCTTCTCGGCATCCTCGATCCGCCACGACAGGCGCGGATGCGCGACCTGCGTCCCCAGCAGATCGACGGTATATTCAGCGCGCAGATCGGTGACGCGCATCAGAGCTCCAGCCCGAGGCGATAGATGCGGTTGGCGTTGCCGCCAAACAGGGCCGCGCGCTCGTCCGCGGAAAAGTCCGCGGTGATCGCGTCATAGGCGTCGAAATGCTGGTCGAAGCTGCCGAAGAGCTTGTCGGTCGGGAAATTGCTCGCGAACATCGCGCGCGCCGTTCCGAACAGCGCGATCGTCTCGAGGACATAGGCACGCGCCTGATCGACATCCCAGGGCCGCCAGGTGAAGCCCATGCCGGAAATCTTGACCGCGACATTGGGCAGGGCCGCAAACGCCACCATGCCGCGCCGCCACGTCTCCCAGCCGTCCTCGTCCCCCGGAATGGCCATCCCCGTATGGTTCAGGATCACCTGCGTATCGGGGTGCTTGGCGATCAGTTCGGCGAGGTGCGCGAACTGGCCCGGATAGGCCTGGAGGTCGAAGCTGAGATCGAACTTCCGGAGCAGCCCGAAGCCGCGCATCCACGCGCTCGTGGTGGTGACGTCGGCAGGCGAATAGCTGCGCGCCGGATCGGGGTGCCAGTTGATGATGTGGCGGATGCCGCGAACATTGGCATGTTCGACATGCGCGGCGAGCAGCGTCTCGACCTCCGGATTGTCGAGCGCGGCGAAGGCGACGATCCCGCTCGGCATCCCCCGCGTATCCGCCATGGCCTGAAGCCATTGCGTTTCCTTGAGCGCGTCCGCCGGGTCCGCCCCCGCGTCGATATGCACGATCCCGCGCACGTCCCATTTGCCGGCATCGGCAAGATAGGCGTCGAGCGGGTAATCCACCGCGATCGGCTCGACGCTCCCATTGGGATTGTCGGTGTCGAACGGCCCTGTCAGCCAGGGATAGCGGATGTGGCCGAGATCCCAGAGATGGACGTGCGGATCGACGAGGGGTGGACGGCTGCTCATGTCAGTAGGTCGCGCGCCCGCCCGAGGTGTCGAACACCGCGCCGGTCGAGAAGCTCGCCTCTTCGCTCGCCAGGAAGCAGATCATCGCCGCATTCTCGTCGACCGTGCCGAAGCGTCCCATCGGGATCTTCGAGAGCATGAAGTCGATATGCGCCTGCGTCATCTGGTCGAAGATCGCTGTCTTGACCGCCGCCGGGGTCACCGCGTTGACGGTGATATTGTCCTTGGCCAGTTCCTTGCCGAGGCTTTTGGTCAGGCCGATCACCCCCGCCTTCGACGTCGAATAGGCGCTGGCGTTCGGATTGCCTTCCTTGCCGGCGACCGATGCGATGTTGACGATGCGGCCATAGCCGTTCGCCTTCATGTGCGGGATCACCGCCTTGTCGCAGAAGAAGGTGCCGTTGAGGTTGATCGCGATCACCTGTTGCCAGGCATCGGACGGATAGGTTTCCAGCGTGGTGTTCGGCCCGGTGATCCCCGCCGAGACGACGAGGATGTCGAGCCGGCCGAGCTTGGCGGCGACGTCCGCCGCCGCCGCGATCACCTGCGCCTCGTCCGACTGGTCGACCTTCGCGGTGTGCGCTGCGAAGTCGCAGCCCGCCAGCGCGTCGTCGGAAATGTCCCACACGCTGACCTGCGCACCCTCGGCCGCCATCCGCTCGGCGGCGGCGCGGCCGATGCCCGCGGCGCCGCCGGTGACGACCGCGACACGGCCTTCGAAGCGCCCGCTCACTTGGCTTGCCATGCGACGAAGTCCTGGCGCTGTTCGCCAAGCTTCTCGATGCCGAGTTCGACGACGTCACCGGCCTTGAGATACCAGGGCTCAGGCTTCTGGCCGAGGCCCACGCCCGGCGGGGTGCCGGTGGTGATGACGTCGCCGGGAAGCAGCGTCATGATCTGCGAGAGGTAGGAGACGATCTGGGCGACGGTGAAGATCATCGTCTTCGTGTTGCCGTCCTGCATCTTCTTGCCATTGACCGACAGCCACATCGACAGGTTCTGCGGATCGCCCACCTCGTCGGACGTCACCATCCACGGACCGATCGGGCCGAAGGTCGGGAAGCCCTTGCCCTTGTCCCAGGTCATGCCGCGCTCGGTCTGCCAGTGGCGCTCCGACACGTCGTTGACCACGCAATAGCCCGCGACATGGCTCAGCGCGTCGGCTTCGGACACGTTATGCGCGGCGGTGCCGATGACGATGCCGAGCTCGACCTCCCAGTCGGTCTTCTTGCTGTCCTTGGGGATCGTCACCGGGTCGTTCGGACCCTGGATGCAGCTCACCCATTTGTTGAACACCACCGGCTCCTCGGGGATCGGCAGGTTCGATTCGGCGGCGTGGTCGGCATAGTTGAGGCCGATCGCGACGAACTGGCGCGTGCCGGTGACGCACGGGCCATAGCGCACCTCGCCCTCGACCAGCTTGAGCGTGGCCGGATCGACCGCGGCGAGCTTCGCCAGCGTTTCCTTCGACAGCGTCTGCGCGTCGATATCGGCGACATAGTTGGACAGGTCGCGGATGCGGCCATCGGCGTCGATCAGGCCGGGCTTCTCGGCGCCGGGAGCGCCATAACGGCAGAGCTTCATGGGTCTTCCTTCAGTCTTGAATGTCAGTCGTTGGGATAGGGGCGATGCAGCGCGATGTCGCGGTTGAGCTCGACGCCGAAGCCCGGCTTGTCGAGCTCGCTGGCGCGGATCTTGCCGTTGACCGGTACCGGTTCGCCCAGCAGCTGCGGCGCGAACATCGGCACCACCTCGGTCGGCCCCGGATGCATCATCAGGAACTCGGCGAACGGCGAATTGTGGCGCGTCACCACGAAGTGATAGCTGTAGACCGACGATCCGTGCGGGACCATCAGCACGCCTTTCTTGTCGGCATCGTCGGCGATCTTGATCAGCTCGGTCACGCCGCCGCACCAGCCGACATCGGGCTGGATGATGTCGCAGCAGTCCATCTCGAGCAGCATCTTGAAGCCCCAGCGGGTCGATTCATGCTCGCCGGTGGTGACCAGAAGGCCGTCGGGTGCGTTCTTCTTGAGCTGCGCATAGCCCCAATAATCGTCGGGCGAGAGCGCTTCCTCGATCCACTTCAGCCCGCACTCGTCCCACGCCCGCTTCGCCAGCCGCGTCGCATAGTCGATGTCGAGCGCCATCCAGCAATCGTACATCAGCCAGAAGTCGTCACCGCATTTGGCGCGCATGTCAGCGAGCAGCGCGAGGTTCTTCTCCATTCCTTCCTCGCCCTCGGCCGGGCCGTGATGGAGCGGGAGCTTGCCGCCGATAAAGCCCATTTCCTTGGCGAGGTCGGGCCGCGCGCCGGTGGCGTAGAACTGCATCTCGTCGCGCACCGCACCGCCAAGCAGGTGATAGACCGGCTCCTGCCGCAGCTTCCCGATCAGATCCCAGATGGCGAGGTCGACGCCCGAGATCGCGTTCACGACCAGTCCCTTGCGCCCATAATATTGGGTCGAGAAGTACATCTGGTCCCAGATCGTCTCATAGTCCGACGGGTCGCGCCCGATCAGGAAGCGCGACAGATGCCGCTCGACGATGAAGCAGGCGGGCTCGCCGCCGGTCGTCACCGCGAAGCCGATCGTGCCGTCCTCGGCCTCCAGCTCGACCACCAAAGTGCCGAGCACGTTGATGCCGAAGCTCTGACGGCTCTGGCGGTACTCGGGATATTTCGCCATCGGCGTCGCGATATGATCGTCGATCCAGTGGCCCGCGCCCTGATCGTGATAGTCGGCGCCGCCGCCGCGCACCGTATAGGCGCGGACATGTTTGATCTTCGGAAGACCCACGAATTTCCCTTCGCTCATCGTGCGGCACCATCGAGCACCAGCACCCAGTCATTGCCCGCCGCGGTCTCGCCCGGCGGATCGAAACGCTGCACGCCGCGATTGGCGAACTCGCCTGCAGGCGTGAACTTGCCGTCGCGCGGCGAATACCATTGCGCCTTGACCCGGCTCCCCGCGATCGCGCCCAGCTTCAGCGTGAAGGGGCGGCCGGTATAGGTGTAGGCGAAGGCATAGGCCTTGCCCCGGCTCGCCAGCACGCGATCGTAGCGCACGCCATTGTCGGCGATCATCGCCTGATCAGGCACGCGCTCGAGCATCGGACGCGCTTCGATCAGCGCGCGCAGGTGGCGCATCTGGTCGGCGCCCGGCGCGCCCGGCGCCGCCAGCGACGTGTCCCAGCGCTGGTTGGGTTCGAAATTGGCGTCCTTCGAGCCGGCCACGAACATCTGCATGACGTGGTTCTCGCCATAGGTGTGGCCGAACGCGCCCGCCATCACGCCCCACCAGGCATAGCGGCGCACGTCCGCCGCCTGCCAGCGCGGCTGGCTCTGCTCGTGCAGGCCGTGCGGAATATTCTCGTAGCTCGGCTCGCCGTCGATCGTCGGCTTGGACGGCGTGCGCGCCAGGTCCTGTTCGACATAGCGCCAGCTATCCTCGCCGATCGCATTCGGCCCTTCCTGCGCGTAGCTGCGATGGCCCGACTGGAACATGTTGAAGTCCAGCCAGGGCGCCTGATGCCATTGCCACGACGAGGTCGTCCGCCCGATCGGGTGGAAGGTCATCAGCTGCTTCGGCGCGATCTTCTTGATCGTGGTGCCGAGCGCATCCCACACCGCGCTGCGCATCTCCGAGCGCGTATCGCCGCCATTGAGCCAGATCACGTTGGGCGCCTTGCCATAGCGCTCGGCCATGAAGCGGCCGTAGCTTTCGACATTCTTCTCGTTGAGCTGCCGCTCCATCGCGAGGTCGCCCCAGGCCGGCACCATCGCGACATAGATGCCGTGCGCCCCCGCACGCTCGACCACCCAGTCGAGGTGATCCCAGTAATCATATTCGCCGGCCCTGGCCGGATCCTTGCCCGGCGTGGTGCGCGGCTGCCCCGGATCGCCATCGATCAGCGCCGGTGCGTCGTAGCGGTTGGTCATCTTGTTGGTGTGGAGGACCATCACCTGGACGACGTTGAAGCCCTGACGCTGGCGGGTGGCGAGATAGTGTTCGGTCTCTTCGCGGTTCAGGCGGCTGAGCAGCAGCCAGGCGGTGTCGCCCAGCCAGAAGAAAGGCTTGCCGCCCGCCTCGAGATAGCGGTGATTGGCCGAGACGCTGAGCGGGGGCGTCTGCGCGGCAGCGGGTGCCGCCATCAGCGCCGCAATACCGGCCAGCCAAAGTCTCGAAACCATCCCCACGCTCTCCCAGGGCCCGCCGCTAAAGTGGCGAACATCGTCCACACGGGACTCACCGCCCGATCTGCACATTTTAAATATAATAGTATTATTTGGTCAAGCGTCTCGATGCGCTAAAACCGCCGGCGCAGGGCCGCCCGTCGCCCAGTCGAGCAGCTCGATCGTGTGGACGATCGGCGTACCGCCATGGCGCGCGATCTGCATCGCGCAACCGACATTGCCGGTGGCGATCACATCGGCCTGAAGCCGCGCCAGATTGGCTGCCTTTCGCGCACCAAGCTGGCCCGCAATGTCCGGCTGGAGGATGTTGTACGTCCCCGCCGATCCGCAGCAGAGATGCGCTTCGGCCGGGCTTCGCACCGTATAGCCCGCAGCCGCGAGCAGCCGCTTGGGCGCGTCGGTAACCTTCTGTCCGTGCTGGAGCGAACAGGCGGCATGATAAGCGACGGTAAGCCCGCGTCCGTCGCCCGGCGGCAGCTCCATTTCGGCGAGCAGTTCCGAGATATCCTTGGCCAGCGCCGAGACCCGCGCCGCCTTGCCGGCATACACGGGCTCATTGCGCAGCATGAAGCCATAGTCCTTGATCGTCGTGCCACATCCCGATGCAGTCACGACGATCGCGGCGAGCCCGCCGCCGTCGATCTCGCGCATCCACGCATCGACATTGCGCCGCGCGGCATCGAGTCCATCGGCCTCGCGCCCCATATGATGCACCAGCGCGCCGCAGCAGCCTTCGCCCGCCGCGAACACCACGTCATAGCCCGCGCGACCCAGCAGCCGGATCGCCGCCGCGCGATATTCGGGCTTGAGCACCGGTTCGGCGCAGCCCTGCAGCAGCGCGACGCGGCCCTTCGCGCCAGGCACGGTCGCGTTCTCGGCCGGGACCGGCGCCGGTATCCGCTTGGGCGCCATCGCCAGCATCGCCGCGAGCGGCTTCACCCCGGCGATCAGCGGCGCAAACGGTCGCCCGAACTTCGCCAGCGTCAGCGCCGCGCGGAACCGCCCCGGATAGGGCAGCACCGCCGCCAGCAGCCACCGCACCGCACGCTCGTGCCACGGGCGCTTATAGTTCTCGTGGATATAGGCCCGCGCATGATCGACCAGGTGCATATAGTTCACGCCCGAGGGACAGGTCGTCATGCACGACAGACAGGACAGGCACCGATCGATATGCTTGACCGTCTCCGGCCCCGGCTTGCGCTGGTTCTCCAGCATGTCCTTGATCAGATAGATGCGCCCGCGCGGGCTATCGAGCTCGTCGCCGAGCAGCGCATAGGTCGGGCAGGTCGCGGTGCAGAAGCCGCAATGCACGCATTTGCGGATCACGCCTTCGGACGATGCCATCGCCGGATCGGCGAGCTGATCGGGGGTGAAGCGGGTCTGCATCTAGAAGCGCCCAATCTCGAACACGCCATCGGGATCGAAGGCGCGGCGCACCCGCTCCTCGATCGCGGCTAGCGCGGCGGGCTGCGGGTGCAGTGCGGGAACCACGCGGGGCATCGTCTCGGTCGCGCGCACCAGCGTGGCATGCCCGCCCGCCGCCTCGGCGGCGGTACGGATCGCGACGGGATCGGCATCGCTCGCCAGCCAGACCAGCCCGCCCGCCCAGTCGAACACCCATTCGGCATCGGGCAACGCAGCGACCACAACGGGCGCCTTGCCCGGCGCGACGATCAGCCGCCACAATGGTAACGCGCCCGGCAAAGGTGATGCATCGCGCACCGCGAGCCACAGCGCGTCACCATCCTCGATCACTTCGAATTCGGGCAGCATCGCCGCGCGTGCCGCGACCGATTCCGCAAATCCGTCGAAGCGTAGCGCGGTCACCGCTTCGCCACGCCAGTCAGGCAAATGCGCCGCCGCCGTCACCTCCGCCGCCGATCCCAGCGCGCGCGCCATCGCGGCGACCGAGCCCGCCGCATCCAGCCCGCGCATGACCAGCGTCAGCCGGGTGCGCGGCGCAGGCAGCACCTTCAAGGTCACCTCCGTCAGTGCCGCAAGCCGCCCCCAGCTTCCGGCCATCAGCTTGGGCAGATCATAGCCGGTGACGTTCTTCACCACCTTGGCCCCCCCGACGAATTTCTCGCCGCGCCCCGACACCGCCGTGAACCCCAGCAGATGATCACGCGCGCCGCCGCGCGACAGCCGCGCGGGACCGGCCACGCCCGCCGCGATCACCCCGCCGATCGTCGCGCCGCCGTCATTGCCAAGCATCACGCCGTGATCGAACGGATCGAAGGCGAGCATCTGGCTCTCGCTCGCGACCAGCGTCTCGATCTCGGCCAGCGGTGTACCGGCGCCGACGGTCAGCACCAGCTCGGGCGGGTCATAGTCGACCACGCCCGCAAAGCTGCGCATATCGACGACCTGCGCGTCGCACGGCGCCCCGATCGCATCCTTGGTGCCAGCGCCGCGAAGGCGGAGTTTGGTGCCGGTGGCCTGGGCATCGGCGATGAGTGCGCAGAGGTCGTCGGTGGTGGCGGGGCGAGTCATCGCCCCACACCTTCGTCACCCCGGCCTTGTGCCGGGGTCCACCGCGAGGCGATGATTGGGGTTCGAAACGACGCGCAATGCGTGCGGTGAAGTGGACCCCGGCACAAGGCCGGGGTGACGGTTGGGGTTGGGTTAAGGGCGCCGGCCATCAAAACCGCGGCAGATCGGGGAACGGCACTTGGCCGCGATGGACGTGCATGCGGCCAAGCTCGGCGCAGCGGTGCAGTTCGGGGAACATCTTGCCGGGGTTGAGCAGCAACTCGGGGTCGAAGGCGCATTTGACGCGCTGTTGCTGGGCGAGATCGGCCTTGCTGAACATCGCCGGCATCAGGTCGCGCTTCTCGACCCCGACGCCATGCTCGCCGGTCAGCACGCCGCCGACCTCGACGCAGAGCCTCAGGATATCCGCCCCGAACGCCTCGGCGCGTTCGAGCTGGCCGGGCTGGTTGGCGTCATACATGATGAGGGGATGGAGATTGCCGTCACCGGCGTGAAAGACGTTGATGACGCCAAGGCCATATTGCTCGGACAACGCCTTCATCCGCGTCAGCACCTCGGGAAGCCGCCGCCGCGGGATCGTCCCGTCCATGCAATAATAATCGGGCGAGAGCCGCCCCGCCGCTGGGAACGCCGCCTTGCGCCCGGCCCAGAAGGCGATGCGCTCGGCTTCGTCGGCCGAGGCGCGGACCGACACCGCGCCATTGGCACGGGCGATGCGCTCGACCTCGCCGGTCAGATGGCCGCATTCCGCCGAAGGGCCGTCCAGCTCGACGATCAGCAGCGCCTCGACGTCGAGCGGATAGCCGACCTGGACAAAGGCTTCGGCCGCATGGACGGCGGCACGGTCCATCATCTCCATGCCCGCCGGGATGATCCCGGCCGCGATCACCTCCGCGACACACTGGCCCGCGCTTTCGACGCTGGGAAACCCGATCAGCAACGCCTTCGCCGTCTGTGGCCGCGGCAGGATGCGCACGGTGACTTCGGTGACCACGCCCAGCAGCCCTTCCGAGCCGACGATCACCCCGAGCAAGTCGAGCCCGGCCGGCTCCAGCCCGCGCCCGCCGAGGCGGACTACGTCACCCTCGATCGTCACCAGCTCGACGCCGAGGACATTGTTGGTGGTGAGGCCGTATTTGAGGCAATGCACCCCGCCCGAATTCTCGGCGACATTGCCACCGATCGTGCACGCGATCTGGCTGGAGGGGTCGGGGGCGTAGTAGAAGCCCGCATCCTCGACCGCCCGGGTGATGGCGAGGTTGGTGACGCCCGGCTGCACCACCGCGACGCGGTCGGCATAGTCGATGTCGAGCACGCGGTTGAACTTCGCCATGCCGAGCAGAATGCCGTCGGCCAGCGGCAGCGCACCGCCCGACAGCGAAGTGCCCGCGCCGCGCGGCACCACCTTCACCCGGTTCGCGTGGCACCAGCGCAGCACCGCCGCGACCTGTTCCACCGTCTCGGGCAGCACCACCAGCAGCGGGATCTGGGCGTAGGCGGTGAGCGCGTCGGACTCATAGGGGCGCAGTGCCTCGAGCTCGTCGATCACCCCTTCGCCGGGAACGATCTTCCGCATCGCCGCCACGATCTCCGCCCGCCGCGCCAGCGTCGCGGCATCGGGGGGAGGCATGACGAGCGACACCGCGGCTTCTCCTTACTGGAGGTTCACGAACGCGCCGCCGTCGACCAGCAGCGCCGCGCCGGTGACATAGGCCGCCATGTCGGAGGCGAGGAAGACGATCGGCCCGGCCAGATCCTCGGACTCGCCGAGGCGGCCGAGCGGAATGCGTGCGGTCATGCGATCGCGCTTGTCCTGATCGGCGAGATCGTCCTTGTTGATCTCAGTCAGGATCGTGCCGGGCAGCACCGAGTTGCAGCGGATGCCGTGACGCCCAAGCGCGATCGCCGCCGACTGCATCAGCGAATGCACACCGGCCTTGGTCGGGGTGTAGTGGGTCTGGAACTCGCCGCCGACCAAAGCCGAGATCGAGGAGACCGCAACGATCGCGCCGCCTTCACCCTGCTTCACCATCTGGTTCGCCGCCGCCTGCACCATGTAATAGGCGCCGTGGAGGTTGACGCGGAAGGTGCGGTCGACCGTCTCGACCGGCATGTCGAGGAACGCGTGGAACGGGCAGATGCCGGCGTTGGAGACCATCACGTCGACGCGGCCGAAGGCCTCAACGGCCTTGTTCACGAAATCACTCGCGGTCTCGGGCAGGGCGACATCGCCCTTCACCGCCAGGCCGCGACGCCCGAGCGCTTCGATCTCGGCGACGCATGATGCGGCCTTGTCGTCGCTCGACGCATAGTTGATCGCGACGTTCGCGCCGTGCTGCGCGGCGCCGATCGCCGCGGCGCGGCCGATACCCGTGGAGCCGCCGGTGACCAGCACGGTCTTGCCTTCGAGAAGCTTCATTTCACATCCTCAGCAAGGATCGAGCGATCGATCGCTTCGATCCGGTTGACCCCGGTCAGCGTCATCGCGACCTTCATTTCCCTGGCGATCAGGGCGAGCAGCTTGCTCACCCCTGCCTCACCCTGCGCCGCCAGCGCATAGACCCAGGCGCGCCCAAGCAGCACCCCGTCCGCCCCCAGCGCCAGCATCCGCACGACATCGAGCCCGGTGCGGACGCCGCCATCGGCCAGCACGGTAAGCTTGCCACCCACCGCATCGGCGATCGGCGGAAGTGCACGCGCACTCGACAACACCCCGTCGAGCTGGCGCCCGCCATGGTTGGAGACGACGATGCCGTTCGCCCCGATCGCCGCCGCTTCGCGCGCATCCTCGGGATCGAGAATGCCCTTGATGATCAGCGGCTGATCCCATTCGGCGCGGATCCAGTCGAGATCCTTCCACTGGATCGACGGATCGAAATTCTTGCCCAGCCAGCCCATGTAATCGGAGAGGCCGCTGTCCTTGCCGAGCACCGGCGCAAGGTTGCCGAGCGTGTGCGGGCGGCCCATCAGCCCGACGTCCCACGCCCAGCGCGGCTTGCCGATGGCCTGCAGGATCTGGCGCAGCCGCGCGTTCGGCCCGGCCATGCCCGAATGCTCGGAGCGATAGCGCGCGCCGGGGATCGGCATGTCGACGGTGAACACCATCGCCTCCGCCCCCGCCTCCTTCGCGCGCGCGATCAGGTCGCGCATGAAGCCGCGGTCGCGGATCACATAGAGCTGGAACCAGAAGGGATCGGCGGCCTTCGCCACATCCTCGAGCGCGCAGATCGACACGGTGGACAGGCAGGTGGGGATGCCCGCCGCCTTTGCCGCGCGCGCCGCCTGCACCTCGCCGCGGCGCGCGTACATGCCGCTGATCCCGACCGGGCCGAGCGCGACGGGCAGCGCCATCTTTCGCCCGAACAGGGTCGTGCTCAGGTCGACGTTGGCGACATCCTTGAGCACGCGCTGGCGCAGCGCCACCGAAGCGAGATCGCTGACGTTCCGCCCCAGCGTCACCTCGTCATAGGCGCCGCCCTCGGCATAATCGAACAGGAAGCGCGGCACCCGCCGCCGCGCCGCCCTTTCGAAATCATGGGAGGAGGCGATGATCATGCGGCACCCTTTCCGGCGGCGAGTTCGTTCAGATATTCTTCGAGATTGCTGTAGCCGTCACGGTCGCGATCCGCAGCCCCGTCGGCGCGCGCGGGATCGAGGCCGCGGGCGCGCTCCCACGTATCGGGCATGCCGTCATTGTCGCTGTCCAGCGGCGCGCTGCCCGAGCGCAAGGCCGGCCAGCCGCCATCCTGCGCCTCATTGTCGATGATCCGCCCGGTCTTCGCACGCACGCCTGCGACGACCTTGAGATCGACCCCATCGCGCACCCGCGACGCCCCTGCCTCCGCCAGCACCCGCGCATAGGCCCGCGGTGCCGGATCGGCCGCTACCGCCCCCACGTCGAGCGGCGCGTCGAGCCAGTATCCGACCGGGATATTGCCCTTCACCAGCGTCTTCTGATCCGCCGGAATCGCGCCGTTCATGCTGTTGCCCGACCAGAAAGCGCGCGCGAGCTGGTTCTGCTCCTCGAACGCGATGCTGCCCTTGCTGTCCGGCCCGGCAACGTAACTGTTGTCGATGAAGTTATACCGGGCGTGGGTCGAGACGTCGTAATTATAGCCCGCGCGGTCCTTGCCCCAATTGTAGAAGACGTTGGACCGGAACTCGAAGACCGCGCCCTCGCCGTCCTCGCTCGGCAGCGAGTAGTTGCCCGGGCGCGGCATACGGTCGAGGTGGTTGGCCCAGAGATTGTGGTGCCAACTGATCTTCGCTCCGCGCGCGGCGCGGATCAGGCTGCCAAAGCCATGCTCGCCCTTGTCGTGGTTCGACTTGCGCAGCGAATTGGCGATGATCGACCATTGCACGGTCAGATCCCACACCCCGTCGCCCGGCTTGTCATAGTGAGTCGAGGCCGACAGCGTCTCGTCGATCGACCAGCTGGCCGAGACGTGATCGAGGATGATCCGCCGCCCCTTGGTGACGGTGATCGCATCCTGCTGCGTGCCCGAAGCGGCGCCGAGACGCGCGCGAATGTAGCGCACCACCACATCGTTCGCCGCGATGTTGAGCGAGCGGTCGCGGATCGTGATGCCGTCCCCGGGCGCGGTCTGCCCGGCGATGGTCAGCCGTCCGTTGGTCACGGCGATATCGGACTTGAGCGCGATCGTGCCCGAGACGTGGAACACCACGGTCCGCGGCCGATCCGCCTCCAGCGCCGCGCGCAGGCTGCCCGGCCCGGAATCGTCGAGGTTGGTGACCGCGATCACCCGCCCGCCACGCCCGCCCTCGGAAAAACGCCCCGCCCCCTCGGCACCCGGAAAGGCGGGCAGTTTGGGGATCTCGCTCTGCGCCAGGGCGGGGCCGGCGCAGGCGAGCGACAGCAGGGCGAACGCCGGCCGCATCAGAAGGAGGTGAACAGGGCTTCGCGCGCCAGCCGCAGCGCGGTCACCGCGTCGTGGCGGTCCTGCGCGTCCTGCATCGCCTCGAAGTCGAGCTTGTCGAGCGCGCGCTCGATGCCCTTCAGGAAGCTGATCGCGCCATTGGCGACCGCGACCGAATCCTCGCGGAACGGGAACTGGTCGAGCTGCCACACCCCTTCCCACTTGTTCTTGCGCAGCGTGTAGAAGAATTCGAACAGCTCGATCGGGTGGACCGATCCGGCCATCAGGTCATCGTCCCAGCCGCGGAAATTGTCGTTCACGTCCATGCCGAACAGGCGGCCGTGATCGATCGCGAGCTGCGCCGAATCCGCCGGGCTCTCACCGCCGTACAGCGCGTGACCGAAGTCGAGCAGGATGCCGACATTGGGCAGCCCCATCCGCTCGATCCCGAGCAAAGTGCGCGACACGCTGTCATAGCTCATGTGGCAGCGCGGTTCGCGCGGCTTGTACTCGATCACGAATTTGAGGTCGGGATTCTGGCTGGCGAGCTCGCCGATCCCCTCGACGCTCTGCTGCCACAATTTGCGGTGATCGACCTGGAAGGGATAGTCCCAGCCGTCCTGCCCGGGCCAGAGCTTCACATAGTCCGCGCCGAACCGCCGCACGACATTCGCGGCGTCATTGCACATCTCGTTCGCCAAACGGCGAATGCCCGGATCGGGGTTGGTGAAGGCGCCCTTGGCGAACTGGCGCGTATAGATTTCGGGCGTGATGCCGATGACCGAGAGGTTGTTGCGCTTGAGCGCTTCCTCGACCGTGTCGAGCGACAGGCTCGGGTCGACAAAGGGATAGTTGATATCGACCACCGACAGGTCGTCGACCTGCCCTGCGATGTCGATCATCTCGATCAGCGACCGCGCCGGGCCATAGCCGTCGGTCGCATAGCGATCGACGAAGGTCGCAAAATGCCAGATGCCGGCGCCGTACTTCTGATTGCTCACGTGCTTGATCCTTGTTGCAAGGGGGGCGGCGCAAGGCGCCGGAAAGATTCAGGCGACCATCACCTCGACCCCGGCCGCCTCGATCGCGGCACGGTCCTCGTCGCGGATGCCCGCGTCGGTCACCAGCAGATGCACCAGTTCGATCCCGCCCAGCGCACTGAACGAACGCTGCCCGATCTTGGTCGAATCGGCGACGAGGATGACCTTCTCCGCCGCCTCGATCATCGCGCGCTTGACCGGGATGTCGGACAGCGCTGGATAGGTGAGGCCCGCCTCCAGATCGATCGCCGCGGTCGCGAGGAACAGTTTCTGGACGAACAGCCCGCGAAAATAGTCGGCGGAACGGTCGCCCGACAGCGACAGCGTCGGCGCCTTGAAATGGCCGCCGGTCATATGGATGTCGAAACCCGGCTCAGCGCCCAGCATCAGCGCGATGTTGAGCGCGTTGGTGATGACGGTCATGTCGCGCCGCCCGGAAAGCTGCGCGGCGACCTCGGTCGTGGTCGATCCCGAATCGAGGATGATCGTCTCGCCATCGCCGACCAGCGCCGCCGCCGCGCGGCCGATGCGCTGCTTGGCGTCCATATTCTCGTGATGCTGCAGCGCCATTGCACGCACCTGCTGAGTCACCGACTTCAGGAACGCGCCGCCATGCTCGCGGACGATATGCCCATCCGACTCGAGCTTCTCGAGATCCTGGCGCACGGTCACTTCGGACACCCCGAACGCCTCGGCCAGGCTGCGCACGCGCGCGCTGCCTTCTTCCTGAAGCCATTCGAGGATCTTGCTCCGGCGCGCCTCGCCGAGCATCCGCGCCCGCCGCTCGCCGCTCATGCGGCGCCCGCGGAGTGAAATGCGCCGCGGAAGGGCGCGCGCCAGCTGGTCGATTCCGACATCCCCGCTCCTGCCTATCTGCCTGATTTGGCACCCGTTCGGGACCATGCGGCCCTCTCCCTTTCCTACCGCCGCCTTTCGGCTCTTGTCAATTTTTGCCCATATCGATAGAAAACGAAAATATTCGAAACTTCGTTCGATATCGCATATAATATGACTATTATTGCGCTCAGTTTCAACATCCGCTATCCGGCGGGCAGGAGAGGTCATGAACAGAGTTGGGCTGGAGAGCCGGGATAACGCCGCATACACGCTGGAAACGCGTGCTGCGTACGTCCGTGCGCGCGCCAATTGGATGCGCCGCCGCCTGCTCCGCATGATCGTCGATGCCGGTCAGGGCCACCCCGGCGGCGACCTTTCGTCCGCAGACATCCTTGCCGCCCTTTATTTCGACATTCTTCGGATCGAAGCATCCTCCCCTGCCGCTCCGGATCGCGACCGGTTCGTGATGAGCAAGGGGCATTGCACCGGCGCCCTGTACACGGCGCTGGCCGGGGCGGGTTTCTTCGAAGAGGAAGAACTCGAAACCTATTTGAAGCCCGAGTCGCGGCTCAACGGCCATCCCAACCGCACCTATCTGCCGGGGGTCGAGACCAATACCGGACCGCTCGGCCACGGGCTCCCGGTCGCGGTCGGCATTGCCGTCGCGGGACAGATCGACAAGGCCGGCTATCGCGTCTTCGCGCTCACCGGGGACGGCGAGCTGCAGGAAGGCAGCATGTGGGAAGCGGCGATGTTCGCCGGCCATCGCGGCCTCGGCAATCTGACGGTGATCGTCGATCGCAACCGGCTCCAGCAGGGCGCGAAGACCGAGGACACCAACGGCCTCGAACCGCTCGCCGACAAGTGGCGCGCCTTTGGCTGGGAGGTCGTCGGGGTCGACGGCCATGACCATGCCGCACTGCTCGAAACCTTCGACCGCGCCGCGCAGCCGCGCAGCAAGCCGCTCGTCATCATCGCCGACACGCACAAGGGCCAGGGGGTCAGCTTCATGCGCGACCAGGCCGGCTGGCACCACGGCGTGCCCAATGCAGAGCAATATGCCCAGGCGATTGCCGAACTCGAAGCGGAGATGAACTGATGGCCGCCGCAGCACCCGCCGCCGGTCTGTTCGACTGCCGCGACGCCTATGTCCGCACGGTCGAGGAGCTCGCCGCCAATGACAGCCGCATCGTCGCGGTGGTCAATGACTCGGTCGGCTCGTCCAAGCTCGGCAAGTTCCGCGAGCGTTTCCCGGATCGCCTGATCAATGTCGGCATCGCCGAGCAGAATATGGTCGGCGTCGGCGCTGGCCTCGCCAATGGCGGCAAGATCCCGTTCGTCAGCGGCGCGGGCTGCTTCCTGACGGCGCGCGCGATGGAGCAGATCAAGGCCGACTGCGCCTACAGCCAGCAGAATGTGAAATTGTGCGGCATCTCCTCAGGTGTCGCCTATGGCGAGCTTGGCGCGACCCACCACAGCATCGAGGACGTCGCCTGGCTTCGCGCCATCGACAAGCTCACCGTGATCGTCCCCGCCGACCCATGGGAGACGGCCGAGGCGATCAAGGCCGCCGCCGCCCATGACGGCCCGGTCTATATCAAGATCAGCCGCATGCCGGTGCCCGCGCTGGAGCGCCCCGAGGGCGCGACCTTCGCGATCGGCAAGGGCGAGGTGCTGCGCGAAGGCGGCGACATCGCCATCATCGTCAACGGTACGCTGGTTCACCACGCGCTGGCCGCAGCCGAAGCCCTCGCTGCCGAGGGTGTCGCGGCGCGCGTCATCAACATGGCGAGCGTTTCGCCCCTCGACACCGATCTGATCGCCGCCGCGGCGCAGACCGGGGCGATCGTCACTGCCGAGGAAGGACTTGCGCAAGGCGGCCTTGGTGGCGCGATCGCCGAATATTGCGCGCAGCACGATCCGGTGCGGATGCGGATGCTGGGCTTCCCCGGCTTCCTGCCGACCGGTTCGGCGTCATGGCTGATGGAGCGCTACGGCCTGTCCGCCACCGGCATCGCCGCCGCCGTGCGCGAGCTGCTGGGAACGAAAGCCGCCTGATGTCCGGTCCGGTCATCCTTGCCATCGATCAGGGCACCACCAACACCAAGGCGCTGCTGGTCGCGCCCGACGGGTCGGTGCTGCTGTCGCGTTCGCGGCCGATGCAGGTGACCTATCCGCAGCCGGGCTGGGCCGAGCAATCGGCGTCGGACATCTGGGAGGCGGTCGCCGCGCTGATCGCCGAGCTCGTCGCCGCCGCGCCCGATGCGCAGATCGCCGCGCTCGCCATCTCCAACCAGCGCGAGACGGTGGTGCTGTGGGAAACCGCAACCGGCCGTCCGATCGCGCCGGCAGTGATCTGGCAATGCGCCCGCTCGGCCGAGCGCTGTGCCGCATTGCGCGCAGCAGGGCTTGAGGACGCGATTGTCTCGCGCAGCGGCCTCGGCATCGATCCGCTCTTCCCCGCTGCCAAGATCGGCTGGCTGCTCGACACGATCCCCGGCGCGCGCGACCGCGCAAACGCCGGCGAGATCAGGGCGGGAACGATCGACAGCTGGCTGTTGTGGAACCTCACCGGCGGGCAGGTCCATGCGACCGATCACAGCAATGCCTCGCGCACGCAGCTGTTCAATCTCGACACGCTCGACTGGGATGCGGAGCTGGCGCGCATCTTCGACGTGCCGCTCGCCATCCTGCCGCGCATCGCGCCGTCGGACAGCGGCTTCGGCAGCGTCGCGCCTGGCCTCACCGCGCTGCCCACTGGCACGCCGGTCCAGGTGCTGCTCGGCGACAGCCATGCCGCGCTGTTCGCGCACGGCATTCATGCGCCCGGCCGGGTCAAGGCGACGATCGGCACGGGCAGTTCGCTGATGGCCGCAACCGCCGGGCGGGTGCGCTCGTCGCATGGCCTGTCCAGCACCATCGCCTGGAGCCGCACCGAGGGCGGCGCGCAGCATGCCATCGAGGGCAATATCTCGGTCTCAGGCCATGCCGCGGCCTTCGCAACCGCCTTGCTCGGTCTCGCTGACGAGACTGCGCTCACCGATCTCGCCGCCGGCGTCGAAAGCAGCGAGGGCGTGGTGTTCGTGCCCGCACTCGCGGGGCTCGGCGCGCCGCATTGGCAGACGGGTGCGCGCGGCACGATCAGCGGCATGACGCTCGCGACGCGCCCTGCGCACATCGCCCGCGCGACGCTGGAGGCGATCGCGCTCCAGATCGGCGACGTGCTCGATGCGATCGCTGCCGATCTCGGCATCGACCTGCCCGAATTGTCGATCGACGGCGGCGCGGCGCGCAATGCACTGCTCGCGCAGCTGCTCGCCGATCTGACCGGCCGCGCCATCGTCCGCCCCGAGATCGCCGAGGCGAGCGC
This sequence comes from Sphingomonas sp. GW821-FHT03E12, assembly GCF_059420685.1. Classification (NCBI taxonomy): domain Bacteria; kingdom Pseudomonadati; phylum Pseudomonadota; class Alphaproteobacteria; order Sphingomonadales; family Sphingomonadaceae; genus Sphingomonas; species Sphingomonas sp. GW821-FHT03E12. The sequence continues at coordinate 286,878 of NZ_JBWKUF010000001.1, forward strand.
ACTCGGCGTCGCACGCATGGCGGCGCACGCGCTCGGGCTTGCCGATACCGGCGTTCCCGCGGCCGCCGATCGCTTCGAACCGAAGATCGCCACCGAAACGCGCGGCACGATCCGCGGCAACTGGCGCGAAAGCGTCGCCGACGTCGTCACGCGGGCGAACCGCGCACCGCCCGGCTGAGACCGGGACGAACACCGACAGAGAGGCGGAACACCGCCCGGTGAGTTGGGCCGAACCCAGGCCGATTTGCAAAACAAGGGAAGGAGTGGGGAAATGAAAGTTGCAGGTCTCAATCCATCACGCAGCGCGCTGCTGATGACCGGCGCGAGCGTGATGACGCTGCTCGCCGCCACCGCCGCGCACGCGCAGGACGCCGCCCCGGCAAGCCAGCCGGCACCCGACACCGAACAGGAAGTCGTCGTCACCGGCAGCCGCATCGCCTCCCCGGCGCTGACTTCGCCCAGCCCGCTTCAGGTGGTGACCGCACAGGCGCTCGAGAATCAGGGCGTGCTCAACGTCCAGGACGCGCTGCAGCAGAACCCCGCCGTCGGCATTCCCGGCCAGAGCCGCACCACCAACGGCGCGAGCACCAACCCTGGCCTCGCCACCGTCAACCTGCGCAACCTCGGCGCCGACCGCACCCTCGTGCTGATCGACGGCCGCCGCTCGGTCGCGGGCGTTCCGGGCACCGCTCAGGTCGATCTGTCGATGATCCCGACTCCGTTCATCGAGCGTGTCGACGTGCTCACCGGCGGTGCTTCGGCCGTCTATGGCTCGGACGCAGTCGCCGGCGTCGTCAACTTCATCTATAAGAAAAAGTACGAAGGGCTTCAGCTCAACATCCAGGGCGGCATTTCGGAGCGGGGCGACGATCGCCAGTTCGCCGTCAACGCCACCTATGGCGCGAACTTTGCCGACGGCCGCGGCAACATCATGGTCTATGGCGGCTACGTCAACGAAGGCGTGGTCGAGAATGACGGCCGCGACTTCTCGCGCCTCGACTATACCAGCCTCGGCACCACGCAACGCGTCGCGGGCAACAGCGCGACCAACCTGACCGCCGCGCAGAACCTGTTCACGCCCTTCTACAACCCGTCGAACGTCGGCGCGGGCGGCGTGTTCGTGATCGGCAGCCAGACCAACCGCATCATCAACGCCGACGGCAGCTTCCGCGCCTACAACGCCGCGACCGACGGCTATAACCGCGAACAGTACAAGCTGCTCGCCGCGCCTTCGGAGCGCTACACCTTCGCGGCGCGCCTCAACTATGACGTCACCGACAGCGTCAACCTCTTCGGCGAAGTCACCTACACCAACGTGCTCAGCAAGGGCCGGATGGAAGCATCGCCGATGCGCACCGACAGCGCGCTGGGTGCCTTCCCGGGCAATGGCGGTTTCTACCCGATCGAGTTCATGGTCGCGAACCCGGCCAATGCAGCCGATGTCCGCCGCCTCGCCAACCCGCTGGTCCCGGCCGCGGTGTTCGCGGCAGCCACCAACCGCAACGCCAACGACGCGATCAGCTCGAAGGATCTGAGCTTTCTGCTCCGCACGACGATGTTCGACGGCGGCACGCGCACCATCCCGACCGAGCGCGACAATTTCCGCGTCGTGCTCGGCGGCACGGTGGACCTCGGCAGCAGCTGGAAGTTCGACGCCTATTACCAGTACGGCTTCACCAAGCAGAACCAGTCGATGAGCGGCCTGGCGAACCTGTACAACCTCGCCGAGGCGCTGCAGGCGATCCCTGACGTCTTCGACTATAACAACAACGGCAATGTCACCGAAGCGGTCTGCGTCAACGCATCCGCGCGTGCACAGGGTTGCGTGCCGATCAACGTCTATGGCCTCAACGCCGATGGCACGTCGAAGATCTCGGCCGACGCGATCAAGTACATCAAGACGGGCATGAGCCGCTATTCCAAGCAGCAGATGCATGTCGCGGCCGCCAACCTCACCGGCACGCTGTTCCAGCTTCCGGCCGGTCCGGTTCAGGTCGCGGTGGGCGCCGAGTATCGCAAGGAGGAAAGCCGCGACATCTTCGATCCGCTGACCAACGCGGCGCGCAACGGCTATGTCCAGATGACCGACACGTCGGGCAAGTTCGACGTCAAGGAAGCCTATGGCGAAATCGTCGTTCCGATCCTGTCGGATACGCCGTTCTTCCAGAACCTGACGCTGCGCGCAGCGGGCCGCATGTCGGACTATTCGACCGTCGGCACCTTCTATGCCTGGAACATCGGCGGCGAATGGTCGCCGGTCGAGGATATCCGCTTCCGCGCCGTCTATGCGCATGCGACCCGCGCGCCGAACATCGGCGAGCTGTTCGCGGCGCCGTCGGCCGGCATCATCTCGATCACCGACCCGTGCCAGGGCATCACGCTCACCACCACCGGCGCGCTCGCCGACAATTGCCGTGCGGTGCCCGGCATCCTCGCCAACATCCAGGCGAACGGATCCTTCACGCTGACCCAGGCGGATCTCGCCGGTGTCGGCAGCCTGACCGCCAACAACCCGAACATTCAGGAAGAGACCGGCAAGACGCTGACGCTCGGCGCGGTGATCAACCCGCGCTCGATCCACGCGTTGCGCAACCTGACGATCACCGTCGACTATTTCGACATCAAGCTCGAAAACGCGATCAGCCGCGTGGCGCCCGCGACGGTGCTCAACAAATGCTATCGCGAGGGGCTTCCGGAGTTCTGCCAGTTCGTCACCCGCCGCGCAGGCGCGTCGGGCGCGTACAGCACCGGTTCGGTCGAACAGGTGGTGCGTGCGCTGGTCAACAGCGGCGGATCGTTCAGCCGCGGCCTCGACTTCACGTTGAACTACAAGCACGAAGTCGCGGGCGGCACCGCCAGCCTGTCGGCGGCGTGGACCCATCTGCTCAAGAACGGGTTCCGCGCACTGACCGGGGATCCCTATGACAACACGATGGGTGAGCTCGGCACGCCGCGCGACGCGGTGACGGCGGGTCTCGGCTGGGACAATGACAAGTTCGGCTTCAACGTCAGCGCCGAATATATTGCGCCGCAGGTGCTCGACTATGAGAACTTCCAGACGCTCTACCGCCTGGCGGACGGGTCGGTGCCGGACGAGAAGTATTTCCGCATCGGGTCGAAGATCTACACCGATATGCAGGTCCGCTACACCGGGCTCGAGCATTTCGAATTCTATATCGGCGTGAAGAACCTGTTCGATGTCGAGCGCCCGCCCGTCTGGGGCGGCCTGCCCGGCAGCGTCAACGGCGTGTACGACGTGATCGGCCGCCGCTTCTACACCGGTGCCCGTATCAAGTTCTGACGAAGCACCCCTTGGACAGGGGAGGCCGCGTGCCTCCCCTGTCGCTCTGTTTTCGGAATACCGTCGAGGCCGCGACGACGACATAACGGCCAAGCCACTAGCCCTGGAGAGACAAGATATGAGCAGCGCATCTGCTGATCGGGAGGACTGGAAGAACACGATCCTTGCCGGCCTCGCCAACTACATCGACGCCGGGTCGATCGTCGCGGGCGCCGTCGCGCTGGCGTTGTGGAAGAAGGAATATGGACTCGACGACAGTCTGCTTGGCCTGATCGCCGCCTTCGGCCCCAATGCGATCGCAGCGGGCATCGGCGCGCTGATCGGCGGACGGCTGTGCGACCTGCTCGGCCGCAAGAAGATCTACCAGTACGACATGCTGTTCTACGCGTTCGGCATGTTGTGGCTGGTGTTCTCGATGAACGCCTGGATGGTCATCATCGGCTTCTTCCTCGTCGGCCTTGCCGTCGGCGCCGACATCCCCGCCTCATGGTCGCTGATCGCGGAGATGGCGCCCGACGACAAACGCGGCAAGCATAGCGGCGTCGCGCAGGTGCTGTGGTATCTCGGCCCGGTCGTGGTGCTGGTGATGGCGCTGGTGCTCGACAGCCTTGGATTGCTGGGCGCGCGCATCATCTTCGCGCACCTCGCCATCCTCGCGATCGCGCTCACCTTCCTCCGCTCGAAGATGAAGGAGTCACAGCGCTGGGTAGAGGCGCAGCAAAGCGGCGAGACCGCGCAGCGCGGCCGCTGGCAGGATCTGTTCACCCGCCCGCATATCGGATCGATGGCGTTCCTGACGGGGACCTATCTGTTCTGGAACCTGTGGGCCGGCACCAACGGCTTCTTCTTCCCCTATATCCTCAGCACCGTCGGCGATCAGAGCCAGGCGACCTCGGTCGCGGTCCAGACGCTGAGCTTCCTGCTCGGCATGGCGTCGATCTTCTTCATCTTCATGAAACTGGCCGACCGGGTGAACCAGCGGCTGCTGTTCGGCATCTCCGCGATCACGCAGGTGATCGGGATGGCGCTGCTCGCGATCTTCCCGCTGACGCTGCCGATCGCGATCATCCACGTCTTCCTGATGTCGGTCGGCGGCGGCTTCGGCGCGCAGAGCTTCTTCCAGCTGTGGAGCTCGGAGATGTTCCCGACCGCGCTGCGGGCCACCGCGCAGGGGGTGATGTTCGCGATCGTGCGCATCGTGCTCGGCGTGTTCAGCTTCTTCGTGCCCGCGCTGGTGGCGACCGGCTTCCACACCCTCGCCTGGATTCTGGTCGGCTTCCTCGCGATCAGCGGCGTGATCGGTTTCGTCTGGGCGCCGCGCAACGAGGGCAAGTCGCTCGAACAGCTCGACGCCGAGCGCGCGGCATGAGCGTTTCGCGCCGCACGATCCTGAAGTCCGGCCTGATCGCCGCCGGTGCCGCCGCGACCCCTGCCTTCGGGCAGGGCGCGGCGCGCACCGAGCGGTGGGGCGTGCACGAGCTGGTGTTCGAAGGGCCGCAGGCCGGCAACCCGTTCGACGACGTCCGGCTCGCTGCAGTGTTCAAGGGTGCGGGGCGCACGATCCGGGTCCCGGGCTTCTACGACGGCAAGGGTGTCTATCGCGTTCGTTTCAGTCCGCCCGAGCTCGGAAAGTGGAGCTGGGAGACCGAGAGCAGCGCCACCGAGATGGCGCACAAGCGCGGCAGCTTCGACTGCGTCGCGCCCTCGGTGGGCAACCATGGTCCGGTGCGGGTGACGCAGGACGGCTATCACTTCGCTCATGCCGACGGCACACCGTTCCGCCAGATCGGCACCACCTGCTACAGCTGGGCGCTCCAGTCCGACGCCAAATGCGCGCAGACGCTGGAGACGCTCAGGACCGCGCCGTTCAACAAGATGCGGATGCTGGTCACGCCGAACGTGGAGTCGGTCGCGACCACCCCCTATGTCCGCACCGGCAAGGGCCCGCGCGACTGGGACGCGACCCGCTTCGAACCCGACTATTTCCGCCGTTACGAGGACCGCATCCTCAAGCTCGGCGCGCTCGGCATCGAGGCGGACGTCATCCTGTTCCACCCCTATGACGAGAAGCGCGGCTATAACGACATGAAGCGGGCGGACGACGAACGCTTCGTCCGTTACTGCGCCGCGCGCTGGGGCGCCTATCGCCATGTCTGGTGGTCGATGGCCAACGAATATGATGCGGTGAAGACCAAGACGATGGCCGACTGGGACCATCTGTTCGAGGTGCTGGTCGCCGCCGATCCGCACGACCGGCTGCGCTCGATCCACCAGATCAACACCTATTACGACCATCGCAAACCATGGATCACCCATGCCAGCGTCCAGAACGGCGCCGCGGTGCTCGACGACCTGCGCGCCGAGCTGCACCGGGCGATGACGCTCAAGCCCGTCATCTTTGACGAGGTGGTCTATGAGGGCAATTCGACCAAGCGCTGGGGCAATCTCGACGGGCAAGGCATGGTCGAGCGCTTCTGGTGGGGCCTGATCGGCGGCACCTATGTGGGTCACAGCGAGACCTATGACCCGACGCAGAACGCCGACTTCTCATGGCTCGGTCAGGGCGGCGTGCTCAAAGGCACCAGCGCCCCACGCCTCGCCTTCCTCAGGAAGATCATGGAGGAAGGCCCAACGCCGGGCATCGACGCGATCCAGCCCTGGTGGAACTATCACCTCGGTGGCGTGCCGCACCAATATTACCTGAAGTATTTCGGGACCGCGGCGCCGACCGAATGGAAGGTCGTACTGCCCGGCCGCGGCAGCGATCCCAAGAACAGCTTCCGCATCGACATCATCGACACCTGGAACATGACGATCACCCCGGTCGAGGGCGTGTTCAGGATGCAGCAGAAGGACGACTACGACGTCCATGACCCCGCGCGGCCGAGCATCGCGCTGCCGGGCAAGCCGTACATCGCGATCCGGCTGGTCAAGGTTTGAGAGCTTACGAGACCCCCTCTCGGGGTGGCTAGAACTGCGGCCGCGACGCTTCCCCGTCGCGGCCGCTTTTTTGCCCGGCGTATGAAAGCGACCGGGATTGGTGGAAAGCAAACGACCATGGTAATCGGTGGAAATGAATTCCGGCGCGAAACAGAAAGCTACAGCTGCCATTCTGCTGGAGGGATTTGCTAAAACCTTAGCGGCGATTGCAGGTGTCGTAGCTGTCCTGTCGATACTGCCTGCTATTCCATACGCTGTAGTATCGGGAATGGAGACGAACCGTTCAGCAGGAACGCTGCTCGCAGTCGCACCGCTCTTATTCGTGATCTCGGCTGCAGCAGCAATTCTCTGCATCGCGCGCGTAACGATCTTGAGATTCGCCCTCGCGATCTTCCCTGTGACAACAGTCTTCGTAGCCTGGATGACCTAAAGAGCGCGAATGTTCGGCAACTAGGCCGTTCGCCGCGCGGCCGTTTTTACGAGTCTATGACCTAAGGAGCAGCGTTGCCGCTGCGCCGCCACCAGCTCTTGAGCAGCCGTGCAGTCATGCCGGGCGCGCCCGGCCGCACGAACAGCCAGTCGCGGATCATCGGCCCCGCCTCGGCACCGATCGTACGCTTGTAGCCGCTGTCGCCGGCGCCCCAATCGACCGTCTCCATGCCGTCGTCGAGCGCGCGGACGAGGTTGCGGTAGTAGAGCAATTTCCCCGGCGAATGCTTGGCGACGCGCGGATCATAACTGTTGGCGACGGCGTATTTGAGCGTGCCTGCGTTCATGTCGAACGAGAAGGCCGCCGGTTCGCCGTCGATCCGCAGCAGCGCTGCCCACATCATCTGCGCAATCACCGGATCGGCGGCAGCGGCGCGCCAGAAGCCGCCATGCCCGTCATCGGTGAACTTGGCGTCGCTGCCGTCGGTGCGCGATGCGATCCAGCTCTTGTGCTCGACCGCGGCGAGCGCATCGAAGGCATCCGTGTTCCAGCCGGTACCCGACACGAAACTCCAATCGAGCTCGCCATGCTCAGCGAGGTGCTTTTCATGGAAGCGGTTCTTGCGCAGCGTCGAGTTGCGCGGCCAGGTACCCTCGGCGCGCAGCGTGGTCATGTCGAGCAGGAAGCTCTCGGCGACGAACCGGTCGAGCGCGATCCAGCCCTTCGCCGCCGCCGCCGCACGCAGCCCCTCAAGCGCCGGATCGCCGTCATAGACGGGCCCGAAGCGCAACGCCGACACCTCGCCGCGCAGCTTGTCGAGCAGCAGCTCGAACGCCGCCGCATCGGCATCGGCCGCGACGGGGAAGCTGCGGAACGGCCAATAGCAGCCGGGTACCGCCGCGATCCCGAGGAACGCCGGGCCCTTCGCCACGAACGGCAGCGCGAGAATCGGCACGCCTTCGCGCGCGATGGTGAGCGTCCGCGCCGATCCGCCATAGGTTGCGAGCGCCGCGGCGAACCAGCCATAGCGCAGAAAGCGATGCTCGGGCGCGGCATGGTCCGCCACCGCGTCGAGCGCGCTCGCAAGGCCGTCGCCGATGCTTGCGGTAAGCAACGGGGGCAGGCGGGTAAACTCGGCGAGCGGCATCGGCCTTGTCATAGCACGCGCGATAGCGCGAATGCGTTACCAACCGGTGCAAGTCCGCTTGGCGAGCGCGCAGCACAACCATAAGATGCGACCGATGTCACCCATGCTCTCGACCGTCGCCGCAACGATCCAGGTTTCGATCGCCCCTGTCTTCCTGCTCGCGGGTATCGCGGGCATCCTCAACGTGCTGATCGGCCGGATGGCGCGCGTGGTCGACCGGTCGCGCAAGATCGAGCAGTTGCATCCCGTCTCCCAAGGCGCCGAGCATGACCGGCACGTCTGGGAGCTGCGGCTGATCGACCGGCGGCTGTCGGTGATCAACAAGTCGATCTGGCTGTGCGTCGCGAGCGCGATCCTGATCTGCCTCGTCGTCGCGCTGATGTTCGGCGCGACGCTGACCCATCTCGACATCGGGGGCGTGGTCGCCGTGACCTTCATCGCGTCGATGCTGCTGCTCACCGCCGGGCTGATCGCCTTCCTGGTCGAGGTGCGACTGTCGCTCCAGGCGGTGCATATCCGCGAGGAATTGCTCGAGCGCGACCGGAGCTAGTTCTTGACCAGGACGCAACGGATCGGCTTCCCGCCGGACGGGACAATCCACGGCTCCGCTTCATCGCCTTCGAGCCGTACATGGGGTTGCCAGCCTGATCGCGGGGACTGGCGTACGGCCGCGCCGACCGGTTTCCCCTTGCGTTCGAGCCGCAACGCGCCCGCAGGAACCATGGTGGCGAGGATGGCGTCGCAACGATAGCGGGGCATCGGGCCGTCGCGCGACGGCGACAATGCACTCAGCACGAACATCCGCTCGTCATAGGCGTCCACAGCGCATTCCCGGTGAGTCGCTTCGAACGCACAGCGGCTGCGGCGCTTGAACCAATCGGCCTGCGGTTCGAGCCACGGATCGACACCATCGACCGGCGCGGGGCCGAGGCTGTAGAGCTTCACCGCGATCGCCGCGTCCATCACGCGAAGCGCCCCATCACCACATACCAGCTGATCGGTCGCATAGACGGGAGCTCGGCAACTCGCCGTAAATTGCTCGACCGGAGGCGGCACCGCCTGTGCCGGCGCGGCGAGGAGGAGGACAGCCGCGATCATGGCGCGCTGCTCGCCAGCACGGTGAGCTTGCCGCCCGTCTGGTGCGGCAGCACGCGCGACTGGGTGACGAGCGCGGTGGTGCCGGGCACAATCGCGGCGCGCAACGCATCGAGAAAGCCCTGCGGCATCCGTGCCTGCCCCAGCACCGCCGCGTCGAGCACTTCGCTCTCCTCCTCCTGATGCCCCGGCACGCCGACCAGCACCCAGCGCGGCTGCCCGTCGGGCGTGACGACATAGGTCATCACATGCGTCTGGAAATCGCCCTGCGGAAGTTCGGCGCGCGCGCGTCCGATCTCGATGCCATTGCGCAGCACCACGATGCGCTGGTCGGAGCGCGAGGCGATGATCGTAAGCGGCCCGGCGGGTGCGGCCTCCGGCGTCCAGCGCCAGCTTTGATCCGAAGCGAGCGGAACGTGCGGCACTTCCGCACCCTTGGCCCCGACGGGCGCGAGCACGCCGGCCGAGGGCGCTAGCACCGCGCTGCCCGCGCGTCCCGCGACCACCACGACCCCGCCCATCTCGGTCACGCCGAACAGCAGGCGCGCGAATTCGAGCGGCAGGTGCACGCATCCATGGCTTTCGGGATAGCCCGGCAGCCCGCCGGCATGGAGCGCAATCCCGTCCCAGGTCAGCCGTTCCTGAAACTTCATCGGCGCGTTGTTGTACGTGCTCGAGCGATGGTTGGCGTCCTTCTGCAGGATCACGAACACGCCTTCCGGCGTCTCGTGCCCGGCCTTGCCTGACGAGATGGTGGCGACCCCGATCCGCACGCCGTTGCGATAGACGGTCGCGATCTGGCGCGAGAGATCGACATAGACATGGACCGGCCCCTTGGGCGCGACCTGTGGCGCCCAGACCCATTGGCCTGGCTCGAGCGTGTCCGCCTTGCGCGCAAACTCGACCGCGGAGCTGGCCTTCGCCCCTTGCGCCAGCGCGGAGGCAGGCGCCGCCGCGATGCCCAGAACCGCAATCAGTCCGAACCAGTCATTCCGCCCCACCGCTGCACTCCCCTGGCCGTCTTCGGCAATCCGGTTCTGTAGAGGCGGTCGTCGCTGATCAAGGGGTTGCGCGCCACACCGGAAGATCACCGGGGCCGCGAGGGTATCGATTTGACGAACGTGGCGGAAGGTCTTGGCGCACCCGACAGGATTCGAACCTGTGGCCTCTGCCTTCGGAGGGCAGCGCTCTATCCAGCTGAGCTACGGGTGCGTGGCGACCGCGCCTAGCAAAGCAATTCGCGGTATGCCAGCGCTAAACCGCGGTGGGTGTCCACCCCTTGGGCGCGGGGCTCTTGGGCTTGTAGGCGCAGAGGTCCGCGACGATACAGCGCCAGCATTCAGGAGTGCGCGCCTTGCAGACATAGCGGCCGTGCAGGATCAGCCAGTGATGCGCGTGGAGGCGGAAGGGCTGAGGGACATTCTTCTCAAGCTTCTTCTCGACCGCGAGCGGGGTCTTGCCCGGCGCGATACCGGTGCGGTTACCGAGGCGGAAGAGATGAGTGTCCACCGCGAAGGTTTCCTGCCCGAAGGCGACGTTCAGCACCACATTGGCGGTCTTGCGGCCAACACCGGGGAGTGCTTCCAGCGCGTCGCGGTCGGCGGGGACCTGGCTGCCATGGCTGGCGATCAGCGCTTCGGAGAGCGCGATGACATTCTTCGCCTTCGCGTTGAACAGTCCGATCGTCTTGATGTGCTGCCTCAGCCCCTCCTCGCCCAGCGCGACCATCTTCTCGGGCGTGTCGACCTCGGCAAACAGCCGCCGCGTCGCCTTGTTGACCCCGGCATCGGTCGCCTGCGCCGACAGGACGACCGCGACGAGCAGCGTATAGTCGTTGACCGATTCGAGCTCGGTCTCGGGATGCGGATTGGCTTCGGCCAGCCGCTCGAAGAAGTGGAAGATGTCGGCCTTCTTCAAAGGCCCAACACCGCGTCCATCGTGTAGCGGCCTGCGGGCTTGCCCGCGAGCCACAGCGCCGCCTTCACTGCGCCGCGCGCAAAGATGGCGCGATCCTCGGCCCGGTGCGTCAGCTCGATCCGCTCGCCCGCCCCGGCAAGCACGACCATATGGTCGCCGATCACCGTGCCACCGCGCAGCGAGGCGAACCCGATCGTCCCTTCGGCGCGCGCGCCGGTAAGGCCGGCACGATCGGCGACGCGGACTTCGCCGAGCGCCACCTCGCGTCCCGCGGCCGCGGCTTCGCCGAGCATCAGCGCGGTGCCCGAGGGGGCATCGACCTTTTGCCGGTGATGCATCTCGGCGATCTCGATATCCCAGTCGGGGCCGAGCCGAGCTGCCGCCTCGCGCACCAGCCGCGCGAGCAGCACGACACCCAGCGACGTGTTGCCGGTCTGGAGCACCGCGATCTCGCGTGCGGCCTCATCGATCAGCGCATGATGCTGGGGGGTGAGGCCGGTGGTGCCGATCACGATCGGCGTACCCGCTGCGCGTGCGGCGGCAAGGTGCGATTCGAGCGCCGCCGGGGTCGAGAAATCGACCAGTGCATCGGCGGCCTGTGCAACGGTGGCGGGGTCGTCGCCCGCATCGGCGCCGCCCGCGAACTTGACGCCCTGCTCCGCCAGAATGTCGCGGATCGCCACGCCCATCCGGCCGAGGCTGCCATAGATACCGATGCTGCTCATGCGGGTTGCTTTGGCATGGATGGCGTTGCGGGCAAACAACGCTTTTCTTCTCCCGAGCCTTTCGGGCTTTTCTTGTCAGGCCCCCTCCAGCGCCTTCTGGCGGCGGCGCTGGACCGAGCTGCCGATGCCCATCGCCTCGCGATATTTCGCGACGGTGCGGCGGGCGATGTCGAAGCCCTTGGAATTGAGCATCTCCACCAGCGTGTCGTCGGAGAGGATCTTCTTGGGATCCTCGGCCTGGATCAGCGCGCGAATCGCGCTCTTCACCGCTTCGGCCGAGACCGCGTCGCCGCCGTCCGCCGACTGGATCGCCGACGTGAAGAAATATTTCAGCTCGAACAGCCCGCGCGCGCAACTGAGGTACTTGTTGCTGGTCACGCGGCTGACGGTGGATTCATGCATCTCGATCGCGTCGGCGATCTGGCGAAGGGTGAGCGGGCGCAGATGCGATACACCGTGGCGGAAAAAGGCTTCCTGCTGCTTCACGATCTCACTCGCGACCTTGATGATCGTGCGCTGGCGCTGGTCGAGCGCCTTGACCAGCCAGTTGGCGCTGGCGAGCATGTCCGAAAGCCACGCCTTGCTCGACTTGTCCTGCGGCCCCGCCGACACCTCCGCATAATAGGCCCGGTTGACCAGCACGCGCGGCAAGGTGGCGCTGTTGAGCTCGACCGCCCAGCCCATGCCGCGCGGCGCGACGAAGATGTCCGGAGTGACACTTGCCACCGGATCGCCGCCGAAGCGGCAGCCGGGCTTGGGATCATAGCCGCGCAGCTCGCGGATCATGTCCGCCATGTCCTCGTCGTCGACGTTGCAGATACGCTTGAGGCGCGCCAGTTCGCCGCGCGCGAGCAGGTCGAGATTGGCGATCAGCGCCGCCATGCACGGGTCGTAGCGATCGGCCTCCTTCGCCTGTAGCGCCAGGCACTCGGCAAGGTCGCGCGCGCCGACGCCGGTCGGGTCGAGCGTCTGGATCAGCGCCAGCACCGCCTCGACCCGGGCGAGTGGCACACCGAGCCGTGTGGCGATGTCGAGCAGCGAGGCCGTGAGGTAGCCCGCCTCGTCGATCTGGTCGATCAGATGCTGGGCGATGAACAGATCGGCACCGTCCACCACCGCGCCGGCCTGCGCCAGCAGATGATCGGCAAGGCTGAGGTCGGGCGCGGAGAAGCTGTCGAAATCGGGACCATCCTCGCCCAGCCCTCCGCCGCCGGTGCCGGCCAGCCCGAGACCGCCGTCGAGACCGCCGACCGAGTCCGCCGCGCTGTCGTGGTGGAAGGTCTCGGCGGTGAAATCGACGTCGAGCGACGCTTCACCCGTCGCATCGCCGCCGTCGAGCAGCTCCGTCGAATCGGCGGGGCCATCGCGTTCGATCGCCGGTTCGGCCTCGGGCGCTTCCGCCGGTTCACGCTCCTCGCCGCCGCCCGCGTCGAGCAGCGGGTTCTTCTCGAGCTCCTCGGCGATGAAGGTCTCGATCTCGAGGTTCGACAGCGCCAGCAGCTTGATCGCCTGCTGAAGCTGCGGCGTCATCACCAGCGATTGCGACTGCCTGAGATCAAGGCGGGGCGCGAGACTCATGGGATCAGAGCGAGAAGCCTTCGCCCAGATAGAGACGGCGGACATTGGCGTCGGCGACCAGATCCTCCGGCGATCCGGCGAACAGCACGCGGCCGTCATAGATGATCGAGGCGCGATCGACGATGTCGAGCGTCTCACGGACATTATGGTCGGTGATGAGCACGCCGATGTTGCGCGTCTTCAGCTCCTTCACCAAGTCACGGATGTCGGCGATCGAGATCGGGTCGATGCCCGCAAACGGCTCGTCGAGCAGCATGATCGAGGGATCGGCCGCGAGCGCACGCGCGATCTCGGCACGGCGGCGCTCACCGCCCGACAGCGCCATCGCCGGCGCGTCGCGCAGCCGCGTCAGGCCGAATTCCTCGAGCAGCTGGTCGAGCCGGGCGGCGCGCGCGCTCTTGTCCGGCTCGGACAGTTCGAGCACCGCGGAGATGTTCTTGGCGACGGTGAGGCCGCGGAAGATCGAGGTTTCCTGCGGCAGATAGCCAAGGCCCAGGATCGCGCGGCGGTACATGGGCAGCGGCGTGATATCGACCCCGTCGAGCATGATGCGCCCGGCATCGGGCTTCACCAGTCCCATCACAGAATAGAAGCAGGTCGTCTTGCCCGCACCGTTAGGACCGAGCAGGCCGACCACCTCGCCCTTCCCGACCGAGAGCGACACGTCCGACAACACCACGCGCTTGTCGTAGGATTTGGCGATCGACACCACGGCAAGGCCCGAGGCGGGCGGGTTGCCCGCGTCGACTGCGGCCGGCTCCAGCGTTTCGACGTCTGCCATCATACCCTTCCTGCTCGCACGATATACTTAGCGATTCCTTGCCGCGCAGTCACTTGGCAAGTTTTATGCATGGCGCACTTCGGGGTAGTTAAGATGGAACCCGGCGGAGCGAAACCCCGTCCGCGCTCAATCGCGCTTGGGAACGGTGAAACGGCCGGTGACTCGGCCGCCCGACTGGACGACGCTGCCGTCGGGCGCCTTGGTCGTGCCGACACCCGAACCGTCGATCGATGCGCGGCCGGTGTCGAGATTCATCGTCAACCGCCCGCCGCTGACCCGGTTGCTGCCCTGGGTCAGCGTGACGTTGCCGAGCATGGTGATGGTACGCTTGTTGATGTCGTACACGCCATATTGCGCGTGCGCGGTCTGATCGGGCCGGGTGACGGTGACCCCACCGGCCGCGTCGAAGCGCGAGACCGAGGGCGAACCGTCGAGCACCTGCCCGGTATAGCTGACCGTCACCCGCGCCGCGGTGAGCGTCATGCTCGCCTGGGTGATCTTCACGCCGCCCGACAGAATTGCGCGATTCGCCTTATCCTGCAGCTCGATGCTCTGCGCGGCGAAATCGATCGGTGCGTTCGAATCGTGGCGCACCTGTCCCAGCGCCGCGGTACCGATCGCGGCAGTGGTGGCGATCGCGGCGATCGAAGCGATGAGGAGCGGGCGGGCCATGGTCACCTATTTGCGCGCTTGGGATCGATCCGCAAGCGCGCATTGCCTTCGATCCGCACGGTCCGGTTGTCGAGATCGGCTGTCATGCTGTTGCCGCTGAACGCGCCGAGCGGTGTCTTGCCGTCGATCCGGCCGGTGCCGGTCAGGCGCCGGGTCTTCAGATCGATCGTCGAATCGCGGGTGTCGAGCTGGTATCCGTCCGCGCTGCGGAACGCGATCGGGCCGTCCACCGCGACCTGTTCGGTATCCATGTCGTAGCGGCCGCGCTCTGCGCGCACCTCGGCCGGGCCGTCGGACAGGCGGATCGCGGCGGCAAGGCTGCTGAGCTGCACCACCGGTTCGGCCGAGCTCTTCTGCACTGCCGAGCCTGCGGTGAGCACGAAGGGCTGCCCCTTCGCGTCCGCGCCGCGATAGCGCGCCGACTGGATACGCAGCCGCTCGCTGGCGATATCGACCTTGTTCTTGTCGAGCACGAACGAGACGTCGCCGCCCATGAACAGCGGCGCCATCACCAGAAAGGCGCCGAGCACGCCGATCCCGGCGGGCAGGATCAGCAGCAGGGCGCGAACAATATGGTCGTGGCTTCCCCCCGGACGCGCCCAGTGCTTGCGGCGCGAGCGTTCCTGAAGGGCGATCTCAGACATGGTTTGCCTCAAGAGAAGAGCGGCACCAGCCCGCTCCCCCACCCGGCCACCCATATGATGCTGCCGCTGGGTGGCCGGGTGGGGGAGCGGGCTGGTGCCGCAACACTTCAAGCATGCGCAAAGATATCGATCTCGGGCCAGCCGGCGAGATCGAGTTCGGCGCGATGGGGGAGGAAGTCGAAGCAGGCCTGCGCCAGCGCCGTCCGCCCCTCGCGCGCGAGGCGGCGGTCCAGTTCCTCACGCATCGCGTGGAGATAGCGCACGTCGGACGCGGCATAATCCTTCTGCGCGTCGCTGAGCACCGGACCGCCCCAGTCGGACGATTGCTGCTGCTTGGAGATTTCCTGGCCGAGCAATTCGCGCACCAGATCCTTGAGCCCGTGGCGGTCGGTATAGGTGCGCACCAGCCGCGAGGCGATCTTGGTGCAATAGACCGGTGCCGCGGTGACGCCGAGATAGTGGCGGATCGCCGCCAAATCGAAACGTCCGAAATGGTAGAGCTTCACCCGCGCCGGATCGGCGAGCAATGCGCGCAGATTGGGCGCAGCATAGTCGCTGCCCGGGCCAAAGCGGACGAGATGCTCGTCCGCACCGCCGTCGGAAAGCTGGACGACACAGAGGCGATCACGCGGCGTGATCAGCCCCATCGTCTCGGTATCGACGGCAATGTCGGCGCCGGGGGCGAACAGCCCTTCGGGAATATCTTCTTCGTGCAGAAAAACGGCCATCGCGTGCGACTAGCCGTTTACGCCTGAACGCTCAATGCAAAGCTTGTGCGGGGCAAAGCTCAAGCGGGAGGCTTGCCCTCGCGTTTGAGCTTGGACCGGCGCGCGATCATGTTGAGCGATTCGACCAGCGCCGAGAACGCCATGGCCGCATAGATATAGCCCTTGGGCACATGCACGCCGAAGCCGTCGGCGATCAGCACCGCGCCGATCATCAGCAGGAAACCGAGCGCAAGCATCACCACCGTCGGGTTGTGCTTGATGAAGTTCGCCAACGGATCGGCCGCGACCAGCATCACGCCGACGGTGACCAGAACCGCGGTGACCATGATCGCGATCTCGTCGGTCATGCCGACCGCGGTCAGGATCGAATCGACCGAGAAGACCATGTCGAGCAGGATGATCTGGAAGATCGCCGAGCCGAAGTTGAGGCCCACCACCTGCTTCTTGTCGAGAATCTCGTCGTCGCTCGGCACCGGGTCGAGCGTGTGATGGATTTCCTTGGTCGCCTTCCACAGCAGGAACAGGCCACCCGCGATCAGGATCAGGTCGCGCCAGGAGAAGGCCGTCTCGAAGCTCGGTTCGCCATGCGCGCCCGTCGCGCCCTGAAGACCCAGGTCGAACACCGGCGTGGTCAGCGACACGATGACCCAGATCATCGACAGCAGCACGATTCGCATGACCAGCGCCAGACCGATGCCGATTCGGCGTGCCTTCTGCTGCTGATGTTCGGGCAGCTTGTTGGTCAGGATCGAGATGAAGATGAGGTTGTCGATACCGAGAACCACCTCCATTACGATCAAGGTGATGAGGGCGGCCCAGGCGGCCGGGTCGGCGAGCAAAGCTGCAATGTCCATAGACATGTGCATCTGCCGCCCCTGCGACGCATGCGCAAGTATCTGTTGGAACAGTGCCGAATTCGCGACGAATTTGTTCGCGTCCTGTCCCGTAACCGGCTATGACCCGATTCCATGGGCGTGTCTTCGGAGCGCCGGGATGTCTGCGTCTTCGTCCGGCGTACGACTTTCGCAATTGAGTTGGGCGACCGGGAAGACGAACAGGGCAATGAGTTTTGATCGAGGGCGCCGCGGGGATCGCGGCGGGCGCGGCAGAGACAAGCGCGACGGTTTCGGCGGCGACGATTTCGGCGGCAGCAGCAGCTACGGTGATCGCGGCGGCTTCGGCGGCGGCGGTTTCGGTGATCGCGGCGGCTTCGGCGGTGGTGGCGGCTTCGGCGGCGGCGGTGGCGGCGGCTATCGCGGCGGTGGTGGCGGCTTCGGCGGCGGCGGCGGTGGTGGCGGCTTCGGCGGCGGCCGCGGCGGCGGTGGCGGCATGCCCCCGCAGGTCGTTGGCGAAGGCACGGGCGTCGTTAAATTCTTCAACAGCCAGAAGGGCTTCGGCTTCGTCGTCCGCGACGATGGCGGTGAAGACGTGTTCGTGCACATCAGCGCGGTCGAGCAGGCAGGCCTCACTGGCCTTGCCGAGGGCCAGCCGCTGGGCTTCACGCTGGTCGACCGTGGCGGCCGCATCAGCGCGACCGAGCTCAAGATCGAGGGCGAACCGCTCCCGGTCGAGGATCGCGGCCCGCCGCGCGACCGTGACGGTCCGCGTGGTGGTGCCGGCGGCGCCGGCGGCCCGCAGCGTCAGCTGACGGGTGAGAAGGCGACCGGCACGGTCAAGTTCTTCAACGCGATGAAGGGTTTCGGCTTCATTCAGCGCGACGACGGTCAGCCTGATGCGTTCGTGCACATCAGCGCCGTCGAGCGTGCGGGCATGCCGACGCTCAACGAAGGCGACCGGCTCGAGTTCGAGCTGGAGGTCGATCGCCGTGGCAAGTACGCCGCGGTGAACCTGACGCCGTCGCAGTAATCCCGCCATGCACCGGCTGATCGCGGCCGGGCGCGGAGCGGCAATGGGGGTCGCCCTGGCCATGCTGGCCGGGGCGGCCCCGATTGTTTCTGCGCCTCCCTCGCCCATCCGGGTACAGGCGACGAGCACGCCGGCGCAGACACCTGCACCGCCCGTCGAGGCAGCGCAGGTGATCGCGACCTATCCGCACGACACCAAGGCGTTCACCCAGGGGCTGTTCTTCAGCGACGGACGGCTGTTCGAAAGCACCGGCGAGCAGGGCGAATCGGTGGTGCGCGAAGTCGTTCTCGCCACCGGCAAGGTGAAGCGGGAAGTCCGGCTGCCGGCCGAATATTTCGGCGAGGGCAGCACCAGCTGGGGCAAGACGATCGTCAGCCTGACCTGGAAGCATGGCAAGGGTTTCCGCTGGGATCGCGACAGCTTCCGCAAGCTGGGTGAATTTACCTATCCGGGCGAGGGTTGGGGGCTGACGCAAGACGGCAAGAGCCTGATCCTGTCCGACGGCAGTCCCGACCTGCGCTTCCTCGACCCCAAGAGCTTTGCCGAGCAGCGGCGCGTCCGCGTCACCTGGCGCGGACGTCCGGTGCGTCAGCTCAACGAGCTTGAATATGTGCGCGGCGAGATCCTGGCGAATATCTGGCACAGCGATCTGATCGCACGGATCGATCCAGAAACCGGGGTGATCAAGGGCGTGATCGATCTGCGCGCGGTGATCGCATCGGTCGACGTGCGCGACAGCGAAGCAGTGCTCAACGGCATCGCCTATGACGAGAGAACCGGGAAACTCTATGTCACCGGCAAGCGCTGGCCCAAGCTGTTCGAGATTGCGCTGCCGGGCGGCGGCTGACCGCTATTTCGCCACCGGTTCCGCGCGCCAGGTGGTCAGCCAGTTCACCGACCCGCGGCATTCGGGCATCGATCGCGCCTCGACCAGCCGGAACATCGCCCCGTCCCACACATAGGCCTCCGCGCTGCCGCAGTCGCCGATCCCGCGGCCCTTGTTGTAGCTTTCGAGTCGCCCCGTCTTCGCGTCGAAGCTGGCATTGACCAGCGTGGGCCGGCCGTCCTCCGCTTCGGTATAGCCCGGTGGCGAATCGAACTTCGCAACGACCGGCTGCGCGCCGGGAGCGAGGATATAAGGCTCGGTCGAGAAATTATACGCGCCGCTCCCGCAGGGGAGCAGCACCAGCGTCTTGCCGCCGCCGAGCGCGACCCGTTCGACCCCGGGCAGCTCGCCCGTGCCGCCCTCATAGACGGCACCACATTCGCTCGACTTGTCGAGCGCCTTGCGCATCGCCGGGGTGAAGGGCGCGGCAGCACCCGCCGGGCGGATGAAGCCGATCTTCGGGAGCGCGGGCGGCGCGGGAACAGCGCTGGCCGGCTTCGTCCCCTTCGCAACCGCCGCGGTCACACCCCCCACACGCCCCTGTTCGGCATCGATGAAGCGCAGCGCCGCCGACGACCCCTTGAGCGAAGCCATGCCGGTGACATCGACTTCGGAACCAACGCGCAGGTCGGTGCCATCGACCATCGCCGCGACGATCTGGGCGGCCTGTGCGCCGGTGAAGCGGAGCAGATCGTTCTTCGGCACGCCCCAGAGGAAGAAGCCGCGCTCGGTGCTCACCTGCACCCGGTCGCTTCCCGAATTGCCAGGCAGCTGGATCTCCACCGACCAGCCGCCGGCCGGCCCGGCTGCGCGCTCGATCGAGACCGAAATCTGATCATAGACCGACCCCTCGTCGGGCTGATCGTCGTCGGGCCAGATCGAGGTCATCTCGCATCGCCTGGCATTGTCGCAGGCCACTACCCATGCGCCGAAGCTCTTGATCGGCCCCTGTTTCTGGGCGGGTTGCGGGGCGGCGGCCTGGGCCAGAGCGAGCAACGCGATCGTCAGCATGAATTCCCCCTTCTAGCCGTTTCGCAAGCGAGTCGGTAGGAGGCCTGCATATCAGATTCCGGAGGATGGTATGAAGACGGTTGGCGTGATCGGCGCAGGACAGATGGGAGCGGGCATCGCCCAGGTTTCGGCGCAGGCTGGATATCGCGTGCTGCTGTCCGACATGGACGTCGCGCGCGCCGAGAAGGGCAAGGCGGGAATCGCCAAGCAGCTCGCGCGCGCGGTCGAGAAAGAGAAGATCACCGCCGCCGCCGCCGAAACCGCACTCGCGAACATCGAATGCGTCGGCGGCACTGACGCCTTCGCGCCCTGCGATCTCGTCATCGAGGCGGCGACCGAGCGCGAGGAGATCAAGCGCACGATCTTCGCCAATGTCGGCAAGGTGCTGTCCGGCACAGCGATCCTCGCCAGCAACACCTCGTCCATCCCGATCACGCGGCTGGCGCAGGCCTCCCCCGATCCGGCGCGCTTCATGGGCGTCCACTTCTTCAACCCGGTGCCGGTGATGGGCCTGATCGAGCTGATCCGCGGCCTCGCCACCAGCGATGCGACGGTCGCGGCGGTCGAGGCCTATGGCAAGACGCTCAACAAGCGCATCGTCCATGCCAACGACGCGCCGGGCTTCATCGTCAACCGCGTGCTGATGCCCTTCCTCAACGAAGCCTGCTTCGCGCTGGGCGAAGGCGTAGCGACGATTCCCGATATCGACGCGGCGATCCAGCTCGGCCTCAACCACCCGATGGGGCCGTTCACGCTGGCCGACTTCATCGGCCTCGACACCTGCCTCGAGATCACCCGCGTGCTGTTCGAGGGCACCGGCGACCCCAAGTTCCGCCCGGCGCCCCTGCTGGTCAAATATGTCGAAGCCGGCTGGTACGGCCGCAAGACCGGCCGCGGCTTCTACGACTATTCGGGCGCGGAGCCGGTGCCGACACGCTGATCGTTCAGCCGCAGATAGCCTCGCCCGCGTTGATCCGGGATTCCTGCCACGCGCGGGCGAGGTTGATGCCGAGACCAAGGCACAGGAGCAGTGCCAGCCCCGCGATCACAAGATTGCGCGGGCGGCGAGGCGCGACTCCATTGCACAGCGCCGCGACGGCATAGATGGCAAAGGCAGGTCCCGCGAACAGCAGGACTTGCAACGGCCCGTCGCAGTCGATGCCACCCCCGCCCATCGCCCTATACTCGTTGGGCGGCACCAGCATGCCCAACACCGCCAGTGGCAGCGCCAGGACGAGAAGCGCATAGCCCAGGGATCGCACGTTCTATGATTCCCCGGTGCCGGGCCGGTCCCTGGCGGCGAGATGGGCGCCAACCACCTCGACCAGCCGGTCGAAGCTCTGGTCGGTGCCCGCCATGTTGAGCGTGACGTCGCCGCTTCCCATGAGTTTGCTCAGGCTTGCCAGCTTGCCGAGCGTCGACCGCCCGGGATAGCGCTCAGGCGCATCGAGCCACAAGCACAGGAGCTTGTTGGACTGGAACGCCTGTTGTTCGACCCGGACGATTGCGCTCCAGGGGATCACCTGATCCGACCAGCGCCGCCAGAGAATGCCCCGGGAATCGACCTCCATAACGGGACCAGCACGAAATAGCTGTCGCACGCCGACAATTGCGAACCCGCCGAAGACAAGGATCGCGAGCCAACCGAATCCCCAGACCATCGCGGGATCGCTGAGACGGCGACTGGAGGCTTCCTCTGGACTCACAACAAGCCACACCCCGATCGCCATGGCCCCCACCGAGATCAGCGTGATGCCTAGTGTCTTACCTTTCGACACGTGTGCGACGAGCCGTTCCGTCACGGCAGCAGCAGCCCCGCCAACGCCGCCGACATCAGGTTCGCGAGGCTGCCCGCGACCAGCGCCTTGATGCCGAGCCGCGCGATCACCGGGCGCTGGTTGGGCGCCAGGCTGCCAGCCGCCGCCATCTGGATCGCGATCGAACTGAAATTGGCGAAGCCGCACAGCGCAAAGGTGATGATCGCGACGCTGCGCGGGCTCAGCCCCTGCGTCGAGCCGAGGTTGAGGAAGGCGACGAATTCGTTGAGCACCATCTTGGTGCCGAACAGGCTGCCCGCCGCGCCGCTCTCGGTCCAGGGGATGCCGATCAGGAACATCACCGGCGCGAAGACCGTGCCGATCGCCCCCTGGAAGGTCAGCGCGGGATAACCGAACCAGCCGCCGACCACGCCGAGCAGGCCGTTGGCGAGCGCGACCAGCGCAACAAAGGCGAGCACCATCGCGCCCACCGCAACCGCGATCTTGACGCCGATCTGCGCACCCATTGCCGCGGCCATGATGATGTTGGCCGGGCGTTCCTCGTCGAGATCCTTCTCGACCGCGCGGATCGCCGCCTCTTCAGGATCGGCCGGAGCCTCGCCGTCGAGCGGCAGCTCGGCCTGTTTCACGGGCTCGTCGGGCATCATGATCTTGGCCATGAGGAGCCCGCCGGGCGCGGCCATGAAGCTCGCCGCCAGCAGATACTGGATGTTGATCCCCATCGCCGCATAGGCGGCCAGGATCGTGCCCGCGACCCCGGCCATGCCGACGCTCATCACCGCGAACATCTGCGCGGGGGTGAGGCCGGCCAGATAGGGGCGGATCACCAGCGGCGATTCGCTCTGGCCGACGAAGATGTTCGCTGCGGAGCAGAGCGACTCCACCTTGCTGACCCCGGTCACCTTCTCGATCGCGCCGCCGATCCACCGGATCACCAGCGGCATGATCCGCAGATAATAGAGGATCGAGACCAGGCTGGCGAAGAAGATGATCACCGGCAGCGCGGCGATGGCGAAGCTGTGCCCGCCCATTTCGGGCTTGGCGAGTGGGCCGAAGATGAAGTCGGTGCCTGCCTGCGCATAGCCGAGCAGTGCCGACACGCCGCGCGACATGCCCTCGATCACCGCCCGACCGGCGGGAACATAGAGGACGAGGACAGCAATGCCGGTTTGCAGCGCGAATGCCGCCCCGACGACCCGCAGCCGGATGGCGCGGCGGTTCGACGACAGCGCAAAGGCGATCGCGAGGATCGCGACGATGCCCAGAATACCGATCGGAAGATTGTTCAAGTGGAAGGCCCCCAAGCGCCGCGTCTGACGCGCGGCATATGGGGCTGCAGCATAGCGCCGCTTTCAGTGACCGCTAGGTGCTTCCGTATCTGCTGAAACCGCGCTAGCAACGCCCATGACTACACCGGCTCCGCTCTCGCGCTCGCTCTTCACCCTTTCGATCTTCTATGGCGGCATGGTCTGCATCGCAGGCGTGCTGGGCAACAAGCAGGTCGCATTGGGGCCGCTCGCGGTCGAAGCGGGCATCTTCGCCTTCCTGCTGCTGGTCGCCGTATCGAGCGCAGTCGCCGAGATGCACGGGCGTGCGGTGGCGAACCGGCTGGTGCTACTCGGCTTCATCCCGCTGCTCGCGTCGATCGCGCTGACCGCGCTGGTGCTGACCTTGCCCCCCGCCGCCGACATGCCGGCC
The DNA here is from genome assembly GCF_059420685.1 of Sphingomonas sp. GW821-FHT03E12. Lineage (NCBI taxonomy): Bacteria > Pseudomonadati > Pseudomonadota > Alphaproteobacteria > Sphingomonadales > Sphingomonadaceae > Sphingomonas > Sphingomonas sp. GW821-FHT03E12. Next base: position 310,075 of record NZ_JBWKUF010000001.1, read on the forward strand.
GATCGCCGCGCCGCATTCGACCTGCTGATGGGCGGCACCTGGCGCATCTGGCTGGGCGGGATCACCGCCTATGGCGCGTCGCAGCTGCTCAACGTCACCATCTTCAGCGCCTTGAAGCGCGAGGGCGGCAAGATGATGTGGCTGCGCGGCGCGATCGCCGGCGTGCTGAGCCAGATCGTCGACACGCTGATCTTCATCACCGTCGCATTCTACGGCGAATTCCCGATCGGCCATCTGTTGATGGGCCAGATGCTGGCCAAGGTCGTGCTGTCGATCGTGCTGATCCCGGCGCTGATCGCAGGCTTCGTCGCGATCGGGCGGAGCCTCGACCGGGCAGTGTGAAGGCGCCGGGCAGAAGCCAGATGCAGCGCCGCAAATAACCCGTCATCCCGGCCTTGTGCCGGGATCCACGGCTCCCCGTGCGATGCGATAGAGCCTGTTGTTTCCCGTTCGCCTCCCGGTGGATCCCGGCACAAGGCCGGGATGACAGAGTCAGGGGGTGACCGCCAGCGACACATTGCAGAGATACCGACCGACTGGCAGTGTTGTTCGATGACGTTCCCCAGAGCGCTGACCAAGGCTGAATTTCGGCAGTGTTTCGCTGAGCCCATGCGCGACATGACGGCTGCTCCCGAAGCAGTCGTGGATATTTGGTCTTATGTCGACAACCTTCGCCAGACTGAGGAAGGCATAGCCGAGCTTCGTGACGTAACTCATGTATATCGTGATGGCTTGAGCCGGTTCGATCACGTGATGATTGAGACAGAACAACCGAATGTTTTTCTTGTAGTGATCGTTCACTTGGACGGGCGCGTGGTGCTCGGCCATCATCTGCTCGACCTCAACATCGAATATGGCCTGAGCACCGAGCACTGATGAAGTGTCCACTTCCCACCCAAATCCCGACGCCGCTTGCAATGTTGGAATTCATTTGCTTGCATCGTCCGGTGCCAGTCACCGCTCTTTGATGTCGTCGATCCGCACGGTTGGCCCATCCTGACACCCTCCCGACAAAGGCGACGAAGGTGACAGAATGAATCGCGTTCCGCGTAACATCGTCAACTTCGCGGGAGTGCCGACGGCCGCTCCCTGATGCAGCTATCCCTCCACCGCTTTCGTATCCCGACAACTCACGCTAAGGGCGCGCCATGACCGATCATGCCCCCGATCCCCGGATGCTCGCCAAGGCGGAGACGCTGACCGATGCGCTGCCGTACATGCAGCGCTACGCGGGCAAGACCTTCGTCGTGAAATATGGCGGCCACGCGATGGGCGATCCCGAGCTGGCGCGCGATTTCGCGGAGGATGTCGTGCTGTTGAAGGCCGTCGGCATCAACCCGGTGGTGGTGCATGGCGGCGGGCCGCAGATCGGACAGATGCTCAAGCGCCTCGGCGTCGAATCGGAGTTCGTCGGCGGGCTGCGCGTCACCGATGCCGAGACCGCACGGATCGCCGAGATGGTCCTCGCCGGATCGATCAACAAGGAAATCGTCAGCTGGATCAGCGCCGCCGGTGGCAAGGCGATCGGCATCTCCGGCAAGGATTCGGGCCTCGTCACCGCGCGCAAGGTGACGCGCAGCGAAGCCGATCCGCTTCAGGGGATCGAGCGGCATGTCGATCTCGGCTTCGTCGGCGAGCCGGTCGCCGTGGACGCAGGCGTGCTAACCACGCTGTCGGCGCAGGGCTTCATCCCGGTGATCGCGCCGATCGCGCTCGGCGCCGACGGCCACACCTACAATATCAACGCCGACACGATGGCCGGTGCGATCGCGGGTGCGCTTGGCGCGTCGCGCTTCTTCCTGCTCACCGACGTGCCGGGCGTGCTGAGCAAGGACAAGCAGTTGCTCTCCGACCTCGATCCCGGCCGCATCGCCGCGCTCAAGGCCGACGGCACGATCAGCGGCGGCATGATCCCCAAGGTCGAGACCTGCGTCGCCGCGGTCGATGCCGGGGTGGACGCCGCCGTCATCCTCGACGGGCGCGTGCCGCATTCGATGCTGCTCGAGATCTTCACCCCGCAGGGTGCGGGCACCTTGGTTCACCGCTGAGCCGTATTATATATCTAACACGGTTGCCGCATCGCGCGGCTTTCCGGTAGACACGTTCGAAAATTCCGGAGACCCGTTTTGGATACCGTAGTCGGCATCACCTTCGACATCCTCCAGATCCTGCTGAACGTCGCCTGGTGGATCATCGTCGCGCAGGCGATCCTGTCGACCCTGATCGCGTTCAATGTGATCAACACCTATAACGACTTCGTCAGTTCGCTGTGGCGGGGCCTCAACACGCTGACCGAGCCGGTCTATCGCCCGATCCGGCGTATCCTGCCCGATACCGGGCCGATGGATTTCGCGCCGTTCGTGGTGCTGATCATCATCTGGATCCTGCAGGGCGCCATCCTGCCGCGCGTTGCCGTGGCGCTGATCAGCTCCTGATCGCAGCCCGGCCCTGGCAGACCGACGGTGACGGCATCCGCATCGCGGTGCGGGTAACGCCGCGGGCCTCGAAGGATGCATTTCTGGCCGGTACGGCGGAGCATTTCGCCGCCCGGCTTGCCGCGCCGCCCGTCGAGGGCGCAGCCAATGCGGCGCTGACCGCGCTGGTCGCAAAGACCTTTGGCGTGGCGAAGCGCGACGTATCGCTGATCGCGGGCGAGACCGCCCGGATCAAGCGGCTGGCTATCACCGGCGACGCTTCGGCGCTGGCGGGAATCGCCGCAGCGTTCTATGGGGCGGGCCATGACGGCTGAGATCATCGACGGTAAGGCATTTGCGGCGGGCCTGCGCGCGCGCGTGGGCGATGCGGCGGCAGCGTTCGAGGCACAGGCGGGGCGCAAGGCAGGGCTTGCGGTGGTGCTGGTGGGCGAGGACCCCGCCTCCGCCGTCTATGTCCGCAGCAAGGGCAAGGCGACGGTCGCCGCCAATATGGCGAGCTTCGAGCACCGCCTGCCCGCCGACACTGGTCAGGACACGCTGATCGCGCTGGTCGACCGGCTCAATGCCGATCCCGCCGTCGACGGCATCCTCGTCCAGCTGCCTTTGCCCGGGCATCTCGACGAGCAGGCGGTGCTGCTGCGGATCGATCCCGACAAGGATGTCGACGGTTTCCACCCGGTCAATGTCGGGCGCCTCGCGACCGGCATGGAAGGGTTCGTCCCGTGCACGCCGCTCGGTTGCCTGATGCTGCTCAAGGATCAGCTCGGCGATCTTTCGGGCAAGGAAGCGGTGGTGATCGGCCGCTCCAACATCGTCGGCAAGCCGATGGCGGCGCTGCTGACCGCGGCGAGCTGCACCGTGACGCTCGCCCATTCGCGGACGAAAGACCTTCCCGGCCATGTCTCGCGCGCCGACATCGTCGTCGCGGCGGTGGGCCGTGCGGGCTTCGTCAAGGGCGAGTGGCTGAAACCCGGCGCGACCGTGATCGATGTCGGCATCAACCGCGTCGATGGCGCGCTGACCGGCGATGTCGAATTCGACAGCGCCGCGTCGGTCGCCAGCGCGATCACCCCGGTGCCGGGCGGGGTCGGGCCGATGACCATCGCCTGCCTGCTGCGCAACACTTTGGTCGCCGCGCATCGCCGCGAGGGGCTGACGCTGGATCAGGCGGCACTGTGATCCTCGCCGTCCTCCTCCTGACACAGGCGGGGACGGCAATCGAGGCGGAGCGCGACTTCAACCGCGCCGCGCAGGCTCAGGGGCAATGGACTGCCTTCCGCCTTTATGCCGCGGAGGATGCGGTGATGTTCGTGCCACGGCCCGAGAATGCCCAGACGTTCCTGAAGGACCGCAAGGACCCGCCGATCGCGGTGCAATGGTGGCCGGCGGAAAGCTATGTCTCGTGCGACGGGTCGGTGGCGGTGAACACCGGCCCATGGGCCTCACCGCGCGGGTCGGGCTTCTTCACCACCGTCTGGGTCCGGCAAGCCGATGGCGGGTGGAAATGGGTCTATGACGGCGGCGACGCGCTGAAGACGCCACGCGCTTTGCCCGAGCAACCACGGATGCGCCGCGCGGCATGCGGTTCGGCGCCGCCCCCGGCGCCCGCCATGCCGGGACCGGACCGGGGGGCGAGCGGTTCGCGCGACGGATCGCTGCGCTGGAACTGGGCAGTGGCGCCCGACGGCAGCCGCAGCTTCACCGCGTCGATCTGGACCGGTGAGCGGTTCGAGGACGTCGTCACCGATCGCGTCGCCGCACCGCAATAACGCGGCTGGTCCCCGCATCTGCGACGAGTTGGACTTGTTATGGTGTAACATTCCAATTAGAGGGGCGCGGTTCACGTCCAAGGACCGCGTAGCATGAAGCGTCTCACCCTCCTCCTCGCCACCACCGCCTTTGCCCTCCCCGCGCTCGCCCAGACCAGCGAGCATCAGGAGCGCGACCGCACGAGTCGCAGCACGGTGCATGGCGATGCGGACGCCGACGTCGTGATCACCGCACCCTATGTCGCCGATCTCAACCTGCTCGCGGGTACCTCGGTCGTGTCGGGCGACGAGCTGGTGCGCGACATTCGCGGGCAGATCGGCGACACGCTGACGCGCGTGCCGGGCGTGTCGGCGACCTCGTTCAGCCCGGGCGCATCGCGGCCGGTGCTCCGTGGCTTCCAGGGCGAGCGCGTGCGCGTGCTGACCGACGGGCTCGGCTCACTCGACGTCTCGAACACCTCAGCCGACCATGCGGTGACGATCGACCCGCTCACCGCCGAGCGGATCGAGATCCTGCGTGGTCCCGCGGTGCTGCTGTTCGGCAGCCAGGCGATCGGCGGCGCGGTCAATGTGATCGACCGCCGCATCCCGCGTGTGGTGCCGGAGAACGGCTTCCATGTCGACGCGATCGGCACCTATGGCTCGGCGGCGGACGAGCGCAGCGGGGGCGCGGCGGCCGATTTTGCGCTGAGCCCGCAGATCGTCGTCCATGTCGACGGCAGCTACCGCAAGACCGATGACCTGCGCACCGGCGGCTATATCCTGAGCAAGCCGCTGCGCGCCGAACAGCTGGCGATCGCCGCGGAGGAGACCGCGGAAGGCCATCTCGACGAAGCGGCCGAGGCGACTGCGCTCGCCAACAGCCGCGGCCGGCTGCCCAACAGCGGGACCGAGACCTATACGCTGGGCGGCGGCGTCGCGCTGATCAACGACGGCGGCAGCCTGGGCTTCTCGGTCGGCTATTACGACACCAAATATGGCGTACCCGAGCGCCCGTCTGCAGGTCACGACCATGATGCCGGTGGCGACGAAGAAGGCCATGGCGGCGTGACGATCGGCATGAAGCAGTGGCGTGCCGACATGCGCGGCGAGGTGAATGTCGGCGGCGGATTCCTCGACAAGATCCGCGTGCGCGCCGGCTTCGCCAATTACGAGCATACCGAGTTCGAGGGCGCCGCAGTCGGCACGGTGTTCAACTCCGAAGCGATCGAAGGGCGGCTGGAACTGGTCCAGGCGGATCGCGGCGGGTGGCGCGGGGTGATCGGCTTCCAGGGGCTCACCCGCAACTTCTCGGCGGTGGGCGAAGAGGCGTTCGTACCGCCCAACACCACGGACCAATATGGTCTGTTCGCGCTGCAGGAAGTCAATCTGGGCAAGCTCGGCATCGAGTTCGCCGGCCGCTACGAGCACACCAATGTGCGGTCGGACGCAGTCAGGATCGGACTCGACGAGGATGCGCCGCTGGCGCGGATCGATCGCAGCTTCAACGCCTTCTCCGGCGCGGTTGGCCTGTCCTATGCGGTGGCGCCCGAGGTCAAGATCGGCATCAACGGATCGCGCGCCGTCCGCGCACCGTCGGGCGAGGAGCTGTTCTCCAACGGCCCGCACATCGCCACCCAGGCCTATGAAGTCGGCAACCCCAATTTCGCACTCGAGAAGAGCTGGGGGCTCGAGCTCTATGCGCGCGGCCGCGCCGGGCCGGTGCGGTTCCAGATCAGCGGCTACGCCAACTGGTTCGACAACTATATCTACGAGAACGACACCGGCACCCGGTTCGAGAGCGGCGAGTTCGACCTGCCGATCTTCCAGTATCTTCAGGCCGATGCGCGCTATTACGGGATCGAGGGCGAGATTTCGGCAACGCTGCTGCGCTCGGGCGACTTCTCGCTCTCCGGCAATCTCGTCGCCGACTATGTGAATGCCGAGCTCGGCAATGGCAGCCCGGTTCCGCGCATCCCGCCGCTGCGTGTGCTGGGCGGGCTCGATGCGAGCTACAACGGCTTTGGCGGCCGGGTCGAGGTCGAGCATTCGACCCGCCAGTCGCGTGTCGCCAGCTTCGAGACCGAAACGCCGGCCTTCACCCTCGTCAACGCCTCGCTCACCTGGCACCCGTTCGGCGAGAAGCGCGAGACGGCGCTCATCCTGTCCGCCAACAACCTCTTCGACGTCGAGGCGCGGCGGCATGCATCGTTCACCAAGGATTTCGTGCCGCTTGCCGGCCGCGACATCCGCGTGGCGGCCCGTGTAAGCTTTTAGGTTGCCCCCGGCGGGCGCTGCCTCCCTTCCCTACAAGGGGGGCAGCGCCCAATCGATTGTTCCGCGCCCCTTCGCCTCCAGGAACGCGTTCGCCTTCGAGAAATGGCGGCAGCCGAAAAAGCCGCCATGCGCCGACAACGGCGAGGGGTGGACCGACTTCAGCACCAGATGCCGCGGATCGACCGACGGCGCCTTTTTCTGGGCATGGCTGCCCCACAGCATGAACACCACCGGATCGGGCAGCGCGTTGACATGCGCAACCACCGCGTCGGTGAATTTCTCCCACCCGCGCCCCTGATGCGACGCGGCGCGGCCCATCTCCACGGTCAGGCAGTTGTTGAGCAGCAGCACGCCCTGTTTGGCCCAATGCTCCAGAAAGCCATGGCGCGGCGGCTCGATGCCGAGATCGCTGCGCAGTTCCTTGTAGATGTTGACGAGGCTGGGCGGCACGCGGACGCCGGGCTGGACCGAGAAGCACAGGCCATGCGCCTGCCCCTCGCCATGATAGGGGTCCTGGCCGAGGATGACGACGCGCACATCCTGCGGCGGCGTGAGGTCGAGCGCGCGAAACCAGTCGCCCCCTTTGGGGAAGATGCGCTTGCCTGCCGCCTTTTCGTCCACCAGGAACTGGCGGAGCGAGGCCATGTACGGGGCGTCGAACTCGCGTTGGAGCGGTTCGAGCCAGTCGGGATGCAGCTTCACGGCCATGCGGTTTCCTTCCGGGCGCGACTGTGCGAACCAGCATGCGCCTGTCAATCGGAGGAGAGCCGAAATGCCGGTTACCGGAAGCTGCCATTGCGGCAACGTCAGCTATACGCTCGAGGGCGATGCGCCGTCCAGCGCGGTCTCGTGCAACTGCTCGATCTGCCGCCGCAAGGGATCGTTGCTTCATTTCGCACCGGCCGATCAGTTCACGCTGCACACCGATCCGGCGGCGATGACCACCTACCGGTTCAACAAGCACCATATCCGGCACAATTTCTGCGCAACCTGCGGCTGCTCGCCCTTTGGCAGCGGGACAGGGCCGGACGGGAAGGAAATGGTGGCGATCAACCTCAACTGCGCCGACGGCATCGACCTCGACGCGCTGACCATCCACAAGTTCGACGGAGCCAGTCTCTAAGCCATGCACATGTCCCATGACGCCTCAGCCCCGGCCGCGGCGGAAATTTCGTTCGACCAGTTCCTTGCCGTCGATATCCGCGTCGGCACGATCGTTGCCGCCGAGCCGTTTCCGGAGGCGCGCAAGCCTGCCTACAAGCTGACGATCGATTTCGGCCCGGCGATCGGGATCAAGCGATCCTCGGCGCAGATCACCGAACATTATGCGCTGGAGGACCTGCCCGGCCGGCAGGTCGCGGCGGTGGTCAATTTCCCGCCGCGCCAGATCGGGCCGATGATGTCCGAGGTGCTGACGCTCGGCTTCCCCGATGCCGAAGGGAAAGTCGTGCTGTTCCATCCGAGCGTCGCTGTGCCCGACGGCGGGCGGCTGTTCTGAGCGCATTTCAGCAAGACCTCAGGCTTTGCTCATGACGTTCATCCGCCGCGATGCGACCTGCCGGGCTTCAGCGGACGGCATGGAGCAAGGCGATGGCAGCAACGGCACAGGCACGAAGCATCAATGGATGGCGCATGGCGCGCTGGGGCGCGGCGGGGGCGCTGCTGTGCGTTCCCGCGATCGCGATGCGCTTTCCAGGCAGCGGATTCGACTGGACCGCTAGCGACTTCGTGGTGATGGGCACGCTCTTCGCCGCAGTCCTCGGCGCATACGAGTTCCTCGCCAGCCGTGCGCCGGGCTTCACCTATCGTGCCGCATCGGCGCTGACCACGCTCGGCCTGTTCCTGCTGATCTGGATGAACATGGCGGTGGGCGTGATCGGCAGCGAGCGGAACGGCGCCAACCTCATGTTCGTCGCGGTGATCGCGATCATCGCCGGCGGAGGCATGATCGCGCGCTTCCGTCCCCGCGGCATGCGCCTGGCGCTGTTCGCGGCGGCGGCTGCACAGGCGGCGATCGGGGTCGTCGCGGTGGCCGGGAACCTGGGCTACGAAGACCCCAACTGGCCGCGCGACGTGATCTTCCTGACCTTGTTCTACACCGGGCTCTGGGCGGTCGCGGGGACGCTGTTCGGCCTGTCGGGCGGCCGGCAATGACCGGGGAGCGCGAACAGGCTCCGCCGCTCACCGAACAGGAACGGGCAAAGATCCTGTTCGAGCGAATCCACCGTTCGCCGCGGATCCCGGACCGCTATGCCGACCGGCGCGCAGTGAGCAGATAGTTGAGGCTGGTTTCGTCCGAGAGGTGAAAGCCTGCGCCGGGCGAGAAGCTGAGGCCGCGCAGGTCGGCGACCTCCATGCCCGCATCGGCGAGCAGGCCGGTCAGCTCGTCCGGGGTGATGAACTTGTCATGGTCGTGCGTGCCGCGCGGGATCATGCCGAGCCCCTCGCCCACCGTGATCATCGCCAGCCGCGACAGCGGCGTGCGATTGGGGGTTGAGAGGATCATCAGCCCACCCGGCGCCAGCGCAGCGGCGAGACCCGCAACGAAGGCGGCAGGGTCGGTGACATGCTCGATCACCTCCATCGAGGTGACGAGATCGAAGCTGCGGCCCTTCACCTCAGTCTCGAACTCGCCCGCGCGATAGTCGATGGTCAGGCCCGAAGCCTGGGCATGCGCGCGCGCGGCACCGATATTCTCGGGCGCGGCATCGACTCCGGTGACCTGCGCGCCGAGCCGGACGAGCGGCTCGCACAACAGCCCCGCGCCACAGCCGACGTCGAGCGCGGTCTTTCCGCCCAGCGGGGTGAAGCTGGCGGAATCGCCGCCCCAATGCGCGTCGACCGCTTCGCGGATATAGCGCAGCCGCGGCGGGTTAAGGCGGTGGAGCATCGCCGAGGAGCCTTTGGGGTTCCACCAGTCCGCCGCGAGCCTGCCGAAATGCTCAGCTTCACGCGGGTCAATGGTTGCTTTGCTTGTCATCGCCATCCCCCCCTCCTATCAGCGCGCCCACACACACCCAAGGGGGTAGGACCAGATGGCACGCATTGTGATGAAGTTCGGTGGCACGTCGATGGCGGGCATCGAGCGGATTCGGAACGTCGCCAACCGCGTGAAGGCCGAGTGGGAAGCGGGCAATCAGGTCGCGGTCGTCGTCTCCGCGATGGCGGGCGAGACCGACCGGCTGGTCGGCTTCTGCAGGGAAGCGTCGCCGCTCTACGACCTGCGCGAGTATGACACGGTCGTCTCGGCCGGCGAGCAGGTGACGAGCGGGCTGCTCGCAATCGCGCTGCAAGCGGCCGGCGTTCCCGCGCGCTCGTGGCTCGGCTGGCAGCTGCCGATCCACACCAGCAGCGCGCATGCCAGCGCGCGCATCGGCACGATCGACACGACCGAGCTCAACGCCAGCCTCGCCGACGGCAATGTCGCGGTGATCCCGGGCTTCCAGGGGCTGGCCGAGGATAATCGCGTGACCACGCTGGGCCGCGGCGGGTCGGACACCAGCGCGGTGGCGGTGGCGGCGGCGATGAAAGCCGACCGCTGCGACATCTACACCGATGTGGACGGCGTCTATACGACCGACCCGCGCATCGTGCCGCGGGCGCGCAAGCTGTCCAAGGTGACGTACGAGGAAATGCTGGAACTGGCGAGCGTCGGGGCGAAGGTGCTCCAGACCCGCTCGGTCGGGCTGGCGATGAAGGAAGGCGTGCGCGTGCGCGTGCTTTCCTCGCTGGAGGACAATCGCGACGATGACGGCCATCGCGGCACGCTGATCGTCGGCGAAGAGGAGATCAACGACGTGGAACGGCAGCTCATCACCGGCATCGCCGCGGACAAGAACGAGGCGAAGGTAACGCTCACCAACGTCCCCGACCGTCCCGGCGCGGTGGGCCATATCTTCACCCCGCTGGCCGAGGCCGGGATCAACGTCGACATGATCGTGCAGAACGTGGCGCATGCCACCGGTTCGACCGACGTGACCTTCACGGTTCCCCGCGCGGAACTCGCCCGTGCGCTCGACGTGCTCGAGAAGAACAAGGCGCCGATCGGCTACGACGCGCTGATCCACGACACCAAGGTCGCCAAGATCAGCGTCGTCGGTGTCGGCATGCGCAGCCATGCCGGCGTCGCCGCAACGATGTTCGAGACGCTGGGCGAGCGCCGCATCAACATCCTCGCCATCACCACCAGCGAGATCAAGGTGAGCGTGCTGATCCACGAGGACGAGACCGAACTGGCCGTCCGCGTGCTCCACACCGCCTATGGGCTGGACGCGCCGGAAGAAGACGCGGCCTGAACCTTCACCTCGGTGTGAGCGTCGCCGCCACGCCGAAATGATCCGACGGGTATTCGCCGTCCACCGCGACGTCGCCGATGCGCCGCGCCTCGGTTACGTCGAAGGCCCGCGGATCGGCGAAGATATGGTCGATCACCCGTGCCGGCAGGCCGCGTGGCGTGACCAGCGTGGTCTCGACCGTACCGGGCCTGAGCGCCGGATCGAGGCCGCGGACCGCGATCTGCGCCAGCGCGGCCTCGTCGAGCGGGGCGTTGAAATCGCCCATCAACACCAGCGGCACCTCATCCTGCGGCAACCAGTCGAGCAGCCCGCGGATCTGCTGCGCACGTACGGCACCCGCATCGGGCTGCCAGGCGAGGTGGGTGTTGACGATATCGACCGGTCGGCCGCGCGCATCGACGCGCACGCGAATCGCGGTGCGGTAATCATTCAGCGGCTCGAGCTTGATCGTGTCGACCGCGCTGACCGGCAGGCGCGAGAGGATCGCATTGCCGTAGCGGTTCGCGGCGCCCTCGGGCGAGGTCGACATGAAGTGGACGGCATAGCCGCCCAGTGCCGCAGCGATCGTCTCGGCCTGATTGGGCAGGTTCTTCTTCGAATCCTGCAGCACCTCCTGCAGCGCGATCACATCGGCGTCGGCCGCGCGAAGCGCATCGGTCAGCAGCTTCAGCCGCAGCGGCCAGTTGCCGGCGTCATGCCAGATGTTGAAGGTCGCGACACGAAGTGGCGCGCGCGGCGGGGTAGCACGCGGCGCGCAGGCGGCGACGGGAAGCGCAGCGGCGGCGCCAAGGACGGTGCGGCGGGAAAAGCGGATCATCAAATCAGTCCTTGAGGCCAAGCAGCTTGCGCGCGTTGCCGTAGCGGATTTTCTCGACCTCTTCCGGAGTCAGGCCGAGCTTGGCGAGCCCGTCGACATTCTGCTTGAGCGAGAATTGCGGATAATCCGAACCGAGCAGGAGATGGTCGATGCCGACATTGCGCATCGTCCACACCAGCTCGTCCTGGATCGGCGAACCGGCGACCATCGCCACCGTCACCGACAGGTCGAAATAGACATTGTCGCCGAACAGCCCCTCCGCCGTGCGCGCAGCCTTGAGCACGTTCCAGAAGCGGAAGTTCATCCCGCCCATATGCGCGAAGATGAACCTGGTCTTCGGCGCGGCGAGCGCGAGGCTGAACAGCTTTTCGGCATCGCCGGGCAGGATGCTGGCATTGTCCATCAGCACGACGATTCCCGCCTCACCCGCCGCCTTGGCCAGCGTCAGCACGCGCGGATCGGCATTGTCGAACTTCTGGGTATGGGCATGGATCTTGAGCAGCTTGACCCCGGCGGCGGCAACGCGGCGGACCTCGGCGATCGCGGCCTCGCCGTCATAGGGGTGGACGGTCGCGACCGCGACGAGCCTGGGATCGGATTTGGCCAGCGCGATGATCGCGTCGTTCTGCGCGCGCACTTCATCAACCTTGCCCTGGAGTGCCTGATTGGGGCCGCCAAACCACATCACCGCCGAAACCGGATCTAGCCCCGCCGCCTTCACCTGCGCGCGATAGTCGCGCAGCGATGACTCGCCCTTCCAGAGGTGGACATGGTTGTCGAACAACCGGTGCTGCGCCGCGGCGGCGGGCGCGAGGGCGAGCAAAGCGAGGCTGGCGAGTGCAGGGAGGTTCATGCGCCCGCTTCCTAATGCGCAGGCATGGCGCTGGCCAGACTTGCCGGGACGGGGCAGGCGCGGCTAGGGCAAGGCGATGAGCATTGGGGAAGAGCGCCTTCAGCGCCGCATGGCGCGCGGCATCGAGTTTCTGGGCAGCAAGACCGCGATCCTGTGCGGCGCGATGTCGTGGGTGAGTGAACGCAACCTCGTCTCCGCGATCTCGAACGCGGGCGGCTTCGGCCTGATCGCGTGCGGCGCGATGACGCCCGAACTGCTCGACGCAGAGATTGCGGGCACCAAGGCACTGACCGACAAGCCGTTCGGCGTGAACCTCATCACCATGCACCCGCAGCTGTTCGATCTGATCGAGGTCTGCGCGAAGCATAATGTCTCACACATCGTGCTGGCGGGCGGGCTGCCACCCGCCGGATCGCTCGACGCGATCAAGGGCAATGGCGCCAAGCTGATCTGCTTCGCGCCTGCGCTCAGCCTCGCCAAGAAGCTGATCCGGTCGGGCGTCGATGCGCTGGTCGTAGAGGGGATGGAGGCCGGCGGCCATATCGGCCCGGTGTCGACCAGCGTGCTGGTGCAGGAAATCCTGCCCGAAGTCGCAAGCCAAGTGCCGGTGTTCGTCGCGGGCGGCATCGGCCGGGGTGAGGCGATCGCCGGCTATCTCGACCAGGGCGCGGCGGGCGTCCAGCTCGGCACGCGCTTCGCCTGCGCGACCGAGAGCATCGCGCATCCGAATTTCAAGAAGGCGTTCTTCCGCGCATCGGCGCGCGATGCCGTCGCCAGCGTGCAGATCGATCCGCGCCTGCCGGTGATCCCGGTGCGCGCGCTCAAGAACGCCTCGTCCGAGCTGTTCACCGCCAAGCAGCGCGAGGTCGCGCAGCTGCTCGACGAGAACAAGGTCGAGATGATGGAGGCGCAGCTCCAGATCGAGCATTACTGGGCAGGCGCGCTGCGCCGCGCGGTGATCGAGGGCGATGTCGACAACGGATCACTGATGGCGGGCCAGTCGGTCGGCATGGTCACGAAGGAAGAGCCGGTCGCCGAGATCATCGCCCAGCTGATGGCCGAGGCCGCCCACGCGCTGGAAAAGCGCGCGGCTTAGCGCCGCGTACCCAGCATCCAGCGCCAGGCGTCCAGCGCGCCCTGCCAGGCCCACACGACCGCGGCGGCGACGATGCCGATGCGCAGCGACAGGTCGAGGCTTTCCTGCAGCCTGCCGGCCTGTTCCGCCGCCATGCCCGCAGGCACCACCGTCACCCAATGGCCGGCGCGGTAGAGCAGCACCGCGACGATAATCGCGCCCACGGTCGATACGATCGCGAGCGCCCCGCGCGTCCAGCGCCAGCGGGGCCTCAGCCAGCGGACGACATTATAGACCAGGCGCACCGCCAGCACCCCGAAGACCGGCCAGTAGAGTTGTGCCCAGACCGGCGCGAGCTCGAGGCGGAAACCGCCGGTGCCGGCCATCATCGGGATCGGCACCAGCCCGGCCCACCAGAGCAGGATCAGCACGCCCAGCGCGACTTCGACCGCCGAGGCGAGATGGCCCGGCTCCCTGGCGCTCTCGACCTCGGGCAAATCGCCGGGCCTCCAGTCGCGGAAATAGCGCTCGAAACCGCTATAGCGCTCGACCAGCGCGAAGACGATCGTCGTGGTTCCGACCACCGTCGTCCCTGCCCACCAGAGCGAATAGAGCAGCTGCAGGACAATCTGACCGGGATCGCCCGAATTCACCACGATCCGGACGACCGTCATCACGGCCACCCCCAGCAAGGTGATCGCGCCGAACAGCTTCAGCGAATAGAGGTAGAAGGGGTAGGATTCAGCCCCGATCAGCGACTGTTTCTCGCGGTAGCGCGCAGCCACGACCAGCGGGTGGCCGAATTCGACCAGCAGCTTTTCCCATTCGCCCGTGTCGATCGGCCGGTGGAGCGCCGCTTCGCGTGCCTCGGCGCGTTCGAGCAGCACATCGCGCAGTTCGGCGGCGATATCGTCGGCCCCGACACCATTGGCGCCCGCAGGCAGGTTGCGCCGCACCGCGGCGACATAGCGGTCGAGCAGGTCCATCACATGTCCTTTCCGGTCAGGCGGAGGATCGATTCGGAGATCGCGTTCCATTCGGCGAGCAACTGCGCGAGCACCTCGCCGCCCTCTTCGCTCAGGCGATAGAAACGCTTGTTACGCTTGCCTTCCTCGCGCCATTCGCTGGTGAGCAGCCCCTGCGCCTCCAGCCGCCGCAACAGCGGGTAGAGCGCGCTTTCCTCGATTGGCAGCCCGGCATCCTCGAGCAATTGGCGCAGCGTGTAGCCGTAGCGCTCCTCACGCAGCGCACCGAGCACGGCGACCACCAGCGATCCCCGGCGCAGCTCGATGCGCAGCTTTTCGAACAGATCGTCTTCGGTCGGCATATACCATGCCTCACATCGTGTACGTTATACACTGTATAATACACAGTATTTGATTGCGCAAGTGCCCGGCGAGCGCCGGCACGGTTAACGCAATATTTACCCTTGCGTGATGGGATGGCGGCATGTCGTACCGCGTCCTTGCTTCGCTCGCCGCGCTGACCGCCCTTGCCGGATGTGCGGGGCAGAAGCAGGCGATGGCGCCCACGCCGCGCCCGGTTCCCGCCCCCGTTCGTGTTGCCGCACCCACGCCGCCCGATGGTGCGGCAGCCGGCCTCACCATCCCGGCAAGACTGGCCGACGGAAGCTATGCGACGCCCAATCGCAACCTCTCCGCATCCGGGGCGATGTGGCATTTGCGCGCAGCGTTCAACGTCGCGGCGCTGAGCTGCCCGGACACCTCGCTCGTCTCCGCCTACAACAAGCTGCTGACCGCTCAGCGCCAGGCGCTGGCAGCGGCGCACCGCACGCTGACCGCCGAACATGGCGGCATGGCGTCGTTCGATCCGGCGATGACCCGGCTCTACAATTATTTCGCGCAGCCGCCGGTGCTGGCGCGCTTCTGCGCACAGGCAGGTCCGCTGCTGCGCCAGGCCGCTACGCTGTCCGCCGGATCGCTGGACGGGTTCGCCCCGGCGGCGCTGGCGGCCATCGACCAGCCGTTCGGCGAATTCTATGCGCGCTACGATACGTATCGCGCCGATCTGGCCGCATGGCGCGCCGGGACCCCGGTCGCCGCACCCCGGCTCACGGCATCCGCGCCGGCTACACCCCGGCTGAGCTATGACCGCGCCGTCTTCTCGGCGAACACGAGGGTCACGAGCGGCCGCACCGCCCTCGCGTCGCGCTGAAAACCCCTCCGGTTTAGGTTCATCGTGCGCGCCGAACCGATTGGCGTGCCCGCGCCGATCTGATAGCGCGATACCATGCCCGTTTCCGCCGCCGCCTCCGCCCGCGAAATCCTGACACGGCTGCACGATGTGATGGCCTCGCGCGCCGCGGCGCAGGGCAAGTTGAACTCGGTCGTCAACATCATCGGCGAGGCGCTGAACAGCGAGGTCTGCTCGATCTATCTGCTGCGTGAAGGCGTGCTCGAACTGTTCGCGACCCGCGGCCTGGCGCAGGAGGCGGTCCACGTCACCAAGCTGGCGCTGGGCGAGGGGCTGACCGGCACGATCGCGGCCAATGTCGAGACGCTCAACCTCGACGAGGCGGCGAGCCATCCCGACTTCGCCTACCGCCCCGAAACCGGCGAGGACCGGTTCCACAGCTATGCCGGCGTGCCGATCATCCGCAAGGAGCGCGCGGTCGGCGTGCTGGCGGTGCAGCACGCCGAACCGCGCAAATATGACGAAGTCGAGATCGAGGCGCTTCAGACGGTGGCGATGGTCCTCTCCGAACTGATCGCCAATGCCGGCCTGATCGATCCGGCGGGCGGCGGCGGTACCACCCGACCGCAATCGACCGCGACGGCGCGCGTGCCAGGGTTTAAGCTGGTCGAGGGCATGGCCGCGGGCGCCGCCGTCTTCCACCAGCCGCGCATCATCATCGAGCATACGGTCGCCGAGGATATCGAGGCCGAACGCCACCGCGTCTATGCCGCGTTCGACAAGATGCGCGAGCAGATCGACCGCATGACCAGCCAGGCCGAGTTCGGCGGTGGCGGCGAGCATGAGGAGGTCCTCGAGACCTACAAGATGTTCGCCTATGACGAAGGCTGGAGCCGCCGCATCAACGAGGCGATCGACAGCGGCCTGACCGCCGAGGCGGCGATCGAGCGCGTCCAGCAGCGCACCCGCATGCGCATGCGGCAGATCGACGATCCGCTGCTGCGCGACCGCATGCACGACCTGGAGGACCTGTCCAACCGGCTGCTGCGTATCGTCTCGGGCCAGCTCGGCACTGCGGCGCAATTGGGCCTGCGGCAGGATTCGATCCTGATCGCGCGCAACCTCGGCCCCGCCGAACTGCTCGAATATGACCGCCGGCGGCTCAAGGGCGTGATCCTCGAAGAGGGATCGCTGACCGCGCACGTCACCATCGTCGCCCGCGCGATGGGCGTTCCGGTGCTGGGCCGGGTCAAGGACGTCCGCCGGCTCATTGCGGAAGGTGATCGCCTGCTGGTCGATGTCACCGAAGATACGCTGATCATCCGGCCCACGGCCGCGATGGACGAAGCGTTCGAGGCCAAATTGCTGGTCACGCAGAAGCGCCGTGCCGCATTCGCCGCGCTCAAGAGCGAGGCGCCGGTCACCAGGGACGGGCATCGGCTGACGGTGATGGTCAATGCGGGGCTCCGCGACGACGTGGCCGCGCTCGACCTGACCGGTGCGGACGGCATCGGGCTGTTCCGCACCGAATTCCAGTTCCTGGTCTCCGCTACGTTGCCCCAGCGCGACAGTCAGCGGCGGCTGTACAAGGACGTGCTCGATGCCGCGGGCGAGCGGCCGGTCACCTTCCGCACCGTCGATATCGGCGGGGACAAGGCGCTGCCCTATCTCGACCATGACGAGAATGGCGATGAGGAGAATCCGGCGATGGGCTGGCGCGCGCTGCGGCTCGCGCTCGACCGCGAAGGCCTGATGAAGGTGCAGGCGCGCGCGCTGCTCGAGGCGTCGGCCGGACGCTCGCTCAACGTCATGTTCCCGATGGTCTCCGAACCCTGGGAGTTCGATCAGGCGCGTGCGCTGTTCGAGAGCCAGCGGGCGTGGCTGGAGGCGCGCGGGCATAAGTTGCCGATCCAGATCCGCTATGGCGCGATGCTGGAAGTTCCGGCGCTGGCCGAAGTGCTCGACCTGCTGCTGCCCAATCTCGATTTCCTGTCGGTGGGCACCAACGACCTGACCCAGTTCCTGTTCGCCGCCGACCGCGCGCACCCCAAGCTCGCAGTGCGCTACGACTGGCTCAGCCCGTCGATCCTGCGCTTCCTGCGCCGCGTGACGCTGGAGGCCGGCAATGCCGGCGTACCGCTCGCGGTGTGCGGCGAGATGGGCGGACGGCCGCTGGAGGCGATGGCGCTGATCGGGCTCGGCATCGACCGGTTGTCGATCACTCCCGCAGCGGTCGGACCGATCAAGGCGATGGTCCGATCGCTCGACCGCGCCGCGCTGGTCGCGGCGATGGGCGAGATGCTGGCGCGTCCGCCGCAGGACATGCGCGCGGCGCTGGAGCAATGGGCGGCCGATCACGGCGTCGAACTCGCCTGATTTGAGCCCGTTTTCCGCCTGCCAGCGTTGACAGCGGCAGGCGGGTGGTGGACACCCCCGCACGGCCTGCATCCCCCTGGCGAAACCCCAGTGCGACCGGAGAAAGATTGAATGGACGGCGAACCCGGCGAGAACCCGACGCTCTTCCCCGAGAAGGTCGGCGAAAAGCTGCGCGATGCGCGGCTGGCGCAGGGACTTGAACTATCCGATATAGCGTCGCGGACCCGCATCCCGCTGCGCCATCTGGAGGCGATCGAGACCTCCGACTATTCGGGTCTGCCCTCGCCGACCTATGCCATCGGTTTCGTCAAATCCTATGCCCGCGCGATCGGCGCGGACGAAGTAGCGCTGGCCCGCGAGCTGCGCGCCGAGACCTCAAGCATGTTCGCGGCGCGCGAAGCCTATGAAACCTACGACCCCGAGGATCCGGTGCGCGAGCCGTCGAGCGGCCTCGTCTGGGCCGGCGCGGTGATCGCGGTGCTGCTGCTCGCCGCGCTCGCGCTGTGGTACGGCACCGACCTGTTCCGCAGCAGCGGTACCCCGGAACCGGCACCGGCGCCGACCGAGACGCCGGCGGCCGCGCTGGAGAGCACGCCTTCGCCTGCCGCGGCGGCCGGCAACGGTCAGGTGACGCTCACCGCGACCCAGCCGGTCTGGCTGCGCATCTACGACGCGAGCGGAACGCGCCTGTTCGAGAAGGAAATGGCGGCGGGCGAACGCTACGACGTGCCGCAGAACGCCAATGGCCCGATGATCAACCTCGGCCGGCCGGAGTCGATCCGCGTTACCGTCAACGGCTCCGATGTCGCCCCGCTGGGCGCGCCCGGCCGTGCGATCAAGGACGTGCCGATCAGCGCCGCGGCGCTGCACGCGCGCGGCACGGGCGCAACGCCGGCCGCAGCACCGGCACCGGCCGCGACCACAACGCCCGCAACCCGGAACCAGCGGCCGCTTCCGCGAGCCTTCCAGCCCGCCTTCGATCCGCCCGCGCAGCCGGCCGCCGTCGATCCGCAGACTCCGGCGAGCGGAAACAGCGCCACGCCGTAAAGCGTGGCGACAGATTCGGCATGTGATGTATAAGGCGTTGAGGATGTTAGCGCCTGCGGGGATTTCGATGCGTTTGATTGGAAAGATGGCGTTGCTCGGCACGGCGGTGGCCGCGCTGGCGAGCGTTGCGGTGCCGGCAATGGCACAGACCAGCCGGGCTGCCGCCGGCGGCGGGATCGAGGGCCGGGTCGACCGGCTCGAGCGCGAGATGCGCGCGGTGCAGCGCAAGGTGTTCCCGGGCGGCGCGGGGCAGACGGTCGAGCCGCAGATCACCGCACCCGAACGCCCGGCCGGCGCGCCGGGCCTCCCCGCGACCAGCGCTGTCGCCGATCTCAACGCGCGGGTCAGCGCGGTGGAATCGCAGCTGTCGCAGATCACCGGAGAGGTCGAGCAGAGCCAGTACCGCCTGCGCCAGCTCGAGGAGGCATTCAACGCCTATCGACGCTCGACCGACGCGCGGTTGAAGGCCCTGGAGGCAGGCGCTGCGCCCGCCGAGGACGATGCGCCGGTGACCGGCACGCGTCCCGCGCCGACGCGCCCTGCGGTGGGCGGCCCCGCCACCCCCGCACCGACGACGCCTGCAGTGGCGGTCGACCGGCCCAAGAGCGAGGATCCCGCCGAGGACGGCTATGTCTATGGCTATCGCCTGTGGCAGGCCAAGCAATATGACAAGGCGATCCCGGAACTGCGCACGGTCGTCCAGAAATATCCCAAGCACCGCCGCGCCAGCTATTCGCAGAACCTGCTGGGCCGCGTGCTGCTCGACCAGGGCAAGCCGGCGCTCGCCGCCACGGCATTCTTCGAGAGCTATCAGAAGATGCCGAACGGCGAACGTGCGCCGGATTCGCTCTATTATCTCGCCCAGTCGCTGGTGAAGATGAAGAAGCCGGCGAGCGAGGTCTGCAAGGTCTATGACGAGCTGAATCAGGTCTATGGCGACCGCATCTCCGACGCGATGAAGAAAGATGTCGCCACCGGCCGCGCCGCCAGCAAGTGCAAGTGACGCGCTGAACCTGCCCGATCCGGAAGCGGTCGCGCGGTTCGCCGCCGGCCTCGACCGCCTGTTCGCGGAAGCGGCCGGCGAAAGCCTGCCTGCCGGCGCGACCATCGGCCTTGCGGTGTCGGGTGGCGCCGACAGCATGGCGATGCTGCTGCTCGCTGCGGCTGCCCTTCCCGGGCGCGTCGCCGCTGCGACGGTCGATCATGGCCTGCGCCCGGAAGCCGCGGATGAAGCGGCGCTGGTGGCGACGGTCTGCGCGCGGCTGGGCGTGCCGCATAGGACTCTGGCGCCGCTTGCTCCGATCACCGGGAGCAGCGTGCAGAAGGGCGCGCGCGAGGCACGCTATGCCGCGCTGGCGGCATGGATGGACGCGACCGGCGCCAGCGCATTGCTGACCGCCCATCATGCCGACGACCAGGCAGAAACGCTGCTGATGCGGCTCAATCGTGCATCCGGCGTGGCGGGGCTGAGCGGCATCCGGCCATGGCGGTTCGAGGGGGATCATCCGGTGCTGCGCCCGCTGCTGGCGTGGCGGCGCAGCGACCTGCGCGCGATGGTTGCGGCCGCGCGTGTGCCGTGGGTGGAAGACCCCTCCAATACCGATCCCCGCCACGACCGGACGCGGTTCCGCGATTTGCTGACCGGTCAGGCGCTGCTCGATCCCGCCGCGCTCGCCCGCTCCGCGGCCTATCTCGGCGAGGCTGAGGCCGCGCTCGACGCGCTCGCCGAAACGCTCCGCGCCGAGCGCTGGTCGCCGGGCAAGGGGCTGCTGCGCGCCGCCGGCCTGCCCCGCGAGATGCAGCGCCGTCTGGCGCGGGCCGCGATCGCGGAGCTGCGCAGCGCCAACGGAATCTCCGCCCCCGCCTTTTCGGATGCGGCCAATATCGAGGCGCTGCTCGACGCGCTGACGGCCGGAAAGGCCGCGACCCAGGCGGGCGTGCTGGTTTCGCCCGGGCACGACGGCCACTGGCATTTCACCCCCGCCCCGCCGCGCCGATCACTCTGATCGAAGCTGTTCCATTGCCATTAACCTGCCAGACCCTATCTTATCGGGGAATCATGGCACCGGAATCGGAATGAACGACAACGACAAGCAGCAGGGTCCCGACAACAACGGCGGCAATCCCTGGATGAAGAGCCTGCTGATCTGGGTAGGCATCCTCGCGGCGCTCGCGCTGTTCGTCTCGCTGATGAACCAGCCGAACCAGACCGCCGGATCGACGATTCCCTATTCGGCCTTCCTCGACAAGGTCCAGGAAGGATCGGTCAAGGACGTCAACGTCAGCCAGACGGTGATCACCGGCACGCTCACCAACGACACCAAGTTCCGCACCAACACGGTGCCCGATCCGCAGCTGATCCCCAAGCTGCGCGAAAAGGGCGTGACGATCAGCGCGCGGCCTGAGGAAGGCCCGTCGATCTGGATGTACATGCTGTACAACTCGCTGCCCTTCCTGCTCTTCCTCGGCATCGCCTTCTTCGTGCTGCGCCAGATGCAGAAGGGCTCGGGCTCGGGCGCGATGGGCTTCGGCAAGTCGCGTGCGCGGCTGCTGACCCAGAAGGAAGGCAAGGTTACCTTCGACGACGTCGCCGGCATCGACGAGGCGCGTGAGGAGCTGCAGGAGATCGTCGAATTCCTGCGCGACCCGACCAAGTTCGCCCGCCTCGGCGGCAAGATCCCCAAGGGTGCGCTGCTGGTCGGCTCGCCCGGCACCGGCAAGACGCTGCTCGCACGTGCCATTGCAGGCGAGGCGGGCGTGCCCTTCTTCACCATCTCCGGCTCGGACTTTGTCGAGATGTTCGTCGGCGTGGGCGCATCGCGCGTCCGCGATATGTTCGAACAGGCCAAGAAGTCGGCGCCGTGCATCGTCTTCATCGACGAAATCGACGCGGTCGGCCGCCATCGCGGCGCGGGCCTCGGCAACGGCAATGACGAGCGCGAGCAGACGCTGAACCAGCTGCTGGTCGAGATGGACGGGTTCGAGGCGAACGAAGGCATCATCATCATCGCCGCGACCAACCGCCCCGACGTGCTCGATCCGGCGCTGCTGCGCCCGGGCCGTTTCGACCGCCAGGTCGTGGTGCCGCGCCCCGACATCGAGGGCCGCGTCAAGATCCTGCAGGTCCATATGAAGAAGGTGCCGCTGGCACCCGACGTGGACGCGCGCACCATCGCGCGCGGCACGCCGGGCTTCTCGGGCGCCGATCTCGCCAACCTCGTCAACGAGGCGGCGCTGATGGCCGCGCGCAAGGGCAAGCGCCTGGTCGCGATGCAGGAGTTCGAAGAAGCCAAGGACAAGGTCATGATGGGCGCCGAGCGGCGTTCGATGGTAATGACCGACGACGAGAAGCGGATGACCGCCTATCACGAGGCCGGCCATGCCATCGTCTCGCTCCACGAGCCGGCGTCGGATCCGATCCACAAGGCGACGATCATCCCGCGCGGCCGGGCACTCGGCATGGTCATGCGCCTGCCCGAACGAGATTCGTACAGCTATCACCGCGACAAGATGTACGCGAACCTCGCCGTCTCGATGGGCGGCCGCGTCGCCGAAGAAATCATCTTCGGCTATGACAAGGTCTCTTCGGGCGCCTCGGGCGACATCCAGTACGCCACCGGCCTCGCCCGCGACATGATCACCAAATGGGGCATGTCCGACGCGCTCGGCCCGGTCGAATATTCGCAGCCCGAGGGCGAATCCTTCCTTGGCTATTCGGCCTCGCAGCCGCGGCACATGTCGAACGAGACCCAGCAGCTGATCGATCGCGAGATCAAGGCGACGGTCGAGGGCGGCCTGACCCGCGCGCGCGACGTGCTGACCGAGCATCTCGACCAGCTCCATACGCTGGCCGGCGCGCTGCTCGAGTACGAGACGCTGTCGGGCGAGGAGATCAAGAAGCTGCTCGCCGACGGCGATATCGGCCGGCCCGATCCGGCCGCGCCGCGCGGTCCGGTCGCAGCCGCGGGCACCTCGATCCCCAAGACACGGCGCCCCAAGGGCCCGTTCGGGAACCCGGCACCGCAAGGCGCCTGAACCCTGGGGATCCCGCTGGAAACGCTTCGGCCCGCGCGATGAGCGCGGGCCGTTTCGTTTTGGCGGGCCGCGCGCTGCGTCTTGACGGCGGTCTCTTTCCCCCCTCAAATCGCGGCAACCGACCCGCGCTGGGGGCGCTGGATCGGTTCCCAGAGGGTGAAGCGGGGGCGTGAATGAAGCGTTGGTGGCTGATTGCCGGTGCGGCTGTATTGATCCCGGCGACTGCGCAGGCGATGACCGTCGAGGAATTTCTGGTCAAGGCGCGCGCGCTCAAGGCCAAAGGGCCGCTCGCCCTCTTCTCGTCCGACCTCGGGCCGGTCAGGGCCGAGATCAAGTCGGTCGCGACCAGCTATCGCGCCGACCTGCGCGCCGATCACGCCGCTGGCCGCGCACCGCATAGCTGTCCGCCGCCCGAGGGCAGCGAGGCGGCGAAGATCAAGCCGGCCGACTTCCTTGCCGAGCTCGAGAGGATTCCCGCGCACCAGCGCTCGATGAGCATGAAGACCGCCTTCTATCTGATCATGAAACGCCGCTGGCCCTGCCCCGGCTAAGGGTCACCCCGACAGACCGAGGCCGAGCAGCAGGAGCAGGAAGAGCGGAAGGATCACCGCGATACAGACGAGCAGGATCGCGGTGCGCAGCAGCGCACTCCACCCGCGCAGGCGATAGGCCCCCTTCATCTGGAAGAAGATGTGCAGCGGCGGGACGATCATCGCGATCGTCGCGATGATGTTCCCGGCAAGCCCCAGCCCGCCCGCGATGGTCAGCACGATCGACAGCAGCGACATGAACGACAGCGAGTAGGTCACGAACACCGCGTGGTCGTAGCCCTTGTAGCGGCGCCTCCAGAAGAACAGCATCCATACGAACGGGATCGATAGCGGGATCAGCGCCCAGCTGAACTTGTAGCTGTTGGTCTGCAGCTTGTAGAGCGCGAGCCCGGGATTCTGGTTGGCCTTGTCGATCCCCTTGTCGATCCGCTTCCAGCCGGTCTTGAACCCCAGCCCCGTACCGCTGGTCTTGGCCAGATCGAGGGGGATACGCTTGATCTCGCTCAGATCCTTCGACAATCCGGCGATCTTGCGGTCGAGCCGCTGTGCGCGCTCGCTGCCCGGCTCGGCCCGCGCCCGCGCCTCGCGCGCATCGGCAAGATCGCTTTCGGTGTTCTCCCGGGCAAAGGCCAGCCCCGATTCGAACTGTGCGGCGGTGCCGACCTGCGTCGGCGCCGAAATGCCCATGATCTGGAGCACCGCGAACATCGTGAAGACCGAGAAGAGGAACATCGCCATCGGCGAGACGAAGCGTGCGCGCTCGCCATGGATGTAGCGCCGCGTCAACTCGCCGGGTCGAAGGGCAAGCATCGGCAAGGTGTTCCACAGCTTGCCCTCGAAATGGACGACGCCGTGCAGGATCTCGTGCCAGATCGCGCCGATCGTACGGTGGACATGCCCCGCCTGTCCGCAGCGATGGCAATAGGGGCCGGTCAGCGTGGTGCCGCAATTGAGGCATATGCCATCATGGCCGCCATGGCTTTCGCCACGATGACTCTCGACCGCGCGGCCCAATAGTGCCCCGCTCACGACTTCGCCGGCTGCGTCGAATTCCCCCATGAAAGCCCACCTAACAAAGAGCAAAAGCAGAGGCGATAGGGACTTTTGCATTGTGTCATGTTAGCCGCAGCGCATGGACACGATCGCCGAAACCTCGCCAACCGCCCTCATCGCCGAGCTGGGCGCCCGTGCCCGCACCGCCGCCGTGACGCTTGCGGGGCTGCCGGCGCCGGCCAAGGCACAGGGGTTGCGCGCCGCCGCCGCGGCGATCCGGGCCGATGCCGATGCGATCCTGGCCGCGAATGCACGCGATGTCGCAGCAGGTGAGGCGAACGGCCTCTCGGGCGCATTGCTCGACCGGCTGCGGCTCGACCCCGCCCGGCTCGAAGGCGCGGCGGCGGGCGTGGAAGCGGTCGCCGCACTCGCCGATCCGGTCGGCGAAATCATCAGCACCAGCGAACGGCCCAACGGCCTCCAGCTCAGCCGTGTGCGCGTGCCGATCGGGGTGATCGGCATCATCTATGAAAGCCGGCCCAACGTCACCGCCGACGCCGCGGCGCTCTGCGTGATGAGCGGCAATGCCGCGATTCTGCGCGGCGGGTCGGAGGCGGTGCACAGCAACCGCGCGATCCACGCCGCCTTCGCGCGCGGCCTTGCCGATGCCGGACTGCCCGAGGACGCCGTCCAGCTCGTCCCCACCACCGATCGTGCCGCCGTCGGCGCGATGCTCAAGGCCGACGGCGCGATCGATCTGGTCGTGCCGCGCGGCGGCAAGAGCCTGGTCGCACGCGTGCAGGAAGAGGCGCGCGTGCCCGTGCTCGCGCACCTCGACGGCATCAACCACACCTATATCGACGCCGCCGCCGACCCGGCGATGGCCCGCGACCTTGCGGTCAACGCCAAGATGCGCCGCACCGGCATCTGCGGCGCGACCGAAACGCTGCTGATCGACCATGGCTTTGCCGATCCCGCCCCGATCCTGTCGACGCTCGCCGACACCGGCTGCGAACTGCGCGGCGACGCCGATATCCGCGCGCTCGAACCGCGCGTGGTGGCTGCCAATGCCGAGGACTGGGACACCGAGTATCTCGATTCGATCCTGTCGGTGAAGCGGGTCGAGGGCGTCACGGGCGCGATGGCGCATATCGCCGCGCACGGATCGCATCATACCGATGCGATCGTCACCGAAGACGCCGCCACGGCCGAACGCTTCCTCAATGGCGTCGACAGCGCGATCGTGATGTGGAACGCCTCGACCCAGTTCGCCGATGGCGGCGAGTTCGGCCTGGGTGCCGAGATCGGCATCGCCACCGGCCGCCTCCACGCCCGCGGCCCGGTCGCGCTGGAAGGGCTGACGACCTATAAATGGGTGGTGCGCGGGACCGGCCAGATCCGCCCTTGAAACGCATCGGGATTCTCGGCGGGTCGTTCAATCCGGCGCATCGCGGGCACCGCGCGATCTCGCTCCACGCGCTCCGCGCGCTGGAGCTGGACGAGGTGTGGTGGATGGTCTCGCCCGGCAATCCGCTCAAGGAAGCCAAGGGCATGGCACCCTTCGCCGCGCGCATGGCGTCTGCCCGGGCAATGGCGAAGCACGCGCCGATCCGCCCCACCGCCGTCGAGCAGCGGCTCAAGACGCGCTACACCGTCGATACGCTGAGCAAGTTGCCGCTGCTCTACCCCAAGCACCAGTTCATCTGGCTGATGGGCGCCGACAATCTGGCGCAGTTCGATCAGTGGAAGGGCTGGCGGCGCATCGCGCAAAAGGTTGCGATTGCGGTGATCGCGCGGCCGGGTTATGATCGCGACGCCCATGCAAGTCCTGCGATGGGCTGGCTGCGGCGCTTCGTGCGGCCCGCAGGCCAGGCGAAGAACTGGACGAAGTGGAGTTTGCCGGCACTGGTGCTGTTGCGCTTCCGCCCCGACCCGACTTCGGCGACACGGCTTCGCGCCGCCGACCCTGCCTGGCACCGGCGCTATGCGCCGTCCCCACATCACCGCACGCGCGTCTCCGGACGCCAGGAGCAGACTTGAACGCATCGCCCCATGTTTCGCCTAGTCCCGAGCCTCAGGGTTCCCCGAACGAGGCCGAGGCTCTGCACAAGCTCGTCCTGACCTCGCTCGACGACGATCAGGCCGTGGAAACCGTCTCGATCCCGCTCGCGGGCAAGAGCAGCATCGCCGACTATATGGTCGTCGCCAGCGGCAAGTCGACGCGACAGGTCGCGTCGATGGCCAACAAGCTGGCGGAGAAGATCAAGGCCGAATTCGGCCGCAGCCCGCGGATCGAGGGGCTGCCGACGGCCGACTGGGTGCTGATCGACGCAGGCGATGTGATCGTCCATCTCTTCCGGCCCGAAGTGCGGACCTTCTACAATCTTGAGCGCATGTGGGCGTTCGGCGATACGCCTCCCGTCGGCAACGCCTGAGTTTCGCTTAGTGCGTTGCACCAGCCCGCTCCCCCGCCCGGCCATCCAACGCCAGTATCCTTTGGGTGGCCGGGCGGGGGAGCGGGCTGGTGCCGTAACCCGAACATAACCCCATGCTGCTGCATATCGTGGCGCGCGGGCGCATTGGGCGTGGGCCTGAGGCCGAGCTGGTCGAGCGCTACATGAAGCGCGTGACCTGGCCCCACAGGATAACCGAAATGCCCGACACCGGCGGCAAACTGCCCGAGCTGGCGCCGGGTACGCGCCGGGTGATGCTCGACGAGAAGGGCGAGAACCTGCCCTCGCGGGTGCTCGCCGAACGGCTGCAGGCGTGGCGCGACGACGGGGTGCGCGAGACGCGTTTCCTGATCGGTGCGGCGGACGGGTTCGGCGATGCGGAACGCGCCGAGGCCGATCTGCTGATCGCGTTTGGCCGCGCGACCTGGCCGCATCTGATGGCGCGCGCGATGCTCGCCGAGCAATTGTGGCGCGCAACCAGCATCCTCGCCAACCACCCCTATCATCGCGAGGGCTAGGATGCGCCGGGCGCTGATCGCCGCAGCCATCGTCGCGCTTGCAGCTGCAGGGGTAAGCGCGCTTCCCGCGCAGACCGATCTCGCGGCGCAACAGGGGCAGCTCAAGGCCGCAAACAAGGCTGCGAAGGACGCCGAGGCGCGCGCCCGTCAGCTCCAGCAGGCGGCAGCCAATGAACGCGACGAAGCGCGCCGCGCCAAGGTGCGCGAGGCCGCCGTCGCCGCCAGCATCGCGGCAGCGGAAGCGCAGATCGCGGCTGCCCAGGCACGCACCGCGATCGTCGACCGGTTGCTGACCGGACAGCACAAGCGGCTGGAGGCGCAGCAAGGGCCGATCGCGCGCCTGATTGCCGCGCTCCAGTCGCTTGCACGCCGCCCCGCCATGCTGGGGTTGCTCCAGCCCGGGTCGACCGCGGACATCGTCCATGTCCGTGCGGTGCTGGGCGGCGTCGCCCCGATCGTGCGCGAACGCAGCGCCGGGATACGGACCGAGATCGCGCGCACCCGCCGCCTGCGCGAGGGCGCACAGATCGCCGCACGCAGCTTGCGCGACGGCCGCGAGCGGCTGGAGACCGAACGGCTGGCGCTGGTGCAGATGCAGGCCAGCCACCGGCTGCGCGCTACCGGCTACCGGCGCGAGGCGATGGTCGAATCGGATCGTGCGCTCGCGCTGGGCGAGCAGGCACGCGACCTTGTCGAACTGATGGATACGCTGGGTGCGGCGGCGGAAACGCGCGAGGCGCTGGAAGCCCTTCCCGGCCCGTTGCCTCGCCCGGGCGCAGGGAATGCGGAGGCGGATCCGCCCCCGGCGCGCGCCGTGCCGCAGGGGCCGCCGCCTTACCGGCTGCCGGTCGCAGGCAGCCTTGTCACCGGGCTGGGCGAAGTTTCCGAGGCCGGCGTGCGCGCACGCGGCCTGACGCTTTCGACCTGGGCCGGTGCGCAGGTCGTCGCGCCCGCGGCTGGCCGCGTGGTCTATGCCGGGCGCTTTCGCGGCTATGGCAATATCGTGATCCTCGACCATGGCGGCGGCTGGACCTCGCTGATCGCCGGGCTTGACCGGGTGCTGGTCCGCGTCGGCGACGCCCCGGTGCAGGGCACCCCGCTCGGCAGCGCGCCCAAGGGCGCAGCGCCGCGCATCACGGTCGAACTGCGCCGCAAGGGCGACGCGGTCGATCTCGCCCAATTGCTCGATTGATGCACCTTAGTCAGACGGCGCCGGCCATCAGTCGGGTGAACAGCGTCTCACGCTGTTCAGGCCATGCCGGGGGCATGGCCGACCCGATGATCCCCGCCCGATCACCCAGCGCCAGCATCCTATGGGTGGCCGGGCGGGGGAGCGGGCCGGCGCCGCAAGCCAACAAGACGCCCCACCCTTGCCGCTTTGCGGCCACGGCTTTCCGGTCTATCCTGTCTCCAAGCATCGCTCAGGAAGTTTGCGTATGATCCGTCCCATCCTTCAGGTCACCGCCGCGGTCGGCGCGCTCGCGCTGATCCCCGTCACCACCGGCGCCATGGCCAGCGTCGATACCTCCAGCTATCGCGAGCTCGATGCCTTCATGGACGTCTATGCCCGCGTGAAGGCCGATTATGTCGAGCAGGTCGACGACAAGACGCTGATCAAGGGCGCGATCGACGGCATGCTCGCCAGCCTCGATCCGCACAGCTCCTATGTCGATGCGCTGGCGTTCGACAACATGCGCCTCGCCACCGACGGCAATTATGGCGGCCTCGGCCTGTCGGTCACGATGGAGGACGGCGCGGTCAAGGTGGTCACGCCAACCGAGGATACGCCCGCCTGGCGCGCAGGCATCAAGTCGGGCGACTTCATCACCCATCTCGACGGCAAGCTGATCTATGGCGGCACGCTGGACGAGGCGATCAGCCAGATGCGCGGCGAGCCGGGCACCAAGATCACCGTCCGCATCGTCCGCCCCGGCCGCGACAAGCCGTTCGACGTCACCCTGACTCGCGAGACCATCGTCCAGAAGGCGGTCAAGTGGGAGGTCAAGGACGGCATCGGCATCCTCAACATCAACACGTTCAGCGCCACCACCGCGGCGGACATGCGCGCCGGCATCGCGGCGATCGAGAAGCAGCTGGGCGGCAAGCCCAAGGGCTATGTCATCGACCTGCGCGCCAATGGCGGCGGCCTGCTCAACCAGGCGATCGAAGTGACCGACGCCTTCCTGTCGCACGGCGAGATCGTCTCGCAGCGCGGCCGCGACAAGGCGGATATCGAACGCTGGTACGCCAAGGCCGACGACCTCGCCCGCGGGCTCCCGCTGGTCGTGCTGGTCGATGCCGGCACCGCTTCGGCGTCGGAGATCGTCGCCGGCGCGCTGCAGGATCATCACCGTGCGCTGGTGCTGGGCGAGAAGACCTTCGGCAAGGGATCGGTGCAGACCCTGCTCCAGCTCGGCCCGCGCACCGCGCTGCGGCTCACCACCGCACGCTATTACACGCCCTCGGGCCGTTCGGTGCAGGAAGGCGGAATCGAGCCCGATCTGCAGGTGCCGCAGCTCACCGATGCCGATTACAAGTCGCGGCCGGTGTTCCGCGAGGCGGACCTTCGCCGCCACCTGATCAACGAGACCAAGGTCGACAATTCGGTTCTCGAAGAGGACACCAAGACCGATCCGCGCTTCGCCGCGACGATCGACGAGCTCAAGAAGAAGGGGGTCGAGGACTTCCAGCTTCATTATGCGCTGCAGACCATCGCTCGTACTGCCGCGCCCACGCGCATGGCCGAAGGCGGCGGAGCGCCCAAGGCCGGCAGCAAGCGCTGAGATAGGCAGACACATGGCACCCCGTCGCACCGCGCAGGCGCTCGCCCTGCTCATCCCGCTCGGCCTGATCGGCGGCGCGCTCTACAGCCAATATGTCGGCGGGCTGTTCCCGTGCGAGATGTGCATGTGGCAGCGCTACCCGCATTATGCGGCGATCGCGCTGGCCGCCCTGTCCTTCGCGGCGAAGCCGGTGCGCGGCCTGCTGGTGTGGCTCGCCACGATCGGCATCGCGATCAGCGGTGCGATCGGCGCCTTCCATGCCGGGGTCGAGTATAAATGGTGGGAGGGGCTCACCCAGTGCGCCACCACCTTCGGCAGTGGCGGCAATGCGCTCGATGCGATCATGAATGCCCCCCTGGTGCGCTGTGACGTCGCGCCCTGGCATTTCCTCGGCATTTCGCTGGCCGGATGGAACGCGATCCTCTCGCTGGGCGGGGCACTGGTGATCGCCGTGCTGCTGCTGAAGCGGCAACGCCGATGAGGTGGAAGCCGGGCGATCGCCGTGCGGACACGCGCTCGATGATCCGGGTCGATCAGGCGGGCGAATATGGCGCGACGCGCATCTATGCCGGGCAGCTCGCCGTGATGGGCGACCGCCACGACATGGCGCGCGCGATTTCGGGCATGGCGAACCAGGAAGAACGGCACCGCGCCTTCTTTGATGCGTTGATTGCCGAGCGTGGCGTGCGGCCGACGGCGCTGCAGCCGGTGTGGAACGTCGCGGGCTTCGCGCTGGGCGCGGCGACCGCGGCGCTCGGCCCGGCGGCGGCGATGGCCTGTACCGCGGCGGTGGAGACCGAGATCGACCTCCACTATCAGGAACAGCTCGCGGCGCTGGGATCGAGCGATCCGGTGCTGTCGGATGCGGTGGCCGAGTTCCGCGCCGAAGAGCTGGAGCATCGCGATTCGGCGCTGGCCGCGGGTGCGGAGACTGCACCGGCCTATCCGCTGCTCGCGGGTGCGATCCGGCTGGCGTGCAAGGCTGCCATTGCGGTCTCGAAACGGATATAGGGCGTTGGGGGTTACGGAGTTGACGATGACGAAAACGATCCTGCTGGGCCTGACCCTCGCCGCCGCGCCGCTTGCGGCGCCGCTTCCCACGCTAGCGCAGAACGCGGCGCAGAATGGCGTGCTCGTCATCTATGGCGACGACAAATGCCCGACCAATGCCGATGGCGATGAAGTGGTGATCTGTGTCCGCCGTCCCGCCGAGGAGCGTTTCCGCATCCCCAAGGAGCTGCGCGACCAGGAGGTCACCCCGCAGAATGAAAGCTGGGCGGTGCGCCAGCAGGGCGCGATGAGCGTCGGCGACACCGGCATCGGCAGCTGCTCGGCGGTGGGGCCGGGCGGCGGCATCGGTTGCTCGACCCGCGATATTCAGGCGGGCAAGGCCGAAGCCGATGCGCGCAGGCGGGCCGAGAAGGTTCTGCCCGACTGATCGCAGCCGCAGGACGCGCTGTACTGACAGCAATGTAAATGACTGGACGCGCGCTGCGGAGTGCGTAAGCTGCCCGAAAAACCGGGAGAGGCTCATGATCCGCACCGCCGCCGTGCTGCTCGTCTTCGCGTCATCTGCCTATGCCAAGACGATCGACGTCCCCGCCGGCCCCAATGCGCAGGAACGGCTTCAGGAGGCGCTGCTCGACGCCAAGCCGGGGGACATCGTCCAGATCGGCCCGGGCCGGTTCGACCTGACCGACGGCCTCAGTCTCGACGTCGACAAGGTGACGGTGCGCGGCGCCGGGCCGGACAAGACCGTGCTGAGCTTCAAGGGTCAGCTCGGCGCGGGCGAAGGCCTGCTCGTCACGTCGGACGATGTCGTGTTGCGCGGCTTCGCGGTCGAGGACAGCAAGGGCGACGGGATCAAGTCCAAGGGGGCGAACCGCATCGTCTACAAGGATATCCGCGTCGAATGGACCGGCGGACCCAAGGCGACCAACGGCGCGTACGGCGTCTATCCCGTCTCCAGCCACACCATTCTGGTCGACGGCGTGACGGTGAAGGGCGCATCGGACGCCGGCATCTATGTCGGCCAGTCCGAACGGATCGTCGTGCGCAACTCGACCGTCTCGCAGAATGTCGCCGGGATCGAGATCGAGAACAGCAACATGGCCGACGTCCATGGCAATATCGCCACCGGCAACACCGGCGGCATCCTGGTATTCGATCTGCCTAATCTTCCCCGCATGAACGGCGGCGGGGTGCGTGTGTTCGGCAACAAGGTGTTCGCCAACGATACCCCGAACTTCGCGCCCAAGGGCAATATCGTCGCGACCGTGCCCAAGGGCACCGGCGTGCTGGTGATGGCCAATGACGGCGTCCATGTCTTCGACAACGACCTGTCCGAGAACGCGACCGCCAACGTCATGATCATCTCCTACCGTCCGAAGTTCGAGGACGCGAAGTACAACCCCTATCCGCGCCGGATCATCGTCTCGGGCAACCGCCATGGCCGCGCGGGCTTTGCGCCCGACGTGCCCGGCGGCGGGTTCCTGACCGCGGCATTTGGCGGCCATGCTCCGCCGGTCTGGTGGGACGGCACCGGCAAGGTCTCCGAACTCGGGCTGCGTGTCTCGGACCCGGTACCGGTTCTTGGCCTCGGCCTGGCGCTTGGCGCATCGACCGACAGCGCCAAACCGTCCAAGGTCGAACTGAATGGCGCCGACGTGCCGCAACCCGCTGCGGTGGTGCTGCCGCCGGAGATGGAGGCCGCCGCGAAGTGAAACGCCTCGGCGCGGCGCTGCTCGGGCTTGCGGTGCTCGGCTTCGCCGCCGCCGCGGCGCGCCCCTCGCCGCACGTCAACGACGCGGCGATCACCGCGGACGGCTATCCGGCGAAGCTTTCCGACTATGGTTTCTTCGCCGACCTGACCCGGCGCACGCCCGCGCCACGCGTGGCGGGCTACGACCTCGAGACCGCGCTCTTCTCCGACTATACGGTCAAACAGCGCTTCATCTACGTCCCCGCCGGCGCGAAGGCCGCCTATGATCCTGGCAAGGCGTTCGACTTCCCGGTCGGCAGCGCCCTCATCAAGACCTTCGGCTATGGCAAGGGCGCGGCGTTCAAGCCGCTTGAAACCCGCCTGCTGCTGCGCCGCGCCTCGGGTTGGGTCGCGATCCCCTATGTCTGGAATGCCGAGGGTAATGATGCGGTGCTGAAGCGTGCCGGTACGCGGCTGACCGTGGCCTTTACCGATCCGTCGGGCAAGCCGCGCGAGATCAGCTACGCCGTGCCCAACCAGAACCAGTGCAAGGATTGTCACGCGCTCTCCGGCCAGATCACGCCGATCGGTCCCAAGGCGCGCTACCTCAACCATGGCGGCCAGCTCCAGAAGCTCGTCGCCGCCGGCTTGCTCGACCGCGCTCCTGTCGACGCCCCGCGCGTCGCCCGCTGGGACGATCCCAAGGCCCCGCTCGAGGCCCGCGCCCGCGCCTATCTCGAGATCAACTGCGCGCATTGTCATAATCCGGCGGGCGCAGCGTCCAACTCCGGCCTGTTCCTCGAGCTCGACCGCAAGGAGGCGGTGACGATCGGGATCGGCAAGCGCCCGGTCGCCGCGGGGCGTGGCAGTGGCGGGCGCGAGTTCGCTATTGCGCCCGGCGACGCGGAGGCATCGATCCTGATCTATCGCCTGCGCAGCACCGATCCGGGCATCGCGATGCCCGAACTCGGCCGCGCAACCGCGCATGACGAGGGAATTGCCTTGCTCTCGCAATGGATCGACTCGATGCCCGCGCCTCAAACCCAAAACCGTTGAACGTCACCAACTCGGGTGGCTGATGCTTTGACTCGGCAACCGATCGCGCACAGGCTGCGTTTCAGCGGATTATGTGCCTGGCGTTTTCTGACCCTGCCTTCGTGGCGCACACTGTGCCTATACCGGCACCGCCAAACCCTGCCGTCGACAGATCGGGCCGATGCGGCTGACAGATGGCTCCGCCGTGTCCCCCGTGGGGGATGGCATGGCGGAAATGCCGATCGCTCAGGTCCGCGCCGCCACTCGCCATCTCGCCGAGTTGCAGACCAGCCTGCTCGCGCATGGCGTTCGTGTGTTCGGCGGCCGGATCGACAGGTTCATCATCTACACGCTGGCGGCGCGGGTGACGGGCCTGTCGGATTCGGAGGCGGCGGTGATGGTCCCCACCTCCGCGCACGCGCTCGCCGCATCGCTGGGACGTCCCTATGAAACGATCCGCCGGCATGTGAACGCGCTGATCGACGACGGGCTGTGCGTCCGGCGCGGCAATCGTATCCACGTCACCGCCGAGGGGCTCCGGCGTCCGCGAATCGCACACCTGCTGCGTTGGGCGCACGATTGCTTCGTGCGCTTCGTGGAGGATCTGGCCACCGCCGGTGAGACTTTGCCACCGCCGCGACTCGGGGCGCCGTACGAGATGGCGAACGGCGTGCGCACGGCGGTCGACATCATGCTTGCGGTGCTCCAGACCAACCGCGACAGGCACGCCGGCTGGCTCGATCTGATCCTCTTCTCCACCGTGGTCGCCGCGAATTGCCGCGGCAACCGGGTCGGCGACCCGCTTAGCCGCGCCGACAGACCGGTTTCGTCACGAATGGTGGCACGGATGATCGGGGTAACGCCGGTCACCGCTCGCCGGCATCTGTCGGCGATGACCGTGACCGGTCAGATCGTCCGTACCCGCGGCGGATTTCGCGTCAGCAGCGCCTGGCTCGCGCATCCGGCCGCGCAGGCGGTGAGCGACGCCAGCCTTCAGAATATCCGCCGCCTCCTGGGCGGCCTCGCCGCTCAGGGCTTTCCGTTCGACGCACCCGCGCGCGCCTACCTTGCCGCGCGGCCGCCCTTCACGCCGATCCGGTAGGGATCCGTCAGGGTTTGGGCTGCTTGAGCTTCGCCAGCGCGGCGAACGGCCCGGCCTCTTCCTCGCTCAGCACCCCGGCCTCGCGCAGCGCTGCCGCGGCGCCCGGGCTGCGCGGAAACGGATCGAGCGCCAGCGCCAAGGTTTCCGCCGCCGCCTCGCCCAGATCGATCGCGCCGCCGGTGTAGAAGACCGTATCGCAATCGTCTTCGCTGAGTTCGATCTCGTCCGTGCGCTCATCCCCTTCAGGAACGAAGCGGATCGCGAAATCCTCCTCGATCTTCGCCGGAACCGGATCGCCGGTGACGCTGCACGGCTGGACCACTGCACCCGACAGATGTCCGCGCGCGATGATCCCCGCCGCGTCGGTCCGGATCGCGAAATCGGCAGCGAGCTTGTCGATTGCGATCAGCCCGAAGCGGCGCGCCAGCGCGCTGCGTTCGGTGGCATCGGCCTCGACGCGCACCCGGCTTTCGCCCGCCCCGATCGTGTCGAGCCGCTGAGGCCGGGAGAATTCGGGGGTGACAGCCGGACTCACGGGTCGAGGCGCCCGGCCATCAGCGCGTCGAGCTCGACCTGCGCCAGCGCCGCATGAAGCGTGCGCAATTCGCCCGCGCTGTGCGCCAGCGCGGCTTCGCCCGGATCCTCGGCGCGATAGAGGTTGCGCAGCAGCGCGTCCTCGATTGGCTCGGTCCCCGTCACCAGCGCGTCGCGATAGGCACCCAGCCGCCCGCCGAGCAGCCCCATCATCTTGCCCATCCGCTTGCCGACCACGACATCGCCGACGCCGAATTGGCGCAACTGGCCGTCCATGTCGTCGACGAAACACTCGATCAGCCGCGCGATCGTCTCCGCCGCCGCCGGCTCGGCCTCCAGCCGCAGCAGCACCACCGCGAGCACGCTTGCGATCGTGTCGAAGCGGCCGTTGACCGTATCGGGCACCGCGCCCGCCTGATACCAATGCGGCTCGCGTCCGCGCGCCACGACGGCCTGATAGAGCGCCGCCGCGGGATTTTCCGCCTTGCGTCCGGCCAGCCGTTGCCACAATCCCATGTTCATATGCTCCACCCGCCCGCGCGACTTGTTTGCGCGGGCGCGGGCGCATATTGAGGCGAACGGCCCGCGATGCAATGCATAGCGCCCGTTCGTCATGGGCCTGCCCGCCCTGGGAGAGTGAGTTTGATGATTTCCGCCCGTGCCCTTCTTACCGCCGCTTGCGGTGCCGCTCTTCTGGGAACAGGCGCCTGTGCGCCGCTCCGCGGCTATCAGGGCTATGTCGTCGATGCCGATCTGGTGAACTCGGTCCAGCCGGGCGTCGACAATCGCGAATCGGTGCTGGCGACCTTGGGCAAGCCGACGCTGACCAGCCAGTTCAACCAGGGCGAATGGTATTATGTGGGGCGCAACACCCGCAACTATGCCTTCAACAACCCCAAGCCGCGTGAGCAGACCACGCTGCGCATCAGCTTCGACGCGCAGGGCAATGTCACCGAAGTGACGCGCACCGGCGTCGAGCAGGTCGCGTCGATCAACCCGTCGAACAAGAAGACCCCGACGCTGGGCCGCGAGCGCGGCTTCTTCGAGGATCTGTTCGGCAATATCGGCACCGTCGGCGCGCCGGGCACCGGACCGGGGCCGGGTAACGGCCCGTAAGGAGCCGGGCGTAAGCCTTTCATTTCGCTGACTGCCTCATTCCCGGGGCGTTCAGCCGGGCTCCGCTAGCTCCTCGATCAAGCCGGATCGCTTCCGGCCCGAACCAAGGAGGAGCTGTGATGAAGAAGAAGCTCATAATCTCGGCGCTGATCGCCGCCGTCGCCATGCCTGCCATGGCGCCAATGGCCGCCAACGCCCAGAGCCAGCGCGAAGTCCGTCGTGACCGCGAGCAGTTGCGTGAGGAACAGCGCGAGCTGCGCCGTGCCGAACGCTATGGCGATCGCCGCGACGTGCGCCGCGAGCGCGAGGATGTCCGCGATGCCCGTCGCGACCTGCGCGACTCGGTACAGGACCGCAACCGCCGCTGGGGCAATGACGACTGGCGCGGCTGGCGCGACCGCAACCGCGGCGTCTACAACCGTGGCCAGTGGCGCGCACCGTTCCGCTACTATGGCTTCCGTGACGGCGCCCGGATCGGACCGCAATATTATGGCAGCCGCTATTACATCAACGATCCGTGGCGCTATCGCCTGCCCCCCGCCCATGGCGCGCAGCGCTGGGTGCGCCACTATGACGACGTGCTGCTGGTCGATACCCGCCGCGGCTATGTCGTCCGGGTGATCCGCAACTTCTTCTGGTAAGCGGAACACCACCAAGAAAAATGGCCGCGCCGGCGGGATACGCTGCCGGCGCGGCCTACTCATGTTTCGGTCCCGAAAGGGTAGGACCATTTGCCGCAACGCGCGGGAATCGTTTTGGTTCGATTCACCTTCGCAGAAGCGTTCAAAGTCGGGCCCTTTCCCGCGATCCGTGTCCCAGTGGCAACAGGTCGACACGGCGGCAAAGGCTCCGGATGCAGAGCTTGCCCGTTCAGCGCACCGTGAACAGCAACTGATCGACCACGCGCCCGCCGGGATCGACCAACCGCAGCCGGTGCTGCCCCGGCCCTGCCAAAATCATCGGCCGGGCATCCGCAGCGCCCAGGTCGCGCCCGTCGAGCTGGAGCCGGTGACCGGTCGTTTCGCCCGAAACGGTGATCGCCATCCGCTGCCGTTCGACCGGGATATCCGGATCGAGCGCATAGACGCTGCCCGAGACCGGGCTGACGATGCGCGGGCGCCGCGACACGGGCGGCGCGACGGCGATCCGGTCCATGCCGGTGCCCGCCAGGAAATACTCACGGCGCGGCTGCTCGATATTGCCGGTGAAGCTGATCGCCCGCGCCTCGATCCCGCCGGGCCGGGCGGGCGCGCGGCCCGGCGTCTGCGCATGGAGCGCCATCATTACGTCGCGCCACACCGGCGCCGCACCGCTGGTGCCCGAAACCGCGCGCATCGGGTCGCCCTCGAGATTGCCGACCCACACCGCCACCGTGTAGCGATCGGTGAAGCCCACGCACCAATTGTCGCGCATCGCCTTCGACGTCCCCGTCTTCACCGCCGCCCAGAAGGGCAGACGCAACGCCGAATCCATGCCGAAGGTGCCGGCGCGCGCATTGGGGTCGGCAAGCATGTCGGCGACCAGCCATGCCGCCTGCGGGGTGGTCGTCGGGCGATCCGGCTCGGCCTTGGCATCTTTGCGGACATGCAACGGCGACCAGCGCCCGCCGCGCGCAAGGCTGCGGAATGCCGCCGCCTGCTCGACCAGAGTCACCTCGGCCGAGCCGAGCGCGAGGCTGTAGCCATAATATTCGCCGCTCTCGGTGAGCCCGCGATAGCCGGTGTCCCACAGACGATCGCGGAACGGCTCGACCCCGGTGAGCAACAGGGTGCGCACCGCGGGCACGTTCAGTGACCCCGCCAGCGCGGCGCGCGCGCTCACCGGCCCCTTGAACGCCCGGTCGTAATTCTGCGGCACATACAGCCCCGATGCGGTGTCGAGCTGAACCGGCGAATCGTCGAGGATCGAGGCGGGGGTCAGATACCCCTTCTCAAGTCCCAGGGCGTAGAGAAAGGGCTTGAGCGTCGATCCGGCCTGACGATAGCTGTTCGCGCCGTCGACCGAAGGCGCGGTCGACGCGCCGCCGATCCCGCCGACCCAGGCGAGGATCTCCCCCGTCGCATTGTCCGCGACGATCACCGCCCCATCGCGCGCGCGCGTGCCGCCCAGCCCCTGCAGCTGGCGGCGCAACGCGCGCATCGCCAGCCGCTGGATACGCGCGTCGATCGTCGTCTCGACGCGAAGCCCTGGTTGGGTGAGCAGCCGGTTCGACAGATGCGGCGCGAGCCCCGGATCGAGCGCGAGGCTTCGCGCGGGGCCGAGCATCGACGCGGCGGCGCCCGCAAAGCGCGAGCAGTCGCTCTCGCGCGATAGCGCACAGGCACGCCGCGCAACCTCCGCCGTGCCCGCCGCAGGGTTCGGCAGCAGCGCCGCGAGCAGCAGCCCGTCGTCACGCGTCAACGCATCGGGTGCCTTGCCGAACAGGCCGAGCGCGGCGGCGCCGATCCCCTGCGCCTCGCCACGAAACCCGGCAAGGTTCAGATAGGCCTCAAGAATCTGGTCCTTGCTCCACAGCCGTTCGAGCGCCGCTCCCGCGCGCATCTGGCGAAGCTTGTCGCGCAGCCCACGCGATCCCGGCGCAGCAAGGCCGGGCGACAGATAGGCCGCGACCTGCATCGACAGCGTCGATGCGCCCCGGGCCCGCTTGCCTTCGATCCGGTCGCGCACCGACCCCGCGACCGACCACCAGTCGATCCCGTCATGGTCGCGGAAGCGCCTGTCCTCCGCTGCGACCAGCGCCTCGACCGCCGCCGGCGCCACCTTGTCGAGCGGAACCCAGGCGAGGCGGCGCGCCTGGAAATCGACCCGCGCCGAATCGAGCAACCGCCCCTCGCGATCGTACAGCCACGCCTCGGACGGCTTCCACGCCGCAACCGCGGTGCCGTGGCTCGGCAGCAACGGCGGTCGCGTCACATAGTCGGCGACGCCGTAGATCGCGGCCAAGCTGAGGATCGCGGCGAGGGCGATGCGGGGGCCAGTCCACCAGACGCGGTGGGTGGGGGCTTCGAGGCATGCCCAGAGGCCGCGGGCACGCTGCCAGAGATCAGACGCCCTGCTCATCCGTCACCCCGGGTCCACCCAGAGGCCGGCGCAGGACAAGAGGCGTGGGGGCACCCCGGCGGGAGCCGTGGACCCCGGCACAAGGCCGGGGTGACGGTCATGGTTTGGACGATGCCACGCACACTCGAATCGCCCCTCACGTCACCGCTGCGCGATCACCATCGGCTGGTTCGGCACCGCCGCGCGGATCTCAGGCGAGTACATCGCCTCGACCTTCGATGGCGGCAGCTGCATCCGGCCCGCGGCGTTGAGGCGCATGACATAGGTCACCGTGTGCGTGCCGCGCGGCAGCCAGGCGAAATAGCCGCGCCAGGCGTCGCGCCCGCGCTCGACATAGCTCGGCTGCGATCCGGCGGTCTCGCCACCCTCGGCCAGCATCTCCGATTGCCCGCCGAGCGATCCGATCACCGTCGCGCCCGCGGGCACGGGGTCATTGATCACCACCCAGTTGCGGTCCGCGGTCGCCTCGACCGTCAGCGTCACCCGGATCACGTCGCCGCGGGTCAGCGTCCCCTGCGTCTTGGCCTGAACGACCTCGGTCTTCTTGCTGAGCTTGTACCCGGCGCTCAGCGGCTGGGTCAGCGGCACCGCGGCCTTGACCTGCACCATCGCCCAGGGCCCGGCCCCGCCCGACTGGCTGAGCGTCAGCGGCGTCTGCTGGCCCACCGCCGGAAGCGGGAGGGTGAAGCTGCGCTGCGGTTCGGGCAGCGGCCAGCTGCGCGTCACGCTCTGCGTCACCAGCGACGCGGTGGTGATCCCCGCGACCGCGCTCGCCGGATACACGCTTCCGAACTTGCGCGCGGCGATCACGCCCCAGGCGTTGGCGGTGGTGGTGTCCCAATGCCCACGCTGCTGGCGGAACGCGGCACCGACCATCATCTTCGGCCCTTCGCCCGCGAAGGACGGACGGCCCAGCGTCGCGACCAGTGCGCGCAGCACCGATTCGTCGCCCGACGACATCATCCACCACGCGGTGTTGGCGCTGTCGGAGAGGTCGATGCGCGTGCCCTCATAGACCAGCCGGGTCTTGAGCACGCCCTCCGCCGCCGCGCGCAGCTGCGCGCCATTGGCGAGACCGGGCACCTTGCCCAAAGCCGCGATGTAATCGGCGAGCGTCGAGGTCGGCATGTCCTGCGGCGTCATGCCGATCTGGCCGAGCATCGCGGAGGTCGCCGCACCCTGCCGCGCCAGCGCCGCGAACGCTGCGACCTTCTGCAGGCGGACATCGCCATAATCCTCATGCCGCAGCCGCCCGTCGAGCACGGCCTTGAGCGCCTCGATCATGCGGCCGCGCGGCCCGTCCGGGATCGGCAGCCCCGCCTCGGCAGTGATCGACAGGATATAGCTGGTCAGCGCTTCCGACCCGCGCAGGCTGTCCGACGGGAAGTAGCGGAGCAAGCCGTCGCTATCGAGATAGACCGGCATTTCGCCCGACAGACGGTTCCACTCGCCCATGTCGCCGAGCACGATCGCACGCGAGGTGCGCTGCTCGAAACAGCCATAGGGATAGGCCGCCATATAGTCGCGCACGCCCTGAAGCGGCGGCGCCAGCGTGTCGGTGAGCAGGATCGAGACGTTGCCGAAGCCGGGCAATGCGCCCGCCGGCGGCTGGATCGCGATCGGTCCGCCTTCACCCACACGCACCAACGTCGCCGCCCAGGTCTCGACCGGCACCGCGGGCGCAATGTCCTGGCTCACGGTGATCGCGTCGCTCGCCTTGCCGCTCTCGTCCTTGGCCGTGACCTTCCACTGGAGCTTGTCGAAGCCAGCAGGCGCCGTCAGGTTCCACGCGACCGGCACTGCACCGCCCGCCGGGATCTCGACCGTCAGGTCGCGGCCCTCGGCCACCTTGGGCGACAGCTCGACATGCGCGGTCACCTTCATCGGCTTGTCCGAGCCATTGCGCAGCGTGAAGCCGGCCGAGAAGAAGTCGCCATTGCGCACCAGCGGCGGAATGCCGGCGAAGATCGACAGATCCTGCGCGCTGCGGATGCTGGTCTCGCCCGTGCCGAAGCTCTGGCCCTTGTCCCCCAGCGCGATCGCGACGAGCTTGAACGAGGTCAGCGCGTCGCTCAGCGGCACATCGACCTGCGCCTTGCCCTGTGCGTCCAATGGCACCTTGCCGCGCCACAGCAGCACCGGCTGGAAATTCTCGCGGTTGAGCGCGGAGAGATCGCCGCCGCCACCGCCGCCGGCCTCGACCGCCTTGCGCCCATAATGGCGCTTGCCGACCACCTGGGTCTGCGCGGTCGAGGTGAGCACCGAGATCGGCCGCTCGCCCATCATCGCGCCGAGCACGTCCCAGCTCTCGTTCGGCGCGAGCTGCAGCAGTGCCTCGTCCACCGCGACGAAGGCGACATCGGCGCTCGGTGCGACGCTGCCGTCGGGGTTGTTGACCTGAAGCGCGACCTTGGCCGTGTCGCGCGCGGCATAGCGTTCCTTGTCCGCCTTCACCGCCACGTTCATGCGGTGGCCTTCCCAGCCGACCTTCACCTTGGCGATGCCCAGGCGATAGCTCGGCTTGGCGAGGTCGACCATCGCGGTTGGCGCCGCGCCCTCACGCGAGAAGAAGGGCAGGTTCCAGCGGCGCGCCAAGTCCGCCCACCACAATTTCCACCCGCCGATGCGTCCGCGCACCGCCATGACCGAAACGAACACGTCCGGGGCATAGACGCCCTGCATCGGCACCTCGACCACCGGATTGTCGCCCGACAGCTCGGTGACGAAGCTCGACATCACGCCCTCGCGCTCGACCGTCACCAGCGCCGTCGCCTTGCGGAACGGCATGCGCACCTGGAAGCGCGCGGTGTCGGTCGACTTATACTCCTGTTGTTCGGGGATGACGTCCATGCGGTCGCCATTGTCGCCGCCGAACCACCAGTCGTCCTCGCCCGCCAGCCACACCGAGGTTACGGCACGCGCGACATTGCCGTTGCTGTCGGTGGTGGTCGCCACCGCATAGACCTCACCCGACACGCCCGGATCGATCGCGCATTGCGCCAGACCGAGTTCGTCGGTCGATGCCGAGCAGCTTGCGCTGATCTTGGTGGTCTTGGCGTTGTTCTCATAGGCGTAGAAGCCGCCGATCAGCCGCCGCCGCGCGGTCAGGATTTCGCGGCTGTACAGCGCGACCTGAACCTTCTGGCCCTTGATCGGCTTGCCGTCGGTGCCCAGCGCGACGAGGCGCAGGCGCAGATCGTCCTCCTTCATCAGCCAGCCGTCGGTCTTGATGCCGAGTTGAACGCCCGAGGCGTAGATCGGCACGCGGCGCGATGCGGTCAGGATCTCGCCATTGGCATCCTGGTAATCCATCTCGACGCGCATCTGGCTGTTGCCGTCGAGCGTCTGGGGAATGTCCACGCTGGTGCGCGTCGTCCCGTCGGCGCCCAAGGTCACCGGCAAGGTCTGCATCGGCGGCAAGGTGACGGTATCTTCCTCGCCTTCGCCGTTGAGCGGCTTGGTCCCCTCGGCGATCGC
Source organism: Sphingomonas sp. GW821-FHT03E12 (assembly GCF_059420685.1). NCBI lineage: Bacteria > Pseudomonadati > Pseudomonadota > Alphaproteobacteria > Sphingomonadales > Sphingomonadaceae > Sphingomonas > Sphingomonas sp. GW821-FHT03E12. The sequence goes on from NZ_JBWKUF010000001.1 coordinate 353,510, forward strand.
CTTGCCGCCAAAGCTGTAACCGTCATAGCCGGTGGGCGCCGAGATGCCGTCATAATAGCCGATGCGCAGCTCGACCGGCAGGTTCGATGCGCCCCCGCCGGAGAGATAGCCGACGAACAGGTCGAGCGGCAGGCTCTTGGGCTTGATCGCGGCCTCCTTCGGCCCCGCGACCGACGCCTTCATCGTCGGGAGTTTGTATTCGTCGACCTTGATCGACTGGCTGGTCCAGATCGTCTGCTCGGCCCCGTCCTTGCCGGGTCCGACGAATTGCAGGTCGTAATCGCCCATCGGCGCGCCCTGCGGGACGTTCCACTGCGTCTCGCCGGTGCCCGAGGCATCGACCGTGACCGGCAACTCGAAGCTTGTATCCGATCCGCGATGGCTCAGCTTCAACTTGCCGGTGAAGCCAGCCGGGGTGATGAAGCCCTGCGCCACCGGGCGGCGCAGCACATGCTTCATGTTCACCACCTCGCCCTGGCGCACCAGCGCGCGGTCGAAGATCGTATGGACGATCTCGTTCGCCGCCTCATAGCCGTAGCGCAGGTCGAAGTCGTACGGGCGGATCCCCTCGCCCCACGCGGTCAGCGTGAAGCTCATATCGTCGCCCTTGCGCGCCGACACCATCAGCGGGTGCGAGCTGCTGTCGTCGCAATTGCCCCAACTCTGCGGCTCGGGGATGCCCTGCTTGACCGCCAGGCGGCCCATATCGTCGGTAGTGCCCTTGGCCAGTGCCGCGCCGGTGCAGCTGTCGGTGACCTGTACCGCCGCACCCGAGACCGGCTTGCCGCTGTCGAGCGACGTCACCCAGGCGAGCGAGCCCTCGCGGCCCCATTTGAAATGGACCGCCATATTGGTGACGAGCGCGCCCGCCGCCACGTAACGCGGCGCGTTGCGCCCGAGCAGCGCCTGACCCAATTGGGGCGAAGCCAACTCCACCACATAGAATCCGGGCTTGGTAAGCGGGATTCCGACGACCTCGAACTCCTTGCCCTTGCCGGGCAGCGCGATCGGCTCGAGCGCGGTGCCAAGGCCCTGGGGCAGGATCGACTTGGCGCCGGTCTGGTTGATCCGGACCGTCTCCTCGCCGCGCTTGATCTCGTCGACCTTATAGTCGTCGGCAGTGTCGATATCGCGCAGCCATTTGGCGATCACGCCGTCCGCGCCGTCGACCCGCATATGCTGGCCGGTCACGGAGAGCCCCTTGCCCTGAAGCGAGGCTTCGACGTTGCGCACGGTGACGGGCAGGATGCCGCCCTCCTGCGCCTCGATGATCCCGAACGGCGCGGCAAACTTCACCAGCGGCGGCGCCTCGTCGAAACGGACTTCCAGCGGGAAGCGCTCGGCGTTGGACAGCACGCGCCCGCTCTCGTCCTTGACCCCGGCGGGAAGCACCAGCTTCGCCGTGGTCGATGCGGGGAGTGGCGCCTTGAACTTCAAGTCGCTGACGGTGTTGGCGCGCTTGTCGTCGTCCGACAATTCGGGCGCCAGCTTCTTGCCGTCGGGCAGCTCGATGCGGACCTGCTCGGCCAGTTCCTTCGGCACCCGCGCGCTGAAGCGCACCCACGCCTCCTGCACCGGCGAGCAGCCCGCCTGCGGGTTGACGCGCGAACATTCGAAGCGCGCGGTGAACGGCTTGCGCACGGTGAAGTCGAAGCGCTGCTCGGCGCCCGCGGTCTTGCCGCCCGCACCCGCGATCGATGCGCCCCACACTAGCGAGACATCGCGTCCCGGGGGCAGCGGACGGCCGCACTTGACCGCGACCACGCTCGCCAGCGCCTTGGCGCGGTCGGCGTCATTGTCGGGCAGTTTCTCGGCAATGCCCGAATCGGTGAGGAAGTTGCGGACTTCCCAGCGCTCGGGGTTCAGATCCTTGATCAGCTTGCCGGGCAGGTCCGCGCCGAGCACCTCGACCGGGATCTTCTCGCCCAGCCCCTCAACCGCGCAATAGGCGCCCGCGGCGATCGATTCGCGCGTCGCGGGCATGTTGGTGCCGATCAGGAAGACCTGGTCCTCCTCGATCTGCCCGCCGTAACGGCTCGGCAACATGCCCTTCACGGTCGGTCCGCCGGCATCGACCTTGAAGGTCCGCGATCCGGTGACCTCGTAGCCCGACAGGCCCTTCAGCTTCTCGTTGAGCTCGAATTCGCACACCGTACCGCCGGGGAGCGGGGTCGCGAATTCATGGACGAAGGTCTGCTGGTCGACCCAGCGCCCCTCGCCGCCGACCGCGCAATTGACCTTGGCCGGCGCCGCCGCGCGCGGATCGCCCAACGGCACCATCGGCGCGCTGAACCGGATCGTGAAGCGCTCGATCGCGCCGTCGCCCATGCCGGGGGTGGCGAGCACCACTTGCGGGCTGGAATCCCCCCAAGCGGCGATCGGCGCGAGCGCCAGTGCGAGAACCGCGGCGGCGCGTGCGAAATGCTTCATCGATCCTTCCCCTTGCAGGACGGCGCGAAACTTACCCGCCGCGCACGGGCCAAGTCCAGTGAGAGCTTTGAAAAAGCGGGATTTGGCCGCCCACAACTGCCTCGTGCGGTGCAGCATTTCTGAAACGCGGCTTTGCCTTTTCTGACACATGAATCTGCGAAGGGCCTCGCGACATCGGCGTTCGGGGGCAAGTCAGATGATCCGCAAGGCGATCCGGTCGGGCCTACCGCTGTTGGCGCTGGTCAGCCTGTCGACCGCCGCCGCCCCGGACCCGTCCGACGAGCCGATCGAGCGGGCGCAGCTGATCGGCGCGCTCCAGCTCGATGGCGAACTGTTTCATGTCCAGGGCCTCGAACTCGAACGCACACGCATCTGGGTCACCTCGGTCGATGAGGCGAACCGCAAGGCGTATCTCCACGAATTCGACCGGCGTTCGGGCAAGATCCTGCGCCGCCTCGAGCTGACCGACGGCGCACGCTATCATCCCGGCGGCATCTCGCTTTCGGGCCGCTCGATCTGGGTTCCGGTCGCAGAATACCGGGCGCGCAGCTCCGCGATCCTGGTCGAGGTCGATGCCGACACGCTTCAGGTCCGCCGCAAAATCCCCGTCGCCGACCATCTCGGCTTCGTCGCGGCATCGGGCCGAACGCTGGTGGCAGGCAATTGGGACGGCCGCCTGCTCTACATCTTCGATCTCGCGAAGAAGGCGACGCCGCGTATCGTGCCCAACCCCTCAGCCACCCGGCATCAGGACATGAAATTCGTCGGCGACCAGCTGGTCGCGGGCGGCGCGATCACCCCCTGGAGCGGCGCGGTCGACTGGATCGACTGGCCGTCGATGAGGGTCACGCGGACGCTGCGCGCCGGTGCCATCGGCCCGATCCGTCCGATCGGGCGCGGCGGCCCCTATACCGGCGAAGGCATGGCGATCGAGGGCCGCGACCTCTACCTCGTTCCCGAAGACGGCCCCAGCCGCATGTTCCATTTCCGGCTGGACGATCGCGGCGGGGACCGCCCGGCCTGACCTCACGGCAGCAGACCGGGGCCCATGCTAGACCAGGGCGCCCACAGGCTCCCGAAGCTCCACTGCCCTCGGCGGAACGCCGGCCCTGGCGACCCTGCCATTCGCACCGCTGCTGCGAGAGCCGGTATCGACCTTGAAGTGCATCGCCTGTTGCGAGAGCGCCTGGACTTCGGTCGTGAGGTTGCGCGCAGCGGCTGAAGTCTCCTCCACCATCGCCGCATTCTGCTGCGTCGCCTGATCCATCGTGCCGATTGCCACGCTGATCTGGCTGATCGCGGTCGACTGGGCCTGATTGTCCGTCGCCATCTGCCCGAGAAGGCTGTGCACCTCGGCGACGTCGTTCGAGATGCCGGCAAGGGCGCCGTCGACCTTCTGCACCATCTCCACTGCGGTCACGATATCGTGCTGCGCGGCGGTGAGCTGGTCGCGGGCGCGGCCGGCTTCTTCCTCGGCGCGCATCGCAAGCGCGCTGACCAGATCGGCGACCACCGCGAACCCGCGGCCCGCCTCGCCGGCACGGCCGGCTTCCACCGCGGCGTTCATCGCAAGCACGCGCGTCTGGAAGGCGATCTTGTCCAGACCCTCGATCACATCGTCGATGCCCTTGGCGCTCTGCGAGACGCGGGTCATTGCCTGAACCGTCTCGCTGGCGATCTCGCGGCCGTCCGCCACCGTGGCGATCGCGTCGTCGGCGCGCGCGACCGTCCGGCCGGCGGCCTGGGCGGTGGCCTTCAGGCGGCCGTCGATCTGGGTGACCGCCGCGGACGTCTCTTCGAGGCTTGCCGCGCTGGCTTCGGTCCGGCGGGCGAGATCCTCCGAGGCCCCGGCGATCTCGTGCGAGCCGGTGCGGATCGTGGCTGCGCTTTCCGTGACCTTGCCGATCAGGCCGCGCAGGGCACCCAGCGCCTTGTTGAAGTTGCTCTTGAGCGCCGCATAGGCCGGCGGGAACGCCGCATCGATCTCCGTGGTCAGATCGCCCCCGGCCAGTGCTTCCAGATGGTCCGAGACGGTGTCCACCACCTGCTTCTGCTCCGCGGCAGCGAGGGCGTCGGCCTTGGCGCGATCCTCGCTGGCCTGGCGGAAGACGTCGGAGGCCCGGGCGAGCGTGCCGATTTCGTCCTCGCGCTCAAGATAGGGAAGCGACTGCGCTTCGCCCTTGGCCAGCCGGTCCACCGTCACGCTCAGTGCGCCCAGGGGACGGCCGACAATGGCGCGGACAGCGTAGAAGAGACCGGCGATGACCGCGGCCAGGACCAGCAATCCCACAAGCACGAGCTGCCAGGCGAGGCGGTTGGCGGGCGCACTCAGCGCCGCAACCGGCACGTCCATCACCACCGCCCAGGTCGCATTGAGCGCGGGCAGCCGGAGCGGGCGGATCGTGCGGACGATGTCGCCGTCCGGCCCCTCCATCGCGATACGCTTCGTCTCGCCGGTGGCCAGCGCCTGCTTGACCGCATCGGCGCCGGCATCGCCATAGGGCTTCATCCGCGCGGCGGCATCGGGATGCGCGACCCAGAGCGCGGACTGCGACAGCAGCATGACCCGGCCGGTGCCGAAGGGCTTGATCTGGTTGAGGTGGGTGGAGATGTCGGTCAGCGCGATGTCGATCCCGGCGACGCCGATCACCTTGCCGCTCGACACGACCGGATAGGTGACCGAGGTCATGGTGATGACCTTGCCGCCGGTCTCATAGGTATAGGGTTCGGTCAGGGCCGCCTTGCCGCTCTCTCGCGACAATTTGTAATAGTCCGCCGAATAGAGGCCCGCCTCCACGTTCGGCTCCATCAGGACCTGACCGTCGCGCTTGATCCAATAGGGCATGAAGGCCCCGGCGGGCGTCGATCCGGAGCGGCCCGGGGCTGCCTGCCCATCGAAGCCGAGCGGCTCCTCGAAGAACCAGCTCGCCAGCGCGAGCGGCGACGCGTCGATGTTCGGCTTGAGCGCGGACATCGCGATGTCGCGGTCGCGCACGCCCGAGCGGTGGAGCGTCGCCAGGGACGCGCTCATCGACCGGACCGTCGCATCGACCGTGCCGATCTCGCCGGCAAGCTGCTTCGAGATCGCGTCGGCCTGGGCATCCGCCGAATCCTGCGAAAGGCCCGAGACGCTGTTCGATGCCTGCACGATCACCACCGCGAACCCGACGACGAAGAGGGAGGCGATCAGCACCCCCGCGATGGTCAGCAGCTTCGGCGCAATCATCAACCGGCGGAAAGAGAGCATGAACGCGACCCCTATGATCCAGGCCGCCCGGAAAGGCGGCATTCGATTTCATTATAGGGGATGCGCAATCGGACCGGCGCGGACGTGACGCCTGAATCTGGCATATCCGGGTTGCTCGCACATTGACTGTGGACGCTGGCGAACCCAGTGTCGGGGTTCTGCCCGCAAAGCCGGGGCTGATGATCTCGGCCGGTTGGTGCCTTGGAGTAGGGTCATGGCGCGTTTTCAAACTCCCCGCGGCCTGGCAGCATCGTTCCTTGCCGTCCTGTCATCCACGCCGGCTCTGGCGGCGGACACCGCGATGTTCGCGCCCGTTTACCGGTGCGAGGCGTTCGGCGGCGATCGCACGCTTTTCGACGCGTTCGATGTCGCCATAGCGCCGCGCGCTGGCGGAGCGTTCGAAGTCGAAATCCTGTCCGCCAGGCTCGGATCTAGCAAACACCCGGTCACCGCGCGGGCCCTGGCCAGCGGAACCTTCGAAATTGTGAGCCGCCCGAAGGGGCCGAACGGCACACCGCCGGGCGCCTTCTCCCCGCGCACCGGCATCCGGCTCGTTTTCGAAGGTGGAAACCCCCGCACCAACGGCTATGCGATCATCTTCCAGGACACAGCCTCCCGGAACGTCGAGGTTCCCGCCTACCATCCGGTAGCCTCCGGCATCTGCATACCCGCGGGGCCGGGCGGATGAGCGGCGGCTATGGGGAGCAGGCGTTGCTTGAAGGCGCAACAACCACCCCAAGAGGCGATAAGAATATGGCGGCTTCGTTACGATGGATTGGGTTGGCGCTGTTTGCATTCGGCGCGGCCCAGCCCGCCTTTTCCCAGAGCATATCCCCACTGCCCGAACGCATGGCACAGTTGCCGGATGCGGATTTTCACGCCTGGTTCAATACCATGCTCGGCATGGAATATCGGGAAGGGGCGGATTGGCAGGCCTTTTTCGGGGACGTGGGTCCGGCGGAGGGCTGTGGCGCGCTTCAGGAGATCAAGAACCGGATTCTGGCGCGCGATCTGGCTGAGTTCAGGGCTGCATATGTCGATGCGGTGTCGAAGGGCATGGCCCCAACGGCACTTTCGGACGTTCCCGACACACATCTGACCATGGCGTTCAACAGCCGGATCGACAGGTTCAAAAAGAGTCTGGGCAGCTTTCTTGGCCTGCGCGCGCTCGAAATGGGCAAATCCGCACGCGAATGGGCCGATAGCCATGGATATCGCGGTCGCCGGCTCGGGTACAATCGAGCGGGCACCCCCTATTGGGGCAGTCAACCCGCCATGACGACGCTTGTTTGCCTGTTTCCCGCTGACGCCGGATTGCTGAAAGGTTGGGAGGACTAGGTTGATCAGGTCGGCGGCGGCCTGCTTGCAGACGCGGCCGCTCCCGCGCCGAATGACCGGGACTGCGCCGAACACGCCTTCCCATCGCGCGCCGAAACCCCCACAACCGCCCCATGACACTGCGCACCCTCTATCCCGAGATCGAACCCTATGCGTCGGGCATGCTCGACGTCGGCGATGGCCACTCCATCTATTACGAGCGTTCCGGGACGCCGGGCGCCAAGCCCGCCGTGTTCCTGCATGGCGGGCCGGGCGGTGGTTTCTCCTCGCTCCATCGCCGCCTGTTCGATCCCGCGCGCTACGACGTGCTGCTGTTCGACCAGCGCGGCTGCGGGCGATCGACGCCGCATGCCAGCCTCGACGCCAACACCACCTGGCACCTCGTCGCGGATATCGAGCGGCTGCGCGAACTCGCTGGGGCCGATCAATGGCTGGTGTTCGGCGGCTCCTGGGGTTCCACCCTCGCGCTCGCCTATGCGCAGGCCCATGCCGACCGGGTGAGCGAGATCGTCCTGCGCGGCATCTACACCTGTACGAAGCCCGAGCTCGACTGGTTCTACCAGTTCGGCGTGTCGGAGATGTTCCCCGACAAGTATGAACGCTTCGCGGCGCCGATCCCGGAGGCGGAACGCGGCGACCTGCTCTCCGCCTATCACCGCCGCCTGACCACCGGTACGCGCGAGGAACAGGTCGCGGCGGCACGCGCGTGGAGCGTGTTCGAGGGCGAAACCGTCACCCTGCTCCCCGACCCCGCTTTGTCCGCTCACCATGACGAGGACGAGTTCGCGCTCGCCTTCGCGCGGATCGAGACGCATTATTTCGTCCATGGCTGCTGGCTCGAGCCGGGGCAGCTGCTGCGCGACGCGCACAAGCTCCACGGCATAGCGGGGACGATCGTGCATGGCCGCTACGACATGCCCTGCCCGGCGCGCTACGCTTGGCAATTGCACAAGGCCTGGCCGGAAGCGGATTTCCACCTGATCGAAGGGGCTGGTCACGCCTTTTCCGAACCCGGCATCCTCGACCAGCTGATCCGCGCTACCGACCGCTACGCGGCAGCATAACGTCAGTCGCCCGGCTGGTCCTCCGCCGGTTCGGGGCGTCCCTTGAAGCCCTGTGCCACCACGAACCATTCGACCGATCCCTTGCGGCTCGACGGCGGCTTGGCGTGCTTCACGCTGGAAAAGGCGCGCTTCATCTCGGCAACGAACTTGCCGTCGCCACCGCTCGCGAACACCTTGCTGACAAAGGTGCCGCCGGGCGCGAGGTTGTTGATCGCGAAGTCGAACGCCAGCTCGACCAGCCCCATGGTGCGCAGCGCGTCGGTCTGCGGGTGGCCGACGGTGTTCGCCGCCATATCCGACATGACCAGGTCGGGCGCGCCGCCCAGCGCCTCCATCAGCCTGCCCGGCGCGGCATCGTCCATGAAGTCCATCTGGAAGATCGTCACCCCGTCGATCGGGTCGACCGGCAGCAGGTCGATGCCGACCACCGCTGCCTTGGGGCATTTGCGGCGCACGACCTGGCTCCACCCGCCGGGTGCAAGGCCCAGATCGACGACGCGCTTCGTACCCTTGAGGAAGTCGAACTTCTCGTCGAGCTCGATCAGCTTATAGGCCGCGCGGCTGCGATAGCCCTCAGCCTTGGCCTTTTTGACGTACGGGTCGTTGAGCTGACGCTCGAGCCAGCGCACCGACTGGCTGGTGCGCCCGCGCCCGGTGCGGACGCGCGTATGCCCGCGGGTTCCGCCCCTGCTCATTGGGCCCGCGCGCCCATCAGGCGGCGGAGGATGCCTTCGCGGATGCCGCGATCGGCGATGCCGAGCCGCTCGGCAGGCCAGATGTCCATGATCGTCTCCAGGATCGCGCAGCCCGCGACGACCAGATCGGCCCGCTCCGCGCCGATGCAGGGAATAGTCGAGCGACCCGCCATGTCCAGCCCGGCGATGCGCTGGCTGACCGCGCGCATCGAGGCGGCAGGAACGATCAGGCCATCCACCGCCGAGCGATCATAGGAAGGCAGGCCAAGATGAACGCTGGCGAGCGTGGTGACCGTGCCGCTGGTGCCCAGCAGCCGCGGCGTGCCGCTGATCGCCGGAAGCCGTTCGATGAACGGCGCAAACGCCTCGGCGACGCTCGCCCGCATCCGCGCATAGCTGCTGGCGCGCACCTCAGGATCGCGATCATCGGCGATGCCGCGCGCCTCGGTCAGCGAGACCACGCCCCAGGGCGCGCTGTGCCAGTCGAGGATGCGGGGCTGCGTGTCCGTCGAATCGACCAGCACCAGCTCGGTCGATCCGCCACCGATGTCGAACACCAAAGCCGGGCCGTCACCCGGTTCGAGCAGCGCGTGACAGCCCAGCACCGCGAGACGCGCCTCTTCCTCGGCGGTGATGATGTCGAGCACGATCCCCGTCTCGCGATAGACGCGCTGGATGAATTCCGGTCCGTTGGACGCCTGACGGCACGCCTCGGTCGCGACCGAACGCGACAGCGCGACATGGCGGCGCTTGAGCTTGTCCGCGCAGATCTTGAGCGCGGCGATGGTGCGCTCGATCGCGGCGTCGGACAGCCGCCCGCTCGACGCCAGCCCTTCGCCGAGGCGGACGATTCGCGAAAAGGCATCGACCACGGTGAACCCTGCCCCTTGCGGACGGGCGATCAGCAGCCGGCAATTATTGGTGCCAAGGTCGAGCGCAGCATAGTGCCGCGCCTCTGGCCAGCGTGCCCGCCCCTGCGGGGGCGGAGACGGTTTTGGGGCCGGGCGGGCCGGTTTCGGAGCCGGCGGGCGCGGCATCCTGGCGGAGCCATCCCCCATCAAATCACTCACTTATGTTCTTCCGTCACGGCCGAAACGGACCGCCGGTGCTTGAGGAGGAAGCTAGCGCAAGGCGGGGACATCGGCAAGGCGAGCGACCGGCAGTGCAAAACCGGCCCGAACCCTCTTGACCAGCCCAGTTTCTCCTCCTAATTGCCCCCGCCTGACTTCGGTCGGTGATGCCCGATCCTCTAATGGTAAGAGAGCGGACTCTGACTCCGTCAATCAAGGTTCGAGTCCTTGTCGGGCATCCAATTCTCTACAGCACCAGATCCTAGGCGCGCATACAGGCTTCGATCTGTCCTGCGGAACGGCGTGCCAGCGTCGATCGCCAGCGGTGGAAACCCGTTCGGCGGGCGCCGTTGCGCTTGCGGCACGATCCGGCGCGCGATATAAAGGTGGCGTCCACGGGGAGTCCGTGGATTTACATAGCGATCGAGGGAGCCTCGAATGCACGATATCGATTTCGGCGTCTTCATTGGACGCTTCCAGCCGCTGCACGCCGGCCACGAACATGTCGTTCGCCAGGCACTAGAGCGGGTCAAGCATCTCATCGTCCTGATCGGATCTGCCAATGTCGCGCGCGATCCGCGCAACCCCTTCACCTATGAAGAACGCGCCGCGCAATTCCGCAGCTGCTTCGCGTACGAGATGGCGCAGGAGCGCCTGATCGTCGCGCCGCTGGACGATCATCTCTATTCCGACACCGCCTGGGTGACCGCGGTTCAGCGCCGCGTCAACGCGCTGGTGCTTGAGGTCGGCAACAGCCATGGCCACCGTAACCTGGGGCTCAACGACTTCAAGGTCGCGCTGACCGGCTATGGCAAGGACAGCAGCAGCTTCTACCTCAAGCTGTTTCCCGAATGGGACAGCATCCAGCTCGACAGCCAGTTCGGCACCTTCAGCTCGGCCGATGTGCGCCAGCGCTATTTCCAGCGGATTCCGGAGGTTCCCGCCTCGATCCTGCCCGGCGCGGTCGCCAAATGGCTCGACGAGTTCAAGCTGGGCAGCAGCTTTGCCCAGCTGCTCGCCGAGCGGGAATATCTGGACGACTATCCGAAACAATGGGGTCCCGGCCCCTTCGTCACCGCCGATGCGGTCGTCGTCCAGTCGGGCCATATCCTGCTGGTCGAGCGCGGTCGCCTGCCCGGCAAGGGGCTGCTCGCGCTGCCCGGCGGGTTCGTCAATCCGGACGAGCGCATCCGCGACGCCGCGATCCGCGAGCTGCGCGAAGAGACGGGCATCGCCGATGCCAAGGGTCAGATCCCGCCGGCGATGCTCGCGAGCTTCATCGAGGATCACCGCACGCGGGTGTTCGACGCGCCCAACCGTTCGCTGCGCGGACGGATCATCACCCACGCCTTCCTGTTCCGCCTGCCTGAGCGGCGGCAGCTGTTTCGCGTCAAGGGCGGCGACGATGCCGCGCATGCCCGCTGGTACCGCATCGGCGACCTGACCCCGCCGATGCTGTTCGAAGATCACTGGTCGATCATCGAGGAGATGGCCGACCTGTGACGTCCGCGTGCCGGGGAGTCCGGCGCGCGATCATCCCGTGAGGAGTTCACGATCATGACCAACATCATTCTCGCTAGCGACAGCTATAAGCAGAGCCATTTCCTGCAATATCCGCCGGAGGCACGCGCGATCAGCGCCTATGTCGAGGCACGACCCAATCCGTTCAGCGACCGGCTGATCTTTCTCGGCCTGCAGACCTGGCTGATCGACATGCTTGGTCGCCCTGTTACGCACGCCGATATCGACGAAGCCGAGGACATCTGCGCCGCGCACGGCGTTCCGTTCAACCGTGCCGGATGGGCGGCGATCGTCGACCGGCACGGCGGCTGGCTGCCGCTCGAGATCCGCGCTTTGCCCGAGGGCATGGTGGTGCCGACCGGCGTCCCGCTGGTCGAGCTGGTCAACACCGACCCGGATCTCCCCTGGCTGACCACCTTCGTCGAAACCGCGCTGCTGCGCGCCGTCTGGTATCCCAGCACCGTCGCGACGTTGAGCGCGCAATGCCGCGCGGTGATCGGTGCGGGGCTGGAGCAAAGCAGCGACGATCCCGCCGGCCAGCTGCCCTTCAAGCTGCACGATTTCGGCGCGCGCGGCGTCTCCAGCGGCGAAAGCGCGGGGCTTGGCGGGATGGCGCATCTCGTCAACTTCATGGGCACCGATACGATGGAAGGGCTGGTCGCCGCGCGCCGTTACTATGGCGCCGGCATGCCCGGCTTCTCCATCCCGGCGGCGGAGCACAGCACGATCACCAGCTGGGGCCGCGACCGCGAGGAGCTGGCCTATCGTAACCTGCTCGACCGATTCGACGGCGAGGGCAAGATCGTCGCCGTGGTCTCCGACAGCTACGACCTCGACCATGCGGTGAGCGAAATCTGGGGCCGGCGCCTGCGCGACGCGGTGCTGGCGCGCAAGGGCACGCTGGTGGTTCGGCCCGACAGCGGCGATCCGGTGGAAACGCCGGTGCGGACCGTGCGGAAGCTGTGGGAGCTGTTCGGGGGAACCGTCAATGCCAAGGGCTATCGCGTCCTCGACAGCCATGTCCGGGTGATTCAGGGTGACGGGATGAATGTCGAAAGCATCGCTCAGCTGGTGCAGGCGATGCTCGACGCCGGGTTCGCGATCGACAACATCGCCTTCGGCATGGGCGGCGGGCTGCTGCAACTGGTCAACCGCGACACGCTGCGTTTTGCGATGAAGGCCAATGCCATGCGCGACGCCGACGGCATCTGGCATGACGTCAGTAAGACCCCGGCGACTGATCCGGGCAAGGGAAGCAAGGCCGGGCGACAGGCCGTCATTCGCCAGCCGGACGGAACGCTTGCGGCCAAGCGCCGGGACGAGATCGCGCCGGACGAAGACCTGCTCGTGCCGGTATGGCGCGATGGCGAGCTATTGGTCCGACACAGCTTCGATCAGCTCCGCGAGCGCGCCAGCTGCTGGTGACAGCCCGGGGTGAAAGCGCCGCCGGACCACTCCGGCGGCGCCCAAACCTCACTCCGACGGGAAGCCGCGGCGCTTGAACAGCGCCTTCACATCGGGATCGCGGCCGCGGAAGGCCTTATAGGCTTCCTTGCGGTCGGTTTCGTTGCCGGTGGCAAGCAGGATGGTGCGGAACTTGTCGGCGACGGTCTTGTCCCAGACATTGCCCGTCTCGGTGAACGCCGCCCAGGTGTCGGCATCCATCGTCTCCGACCAGAGATAGCTGTAATAGCCCGCCGAATAGGCATCGGATGAGAAGAGGTGATTGAACTGCGGCAGGCGGTGCCGCATCACGATCTCCTTGGGCATCTTGAGCTCGGCCAGCGCGTCGCGCTCGAACGCGTCGGGATCGGTCACCGGCACGGTGCGGTCGTGCAGCTTCATGTCGACGATCGCCGAGGACAGATACTCGACCGTGCTGAAGCCCTGGTTGAAGGTGTCCGCCTTCTCGATCTTCGCGACCAGCGCCGCCGGGATCACCTCACCGGTCTTGTAATGCTTGGCGAAGCGGCTGAGTACGTCGGGCGTCAGCAGCCAGTTCTCGTTCACCTGGCTCGGATACTCGACGAAGTCGCGCGGCGTGCCAGCAAGGCCCGGGTAATAGACGTCGCCGATCAGGCTGTGCAGCGCATGGCCGAACTCGTGGAACAGCGTCGTCGCGTCGTCGAGGCTGATCAGCGTCGGTTCGCCGCCGCCGCCCTTGGTGAAATTGTTGTTGTTCGACGCCAGCACGATCTGGTCGCCCTTGATCCCCGAACGGGTGCGATAGGCGGTCGCCCAGGCGCCCGAGCGCTTTCCGGCGCGCGCGAAATTGTCGAGGTAGAAGACGCCGACAGTCTTGCCGAGGCGCGTCACCTCGAACGTGCGGACATCGGGGTGGAAGACGGGGATCGTACCCGTATTCTCCTTGAACTGCAGATCGTAGAGGCGGCCCGCGGCGTAGAACATGGCGTTCACCATGTTGTTGAGCTCGAGATAGGGCTTCACCTCGCTCTCATCGAGGTCGTACTTCGCCTTGCGGACCTTCTCCGAATAATAGCGATAGTCCCAGCCCTCGATCGTGATCTTGGGTCCCTTGCCCGCCGCGGCTTCGGCATCGGCAAGCGCCTGCATGTCGGCGACTTCCTCGATCGCGCGGGCGCGCGCGGCTGGCCACACCGACATCATCAGCTTCATCGCATTGGCGGGGGTTTCCGCCATCGTGTCGTCCATGCGGTAATCGGCATGGGTCTTGAAGCCGAGCACCTTGGCGCGCTCCTGGCGCAGCTTCAGGATCGCGGCGATGCTGGCGTTGGTGTCGTTCGCGTCACCATTGTCGCCGCGGTTGATATAGGCCTTGTAGACCTTCTCGCGCAGGTCGCGGCGGGTCGAGTACATCAGGAACGGCTGCATCGACGAGCGGGTGTTCTTGACCGCCCATTTGCCCGCCTGGCCGCGTGCCTTGGCCTCGTCGGCAAGGCTCGCCTTGAAGCTGTCCGAAAGCCCGGCGAGGTCCGCCTCACTGTCGAGGAAGATCGCGGTCTCCTCATCCGCCAGCACCTTGCGGCTGAAATCGGTGTAGAGCTTGGCCAGCTCGCCGTTGATGCGCTTCACCTCTGCCTTCTGCGCATCGTTGAGCAGCGCACCCGAGGTCACGTAACCGCGATAGCTGCGCTCGAGCAGGCGCAGCTGCTGGGGGTTGAGGCCCAGCGTCTGGCGCTTGTCGTACAGCGTCTTCACCCGCGCGAACATCTTGGGGTCGAGGCTCATCTCGGTGAAGAAGGCCGAGAGCTTGGGGCTCCACTCGGCGGCGATCTTCTGCACTTCGGGGCTGGCGAGGTTGCTGGTGTAGACACCCCAGACCGGGAAGACACGGGCCAGCGCACTGGTGTTCTTCTCCGACGCCTCGATCGTGTTGGCGAAGGTCGGCGCAGCGGGATTGTCACGAATCTTCGCGAATTCAGCGCGCGCCTCGGCCATCCCCTTTTCGAAGGCGGGGCCGAACATCGCCGGCGTCACCTTGTCCCATTGGGGAACCCCGTCGAACGGGCCGGGCCATTTATTGAGCATCGGCGCCGGATCGGCCGGAGCGGCAGCGGGAGCCGGAGAAGTCTGAGACATCGAACTGGCCTGTGCTGTAGTGGCAAGGAGCGAGACGGTGGCGAGCAGGATCGCGCCGGTGACGGGCTTCATCAAATTCCCCCAGGATCAGGTGTGATAGGCAGATGATACGCACCCGCATTTGTCATTGGCAAGCGGTTGACTCCACCTACCAATGGAACAAAATAGGAACAATTCGTCCCGAGTCGGAGTATCGAGGAAGGCATCATGGCCGATCCCGCCGTCATCAGCCAGCTGCGCGAGACGTTGCGCAGCATCGAAGGGAGCGGCTTTCGCCGCCGCCCGGTGCTGCCGTTCGGGCTTGGCCGGCTCGATGCGCGGCTGGCGGACGGCGGCCTGCGGCTTGATGCGCTGCATGAGGTGGCGGCAGCGACGCCGGACCTTGGCGACGATGCCGCCGCGACACTGTTCACTGCGGGAATCGCGGCACGCGCATGGGGGCCTGTGCTGTGGGTGGTACGGCGACGTGATCTCTTTGCCCCCGGCCTTTATCAGGTCGGCCTGGCACCCAAGCGCGTCCTCTATGCCGAAGCAGCGGACGATGACGAGTTGCTCGCGATCATGGAGGAGGGCCTGCGCCATCGCGGGCTTGGCGCGGTGGTGGGCGAGGCACGGCGCGTGACGATGCCGGCGACGCGGCGGCTGCAACTGGCCGCCGAGGGCGGGCGCACCATCGCTTTGCTGATGAAGCGGCATCCCCGCCAGGCGGGCGACCCGCTGAGCGCGCCGTCGGCGGCGGTGACGCGTTGGCGGGTGGCGTCCGCGCCCTCGGCGCCTCTGCCGGTGGAGGGCGTGGGACGTGCGCGCTGGCAGCTCGCCCTCGCGCGGCAAAAGGGGGGCGATCCTTTCGATATAGAGGTGGAGGCGTGCGATGAAACGGGTCGCTGCGCTCTTCCTGCCCCAATGGCCGATCGAACGGCTGTGGCGGGCAGAAGCGCATCCCGGCGCGCGGCCTGACCCCGCGTCCGCCATCCCCCCGGTGCCCGCCAGCCGCAAGCCCGCGCGGCATCAGGGCCATTGGCGTCCCGGCGCGCGCTGGGCCGGGGATACGGACGCGACGGTACGCCCGCTCTCTCGCCGTGCAGATCATGCCCCCCGCCTGACTTCGATCCGCAGCGGCAGCCGGATCGAGATCGCCGCGCTCTGCCCCCACGCGCAGGCGCTGGGACTGCGGCCCGGCATGGCGGTGACGCAGGCGCGGGCGCAAGTGCGTGGACTCGATATCCGCCCCGCCGATCCCGAGAGCGATCTTGCAGCACTCCGCCGCCTTGCCATCCTCGCAGCACGGCGCTGGTCGCCGGTGACGGCGCTGTCGGGGCACGACGGGCTGTTGCTCGACATCAGCGGTACCGCGCATCTGTTCGGCGGCGAGGAAGCGATGGTCCGCCGCATCGTCCGGTTGCTCGCGCGCGCAGGCTTCACCGCACAGATCGCGATTGCTGACACGGCAGGCGCAGCCTGGGCGTTGGCACGTTACACGGCGCACCCGATCCTGCTCTGCCCGCCCGGGGGACAGGCCGAAGCGCTTGCCGACCTCCCCGCCTCGGCGCTGCGGATCGATGCAGCGGCGGTCGAATTGCTCCAGCGGCTCGGCATCAGCCGGATCGGGCAACTGACCGACCTCCCCCGTGCGCCGCTGGCCCGCCGGTTCGGTGCGGCGAGTGTGTTGCGACTCGATCAGGCGCTCGGCGACATGCCCGAACCGCTCGATCCGGTGGTGCCGCCCGAAGCGATCGTCGCCCACCAGCGCTTCGCCGAGCCGGTCGCGACCGCGGAGGCGATCGAACACTGGCTGGGCGTCCTCGTCCCCCGGCTGACCATTGCGCTGGAGGCCGAGGGGCTGGGCGCGCAGGCGCTGGAGTGCATCGCGGACCGGGTGGACGGCGTGCCGCAACGCATCCGCGTCGGCCTTTCCCGGCCAAGCCGCGATCCCGCGCATCTGCTGCGCCTACTCAAACGCCGGATCGAGGATGTCGAACCCGGATACGGTATCGACGCCATCGCTCTGCATGTCCGCCGCGCCGCGCCACTCGGCCCCGAGCCGGTAGTCGAGCGGCTGGATGAGGAAACCGCGCCCGACCTAGCCCCGCTGGTCGATACACTGGCAACGCGCATCGGCCTGCGGCGAATGTGGCGGATGCGCGCAGTGGAAAGCGACGTGCCCGAGCGCGCGGCAGCGCGGACAGCAGTACTCGACCCGCCCGAACGCAGCGGTGCACGACCGAAGATCGACGATGTCGGGCAGCTCGACCGCAGCCCCGCACTGCATCCCTGGCATCCCGAATGGCCCAAGCCCGCGCGGCTGTTACGCCGCCCAGAACGGCTCGATCATGTCGTCGCCGAGCTGCCCGACCATGCCCCGCGCCGCTTCACCTGGCGCGGCCAGCCCCACCGCGTGGTGCGCGCCGACGGGCCTGAGCGCATCCACGGCGAATGGTGGAGGCACGCCGCCGAGGCCGATCAGGTCCGCGACTATTTCCGGGTCGAGGACGAGGCCGGGCGCCGCTACTGGCTGTTCCGCCGCGGCGATGGCGAACGGACCGCGACGGGTGACCTGAGCTGGTATCTTCACGGGGTATTCGGATGAATTACGCCGAACTCCAGGTCACGACGCATTACTCGTTCCTGCGCGGTGCCTCCGCGCCCAAAGACCTGTTCCAGCAGGCGGCCCTGCTTGGTCTGCCCGCGCTTGGCATCGTCGATCGTCATTCGGTGGGCGGTGTGGTGCGCGCGCTGGTCGCGGCCGAGGAACTTGCCGCGTTGGGCGTACCGGTCCGGATGATCGCGGGATGCCGGCTCGATCTGACCGACGGCAGTTCGGTGCTGGTCTGGCCCGAGGATCGCGCCGCATGGTCGCGGCTGACCCGCCTGCTGACGCTCGGCAAAGGACGTGCCGATGCACAGCGGGGCGAGAAGGGGCAATGCTTCCTTCACTGGGAGGATGTCGCCGAAGCCGCAGAAGGACTCGTCGGCGCGCTGGTACCCGGCATCGCTGATCCGGGTGACTTGCAAGCGCTCCGCTGGATGGCCGACGCGTTCGGGGATCGCGGCCATGTCTGCCTGACCCAGCACCGCCGCCCCAGCGACGCCCTGCGGCTGCATCGGCTGGACCAAGCGGTGCGGCGATTCGGGCTCACGCCGCTCGCGACCGGCGACGTCCTCTACGCCACCCCAGGCGAGCGGATGCTTCAGGACGTAGTCACCGCGATCCGCGAGAAATGCACGATCGACGAACTTGGCTTCCGCCGCGAGCGCAGCGCCGACCGTCACCTCAAATCACCACAGGACATGGCACGGCGTTTCCGCGACCATCCCGAAGCCCTGCGCGCATCGCTGGCCATTGCCGAACGATGCACCTTCTCGCTGCGCGATCTTCAGCACCAATATCCCGAGGAATATGTCATTCCCGGCCGCACCGCGCAGGAAGCGCTCAGCACGCTCGCCTGGAACGGGCTGAGACAGAGGTTCGGCGGCAACCCCTCACAAGCGCATCAGGAGCTGCTGATCCATGAGCTCGGCCTGGTCGAGCAAATGGGCTACGCGCCCTATTTCCTCACCGTCAATTCGATCGTCCAGTTTGCGCTCAGCCAGCAGATATTATGCCAGGGGCGCGGCAGCGCGGCCAACTCGGTGATCTGCTTCGCGCTCGGCGTCACCTCGATTGACCCGATCGAGCATCAATTGCTGTTCGAACGCTTCATCTCGACCGAGCGCAAGGAACCGCCCGATATCGATGTCGATTTCGAGCATGAGCGGCGTGAGGAGGTGATCCAGTGGATCTACGAAAGCTACGGCCATGACCATGCCGCGCTGACCGCAGTGGTCAGCCGCTTCCGCTCGCGCGGGGCGCTGCGTGAGGTCGGCAAGGTGATGGGCCTCCCCGAAGACCTGACCGCAGCCCTCTCAAGCCAGGTGTGGGGTTGGTCCAACGATGTCGATGACAAGCATGCCGACGCGCTCAACCTCGACCGCAATGATCCGCGCCTTGCACTGACGCTGGACCTGGCGCGCCAGCTGATCGGCACGCCGCGCCATCTGTCGCAGCATCCCGGCGGCTTCGTGCTGACTCGCGACAAGCTCCACGACCTGATCCCTGTCGAGCCCGCAGCGATGATCGATCGCCGCGTGGTCGAGTGGGAGAAGCTCGATATCGAGGAGCTGGGCTTCATGAAGGTCGACATCCTCGGGCTCGGCATGCTCGGCTGCATGCGCCGCACCTTCGATCTGCTTGCCGAGCACAAGCGAATCCATCTCACCCTTGCTTCGCCGCTGATGCAGAAGAACGACGGCCCCACCTTCGATATGATCCAGAAAGCCGACACGCTCGGTGTATTCCAGATCGAAAGCCGCGCGCAGATGTCGATGCTGCCGCGGATGAAGCCGGTCAATTTCTATGACATCGCGATCCAGGTCGCGATCGTCCGGCCCGGGCCGATCCAGGGCAATATGGTGCACCCCTATCTCAAGCGGCGGCAGAATCCCGATCTCGTCGACTACCCCACACCGGCACTCAAGGACGTGCTGCTCAAGACACTTGGCGTGCCGCTGTTTCAGGAACAGGCAATGCAGGTTGCGATTCACGGTGCCAACTTCACCCCGACCGAAGCCGACAGGCTTCGTCGTGCCATGGCGACCTTCAAGTCCAGCGGCGACATTGGTGAATTCGGTCCGAAACTGATCGAGGGGATGCGCCAGAACGGCATCAGCCAGGAATTCGCGGAGCGGATGGTCGAGCAGATCAAGGGCTTCAGCAATTACGGCTTTCCCGAGAGCCACGCGGCGAGCTTCGCCAAAATCGCCTACGCCTCATCCTGGATGAAATGCCATCATCCGGATGTGTTCTGCGCGGCGCTGCTCAATGCGCAACCGATGGGGTTCTACGCCCCTGCACAACTGATCCGCGACGCGCGCAATCACGGGGTCGAGACGCTTCCGGTATGCATCAACGACAGTGGCTGGGACACGCGCATCGTGGCCGATGTGCCGAACCTGCGCCCGCGCCATGCCGGTTTCTGCGGGACCGATTCGGGATGGGCGGAGCTGTTGCCGATACGCCTCGGGATGCGGATCGTGCAGGGACTGGCGCAGATCGACGCCGAAGCAATTCTGAAAGCTCGGGCGCAAGCGCCCTTCGTATCAATCGAGGATGTCTGGCGGCGTTCGCAGGTAAAGCCAGCCGCGCTCGAACGGCTGGCGCGGGCCGACGCCTTTCAGGCGCTCGGGCTCAACCGGCGGCAGGCGTTGTGGGCGATCAAGGGGCTGGGGCAGGCGCCACTCGACCTGTTCGCCGCCGCGGACGCGCGTGAGGGGCGGACCGTGACCGAAGGCGCCGAACCGCGTGTCGCACTGGCGCCGCTCACCGCGGGGCGCGAAGTGGTGGAGGATTATCGCGCCACGCAGCTTTCGCTGCGCAACCATCCGGTGCGCTTCCTTCGCAACCAGCTGGCAGCACATGGCGTCACGCGCTGCGCCGACCTGATGCAGATGAAGGACGGTGCGCGTGTCGAGGTGGCGGGGCTGATCCTCGTGCGCCAGCGGCCAGGCACGGCCAGCGGCATCGTGTTCGTGACGCTGGAGGACGAGACGGGCATCGCCAATATCGTGCTGTGGAGCGACCGGTTCGAGGCCAACCGGCGTACCGTGATGTCAGCGACGATGCTGGCGATCCGCGGCCGGGTGCAGCGCGAGGGAATCGTCATCCATGTCATCGCCGACACGATCACCGATCTGACGGACATGCTGCGCGCGGTGGGCGAGCTTGAGTTGCCGCGGCTGACCATGCCCGGCGACGGCGCGACGCATGGCGGCACGATCGACCCGCGCGACAGGCTGCTGCCGCGCCAGCGCCCCGCCGACAGCTGGCCGCCGCGGCGCAGCCTCAAGACGCCGGATCTGATTCCGGTAAAGTCGCGGGATTTCCATTAGGATGGGGGGACGGGCAATCCGACAGTGGCAAAGGCCGCTCTATCTGATGATCAAGCCACGGCTGCTTGAACGTACCGCGATGGTCCGCCTCTGCGCAGCACTGGGCATCGAGATCAGCTACGCGCCAGAGCGGTGGCACAGCACCTTTCTCCCCGTCGGCGAGAGCGATCCTGTAACGATCGCCAAAATTCATCGCGCGCTGGAGCGGCTCGACGCCGAACCCTTTCGGGTCGCGTTCGACCATATCGAGGGCGACACGCTCAAACCCCGCAAGAGACAGCGTGCGCCTGGCTATTTCCAACGCGCTCTGGCCGCACGCATTTCACGTTGCGGCATCCCGTTGCCGGACTATGCGTTCAGCCTGCACCTCAATCTCGCTTATGGCAGCGCCTCGGTCAGACGTGCCGCCATTCCGCTCATCGAATGGGCGGTCGACGAACTCCTGCTGATCGAAAGCGGGAGCGGTCGGCATATCGATCATGGTCGCTGGCAACTTGAGCGCCGCCAGCTCTCGCTCGGCTTCTGATCAGAAACCCAACCCGAGCTGCGGTAGCTCCCGCGTGACGACGCCGTCCCGCACCTCGACGCCCTCGATCGCGAGCATCCGCGCCTTGGAGAGCGACCCGCCCGGTGCCGAGAAACCGCCGATCTTCCCGTTCGCCGCTGTCACGCGGTGGCAGGGGATGATCAGCGGCACCGGGTTGGACGCCATTGCCTGCCCGACACCGCGTGCGAATTCCGGCCCCGCGTCGAGTGCCTTGGCGATCGCGCCATAGGTCGCCGTCTCCCCCCAGCCAAGCTGACGGACGAAGGCATAGACGCGTTCGAAGAACGGCTCTTGCGCCCCGAGATCGACGGGTGCACCGGCAAAGTCGACGCGTTCTCCCGCGAAATAGCGTCGCGCATCGTCGATCACGGCCTGCACCTGCGCCGGTGGCACGGCGACCTCCATACCCGGCAGACGCCGAAGCAGCGACCGCTCTGCTTCCCGCGCGGTGTCCGCCGGCAGCCGGAAGCTGTGGATGCCCTTCGTATTCCAGCCGATCGCGGCGAAGCCCGCCACGGTCTCGAACACGGTATAGCCGTCGGTCATGCGGTTGAGATCGGAACGCTGCCGGACGTTCGCAACCTATCCTCCGACAGTTTGTTCTATCACGCCGAAGATTGGGTGATGCCTGTCATCCTCGGCCCAGATCCGGACGGTGTCGCCAGCCTTGAGGAACGGCGTCACCGGTGCGCCGCCGTTGATCGTCTCGACCGTGCGGACTTCGGCAAGGCAGGAATAGCCGACGCCACCCTCGGCGATCGGCTTGCCGGGGCCGCCATTGGCGTCGCGGTTGGATACCGTGCCCGATCCGATGATCGTGCCGGCGCCGAGCGCTCGCGTCTTAGCAGCGTGCGCGACCAGGGTACCGAAGTCGAAGGTCATGTCCTCGCCCGCCTCGGCGCGGCCGAAGGGCTTGCCGTTGAGGTCGACCATCAGCTTGCGGTGCAGCTTGCCGTCCTTCCACCAGTCACCCAGCGAATCGGGGGTCACGAACACCGGCGAGAAGGCACTGGCCGGCTTGGACTGGAAGAAGCCGAAGCCCTTGGCGAGCTCACCGGGGATCAGGTTGCGCAACGACACGTCGTTGGTGAGGCCGACGAGCCGGATCGCGGCCAATGCTTCCTCGCGGCTCGCGCCGAGCGGCACATCGCCGGTGACGACCACCACCTCCGCCTCAAGGTCGCAGCCCCAGCTCTCCTCCGCGAGCGGGATCGCGTCGCGCGGGCCGAGGAAACCGTCGCTGCCGCCCTGATACATCAGCGGATCGTGCCAGAAACTGTCGGGCATTTCCGCGCCGCGCGCCTGCCGCACCAGCGCGACATGGTTCACATAAGCCGAGCCATCCGCCCATTGGTAGGCGCGCGGCAGCGGCGCAGCGGCTTCGCGCTCGTGGAAACGCTCGCGCGGGATCACTTCGTGATCGAGATCGGTCGCCAGATTGCGCAGATCGCCTTCGAGCCGGTCCCAATTGTCGAGCGCGGCCTGAAGCGTCGGCGCGATATGCCCGGCATCGGCGTACCAGGCGAGATCGTTGGAGACGACAACCAGCTTCCCATCGCGGCCATGCTTGAGGCTTGCCAGTTTCATTCGTCTCTCCTCTTTACTGTCTTTCGATCCTAGCGCGGCCACCCAACCGCGCAACGCCTCTTGACGTAACGGCGCGCGGAAGCCATTGGCGCCCCGCATTTCCGAAAAACCCGGTCGCCGAGTCCTGTCGAAGGGCGGCCTTGGGTCTGCCTGGCAGGCGGAGACGTGTATCCATGGCAAATGTCGCAGTGATCGGCGCCCAATGGGGCGATGAGGGCAAGGGCAAGATCGTCGACTGGCTCGCCAGCCGGGCCGATCTGGTCGTCCGTTTTCAGGGCGGGCACAATGCCGGCCACACGCTCGTCGTCGGCGAAAAGGTCTACAAGCTTTCGCTGCTCCCCTCCGGCCTCGTGCGCGGCACGCTGTCGGCGATCGGCAACGGCGTCGTCTTCGACCCCTGGCACTTCCGCGACGAGATCGCCCGGCTGCGCGAACAGGGCGTCGAGATCACGCCCGAGACGCTTCAGGTCGCCGAGACCGCGCCGCTGATCCTGCCCATCCATCGCGATCTCGACGCGCTGCGCGAGGACGCGTCGGGCGCGGGCAAGATCGGCACCACCCGCCGCGGCATCGGCCCGGCCTATGAGGACAAGGTCGGCCGCCGCGCGATTCGCGTGTGCGACCTCGCCCATCTCGACGATCTCGACGCGCAGCTTGACCGGCTATGTGCGCATCACGACGCGCTGCGTGCCGGGTTCGGGGAACCGCCGATCGACCGCGAAAAGCTGCTCGCAGACCTGCGTGAGATCGCCCCCTCGGTCCTGCCCTACGCCGCGCCCGTCTGGCTGACGCTCAAGAACGCGAAGGAAGCCGGCAAGCGCATCCTGTTCGAGGGCGCGCAGGGCGTGCTGCTCGATGTCGATCACGGCACCTACCCCTTCGTCACCTCGTCCAACACGGTGAGCGGCTCTGCGGCTTCGGGCTCGGGCCTCGGGCCGGGATCGGTCGGCTTCGTGCTGGGCATCGTCAAGGCGTACACGACCCGCGTCGGCTCCGGCCCCTTCCCGAGCGAGCAGGATAACGAGATCGGCGAGCTGCTCGGCACGCGCGGGCGCGAGTTCGGCGTGGTTACCGGGCGCAAGCGCCGCTGCGGCTGGTTCGATGCGGTGCTGGTGCGCCAGTCGGTCGCGGTGAGCGGCGTCACCGGCATCGCGCTGACCAAGCTCGATATCCTCGACGGGATGGAGAATTTGCGCATCTGCATCGGCTACAAGGTCGGCGACAAGCATTACGACTATCTGCCGCCCAGCCCGCAGGATCAGGCCCGCGCCGAAGCCGTCTATGAGGAATTCGAAGGCTGGAGCGAATCGACCGCGGGCGCACGCAGCTGGGCGCAGCTGCCGGCACAGGCGATCAAGTATATCCGCCGGATCGAGGAACTGATCGGCTGCCCGGTGGCCCTGGTCTCGACCAGCCCGGAGCGTGAGGACACGATCCTGGTCCGCGATCCTTTCGCGGACTGATCTCCGACGAAATCGTCGTTCCGGACGCAGCCGGATTGCTGCGCCCGGGACGACGAAAATCCTATCAGTAGAAGGTCGAGTTCGGCTCCGGCGCGGTTTCGGTGCCGTTGTTGGTCGGATCAGTGCTTGGCTCGACATCGGTTGTGTTCGACGTCGTCTCGGGCGCGGTGTTCTCCGGCGCCGGAACGCCCTGGTTCGCCATCTCGTTCTGCAGCGGCGGTTCAGTCTGGCCCGGCGCGATATGCGCGAGCGCGGCGGTCGAACCGCAAAGGAGAAGAAGGCTGGCGAGCGTCTTATGGCGCATGGGATACTCCTGTTTACGTGGCACAGAAGAAACGCAACCGCGCGGATCAGGTCCCGGAAGCGCGGCTCGCCTCGTCGTTGCAGACTCCCGCTCCGTCCGCGGAACGCACGCTGCGCGGGATGAAGCGATTGATCCGGATCGGGAAAATCAGCCGATCTGGGCGCGATGCAGCAATTTCTGGTCGGCCAGCACCAGCGCCATCATTGCCTCGACCACCGGGACGCCGCGGATGCCAACGCATGGATCGTGCCGGCCCTTGGTGCGGATCTCGGTCGCTTCGCCTTCCCGGGTGATGGTTTCCACGGGCGTCAGGATCGAGCTGGTCGGCTTGAACGCCACGCGCACGCGCACCGGCTGGCCGGTCGCGATGCCGCCGGCAATGCCACCCGCATGGTTGGCGAGGAATACCGGCGCGCCGTCATTGCCCGGCCGCATCGGATCGGCATTGGCCTCACCGGTCAGCGTCGCCGCAGCGAAGCCGTCGCCGATCTCGACACCCTTCACCGCGTTGATGCTCATCATCGCCGCAGCGAGCTCGCTGTCGAGCTTGGCGTAGAGCGGTGCACCCCAGCCCGCGGGAACGCCCGTCGCCTCACACGCGATCACAGCACCGAGCGAGGACCCGGTCTTGCGCGCGCCGTCGACCAGCGCCTCCCAGCGCGCCGCGGCATCAGGGTCGGGGCAGAAAAAGGGGTTGTTGCCGATCTCGCCAGGATCGAACTTCGTGTAGTCGATGCTGTCGCCGCCGATCGCCTCGACCCAGGCGAGGATCGAGACGTCAGGGATCACAGCACGCGCCACCGCGCCTGCCGCGACCCGGCTCGCTGTCTCGCGCGCCGAGGATCGCCCGCCGCCGCGATAGTCGCGAAAGCCGTATTTGGCGTCATAGGCATAGTCGGCATGGCCCGGACGATAGGCCGCGGCCACCTCCGAATAGTCCTTCGAGCGCTGGTCGACATTCTCGATCATCAGACTGATCGGTGTGCCGGTGGTCCTGCCCTCGAACACGCCGGAAAGGATGCGGACCTGATCGGGTTCCTGCCGCTGCGTGGTGAAGCGCGACTGGCCAGGACGGCGCTTGTCGAGGAAGGGCTGGATATCGGCTTCAGACAGCGTCAGTCCCGGCGGACAGCCGTCGACCACCGCGCCGATCGCAGGGCCATGGCTCTCCCCCCAGGTGGTGAAGCGGAAGACGCGGCCAAAGGTGTTGAAGCTCATGCTCCGCCTCCTCGCCCAACTCGCCATGATTTGGAAGCAAGAAGCATCGACGGTGCAGCAAAGCCCGGCACCGGACCGCTCCCCTCAGCCATCCTGCCCCAGCGCCGCGAACGCCCCCGCATGCGCCGCCTCGCCGCGCACCCCGCACGGCACCTTTCCATCCTGAAGCGCCAGCGCCATCAGATAGTCGCCGGCATAGGGCGAGGCGAAGCCGCGCGCGAGATCGACGGCATAGCCGAAGCGGCCATAATAGGCAGGGTCGCCCAGCACGAAACTCAGCAGGTAGCCCGCATCGGCGAGATGCTGGTGCCCCGCGGCGATCAGCGCCTCCGCCACACCCTGCCGGCGATAGGCCGCCTCGACCGCGACCGGAGCCAGCGCAACCGCGGCGAGCGACTGATCGTTGACCGTCACGCCCATCCGGCTGAACGCAACCATGCCCGCAAGCGCGCCGGTCTCCTCATCGTCGGCGACAAGCGTCAGCACCATGTCGCCATCGATGCACAGCCGCTGGACCAGCAACGCCTCGTCGGGCGCCGGGAAGCTGCGGCGCAGTAGCGCATCGATCGCCGCGACGTCGCCGCCGGTCGCCGGTCGGATCGCGATGGTCACGCCGTCACACCAGGGCGATGTCGGGCGCGTCTTCGGCCTTCATGCCGACGACATGATAGCCGGCATCGACATGATGGGTCTCGCCGGTAGTGCCGCTCGACAGGTCGGACAGGAAATAGAGGCCGGCGCCGCCGACATCTTCGATCGTCACGTTGCGCTTGAGCGGCGAGTTGAGCTCGTTCCACTTGAGGATCAAACGGAAGTCGCCGATGCCCGATGCGGCCAGCGTCTTGATCGGCCCGGCCGAGATCGCGTTGACGCGGATATTCTGCCCGCCGAGATCGACTGCCAGATACTGGACGCTGGTCTCCAGCGCCGCCTTGGCTACGCCCATGACGTTATAGTGCGGGATCACCTTCTCCGCGCCATAGTAGGAGAGCGTCAGCAACGATCCGCCATTGGGCATCATCGCCTGTGCGCGCTTTGCCACTGCGACGAACGAATAGACGCTGATGTTCATCGTCATCAGGAAATTGTCGAGGCTGGTATCGACATAACCGCCGCGCAGCTCGTTCTTGTCCGAGAAGCCGATCGCATGGACGACGAAATCGATCGTCGGCCAGCGCGCCGCCAGCGTCTCGAACGCGGTGTCGAGCGCTGCCATGTCACTCACATCGCAGTCGATCAGGAAGTCGCTGCCCAGCTCTTCCGCCAGCGGGCGCACGCGCTTCTCCAGCGCCTCACCCTGATAGCTGAATGCCAGTTCCGCGCCATGCTCGCGCAGCTTCTTGGCAATTCCCCAGGCGAGCGAGCGATCATTGGCGAGGCCCATGATGAGCCCGCGCTTGCCCTGCATCAATCCGGTCACGTCTTACCCTCCGGTCTTTTCTTGCGGTCCCTGTAACCCGTTCTCTGGCGTTTCCGCCAGCGCGGCGTTGAGCTCGGCGCCGATAACGACGCCAAAGCCGATCAGAAAGAAAAAGATCAGCGCCACCATCACCCCGGCCAGGCTGCCATAGGTCAAACCATAGCCCCCGAACGCGCCGATCACATGCGGCAGCGCCGCGGTGCACGCGATCCACCAGACCGTCACGAACAGCGGCCCCGGCCATTTGGGGCATTTGGACTGGCGATATCGCGTTGGTGTGAGCGTGTAGAAGAGGATGTAGAGCGCGCCATAGAGCGCGATCGCCGGCGCTATCTTGGTGACCGAGATGATGCGCTGCGCATCGGAAGCGAACGGAATCACCCGCCAGATGAACTGCTCCGCACCGATCAGCAGCACCTGGAAGCTGAACGCCATCATGGCGAGGATCACCGATCCGATCACCAGCCCGATCGCACCGAGCTTCAACCGCCAGAAAGGTGTGCCCGACTGGACACCATAGGCCTGACGCAGGATCGCGCGCACCGTCTCGATAAAGCCGGAGGTGGTCCACAACCCCACCAGCGCGCCGAGCCACAACAGCGATCCCGAACGCGCCTCCAGCACTTCGAGAATCGCAGGGCGGAGCAGTGCGCCGACCTCTGGCGGGACCGTCTGCAGGAACGCCCCAACCGCCTGAAGCCCGTCGCCGGTGCGTCCGACCAGCCGCGCAATCGCCGTCGCAACGATGAAGAAGGGGAAGAGCGTGACGAGGCTGAGATAAGCAAGGTTGCCGGCATGGGTGAAACCGTCGGTATAGGCGCCGACCACCACCCGCTTGATCACCTCGACCACCCGGTCTGTGACGCCCAGATCCGACAGATGCCTGTGAAACCCGCGGCGGCGCGCTTCCGGAGATTCGGGGGAAATGGGTTCCGTCACGCCGTCTCAGACGCCCAGCCGGCTGCGTGGGTTCCCCTCCGCGTTCCAGTCGGCGACGAACGCGGCGAGCTTCGAATCATCCGCCGGAATCTCGATCATCAGCGTGACCAGCAGGTCGCCGCGCGCGCTCTTGCCATGGAAACCGCGCCCCTTGAGACGCAGCGTCTTGCCCGAGCTCGAACCGGCCGGGACCTTGAGGTTCACAGCGCCCTCGGGCGTCGGCACACGGACCGACGCGCCCGCGACCGCTTCCTTGAGCGTCACCGGCAGGTCGAGCCGGATATTGTCGCCATCGCGGGTGTAGAAACGATGCGGCTCGATCTCGATCGTCACGATCGCATCGCCGTTGCCACCCGGCCCGGCATCGCCCTTGCCGCCCAGCCGCATCTGCGTGCCGGTCTCGACCCCCTTGGGCAGCTTGAGGTCGATCGTGCCGCCGTCGCGCAGCTGGATGCGCTGGGGCTTCAGCGCAGCGGCATCCTCGAACGGCACGCGCAGACGATAGGCAACGTTCGCGCCCTTTGCAGGCGGCGGGCGGCGGCCGAAACCGCTCGAAAAGCCGCCCTGCTGGCCGCCCATCCCCGCACCGCGGCCGCCGAACAGCCCTTCGAGAATATCCTCGAACCCGCCGGCATCCGCGCCGCCGAAATCGAACCCCGCGCCGCCCGGGCGGAACCCACCCTGCTGGCCGCCGCGCGCGCCGCCGAAGCCGGCGCCGAAGGGCGAGGTCGGGTTACCCTCGGCATCGATCTCGCCGCGGTCGAACCGCGCGCGCTTGTCCTTGTCCATCAGCAGGTCATAGGCCTGCGTCACGGTGCTGAACTTCTCCGCTGCCTTGGGATTGTCCTTGTTGCGATCGGGGTGAAGCTCTTTCGCGAGCTTGCGATACGCCTTCTTGATCTCGTCCTCGCTGGCCCCGCGCGAGACACTCAAGGTTGCGTAAGGATCGGCCACTCGAATTTTCCCCGTTCTGCTTCTTTGGCGTATTACCCCGCTACATCGGCCCGTGGCGCACCGGTTGCAAGAGAGGCGGCGTCATCAAGCGGCTCGACATCCACCGAAACCTGCATGTCCTGCGCGCCATAGCCCAAGATGATCCCGTCGATCGGCGCGATATCGGCATAATCCCGTCCGATCGCGATGATCACATGATCGCTCGCCATCCAGATGCCGTTGGTGGGATCGAGCCCGACCCAGCCATGCTCCGGCCCGCACCACAGCAAGACCCAGGCATGCGTTGCGTCAGCGCCCACCAGCCTGGGCTGACCAGGGGGCGGAAGCGTGCGCAGATAGCCCGAGGCATAAGCCGCGGGCAGCCCCGCGGCGCGCAGGCCGGAGATCATGATCTGCGCGAAATCCTGACACACACCGCCGCGCTTCACGAACGCCTCGTGCGGGGGCGTATCGACCAGGGTCGCCGCCGGATCGAACTCGAACTCTGCCTGAATGCGGCGCGCCAATGCGATCCCCGCCTCCAGCGCGCCGCGCGCCGGGTCCAGTTCCTGCGCGCACCAGGCGGCGATATCGGGATCGAGCGGGATCAACGGCGAGGGAAAGAGATAGGAAGCGGGGCTGGCCGGCCCGGCATCCCGGCTTTCACGGGCGAGAGCCGCGATCTGCGCAAGCGTCGGATCGCCCGGCGCGGGCTCGGGCACGGGACGGTCGACCGTTATCTTGCAGCGGCTTTCGATGGTCAGGCTGTTCGCGGCCTGATCGATCACCAGCCGCACGACATTGGCGAGACCGGCTTCGGCGCGCGCAGGTGCGGTCCGCCCGCCCGGTTCGATGCTCAGGGCATAGTCGTGCAGCTGCTGCCCCGACCAGTGGATCGGCTTCAGGCGCAGATTGCATCGCGCGAAACCGACCGGCTCGGCATAGTCGAAGCGCGTGACATGGCGGATCGCGTAGAGCATCAGGCCAGCACGAGTCCGGCGGCGCGTAGCGGCTCGGATCCCTGCAGGAAATAGCGGCGCGCGATCGCGTCGGACAGTGACGCCAGCCGGTTGCCGATCTCGGCGAGCTTGGCGGCATCGAGCGCCGCCGCCTGCGTGATCGAGACGATCGCGGAGAGCTCCGCTGCTTGCGCCTGCTGCGGCTCGGCAAGGCCGTCGTCGGACAGTACCGGCAGCTTCGCCAAATGCTCGGCGATCGCCGAAACCTGATAGGCGATGCCGCGCGGATTGCCGGGATCGAGCGCGACGAGATCGAGCACCGGCACGCGCGCGATTCCCGTGAGATAGCGCTGGCGATAGCTGATCTGGCTGTCCGCGAGATCAAGCAGGGTCGACAGATCGTCGCTGGTCGCCTGGGGCTGGCCGAAGGCGCCGATCGCACGGATCGCCGACATCGCCCGCTCGATCCGCCGGCCAAGATCGTGGAAGCGCCAGGCATCGGTGCGCCCGAGATGCTCGGCACCAAGGCCGGCGAGCGCATAATAGCGGCGCTGCGCCGATCCGGCGCGATCGAGCGCCCCGCCCTTCATCGGGAAAGGCGCGTCGAGCAGCCGGATCATATCGGCCGACAGCCGGTCGCGGCTGATCGCACCGATTCCGCGCGCCTGACGGTTGATCGCGCGCACGCTGTACCAGCCCTCGTCCGCCTCCATCGCGGTGCGCGCGAAATGGCTGAGATCGGCGCGATTGAGGCTGGGCGGGGGCGGTGCGGCCCCCTTCTGCACCACCAGATTGACGAGTTGCTGCACCGTTTCGGGCGACAGCGCCGCACCGGTATCAGCGCTGATCGAATGGCCGAGCAGTGAGCGGATGAGGCCCAGCAGCGCCTCGCCCCGCTCCAGATAACGGCCGAGCCAGAAGAGATTGTCGGCGACGCGGCTGGGCAAGGTGCCCGGATTGCGGCGCAGCTGGGTGGTATCGTCGGAGGGCAGGAGAGTCACCGGCGCGACTAGTTCCGGGCCGTAGATCACGGCGTCCGCCGACCAGCTTCCCTCCCCCATCACCGCTGCGCGTTCGTCGGCATGCTCGCCGATCTGAGCAAAGCCGCCGGGCAGGACCTGCCACGTGCCATCGGGCCGCCGCGCCGCGAACACGCGCAGCGTGAACGGCCGCGCGACCAGCCCCGAATCGCCCACGACGGGCATGGTCGACAGGCGCACCACTTCGCGTCCGACATAGTCCTGCGGGCGCCGTTCGAAATCGGCGAGCAGCGCAGCGCGCTGCGTCTCCGACAGGTCCGATCCCAGCACCGCCGCGCCATCCGCCAGCACGTTGGTCGCGACGCCGAACGCGGGCGCGATCAGCATGTTGTCGAGGTCGCCTGCCACCTCGGCACGCTCGCGTTCCTGCCCGCACCACCAGGTCGCGATATTGGCGAGCTTCAGCTCCGCCCCGGTCATCCGTGTGCAGAGCCGCGGCAAGAAAGCTGCGAAGGCAGGTGCCTCGAGCATCCCCGCACCGGGCGAGTTGGTCACCACGACCTCATCCGCCGCCATCGCATCGACCAGTCCCGGCACGCCGACGCCCGAGTGGGAGTCGAAGGCCAGCGGATCGATCAGCCGCGGATCGACACGATGCCACAGCGCATCGACGCGCTTGAGACCGGCAATGGTCCGCAGATAGACCCTGTCGTCAAGCACGGCGAGATCGCCGCCCTCGACCAGCGGAAAACCGAGATAGCGCGCCAGATGCGCCTGTTCGGCATAGCTGGGCGTGAAACGTCCAGGGGTGAGCAGCACGATCCGCGGCTCGGCACGGTGGCAGCGCGCGGAAAGCCCCTCGCGGAACGCGGCGAAGAAGGGCGCATGCCGCTCGATATTGAGGCGGGTCTGCAGACCGCCGAGCATCCGCGACATGGCCAGCCTGTTCTCGAGCGCGTAGCCCGCCCCGACCGGCGCACGCAGCTGATCGGCAAGCACCCGCCATTCGCCCGCAGGTCCCCGGCAAAGATCGACCGCGACGAAATTGAGATGGTAGCCGCCGGGCGGGGCCAACCCCATCATCGGCCGCAGGAAATGCGGGCTGCCCGTCAGAAGCGCGGCGGGGATATTGCCGCCCGAGACCAGCTTCTGATCGCCATAGCAATCTGCGAGCACCGCCTCGAGCAGGTCGGCGCGCTGCGCGACACCGGCGGCGATCCCGTCCCATTCGGCCTGCGCGATCAGCAGCGGCACGGGAGACAGCGGCCAGGGTCGCTCCTCACCCTCGCCTGCAATGCGAAAGCCGGTGCCGATATCCTCGGCATGACGCTGTGCCCGTTCGCGCGCGCTGGCGAGATCGTCGCCCGACCGTCCGGCCAGTTCCTCGAACAGGGCCATCCAGGCGGGATCGTCGCGGCCGGCGGCGTAGAGCATGTCGGTAGCCGGGGTCGCGGCACGATAATCCGCCACCCATCGCGCAGCGATCGTCGCCGCATCCTTCGCGGATGTCGTTGCAGCGCTTACCAAATCCACCGCCCTTTCCGGCGCGCGTTGTGGCGGCAATGGGATGAAGGCGCAATAAAGATCAGCTTGCCGTAATCAGATGGCGGGTGACGACACGTCAGGCTTTGCTACAAACCCGAAATGAACCCGCAATTCGCTCCGCTCGACTGGTTGGTGGTCGGACTCTATGTGCTGGTGCTGCTAGTCGGCGGCTGGCTGTTCTCGCGCTTCAAGGCCGACGACACGCGTGACTATTTCCTCGCCGGGCGGACCATTCCCGCGTGGCTTGCGGCGGTGTCGGTGCTCTCCGCAACGCAATCGGCGGCGACTTTTCTCGGCGCGCCGGACCAGGGCTATCGCGGAGATTACAGCTATCTCGGTGCGGTACTGGCGCCGGTGCTTGCCGCCTTCTTCGTCGCGCATGTGCTGATCCCGCGCTTCTACGCGATGCGCGCGACCACGGTGTACGAGCTGCTCGAAGCGCGGTTCGACGCCCGCGCCAAACAATGGGCGGGGGGCATGTTCCTGATCGGCCGCGTGCTGGCCGGCGGCGCGCGCGTCTATCTCGCGGCGATCGCGATCGCGATGGTCGCGTTCGGCAGCATCGATGCGCACGCGATCATCCTGTCGGCGGCCGCGGTGATGCTGGTCAGTTTCCTTTTCACCTTCCACGGCGGATTGAAGTCGGTGATCTGGAACGACCTCATCCAGTTCGTGATCTACACGGGGTCGGCGGTGGCAGTACTGATCTTCCTGCGCCTGTCCATCCCGGCCAGCAATGGCGAGCTGATCGACGCGCTGCGCATGACGCCCGAGGGGGTGAACAAGCTGCGGCTGCTCGACTTCTCGACCGATCTGTCGAAGCCCTTCACCGTGCTCGCGATCTTCACCGGGCTGTTCCTGCTCAATGTCGCCAATGCGGGGCTCGACCAGGACACCACCCAGCGCCTGCTCGCCAGCCCGGACGCGAAGACCGGTGCACGCGGCCTCATCTATTCGCAGCTCGCCAGCGTGCCGCTGATCGCGATGTTCGTGACGATCGGCCTGCTGCTCTATGTCTTCTACAACCGGCCCGACCTGATGGGCGCCGACAACCGGGCGGCGACGAGCTTTGCCGGCGAGAAGATCACCGTCTTCGTCCACTATATCTTGACGCAGGTGCCGCCGGGACTGCGCGGGCTGGTCACGATCGGCGTCACCGCCGCAGCCGTCGCCACCACTAACTCGGCGCTCAACGCCATGTCGTCGGTGATGATCAGCGACTTCTACAAACCCTGGCGCGAGCGCCGGAAGGTTCCCGACCCCAAACATTATGTGCACGCAGGCCGCTGGGGCATGGCGCTGGTTGCCCTCGCCATGTTCGCGATGGCGGTGCTGAGCTTCTATTGGCAGCGCCACACCGACATGCCCCTTCTCGAATTCGCACTTCAGGTGATGGTGTTCGCCTATGCCGGGCTGCTCGGCGTCTATTTCGTCGCGGTGTTCACGAAGCGCGGCACCAGCGGGTCGGTGATCGCGGGACTGATCGCCGGTTTCGTGATGGTGCTGCTGCTCCAGCCCTTCGTCCTCGGGCCGACCGGGCTCGCCTTCCCCTATCAGCTGTGCATCGGGACATTCGTCTCGGCGATCGTCACCGCAATCCCGCGTGTCAGGGGTGCTTGACATGTGTCATGTTTACATGACATATAGTCAGCCATCGATGACAAATCGTCACGGGTAACTGACACGGGATGCAGAACAGGCTGCGAGTGCTGCGCGCGGAACGCAATTGGAGCCAGGCGGAGCTTGGCGGCCATCTGGGCGTGTCGCGGCAGGCGGTGAACGCGATCGAGACGGGGAAATATGACCCCTCGCTCCCGCTCGCGTTCCGCATCGCGCGGCTGTTCGATCTGCGGATCGAGGAGATTTTCGAGGATGAAGACGGCGATGCGGCCTGAATCGCGCGGCGGACTGGCGGCGGCGAAAGCGCGCAGGCTCCGGCTTCAGCTGATCATCGGGGGACTGATGGGGGCGGGCGCCGTGCTCGGCTTCTTCTCCGCGATGTTCGAGATCGACGGCGGCGGCTTCATGGAAGGGATTCCGGCGGGCTGGGCGATCGCCGCATCGGCAATCCTGATCGGCGCGCTCAGCTATGGCGGCTGGCGCTACCACCTCGCCACCGACGAACTCGACCGGCGCGACCATCAATGGGCATCGGTGGCAGCACTCAATTTCTACATCGGCGGCTACGCTATTTGGTATCTGTGGTGGCGCGGCGGGCTGGCGTCCGAACCGCAGCATGAGACCGTGTTCGTGGCAACGATGGCGGTGATGTTGCTCGCCTATGGCTACAAGAAGCTGCGGCCCTGAATTTTCAGAGAATTTTGATCAACTGGAGGCATGAATGACGAATATGTTCCTGCGCGCAGGCTCCGCGCTCGCGCTCCTCTTTGCCGCACCCTGCGCGCTCGCCCAGCAGGCGGCGCCCGCGCCCGTCGCGGTCGAGACCAAGGACGCGGATCCGGCGCTGTGGGTGGTGAAGGATGACGACACCACCATCTATCTGTTCGGCACCGTCCACATCCTGAAGCCCGGCCTCTCCTGGTTCGACGAGGCGGTGAAAAAGGCATTCGATGAGAGCGGCGAGCTGGTGACCGAGCTGGGCATGATGCCTGATCCGGCGGCCGCACAGCCGCTGATCGTCAAGTACGGCGTCAACGCGACCGGCCCGACGCTGACCGAGAAGCTGCCCCCCGACAAGCGCGCCGCCTTTGCCAAGGCGGTCACCGATCTCGGCCTGCCGCTGGCGGTGGTCGATCGCTTCGATCCCTGGCTGGCGAGCGTGCAGCTGTCGATGATGACGCTGGTCAAGCAGGGCTATAATCCGCAGTCGGGCGCCGAGGAGGCGCTGCACAGCGCGGCCAAGGCAGCGGGCAAGCCGGTCACGGGGCTCGAGACGATGGAGGAGCAGTTCAGCTTCTTCGATTCGCTCTCTGAGGAAGCGCAGATCAAATATCTGGTCGAAACCGTCGACAAGCTGGCCGAGGCCGGATCGATCCTCGACAAGATGGTCGCCGAATGGGCGCAAGGCGACGCCGACGGGCTGGCGGCGCTGATGAACGAAGGCTTCACCGGCAGTCCAGAAGCGGTGAAGAAGCTGCTCACCGATCGCAACGCACGCTGGGCAGAATGGATCGGCAAGCGGCTCGACAAGCCGGGCACGGTGTTCGTTGCGGTTGGCGCGGGACATCTCGCGGGCAAGGGCAGCGTTCAGACCTATCTCGCCGACCGCAAGATCAAGGCGACGCGAATCGAATATTGATCGCAACGCCGCCGTGACCGGGCTGCCCCTATGGCCCGGTCACGGCCTCCGCGTCGGCCGCAGTGCTGCGCGGCAGCCGCGCCGGATCGAGCACGATGTGCCGGATCCGCTTGCGGTCCCAGGTGTAGGTAATGTGCACCCGTCCATCGCGCGCCTGAATCACCGCGGGATAGGCATAGCCGGCCCCGAGTGGCTTGCTCTCCAGCGTCAGCAGCTTGTGCCAGCGCTCCCCGTCGTCGGAAACCGCGACGTTGATCGGATAGCGGAAGCCCTTGCTCGGTCTGCCCATACTGTGTGCGCTGTGGTTGTAGACGATCAGCTGGCGACCATCGGCCAACGTCACCGCGTCGGTCCCCGAATTGGGGTTGGGCAGGTCGATTGCCGACAGCACCGACCAGTTCTTGCCGCCGTCCTTCGACCAGCTCGACGCCAGCACGCCTTCGCGGGTGCGCGCGACCGCCTGAAGCCGCCCGTCCTTGTGGAACAGGATACTGGGCTGAATGGCATCGATTCCTTCCGGCGATTCGACTGGCGCACTCGCCTGCCAGCTTCGCCCCTGATCGCTGCTGCGCTCAAAATGGAGCGCCCAGCGATTGCCCTCCTTCTCGGTGCTTGATGGCGACAGCCAGCTTCCGTCGGCCAGTTCGACCGGCTTGTTCTTGATCGGACCGAGAATGCCGTCGGGCAGGCGCCGCGGCTTGCTCCATGTCCGGCCGTCATCGGTCGAAGTGATGACCATCCCCCACCATTTCTGAGGGCTCGGGCCGATCTTGTAGAACAGGGTCAGCGGGCCGTTCTTCGGCTGGAACAGCACCGGGTTCCAGGTGGGGAGCCGGCTGCCGTCCGGCTGCGCGCCGGTCGCGACACTGGCGGCGGGCTGCCACACGCCATTTTCATAGCGGGCGACATAGATCTCGACGTCCGGGTTGCGCTCCCTGGTTCCGCCGAACCAAGCGGCCAGGATCGTGCCCGCGCGAGTCTCGACGATCGTCGATGCATGCACCTCGGGATAGGGGGCGGCGACAAAGGTGAAGCCGCTGTGCAGCACCGGCGTCGATGCTTCCTGCGAGGAAGCTGCCGCGGCGGACAGCAACGATGTCAGGGCGAGTGCGATCGACGCATGGCGTGCGGGTTTGAACATATAGTCATACTAATAAGGGATGCCGCGACGTCCAGTCCGCTCGTTCAGAACAGGGCGGGCTGCCGGTCCGGCCGCACCACGCGCCCATGCCCCCGCCGCCGCTCGAGCTCGACTTCAGCGGTATAGCGAATGTCGGGATCGCGATCCTGCAGGAACGCGTCGAGCGCGTCGTCGTCGATCTCGCTCCACTCCTTGCCGCGATCGGGGCCGTAGCGAACCCGCGGAAGCAGTCCCGGCAGCTTCGACCATTCGATCAGCTGTTCGACGCTCACCGTGTTGAGCATGTCGCGCAGATGGTGGGCGGTGACATAGGCGTCGGGAAAGGCGCGGTGCGCGGGCAGGCCGCGTTCATGCTCCAGCCCGTCCGGCATTCGGTAGTAGCGCAGGAACTGGTTCGAGAAGCCCGGGCTGTCGCTCCACAGCCGCAGTGCGCATTTGTAGGTGCAGATCCAGTCTGCGCCGCGGGTGAGTGCAGGCGTGCAGAACTGTTCCTCGAAACTCGCGCGATGCGCCGCCAGCGCGACGCGGCGCGGCCAGGGATCGAGGATCGGGCGCGCGACATCGTGCCACCAGGGTGCGTCAGCGACATCCTCGTCGCGGATATGGTGGATCGCCATGGTCAGCGGCGGGATCGGGCGGCCCGGATTGACCATCCGGCTGCCACCCTCGCCGTAAAGCTCCCAGCGCCCGTCAGCGCCCAGCGCGACGTCTTGCCAGCCAATCTCGCACACGGCGTGCGCGGGCGGCTTCTCGCCGGTGGTCTCAAGGTCGATGACGCGGATGATCTGGGGCGGGGGGGCCATGCCAGCCTAAGTGGGCGGTCGAAGCGCGAAAAGCGAGTCGAAACGCGGATCAGGCAGCGGGGATTTCGGCGGTGATGAACGGAGAGATCACCGTCCACCCCAACGTGGCGTAGAGCGCGCGTCCGTCGTCGGTGGCGACGAGCAGTTCGGTCGCGCTGTGGTCCGCCCGTGTCTCGCGCAACGCCGCCATCACCACGCGGCCCAGCCCCCGGCGGCGATGATCCGGTTCGGTGATGATCCGGTCATACACAAAGACGCCTGCAGCCTCGGCCGCGGTACCGCTCGCCGCCAGCGCACCGTCCGCCGCCAGAATCGCGACGCGGCTGCCGCGCGCATCGCGGTCGAGCTGCAACCTGTAGCCTTCGGGCAACGGGGCCGGCGGCGGCGGGGACTCCGGCCCCCACATGACATAGCCCGGCTCATCCTGGAGCCGCCAGCGTGGGGGAAGTGCGGCCAGCAGATCCTCGCCCTTGCCGCACAGCTTCAGGAAATAGCCCGGCGCGTCGAGCGTGCGCCCCAACTCCGACAGGCCCTCGCCGGGCGAGGTGAACGCCCAGCGACGGACTTCCACCTCGCCCGCGGTGTCGACCCGAAATCCGCCGCGATCCGCCACGGGTGCCGGCAGCCCGCGCGCGATCGAGCGCGCCGCGAGCCAGCCGAACAGCAGGGCATCGTTCAATGTGCCGGCTTCAGTGTGCGGCCTGGGGACCGCGCTTGAGTCCGCTGGCCTCAAGCTGCGCATCGATCTGCGCGAGCAGGCGATCGAGCGCCTCCTGGCTCCGTGCCTCCGCGCGCGCGACCAGCACGTCCTGCGTGTTCGACGCGCGCAACAGCCACCATCCGTCCGGCGTATTGACGCGCGCGCCGTCGGTGTCGTTGACGTCGGCGCCGGCCGCCTTGAGCCGCTCCAGCACTTCGTCGATCACCGCGAACTTGCGGCTCTCATCGACCTGGAAGCGCATCTCCGGCGTGTTGACGAAGGCGGGCATGTTGCCGCGAATCTCGGTCAGCGACGTGCCGATCAGATGGACGGCGTTGATCAGCTGCACCGCCGCGTACTGCGCGTCGTCGAAGCCGTAATAGTCCTGCGCGAAGAAGATATGCCCGCTCATCTCGCCGGCGAGCGGCGAGTGGGTTTCCTTCATCTTGGTCTTCACGAGGGAGTGACCGGTCTTCCACATCAGCGGCTGCCCGCCGAGCTCGGCGACGCGGTCGAACAGCATCTGCGACGCCTTCACATCGGCGATGATCGTCGCGCCGGGCGCTTTCTTCAGAACAGGTTCGGCCAGAATGGACAAAAGCTGATCGCCCCAGATCACGCGGCCTTCGCCGTCGATCGCACCGATCCGGTCGCCATCGCCGTCGAAAGCCAGTCCGAAATCGAGATTCTTCTCCGCGACCAGCCGCCGCAGGTCAGCCAGATTCTTCTCCTCGGTAGGATCGGGGTGATGGTTCGGAAAATTGCCGTCCACATCAGTGAACAGCGTATGATGCTCACCCGGCAGGAGCTCCACCAGCTTCTCGATCACCGGGCCCGCGGCGCCGTTGCCGGTGTCCCAGCCGATCCGGAAGGTGCCGCCCGCATAGCCGGCGAACAGGCGCCCGACATAGTCGTCGAGAATGTCCGCATCGCTGACGGTCCCCTCGCCGTCGTCCCAGTCACCCGCCGCGGCAAGCTTGCCGATTTCCTGAATGTCCTGGCCGAAAAAGGGACGGTGCTGAAACACCATCTTGAAGCCGTTATAATCGCCGGGATTATGGCTGCCGGTTATCTGTATGCCGCCATCCACCTCTAGGATCGCTTCGGCGTAGTAGAGCATCGGCGTCGGCCCCATGCCGACGCGCACCACGTCGCAGCCCGACGCGGTGAGACCTTCGACCAGCGCGGCTTCGAGCTCGGGTGAGGAGACGCGGCCGTCGCGGCCCACCGCCACGCGATGCCCGCCCGCGCGGCGCAGCAGGGTCGCGAAGCCGCGCCCGATCGCGCGCGCGTCCTCGACTCCCAGCGTCTTTCCGACGATGCCGCGGATGTCATACTCGCGAAGCGAGGTCGGATCGAAACGATGCGTCATGAGGCCTCCGGGTGATTCAATAACCGCCCAATTCGCGAGCGGCGCGGAAAGTTCAATCGCCAGTTTTGCGGAGTAGCGCATCTCGTGCAGCATTCACCTGACGCGTCAGTTCGGGCGAGCCGCCGCGATCGGGATGGACGCTGGCGATCAGCCTGCGATGCGCGGCGCGAATCTCTTCCGGCCCGGCCTCCGGGCCGACGCCGAGCACGGCGCGCGCGTCCGCATCCGGTCCTGCGGGTGGCGGCTGAACGGGCGCTGGCTTGGGCGTGCCGGGCAGCGGACGACCCCAGCCATGCCACATCCGCCAGCCGAGCCAGCCGATGGCGATGGCGGTGAGAAACTTCCAGATCACCGCTGCGCCCTCATGCAAAGACGGGGATGGTGCTGACGGTCTCGGGCAAAGCGAGGCCGGCCATCATCTCGCGCAGTTCCTGCCGCGCAGCGACATGCGCCAGACCCATCTGCCCGAATTCGCGCGCGTCGAGCATCGTCAGCCCCTTGGGAAACAGCTCGCGATAGATGACGCGTTCGGACAGGCCGGGGATGACGCGGAAGCCGACGCGCTTGGCGAGCTGATCGATTGCTTCCGACACCCGCTTCATGTTGCGCGCCTCGATATGCTGCATCCGGTTGCGCAGGACGACCCAGTCGATCGTCGCGCCGTCGGCCTTGGCGCGGCGCTTGCGCGAATCCCAGATCAGCTCCGAATAGAAGCTGGGGCGCACGACCTTGAACGTGTCGGGATCGACATGGCCGATCAGATCGAAATCGACGAAGCTGTCGTTCATCGGCGTCACCAGCGTATCGGCATTGGTGATCGCGATCCGGCCGAACTTGTCGTCGCGGCCAGGTGTGTCGATGATCAGGAAGTCGCTGTCGGTCCCCAGCCGTTCGAGCGTCTCCGAGAACAGATCGTTGCTCTCGCCGTCATGCGTCTCGTAGCGCGGCATCGGCAGCTCGCGTCCGCTGCGCCTGATCGATTCGGCGCGGTTGTCGAGATAACGGCCCAGGGTCCGCTGACGATGATCGAGATCGAGACAGCCGACTCGCGCGCCCCTTGCCGCCAGCGCGATCGCGGTATGGACGGCGGTAGTGGACTTGCCCGTACCCCCCTTCTCGTTTGCGAAGACGATCACATGCAACGGGTTCGACGCTTCGCCCACCGATTAACTTCCTTGATTGATCCCTGGGCCTACCCCCCATAGAAGGCCGCGCTTCCCGTCCATATCCAAGGCCTCATTCGCGTGCAAACCGTCCGTCAGCTCTCCGAACTTCGTGATACCATTTCGGGATATCGTGCAGCGGGAGAGCGGATCGCGTTCGTGCCGACGATGGGCGCGCTGCACGCCGGGCATATGGCGCTGGTGACCGAGGCGAAGCTCGCCGGGAACCGCGTTGTCGTATCGATCTTCGTCAACCCGAAGCAATTCGGTCCGAACGAGGACCTCGCCAAATATCCGCGCAAGGAGCAGGTTGATTCGCGTCTGCTGAGCGATGCCGGGGTGGACCTTCTTTGGCTACCTCCGGTCGAGGTCATGTACCCCGAGGGTTATTCGACCAACATCGCGGTCTCGGGCGTCAGCGAACCGCTCGACGGTGCCGCGCGGCCGGGCCATTTCGACGGCGTCGCCACCGTGGTGGCCAAGCTGTTCAACCAGGTGAAGCCCGACGTCGCGCTGTTCGGCGAGAAGGATTTCCAGCAGCTCGCAGTGATCCGGCGGATGGTCGCCGATCTCGATTTCGACATCGACGTGCGCGGCGTGCCGACGCAGCGCGACGATGACGGTCTCGCTCTCTCCTCGCGCAACGTCTATCTGATGCCCGAGGATCGCACCGCGGCGGTGGCACTGCCGCGGGCGCTGGGCGTCGCGGCGAAGGCGATCGAGAAGGGCGAAGATGCCGATGCCGCCCTCGCGATCGCCCGCGCCTCGCTCGAGGCGGCGGGGTTCGAGATCGACTATGTCGAGCTGGCCGATGCCGAAACGCTTGGTGCGCCGGTTTCGGGCAAGCCCCGCCGCCTGCTCGCCGCCGCCCGGATCGGCGGTACGCGTCTGATCGACAACATCGCCGTCGAGGCTAGCTAATATCTACCGAGTTCGGCACCACCCTCCGCAGCCTTTCGAACGATGCTTCGCATCGCCGGAACCTTGGGCGGGGGAGCGGGCTGGTGCCGTCTTCTGAACGCAAAACGCCGTTAACGCTTTGGTTACCATGAATGCCGCAGGCTGCGTCCCATGAGGATACAGACCAAAAGTGGGGCATTATCATGGGCAACAGTCTCAAGAGCGCACAGTTCCTGATCGATAGCCGACTCGCCGACGCGGCACGGGGCAACCCGGACGCGGCCTATGAGCTTGGCATGGTCTATTCGAGCGGCGCCGCCGGTATCGATGTCGACCTGATCGAAGCGCATAAATGGTTCAACATCGCGGCGCTCAAGGGCAGCGCCCACGCGCCGTACATGCGCGCCGAGGTGGCCGAGGACATGACCGCGCGCGAGATCATCGAAGCGCAGAAACAGGCCCGCTCCTGGCTCCAGATGATCACGCTGCGCGCGGCCTGATCACCCCGCAGCGCCAGCACAGGCTTCCAGCACCTTGCGCTCCGAGTTGCGCAACGGCTTCCCGAGCGCGTGAAGACGCGGATTGTCCTGTCCGCCCCCTGGTCGATGACATCGACGACCAGTTGTCGCGCCGAGTTGGTTGCCCGATGGGCGTCCGGCTCGCTGTAGAGCCTCCGCCAGGTTCCGTGCCATCCGATCCGCCGGCCGCTGCCGCGCCGCTCGGGACCCAGCCACAGTCCCTTCGCTCGCCACGCCGCCAGACAGGACCGCAGATCTTCCGACGATGCCCGGGATTGCAGGATCAAGGGACCAAATGACGCTGGCGCCGCCTTTCCAGGCCTTGGTTCGCGATAGGACGCGAGAACGGCGACCAAGGCGAGAACCAGCA
The DNA here is from genome assembly GCF_059420685.1 of Sphingomonas sp. GW821-FHT03E12. NCBI lineage: Bacteria > Pseudomonadati > Pseudomonadota > Alphaproteobacteria > Sphingomonadales > Sphingomonadaceae > Sphingomonas > Sphingomonas sp. GW821-FHT03E12. The sequence continues at coordinate 396,482 of NZ_JBWKUF010000001.1, forward strand.
GCAGAAAGCCGGCGGGCAGATAGGTCCAATATTGCGTGGGCGGAGGCTGCCACGCCATCAGCCTAGCTCTTTTTCGCCGCAGCCTTCTTCGCCGGCGCCTTTTTCGCCGCAGCCTTCTTCGCCGGCGCCTTGCGGCCCTTCTTCTTGGCCGGCCCCGCCGCAGCCTTGGCGTCGATCAGCTGCACCGCTTCTTCGAACGTCAACGCCGCCTGATCGGCCGACTTGGGCAGAGTCGCATTGGTCGTGCCGTCGGTGAGATAGGGGCCGAAGCGCCCTTCCATCAGCTTGATCTCCGCGCCCGACTCCGGATGCGCGCCAAACACCTTCAGCGGCTCCCGGCTTGCGCCGCGTGACCGGCCGCCACCATTCGCCGCCTCGGCGAGCTTGACCACCGCAGCGTTCATGCCGGTCTCGAACACGTCCATCGTCGACGACAGTCGCGCATATTTGCCGTCATGCGCCAGATAGGGACCGTAACGGCCGATCGATGCCGTGATCGGCTTCCCGCTCTCGGGATGATCGCCGATGGTGCGCGGGAGATTGAGCAGCTTCACCGCCCAGTCGAGGTCGAATTCGGGAATATCCTTGGGGATCGAGGCACGCGCCGCCTCCTTGCCCTCGCCGCGCTGGATATACGGCCCGAATCGCCCCGAACGGCGCGAGATGTCCTCGCCCGTCACCGGATCCTGCCCGATCACTTCCGGCCCGCTGTCGCCGCCATTTTCCCCGCCCGGCTGGCCGAAGCGGCGGGTGAACTTGCACTCGGGATAGTTGGAGCAGGCGACGAACGCACCGAACTTTCCGCCGCGCAGCGCGAGGCGGCCCTCGCCGCACGACGGACAGAGGCGCGGATCGCTGCCGTCGCCCTTGTCGGGGAAGAGATAGGGTTCGAGGAACTGGTCGAGCGCCTCGGTCACCTCGCTCGGCTTGCGCTCCATCACCTCGTCGGTGCGCGGGCGGAAATCCTTCCAGAAGGCATCGAGCACCGCCTGCCATCCGGCGCGGCCGCCCGACACATCGTCCAGCTCCTCCTCAAGCCCGGCGGTGTAGTCGTAGTTGACGTATTTCTCGAAGAAGCGCTCGAGAAACGCAGTCAGCAGCCGCCCGCTCTCTTCCGCGAAGAATCGGTTCTTCTCGACGCGGACATAGGCGCGGTCCTTGAGCACCTGAATGATCGCAGCGACGGTCGAGGGGCGGCCGATACCGAGCTCCTCGAGCCGCTTGATCAGCGAAGCTTCCGAGAAGCGCGGCGGCGGCTGGGTGAAATGCTGTTCGGCATCGACGCCCTTCTTGGCGGGCGTATCGCCATTGCGGATCACCGGCAGGCGGCGCGAATCATCGTCGTCGCTGTCGTCGCGGCCTTCCTCGTACAGCGCCAGATAACCGGGGAAGATCACCACCTGGCCCGTCGCGCGCAGCGCATCCTGTCCGGTGGGCTCCTCCAGCTCGACGGTGGTACGTTCCATCCGGGCCGACGACATCTGGCTCGCCAGTGCACGCTTCCAGATCAGATCGTAGAGCTTGGCATGATCGCCCGACCCCGCCTTGTCGCGGCTGAAGTCGGTCGGGCGAATCGCCTCATGCGCTTCCTGCGCGTTCTTGGCCTTGGTCTGATACTGGCGCGGCTTGTCGGGGATGTAGCTTGCCTGATAGCGATTCACGATCGCCTTGCGCGCGGCGTCGATGGCGCTGCCGTCCATCTGCACGCCGTCGGTCCGCATATAGGTGATCGCGCCATCCTCGTAGAGCGCCTGTGCGATCCGCATCGTGTGGCTGGCTGAGAAACCCAGCTTGCGCGCGGCCTCCTGCTGCAGGGTCGAGGTCGCGAAGGGCGGCGGCGGGTTGCGCATCGCCGGCTTGGTCTCGACCGAGGCAACAGAGAATCGGCCCTGCTCCACCGCGGCCTTGGCGCGGCTCGCGGTGCCCTCGTCGCCAATCGACAGGCGGTCGAGCTTCTTGCCCTCGAAGCGGGTCAGGCGCGCGTCGAATGCGGTGCCGTCATGCTCGAGATGCGCAGTGACCGACCAATATTCCTGCGGCTTGAACAGCTCGATCTCGCGCTCGCGCTCGACGATCAGGCGCAGCGCGACCGACTGGACGCGGCCGGCCGACTTGGCGCCGGGCAGCTTGCGCCACAGCACCGGCGAGAGGGTGAAGCCGACGAGATAATCGAGCGCGCGGCGCGCACGATAGGCGTCGATCAGGTCGGTATCGAGCTGGCGCGGGTTCGCCATCGCTTCGAGGATCGCGGGCTTGGTAATCGCGTTGAAGGTGACGCGCTCGACCTCCTTGGGCAGCGCCTTCTTCTTCGCGAGCAGTTCCTGCACGTGCCAGCTGATCGCCTCGCCCTCGCGATCGGGGTCGGTGGCGAGGATCAGACGGTCGGCCTTCTTGGCCTCGTCAGTGATCGCCTTGAGCTGCTTCGCCTTGTCGGCATAGGTTTCCCAGTCCATCGCGAAACCCTCATCGGGCTTCACCGACCCGTCCTTGGGCGGCAGGTCGCGGACATGGCCATAGGAGGCCAGGACCCGATAGTCCTTGCCCAGATACTTCTCGATGGTTTTCGCCTTGGCGGGCGATTCGACGATGACCAGCTGCATGGGGTTCCGATTTGAGGCTTCGCGTATACGCGCGAGGATGGGAAGGCGCCCCGCCAGGCGTCAAGAGGCGGATGCGACGGGTTCTTAACCCATTCCGGTTATTGGATGGTGTGATTCCACCGTTAGACGAGGCGGGATGCTGTCGTTCGAGGATCTCATGCACGACCACAGCGCCATCTTTGCGGTGGTCCGGGATCTTGTGCGAGAGATCGAAGACGGCGCCGGAGCCGCGACGCTTTCCGCTAGCCTCGGGCGGCTCGATTCCCTGCTAACCCCGCACCTCGCGATCGAGGATGAGCAGATCTATCCGCTGCTGCTTGCCAGCGGCGATGCCGGCCAGCGGATCATGGCGGAGGAAGCGATCAACGCCTTCGCGTCGGTCGCCAGCGACTGGCGAAGCTTCGTCGCGCACTGGGACGAGCCCTCGATCGCCGCGCATCGCGACGGCTTCGTGACCAGCCTGCAGGCCCTGCTGGACACGCTGCAGCGACGCGTGCGAGCGGAGAATGAGATCCTCTACCCCATGGCCCTTCGCGCCGCCCATATCCGCCTGCGCGCGGCGTGAAGCTCAGCCAAGGCTCACCCGCCCACCCGCGTGCCGCTCCAGCCGCCCGGCAAGCTCGAGCTCGAGCAGCACCAGCTGCACCGCCGCAGCCTGAAGCCCAGCCTGCCGGATCAGCTCGTCGACCGGCACCGGCACCGGGCCGAGCAGCGCCTGGATCCGGCGGCGCTCGGCTTCGCCCGGCTCCGCCGCAGGTTCGCTTTCGAAGCCGCTGACGGGCGCGCGCACGGCCCGCGTGTCGATCGGACGGATCGCCTCGAGAATATCTTCGACAGTCTGCACCAGTGTCGCGCCCTCGCGGATCAGCAGATTGCATCCCTGCGCGCGCGGATCGAGCGGCGAGCCGGGCACCGCCATCACCTCGCGCCCCGCCTCCGCAGCGATCCGCGCGGTGATCAGCGAACCCGAGCGTGGCGCGGCCTCGACCACGACCGTTCCCTGCGCAAGACCCGCGATGATCCGGTTGCGCGACGGAAAATGCCGGGCGAGCGGCTCGGCGCCCGGCGGCTGTTCGGCGAGCAACAGGCCCTCGCTGGCCACCCGTTCCTGCAGATCGCGATTCTCGGGCGGGAAGGCGATGTCGATCCCGCTCGCGATCACGCCGACGGTGCCGCCGCCGATCGAGCCCTGATGTGCAGCGGTGTCGATCCCGCGCGCCAGCCCCGACACGATCGTCGCCCCGGCCTCCGCCAGTCCCTGGGCAAGCTGACGGGCGAAGCGGCAGGCCGCTGCCGACGCGTTGCGCGCGCCGACCATCGCCACGCAGGAGCGATGCAAGAGACCCAGATTGCCGCGCACGATCAGCACCGGAGGCGCTGTCTCCAGCTCGGCGAGCAGCGGCGGATAGGCGGAATCGCCGAGGAACAGATGCCGCGCGCCAAGCCTGGCCACCACGGCCATCTCGCGCCGGGCCGCACCTGAGTCGGCGATCATGGGCGCAGCGCCGCCACCGCCGCGCATCGCCAGTGCAGGCAGCGCGTCAAGCGCCGCCTCCGCGGTTCCGAAGCGGGCGATCAGCTGGCGGTAGGTAACGGGGCCGATGCGCGGGGAGCGGATCAGCCGGAGACGGGCGAGGTCAGCCTCGCCCTCACCCATTCTTTCGGCCGACGCGCGGCTCCGTCCCGGCGAGCAGCCGCGCGATATTCTCGCGGTGCTTCCACAGCACGATCAGCGCGAGCCCGAGCAGCAGCGGCACGATATCGAAGCGGCCAAAGAAAGCCGCACTTGCGGGCGCACTCACCGCCGCGAGCATGCCTGCAACCGAGGAAATACGGAGTGCCGCAAGCAAGCCGAGCCACACGGCCGCATAGACCAGCGCCGAGGGCCAATGGAGCGCGAGGACGATGCCCATCAGCGTCGCGACGCCCTTGCCGCCCCGGAATTTGAGCCAGACCGGATAGCAATGCCCGAAGAATGCGCCGGCCGCCGCGACCACGCCGTGGCCCGGCCACAGCGCCTCCGCGATCCAGATCGCTGCCGCGCCCTTGAGCAGGTCGAGCAGCAGCGTCGCCGCAGCGAGTCCCTTGCGGCCGGTGCGCAACACATTGGTCGCACCGATATTGCCCGATCCGATCGAGCGCAGATCGCCTGTGCCCGCGATCCGCGTGAGCAGCACGCCGAACGGGATCGAACCGAGCAGATAGCCCAGCAGCAGCGCCAGCGTCGGCGGTCCCCAAAGGATTTCGGTCGTCAGCGTGCTTCCCCTTGCTTGCGCCGAAGCTAGGTATTTCGATAAGCGGGCGCAACAACCCTCAAACAGGCGACCGCACCGCATGGCCGATACCCGGCCCGTCCTTTTCTTCGATTCCGGCGTAGGCGGGCTGTCAGTTCTCGCGCCTGCACGCGCACTGCTGCCGCACGCACCGCTCGTCTATGCCGCGGATAGCGCGGGCTTCCCCTACGGGACCAAGAGCGAGGAGGAGATCGCAGCGCGCGTGCCCGCGCTGCTCGGGCGGCTGGCCGAGCGGTACCGGCCGCGGCTGATCGTCATCGCGTGCAACACCGCGTCGACGATCGCGCTCGCGCATGTCCGCGCCGCGCTCGACATCCCGATCGTCGGCACCGTCCCCGCGATCAAGCCAGCCGCCTTGCTATCCAGGACGCGCGTGATCGGCGTGCTCGGAACCGAAGCGACGGTGCGCCAGCCCTATGTCGATAATCTCGCCGCGCAGTTCGCCGCGGACTGCACGGTGATCCGCCATGGCAGCGCGGAGCTGGTCCAGCTCGCCGAAGCGAAGCTGCATGGCAAGACACCCGATCCCGCACGCTTCCGCGCGGTGCTCGACGGGCTGTTCGCCCGGCCGGGCGGCGAACGGATCGATGTGATCGTCAATGCCTGTACGCATTTCCCGCTGGTCGAGGCCGAGCTTGCCGCCGTGGCGCCGCATCCCGTGACCTTTGTCGATGGCGGGCCCGGCATTGCGCGGCGAATCGCCTATTTGACCGACGGGCAGGAATGGCCGGATACCCCGCCGCCCGGCATTACGGTGTTCACCCGTCTCAACGATGCCGCGCAAGCGCTTGCGCCGGCGCTGGCAGGGTACGGGATACAGAAGATCGAAGCGCTTTGACCGGCCGCCGCGAATGGGTCTGGCTGTTGCTGGTCTGGCTGGCGGCGATGCTGATCGCGTTCCGCGACCCGGTGTGGAGCGGCTTCGATCTCGGCTTCGGCGACCGTGCGGACGGGATCATCGAGATCAGCCTGCTCGAACATTGGCGCAACGTACTGAGCGGTCATTCGCTGTGGAACACGCCGATCTACTTCCATCCGCACCCCGGCACGCTCGGCTATAATGACGGCTATTTCCTCTATGGCCTGATCTATTCCTTCTGGCGGATGTGGTTCGACCCGTTCGTATCGGACACGCTGAACGCCGCGACGTTCAAGACGATCGGCTTTGTCGCGAGCTGGTGGCTGACACGGCGGACACTGGGCTGGCAGGCGCCGGTCGCGCTGCTGGTCGCAGCGCTCTTCACCATCTGCAACAGCATGACGGTCCATGCGGTTCACGCCCAGCTCCAGAGCGTGGGACTGGTGCCAGTCGCGATGATCCTCGCAATCGGCGCAGTTCGGGCGGAGGCAAGCGGCAACCGGCGGCGCACACGGCTGACGGGCGGCGCGCTCGCGGTGCTGATGGCGGCATGGCTGGTCACCGCTTACTACATGGCGTGGTTCACCTTGTGGTTCGCCTGCGTGTTCGTGCTGTGCTGGCTGATCGCCACCGGCAACTGGCGGCCGGGCAAGGCCCTGGCGCTGCTCAAGGCCCATGCGGCAACGCTGGGAATTTGCTTCGCGATCTTTGCGGTCGGGGTGATCCCTTTCCTCACCGTCTATCTGCCCAAGGCGGGCGAGTCGGGCGGGCACGGCTATTGGAAGATGCTCGGCTATCTGGTCACGCCGATCGATCTGGTGAACACCGGACCGGCCAACCTCCTCTGGGGCTGGATCAACAGCGGGATGGGCGCGCTGCTCGGCCTGTTCGCACCCGATCCCGATCTGCCGCGCCGCGTGTTCGGGGGTGAGCATGAATCGGGCTTCCCGGTCCTGCTCTTCGTGCTGGCCGTCACCGCGCTGTGGCGCGTGTTGCGGCGGCGTGTTCCCGCCGATCCGGTGCTGTTCGCCTTTGCCATGGCGATCGCGGCGAGTTGGCTGCTGACGCTTCAGCTCTGGGTCGCTTCGCCCTGGGGAGCGGTGTTCCATCTCGTGCCGGGCGCGAAGGGGCTTCGCGTCGTGCTGCGCTACCAGATCTTCCTGGTCCTGCCCGTGCTGCTGATCGTCGCCGCGGTCTACCGGCACAGGCTGATGGCGTTGCTCGCCGAGCGGCGCGCAATCGGCATGGCCTTGGTGGCATTGCTGCTCGCCGAGCAACTCAATACCGGCTCATCGGCACAGCTCAGCCGCTCGGCCTATTGGGCGCCGCTGACCGCCATCCCCGCGCCGCCCGCGGAATGCCGCAGCTTCTACGCGGTGCAGACCCGGGTTGGGGAGCCGCTCTATCGCAGCGAGGCCATGCACGCCAAGCATCCGCATAACGACGATTCGATGCTGCTCGCGCAGATCTGGCGCGTGCCGACGCTTGGGGGCTATTCGACCTTCCAGCCACGCGACTGGGCGTTCGCCGATCCTCTGAAGTCCGATTACGATGCGCGGGTGCGCCAATATATCGGGTCGCATCGATTGACCGGCGTGTGCAGACTTGATGTCCGCGACGTTCAGCCTTGGCGTCGGGTCAGCTAGGCAGCCTCAGGCGTCGCCGACGGCGCCATCGACCGCACCCGTTCGGCATAGCGCTCGGCCATGTCGAGATGTGCACGGCGCGCGGTCAGATCCTGCGCGCGCTCCGCACAATCGCGCTCGTCGGCCTCGCGCTGTCTGAAATAGGCATAGTCATTGCGTTCCATGTCCGTCTCCCTCGATCCAAGCGGGAGTGCGATGGCTCTCAGCCGCGGAAATGCTCGGAGTCCCGTTTCTGCGGTGGTATTTCTATAGCATGAAGCCGCTATTGAGTCCCGGTAGAGGATAGGAATGCGCCAGAATCGACCGCTTCGATCGCGCTTATGGAAACAATCGCGCCCCGCCGCGCTGGCATTCGGCGAGCGAAACCGTTATCGGGGCCGGCCATGAGCACCGACACGACTCCGCGCGCCGTGGATTATTCGCGCGTCTTCACCCAGGCGATCGACCGGCTGCATGCCGAAGGCCGCTATCGGGTGTTCATCGATATCCTGCGCAACAAGGGCATGTTCCCCAACGCGCGCTGCTTCCACGGCCATAACGGGCCGAAGCCCATCACCGTCTGGTGCTCGAACGACTATCTCGCAATGGGTCAGCACCCCAAGGTGATCGCCGCGATGGAGGAAGCGCTCCATGACGTCGGCGCGGGATCGGGTGGCACGCGCAACATCGGCGGCAACACGCATTATCACGTCGACCTGGAAGGCGAACTCGCCGATCTGCACGGCAAGCAGGGCGCGCTGCTGTTCACCAGCGGCTATGTCTCGAACGAGGCAACACTGTCGACGCTCGCCAAGGTGCTGCCCGGCTGCATCATCTATTCGGACGAGCTCAATCACGCATCGATGATCGCGGGCATCCGCAATTCGGGCTGCGAGAAGCGCGTTTGGCGGCACAACGACATCGCGCATCTGGAGGAGCTGCTCGCGGCGGACGATCCCGCGGCACCCAAGCTGATCGCGTTCGAGAGCGTCTATTCGATGGACGGCGACGTCGCGCCGATCCACGCCATCTGCGACCTTGCCGACAAATATAATGCGCTGACCTATCTGGACGAGGTCCATGCGGTCGGCATGTACGGCGCGCGCGGCGGCGGGATTTCGGAGCGCGACGAAGCGGCATCGCGGCTGACGATCATCGAGGGGACGCTGGGCAAGGCGTTCGGCGTCATGGGCGGCTATATCGCCGCGGACCAGACGATCATCGACGTGATCCGCAGCTATGCCCCCGGCTTCATCTTCACCACATCGCTTTCGCCGGTACTGGTCGCGGGCGCGCTGGCGTCGGTGCGCCATCTCAAGCAATCGAGCGAGGAACGCGCCGGACAACAGGCGGCCGCCGCGAAGCTCAAGGCAATGATGGCCGAGGCCGGCCTTCCGGTGATGGACACGGTGACGCACATCGTGCCGCTGATGGTCGGCGACCCGGTCAAGGCCAAGCGGATCAGCGACATCCTGCTCGCCGAGTACGGTGTGTACGTCCAGCCGATCAACTACCCGACCGTACCGCGCGGTACCGAACGGCTGCGCTTCACGCCCGGTCCGGCGCATGACGAGGCGATGATGCGCGAGCTGACCGCCGCGCTGGTCGAGATCTGGGAACGGCTGGAGCTTCGCGCAGCGGCCTGATCGATTGGGGCGATAACTCAGGCCACATCTTCGCGTTACAGATCGATTTCCTGATGCATTAGATTGGCGGTTCCACGTCACGAGGAACCACCCATGCAACGTGATCTGCTGAAAACGCTGACCTATCTCGCGGTCCACCTGACCGTCGGCTTCAGCGTCGCCTATGCCTTTACCGGCTCGCTGGCGCTGGCGGGCGGGATCGCCCTGATCGAGCCATGCATCAACGCAGTCGCCTTCTTCTTCCACGAAAAGGCATGGAAACGCGCTGAGCAAAAGGCGGCGATCGATCCCTTCGTCCGCTCGGCAGTGGCGCACGGCTGAGCTAGCGATCGAGCAGGTCGTCGGTGACCTCCATCAGCAGCATCGGCTCGCGCGCAGTATCGGCGATGGCATCGACGAAGGCAGCGCGGGTCTCCGGCTCGTCATAGACCATCCGGGCGTCGAACGCGGCCTGCCAGGTTGCGCGGTCGGGCCATTCGGCAACGCCGATGAAGCACCCGTGATCGTCGCGATGCAGCCTCGATCCGAGCGAGCCGTATTTCGCCTGGATGAGCGCCGTGCCGCGACGCCAGGCGGCACGGAACTGCGCCTCCTTGCCCGGATGCACTTTCCACCAATAGGCCGCGACGAACATGGTGAGTCTCCCTCGACGATGAATCGCTTCGCCGCGACGAAGGTTGCGCGCCGCGCACGCCCGGCGCAGGATAGACACCGGTTTCCCCGAGGAGAATCCTGATGCGCTGCGCCGTCCCCCTGCTTGCCCTCGCCACCGCGCTGGCCGCCTGCTCGCCCGCCGCCGACACGACCAACAATGCGATCGAAGCCGATAACGGCATCCTCTCGGCCGGGCCGACGACGTCGATCAGCAATGTGGCCGAGGCCGACCTGCCCGCAGGTCTTGCCGAGCTGGTCGAGGCGACCGTGCCGGGGATGACCATCGCGGAAGCCGAGCGCAAGGAACGCGAGGGGCGGGTCTATTATGACGTCGAAGGCACACGCCCCGACGGCAGCGAAGTCGAGATCGATGTGCTTCAGGGGGCAGACGGCAAGCTGACCGCCGTCGAGGTGCAGCGAGACATCGACTGGGCCGCCGCGCCTGCGCCGGTCCGCACCGCCGCCGCGGCGAAGAAGGACGCCTTCACCCCCGAACGCGTGATCGAGAGCCGCCAGGTCGACAGTGGCGCCACGATCTACGAACTGTTTGCGCCGGGCCGCAAGGACGAACCGGCGATGGAAGTGCGCTGGCAGAACGACAAGGCAGAGGTGCTGGGCGAGCGCTGGGCGCACTGACGCGCAGCGTTACCGGCTGAGCCGCAACCGCAGCCAGCTGCCAAACGCCCACCATGCCAGCGCCCAGAGCGCGCCGAAGCTCCAGCCGGCCAGCACGTCGCTGGGCCAGTGGACGCCGAGATAGACGCGGCTCACGCCGATCGCGGCGACCAGCAGGAGTGTGACGGCGAACAGGAACCAGCGTGCGGCGCGGCGGGTGATCACCTGGATACTGAGCAAGGCGATGGTCAGATAGATGATCGCGCTGTTGGCGGCGTGGCCGCTTGGGAAACTCGCCGAACCGACCTCGACCAGATGATCGACCAGCGCGGGCCGTTCGCGCCCGACCCAGATTTTGACGGACGCGACCGCGATCGAGCCGGAGACGGTACCGGCAAAGACCAACGCCGCCGCCAGCAGATGGCGGCTGGCAATGAGAAAGCCGATGGTGACCGCCGCGGCCAGGGTCAGCACCGTCTCCCCGCCCAGCGCGGTCACGTCGATCATCGCCTGTTTGAGCCAGAGCGGTCCGGCGGGGGCGGCAAGGTTTCCGTCCTGGCGCAATGCCAGCATGATCGCGCTGTCGAATGTAAAGCAGCTGCCGCCGGCGATGGTGCGACCGAGGATCGCGAGGACCAGCACCGCCCCGGCAAGCGCTGCCATCGCGACGAGCACGAAGGGCGGATGCCGGACATCGGGCGCCGACTGGTCGGGGGTCACCGGCGCTTCGGCGATGCCCGTCAGGGAGAGCGGCGCCTCGCTCATGCCGGCGCGAAGAACATGAGATAGACCAGCCGGCCGTCGTCCGGCCCGGCGCCGAACCCGGCGGCGCTGTTATGGAACATCCACGGGCTGAACAGGATCAGCCGGTTGAAGCGCATCGGCGCGGTGAAGCTCCGTTCCCAGGCCGAAGGCTTCATCGTGTCGCGGTTGATCACGTCCGCCACGAGCGCGTCGCCCGTCGGATATCCCGCAGCGGCGACGCCGTCGAGCGTCGCCGGAACCCGCTCCAGCCCGGTGCGGCGATGCCGGTAGAAATCGGTGCCGCCACGGCAATGTTCGGGCAGGCTGAGATAGAGGATTCCCGAATAGGCGGCGGGGTCGCAATGCACCCCACTCGCCCCGCGATCATTGCGCAGCGTCAGGCGGCAATGGCCATGCAACGTGCCTGGCGCACCCGCCAGCGGGCGCCCCGCGATGCGTGAGACCGTCTCGTCGAGACCCGGGATCGGCAGCGCCCGCGCAGAGGTGACGCCCGGGAAATTCGCGCCGGCATCCTTCGCAGCCCGATCGAAGCCGAGGCCAAGTGCCTGCCGCCGCATCTCGAGCGGGTTGGCGAGGAAGTCGTCGATCATCGCAAAGGACGGCGTCATGCGCCGGGTCTGGCAAAGCCCGATGCCACGAGCAAGAGGCCCGAAGGTCAGTTTCCGCGCGGCTTCTGGTACCAGAGCGCGTTGACGATGATCCAGCGCTCGCCAAACTTGCCGAGGTGGAAATAGTCCACGAACCATGGCGTTTCCGCGCGCGCCACCGCCGCGTTGCCCGCCACGTCGAGAACCCGGCACGATCGGTTCCACTGTGCCTTCGGCGTCTTGAGCGCGCCCTGCCGGGTCAGGTCGACCAGCTCCTCCTTGCTCATCCGGCGCAGCCCAAGCTTCTCGTCAGGCGTGTCGCCGAGCACCCGGCGCTTCGCGAGATCCGGATGCAGCGCACGGGCCACGCGCGCGGGATCGCCTTCGAGCTGACCATCGAGATAGTCGAAGCAAGTCGCTTCGATCGCGGTTCGAGCTGCGGGGTCGATTGCCCCTTGCTGCGCAGCAGCGGCGGCAAACAGAGCAAGGGCGAGGCTCATCGATCGACTCCGGAAAGCAACAGAACAGAACCGCCTTAGTTCGGGTGCTTGTGTGTCGGCGTCGGAGTCGGGGTGGGCGCCAGATCGGCACCGCCCACCCCGCTGAACGGCTTGACGTGCCCGCCACTGCCGCCCGGTTTCGGGCTGGGCGTGGGAGTCGGCTTGGGCTTGGGCGTCGCCTGCGGGGCCGGCACGGCGGCACTGGAAACGGCCGGCGCCGTCGCAAGGGCGGCAAGCGACGCGGTAGCGGCAAGCAGGGCGAGACGGCGCATGGAGCAAGCCTTTCGATGGAAAGGCCGGCTTCGTACCATGTACGGTGGCCCGCCGCCAAGACGCCCCCCGATTGACCGCATCTTCCGTATCAGCGCATTAGAACAGCAAGTCACATGGAGCGGTGAAATGGTCGGAAGCGGCGGAGCGAGGGCGGTGATGGCGGCGGCACTGTGCCTGACGGGTGCACAAGCGGCGCTCGCTGCAGAGGAGCCGGCGGTCTGCGCACTGGTGGATAGCACCCGTAACAACGCGCTGGTGCAAGTGCCGTTCGAGGTGGTCGATGGCCGCATCTATGTCCAGGCAAAGGTCGATGGCGCGGGCTCGTTCCGCTTTGCGGTCGATACCGGTGCGAGCGGCATGGGCCGTGCCGACGCGAGTCTGGTCAGGCAGCTCGGCCTGCCGGTCGCAGGCGAAGGCGAAGGCGAAACATCGGACGGGGTCGCGACGGCAAAGGTCGAGATGACGCGGTTCGCGACGCTCGAGCTGGGCGGACTGGTGCGCCGCGACCTCAATGTGATCACGCGCGACTATGGCAGCCGCCTCGCGCCCGAAGCGAAATTTGCGGGGATTATCGGCCGCGATTTCTTCAGCGATGGTCTCTTGGTGATCGACTATCCGGCACGCCTGCTGACATTCAGCCGCAGCCCCGGTCTGACGCGCGGCGCGGCGGGCGTGCTTAGCTATGACCGCCCGTTCCGCGTGCCGGTGACGATCGATGGCGTGACCGCCGAAGCCAATCTGGACACCGGCGCCAATGTGAGCTTCGTGCTGCCCAGGGCACTGTTCGATCGCGTTTCGGGCGGCGCCGTCACGGCAGCAACCACGAGCCATCTGACCAATACCACCGTCGATACCGGGCGGGCGACGGTACGCGGCCCGTTTCGTATCGGTGCGGCAAGCCTGTCCGATGTCGAGGTGCGCGTCTCGGATCGCTATCCCGAGCTGCTCGCCGGGGCACATGCGTTGCAGCATTTTGCTATCCTGATCGATCAGCGCTCCAGAAGCGTGGCGCTGTGTCCCGCGGGGTGAGCCGCAGCTAGGACGCGGTGCTGCCTGAGGAGAATTCGATCAGGTCCCAAAGGTTGCCGTAGAGATCACGGAACACGGCGACCTTGCCATAGGACTGTACCGCCGGGGGCCTCACCCATTCGATGCCCGCGGCGGTGTAGGCGGCATGATCGCGGTCGAAATCGTCGGTGGCCAGGAACAGGAAGACTCGCCCGCCCGCCTGATCGCCGATGAAGCGCGCCTGTTCCAGCGTCGCGGCGCGGGCAAGCAGGATGGTCGCGGCGTCGTCCGGCGCGCCGGGCGGGCGGATCGTCACCCAACGCTTGCCCTGCCCGGGCTGGTAGCTGTCCTCGACCAGCTCGAACCCGAGCTTGCCGACATAGAAAGCGAGCGCTTCGTCATAGTCGCGGACGACAAGGGCGATGTGAGCGAGATGGGGCATGCGCGAACCCTATTTGGTCCTTCTGGCGACCACCTTAATCTCGACCAGCCCCTTGTCGGGGACAAGCCGGTCGACGTCGATCGCGGTCCAGGCGGGATAGGGCGCGGTGACGTAGCGCGACTTGACCTTGACGAAGGCATCGAGCTGGGCCGGGAGATCGGTGTGATAGGTGGTCATCTCGATTACATCGTCCCAGCTTGAGCCTGCGCGTTTGAGGATGTCCCCGATCTGCCGGAATGCGCGGTCATAGGCGGCGGAGGCATCGGTCTCCTCTCCCCACAATCCGGCGACCACGCCGGAAAGATAAACGGTGTCGCCGTGCGTCACCGCCTCGGCAAACCCCCATTGCTGATGCGCGGCATCGCGGCCTGGCGGCGGCATCAATACCTGCGCGGGATCGCGCTTCGCCTGGGCAGGCGTGGCGACGGCGGCAAGCGCAGCGGTGAGGACGGCAAGCCGATTCATCATGGAGTCCCATTTCCTGTTACGCATCGCGCACCTCATTCCTTGAGCGCATAGATCCGGCCATCGAGCGCGCCGACATAGACAATCCCGCCCTCGATCACCGGCGAGCCCATTACGCCGCCGGTGACATACCCCTGGGTCGGCCGGGGCGTGAAGCGCCACTTCTGGCGGCCGCTCGCGGCATCGACGGCGAAGAAACCGGACTTGAGCGTCACGCCCTCGAAATAATAGGGATGCGCGCTGATCGCGCCGGCATAGAGGGTTCCGTTGGCGAGCACCGGGGTCGCCCAGACCCAGCCACCGGCCTTGAACTGCCAGACCTCACGCCCGCTGTCCGCGGCGATCGCGGAAAGCTTGAGCGAGTCCGAGCTGCCCACATAGAAGAAGCCATTGGCGGCAAGCGCCGAGGATTCGACCCACGAGCCATCGGTATAATCGTGCCGCCACGCTTCCTTGCCCGTGTCTACGTCATAGGCGATCAGCCGCGCACTACGGCTGCCGACGACCACACGCCCGCGATCGACCGCAGGCGTCGACTGGACGACGCCGCCGGTGTCGGCGCGCCAGAGGACTTTCCGTGTCGCCAGGTCGACCGCGTAGAGATGATCGTCCCACCCGCCGAAAAAGACCCGGCCTCCGGCGATGACCGGCGTACTGCGGATCGCGTCGCCCGTCCCGACGCTCCAATCGAGCTTGCCGGTCGCGACGTCGATGACGAACAAGGTACCGCTGAGCGAGCCCGCATAGGCTTTTCCTGCATGCACCACCGGCGAGGATTGGAGAAAATCGAAATAGGGCGTGTCCGGCGACGGCGGGCGGCGATGCAGATCGCGCGCCTTGAGATCGAAGCGCCACCGCTCGCGCCCGGACATGCGGTCGACGGCATAGAGGAAGCCGTCGTCGCTTGAGACGAGGATGCGGTCGCCGACAATGGCAGGCTGTGAACGGATTGCGCCACCGGTCGCAAACGTCCATCGGAGTTTGCGGCTGGCCGTGTCGAGCGCGTAGAGGCGGCGATCGTCGCTGCCGAAATAGAGCATGCCCGCCTCGTGGGTGAGCGATCCCCAGATCTGCCCGCCGGCGCGGAACTCCCACAACACGCTCCCCGGCTGGACTGCCCCCGGTTGGACTGGCGAAGCGTGGACGGCACCACCGAACCCGCAGAACATGAGTATCAACGCCAACAATCGCCGCGCCACAAATCCCCTCCCTCGATTTTCGCGACCCGTGTTTCAGAGGAAGGGCTGGCCGTCAATTGGTACTAAAGTGGAGTCATCCCTTATATCGCGCGAGAAAAGCTAGTCGATCGCTTCGATCCCCTGCGCCTTCAGGCGCGCGAGGTGCTCCTTCATCGCCTGAAGCTGTTCGGGCGGGTGACCTTGCCATTCCGCGACCTCGCTAATCACCCGCAGCGGTTGCCGGGAACGATAGGATTTGGTCGGATTGCCCGGAAATTTGGCGTCGGTCAGGTTGGGATCATCGACGAATTCCCCGGTCGGCTCGACGATGTAGATCCGCTCGCGCTCCTCACCCGCCGCGAGTTCGCACCCCCAGATCGCCGCATCGAGCGTCGCCGAGAAATAGATCCACGGCGCCGCTGCCCCCTCGCCATAATTCGAGGCATAGCCGGGGACGAGCAGATCGCCGGCCGCGAGATCGGCACGGGTGCCATGATAATAGGGCGGAGTGGCGTCCCTGGCATAGGTCATGCCGCATCCTAACGCACAAGGCGGGACGCGCCACTCCCCATGCTTGCGTGATATGGTGATATAATGCAGTAAGTCACATTGTCTGTCAGCAAGAGGGGGCTCTCTTTGACTTACCGCACGATGTTTACCCTGCTGCTCGCTGCAGCGGCCGCACCGGCCGCCTATGCGCAGAGCGGTGACCCCGCCGATCTGGTCATCACCAACGTGACCGTCATCGATCCCGAGACCCGCAAGATCAGCCCGGCACAGGAGATCGTCATCGACGATGGCCGTATCGTTTCGATCCGGAAGGGAACGAAGCGCGTGACTCGTGCGAAATCGACGATCGACGGCACCGGCAAGTTCGCCATCCCGGGCCTGATGGACATGCATGTCCACGCCAATCTGAAGCCGCTGCACAAATCCACGCTGGCGCTGATGCACGCCAACGGCATCACCGGCGCGCGCGACATGGCGAGCGATTGCCACAGCGAAAAGGGCATCGCCATGTGCATCGGCGAGATGCGCAAGGCGGCCGCCGCGATTGACGCCGGCACGCTGACCGGCCCGCGTCTGCTGGCACTCTCCACGATGAAGATTCAGTCGGCGGGCGCGCCCAAAGATCCCGCCGATCCGCGCGCACGCTTCTTTCCGCAGAACCCCGAACAGACCGCTGCACTGATCCCCGTGCTGCTGGAGCGCAAGCCCGACGTCATCAAGATGGGCGACGTCATCGATACCGCCTCGTACAAGCTGCTGCTCGAAGCGGCGCGCGCCAACCGGATCGAGGTGAGCGGACATCTTCCCGCGCAGCTGAGCGTCCGGCAGGCAGCGGAGATGGGGCAGCGGTCGATCGAACATGCCCGCGACCTGCCGCTCGACTGTTCAGCCTATGGGGCCACCTACCGCGCCTTCTTCGCCAAGCCGGCGGGTGATGCGCAGCGTCCGTCCCCGATCGATCGGGCGAAGCAGGCGGTGGAGACGCAGGATGCGACGCTGTGCAGCGAACAGATCGCGGCGATGCGGCGCCACGGCACCTTCTACGTACCGACCCATCTGACGCGGCAGATGGACTATCGCGCCTCCGACCCCGCCTATCGCGCCGATCCGCGCATGGCCTGGATCCCGGCACAGCAGAAGCAGATGTGGGACCGCGACCTCGACCGATTCAAATCGACCACGCCCGATCAGGCCGCGGCGCTGGGCGAGTTCTTCCGTCTCGGCCTCAGGCTGACTGGGCAAGCACACCGCGCAGGCGTGAAGGTCATGGCCGGGACCGACACCGGCGACACGATGGTGTTCCCGGGCTTCAGCCTGCACGACGAACTGGCCCTGCTGGTCGAGGCAGGACTGTCGCCGATGGACGCGCTGCGCACCGCGACCACGGTTCCCGCCGACTATCTGCGCCGCAGCAAGGATTTCGGCGGGCTATCCAGAGGCAAGGCCGCGGATATCGTGTTGCTAGATGCCAATCCGGCCGCAGATATCGGCAATACGAAGCGGATCGCCTATGTCATCCAGAACGGTCGCGTGTCGAACCGGGCGGCGCTCGACGCGATCTTGGCCGAGACGCGGGTCGCCGAGGCGGCAAAATAGCGGACAGGGTTTCGTTTCCGCCTTATCGCTTGCATTCCGGAATGAGATTTTGTCTCATTGAGCACACGAAGGGCCGCTGCGGCCGGGTTGGGGGAAACCATGTTCGATACGCTTCCGGATCTGTTGCTGCGCCATCGCCTCTGGGTGGGGCTGGCGGCGATCGCGCTCGCCGCGGCCACCTGGGCGATCGACCTTACCGGCCTGGTCTATGCCTGCCCCTATTGCCGGGTGCAGCGCACAGTGATCGGGCTGCTCGGGCTGCTACTGCTGTTGCCCAACCCGGCGCATTGGCTGATCCGCTACCTGTCGGCGGTGTTCGCGGTGTTCGGCCTCTCCGTCGGTGCGACCCAGCATTTCCGCGGCTGGGCCAAGATCTTCAAGGGCGAGTTCAGCTGGGGCCAGCAATGGTATGTCAACGCCTGGGCGCTGTCGGGCTTCGCGCTGTTCATCATCACCGGGCTGTTGCTGCTGATCTGGCGGTGGAAGCGCATCGAGGCGGCTGAACCGGCGAGCTGAAGGCGCGCCGCGCGAAGGCGGCGTCAGCCGCCATCCCGGCGCAGCGGCCAGCGACCATGCTCCACATGCATGGTCTTGCCGACGACGCTTTCCATCAGCAGGATTTCATCGACGAGCCAGCCGATCGCCGGAATTTTCTGCGCGCCGAGCCGGTCGCCGCGATAATTGATCGTGACATGCGGTTCGGGCGTCGTGCCGAGCGTGAGCGGGGCCTTGTGCTCCAGCAGGTGACGAACGAGCGCCGTCTGGAAGGCGCGGGCCTGCGTCAACGGGTCGCGGGTACGCAGCGTCACCGCCTTGCGATTCTCGATCCGGTCGAAGGCGACCGGAAAGGCCGGACCGTCGAAGCTGTCGAGCGCGGCGATCACTTGCGCCAGCCATTCGGGCCGGGCGTAGTGGAGATCGAACAGCGAGACGAGGGTGACGTGGAGCAGATCCGGGCCGCGCGAAGGATCGTTGCGCGGGAGCGCAGTGATCCTGACCTGCGCCTCAGGCGGAGGCTTGGCCATGATGTAGAGCGGGTTGCGAGCGCGCATGGGAACCTATGTAACGCGCTCGGGCCGACACGGTTCATGAAGACGGCGTTTCCCGTAGCGGTACCACCGCACCTGAAGAACCGGACTCTGCCTGCTCACACTCACCAGACCTCCAGCACCGTCTCGTACTCCCCGCCCGCGCGCTGGCTGTGCCAGGCCTTGAAGCGGATACGGGTGGGGATGATGCTGGTGCCCTTATAGTCGGGCGTGATGCGCATCTGGTCGATCGCCTCTTCCTCTACGTCCTTTTCGAGCACGCTGATCAGCAGCGAGCGCGCCTCGGCCGCCTCCGGGGTGATGTAGACGATATTGTACCGCTCCTTCGCCGGGCCACCGAGCTCGGTGGGGAAGAGATGGATCTTCATCAGCCTGCCCTCACGGACGAGGCGGTTGGCGGCGGCCTTGGTGGTGATGGTGGTGAAATCGGTAGCTTCCGGTACGCGGCCCTTCTCCTGTGCTACCGCCGCAGCCCCGAAGATCAGTGCGCCGAACACAAGCGTTATGCCGGCGAGCGCCAGCGCCAATCGTCCCCATCGCATAGCGTGTCTCCCGATGCGAATGTCGGAAGACTAGTAGCATTCGCCTCGGAAATGGAGGCAAGCTGATCCGTTTCGGAGATGACTACCGCGGCGGTTCGCCGGGGGGATCGATCTGATCGCCCAGCCCCGCCTCGCGCAGGCGGCCGGCCCAATCGGGACGGCAGGTGCGGACGCGGATGCAGTCAAGGTCAGCGACTTCCATCGCCTGGAGCATGCGGCCGAACTCGGCATCGGTTTCCGGCTGGCGGGCGACGAAGCAATGGGGGTTGCTGTCGCCGTCCGGGGTCCATGCCAGCAGGTCCGGCGCGATCTCCTCCCACACGCCGCAGGTGATGCAGCAGCCGTCCTCCACATAGAACGCCCCCGGCACATTGGCCGGGTGCGGCGGGCGGGGAGAAGATGCGGCGTCGCTGCGAAAGCTGTTCCCGAACCGGCCGAGCCAGTGGAGGATCGCAGCGACGCGCGACATCAATCGTGCTCGCGGTCGCCCTGACCCATGTACAGCTCGCGCCCGGTCTCGTTGTAGAGCTGCGACATCGCCTGCATCCCGGCTTCGGCTTCCTCGGCCGCGACAAAGGTTTCGACCGGGGCGTTCTGCTTGGCGGCGAAGTCCCTTACCTCCTGCGTGATCTTCATCGAGCAGAATTTGGGGCCGCACATCGAACAGAAATGCGCGGTCTTGGCGCCTTCGGCCGGGAGCGTCTGGTCGTGATATTTCTCGGCCGTGTCGGGATCGAGCGAGAGGTTGAACTGGTCGCGCCAGCGGAATTCGAAGCGGGCGCGGCTGAGTGCATCGTCGCGCATCTTGGCCGCCGGGTGCCCCTTGGCGAGATCGGCGGCATGGGCGGCGAGCTTGTAGGTCACCACGCCGACCTTGACGTCGTCGCGGTCGGGGAGGCCGAGATGCTCCTTGGGCGTGACGTAGCAGAGCATCGCCGTGCCGTACCAGCCGATCATCGCGGCGCCGATGCCGCTGGTGATATGGTCATAGCCCGGCGCGATGTCGGTGGTGAGCGGCCCCAAGGTGTAGAAGGGCGCCTCGCCGCAGGCCTGCAGCTGCTTGTCCATATTCTCCTTGATCTTGTGCATCGGGACGTGTCCGGGACCCTCGATCATCACCTGAACATCCTGTTCCCAGGCGCGCTTGGTGAGCTCGCCCAGCGTATAGAGCTCGGCGAACTGCGCCTCGTCATTGGCGTCCGCGATCGAGCCGGGGCGCAGGCCGTCGCCGAGCGAATAGGCGATGTCGTACGCCTTCATGATTTCGGTGATCTCGTCGAACTTCTCATAGAGGAAGCTCTCGCGATGGTGCGCCAGGCACCATTTCGCCATGATCGATCCGCCGCGGCTGACGATGCCGGTGACGCGCTTGGCGGTCATCGGGATATAGGGCAGGCGCACGCCGGCATGGATCGTGAAATAGTCGACGCCCTGTTCGGCCTGCTCGATCAGCGTGTCGCGGAAGATCTCCCAGGTCAGGTCCTCGGCGATACCGCCGACCTTCTCGAGCGCCTGGTAGATCGGCACGGTGCCGACCGGGACCGGCGAGTTGCGCAGGATCCATTCGCGGGTGTCGTGGATGTTGCGGCCGGTGGAGAGGTCCATGATCGTGTCGGCGCCCCAGCGGATCGCCCACACCATCTTGTCGACTTCCTGCGCGACGTCGGACGCGACGGCGGAGTTGCCGATATTGGCGTTGATCTTGACCAGGAAGTTGCGGCCGATCGCCATCGGCTCGGATTCGGGGTGGTTGATGTTGTTGGGGATGATCGCGCGGCCGCGGGCGATCTCGTCACGGACGAACTCGGGCGTCACATAGTCGGGGATCGAAGCGCCCCAGTCCTGACCGTCGCGGACATATTCCTTGAGCATCTCGCGACCGAGATTTTCGCGGGTCGCGACATATTCCATCTCGGGCGTGATGATGCCGCGGCGGGCATAGTGCATCTGCGAAACGTTGGCGCCGGCCTTGGCGCGGAGGACGCGCTTGCGGACATTGGGGAAGGGCTGGACGCCGCCCGAACGATCGGGGCCGAGCTGGCCGTTATCCTCGGGACGGACCTCGCGCTGGGCGACTTCCTCGACATCGCCGCGGTTGCGGATCCAGTCGCGGCGGAGCTCGGGCAAGCCGGCCATGATGTCGATACGGGCTTCGGGGTCGGTATAGGGGCCGGAGCAGTCATAGACGCGCAGCGGCGGCTCGCCCGAGGAGGGTTCGAGGTGAATCTCGCGCATCGCGACGCCGAGCGGACCGACATGGATCTTCTTGCTGCCGCGGATCGGGCCGGTGGTGACCTTCAGCTCGGTGCGGGCGGGGATATCGGCCATTCGTCACTACTCCTCAAGCGGGAGAGGACGGTCTTCTGGAGAAAGCCGCTCCCTCCCTACGCCGGTGTCAGCCGGATCAGGTTCAGCGGGTCGAAGGCTCCTGCCCTCCTCTCAAGCGCGGATCGGCGCTCCCCCGGGGATGGAACGTTCTTAGCAGGTTATGCGGCGAGGAGAAGCCCCGGCGCATGCGCGATGTCCCCTTGCCGCCCCCCCTGCATGCCATCAGGCTCCACGTTTCACTGCAGGGGAAACGAGATGAGATATCAAGCAGCAGCAGCCATCGTGGCATTGGGCTTCGCGGCGGCGAGCGGCGCGGCACAGGCGCAGACGACGCATGTTGAACGATTCAATGAAGTAGAGTGCCAGAATCTTGGCCAGAACAGCACGCCTCCATGCACGACGACGGCGCCGCGGAGCGTTACGACGATCTCACAAACCGTAACGCCGGTGACAGCCATCACAGCGCGGCTGACCGGTGTTTATGACGTGGTGGTCGACGGGATTCTCGGGGCGCCGGGAAGCGCCAACTATTCCGACATCCGTCTCACCTACCGCGGGCAGTACAACAATTACCTGATCAACCCCGCCTGGGTGGCCCCGGGCACGTCGCTTGCACGCTTCGAAAATTATTCCGATGCCCAGCTAGAGGTGCGCGCGCTCAACGTCACGATGGTTAGCGGCATGCCTGGCGGCAGTGCGCAGCTGTACACACCAGATCCTACCGCCGTGACGAATGGCTCGGTCGCACTGGCAGGCCGCTACGGTATCGTCGATTCGGTCAACGGCATTTCCTTCGGCCGGGTCCAGGGAACCGCCACGCTGCGGGCCGCCCCGGTCAACTCTCCGAGTGCGCCCAACAACACAATTCTGGAGCGGACCGTCACCTATACGGCAACACAGACCACGCTGCTCAACGAAGACGGCCTGATCACACCGCGGATCGAGGTGACCGGCGGCATCGAGATGAACGGCAGCCAGATCCGCAATCTGGCCGCGGGTACGGCACCGGGCGATGCGGTCAATGTCGCGCAGCTGAACCAGGCGGTCGCCGCCTCGCAGGCCGGCACGGCGCAGGTCGCAACCGGCCTGAGCACAGAGGTCGCGGTGCGAACGGCCGCCGACTTGCAGCTCTCACAGCGGATCGATGCGCGCGAGGCCGTGGACAACACGCTTGCGGCGGGGCTGGCGAGCGAAAATGCCGCCCGCATCGCCGCCGACGCTGCACTGTCGAACCGGATCGACGGGCTGAACGGACGGATGGACCAGATGGAGGCGCGGATGAGCGTGCTCGACGACCGGATCGCGAGCTCGACCGCGGTGGCAGTCGCAATGAGCGGCAACAGCTTCCTGCCCGGCATGCGTTTCAATCTGACCGCGAACGTCGCGACCTATGACGGCGCGCATGCCGGTTCGCTACAGATCGGCGCGATGGTCAACGAGCATGTCGCGGTCAACGCCGGCGTCGGCACGGGCTTCAACCGGCGCGGCAAGACGGCGGCGCGCGCCGGGTTTACCGTCGGCTGGTGAGGCGCAGGCGGGTCTGGCGCGCCGATCAGAAGGTCAGCGCCAGCCCCGCGCCGCCGGTCCATTGGTGGCCGGGGCGGCAAAGGTCCAGCGGGCGATTTGTCCGTGGACAGATCGGTCGCGGCGAGTCCTATTGTCGGGGCTATGAGGGACTGCATGACAAAGATGATCAAGATGCGCCGGTTGGGTCAGATGCTCCTGATCGCGCTCGCCTGGCTCCTGTGGCCGGCACAGGCGCATGCGCAGGCCTTTCCGTGCAGCGGCGGCAGCAACGGCGCCGGTCCCGGCGAGCGGATGGTCGGCATGTCGCCGGGCGGCCCCGGCAATCCATCCTTTCCTCTGTGCGTTCGCGACAATAGCGGCGGCGCGCCCGCACCGGCGGTGCCGCGGGGGCCCGTCGACACCCATGCGGCACTCGCCTGGCATCCCGATGCCGCCGATGTCTGGGTTGACGGCAACTATACCGGCCCGAACAATCTCGCCGAACGCGGCGTACTCGACGCATGCAACCGGGTGATGGGCGGCGGCTGCGCGTCGATCGGCAATTGGTCGAATTCGTCGATGGTGATCATCCGCGACCGGGCCGGCGATTTCTTCAAGGCGTGGGTCGGCCAAGGCGGGGCGGAGCGCGACAGAATGCTGGCCGAATGCTCGGCCAAGCAATTGCTACCGTGCGAGGTGTTTGCCACCGTCAAATCGAGCACCAACCGGCGATCGCCCGGCGCTTTGGCGCGCAAATCCTATGCGGCTTCGGCATGGGTCGCCGGCACCGACGGCTATGATGGCAAACTCTATGTCGCGAGCGGCCATCGCAGCGTGGATGCGGCAACTGCGGCGGCGATCAAGGCGTGCACCGACGCCACATCGCGCAAGTGCGAAACCAATGCATGGACCGGCAACGGATTCATTCAGGCCTATCAATTGAGTGACGGCGGCGGCGGTGCCACTGCCGAAACATCGGCCCAGCGCGCAAAGCAGGCAGCCCAGATCAACTGCGGAAAGCAGAACAGCAAAAGCTGTGGCCTCATGGCGCTGTTCGACAGCCGCAAGCCAGGGCTGTTCGTGCACGATTTCAGGGCGAAGGTGCCCTAAGCAGCGTCTCGCTCAGAAGGTCAGCGCCAGCCCCGCGCCGCCGGTCCATTGATGACGCGAGCCGGCGATGCTGACGAGGGGGCTGTCGGCGAAGTCGCCGAGCAGCTTGGAATAGTTGAAGCCTGTGACCAGGGCGAGGCCCTTGGTCAGGTCCCCGGTCAACGCGACGGTGAACATGCCGCCCATGGCGATGTTCTTCTGCCCGCCCCTGGGCGTGAAGACGGGCAGTCCGCTGGCGATGCTGCCCGCCGGGGTCACGCCGAAATAGGTGCGGGCATAATCGTCCTCGACGATCTCTGCGGTGGCGAACAGGCCGACCAGGGTCTTGGTGCTCAGCGGCGTCATATAGTTGATCGCCGGGGTCCAGATGCCGCTCCTGTGGATGCCGGTCACGTCGTGGCGGTAGCTGAGCGTGACCGAGAGCTTGTCATAATCGCTGGTGATCACGCCGGTCTTGCCGATCCCGACAAAGCCGCCGACCTCGAGCGCGGTATCGACCTCGCCCAGCGCCTTGATCCGGGGATCCTCGATCGCGCTGAGCTTCGACCGGTTGAGGTTGACGACTGCGACAGGTCCGAACTGGAAGTCCCATACCGGCCCCGTATCGTTGGGAACGAGATCGAGGCTGACACGGTTGGCGAGCAGCGTGATGCTCATCCCGGCAATCGCGCCCTGCACCGCCGGGATCGGCGACCAGGTGTGCTCGTTCGACCCCTCATAGTCGGGGAAATAGGCAACCCCCGCGCCGATCGACAGCCGCGCCTTCCCTTCCTCGGCCGCCTCCGCAATCGCGGGGGGTGCGGCGTCGGGCTGCGTCTCGCCGGTCTGCTTCTGATCAGCCGAGTCCTGCGCAAAGACGGGTGCGGCGGCCAGCGTGGTGACGACCAAGGCGGAGGTGAGCAAGGCGATACGCATATGGGTAGCTTCCCGAAACTGTTTCAGGAAAGCAACGCCGCATTGCACAAATGGATGCGAAACAAGGCGATTACCGCAGCCAGCGCATCGGGAACTGCTCAGGGCTGGCGCCCGGGAACGTCGCGGGGAGCCGCGACATCTCCGGCGCGCACGCGACTGTGCGCGAAGTCCCCCACACCACGATCCGTGCCGCAGACCCGGTCCCAGAAGCGGAAATAGAGGCCATAGTTGCACCGATACTGCTCATGGTGCCGCTGATGATGACTGGCCGTGATCAGCCATGCCCCCAATGGCCCCTGCCACATGGCCCGCGGGAAGATCTCCCACCCCATATGATTGGTGACCCCCATCACCGTCATGATGGCCAGCACGATGCCCAGCGCCGCGGCGTGAATGGGGATGAGGAAAACCAGCGCCGGGATCACCACCGCGCCGGTGAGCGCCTCGATCGGGTGGAAGCTCATTGCAGCCCATGCCGTTGGCGGACGGCTCGCATGGTGTACGGTATGGGCGGCGCGAAACAGCGCCGGGCGGTGCATCCAGCGATGCGTCCAGTAGAACCAGCTATCATGCGCCGCGAGATAGAGCAGTACCGAGAGCGGGAGATACCAGAGCGGAAAGGCCGATACCTCGGTGTAGACCCGCGTCCAGCCGCGATTCTGCCAGCCCCAGGCGACGATCCCTGCGGGCACGCCATAAATGGCTGCGCTGGCAAGGCTCCAGCGGATCTCCCGGCGCATCTGCGCGTCGAGGCCGCGATAGAGACCGGGATGTCGCAGCCGCGTCGCCCAGGCGAACGCGCCCGAGACGATCAGGTAACGCACCCCGACGATCAGCGTCATCGCGAGCGCGGAAAGGAGGATGGCGGCCAGCACGGGCCGATCCTACAGCCATCCCCGCCGCCTGCCACGTCTTGATCGCCTCGCCCCTACGCCGGGGCGATCAGATCGATGCAGTCCTTCGCGACGCGATCGAGTTCGGCACGCGACGCGCCGGCGCGGGCGCGGACGCTCAGTGAATGGATCATAGCGGTGACCACGCGCGCCTGGGTTTCGGGCGCGGCACTACCCGCCTGACGCAGCAGCCGTTCGACCTGATCGTCCTCCATCGTCAGGAAGTCCGCGATACGTCCGCGCACATCGGGATCGATCACCGATTCGGTCGCGGCGGTGCTGATGAACAGGCAGCCGGCCGGGCCATCGTCCCCGGTCAGAAAGCCGTCGATCACCGCGCCGAGCATGGTTTCGAGCATCGCGCGCACCGGCAGATCCGCCTCGCCCAGCCGCACGAAGCCGCGCTCGGCCCGCGCGTGCGTCCGCTCCAACGCCGCGAGGTAGAGCGCCTTCTTGTCGCCGAACGCCGAATAGAGGCTGGGCCGGTTGAGCCGCGTCGCTGCGGCAAGCTCGTCCAGCGAAGTGCCCGAATAGCCACCCGCGCGAAACCGTTCGGCGGCAGCCTTCAGCGCCGTGTCGGGATCGAAGGCACGCGGGCGCCCTCTCTTTTTTGTACTGTCTTGCATAAAATTCCTTGACCGACTCGATATTCATGCGAGACAGTACAAAAATCAACCCCAGGGAGTCGTGCCATGAAGCTTTACTTCACCCCCTTCGCCTGCTCGCTCGCCTCACGCATTGCGGTAGAGGAAGCCGGGCTCGATGCCGATTTCGTGCAGGTGCTGCCCGGCCGGAAGCTGCCCGATGGCGGCGATTTCCTCGACATCAGCCCGATGGGTTATGTCCCGGCGCTGGAGACCAGGAGCGGGATCACGCTGACCGAGGGGCCGGCGGTGCTGCAGTATCTCGCCGATAATGCCGAGGAGGGCGTGCTCGCCCCCGCGCTGTTCAGCGAGGAACGCTACCGCATGCAGCTGTGGCTCAACTTCGTGAGCACCGAGGTGCACAAGGCGGTGTTCGCCGTGCTGTTCGCCAAGGATGCGAGCGAGGCCGAGAAGGAAGCCGCGCTTGGCCGCGTCGCCAAGCCGTTCACGGTGCTGTCCGAGCATCTGGTGGATCGCGCGCATCTGGGCGCGACCTTCACCGTCGCCGACGCCTATCTGCTCGCCGTGCTCAACTGGTGCGAGACCGCGGGCGTCGACATCGCCGCCTGGCCGGTTCTGCTCAATTATCGCACCCAGCTGCGCAAGCGCCCGTCGGTGGCGCGTGCGATGGCCGCTGAAATGCCGCTGCTCAAGGCCGCCTGATCGCACGCCGCCGCACGCGGGGTTGCGGGTCCTGCCCCTGCCCCGTAAGCGGCGGCGATGCCAGCCATCCACCATTGTGACCTTGCCATCGTCGGCGGCGGGCTTGCCGGCGGGCTGCTGGCCCTCGCCCTGCGCAAGCAGCGGCCCGACCTCAATCTGCGGGTCGTCGAGGGTGGCGAGCGGCTGGGCGGCAACCATCTCTGGTCCTTCTTCGCGAGCGACATCGCCCCCGTCGACCGGTGGCTGGTCGCGCCGCTCATCTCCTATGGCTGGACCGGTTATGACGTCGCCTTTCCGGGCCATGCACGCACGCTGAAGGCGCCCTATTATTCGATCGAGTCCGAACGGTTCGACCGGGTGGTGCGCGCGGCCCTTCCCGCGGAAAGCGTGATGACCGGACGCAAGGTGCTGGGCGCGAGCGCGCGTGCGGTCGTGCTGGCGGACGGCGACCGGGTCGAGGCGGGCGGCGTGATCGACTGCCGCGGCCCGGCCGACCTGTCCAAGCTCGATCTCGGCTGGCAGAAATTCCTGGGCCGCGAGCTGGCGCTGGCCGATCCCCATCCGCTGAAGCGCCCCATCGTGATGGACGCAACCGTGGCGCAGATCGACGGCTATCGCTTTGCCTATGCATTGCCCTTCGCAGCGACGCGGCTGTTCGTCGAGGACACCTATTACAGCGACACGCCCGAGATCGACGCGGATGCCATGCGTCAGCGGATCGACACCTGGCTGAATGCCCGCGCTATCACGGTCGAGACGGTGACGCGCGAGGAAACCGGGGTGCTGCCGGTCGCGATGGGCGGCGATTTCGAGGAGTATTGGCGATCTGGCGGCAACCGCGTCGCCAAGGCGGGGATGCGCGCCGGGCTGTTCCACCCGGTCACCGGCTATTCGCTGCCCGACGCGGTCCGGCTGGCGCACACCGTCGCCGAAGCCAGCAATCTCGACGGCACCGCACTGCACGAGCTGACCTATGGCTTTGCCCGTCGCCAGTGGCAGCGGCGCGGTTTCTACCGCATTCTCTCCGCGATGCTGTTCCGTGCTGCCGAGCCCGAAGAGCGTTATCGTATCCTTGAACGCTTCTATCGACTGGACGCGGGGCTGATCGCACGCTTCTATGCAGGTCAGTCGAGCCTGCTGGATCGTGCACGGGTGCTGGCGGGCAAGCCGCCGGTGCCGGTCGGGCGCGCATTGCAAGCGATCAGGGGAATGCGGTGAAGCGGGCAGTGGTCATCGGTGCGGGGTTCGGCGGGCTGGCGCTCGCAATCCGGCTGCAGTCCGCGGGAGTCGATACCGCGCTGATCGAGGCGCGCGACAAGCCCGGCGGGCGCGCATATTATTGGGAGAAGGACGGCTTCACCTTCGACGCCGGCCCCACCGTCATCACCGCGCCGGACGCACTGGAGGAACTCTGGGCGTTGTCCGGTCACCGCATGGCCGAGGATGTGACGCTGGCGCCGGTCAATCCCTTCTACCGGCTGAGCTGGATCGACGGGACCAGCTTCGATTATTCCAATGACGATGTCGCGCTCGCCGCGGAGATCGCCAAGCTCGATCCCACCGATATCGCCGGCTACCGGCGCTTCCTCGACTATTCGGCAGGCGTCTACGCGCAGGGCTATGAGAAGCTCGGCCATGTGCCGTTCCTCGATCTCATGTCGATGGTGAAGGCTGCGCCCGATCTCGCCCGATATCAGGCGTGGCGCAGCGTCTATTCGATGGTCTCGTCCTTCGTGAAGAACGAGAAACTGCGCCAGGCGCTGTCGTTCCACACGCTGCTGATCGGCGGCAATCCGATGACCACCAGCGCGATCTACGCGCTGATCCACAAGCTCGAGCGCGACGGCGGGGTGTGGTGCGCGATGGGCGGAACCAACCGGCTGGTCGCGGGAATGGCGCGGCTGTTCGAGCGGCTGGGCGGCACGTTGCGGCTCGGCGATCCGGTGGTCGAGATCGAGACGCTGGGCGAGCGGGCGACAGCAGTCATCACGAAGAGCGGCGAACGCTTCGAGGCGGATGCGGTGGCGAGCAACGCCGATCTGATCCACAGCTATCGCGATCTGCTCAAGACCTCACGCAGCGCGCAGCGCACCGCGGCACGGCTGCAGAAGAAACGCTTCTCGCCCTCGCTGTTCCTTGTCCATTTCGGGATCAAGGGAACCTGGCCGGGCATCCCGCACCACATGATCCTGTTCGGCCCGCGCTACAAAGGGCTGCTCGACGACATTTACGACCATGGCGTGCTGAGCCAGGACTTCTCGCTCTATCTCCACCACCCGACCGTGACCGACCCGAGCCTGGCGCCCGAGGGGCATTCGACCTTCTACGCGCTCGCCCCGGTGCCGCATCTCGGCAAGTTCCCGGTCGACTGGAACGAGATCGCGCCGGTGCTGGAGAAGCGCATCCTGGACGAGGTGGGGCGGCGGCTGATCCCCGACATCCATGAGCGGATCGTCACCAAGTTCAGCTATGCGCCGAACGACTTCCGCGACGATCTGAACGCGCATCTGGGCAGCGCGTTCAGCCTCGAACCGATATTGTCGCAAAGCGCCTGGTTCCGTGCGCACAACCGCGATGACTCAATCCCCAACCTCTATTTCACCGGCGCCGGCACGCATCCGGGCGCCGGCATTCCCGGCGTGATCGGAAGCGCGAAAGCGACCGCAGCGCTGATGCTGGAGCAACCATGAAGCGACTTGCCATCTATTGCGGCTCGGCCACGCCGAGCGATCCCGTCTATGTCGAGAATGCCCGCTTCGTCGGCCGCACCCTTGCCGAGCGCGGGATCGGGGTGGTCTATGGCGGCGGCCGGCTGGGGCTGATGGGCGCGATCGCCGATGCCGCCCTCGAAGCAGGCGGCGAGGTGATCGGGGTGATCCCGCAGGCGCTGGTCGATGCCGAAGTGGCGCATCGCGGCTGTACCGAGCTGCACATCGTGCGCACGATGCATGAGCGCAAACAGGCCTTTACCGACATCTCCGACGGCTTTGTCACCTTGCCCGGCGGCACCGGCACCATGGACGAATTGTGGGAGGCGATGAGCTGGGCGCAGATCGGCTATCACGCCAAGCCGGTGGGGCTGCTCAATACCGCGAATTTCTATGACGGGCTGATCGCGTTCGTGAAGACGATGGGCGAGGTCGGCTTCCTGCGGCCGCAGCACCAGGGGCTGCTGATCATCGACGACCAGCTCGACGGGTTGCTGACGAAGATGGCGGCGCACGTCCCGGCGACCACGATCGGCCAGATCGGCAGCAAGGACCTGTGACCGCGCCGAGCCGCGCCCTGGTGGTCGCGGCGGCGCAGGACAGCATCGCGCGCGGATCGCGCAGCTTCGCGATGGCGAGCCAGATCTTCGATCCGGCGACGCGCGAGCGGGCCTGGCTGCTCTATGCCTGGTGCCGGGCGTGCGACGACCTCGCCGACGGGCAGGAACTGGGGCACGACCCGACTCCGGTCGCCGATCCGGCGGCGCGGCTGGCGCACATCCGTGACCTTACGGCCAGGGCGCTGGCGGGCGAGTGGACCGGCGAAGCAGCGTTCGACGCGCTCAGGATCGTCGCTCAGGAAACCCGCCTTCCCCATCGCTTCGCGCACGACCTGATCGAAGGGTTCGCGCTCGACGCCAAGGGCTGGTTCCCGCGGTCCGAGGCCGATCTGTTGCGCTATTGCTACCATGTCGCGGGCAGCGTCGGCTGCATGATGGCGGTGGTGATGGGGGTCGACCCCGCCGACGAAGCGACGCTCGATCGCGCCTGCGATCTCGGCATCGCCTTCCAGCTCGCCAATATCGCGCGCGATATCGAGGCGGACGACCGGATCGGTCGTTGCTACCTGCCCGTCGACTGGCTGGTCGAGATGGATATCCCGCCGGGCCAGCATATGAAGCCGCCCTTCCGGTCGCGCCTCGTCGTCATCGCCAGATGGCTGGGGGAGATGGCCGAGGCCTATGCCGCGAGCGCAAGGGCAGGCACCCCGGCGTTGCGCTTCCGCTCGGCCTGGGCGGTATTGGCGGCGGCGGGCATCTATGGCGGCATCGCGCGCGCAGTCGTCGCACGCGGCGCGCATGCCTGGGATCATCGTGCTACAACCACCAACTGGCAGAAGCTTGGCTGGCTCGTGCGCGCGCTCCCGCAAACCGCGTTGCGCGCCTCGCTCTACCTGCCCGCGCCGCGCGCTGCGGATCTCTGGAACCGCCCGCGTTAACCGAATTCGGCGACGCGCCGGAAACGGGGACGGTGCAAGAAGGCAGGCAATGACCGTATTATCGCTTCACCTGTCCCGCGCGCTCGCGAAAGGCCGTGCAGCCCCCGCCCCGCCCGCGAGCCGCGCGGACCTTTTATTGACCTTGCTGCGCAAGCGCGCTGCCGCACACAATGCCGGCGCACCCGAGCTGGAGGCGTTGCTGCGCGACCAGATCCGCTGGGCGCTGCCGATGGAGCGCTACTGATACGCTAGCCGTATTGAGCCGGCGCTCGCCAACCCAACGGGATGGCAACAGCGCTTTGTTGCATCCCGCGCACAGCGGCCCCAGATTGGCGCCCATGCCACCCCAGACCGCTTCCGCCGGCGGCGAACGCCCGTTGTTCGCCACGCTCCGGCGCTTCCTCCCTTATCTTTGGCCAGCCGGGATGCCGGGGCTGAAGGCGCGCATCGTCGGCGCGCTGTTGCTCGTGCTGCTGTCCAAGGTGGTCCAGGTCTATGGCGCCGCCTACGCGCTCAAGGCCGCGGTCGACAGCATGGCGCTCAGCGACCGGAGCGTTGTCACCTTCGTCATCCTGATGGTGGTCGGCTATGCCGCCGCGCGCCTCTTCACCACGCTGTTCGACAATCTGCGCAACACGGTGTTCGAGAAGGTTGGGCAGGATGCGACCCGGCGGCTCGCCATCGTCACCTTCCGCCATCTCCACCAGCTGTCGCTGCGCTTCCACCTTGAACGGCGTACCGGCGCGGTCACCAAAGTGGTCGAGCGTGGCACCAAGAGCATCGATTCGATGCTCTATTTCCTGCTGTTCAATATCGCCCCGACCATCCTGGAACTGGCACTGGTGCTGCAGATCTTTGGCAGCAAGTTCGGCTGGTGGCTGGTCGCATCGACCATGGCGATGGTCGTCATCTACATCGCCTTCACGCGCTGGATCACCGACTGGCGTTCCAAGCTGCGCGAGCAGATGAACGACCTGGACACCGGCGCGGTCGCGCATGCGGTGGATTCGCTGCTCAATTTCGAGACGGTGAAGTATTTCAACGCCGAGACGCGCGAGGCGGACCGCTATTCGAAGGCGGTCGATGCCTATGCGAGGGCCGCGGTGAAGAGCGAGAATTCGCTCGCCTGGCTCAACATGGGCCAGTCGCTGATCACCAATGTGATGCTCGGCGCCGGAATGGCGGTGGTCGCCTGGGGCTGGTCCTCGGGCGAGTTCACGGCGGGTGACGTGGTGTTCGTCTCGACGCTGCTGAGCCAGCTGTTCCGTCCGCTCGACATGCTCGGCTGGGTCTATCGCACGATCCGCCAGGGCGTGATCGACATGGGTGCGATGTTCGACCTGATCGACACCGACGCCGAGGTGAAGGACGCGCCCGGCGCGCCCGCGCTGGAGGTCAGCCGCGGCGAGGTGCGGTTCGAGGACGTGCATTTCGGATACGACGCCGAGCGCGATATCCTGAAGGGCATCGACCTCGTCATCGCGCCGGGCCAGACAGTCGCGGTGGTCGGGCCGTCGGGCGCGGGCAAGTCGACGCTCGCGCGCATCCTCTACCGCTTCTACGACCTGACCGGCGGGCGGGTGACGATCGACGGGCAGGATATTGCCCAAGTGACGCAGGCGAGCCTGCGCGCCGCGATCGGCATCGTCCCGCAGGATACGGTGCTGTTCAACGACACGGTCGGCTACAATATCGCCTATGGCCGCGAGGGCGCGACGCCGGAGCAGGTCGCGGCCGCGGCACGCGGCGCCGCGATTGCCGGGTTCATCGAGAGCATGCCCGATGGCTATGACACGCGCGTCGGTGAGCGCGGGCTCAAGCTGTCCGGGGGTGAGAAGCAGCGCGTCGCGATCGCGCGCACACTGCTCAAGGACCCGCCGATCCTGATCCTCGATGAAGCGACCAGCGCGCTGGATTCACGAACCGAGGCGGAGATCCTCGACACGCTGGAGGCGATCGAGCGCGGTCGGACGACGATCGTCATCGCGCACCGGCTGTCGACCGTGGTCAATGCCGATCGCATCGTGGTGTTGGAGGCGGGACGTATCGCCGAACAGGGCACGCATGCCCAGCTGCTCGAGCTGCGCGGCGTCTATGCCGAGATGTGGGCGCGCCAGCAGGCCGAGCGTGAGGCGGTGGCGGACGCGGCGGAGTGAAAGCTTAGCCCCTCCCCTTCAGGGGAGGGGTTGGGGTGGGGCCTGTCCACGCAAGCGCCGGTCTCGAGGAGATTTTGACGTCCCCACCCCTACCCCTCCCCTGAAGGGGAGGGGCTTGGCTCACCCGAACTCGACCGCCTCGAACCGCACCGGGCGGCCATGTGCGACATTGGCGAGCTGGCCTTCCCACATCACCTTGCGCCCGCGGATGATCGTGCCGATCGGCTTGCCGGTAAGCTGATCCCCGGTGAAGGGCGACCAGCCGCAGCGCGAGGCGAGCCAGCTTTCCTCGACGGTCCACTGCTTCTTCAAATCAACCACGGTGAAGTCGGCGTCATAGCCGGTGGCGATCCGGCCCTTGCCGACCAGCCCGAACACGCGCTGCGGCCCGGCGCTGGTGAGGTCGATCAGCCGCGCAAGCGTGGTGCGCCCCTTGGCGACATGGTCGAGCAGCAGCGGCAGCAGCGTCTGCACACCGGGCATGCCGCTGGGCGAGGACGGATAGGGCTTCGCCTTTTCCTCGATCGTGTGCGGGGCGTGGTCCGAGCCGAGCACATCGGGCACTCCCTGATTTAGCCAGTGCCACAGCCCGTCGCGGTGCGCGGCCGAACGGATCGGCGGGTTCATCTGGGCATAGGTACCGAGGCGCGGATAGGCGTCCTCACCCGCCAGCGTCAGATGCTGCGGCGTCACCTCGCACGTCGCGATGTCCTTGTGCTGGCCAAGCAGCTCCAGCTCGGCGGGCGTGGTGACATGGAGGACGTGGATGCGACGGCGTGCCTCGCGCGCGAGCTTGAGGATGCGGCGCGTCGCCATGATCGCGCTCTCGTCGTCGCGCCACACCGGATGCGAGGATGGATCGCCGGGCACCCGCTCGCCTTCCCGCTCGTTCATGCGGAACTCGTCCTCGGCATGGATTGCGACGCGGCGATGGCCCGAAGCGAGGACGCGGGCGAGATTGGCGTCGTCCGACACCAGCAGGTCGCCGGTCGAGGCGCCCATGAAGATCTTGACCCCGGCGGTGCCCGGCATCCGCTCGAGCTCGGCCAGGTCGGCGGCATTGTTGTTGGTCGCGCCGACATAGAAGGCGTGGTCGCACCACATCCGGTCCTTGGCGCGGGCGAGCTTGTCGTTCACCGCATCGGCGGTGTCGGTGTTGGGCTTGGTGTTCGGCATTTCGAACACCGCGGTCACCCCGCCCAGCACCGCGGCGCGGCTGCCGGATTCAAGGTCTTCCTTCGCCTCGAGCCCCGGCTCGCGGAAATGGACCTGGCTGTCGATCACGCCGGGGAGGATATCCAGGCCGGTGCAGTCGATCGTCTCGCCTGCGTCCCCGCTCGCGCCGATCGCGACGATCTTGCCGTCGCGCACCCCGATATCGAGCCGGGCGGGGCCGCCGGGCAGATGCACCGTGCCGCCAGTGAGCTTGAGATCGAAGGTCGCCATATCAGCCTCTTTTGCAGTCGCTCCCGGCGTCCTACCTGTTCGGCATGACAGAGACCAGCCAAGTTCGGGCCACGCGGCTCGCCGACCGCGCCCTCATTCGTGTTTCGGGGGAGGATGTCCGTGGCTTCCTGCAGGGGCTGGTGACACAGGACGTCAACGCCGTTCGCCCCGGCGCGCCGCAATGGACAGGGCTGCTCACCGCGCAGGGCAAGGCGCTGTTCGACTTTGTCCTGTGGGATGGCGAGGAAGTGCTCCTGATCGATTGCGAGGCGGAGCAGCGTGAAGCGCTGATCCGGCGCCTGTCGATCTATCGCCTGCGCCGGCCGATCACGCTCGAAGCGGTGGAGGGCGGCGTCCACTGGTCGCCCGAGCCTGGCGCAGGCGTTTCCGATCCGCGGCTCGCTGAACTCGGCTATCGCTGGCTGGGAGAGGCGGGCGGGGAGGCGGCAACCGGCTGGCTGGAACACCGCCTGCGCCTGGGCGTGACCGAGGGCGTCGCCGAGCTTGGCGCGGACAAGACCCTCTGGCTCGAATGCAATGCGATCGAGCTCAACGGCGTGAGCTTCGGCAAGGGCTGCTATGTCGGCCAGGAGAATACCGCGCGGATGAACTGGCGGGCGAAGATCAACCGCCGCCTCGTCGTCGCGCCGCTGGGCGAGCCGGGTGACCGCACCCGCGCGACCTATCCCGATCTTGGCCTGATGGTCGAGCATCGACGGGTCGAGGCACTGGGCGATGCGTTGATGCCGGACTGGCTGGCTGTAGCGCTTCGATCAGATGCCTGACCACTCCAGGCCGCCGGGAAGGTCGAACCCGGCATAATCGGCCTGCAGTACCCGCCGTGTCCGGGGATTTGACACAGCATTGGACGCATGAAGGATCGGCGTCGCATAGACCCAGATATCCCCCGCGCGTGCCGTGCAGACATGAACCCCGCAGGCAGCCACCACGCCTCCGATCTCATCTTCGCGGACAAGCCCGAAACGGTGTGAGCCCGGCGCGATCAGCAACGGCGCATTGTCCACTGGCACATCGTCGAGATGGATGCGGATCGTCACCATCCGCTCAAGCAGATCGAAGGGTGGCGCAACGTGCAGCAGGCCGGACTTGACCGTCCAGCAGCCAAAGCCCGGTACGTCGCGGCGCTCGCGAACGCAGATGGTACGATCCTGGTGCCATGCCAGCGACCAGTTGGCCGCCGGATTCTTGTCGAACAGGATTGCGCGCACAGGCCTGGCCGCATGCCCCGCGAATGGCGCGATCATCCCACCGATCGCACCCGCCGGGCCGAGCAGCCTACTGAGGTCCGCAATGTCCTTCAGCCGCAGACCCGGCCGATCTCGCTCGAGTGGTGCAATCGCCCGTTCGATGTCGCCCAATCGCGTGCGGACCGCGCCGGCAAGCCGTTCCGCGCCATCCGACGCGAAGCGCAAGATATCACCGGGAATTGCAGCGGTTTCGAGCGCAGAAGGGCAAGCCGGCATCGGGACAGTCTGACCACTATATTCCACCACCGCAAGGCGGCGGGCGCCCCGATCACCAGCTGTTGCGGCCGTCGACCTGTTCGACCTTCACCGTCGCAATATCGAAATCATCGATCAGCCGGATGTTGACCGCCGCGATGCGGGTCGTGGGGAAGCTGTTCGGATCACCATTCTTGGGCGTCCCGTCATTATTGTACATCGACGCCCAATCAGGAGAGTCGCCCCAGGTACTGATGCCGCATTGGCTGCAGAAATGATGCTGGTTCATTCCGCCGCTCGCGGAATAGATCTTGTCCGCGGCGCCCGACAGGATCGTGATCGCGTCGGGCGGATAATAGCTCCAGATCGCGCCGGTCTTGAAGCAGAAGGTGCAGTTGCATTGCTTCGCTTCGATGGGGGGATTGGGCAGCTCGATCTTGGTGGCGCCGCAATGGCAGGTGGCGATCAGGGTCATCTTTTATCGCTCCGATGATGGAATCGATGACCTTCCTAAAGCATGAGAATGTCAGGAAGTGGCAGCAGCCTGTCAGCACTGCGGCATTTTCGCTCCATCGGATCAGCTCATCTTGCATTCGCCGCACGCAAAGAAAAAGGGAGGCCGGTTGCCCGGCCTCCCCAATTCTTGTCGATCCGCAGAGCGGACCGCGCGGCTTACATGCCCGAACCCGGACCGTAAGTGATTTCCACGCGGCGGTTCTGCAGTTCGCGGACGCCATCGGCGGTCTCGACGCGCGGACGGCTTTCGCCGAACGCTTCCGTGCTGATCGTGCCGTCGGCGATGCCGCGGCCGGTCAGGTACGCCTTCACCGAGTCAGCGCGACGCTGCGACAGGCCGACGTTGTAGCTCGCCGAACCCGAACGGTCGGCGTGGCCCGCCAGCATGACCTGTGCGTTGCCACAGGTCTGGTACTGCGAGATCGCGTTGTCGAGGATGCCGGCCGCCTCAGGCGTGATGTCCGACTTATCCCATTCGAAGAACACGATGTACGGTCCCGGGCTGCAAACCGGCGGCGGCGGCGGCGGCGGGGCCGGCGGCGGCGGCGGCGGCGGCACTTCAACCGGCGGCGGCGGCGGCGGCGGCGGGGCCGGCGGTTCACCGAAGTTGAAGGTGATGCCACCCAGGATGCTGTGCGAACGGAAGCGGCCGTCGAAGTTACGGCCGGTCACGTCGACCAGCTTGACGTTGTCGGCGTTGAAGAAGCGATACTTCAACGTCACGTCGATGTTGTCGCTGATCGGCTGACGCAGACCGGCGAGCACCTGCCACGCGAACACGGTGTCCGAATCGTCCAGGAACGAGCCATTGTCGTTCAGACCATAATCGGCCTTGACGCGCGAAACGCCGACGCCGCCACCGATGAAGCCCTGGATGCCGTCGTCTTCACCGAAGTCGAGCAGGCCGTTGACCATGAAGCTCAGCGCCGACGAAGAACCGCCGGCCAGGCCGTAGGTGCCAGCAGGCAGGTTCACCAGCGCACCGGCCGGGGTGTAAGCCGGGGTGGTCGCGGTCGAACGATAGGCGTCAACCGTTGCACGGCGATAGCTGACATCGGCCTCGATGCGGAAACCGCCGAGGTCGTATCCGATGACGCCGCCGACGTCCCAGCCATAGTTGTGATCGACAGTGCCAGCAGCGGTCGCCGCACCGATGTCGAAACTGATGTCTTCGACGATCATTGCGCCACCTTCGACGCCCACA
The DNA here is from genome assembly GCF_059420685.1 of Sphingomonas sp. GW821-FHT03E12. Lineage (NCBI taxonomy): Bacteria > Pseudomonadati > Pseudomonadota > Alphaproteobacteria > Sphingomonadales > Sphingomonadaceae > Sphingomonas > Sphingomonas sp. GW821-FHT03E12. The sequence continues at coordinate 434,740 of NZ_JBWKUF010000001.1, forward strand.
TACCACGCGTTGTCGCGGGCGAGGGCGGGCGTTGCGAGCGCGGTCGAAGCGAGTGCCAGAGTAACGGCAAGCTTCCGCATCATAATCCCCTTTCTTGGTTGCCACTTCGGACAGCGCTAACTTCCTACTCGCTCGAAAGTTTCCGCGCAAGCGAACAAAATCTGGGGACTGTTGCCTGAACGTCACAGTCAGCCAGGGTCGATCAGACCATGGGCCCGGAGCGTTCCCAGAATGGCTTCGATCGCCGCGCGCGCCTCGGTGTCGACGGTCCCGCCGCCGTCCGGATCCTCGATCGCCGGCTCGCGCGGCCCGACTACCTGTTCGCCCTCGATCTCGACGCGCGTCCCGGCCAGACGGCCAATCTGCCAGCCCCCGCCGGTATGGCGTGCAGTCATCCCTTCATCGGCGACCCATGCGGTCATTCCCTCGCGCGGGGCGGTGAACCGCCATCCCCCCGCGGTCCAGAGTGCCAGCGATCCCGCCGCAGCACTCCACGCGCCCGACGGTGAACCGCCGACGATCCAGCATTGCCCCGGGACTGGATCGGCGGGCGGTACGCTCGCCCCGGCCGCCTCGACACAGGGCTGGATGAGCGCGTCGGCCAGCGTCAGGGCCTCGTTGTGGAAAAGCTCCTTCTGCGCCTGCCCGGCATATAGCAGGGGCAGCGCGAATCGCGCGGTTGCATCCATTTCGTCGCTCCAGTTCTAGAAGGTCATCAGGGCAGGCGGCGACAGGCCTTGGTCGCCGGCCTGCCGCACCTCGATCGATACCGGTCCCGCCAGCCCGGCCGGCAACGGCAGTTCGGCCACCGTCACCATCACCTCCGATACAGGGCCGGCCGCGGGCGTGATCCGGACCCGATACGCCTCGGCCTCCTCGCCCAGCGGGGTGCCGGCACCGTCCGGCCAGCGCCAGCCGGTTCGGCTGCGGCGGACCCAGCTGAGCCGGGCCACACCGCTCGAATCCGTCGCAACGCGCAGATGCACCGGCGCAGGCGGCAGCACTGACGCCCCGGAAAGCCGGGTTTCCACCTCGACACCCTCTGAATCAGCGGGAGCGGTTGCGAGGACGGCGACGCCTGCGCCGATCCCCGCGATTCCATCGCGCGCAGCAAGCGCTGCCGAATCGACCAGCACGAATCGATCGCCCGGCACGGCGCTTCCGACCGCAGCCTCGGTCCCGCGACGCCCCCGCCACAGCTGCGTCAGCCGCCAGCGCGCGCCACCAAGGGCTTCTGCCTCGCCGAACTGCACCAGCTCCTCTCCGATCAGCGCAAGGTTCATGCCCGCATCCAGGCCCGGCTGATCGGCATCCGCCAGCACCATGCCGGCATGCGCCAGCTCGACGATGATCGTATTGCGCCGATCGACGATCGCCGGATCGGCCGTACCGCCGGGGTCTTCGACCGTTCCCGTGATCGCCGGCGCAGCGGTGACACCCGCCGGCTCCCATCGCCCCCCGCCATCAAGGCTGAGAGCAAGCGCTGCCCGGCGCCAGCCCGCACCGGTGCCGCATGCGGCAATCGACAGGCGCGGCGCCGTAAGGACTCCCTCGCCCAGATGCGGCAGCTCGAAGGCGTGAAGAATCGTCGCGCCCGCCACAGCGTCGGGCGCGGGCAGCACGCGGCCCGGAGTCGCGCTCGCGGGCAACGGCGCGGGGGCGATGCGGGTCAGCTCCAGCCTCAGCGCCATCGCCTCCAAACTCCAATCGGCAATGCGCCATTGCCCCGGTTCGCCGGCGATGCGCACGCGTGCGCCCGGCGCCAGGGCAAGCGCGTTCCATCCCGCCAGCACCATCCGCCGCTCGCGCTGGCGGTCCGCCCGGGCGAGCGCCGCTTGTGCAAGCTGCTTGGCCATCCCGGCCGAAAGGGCCGCGGGCAGCTCGATCGCGGTCTCGCGATGCCCCGCGCCCGGGCGGGTCGCGACCTGCACCCCCGCCTGATAGTCCCGCGCCGGGTCGTAATGGCTCAGCGTGATGCGGCGCGGCGCCTGGTCGATGGTCGCGATCGCGCGATCGCCTGCGGACGGCGCGCGCGCGCCGATGTCGCGAATCGTCTCGGCTTCGCCGGGCCCGGAGAGCAACGACACGCCCGCACCCATCAGCGGCCACGCCCCGGCGGCTTCGGTCAGCGGCTCGATCACCGCACGCTGTGATCCGCCATAGGCCGAAAAGCCGTCGATCGGCGTCAGCTCGCTCCCGCGGGCGATCCGCCCGCCGGATACCGCTTCGACGATCGCCCCCGCTCCCACTGGCCCGGCATCGGCGATCACCTCGAAGGACAATGAAGGGATACGATTCCCATAGTCCGCCAGCTCCAGATCCTCGAACACGGCATAGGCGATGCCGCGATGCGCGGGCGCGAGGCCGATCCCCTCTGCAGATGCGATCAGCGGATCCGGCGCCTGATCCTCACCCCCCAGGTGCAACCGGAACCCCGTCTTCGCCTTCCAGTCGCCCGCCGCCCCGCGAAGCAATTTGCCGTCGGCCCAGATCCGGCCGACCGACAACACCGGCCGTGCCGACAGCGCCACCGCGAAAGAAGCGGTGTAGCTGTAACTGGTAGTAGTCGGCCGCCCCTTGCCGCCCTCGCGATGGCGATGTTCGACCAGATCGGTCGCCCAGATCACCGATCCGGCGACCCGAAGCGTTCCGAACAGCTTGGGCACCGGCGTGCCGTAGCTCGATGTCTGGACCTTGAGCTCGCTGAGCCGCGGGCCGCTCACGCCGCGCGGCTTGAACAGAAATTCGCGATCGACCGTCTGACCGATCAGGCCACCCAGCATCGCGCCGATCGGCCCGCCGATCGCGCCGCCAATCGTCGTCAGCACCAGCGTCGCCATTCAATCCTCCATTCATTCCAGCCGGCGCCAGCGGCCGATCTCGATCCATGGCGGCGCGCCCGGCCGCTCGACCACGCGCCGCAACGACGCATCGGCGTGGATCACGCCCGCTTCGCTTGCGATTCCCAGATGCAACTGCCCCGGTCCGGCGCGGAACAGCAGCAGATCACCTGCTCGCCAATCATTCACACGCACCAGCCCCGCCGCCGCCATCCCGCCGATCACCCGCGGCACATCGTCCGACCGCAGCGCATAGCCGCGCGGCACCTCTGCCGCGTAGGCCAGCGCCGCCAGCCCCACGCAATCCAACCCGTCCTCGACGGTCCGCCCATGAAGTCTGAACTTCGCCCCGATCGCACCGCGCGCCCGCTCGAGCGGGCTCATGCCCCCGGATAACGGGTCAGCAGGTCGATCCCCGGCAGATAGGGCTCGCCGCGGAAGTTCGCCGCGTTGGCGAACCGGGCGGCGCATGTCGCGATCGATTTGTCGCATCCCTCGCTCACCTCCACCAAGGCATCGGCCGCAGCGAAGCGCGGTTCGCGCCGCAGCGTCACCACCGCCCCCGCAGACACGCCGATCGCGTCTTCCAGCCCCGAATTGCCGCCACTGATCCAGCGCAGCCGCCCGCCGGTCCATCCGCCCGTAACCGGCTCGCTGACGTCCAGCGTCAGCGCCGCACCCTCCGCTGCGGTCACCCGCGCAAACCGCCGCCGCCCGGCCATCGCCACCCGGCACCGCCTGTCGCCCAGCTCCGCGCGGCATTCGGGGGAGGTGACTTCGACCACCGGCGCCTCCAGCGCCGCGGCCAGCCCGCGCAGCTCGGCGGTCAACACCCCTTGCTTCAGCTCGACCGCGCCGATCGTCCCCTCGCCGAGCGGCACAGGCTCGGCCGGATTCGCCCAATCCACCGCGAACAACGCTACCCGCGCCCCGTCCCAGCGCCCGGCCAGCAGATCGGTCTCGCTGATCGCCGCGCCACTCAGCGCCCCGGTCACGTCCACGCTGTCGGCATCGAAGGTGGCGCTGCGTTTGATCGCTGAGGGTGTCATCCCGGGTGCCGCACGATAGACGAAGCCGTCCACCGTCAGGTCGCGGTCATGCGCGGTCAATCCGATCGCGATGCCATCCCGCCGCTCGACCCGCCAGCACAGGGCGATCGTCGCCAGCGGCTCTTCGAGCCAGCTCATATCTCGCGCACCTCGACCAGCGGCACGCTTGGCGCGGCTCCAGCCATAAAAGTCGCGCGGCTGACGCTCAGCGAATCCTCGGCAAAGCGCACCACGACGTCGAAGCGAAACCCCGCCGTCACCACAGATCCCTCGCCCGGCGGCGTGTCGAGCACCACCATGCCGCCGGTGTCCAGCTCGAACGCCACCGTCTCGACCCCGTCGACCGCGACGCGCACGCTCCCCGCCACCGGCCGGGTGATCCGCCGCGCCGTCTCGCCATAATGTTTGACCAGCGCAAAGCCCTGACGCTCGCCATCGCCCTCACCGATCAGCTGATCGGTCGCGCCCGGCTCACCCTCGTCGTTCGAGCAATCGTCGAACGGATCGCGCAGCCGGAACGCGCGCGCCGGCCCCATCCGCGCGCGATAGAAGGCGAGCAGATCGCGGATATCCGCCTCGCTGCGCACCCCCGGACCGACATCGTAGCGCGTCCTCGCCTCTGCCCAGGCCGCGCTGCGCGCCTCGTGCCCGCCCGCGCTGGTCAGGATAGCGGTTGAGACCTCGGGCGCCACCTCCGCCTCGCGCCCCAGCGCGATCGGAAACAACACATCATCGAACGCTTGCACGTCATCCTCCTGATCGAATGTGGTGAAGCCATCACGGATCACCTGCGGCAGCGCCCAGATGAACGTCGCGCCCACCCCGCGCCGCCGCGCAGTCTCCGCGGCATCGGCGATGCCGCGCCACTGATGCGCGTCCTCGGGGTTGAGCACGAAACCCGCGAAATAGTGCTGCCGCGCGACCGGATAATTGAGGCGCGCCTGCGCCAGCGCGACACCGCGCGCGCTCGCCACGGCGTTGCCAGCCGCCGCCCAGTCATAGTCCTCGAGCTGAAGTATATCGAACGCAGGCGATGCCCAGCCGACCGGCAGGTTCACGCGCTTGAGCTCGGGCGCCTCGCGGTCGAGCACCGTCGGCAGATAGGCAAGCAGCAAGAGCTGTGCACCGGCCGCCTCGGCCCGCACCGCCACGCCCAGCGCCGCGGTCGATTCCGCAAGCAGTGCCCCCGCCGCATCCAGCACGTCCGTATCCGGATCGCCGCGCACATTTTGCTCGGGCGGATTGCCCAGCGCCGCCTTTGCCGCATCGTCGTGGATGCACAGCCGTCCATCGGCCATCACCCACCACCAGGGCTCGCCGACTTGAAACCTGACGTCGAGCCCGGCGCCCTGCGCGATCCACACGAACGCCTTCGCGACCGCCTGCAGATAGCCCATCGCGCCGCCATGCGCGGGCGAGAGCAACGCCGAGGGCGGCGTCCACCCCGTCAGTGCAGGCGATCCGTCGAGGGCGCGCTGCTTCCAGTCATTCCAGCAATGCGCGTCGAACAGTTCGTAGCTGAGCGACCAGATCACCCCGAAGCCGAGCGCTTTGGCCTGTGCTGCGAAATCCCGGTGCCATGCCGCGCAGGGCGCATTGAGCGCCCCGCCGGTCAGGCTCGCATAATAGCCGCCGCTATTGGGTTCGAGCCGGAAATAATGGCTCATCCCGACATAGTGGACGATGTCCCCGCGATAGCCGAGCTGGAGTGCGTTGCGCAGCAGCCGGGCGGGGGTCAGATGATAGCTGTCGTCATAGCCGCTGCAGATCGACAGCCCGTGCTCGGGGACCACGACATCGCCGATCGCCAGCACCGCCGCCGGCCCCTCGACCACGATCTGGCTCAACTCGGCCCAACCCTCGACCGGCGCCGCCAGCGGCGCATCGGTCCCGGCATAGCCCTGCGGCACCAGGCTCACGAACATCCGGTCGATATCGCCGGCCCACACCGGATCGGCCTCGCCGGGCAACATGAAACCGCCGTCCATCGCGGCAAAGTCGAGCGACACCGCCGCATCCTCGGGCGTGCCGTTCGCATAGTTCCACAACCGCACATACCAGGCACGCGCCGTCCCGCTCGCGTCCCGCCCCTCGATCGTCAGTACCGGACCGTTGACCGCATCCAGCGCCACCAGACCCGACGATCGCCAGTGGAAACGCAACCGGCATCCGCGGAAATCGCGGCTGGTCTCATAGGCCAGCAGCGGGTGATCGTGCCGGTCCTCGCTCTCCCAGATCAACCCGGCAAGGTCGTCCTGCCGGTAGAACACCGCATCGACCCGAAGCGCATCGGGCGCGGTCGTCGTCACCGCGGCCATCATCGGCCGCGGAAAATTGACCGTCCAGAAGCGCGGGTCGAAGCGCGAGACGAATCCCGTCTCCTGCACCGTAGCTTCACGCGCCAGCCACCAGCCCATCACTCGATCCCCGCCAGCGCCGACCGGACCGCACGGGCGACCTGCCGGCTCGATTGCCGCAGCGCCCCCGCGCCCTCGCCGCCGGGCGCATTGATCGTGATCGCCACGCGCACATCGCGCCCGCCGCCGCTCGCGGCCGGCACATCGACGCGACCGCTCGCGGTCGGCACGAACAGCTCGGGTCCGCGCTCACCGACCCAATAGGCGCGACCCGGCGAGACCGGCCCGCCCGTCGCGCGGCCCGGCGCACCCAACAGGCTCGCGAACAGCCCGCCCAGACCGCCGCCGCTCCCTCCGCCGAAGATCGCCGCCAGCCCGTCGCGCATCGCACCCGCCGCGATCTCGCCCAGCACGCTCATCGCCACGCGCTTCAGATCCTCGAATCCCAGCTTTCCGGTCCGTGCCGCGCGCATCAACGTCCGCTCGATCGCGTCGCCTGCGCGCTCGGCACTGGCCTGCAGCGGTCCATCGATCGATCCGCGCATCTCGGCCACGTCTCTCGCAAAACCCTGGGTGTCGGCGCGCACGCTCACCACCAGCCGCTCGATTTCCTCATCCATCGGGAAACGTCTCCATCATCGCCGCGATCATGCCCTTGTCGGGCGGCACAGCGCCCTCGCTCGCGCCCGAAAGCGCCCGCACCAGCGCCGTCAGCTCAGCCGGGGTGGCGTGCCAGAAGGTGTCGGGGGTCCAGCCGAAGACCACCCCCGCCTGCCCTGCCAGCCGTGCTGCGGCTTCGGCGAATTCGTTCATCGCCCTGCCAGGATCTGGCCGAGCAGCAGCTTCAGGGCAGGCGTCGCCGCCGCGAGTCCGCCCGCAGCGACGCCTTCGCCGAACGCATCGCGTGTCAGCCCCTCGGGGCGCTCGCTCAGACAGTGCCAGAACAGCGCGACCATCTCGCCGATGCCCAGCCGCCCGTCCGCGGCGCGCTCGACCAGCGCAAACAGCGGCCCCAGTTCCGCCTCCGCCGCGACCAGCGCGGCAAAGCTCGGCCGCAGCACCAGCGCCACCCCGGCCACACGCAACGCCGCTTCGCCGCGCGCGGGGTTCGCGCTCACGCCGACACCACCGGCCCGGAGCTCTCCAGACTCAGCGTGTAGCTGCGCTCGCCGTTGAAATCCCCGGCATAGTCCAGCCGCGTGACCAGGAACCGCCCGGTCATCGTCTCGCCGCTCTCGAAGCTCAGCCGGTAATCGTCGAGCAGTCCCGACAGCGCATTGGTCTTGACCCGTGCCTCGGCCGCGCTCCCGGTGAACACCCCTGCCCCCGACACGCTCACGCTGCGCACGCCCGCCCCGGACAACAGCTCGCGCCACCCGCCCGAGTCCTTTGACGTGATCGTCACTGCCTCGCCATTGACGCTCAACTGCGTCGTCCGCAGCCCCGCCACGGTCGCATAGGCCACCGGCGATCCGCCATTGCCCACCTTGAGCAGAAACGCGCTTCCCTTCTCCGCTGCCATCTCAATCCTCCTTCAACATCCGCACCCGAAATTCGCTGGTCGCGGCCCAGCCCATGCCCTCGCGCGCGATCCGTCCGCGCACGAAGACAAGGCTCGCGATCCGCCAGCCGCCACCCAGGTCGCGATTCATCCCCAGCACCGCGTTCTCGACCGCTTCGGCCAGCATGCGCAGCCGCTCCGGGCGCTCGCCGCCATCGCGGACGACGACCGCGATCCGGCCCTCGCGTCCGGCCATGTCCTTGGTGCTCCAATCGGCGAGCAGCGGTTCCTCGACCACCACATGGGGCAACGCGGCACGTAACGGCGGCGCGTCGAAAACGGCCGTTGCCGTCTCTGCAAGCAGCGCCTCGCCGTTCAGCGCCACGACGACCTCTGCCTGCACCAATGCCTGCACGCTCATCGTAGCCATCCTCCTATCCAGCGCAGCCGGGGGTCCTTGCGCAGAGCGCGACCGCTCAGCCGCACCGCGTCCGTGCCTGTCTCCACCGCCACGCCGGGAAGCGCCGCTCGCAGCCGCTCCGCCAGCCGGATCGCGGCGCGTTCCGCCGCCGCCGCGGCGCGGCGCTCGACAGCCCGGTTCATGCGAGGCGCGCCCGCCGCCAGGGCCGCCACAGCGCAGCGACGGCGGCCGGCGGCGCCACCACCACGCCGTCGCGCTGGGCAAAGAGATGCGCGATCAGCGAAACCGTACCCTGCCTCAGCGGCGCCGGCAGCGTGTCCCAATCGGCGGCGATACCGGCTTCGCAGCGGATCTCCGCCAGCGCGGCATCGCCGCCGCGCGTCACGCGCACCCGGCCTTCGCCGCGGGCATCGATATCGACGGCATGGGTATCGTCAAGCAGCCCGCCGTCCCGGGTCACCGCGCGCACCGGCGCCACGGCCAGCATGTGCCATGCACCGTCGGCGGCAATCGTCGCGCGCCATTCGCGCGTGATCCAGGCGATGCCGGTAAAGGCTTCGCCCAGGGCGATAGCCGTCGCGGCCATGGTTTCGATCATCGCATCCTCGGTATCGTTGCCGATCCGCAGATGTTGCTTGGCGGCATCCCGCGCGGCGGCGATCGCCGCCTCGGGAAAGGGCGCTGGAGTCATGGCTGGTTTCCTTCTGGTCGGTCGTGCCGGCGCGTGCGGCCTAGTCCGCGCCCAACGCGGTCAGATACGCGGCGATCGCCGAATGCAGGGCAACTTGCCGGCCGGCGTCCAGGCTGTCCCCGATCACGCAGGCGGCGACTTCGATGGGGCTGTAGGACGGGTAATAGGGGCCGAGATACCCTAGCCGGATCGTGCCGCTCACGGCCGGTTCCGACGGGCTCGACAACGCGTCGATCAGCGCCACGCCGTTGCGATAGCCCTGCACCCGCGTCGCGCTTGACCGGTTGAGCGCGAACAGCCCGCTCCCGTCCGGCACAGTCCCCGCCTCGCTTGCAACCGTGCCGATCTGGTTCATGCGACCGCCAAGGCGATCTTCACCGTCGCGCGTCTTGAGCTGGATACCACCGCCGGCCTCGAAGATGCCGCTGCCGTCACCGCCCGTATAGTCCGGCGTCAGCGACCATAGTGCGAAGCAGCAATCGTCCCGCGACGGCAGGTCCGAAGGCGCAATGCCGGTATCGAGATGTTTCAGATAAGCGGTCAGATAGCCTCGATCCGCGGTAAAGGCGGGATCGCCGGCCGGGGTCATTACGTGGCTGGCGGCGACCCAGTTCAGCCGCGCCGCCTGCGCATCATGCGCCGCCAGCAGATAGAGCGCGTGGAGCCGCGGCCAGATGTCCGCCGCCTTGAGTGCGCCGACCAATCGGCCGATCGCCGATACCCGCGCCACATCGGGTGCGGTGGTCATGCGTCCGATCAGCGCGAGCACGTCCGGATCGCCGCGGCCGCGCGCGGCCGCTTCCGGGATCGAAAGCCCCAGGCCGGGCATCAGAAGAGCGCCAGAATGTCGGCGGCGGTCGTCCCGGTCGCGCGCACATGGCTCGCCCGGAACGGCAGGATCGTACCGCTCGGCACGTTCTTCCACAGCTGGTCCGCGCTTCCCTTCACGCCCCGCATCGTCACATTTCCGCCCGATCCGACATAGATCGCCTTGGGAACGCCGGTCAGCGCGTTGCTGTCATGCGGCGTCACTGCCACGGCATGCGTCGCCGGGGCCGACACCTGGTCGCCATGATTCTGGAATTGATCGGTCATCGCTTTGCCCTCCTGGGCCGGAATGAAGGGAGGGCGGGCGGCACATATGCGCCGCCCGCCTTGTCGGGGACCCGTTCGCCGGCCCCGTCAGGTCGCGCTGAATTTGAGCAGCTTGCCACCGCATCCGTCAGGATGCGGAGAACTTCAGAACCTTGATCGCTTCGCTGTTGGTCACCGCGCCGCCGACCCGTTTGGTGGCGTAGAAGTGGACGAACGGCTTGTTGCTGTACGGATCGCGCAGGATCTGCGTTTCGCCGCGCTCGGCGATCAGATAGCCGGCCTTGAAGTTGCCGAACGCGATCGACAGCGATCCCGCGGCGATGTCGGGCATGTCCTCGGCCTCGGCCACGGGGTAGCCCAGCAGGGTCGCCGGCTGGCCCGACGCGATGCCCGGCTGCCACAGGAAGGCGCCATCGCTGGTCTTGAACTTGCGGATCCGCGCCAGCGTCGATGAGTTCATCACGAACACCGCACCCTGCCGGTAGGGCGGCCGCAGCGCCTGAACCAGGTCGATCAGCTTCTCCTCCGGGTTCGCCGCGAACGCGCCCGATGCGCCCGACGCGACATGCTGCAGCGTGCCGAACGCGCGGGCTCCGTCGCTGGTCGCCGCGGTCGCATAGGCCAGGAAGCCCTTGGGCTTGTTCGCCCCGTTGCCGCTCACGAATGCCGCGCCCTCGGCGCGGGCGAACTCGCGGGCGATCTCGTCAGCCAGCCAGGCCTCGACGTCGAACGCCGCATCGTCGAGCATCGTCTGGCTCGCCGCCGGGTTGGCGTAGAGGTCGCCCATCGGCGGCGCGATCTCGTTGAAGGTCGCGGTATTGGTTTCGTCGCGGTCGCCGGTCTCCGCCGCCCAGCCCGAGGGCGTACCGCCCGACGCGACCAGCTTGCGATACCCCGCGCTGCCCACCGTCACCACATTGGCGATGGCGCGGATCGGCGAGATGCTCGCCAGCGTCGAATCCACCAGCGCGTCGATCTCGCGCGGGATGGCATAGCCGCCCGCCGCATCACTTGCGCCCGACATCGCCTTCATCTCGAGCGCGCCGGCGCCGCTGCGCAGGAACCCTTCGAACGCCGCGCCATTCGGCGTCCGCGCACCCTCCAGCACCGGCCGCGCCATCGGCACGCCAGCACCCTCCATCGCCTCGAACGACTGTTCGAGGACGTCCGCCTTCGTCTCCATGTCTTTCTCCCATGCGAAAAACCCCTCCCGGTCAGGAAAGGGGGTCCCCTCCGCACGCGGAGGGTGGAGGCGGGACCGTCCGGTCCCGCCACATGCCTTCAGAATGTCGTCAGTGCCGCGGGTCCGGCGTCAGTCCGGCAAGCCCGCGATCTTCGGGGACCGGAACCGCATCGCCGTCCAGGTCGTGAGCAGCTTCAGCATGAAACGTCCCGAATGTCCGCGAAATCGCGCCAGCCCGTCATCGGGCAGGACGATATCGGCGGGAACGTCGCCGGTCATGACCCGCATCGTCGGTGCGGGAGCATCCGCGACCCGCGCCCGATAGACCGTAACCCAGAAACCCTTGGTGAAGTCGAGGAACATCGGCGCCCCGCAACAGGTGGCGACCATCCGCCGCGTCGGCGATTGCGGCGTCAGCCGATGCGCCTCCAGCCGTTCGACCCCGGCAGTGACGCGCACCCGGTCCTTGCGCCACAGCACGCTCGACGTTCCGCCCGTGGCATCGACGATCGGCGCGCCGCCCGATGCGGCATCGAGCGCCTCTCCCGCGGTGCGGCAGCTCGTGCAGTGGCACACACCGCTCAGCATCGGCGCGCCCTCGGCTTCCATCCGCACCGTGCCGCAATCACACGCGATCGCCGTCATCCCCGCCTCCCGTCATTTGCGCACCTGCCGGCAATCTTTTGGCCAGCCACGCTGCGATCGCATTGCCTTCCGCCTCATCCAGCCCCGGCATCGCGTTGATCGTCCGGCCGCCATAGTCGAACTGCACACTGCCCGGCGTCATCGGGAAGAAGGGCGGGTAGTTAGGCTGCATGAACCCGCCCGCATTCCATGGCCAGGAAGCCCGCGCCGTCCGCAGCCGCCGCACCTCGCGCCCGTCATAGCGCCGGGTGCGCGACAGCAACGGCATCCGCCAGCGATATTCTAGCGCACCGCCGCGCACGCCGATCTGCGACCTGCCGCCGACCTGCCAGCCAAGCCAGGACGCCGCGAATATCCAACCCGCGGCCCAGCCGGCGAGCCAAAGCGTCATGAACAGCCGTTCGCCTGCGGGCACCGGTCCGGTCAGCAGGATGCCGATCGCGGTGACACCGCCGATCGTCCACATCGTCAGCCAAACCGCGAGGAAGGGCAGCGCGAACCAGTTGCGCCGCGCGCGGGACACCACCCATTCCCCGCCCTCGTCCACTTCGATGCTGAAGCGTGCGCGCGGCAACGGCTCGAATCCCTGCATCTTCTTCCCCCGCTGATCTGGCCGAAGCTAGCACCCGCCGGTCTCTGCGCAATCCCGATGGTCTTGCACCGCATGCACGCGCGCCAGCGCCTGCATCGGCCGTGCCACCAGGCTGACCTCGCACAGTTCGACCGAATTCAGCTCGCGCAACCGCCCGTGCCGCGCGTCCCGCACCCGGTAGCCGAAGCTGAGGCCGGTCACCGCGCCCTTCGCCACCAGCCCCGCCAGCTCGGGCACATCGACCCGGCCCGTCACGCGCAGCCCCCGCGCATCTTCGCCGATCGCCTCGATCATGCCGACCGGCTCGCCGCGATGCTGCCAGAGCAGCGGTACCCGCCGCAGCCGCGTCCCGAACGCGCCCTTGCGGATCACATCCCCGCCCCGGTCGGGCGCATCGAACACCGCGGCATAGCCCGCAAAGCGCACGCTCACTTGCCCAGCCCCCAGAAGCCCAATTTCACCGCCAGCCCCAGGATCACGAGCGCAAGCAGCATCCGCACCACCCATTCCGCCACCGCCTTGACCGCCGATCGCTTGGCGTCGCGCCATGCGCCCAGCAGCTCGCGCAGCTCGCCCATATCCTTGGCCGCCTGCGGGTCGTCGAGCCCCAGCCGCGTCAGCGCGCGGCTCGCGCCCAGCTCGCCCGCCTCCTCGGCGATCGCGCGCAAGGTCGCCAGGTCCGCGCCCTCGGCTGCACCCTGCGCGATCAGCTGGGCGAGCAAGCTGCCATTCACCGGCGCGTTCATGGCTCCAGTCCCGGCTCAAGACCCAACAGGGCGCGCTTCTCTTCGGTCGTCAGGAAATCCGCCGCGCTGACGCTGCTCCACAGCCGCTCGCGATCCTCGGCCATCGCCGGCACCTTGTCGATTGCGACGCGCAGCCAGGCGTCGGGGAACCAGCCGCTCAGCCCCTGTGCCAGCTCGGTCAGGATCTTCTCGGCGAGCGGCAGGATGGTCAGCCGCCACACCGCCTTGTTGGCCTCGCGATAATTGGCGTAGCTGTTGTCGCCGGGCAGCCCGATCAGCATCGGCGGCACCCCGAACGCCAGCGCGATTTCACGCGCCGCCGCGGCCTTCAGGCCGACGAAATCCATGTCGGCCGGAGAAAGGCTCATCGCCTGCCATTTGAGGCCGCCCTCGAGCAGCATCGGCCGCCCGGCATTGGCCGCACCCGAAAAGGCCGCCTCCATATCGGCCTTCAGCCGCTCGAACTGCGCGGGCGCCAGCGCACTCCCGTCTCCCGGATCATAGACCAGCGCCCCCGACGGCCGCGCGGCGTTATCGAGCAGTGCCTTGTTCCAGCGCGTCGCCGCATTGTGGATCGCCACCGCGCCGCTCGCCGCGCCCAGGCAACCGAGCCCGTAATGATCATCGACCGGGCTGAACGCCTTGAGGTGGATCACCTGCGGCTTGCCCGCCGCGTCCTCCGCCGCGATCCGGCTCACGCTCCCGCCGACGCGATAGCGATAGGCGGCGGGCCAGCCGCCGGCATCGGTCTCCACCGACACCCGTTCGGGCCGCAGCGCGAACAGCTCCGCCACGCCGCCCGCGCCGTCGCCCAGGATCTGGACGAACGCATTGCCGTGCAGCAGCAATTGCGCCGCCAGCGCCGCAATCAGCTCCTGCCCCTGCGTCCGCGCCGCCGCCAGCGCCAGCAGCGCCGGGTCCGATGCCTCGATCGGCGCATCGGCCACGCCCTCGGCGATGATCTTTACCGCGCGCTGCGCCACGGGGTTCGCGCAATAACCCTCGCGCACCTGCGCCTCATAGCTTTGCGGCCATTCGCCGAGCATCGCTGCCCCGCCATGTGCACGCGTCAACGCCGGACGCGACGCATCGCGCCCGGACTTCCGCCCGAACCAGTTCATGAAGATATCTCCTGTGATCGCCTTACGGCGATGGACGGTGCCGGCCCGCGTCAGCGGGTCAAATCAACGCTTTCCGAACCAGATCACGTGGCGCGGCCCCTTGCCGTTCTGCCGCGCGCGCACCGCAACCTCCTCCACCTCGAACCCGACCTCGCGCATCCGCCGCGCGAACCGGGGGTCCGGCCCCGCCGACCATACCGCCAGCACCCCGCCCGGCTTCAGCGCCGCCTTCGCCGCGCGCAGCCCGTCAAACGTATAGAGCCGGTCGTTCGCCAGCCGCGTCAGCCCGTCCGGGCCATTGTCGACGTCGAGCAGGATCGCATCATATGCCCCCCGCCCCTTCGCGATCGCTGCGCCGACATCGCCCATCACCACGTCCGTCCGCGGATCGTCCAGGCACCCGGCGGCCAGCTCCGCCATCGGCCCGCGCGCCCAGTCGATGATCTTGGGCACCAGCTCGGCGACCACCGCCTTGCCGTCCGGCCCCATCAGCGCCAGCGCCTTGCGCAGCGTGAAGCCCATCCCGTATCCGCCGATCAGCAAGGTCGCCGATTTGGGTGCCGCCAGCCGCGCCAGCGTCATCTCCGCCAGCGCCTCTTCCGATCCGCTCATCCGGCTCGACATCAGCTCGTTGCGGTCGAGCACGATCATGAAGTCGTCGCCGCGCCGGAACAGCCGCAGCGGATCGCCGCCCGGCACCTCGGCCACATCGATCAGTTCGCGCGGGGTCAAAGCTCTTGTCCTGTCATCCGCGCCTCATGCCCTCACGGCCAGCGAAAGCGCAACAGCGTCTCGCCCGCGGGCGCCCCGTCGGCATGGAACCGCCGTTCCGCGATCCGCCCGCGCCCCTCGGCATCCACCGTCACCACCGTGCTGCACCGCGTCCCATAGACAGGGTTACGGATGAATACCGGCGAATGCACCGGCTCGAACAAATCCGTCTCGTCGCGCTCGGGCGTTCCGGCCGGCCGCTCGTCGGCCAGCGCCGCGAACAGCGGCTCGATATCGTCGCTCCCCGCCGCCAGCCAGCTCGCCACCCCGGCCTGCAGCCGCAGCGTCTTGGGCCATAACGTGTCGAGCAGCCCATTCGACAGCCCATGCATCCCCGCGCCCAGCGGCCGCCGCAGCGGCTGTGGCCGGTTGGTCAGGAACATCGGTCCCTCGGGCTCGACCGCGATCAGGTTGAAGGGGTTGTACGCCTCCAGATCCGCGGGCTCGTTCCCCGCCAGCATGTCCGTCACCAGCGCGCCGCGCGACTGCCTGCCCGGATCGGGCGCCTCCCCGCGGACATTGGTCACCGCTGCGAACCGCCCGTCCTCGTTCAGCCCCAGCCAGGTGCCGCCCGCCACCAGGTCGCGCCCGGCGACGACGGGGGTCGCCTTTGGGCCCGGCGCCATCCAGCGCGCCAGCGGCGCCGCGGCGCGGTCGTGCCGCTCGTCGCGATTCCCCGCCGCCACCAGCCGCCAGTCAGGATGCGCATGCCACGCCAGCGCCAGAACACACATCGGAACAGGCTAACCGCTGCTGCCGCCCCCGCAAAGCCCGGTTCGCCGTGCGCCGCGCCCTCTCCGGCGCGGCAAGCCCGGTATCTCAGTCCATCGGCGGCGGTATATCTGCCCCGGGCAAGGTGGTCGCCCATTCGGCCAGGTCCGCCAGCGCGATCGCGGTCGAGAATTCGATGCCGATCCGGTCTTCCTTCATCCAGCGGATCCGGCCCGAAACCGGCGCCAGCCGTTCGACCATCAGCTCGACGCCGGCGTCCATTTCCATCGGCAGGTCGCTCTGCACCTTCGCGCCCTTTTGCGAGAGGTCGATCAGCTCGACGACATGCCACATCACCCCGACGCGCAGCCGCGCGCGGCGGCCGACGGTCAGCCGCGGCCCGCGCGGGGTCTCTTGCAGGTCCGGCGGCTGGTTGAGGCTGAGATACGCCGCCACGTCGATCGGCGCGTCGAACGCCACGCCCGCATTCTTGTCCCTGACCCAGCAGATCTTGCCGTCGACCGGCTCGCACCCCTTGGGCTCGACCCGCACCGCGGTCCCGACCCCGAACGGCACATAGGTCTCGATCATCAGCCCGCCCGCGCCGATATTGCGGATCAGGCAAAGATGCTGCGCGCCGCCCTCGGTGACGACGCGCGCCACGCGGAACAGTGTCGTGAAGCGCTGGCCGGAGCGCTGATCGAGGATCGAATTCCATTCCGGCGCGTCCGCAGAGCCTCGCACGGGCAACCTCCCGCGAGCATCAACTACCGGTACAGGGAAGTGCTCGCCGCCCCCCAGTCCGGCCCCACCGAAAGCTGTCATGCCGCTTCAAGGCTAACGAAAACCTGTCGGATATGGTTACTATCCGCAGCATTCGGACGGGGCCGGCGCGCAATCGGCACTAAGGAATCTGCTTAGGTCCCCATCTGCCCGGAATTCTGCTGCCCGAGAACGAGTTCGTCGGCCTTCGCCTTGAGTTCGATGCAGAACGCCAGCAGCTCCTGCGGCGTCGGAGCGGCTGCATCGGCAATCGATACAGCGCCCGACGGCGAAGGCAGGGAACCGGCACCCACGGTAATCGCGATCGGGGCGACCGGAAGCGCCTGCTCGCTTTCGTAGGTCGTGTCATAGGCGGCATATCCGGTGGCGCCTCCCACCGGCTGGCACAGGACACCAGCCGAAGCGAAGTCCGCCGTGCAGTGCCGCACGACATAGTGGCTGCCCGGCAGGGTATTGTCCCATCCGCGCAGGCCCTCGATCCCGTTCCCGGTCCAGCTGCTCTTGAGGATGCTGTTTTCGACGGTCACCGAACCGCCGTCGGAGGTGATGACATACTGGCCCGAAGCGCCGATCCGCGAATTGACGATCCGGACATTATGGTTCGGGAAATTGACGCCGAGGCGGATCGCCCGGACCATATAGGCGCCGTCCGGGTCGTCGTAATCCACGAGCGGGACGACAATCCGGTTGAGCAGCAGGTCGGTGACATTGTCGAAGCGAAGGGCCGGCCGCGGGATGAGCTGTTCGGCACCCGTTAGTTCATCGCCCTCGTCCGTCACCGGAAACAGGCCGTCGATCGTGATGTTGCGCATCGGGATGTCGTTGGTGCCACGCACCAGCGCATCGGTGCCGCCAACCGTTTCCGGTACGAACATGATGTTGCGCGCATAGAAATCGGAAACGCCGATCAGTTCGATCAACGCGGCCGAGACATTGCGAAAGAACGGATCGACCACGCAGATTCCGGAGCCGCGTCCGCTGAAACTCATGCCAAATCCGGGAACGGCGGTCGCGCCGCCGATATTCTCGATCCGGGGCCGCACGAACAGATGGCGGGTATAGCCGCTCACCGTCTTGTCCTGGGCATCGTCGTGGCGATGGTTCTGGATCTCGATGCCCATGCGCGGGGACGAACGGAACTCGCAATCGACCCAGGTCCAGTGCGCTGAGAAGCTCCCGCCGACGCCATCGGTGCCCGCTTCGTGGATCAGGTGGACGGTGTTGAATGCCGCTTCGGCCTCGCCCTCGAAAATCACCCGCTCGATCAACCAGCCCGACGCGCTGAAGCCCTCGTTCGCGTAGAAGGCGTTACCCCCGTTCAGGCTCCGGACGGCCATGTCCGCAAGCGTCACCCGATCGAAGGCGCCGCCGTAAAGGCCGATCACATTATGGCCCGTCCCAACATTCTCCAGGACGGTCGCTTCCTTGCCGTCACCATGGATGCGGATGTTCGACGCGTTGACGCGAAAGCCCCAGAAACCGGACGCCCGATAGGCGCCTGCGGTGCCCAGCCCCTGGCCCGCCGGAAGGTAGAGCGAGCCGCCGCCCCGCGCCGCAAGCGCGGCAAGCGCCCGCCCCCAGGCTGCGGTGTCGTCGGTATCGGACGGATGGCGGAAATCAGGGAGCGAGAGATGCGCCTCGAGACGATGCGACACCGTCTGCCTCGCTGCATCCGCATCGGACGGCAGGTACACGATCGACCTTGCGCCCTGGCGGATCCACGCACCGCCGGAAAGCGATGTATAGTTACTTGCGATGACGTCTACGTCATCCGCCTGGCCGCTGAAATCGCCGGCCGTCCAGAAGAAGAATCCCTCAAGGCCCGGCGCGTCGAGCGCCACAGCCAGGTCGCTGGTGACCGTCGCTTTCACCGCTGCGACCGAATTGACGGCAGTTACCATAAAGCTGATCCTTTCACGCGTTACACAGATGCAGATTCATTCCGCCGCGCGCTTTCGCGCGGCGATTTCGTTCCCGGTCGATCAGGGTGGCCCGCAGCCGGGCGTGGTTATCCGAGGCGCCGCACGCCCGCCCCGCGCCGCCGTCCCAGCATCAGCTCGGTGAGCGCCCAGACCAGCGCGTCCGCGCGGTCGGGCGATCGCCCCGGCCCCTCATAGCCGCCGCCCGCCGACAGCCCGCACAGTTCGTCCTCCAGCTGCGGGAAGCGCCCGGCATGTTTGACCCGCCCGGCCTCGTACAACGCCGCCACCGGCTCGGCCCGCGCCGCCTTGCCGCGGCTGGCATGGACCAGCTTCACGGGCATCGCGATATCCGCCGCGCGCAGCACGCTGCGCACCATATCGCCGCCCTGGTTCTTCTCGGCTACCACCTTGTCCGCGCCATGCGCCGCGGCACATTGCGCAACCGCCTGCGCCCAGCCTTCGGGAGACAGTCCTGCCACGCTCGCATCCGCGAGCACATGGCCGGTGCCGGCGGCGTCCAGCGCCACCGCGACGATCCCGCACGCATCGCCCTCGGCGCTCGCCGGCGGGTCCACACCCACCACCACGCGCACCACGCCCCGGGGCTTCCGCCCGCGGCACGCCTCGATCATGCCGCGCGTCCACAATGCGCCCGCCACCTCGTCGATCAGCTCGCCGTCCAGTTCCTGCCGCCCCAGCCGCGTGCCGCCATATTCGGCCTCCATTGCTTCGACGAAGCTCGCCGGCAAATGCGGATTGTCGCGGGTGCGTCCATGCGTCTCGACCGTGCCGGGCAACGCCATCACGCGCCGCATCAGCCGGGTCGGGCGCGGCGTCGTCGTCACCAGAACGCGCGCACCTTCGCCAAGCCTCAAGCCCATCGCCAGATTGTCCCATGCCGCCTCGCCGCGCCGCCGCCATTTGCCCAGCTCGTCGCACCAGGCGAAATGATGTTCGGGGCCGCGCAGCGCCTCGGGCGCCTCGGCCGAATAGACATAGGCGGTCGCGCCCGAAGCAAAACGCAGCTCGCCCGTGGTCGGCCGCCAGTCGATCTTTTCCTCGTCGCGCGCCACTGCGATCAGCCCGCTCGCACCCTCGATCATCACCCGGCGCACTTCGTCGAAGGTCGCGCCGACCAGTGCGATGCGCGCCGCGCGATGCGTCCGCGCCATTTCGCTCACCCATTCGGATCCCGTCCGCGTCTTGCCGAACCCGCGCCCGGCGCGGATCAGCCAGACGCGCCAGTCGCCGCCCGGCGAATCCTGCCCGGCATGGCACCAGATCGCCCAGCGCTGATGCCATTCGCGCGCCTGCGGATCGCTGAGGGTGCGCACCACCCGCACCCGCTCGTCCGCGGGCAGATCCTCCACCTCTTCCCGCAGCCATGCGTCATCCACATCTGCGGCCCGCACGTGCTCAGCCATCGCCGTCCTGCCGCTTCGCCACGCGACGCTTCGCTGCGGCGAGCGCCTTGAGCAAAGCTGCATTGGTCTCCTCGCGCGTCGCGGCGCGGCGCGGGCGGCCGGTGCGGCGATTGGGCTCGCTGTTACGCGCGCTCCGATGATATTGCAGCACCTTCATCGCCCGCTCGAAATCAAAGGGTTCGGGCGTCAGGCCTTCGGCCTCGGCACGGTCCGGATCGGCTTCGATCGGCTCGCCCGCACCGCCATGCTCCAGCACCAGCGCCTCGATCCGGTCATAGCCGAGTGCGAGCGCCGCCCGGAATTGCTGGGCGAACACCGGGTCGCGCTGGCGCGTGGTGCAAACGGTGGAGCGATGCACCTGCGCATGCGCCGCCGCCTTGCCGATGTTGCAAGTCAGCGCCAGCGCATCGAGGAACTTCTGCCGCTTGGTCTTGCCGAAACTGCTGTCCTTCGCCTTGCGGCGTTTCCGTTCGCCCGAAAGGGCGATGATCGTCTCAGTCATCGCACTCGATACTCCGCAAATGCGAACGGGCCGGATGCGGCCTGTCGGCGCACCGGCCCGTTCGCTGCGAGCCGCAGCGGCTGCCGCCAGGGCGGCCGCGCCGGGCGAAGCCAGCTCGGGCCTGCCTCCGCGCGCGGCCAGCGGTCGAGGCAAAGCCTCGGCCCGTCCCGCGCCACGACTGCGCCGTGCCGCGGTCCGCCCGACTCGCAATTCTTCAGCGTTCCTGTTTTGTACCCAATCAGCGTGACGATGTCAAGCGCATTTTGCCTATTTGGTTATTTCATCTTGAAGGTATGAACCAATAACCCTTCACTTGCCTTATGCGCGCCCGCCAGCCATTCCTGTGGTTGGAGGGGCATCGCATTGAGCCAGCATCTGATTCACGAATACCGAGCTGAACTCGACCGGCTGCGCGCCGTCACTGGCAGCACGCGCGAAACCAATCTGCGCCCCGCCTTTGCCCGCCTGCTGCGCGCCTGGGGCAAAGCGGCGCTCGACCTTGTCTTTGTCGAGGAACATCAGATCCGCACGGCACAGGGCACGCTGATCAGCGTCGACGGCGCGCTTGTCCACGCGCTGCGCGTCCCCTTCGGCTATTGGGAGGCCAAGGACGCGAGCGACGATCTCGGCAAGGAGATCGAGGCCAAGTTCCGCCGCGGCTATCCGCGCGACAACATCATCTTCTCCGACGATACGACCGCCATCCTCTGGCAGGACGGCGGCGAAGTGATGCGTGCGGAGATGCAGGGCGACGACGACAGCCTGCTCCGCCTGCTCAACCGCTTCTTCGCGCATGAGCGACAGGAGATCGCCGATTTCAACAAGGCGGTGAAAAAGTTCGCCGCCGACCTGCCCGAAATCCTCACCGCGCTGCGCGAACGGATCGATGCCAAGCAGAAGGGCAGCCGCGACTTCGCCGCTGCGCTCGCCGCCTTCCTCGCTCACGCCCGCGATGCGATCAATCCGGCGGTCAGCGAGGAAGATGTGCAGGAAATGCTGATCCAGCACATCCTGACCGAGGACATCTTTGCCAAGGTCTTCAACGACCCCGATTACCACCGCAAGAACAACGTCGCCGCCGAACTCTACAAGCTCGAGGACAAGCTCTTCGGCCGGGGCGAGAAGGCCGGGCTGCTCCGCGCGCTCGATCCCTATTATGCCGGCATCGCCAGCACCGCCGCATTGATTCAGAGCCATTCGGAGAAACAGGGGTTCCTCAAGGCGCTCTACGAGGATTTCTACAAGGCCTATAACCGCAAGGCCGCCGACCGGCTCGGCGTGGTCTATACCCCAAGTGAAATCGTCCGCTTCATGATCCGCAGCGCCGACTGGCTGTGCGAGAAGCATTTCGGCAAGAACCTGATCGATCGCGGCGTCGAGATCCTCGATCCCGCCACCGGCACCGGTACCTTCATCGTCGAGCTGCTCGAACATTTCCGCGGCAACCACGAAAAGCTGCGGCACAAGTACAAGGAGGAGCTGCACGCCAACGAAGTGGCGATCCTCCCCTATTACGTCGCCAATCTGAATATCGAGGCGACCTATCAGGCGATCGCCGGCCAGTTTTCCGAGTTCGAGAATCTGTGCTTCGTCGACACGCTCGACAATGTAGCGGCGCTCGGCATCTATTCGGGCCACCAGTTCGATCTGCTCGGCGGCCTCGCCGACGAGAATATGGAGCGCGTCAAGCGGCAAAACCGGCGCAAGATCAGCGTGATCATCGGCAATCCGCCCTACAATGCTTGGCAGGAAAACTATAATCAGAACAACGCCAACCGCCCCTATTCGCGCGTCGATGAACGGATCAAGCAGACCTACGTGAAGGAGGGCACGGCACAAAACTCAAGCAGTGTGTACGACATGTACGCCCGCTTCGTGCGCTGGGCGTCGGACCGGATCGGCGACGAAGGGATCGTCGCCTATGTCATCGGGCGCAAGCCGATCGCCAAGGGTGCATATGACGGCTTCCGCAAGGTGGCAGAACGGGAGTTCAGTGACATCTGGCTGATGGATTTGGGCGGCGACGTCCGCGACAATCCCAAATTGTCGGGCACAACACACAATGTCTTCGGCATCCAGACCGGCGTAATGATCGCGCTACTGGTCAAGCGCAAGGGCAAGGGCGGCGCGGTCATCCGCTATGCACGGCGACCGGAGATGGAGACAGCGACAGACAAGCTTGCATGGCTGGGAAATGCGCGGTCGTTCGAAGGTTTGACGGTCGAAACCATCGTGCCGGACAAACGACATGACTGGATTGAGCAGGCAGGCGGGGAATGGGAGAGACTTTTACCACTTGCTGATCCAAGTAAGGGACCAAGCGATAGCGTAGGACGTACAGCATCAATCTTTCGGCTGACTTCCAACGCGATTCAGACTAAGCGAGATGATTGGCTATTTGATCGCAACGCAGATGCCCTGTCCAAGAAAGCCGATAGCTTGATTCAAGCTTATGAGGTTGCTCGAGCTGAAAAGGACAACGCCCGCTCGGTTGTAAAGTGGGATGCCGATCTTGAGCGACTTAGGAAGCGCGGCACGCCGCTCGCTTTCGATGGGGACGCAATCGAGAACGCAGAGTATCGGCCATTCGCCAAGCGCTACCTTTACCGCGACGACAGGCTGATTTCGCGAAGTTTCCGCCTCAATTGGCTTTTCCGTTCATCTTCACCAAATCTCGCCATCGCATTGAGTGATCGAGGTTTTCGCAGTGGCTTCTCAAGCTTGGCAACATCGAGACTGCCCGAACATCACTTCCTGGCCACGACAGATGCCTTTCAGGTAGTCGCCCGTTACCGCTACGCCAAGTCCGGCGAGCGTGTAGACAACATCACCGACTGGGCGCTCAACAAATTCGTCGCGCGCTACGGTAAGAAGGGCGTCAGCAAGGACGCCATCTTCCACTATGTCTATGCCGTCCTCCACGACCCGCTCTACCGCGAGAAATATGCGCTGAACCTCAAGCGCGAATTCCCGCGCATCCCCTTCTATCCCGATTTCGCGCGCTGGGCGGCGTGGGGCGAGACGCTGATGGCGATGCATATCGGCTATGAAGAGGTCGAACCCTGGCCGGTCGCGCGCACCGATATGCCCAACCCGAAGCGCGCCGCGGGGACGTATTCCAAGCCCGCCCTCAAATCGCTCCCCGAACAAGGGGTGGTGCGCGTGGATGAGGATACGCAGCTCGGCGGCATCCCCGCTGAAGCCTGGACCTACCGGCTCGGCAATCGGAGCGCGATCGACTGGGTGCTCGATCAGCACAAGGAAAAGACCCCGCGCGATCCGACGATCCGGGAGAAGTTCAACACCTATCGCTTCGCCGACTACAAGGAGAGCATGATTGCGCTGCTCGCCAAGGTGGTGCGCGTGAGCGTCGATACCGTGGCGATCACCGATGCCATGGCCGCGCTCGACCGTTCGGGCTGGGATGGCGCCGATGGCGCTTAAGCCGATCTACAGCTTCGACGGCAAGCGCTGGATTCCCATTTCGCGCGCGGCAAATCTGCTCGCCACCAACACCGCCACGGTCAAGAAGATGATGGGCGATGGACGCCTCGAATGGAGCCAGGATCCGCGCGGACTGACCCTGCTGGTCGAGGAAGCGGGCGTGCTGCGGCTGCGCGTCGAACGCGCCGTGCCAGATCGCGAAATCGCCCGCCGCGCCGACGCGCCGGTGCTCACCGCCGATCGGCGCGGCCGCTCGATGCGCGCCGTTGCATCGTCCACGCCTCCGGCGGGATCCGGACGCGGTGTGGGCGTGTTCGAACGCACCTGGGATCCCGCACACGAACCGCTGCCTGTCTCAGGCCGTGAACCGGAACCGCCGAAACCGCAGGATTAGGCCTCGACGGGCCAGGGTCCCGGTGCAGCAGTTCGCCGCGCGTTTCCTTTCACCCCGCTGACTGCGAGGCACAGGGCCTGTTCAGCCCAGCGCATCTAGGGAGCGCCGCATGATGAACAAGCTGATCTTCGCCGCCCTTGCCGGTGCGGCGCTGTCCGTTCTTCCTGCCGCCGCGCAGGAAGCGCCCGCTACACCCGCCTCTCCTGCGCCCAAGGAAGCACGCATTCCCTTCGCGTCGATGGTCCGCGACTATCGTGTCGAGGATCGCGACGTGATCTATCTGCGCGCGGGCCGCGACTGGTATCGCGGCACCTTCTTCGCGCCGTGTCAGGAACTGCCCTGGGCGTGGAACATCCGCTTCGACAACAGCCCGGGTATCGACGCGATCGACCGGTTCTCGACCGTCATCGCCCGCGGCGAACGCTGCCGGCTCAACTCGCTGGTGAAGATCGACGGCGAGCCCCCTGCCAAGGCGAAGAAGCCCGAAAAGCCGAAGGGGTAAGGCGTCAGCCCCTCAGCGCCGCCCAGGCCGCGACCTCGTCGTCGCGGCGGCGCGTCACGGTCAGTGCGCCCGCTTGCCCGGTCGCCGGATCGACCTCGATCTCGCCGTCCCATTCGAAGGTCGCATTGCCGGCGAGCGTCACCGCATCGCCGCCCGCGGGGCCTTCGGCGCGCGCCTTCACGCGACCGCCGGGATTATGCACGGTGATCCACTGGCCGAACGGGATCCGCCCGGTCAGCCCGGCGACGTGTGTCGCCGCGCCCATCGCGGTGCCGCACGCATTGGTCAGGCCCACGCCGCGCTCATAGGTCTGCACGAACAGTCCGTCATCGCGCAGCTCGACAAAGCTCACATTGGCGCGGTCGGCCAGCAGCGCGGGGCCCGCCTCGCACCAGTCGCCCAGTGCGGTCAGCTCGGCGGCATCCACCTTGTCGACAAAGGTGATGAGGTGCGGGTTGGGCATCGCCACCGCGGTGAAGTTCCGCGCGCTCGGCAGCCCCGGCACCGGCGCCTCGATCACCGGCGCCGCGACGTTGATCCCGGCCGCTTGCGGATCGGTCGATGCCGGCCCCACCGTGGTGCGCACCGTATAGACGCCCGGCGCCAGATCGGCGTCGCGGGCAACCTGGGCGCCGCTGGTCTTCAACGCGACCGTCGCCGCCTCGATCCCCAGCAGCTCGAACCCTGCGCGCGCGGTGCAGCGCAGGCCGTTGAGGCAGGTTTCGGGGATCGACCCGTCGGCGTTGACCACCTTCTGCGCGAATTGCGTGCCGTCTCCGCCTTCGCCCAGCAGCAGCAGCAGCCCGTCCGCGCCGACCGGCCCGCCGCGCTCGCACAGCGTCCGCGCGATCCGCCCCCACTCCGCGTCGCTCAACGTCAACGCACGCGCATCCAGCAGGGCAAAATCATTCCCCGACCCATGACATTTCGTAAAGGCGATCCGCATAGCCACGCATCTAGGCGCATTGCCGCGCCGCGCAACCGCAGATCCGCTTGCAGCAGGGATAGCCGGGGCTGGCGCCGCGGTGTTTCTGCT
This sequence comes from Sphingomonas sp. GW821-FHT03E12, assembly GCF_059420685.1. NCBI lineage: Bacteria > Pseudomonadati > Pseudomonadota > Alphaproteobacteria > Sphingomonadales > Sphingomonadaceae > Sphingomonas > Sphingomonas sp. GW821-FHT03E12. The sequence continues at coordinate 460,470 of NZ_JBWKUF010000001.1, forward strand.
GCAACAAGGTGTGTGATGACGGAGCTCATCTTCCTCGCCGTCGTGGCGCTCGGCATCGTCGTCCTCGTGCAGCGCCAGCGGCTGCGCGACCTCACTCGCCGGATCGAGCGGGTCGAACGCGGCCAGATGCTCGCCCGTCCCGAGCCCATCCCGCTCACGGCGCAGCCTCCAATACCGGCCCCGCCACCTGTTTCCGCGCTTGCGCCGCAACCCGAACCCGTCCGGCAAGCCCCTCCACCGCCTGCTCCAACCAAAGCTGTCTTGCGCCCGAACCTGGAATCGCTGATCGGCGCGCGGCTTCCGGTCTGGATCGGCGCGATCGCGCTCGTCGCTGCGGGGTTCTTCCTCGTCCGCTACTCCATCGAGATCGGCCTGCTCGGTCCCGGCGTACGCACGATCCTTGCGACGCTCTTCGCCGCCCTGCTGGTCACTGGGAGCGAGGCCGCCCGCCGTCTTCCCGCAACCCGTGACGATCCGCGCATCGCGCAGGCGCTTGCCGGTGCGGGCATCGCCAGCGCCTATGGCACGCTCTACATCGCCGCCGCCCTCTATCATCTGATCGCGCCGCTTCCGGCCTTCGTTCTGATGATCGCCGTCACTGGCCTCGGCCTTGCACTCGCGCTGCGCCATGGCCCACCCACCGCAGTGCTCGCGCTTACCGGCGGTTTCGTCGCGCCGCTGGTAGCAGGCTATGACGCCGCCGGGATTGCCCCGCTGCTCGTCTACCTCGCCTTGTTCACCGCAGCCCTGTTCGGCCTCGCCGTCCATCGCAGATGGGCGTGGCTCGCGCTCGCCGCCACTGCCGCCGCATTCGCCTGGGTCAATTTCCTCCTCTTCGCGCTCGGTGCCGATGACCTGAACATGCCCGCAGCCTTTGTGGTACTGCTGGCCGCCGGGGCCAGCCTCGCCTTGCCGCGCGCCGGCGTCACGGCCGGATGGCTCCGTCTCGCGCCGCTCGTCGCCGGTCTCGTCCAGCTGCTCGCCTTCGCACCCGCGCTCGATTTCTCGGGGCTCGCCTGGGCGCTCTACCTCACGCTTGCCGCCGCGTCGCTGATCCTTGCCTGGCGCGACGCGACCTATCTGCCCGGGGCGCTGGCGGCGCTGGCGCTCACCCTCCTGCTACTCGCGATCGGCCTCAGCGAGTCCACGCCGGGAGCCACGCACGGTGCCGTGATCGCCGCCGCCCCGCTCTTCGCCGCCCCCGGGCTGCTGCTGCTTCCCCGCGCCCGCGCCTGGGCGATCCTCGCGCTCGGCGGCATCGCCGGGCCGTTGCTCCTTGCCAACGCACTCGACGGCAGCCGCCTCGCCGACTGGCAATGGACCGGGCTCGAGCTGCCCGCCGCCGCGCTCGCCGGCTGGGTCAGCTGGCGCCGCCGCAATGCCACGGGCACGCGCGACCCCGGCCTCATCGGTGGCGCCATTCTCGCCGCGATCCTTGCCGGAACCGCGCTCGGCCAGCTCACCGGCGGCGCGTGGATCGCGCTTCCCCTCGCCGGCATCACGCTGGCGCTGGGCTGGTGGGCACACCGCACGGGCGACGCGCAGCTCGGCCTCCTTCCGGCACTGAGTCTTGCCGCCATATTGATTGCCGGGATCGAGCCGCTTGCGAACTATCTGAGCCTGATCGCGGATTCCGCGAACGGCGCGCATCTCCCCTATCGCCGGCTTCCCGCGGCGGCCGACGCCTTCCGCCACCTGCTGCCCGCGCTCGCCGCCGCCGCTCTGCTGCTCCGCGCTGGCCCTGCACAATTCGGCCGTCTCCGGCCCGCCGTCTTCGCCGGGGCGATCGCGATCGGCCTGATGCTGCTCTACCATCTCGCCAAGCTCCCCCTCGCAATCGCCGACGACCCCCGCTTCGTCGCCGCCGCCTTCACTGAGCGCGCGCTGATCACTCAGGCGCTGTTCGCCACCGGCTGGCTCGCCTTTCGCCGCAGCCGACCGCTCGGCCTCGCGCTATTCGGCCTCGGCCTCGTTCGCACCCTCTGGTTCGATCTGCTGCTGCTCAACCCGGTCTTCGTCGCGCAACAGGTGGGCAGCCCCCCGCTGCTCAACGCCGCCCTGATCCACCTCGCGCTCGCCGCCGCGTGGAGCTGGACCTTCGCGCCGGGCCGCCTCTGGCGCTGTCTGGGCATGGGTTTCGCCCTCGCCGCAGTCGCGGCGGCGGTGCGCCAAGTCGCGCAAGGCACCCTGCTCACCGGCCCGGTGACGACCGGAGAGAATTACGGCTATTCCGCAGCTTTCCTGCTGCTCGCCATCGCCTGGCTGGCGCTCGGCATCCGCAGCGGTGCGCGCGATCTGCGCATCGCCGGCCTCACGCTGCTTACCGCGGTGACGTTCAAGGTCTTCCTGATCGACGCCGCTGCGCTCGACGGATTGCTGCGCATCCTGTCCTTCTTCGGCCTCGGCGTCGCACTGATCGGGATCGGCTGGGTCTATAACCGCTTCCTCGCCGCCGCGCCCGAACCGCCTCAGCCCAGCCCGTAGTGATCCGCCACCCGGTCGAGCGCCAGGGTCAACACCAGCCGTCCCGCGCGCGCCGGCCAGGCCAGCGCCTTCTCCGCCACCGGCACGCTCTCGCCCGCGCAGACGACGCGCCACAAGATGTCGGCGAGCCCCGGCCCCGCTGCCGCAATCGCCGCGTCGAACCGACGCTTGGCGGAAATCTGCGCCATCGCCGGGTCGATGCTGCCGTCCGGCGCTCCGTTCCGTTGCGCGCGCGGTGCCGCGTCCCAGCGCATCGTCACGCGCGCGCCCAGCGCGGCCATCTCATAATCGTCGCGCAGCCGCTCACCCGCCTCGAACTGGCGCGCATCGACCAGCCCGCGCGCGCGCAACCAGCCAAGTGGAGATTCGGCCAGGTTCACCGTTACCCGCCGCCCCGCCTTGCGCGCCGGCGCGTTGCGGATCACAAACCCGTCCTCGATCGACCGTTCCGCCAGCTCGCGCATCGCCATCTCCCTCTTCCGCCGAATCGGCCTTGCCATATCGTCATGGTTGTAGGAAAGTGATTTAACCACATAGGTTGTTCTGGAAGCCCCATGATCACTGCCATCCGCGAAGTCCGCCGTGCCAAGGGCCTGACACTCGAAGCGGTGGCACTGCGCTGCGATCCGCCAACCACCGCGCAGACGATCGGCCGGCTCGAGACCGGCACGCGCACCGTCTCGGTCGACTGGCTCAACCGCATCGCCGCCGCGCTCGAAGTCGATGCCGCCGATCTCGTCCGGCTGCCCGACCGGCCCGACATCGCGGTCGCGGCGACGCTCGACGGCGGCGGCGCGCAGGCGCCCCGCCGTTCCGCAACGGTCGCGCCGCCCCATGCCGAACCCGAACTGGTCGCCATTACCGTGTCCGGTGGGATCGGCGATTACCGGACGGGCGACGTCATCTGGTGCCGCCGGCTCACTCCCGCCGCCTTCGCCTCGGCACTCAACCGCGACGTGCTGATCCCGCGCCCCGCCGGCCGCTTCGTCTTCGGCCGGCTGATCGCGCATGAGGGTGAGGGCGGACGCCTCAACATCCTCCCGCTCGGCCCCGGCGCGCGGCAGCAGGTGGTGGCCGATCCGCCCTGGATCGCCTGCGCGGTCCAGCTCATCCGCCAGCTTTAGGCGCCCGCTCCGGCAACGCTTGCGAAGCGTCCGCGAGAGGCGCATGCTCGCCGTGTTCCTTTAGGGGAGGGATGCATCGATGAAACATGGTTTCGCGTTGGCGGCTGCACTGGTCGTGGCGTCGCCTGCATTGGCGGAAGACTGGGATTTCATGCTCACCAACGGCTCGGGCAAGCCGATCAAGACGATTGAGCTGGCCCCCGCCGGAACCACCGATTTCAAGCCGCAGACGGTCGATACCGAAATGCGGCGCGATCCGGTGATCAAGGCGGGCGCGAAGACCACGGTGCGCTTCGACAAGGCGGCAAGCCAGTGCCGCTTCGATCTCAAGGCGACGTTCGAGGACGGCACGACCCAAGTCTGGTCCGGCGCCAATGTCTGTGACAACAGCTACATCACGATCAAACTGGCCAACGGCAAGGCGACGATCAGCGCCAGCTGACAGCGGGGCGACCTGTCCGGGAGGGAAGATGGTGGGCGCTGACGGGCTCGAACCGCCGACCCTCTCGGTGTAAACGAGATGCTCTACCAACTGAGCTAAGCGCCCGGCGCATGGCCGTTGGCGTTCCGATAGGCGGGTTCTTCGCGCAGGTAAACCGGGTGGAGGTGATTTCGCGCGCTCGCGAAATCGGCTAGCGGGCGTCCATGACCGTCGTCACCCGTTTCGCCCCCAGCCCCACCGGCCGCCTGCATGTCGGCAATATCCGCACCGCGCTCCATAACTGGATGTGGGCGCGCAAGCAGGGCGGGCGCTTCCTGCTGCGCATCGACGACACCGACAGCGAACGCTCGCGCGAGGAGCATGTCGTCTCGATCCGCGGCGATCTGGACTGGCTCGGCCTCGTCCCCGACGGCGAGGAACGCCAGTCTGCGCGCTTCGATCTCTATGAACGCCGTTTCGCCGAGCTTGCCGCCGCGGGCCGCGTCTATCCGGCCTATGAGACCCAGCAGGAGCTCGATCTCAAGCGCAAGATCCTGCTCGGCCGCGGTTTGCCGCCGGTCTATGACCGCGCCGCGCTCACACTTGCCGATGCCGATCGCGCCCGCCTCGAAACCGAAGGGGTTCGCCCGCACTGGCGCTTCCGGCTCGATCATTCCGCTCCGATCGAGTGGCACGACCTGATCCGCGGGCCACAGCGCTTCGATCCCGCAACCATGAGCGATCCGGTGGTGCGCCGCGCCGACGGCTCGTGGCTCTATCTCCTCCCCTCGGTGATCGACGATATCGACATGGGCATCACCCATGTCGTGCGTGGAGAGGACCATGTCTCGAACACCGCCGCGCAGCTCCAGATGTTCGACGCGCTCGGCGCCGCGCCACCCGCCTTCGCGCATGAAGCGTTGCTGACCGGATCGGAAGGCAAGCTTTCCAAGCGCCTGGGTTCGCTCGGCGCCGATCATTTCCGCGATGTTGGGATCGAGCCTCAGGCGATCGTCGCGCTGCTCGCCCGGCTCGGCACCAGCGATCCGGTCGAGCCGCAGACCGATCCCGCACCGCTGCTCGCGACGTTCGATTTCGCGCGCTTCGGCCGCGCGCCGGCGCGGTTCGACGAGGCGGAGCTCGCCCAGCTCAACGCCCGCATCCTCCATCAGCTCGACTATGCCGCGGTCGCATCCCGCCTGCCCGCGGGAATGGATGAAGCGGGCTGGGACGCCATCCGCCCCAATCTCTCGACCCTCGCTGAAGCCGCCGACTGGTGGCAGGTGGTTGAAGGCCCGGTCGCGGCGGCGGGCGATCCGGAGGAAGGTGACTTCCTCGCTCACGCCGCGCAGGTCGCCGCCGGGCTCGACTGGTCGCAGGATCCCTGGCACGCGCTCACTGCCGCGCTCAAAGAGGCCACGGGACGCAAAGGCAAGGCGCTGTTCCTCCCGTTGCGCCGCGCACTTACCGGGCGCGATTCCGGGCCGGACATGGCCGCCTTGCTCCCCCTGATCGGCCGCGATCGCGCCATCGCCCGGCTGCGCGGCTAGCCAAGCCGGCTACTCAGGCCAATCGCGCTGGCACGATAGCCATGATACAAAATCTCCTTGATCATCTGATGTTATGATATATCCTTGTATAGACTCGGGCGAAACGGGCCGAGGACAAGGAGAGCAGCCATGTATGCCAATCGGTATCATTCCACCGCGTCACGCCCGGCCGGGGCCGGCGGCGCGCTCCTGATCAGCGGCGCGATGATCCTCGGTCTTTACTATGCCGGACCGAAGATCATTCCGGATGGTTTCGTCGAGCCGCCGGTCATCATCCGGAATATCCCTATCGAAAGGCCGGTCGAGCCGGCACCGAAGCCGGAGGACCCATCCCCACCCGTGGCGTCCCCGCCAATCTATCGCCCTGTCCCGCCGCTGCCGCTCCCACCGACCGGTCCGGAGATCGGGACGACACCGACCGACCCCGGCCCCGCACCGATGGATCCGCCTGGTCCCGTCGGTCCGGTGAATGGCAGCGGTGGAACCGGCACCGTCGCCGATCCGCCGCGCCCGCCGGTGATGGTCGGCCCGTCGGTCGACCCGCGCTTCGCCGATGCGCTCCAGCCGCCCTATCCGCCCAGCGAGATCCGCGCGGGGACCGAGGGCAGCGTCACCGCACGCGTGCTGATCGGCACCGACGGGCGCGTAAAGGCGATCGATATCGTCAAGAGCCCCAGCGACGGCCTGTCGCAGGCGACGCGCAAGCAGGCGCTCGCCCGCTGGCGCTTCAAGCCGGCCACCCGCGACGGCATCGCGGTCGAGGGGTGGAAGACGATGACGCTGCGTTTCCAGATCGTCGAGTAAGCAGGGCTGGTCCCGGCCGCGCGGCGCGCCTATCTTGCGCTCCATGTTCTTTCTTCGGCGCAACAAGCAAGTCTCGTCGGTCGGGCCGCTCCAGGACCTGCGCGAAGTCCTGCGCATCCGCCACCGTTATCAGCTCTGGTTCCTGCTCGCGGCCTTCGCGACCACTGGCCTGATCCTCGCCGGCTTCTATTTCGATTCCTATTTCGAGCGCGCCTACAAGCGTGAGATCGTCTATGTCGAAAGCTGGCCCGCCGACCGCACGCTTGAGCAGATCGTCGCGCAGCAGAAGATCGACGAGGAAGCGCGGCAGAAGCGCGAGGCCGCGGCCAAGGCCAAGGCCGAGAAGAAGCGCCTCGAATACAAGAAGATCGACGACCAATTGAAGTCGCTGGGCCTGTGAGCGACACCCGGTGGATGGGCGCGGCGCTGACACTGGCCTCGCGCGGCCAGCGGGTGACGGCGCCCAATCCCAATGTCGGCTGCGTGCTTGTCCGCGACGGTCACGTCGTCGGCCGCGGCTGGACTCAGGCTGGCGGGCGGCCGCATGCGGAGGCGATGGCGCTGAACGAAGCTGGCCAGATGGCCCGCGGCGCTACCGCCTATGTCACGCTTGAGCCCTGCGCCCATGAATCGCAACGCGGCCCGGCTTGCGCCGATCTGCTGATCCAGGCGGGTATCGCCCGAACCGTCATCGCGATGCGCGATCCTGATCCCCGTACGGATGGCAAGGGGATCACCCGGCTCCGCGACGCCGGAATCGAGGTCGTGACCGGGGTCGGAGAGGCCGAAGCGCGCCGCACCATCGCCGGCTTTCTCACCCGCCGGTTCAAGGGCCGGCCCCATGTCACGCTCAAGCTTGCGACGTCGCTCGACGGCTGCATTGCGCTCGCCAATGGCGAGAGCCGCTGGATCACCGGCCCCGAAGCGCGCGCGCATGCCCATCTCGAACGAGCCCGGCACGAAGCGATCCTGATCGGGCGCGGCACGCTGGAGCGCGACGCTCCCAGGCTCGACGTACGCCTGCCCGGACTCGAACAACGCCAGCCGCGCCGGATCCTCCTTTCCGCACGCACCGCGGACGGGTGGCACATGATCTCGCAGCCATCCGCGATCGCAACGCTGGTTGGCGTGGATCATCTGCTGATCGAAGGCGGCGCGATGACCGCCGCCACCTTCCTGCGCGCGGACATGGTCGATCGCCTGCTGCTCTACCGCGCCCCGGTGCTGCTCGGCGGCAAGCCCGGCATCGCCGATCTCGGCCTCACCGAACTCGGCGGCGCCCATGGCCGCTGGCAGCTCATGGATACGCGCATGCTTGGCAGCGACCGGCTCGAGGTCTACGAGCGCGCCAGCAAACGGGATTCAGAATAGCGGTATGTTCACTGGAATCGTCACCGATATCGGCACCATCGACGCCGTGGAGGATCGCGGCGACCTGCGCGTGCGCATCGCCACAGCTTACGACACCGCCACCGTCGATCTCGGCGCATCAATCGCCTGTTCGGGCGTCTGCCTCACCGTGGTCGACAAATCTGCTGGCGGGGCGCCGGGCTGGTTCGCGGTCGACGTCTCGCACGAGACCGTCTCGCGCACCGCCGCCCAATGGTCGAAGGGCCACCGCCTCAACCTCGAGCGTGCGTTGAAGCTCGGCGAGGAACTCGGCGGCCATATCGTCACCGGCCATGTCGACGGCACCGGCGCCGTGCTCGACATCACCCCCGACGGCGACTCGCAGCGGATCACCTTCTCGGTACCCGCCGCGCTCGCACCGTTCATCGCCGCCAAGGGATCGATCACGATCGACGGCGTCTCGCTGACCGTGAACACCGTGACCGACCAGAGCGACGGCACCGCCCAGTTCACCGTCAACCTCATTCCGCATACCCAGGCCGTCACCACCCTCGGCGCGCTCGCGCAGGGTCAGGCCGTCAACCTCGAGATCGATGTGCTCGCACGCTATCTCCAACGCATGGAGGCCCATCGTGGCCCAGCCCGGTAAGAACCCCGAAATCGCGCGTCTGCGCCACGCCTTCCTCTCCTCGCCCGAAGAGATCATCGACGAGGCGCGCAACGGCCGCATGTTCATCCTCGTCGATGACGAGGATCGCGAGAATGAGGGCGATCTCGTCATTCCCGCCCAGATGGCGACTCCCGACGCGATCAACTTCATGGCCAAGCATGGCCGCGGCCTGATCTGCCTCGCCATGACCAAGGAGCGCACGGACCAGCTCGGCCTGGAGCCGATGGCGCGGCGCAACGGCACGCGCATGGGCACCGCCTTCACCGTCTCGATCGAGGCGAAGGAAGGCGTCACCACCGGCATTTCCGCTGCCGACCGTGCCCGTACCGTCGCGGTCGCGATCGACGCCGGCAACGGCCCTGCCGACCTCGTCTCGCCCGGCCATGTCTTCCCGCTGGTCGCGCGTGAGGGCGGGGTGCTCGTCCGCGCCGGCCATACCGAGGCCGCGGTCGACGTCGCTCGCCTCGCCGGCCTCAATCCCTCGGGCGTGATCTGCGAAGTGATGAAGGACGACGGGACGATGGCCCGGCTCGACGACCTCGTCTCGTTCGCGCAGCTCCACAATCTCAAGATCGGCACGATCCGCGACCTGATCGCCTATCGTCATCGCTACGACCATCTGGTCGAGCGCCGCGCCGAGACCAGCTTCACCAGCCGCTGGGGCGGCGACTGGCGCGTCATCACCTTCTGGAACAAGGCCGCCGGCACCGAGCAGATCGCGCTGCTCAAGGGCCGCGTGAACCCGGACAAGCCCACGCTGGTCCGCATGCACGTCCTCTCGCCCTTCGGCGACCTGTTCGGCGAAGAGGGCGCGCGCGGTAAGCTGCTCGAACGCTCGATGGAGATCATCGGCGAAGAGGGCGCGGGCGTGATCGTGGTGATCAACAAGCCGCGCGCCGATTCCTTCACCATGGCGGTCGAGCGCAAGGCCGGCATCCGCACCGAGGCGGACATGGAGGAGCTGCGCGACTATGGCGTCGGCGCGATGATCCTGACCGAACTCGGCGTCGAGGAAATGATCCTCCTCACCAACACCCACCACACGCTGGTCGGCCTCGACGGCTACGGCCTGTCGATCGTCGGCGAACGCCCGATCGACCTCGGAGGAAACGGCTGATGGCCAAGGTGCTGCTCGTCGAAGCCCGCTTCTACGACCATCTCAACGACATGCTCCTCGCCGGCGCCCGCGCCGCGATCGAGGCGGCCGGGCACAGCCATGAGACGATTACCGTCCCCGGCGCGCTCGAAGTGCCCGGCGCGATCGCGATGGCGGCGGAGACCGGCCGCTACGACGCTTATGTCGCGCTCGGCGTCGTCATCCGCGGCGAGACCTATCATTTCGAGATCGTCTCGAACGAAAGCGCGCGCGGGGTGATGGCGCTGACGATGGACGGCATCCCGATCGGCAACGGCATCCTGACGACCGAGAATGAGGCGCAGGCGATCGCCCGCGCCGATCCGAAGCATCTGAACAAGGGCGGCGGCGCGGCCGAGGCGGCGCTGGCGATGCTCGCGCTCAAGGACAAGCTCGGCTGAGGCGCTGATCGTGAACGGTCCGATCCTCTTCACCGAACGCCTGATCCTCCGCCGTCCTCAGGCATCGGATCTCGACGCCTGGGCGGCCTTCAACGCCGATGCGGAGACCATGCGTTTCCTGGGTGGCCCGATCGCGCGCAGCATGGCGTGGCGTCAGCTGTGCGCGATGTCGGGCGCGTGGGACATTGCCGGCTTCGCGATGTTCTCGGTGATCGAGCGCGCGACCGGCAAATGGGTCGGCCGCCTCGGGCCGTGGCAGCCCGATGGCTGGCCGGGGACCGAAGTGGGCTGGGGCGTTGCGCCTGAATTCGCGGGCAAGGGCTATGCCTATGAAGGCTCGGTCGCGGCGATGGACTATGCCGTCGACATACTCGGCTGGACCACGATCATCCACACGATCAATCCCGACAATCTGAGCTCGATCCGCCTCGCCCAGCGGCTCGGCTCGTACAATATGGGCCCGGCGCAACTGCCCGCGCCCTATCTCGACGAGCGCGTCGATGCCTGGGGCCAGACCGCCGACGAATGGCGGGCGCGGCGCGCAGCGAAGTGACCGATGCCCCGCCCAGCCGCTACAAAGTGGTTGAGCGCGGGCGGCGGCTGATCGTGATCGATACCCGCACGGGCCAGCCCGCGACGCGGGAGGTGAAGCCCGCGCCGCCTCCATCCCACGCAGCGACGCCGGTTTCCGTCGTGGTCGAAAGGGTCACCACCAGCGCGGTCGACGACCGCAGCGGCAATAAGGTCCTCGTCACCTCGCGCCTCTACGACCTCAAGGGCCCGCGCCGCATCGTCATCAACGAAGCGGCAGCCGACCGGATGAACCGCGGCATCGGCGGCATCGTGGTCGGGCTGATCGCCTTTGCGATCCTCGCGACCTTCTTCCCGCTGCTGCTCCTGCTGCCGGTGGCGCTGCTGTTCCAGCCCAAAGCACGCGCGGCCTTCCGCAACTGGATGACCGCGCGGCTGGACGAAGCCGATCAGGCCGCTTCCTGATCCTTAGGGTCTAAGCCCTGAGCGCGGGATAGTCGGTATAGCCTTCCGCACCGCCGCCATACCAGCTCTTCACATCCCAGTCGTTGAGCGGGGCATCCTGCTTCAGCCGCTCGATCAGGTCGGGATTGGCCAGATAGGCCCGACCGAAACTCACCGCGTCCGCGACGCCGCTATCGAGCGCGGCCTGCGCGTCCTCACGGGTGAAATAGTCGGAATTGACGATCAGCGGCCCGTCAAAGACCTTGCGGATCGCCGGGCTCAACCGCGGCACCTCGGTATTGCCATAGCTCCCCTCCGGCCCCGGCTCGCGCAGTTCGAGGAATGCGATGCCGATCTCGTTCAACCGCTTCGCCGCGGGCACGAACAGCGTTTCGGGGTTGCTGTCGTCCACCCCCTGTGATGCGCCATTGGGGGACAGGCGAACCCCGGTGCGTTCGGCGCCCGCCACGGCGACAACCCGCTCTGCGACCTCGTTCAGCAGGCGGATGCGGTTCTCCACGCTGCCGCCATAGCCATCGGTGCGGAAATTGGCGTTGTCGCGCAGGAACTGGTCGATCAGATAGCCGTTCGCGGCATGGATCTGCACCCCGTCGAACCCGGCCTTGAGCGCATTCTCCGCCGCCCGCGCATAATCATCGAGAATGCCGGGAATCTCCTCGATTCCCAATGCCCGCGCCGCTTCATAGGGCTGACGGCCCTCATAGGTATGGACCTTGCCCGGGCTGGTCGTCGCGGAAGACGACACCGGCTGCTCGCCGATCACTGAGCTGTGGACCTGCCGCCCCATATGCCACAGCTGCGCGACGATCCGCCCGCCCGCCTGATGAACCGCCTCGGTCACCGGCTTCCAGCCTTCGACCTGCGCGTCGCTCCACAAGCCGGGCGCAAACGGCCAGCCAAGACCCTGCCGGCTGATCCCGGTGGCTTCGGAGATGATCAGCCCCGCCCCCGCGCGCTGGGCATAATATTCGGCCATCACCGGCCTCGGCACCGCATCGCGCCCGGCGCGGCCGCGCGTCAGCGGCGCCATGAGGATTCGGTTGGGCGCGTGGATCGCGCCGAAGGCAATGGGATCGAACAAGCTCGGCATTGGGAAATTTCCTCCCGATGGGTTGCAATATGCAACAGTTAGGGCGCTAAGGGCGCGATGCACGACTCCGCCACCCCAAGAAAAGCTGCATCGCAGCATAGCGGGAGTGCACTACCCTTCGCCGCGCTGCTGCTGGGCAACATGGCGCTCGCCTTCGGGCCATGGTTCGTTCGCGCCGCCGATGTCGGGCCGGTCGCCGCCGGCTTCTGGCGGCTGGCGCTCGGCATCCCCTTCCTGTTCGCCATCGTGCTGGCGATGGAGGGCAATCCGCTGCGCCATGCCAAGGGAATGGGCCTGACCCTGTTCCTGGCGGGCATCGCCTTCGCCGCCGATCTCGCCGCCTGGCATCTCGGCATCCTGCACACCACGCTCGCCAACGCCACCTTGTTCGGCAATTCCGCGACGCTGATGTTTCCGATCTGGGGCTTCCTCATCGCGCGCGCCTGGCCGACCCGGCAACAGGGGGTCGCGCTCGCGCTCGCCGCCGCGGGCGCCGTTCTGCTGCTTGGCCGTTCGTACAGCCTGTCGCCGCAGAACCTGGTCGGCGACCTCCTCTGTCTGCTCGCGGGCGCGCTCTACACCGTCTACTTCATCCTCATGACCCGCGCGCGCGAAGCGATGACCCCGTTGTCGGCGCTGGCGCTGTCGAGCGCGGTCGGCGCGCTTCCATTGCTGTTGTTCGCGGTTGCGATGGGCGAGCAGATCTGGCCGCAACATTGGGGGGTGCTGGTCGGGCTCGCGCTCGCCAGCCAGGTCTTCGGCCAGGGCCTGCTGATCTATGCGCTGGGTCATTTGTCGCCGCTCATCGTCGGCATCGCCCTGCTCTCGCAGCCGGTCATCGCCGGAACGATCGGCTGGATCGCCTATGACGAACGGCTCGGCGTCCCCGATTTCATCGGCGCGATCCTGGTTGCGATCGCGCTCGTCCTCGTGCGCCGCGGCGCCATACCCCCAGGCCAGGTTGCAACCAGCGAGCAGGAGGCTAAGTCTTGAGCATGGTCGCTGTCCCGGACATGACGCTCGACGAATTGCGCGTTGCACTCGCCCCGTACCTCGCACCCAATGCCGCATTCGACGGCTGGAGCGCGAAGGCGGTCGAGGCTGCCGCCGATACGATCGGTGCGGATCACGACATCGCGCGGCTCGCGATACCCGGCAATGCCGTCGAGATGATCGACCTCTGGTTTGCAGATATCGACCGGCGGATGGCAGAGGCGTTGCCTCCCGAAACCCTCGGCACGATGAAGATCCGCGCCAAGATCACCGCGTTGGTCGAGGCCCGGCTCGACGCGCTCGCGCCGGACCGCGAGGCGCTGCGCCGCGCCGCCGCGATCCTCGCGATGCCGCAGAACGCCGCACGCGCCGCCAGGCTCGGCTGGCGATCGGCCGACACGATGTGGCGCCTCGCGGGCGATACCGCCACCGACTACAACCACTACACCAAACGCGCGATGCTCGCCGGCATCTATGCCGCCACCATCGCCGTGTTCCTGAATGACGAGAGTGAGGGGCAGGCCGAGACCCGGGCCTTCCTCGCCCGCCGGATCGAGAACATCATGCAGTTCGAAATGGCCAAGGCGAAACTCGCTGGCCGCAAGGACCATCGCTTCAGCATGTCGCGCTTCATCGGCCGGCTGCGCTATCACGCGCGGTGAACGCGCTTCCCTATCCTGCCCTTCATGCGAGCCATAGCGGCATATGGGTCGCGACTGCCGACGGCACACGCAGCGTCAGCCGTGGCGAAGCCGTGCGCATGGCCGCCGACACCCCGATGGTGCTGCTTAACGCGCCACTCGCGGCGCAGCGCCTCGGCTATGCCGAATTGTCCGGGCTCGATCTGCTTGAGCTGTTCGCCTTTCTCCGGCCCGCACGCTTCATGGTGCCGACCCCGCGCGGTGCCGCGCGCGCACTCGGCCTGACCGAGCCCGGGGATGATGCGGACGTCGCCGCCTTTCTCCGCGATGCGGCACAGGCGATGCTCGCCATCGCCGACGCCGATTGGCCGGAACGCGAAGGCGCGTGGCACGCCGCCCAGTCGCTCGCTCGGCTACGCTGGAGCTGGGCACCGGCGCTCAACCAGCGGCTGAACCGTCCCGAGAAGCCCGAACGCTGGTTGTTCTCCCGCCTGCCCGAATGGACCGAACAGCCGCCCCGCACCCCGCCGCGCACAGTGATGCTCGAGCCGGACGAAGTCCGCGCGCGCCTTGCGGAGCTGACCGGCAACGGAGCCGAGGCGCGCGAGGGCCAGCGGCTCTATGCCGAGGCCGCCGCCTCCGCCTTCGCGCCGCGTACGATCCGCGATTCGCCCAATCTGGTGCTGGCCGAGGCAGGCACCGGGATCGGCAAGACCCTGGGCTATCTCGCCCCCGCCTCGCTCTGGGCGGCCAAGGCAGACGGGCCGGTGTGGGTTTCGACCTTCACCAAGGCCTTGCAGCGCCAGCTTGGCCATGAGGGCGAGCGGCTGTTCGCCGATCCGGAGGTCCGCAAACGCCGCATTGTCACGCGCAAGGGGCGCGAGAACTATGTCTGCCTGCTCAATCTGGAGGACGCGCTACAGGGCGGGTTCGCGGGCCGCGCGGCGATCCTCGCCCAGCTCGCCGCGCGCTGGGCCGCCTATACCGCCGATGGCGACATGGTCGGCGGCGATCTGCCCGGCTGGCTCCCGGCACTGTTCCGCCGCAACGGCTCCACCGCGCTGACCGACCGGCGCGGCGAGTGCGTCTATGCGGGCTGCCCGCACTACCGCAAATGCTTCATCGAGCGCGCCGCACGAGCCAGCATCGACGCCGAAATCGTCATCGCCAACCACGCACTGGTCATGGTCAACGCCGCCCGCGGCCGTGAGACCGCGACACGCCCAACGCGCTACGTCTTCGACGAAGGGCATCACCTGTTCGACGCAGCAGATGCGATGTTCGGCGTGGCGCTGTCCGGGCAGGAGACGATCGAGCTGCGCCGCTGGATCACAGGGCCCGAAGCCGGTTCGCGCGGCCGCCGCCGCGGGCTTGCCGCGCGGCTGTCCGACGTGGCCAGCTATGACGATGCGGGCGCGCAGGCGATCGCCGAGGCAGTGGATGCCGCACGCGCGCTGCCATCGGACGGCTGGCTGCAACGGCTCGCCGAAGGGCAACCCTTCGGAGCGGTCGAGCACCTCCTCGCCGCGGTGCGTGGCCTCGCCTATGCGCGCGATACCGATGGTTCGGGCGAGGCGGGCTATGGGATCGAGACCGAGCTGGCCGAGCCCGATGCGACGCTGATCGACGCCGCGGGGCCTGCCGCCGCCGCGCTCGAACGGCTGATGCGGCCGATGATCGCACTCGGCCGCCGCCTGGAAGCGGTACTCGACGAAGCACCGGACTGGATGGACGGTCAGGCGCGTGCCCGGATCGAGGGGGCGATCGCATCGCTCGGCTGGCGTGCCGAAACGGTCGCTGCCTGGCTTGCCCTGATCGCGCGGATCGGCGGTCCGGCCACCGAGGATTTTGTCGATTGGCTTGCGGTCGAACGGATCGAGGGGCGTGAAATCGATGTCGGGCTGCACCGCCGCTGGCTCGACCCGTCCAGGCCCTTCGCCGAAACGGTCCTGAAGCCTGCCCATGGCGCGCTCATCACTTCCGCCACCTTGCGGGCAGGCGGCGACTGGGAGGTGGCGGAAGCACGCAGCGGCGCCCAGCATCTGCTGCATCCGCCCATCCTGTTCGAAGCCGCCTCGCCCTTCGACTATGCCACGCGGTCCGAGGTGCTGATCGTCACCGACATCAAGCGCGGCGACACCGCAGCCCTCGCCGGGGCCTATGCGCGACTGATCGTCGCAGCGCAGGGCGGAACACTGGGCCTGTTCACGGCGATCCGCCGGCTGCGCGCGGTCCATGCGCGCATTGCCGACCGGCTCGCACGTGAAGGGTTGCCGCTCTACGCGCAGCATGTCGATCCGATCGATACCGGAACGCTGGTGGATATCTTCCGCGACGATCCGCGCGCCTCGCTGATCGGTACCGATGCGTTGCGCGACGGCGTCGACGTGCCCGGCCAATCGCTCCGGCTGGTGGTGATGGAGGGTGTGCCCTGGCCAAAGCCGAGCGTGCTTCACGCAGCGCGGCGGCTTGCCGGTGGTGGCAGCACCTATGACGATCGCATCGTCCGTGCGCGACTCGCACAGGCCTTCGGGCGTCTGATCCGCCGCGCCGACGATGCCGGCGCCTTCGTGCTGCTGTCCGCCGCAATGCCCTCGCGCCTGCTCGGCGCCTTCCCGCCGGGCACGCCGGTGTCACGGATCACGCTCGATGAGGCGGTGCGGCGCGTCGAACGGCTTTCTTCTGTCGCGCCACTGGGGCAGAAGGCGCCCGCAATCGTCCCTCCGGAGGCCTGATGAAGACGCTGACGTTGCTGCGCCACGCCAAATCGAGCTGGGACGACCCCGTCGCACGTGATTTCGACCGGCCCCTCAACGGCAGGGGACAGCGCGCAGCACTCACCGTCGGCCGCTATTTGCGCAGCGAGGGAATGACCTTCGACCATGTCGTTGCTTCCCCCGCCGTCCGCATCGTCGAGACGGTCGAGCAGCTTGAGGCAGGCTATGGCAGCGATCTCGCCCCCGCCTGGGATCGGCGCGTCTACCTCGCCTCAGCCGGAAGCCTGCTCGATGTCGTGCACGAACTCCCGGCACAGGCACAAACCGCGCTGCTCATCGGGCATAATCCCGGCCTTGAAGATCTGATCCTGACGCTGGTCCCCGATCGCAGCGGCGACACGTTGCGGGACTCGGTCGAGGAGAAGTTTCCGACCGCCGCGCTCGCCGAAATGACCTTCGATGTCGCAGACTGGACGGCGATCCGCGCCGGCAGCGGGACCCTGATCCGCTTCACTCGCCCGCGCGACCTCGATCCCGCGCTCGGCCCCACCGAGGATTGACCGTCAGCCGCCGTCGTCCTTGAGCGCCCGCGCAAGCGCGTCGCGGACATCGGCAAGCGTTTCGCCCGACTGCTTGCGGCCCGTGCCCCGCTCGCCCGCCAGCAGTCTCTGGACGCCGCGGATCGTATAGCCCTGCTTGCCCAGCAGCTCATCGATCCGGCGGACCAACGCCACATCTTCCGGGCGATAGTAGCGCCGGCCGCCGGCCCGCTGGAGCGGCCGGAGTTGCGCGAAACGCGTCTCCCAGTAGCGCAGGATGTGCTGGGGACGGCCGATTTCCTGGGCAAGTTCGCCGATCGTCCGGAAGGCGCCTGGCTTCTTGTCCAACGCGCCCTTTTCCGGCCCGGTGGTCATCTCATCCCCCGTTGACGATCCGGTCGCGCAGCATCTGGCTGGCACGGAAGGTCAGCACACGACGCGGCGCGATCGGCACCTCGACCCCGGTCTTCGGGTTACGGCCGATCCGTTCGCCCTTGTCGCGGAGGATGAAGCTGCCAAAGCCCGAAATCTTCACATTCTCGCCCTCGGCAAGGGCCTCGCACATGTGGCGGAGGATCTGTTCGACGAGCCGCGAAGCGTCCGCGCGCGACAGACCGACTTCGCGATGCAGCGCATCGGCAAGATCGGCTCTCGTCAGCGTCGCAGCGGTGGCCATCGCAAACTCTCCAACCCGGGCATTGTCACTGTAACACACGGATATCATGGCGCAACCGCCGTTACGCTATCGTGACAAGCAGCGTACGGGGCGCTGTGTCAGAAACGGACGACCGATGCGCCCCAGGTAAAACCGCCGCCCATGGCCTCAAGCACCAGCAGATCGCCGCGCTTGATGCGCCCGTCACGGACCGCTGCGTCGAGAGCAAGCGGCACCGATGCGGCCGACGTATTGGCGTGCTGATCGACGGTGACGATCACCTTTTCCGGCGCGAGACCAAGCTTCTTCGCGGTGGCGTCCAGGATGCGGGCATTCGCCTGATGGGGTACCACCCAATCGACGTCACTAGCCTCAAGCCCCGCCGCTGCGAGGCTTTCGCCCATCACACTGGCAAGATTGACCACCGCGTGGCGGAACACTTCCTTGCCCTTCATCCGCAGCTTGCCGACCGTACCGGTGGTGGAGGGACCGCCATCGACATAAAGGAGCTGGTTGTGCCGCCCGTCCGCATGCAGCTTGGTCGCGAGCACGCCTCGACCGCCCGCAGCTTCGCTCGCTTGCGCCTCGAGCACGATCGCGCCCGCACCATCGCCGAACAGCACGCAGGTCGCGCGGTCTTCCCAGTCGAGGATGCGGCTGAACGTCTCCGCACCGATGACGAGCGCCTTTTCGGCGCTGCCCGCGCGGATCATGCTCTCCGCGACCTGCAGCGCGTAGAGGAAACCCGAGCAGACGGCCGCGACATCGAACGCGACGCAGTCATTGATGCCGAGCGCCGCCTGCACCTTGGTCGCGCTGGCGGGGAAGGTCTGGTCGGGCGTCGCGGTGGCGAGAACGATCAGATCGACTGCCGATGCCTCGATACCAGCGGCCGCCAGCGCCGCCCTGGCCGCGTCGGTTGCCAGCGTGGACGTGGTCTCGCCCTCGGCAGCAATGTGCCGGAAACGGATACCGGTCCGTTCGACGATCCACTCGTCGCTCGTGTCCACCTGTTCCGCGAGCTCGGCGTTCGAGACCCGGCGCGGCGGAAGGGCCGATCCGGTTCCGGTAATCACGGCGCGACGCACCAATTCAGTCATGCAGCTTGGGCCTCGAAATTACCCAGATCCTCAGCGATCCGCCGTGTGAGATCGTCACGCACCATCTTGGCCGCAACCCCGATCGCGGTATCGACGCCCAATTCGTTGGCGCTGCCATGGCTCTTCACGACGATGCCGTTGAGACCAAGGAACACTGCGCCATTGTGATTATTGGGATCGAGGTGATGGCGCAGCAGCTCGGTCGCCGGCCGCGAGATCAGGAAACCGATCTTGGAACGGGTCGAGCTCGAAAAGGCACGACGAAGCAGATCGGCGACGAAGCGCGCGGTGCCTTCGACCGTCTTGAGCGCAATATTGCCGGCAAATCCGTCGCACACGATCACGTCGACATTGCCGCGCGACAGGGCGTTGCCCTCGATGAAGCCGGTGAAGCTCAAGGGCAGGTGAGTCGCGGCGCGCAACTGCTGCGCGGCATCACGGATGATGTCGGTGCCCTTGAGTTCCTCGGTGCCGATGTTGAGTAGCGCGACACGCGGCGCCTTGAGGTCCAGGACGGTGCGGGCATAGGCGGCGCCCATCACCGCGAACTGGACGAGATTACGGCTGTCGACCTCGGTGTTCGCGCCAAGGTCCAGCATCACGACGTCATTGTCGCCGAGCGTCGGCATGCGCGCGGCGAGCGCGGGTCGGTCGATTCCCGGCATGGTCCGCAGGGCAAGCTTCGACATCGCCATCAGCGCGCCGGTATTGCCCGACGACACGGCAGCCGCGGCCTCGCCCTTCTTCACCAGATCGATGGCGACACCCATCGACGTCACCTTGGCCCGGCGAATCGCCTGGCTGGGCTTTTCTTCGGCAGTGACGATTTCCGGCGCGTGGACGATCTCCGACGCGGCGGTAAGATTGGGGTGCGACTTCAGGCCCTCGCGAATCGCGGCCTCGTCGCCCACCAACAGGAAGCGCATCCCCTCGAACCGGTACCGCGCGCGCGCGACTCCGGCGAGCATGACCGCCAGCCCTTCGTCGCCGCCCATTGCATCGACGGCGATTCGTTCGCTGGAGGTCATGTGGTCAGGCCCCCTTTAAATCGTGTCAGCCCTCGACCGACACGATCTCGCGGCCGTTATAGTGGCCGCAGGCACCGCACAGCACGTGCGGGCGCTTCAGTTCGCCACAGTTCGGGCATTCCTGGAACGCCTCGACCTTCAGCGCGTCGTGCGACCGGCGCATGCCACGGCGGCTCGGCGAAACTTTTCTCTTGGGGACGGCCATTTCGGCAACCTTCTTGGATCGTGTCGTCTAAAAACTGGATCGCGATTAGGCCTGCAGCGGAGAACGGGCAAGCGCGGCAGAAGCCGGCACTCGCCGGACCGCCGGTCAGGCCTGTCACGAAGCGAGCGAGCGCCTATACCGATTTTCGTCCAAGTTGCAAGGCGGCGCGCGGCGTGGCAGCGAAGAGCGGTCAAAAGGGGAACCAAGAACCAATGGACGCGATCATCCTGCCCGTGGCGCTCGCCACGACCGCCGCCTGTGCGCTGCTCAACCTCTGGCTCGCCTTCCGCGTGGGCATCCTGCGGCGGTCCGAAAAGATTTCGATCGGCGATGGCGGCAACGAGCGGCTGACCGCCAGGATGCGCGCACAGCTCAACTTCGCCGAATACGCACCGATCGTGCTGATCCTGATTGCGCTGATCGAGCTCGCAGTAGGTACGGTGGAATGGCTGTGGGTTGTTGCAGCCCTGTTCGTCGTCGCACGTATCCTTCACGCGTTCGGCATGGACGGGTGGAAGCCGGGACGCGCGATCGGGATCGTCCTCACCTTCCTGATTCTTGCCGGTCTCGGGCTCTATGCCGCGAGCATCCCCTATCTGATGACCGGCGAAAGCGAGACGATCGAGCTGATTCAGGCGGGCTAATCGCCCAGCCAGGCGCGCAATAGCGTGTGGGCAATCGCATAGGGCGGCGGCGCGCCGAATCGGGCGTCCGGACGCTCGTCGAGCGCCGCGCGGACCTCGTCGCGCGTCACCCAGATCGCGTCCTCCAGCTCGTCCATGTCGAGGGTGAGCGAATCACCCTCGGCCTGCGCGATGCAGGCGATCATCAGCGAGGACGGGAACGGCCAGGGCTGGCTGGCAACATAGCGAACGTTGCCCACAACGATGCCGGCTTCCTCCAGCGTCTCGCGTGCGACCGCCTCTTCGATCGATTCGCCGACCTCGACGAAGCCGGCCAGGGCCGAATAGCGTCCCGCGGGCCAGGCCGCCTGACGGCCGAGCAGCGCACGCCCCTCATATTCGGCAAGCATGATCACCACCGGATCGGTGCGCGGAAAATGCTCGGCGGCGCAGGAAGGGCAGCGCCTTGCCCAGCCCGCGCGGAACAGTTCGGTAGCGTTGCCGCACGCCGGGCAGAAGCCGTGCCGCTGATGCCAGTCGACCAGGCTGCGCGCGCAGGCATAGAGACCCGCCTGATCGGCGGGCATCAGTCCCAGCATCTGGAACAGAGCGGGCGAGCGCGTCACGCCGTGCCGTTCGCCCATCGCCAGCGGCACGAAATGCGGCTTGCCGCCGATATAGCCGAGGAACAGCGGCTCGCTGCCCTCGGGCAGGTCGGCGAGGCTGGTCCAGACCAGCTGCCCTTCGCGGTCGATCTCGGGCTCGAGCCCGGTGAGCCTGAGCAGCCGTGCGCGCCAGTCGCCGAGTGCCGCGGCCAGCGCCTCGGGATTGTTGCGCTCGCGGTCGGCGCGATCGAGCACCGCACCGGTGAAGCCGACGTCAGCGCGCATCAGCGGGCGACGTCCGAATAGACGGCCTTCACCGCGTCCGCACGCAACGGCCATTTGTCGCTGGGGAAATAATTGACCATCACCGTCGCCCGCACCTTGTTCGCCGGATCGACCCAGGCGATCGTCCCCGCAGCCCCGCCCCAGCCATAGGTGCCCTTGCCCGGCCCGCCCGGCACGCTCTCCAGATAGACCGAGCCGCCCGCACCGAAGCCCATCTTCGGCGCCGTGTCGCCGCCGCTGCCGCCCGGAGCCCGATCGAACACAACGCCCGCTGGCAACAGGTTCGACATCGCCAGCCGCACCGTTTCGGGCTTCATCACGCGGGCGCCGTCGAGCGTGCCTTCATTGAGCAGCATGTGCAGGAAACGGTCATAGTCGCGCGCCGACATGACGAGGCCGGCGCCGCCATAGGGGAAGGACGGCGGCGATGCGAAGACCGATCCCTTGGCCGGGTCCATCGGGATACGGTTCTCGCCGGTCCACAGATAGTTGGTCGCGAGCCGCCCGATCTCGCTCTGCGGCACCGTCCAGTAGCTCGACTTCATTTTGAGCGGATCGAACATGCGCGTCTGAACAAACCGCTCGAACGGCATCCCGCTCGCGACCTCGACCACGCGCGCGAGCACGTCGAGGCTGATCGAATAGCTCCACTTGGTCCCGGGATCGGCGATCAGCGGGAGCGTCGCGACGCGATCGGCAAACTCCTTGAGCGAGGTCGGGCGCACCTTGCGCAGATTGGGCTCGACGCCCGGATTGATCGCGGCGGGCACGATCCCCAGCCGCTCATACTCGTGGAGCAAAGGCCCCTTGGTGACGATCGTGTAGCCGAGACCCGCGGTGTGGGTGAGCAGATGCCGGACCGTGACCGGCCGTGCAGCGGGGCGGCTGGCGAGGCTGTTCGCCGGATCGGTCAGCACCATCATCGACTTGAAGCCGGGAATGAAGTCGCTCACCGGCTGGTCGAGCTTCAGCTTGCCGTCCTCGACCAGCATCATCGCGGCGATGCCGGTGATCGGCTTGGTCATCGAATAGACCCGCCACAGCGAATCGGCGCTTGCCTTCGCCGCGCCCGCATCGTCCGCGATCGCACCGGCCGCAGCCAAGAGCGGCGGCCGATCGCCCTTGGCATAGGCGATGGAAATGCCCGGCGCCTTCCTGTCGGTGACATAGGCGCGGGCAAGCGCGAGAACCGCATCCGCCCCGACGGCATCCTGAACCGGCGCCGATGTGACAGCCTGTGCCAAGGCTCCCGTCACCGCGGTGATCGCAAGCGCGGCAGCGCCGCCAGCCAGCCAGAAACGCTTCATTCGCTCCTCCCGATCGCCTTCACCGCCTTGGCGAACACCGTGGGCAGCCCCGCCGAGTCGAGATCGGCGATCGGCCACCATTCGCCGTCCGGTGCGCCTATGTGGCCGCCGATCGTTGCAGTCGCAAGCGCGGCAACCAGCTCGAAATGCGTGAAGACGTGGCGCACCGTGGCGTTGCGCAGCGTCCAGTCGGCGGCGAAGGGCGCATCGGCCAGCGCCGGTGGCGATTCGGACCAGACACCCGTCGGAAAGGCGCGCATCCCGCCCAACAGCCCCTTGTCCGGCCGGCGGACCAGCAGCACCTTGCCGCCGCGTTCGGCCCAGAAGAAGGTGCCGTAGCGCACCGGCCGCGCCTTCTTCGGCGCCTTGACCGGAAAGTCCTCCGGCGTCGCCATGGCTCGCGCATCGCACCGATCGGCAAGCGGACAGAGCAGGCATCTGGGCGAGCGCGGCGTGCAGATCGTCGCGCCCAGATCCATCATCGCCTGCGCGAAGTCCCCGGCCCGCGCATCCGGCGTGATCGAATCGGTGAGATCGCGGATGCGCGGCTTCGCGCCCGGCAGCGGATCGGCCACCGCAAACAGCCGCGCGACCACCCGCTCGACATTGCCGTCGACCACCACCGCGCGCTGGCCGAAGGCGATCGCCGCGACGGCCGCCGCGGTATAGGCGCCGAAGCCGGGCAGATTGCGCAGCTCGGCCTCGGATGCGGGAAGGCGCCCGCCATGCCGGGTGGCCACGGCGCGCGCGGCAGCGAGCAGGTTGCGGGCGCGCGCATAATAGCCGAGGCCTGCCCAGGCGCTCATCAGGTCGGCATCCTCAACCGCCGCCAGGCTCGCGAAATCGGGCCAGCGCGTGGTGAATTTCTCGAAATAGGGAATGACCGTCGCGACCTGGGTCTGCTGGAGCATGACCTCCGACAGCCACACCCGATAGGGATCGGGCGCCGGACTGCCCGGCGGCGCGCGCCAGGGCAGGACGCGGGCATTGGCATCGTACCAGCGCAGCAGCGGTTCAGCGATGTCGCGAGAAGGATTGGCGGGCACGCCCCGGCTATGGCATGGACTGGCGCGATGAGTAAGCCGCGCGCCACCACCGATGAGCCCAAGCGCAGCAACCGCATCCGCCAGGTGGCGGATCTGGTGCCCGATGTCGGCCGCGTCGCATTCCGCAAATTCGGTTTTGTCCAGAGCGCGGTGGTACGCCGCTGGAGCGAAATCGTCGGCGAACGCTATGCCGACGTCTCCGCGCCCGAATCGATCCGCTTCCCACGCGGCGAGCGCTCGAACGGCGTGCTCAACTTGGTCGTTCAGGGCGCGCATGCGCCAATGATGATGCACATCGCGCCAGAGATCATGGAGCGGGTCAACCGCTTCTTCGGCTATCCCGCGGTCGCACGCGTCGCGATCCGTCAGGGCGAGGTCGCTCGCGTGCCCGCGCCCGTACCCAAACCCGCGCCCGCACCGCTGCCGGCGGAAATGGGTGAGAGCCTGCGCGCGATCGCCGACCCGGAACTGCGCGCGGTGCTCGAAGGACTTGCCGCCGGGGTTGCGACCCCCGTGCTCAAACTCGGAAAGATCGATTGATGCGCCTGTTCCGCCTGTCCATGGCCCTGATCGCGGCACCGCTGCTCGTCACCGCCGGCTTTGCGCAGCAGCCCAAGAAGGCAGCAGCCAAGCCGGCTCCGAAGGTGAGTGACTGGCGCAGCCATGTCGTGCAGACGACGTCGGGCGCGATCCTGACCGGCAACCCCGCCGCCAAGGTGAAACTGGTCGAGTATCTGAGCTATACCTGCCCGCATTGCGCGCATTTCGTCGCGGAATCGAAAGCGCCGCTCTACGACGACCTCGTCCGCCGCGGCGTGGTGCGGGTCGAGTTCCGCCATGCAGTGCGCGATCCGCTCGACATGGCGGCGGCCTTGCTCGCGCGCTGCACCGGGCCGAAAGGCTTCGGCAGCGCGACCCAGGCCATCTTTGCCGCGCAGGCAAGCTGGTTCGAACAGGGCCGGACCTGGTGGCAGGCAAACGCCACATCGCTTCAGTCGCAGCCTGAACTCGCGCGGATCAAGGCCGCGGCGAACGGATCGGGCCTCTCGGCACTGATGCAGAAGCGCGGCATGTCCGCCGCGACGATCGACCGCTGCTTTGCCGCGTCCGCCGACCTCGATAAGGTCACCGCGATGACCAAGACCGCCTGGGAGACGATCCAGGGAACGCCCAGTTTCACGGTCAACGGCAAGGCCGCCGGTGGCAGTGACTGGTCGACGCTGCAACCCGAACTGCGCGCCGCCGGCGCGCGTTGAAATACGACGTTTCGAACGGAGAAAAGAACTGATGCGTATTGCGATTGGCCTGGCGTCCGCGGTGATCCTGGCGGGGTGTGGCGGCGGCGAGAGCGGCAACAGCACGGCCGCGGCGCCGGCAGCGCCGGTAGCGGGCGCGACCGCACCGGCGGGGTCACAATGGACCGACAAGGTCGAGAAGACCGCCGAGGGCGGTTTCCGCATGGGCAATCCCGACGCGCCCATTAAGCTGATCGAATATGGATCGCGGACCTGCGGCCATTGCGCCGCCTTCGCTACCACCGGCATGGAGCCGCTCAAGGCCCAGGTCGCGACCGGCAAGGTCAGCTTCGAATTCCGCGACTTCCTGCTCAACTCGATCGATCTGGGCGCTGCGTTGCTCGGCCAGTGCGCGGGTCCGGGTCCGTTCTTCGCCATCATGGACCAGATGTACGAGCAGCAGGCGACGCTGCTCCAGGGCGGACCCAAGGAAGGCGATCCCTTCTTCCAGCAGGTCGAGGCGATGGCACCGGCCCAGCGCACCGCGGCACTTGCGGAACGCTATGGCTATCTCGCCTTCGTCCAGCAGCGCGGCGTCCCCGAAGCCAAGGCCCGTCAGTGCCTTGCCGATCAGGGTGCAATCGATGCGCTGGTCAAGGGCAACGAAGCGGCCCAGAAGGAATACAACATCCCGGGCACGCCGACCTTCATCCTCAACGGCAAGGTGCTCGAGAACACCGGCACCTGGCCGCAGGTCGAGGCGGCGCTGAAGGCGGCGGGCGCGTGATCGGGCGCCACCGGGGCTGAACAACGGGAGGGGGATCGATGCGGTTCGTACTGATGTTCGCGGCGGCGGCGATGCTGTCGGCATGCGGCGGCAATGATACCGCGAATGTCACGGCGCCGGCCGGGTCGGTCGCAACGGTTACCCCTCCCGCAGGTCAGGATTGGTCGCAGACCGTCGCCCAGACGCCGGAAGACGGCTATCGCATGGGCAATCCCGATGCAGGCCTGAAGCTGGTCGAATATGGATCGCGCCTCTGCCCGGGCTGCCGGCTCTTCTATACCGAGGGCTATACGCCGCTGGTCGAGCGCTATGTGAAGACCGGAAAAGTCTCCTACGAATTTCGCGATTTCCCGGTTCACGGACCGGTCGATATCCCGTCGATCCTGCTAGGGCATTGCGTCGCCAAGGAGGCCTTCTTCCCGGTCCTCGACCAGATGTTCGAGAATCAGCCGGCCTTTCTTGAGAAACAGTCGAAGCTGTCGCAGGAACGCTATGGCCAGCTTCAGAACGACCCGGTCGCGCTTGCGGGCTGGCTCGCCACCGAGATGGGCTATATCGACTTCGTCCAGCAGCGCGGCATACCCGAAGCCAAGGCGAAACAATGCCTGGCCGATCGCGCCGCGATCGAGAAGATCGCCACCGACGCGCAGGCAGCCGCGGAGAAGGGCGTGGGCGGAACGCCCACCTTCTTCCTCAACGGCAGCAAGATCGAGGCGGGCGACTGGCGCAGCGTCGAAGCGGCGCTGAAGCAGGCAGGCGCCTGACGATGATCCGGGCGGGGGGAGCGCAAGCCTAAGGTGCAGATCAAGCGGCTCCGCCTGACCGGTTTCAAGAGCTTCGTCGATCCCGCCGACCTGCGCATCGAACCGGGGCTGACGGGGATCGTCGGGCCGAACGGCTGCGGCAAGTCCAATCTGCTCGAAGCGCTGCGCTGGACGATGGGCGAGAACAGCGCCAAGTCGATGCGCGGCGCGGGCATGGAGGACGTGATCTTCGCGGGCACCGCGACCCGCCCGCAGCGCGATTTCGCCGAAGTCTCGATCCTGGCCGAGCAGCCGGGCGGCGCCGATGATTCTGGGGGAGAGCTGGAGGTCGTCCGGCGGATCGAGCGCGGCGCCGGATCGGCCTATCGCATCAACGGCCGTGACGTGCGCGCCAAGGACGTGGCGCTGCTGTTCGCCGATTCGGCGACCGGCGCCCACTCGCCGGCACTGGTGAGCCAGGGACGAATCGGCGCGATCATCATGGCCAAGCCGGGCGAGCGGCGGCAGATGCTGGAAGAGGCGGCGGGCATCTCCGGCCTGCATGTCCGGCGCAAGGATGCCGAGCAGAAGCTGCGCGCAACTGAAGCGAACTTGACCCGGCTGGACGAGGTGATCGGCGACCAGGAGGCGCGCGCCGCTGCACTCAAGCGCCAGGCGCGTCAGGCCGAACGCTATCGCGAGCTTTCCGACAAGATCCGCACCGCCGAGGGGCGGATGATCTTTGCCCGATGGCGTGAGGCGGCGAACGCGGCAGACGCGGCGAAGAAGGAGGCGACGGCGGCCGAGGCGCTGGTCGCGGAGCGGACGCAGGCACAGGAAAATGCGCTGGCGGCGCAGCGCGAGGTGGCGGACCGGCTCGCCAGCGCGCGCGGCGCGGCGCTGGCGGTGCGCGATCGGGCGAGCGAGGCGATGCACGCGCTGGCCGGGCTGCGCAGCGAACGGGCGAGCGTCGAGCGTCGGATCGCCGAGCTGGCCGACAGCGCCGCGCGGCTGGAAGGGGACAAGGGGCGCGAAGGCGCGCTGGCACACGACGCCGCCGACGCGCTGGCGCGGCTGGAGGACGAGGCCAAGGCGCTGCAGCTTCGGATTGCGGACGCCGAGGGACGGATGCCGTCGCTCGAGTCCATGCTGGCGAGCGCGGAGAGCAATTCGCGTGATGCCGAAGTTTCATTGGCGCAGGCACTTTCGTCTCAGGCAAGTGAAACGGCCGAAGCCCGCGTCGCCGACGCCGCGTTCACCTCTGCGAGAGGGAGGGTAGAACGTGCGGAACGCGACGTTGCGCGGGTCGCCGCCGAGATTCACGCTTTGGGCGACCCAGCGCCGCTCAAGGAGGCGCGGACCAAGGCCGCGGACGACAAGGCCAAGGCGGAGCGCCAGGCCGAGACCGCGCGCACCGGCCTGGCCCGTGCCGACGCGACCGAACGCGGCGCAGTGGACGCGCGGACGCGGGCGCAATCGGCTCGCGCGGAGGCGCATGCCGAACTGGCGCAGCTCGATAGCGAGGCGGCGGCGCTGACCAAGGCGACGCGGCCGAGCGGCAAGGACCGGCTGCTCGACAAGCTTAAAGTCGATCCCGGATACGAACGCGCGCTCGCCGCAGCGCTGGGCGACGATCTGGAGGCAGGGCTCGACCCGGCCGATGAGCGTCACTGGGCGGGCGCCGAGGCGCAGAAGGGCGATCCGGGCGCGGCATCGGGAACGACGCCGCTGGCGCGGCATGTCGAGGCACCCGGCGTGCTCGCGCGGCGGCTGGCGCAGGTGCTGGTGGCGGAAAGCGACGAGGGCCAGCCGCTCGCGGTCGGGCAGAGGCTGGTGACGCTGGCGGGCGTGCTGCGGCGCTGGGACGGCTATGTCGCGAAGAGCGGCGGCGCGGCGGCGGCCGAACGGCTCGAGCGCGTCAACCGGCTGCGCGCGATCGAGAAGGCGCGCCCGGCGGCGGTACGCGCAGTCGACGCAGCCGATACCGAACTGGCACGGATCGATAGCGACATCGCCGAAGCGCGGCGCGCGGCGGCGGAATGCAAGCGCCTCCTCGACCATAGCGAGACCGCCGCGCGCGAGGCGGCACGGGCGGAAGATCGCGCGGCGGCGGCGCTCGAACGGCTCGACGGCCAGCGCGCCGACCTGGAAGCACGACGCGCGCGCACCGCCGCCGAGCTGGAAGAGGCGAATGGCGAGCTCAAGCGCGCGGAGTCGGCACGCGCGGCCCTGCCCGACGGGAGCGCGACGCGGGCCAAGGTAGCGGCGCTGACCGCCGAGGCCGAGGCCCGGCGCAACGCGGCGGCCAATGCGCGCGCCGAACGCGGCAATCTCGAGCGCGAAATGGCAGCGGCGCGCGAACGGCTGGCGGCGTCGATCGCGGAGAGCAAGAGCTGGAAAGCGCGCGCGGGCGAAGCGGCGAAGCGAATCGCCGAGATGGACGCGCGCGCGGTCGAGCTGGCGGAAGCGGCAGAGGCGCTGAAGGATAAGCCCGCTCGGCTCGACGCAGCGATCCTGCACGCCGAGAAGGCGAACGAGGAAGCGCGGATCGAAAGCGCGGCGGCGCAGCTGGCCGAACGCGAGGCCGAAAGCGCGCTGCGCGACACCGAGGGCGCGGTGCGCGCCGCGGGCGAGGCGCTGGCCGAGGCGCGCGAGGGCCGGGCGGGCGCGGTGGCGCGGCACGAGAATCAGGAGATGCGCCGCATCGAGATGGGGCGGCTGTCGGGCGAGCGGTTCGAATGCCCGCCGCCGCTGCTGCCCGAACGCGCCGGCTTCGCCGAGGAGACGGTGCGCGGACCCCAGGACGAATCCGCCGCCCACGACCGGCTGATCGCCGAGCGCGAGCGGATCGGGCCGGTCAATCTGGTGGCCGAGACCGAGCTCGCTGAACTGACCGCGAGCGCGCAGAACAGCGCGAAGGAACGCGACGAGCTGATCCAGGCGGTGCACCGGCTGCGCGGGAGCATCGGCACGCTCAATCGCGAGGGGCGGCAACGGCTGCTGGCGGCGTTCGAGGCGGTCGACCAGCATTTCCGGCGGCTGTTCACGACGCTGTTCAACGGCGGGCAGGCGCATCTGGAACTGGTCGATTCGGACGATCCGCTCGAAGCGGGCCTGGAGATCATGGCCCAGCCGCCGGGCAAGAAGCTGCAGTCGCTGACCTTGCTGTCGGGTGGCGAACAGGCGCTGACCGCGGTTGCGCTGATCTTTGCCCTGTTCCTGACCAATCCGGCGCCGATCTGCGTCCTCGACGAAGTCGATGCGCCGCTGGACGACGCCAATATCGAGCGTTTCTGCGACCTGCTCGACGCGATGACCCGCGAGACCGCGACCCGCTATCTGATCGTCACCCACAATGCCGCGACGATGAGCCGCATGCATCGCCTGTTCGGCGTGACGATGGTCGAGCGCGGGGTAAGCCGGCTGGTGTCGGTCGACCTGGGCGGCGCGGAGTCGCTGCTCGCCGCCGAATAACGATAGTGTATGCGCGTACCGGAGAGGATCGGATGAGACTGCTTCTGACAGCCTTGTCGGTCATTGCATTGGCCGCCCCCGCGTCGGCGCAGGTGCGGGCGTTGGACGATGGCGTCGAGGTGACGCGCGGGGAGATGGCGGTGCGGGTGACGGCGCTGTCCGCATCGGTGCTGCGCGTACGGATGGCGCGCGACGGCCAATGGCCCGAGGATGCGAGCTGGGCAGTGCCCGCCGAGGTGCGGGCGCGAACGGCCAAGGTGATCGCACGCGCCGACGGCTTCGACACCGACGCGCTGACGGTGACGGTCGATCCGGCGACTTTGCGCCTGACGGTGCATGAGCGCGGCGGACGGCTGGTGGTGGCCGATGCCGCCGATCCGGTGATGCGCGCGGACGGCAGTTTCGAGCTGACCCAGCAGATGCCGGTCGGCGAGCGCTATTTCGGGCTGGGCGACAAGACCGGGCCGTTCGACCGGCGCGGGGCGAGCTATGTCCACTGGAACACCGACACGTTCGGCTATGGCCGCGAGACCGACCCGACCTACAAGTCGATCCCCTTCTATGCCACCACCGGCGGCGGGTTCGGCAGCTATGGCCTGTTCCTCGACAATCCGACGCGCAGCTGGTTCGATTTCGGGCACCGCAGCGACGGCGAGCTGAAGATCGGCGCGCCGGGCGGCCCGGTCGATTATTATGTGATCGCCGGGCCGATGCTGTCCGAAGTGGTCCAGCGCTATCACGGGCTGACCGGCAAGGCGCCGCTGATCGCGCCCTGGGCGTTCGGCTATCAGCAATCGCGCTACAGCTACATGTCCGACACCGAGGTACGTGAGCTGGCCACGCGGCTGCGCAAGGAGCGCATCCCCACCGATGTGATCTGGCTCGACATCGATTTCCAGGACCGCAACCGGCCCTTCACGACCAACCCCAAGACCTTTCCCGACCTGCCCAAACTCGCCGCCGACCTGAAGGCCGACGGGATCGGGCTGGTGGCGATCACCGATCTCCACATCGCCCACGCGCCAAGCCAGGGCTATGCGCCGTTCGACAGTGGCGCCGCGGGCAATCATTTCCTGCGTACGGCCAGGGGCCGGACCTATGTCGCGCCGGTCTGGCCGGGCGATTCGGTGTTCCCCGATTTCACCCGCGCAGCGTCGCGCGACTGGTGGGGCGGGCTGTACAAGGACTTCGTCAGCGCCGGGATTGCGGGCTTCTGGAACGACATGAACGAACCGGCGATCTTCGAGACGCCGACCAAGACCATGCCGCTCGACAATGTCCACCGCATCGAGGGCGACGGCTTTGCGGCGCGCGAGGCGAGCCACGCCGAGGTCCATAATGTCTATGGCATGCAGAACAGCCGGGCGACGTTCGAGGGGTTGAAGAAGCTCGATTCCACCATGCGCCCGTTCGTGATGACGCGCGCCACCTATGCCGGGGGACAGCGCTATGCGGTGACCTGGACCGGGGACAACAATGCCACCTGGGATCATCTCAAGCTGTCGGTGCAGCAGCTCGTCAATCTCGGCCTGTCGGGGTTCTCCTACTCGGCTGCGGATATCGGCGGATTCACCGGCGGACCCAGCCCCGATCTGCTGACGCGCTGGATCCAGATCGGCGCGTTCACTCCGGTGATGCGCGTGCACGCAGCGGTGAATACACCGCGCAGCGAACCCTGGATCGATGGACCGGAACATCTGGCGCTGCGGCGGCAGGCGATCGAGGAACGCTATCGCCTGTTCCCCTATCTCTATGCCGTGGCGGAGCAGCAGGCGCGGTCGGGCGACCCGATCATGCGCCCGGTCTTCTACGATTATACCTCGTCGGGCTGCGATTCGCCGATGAGCTTTACCCTGGGCAGCGACCTGATGATTGCTGCGTCGCCCAAGCCCGAATCGCCGCAAGCCTATGACGTGTGCCTGCCCAAGGGCGGGTGGTATGACTATTGGACCGGACGTTCGGTGGTGGCGACGGCGGGCAAGACCGCCGACAGCGTGACCGAGATGCCGCGGATCGACCGGCTTCCGGTGTTCGTGCGCGCCGGGGCAATCATCCCGCGCCAGCCGCTGGTCCAGAGCCTGAGCGAGCCCCCCAAGGGCGCGCTGGAACTGCTGGTCTATCCCGGGGACGATTGCCACGGCGCGATCTATCTCGACGACGGCAAGGCACGGGCGATCGAGCGCGGCGCCTATCTGCGCCAGAGCTTTCGCTGCTCGACGACGCCGAAGGGGCTGCGGATCGATTTCGACCCGCGTTCGGGCAAGCTCAAGCCTTGGTGGAGCGAGATCGCGCTGACCGTGCACGCAGTGTCGGATCTTGGCGCGGTGCGCTTCGGGCGGCGGAAAATCGCGGCGGAGATGGACGAGAGCGCCGACCGCATCCGCTTTACGGTTCCCGATTCCGCCAAGGCCGCGACCATCACCGTGGCCGGGCCGTGACCCCTGCCCGCCCTTCCCGTGCGCGCCTGACGCTGTTCGCTTTCGGGGACTTCGCGTTCAACCTCTACTGGCAGAGCGCGATGCTCTTCCTGCTGTTCTACTATACCGACGCGCTCGGCCTGCCGGTCACGGCGGCCGCCGCGATCTTCATGGCGGCGTCGGTATGGGACGGGGTCGCCAATTTCGTTGCGGGGCTGCTCGCCGACCGGCGCGAGCCCAAGGGCGGGCTCGGACGGCTGGTCGCGATCGGCGGCGTGCCGCTGGGGCTGGGGTTCGTGCTCGCCTATCTCCCCCCCGCCGTTCCCGGCTGGTGGGGGATGGTCGGGGTGTTCGCGGGACATATCGCCTTTCGCACCGCCTATGCCTTCATCAACCTGCCCTATCTGGCCATGAGCGCGCGGGTGAGCGCCGACAGCAACGACCGCGCCTATGTCGCCGGAGTGCGGATGCTGTCGGGCACGCTGGCGGCGGTGGTGGTCGCACTGGGCACGGTACCGCTGGGCGGGATGCTGCTCGGGACCAGGGCCGCTGCGGACGCCTATCTCGGCGCGGCGTTGCTGTTTGCGGTCGCCGGTGCGGCGATCCTCGCCTGGGTCGGCCTCACCTATCGCGAGGCGGACGTGCCCGAGCGGCGCGAACCGGTGCCGGTATGGGCGGCGCTCAAGGCGATCGCCGGCAATCGCGCCTTCGTGACCCTCAACCTCGCCATGGTGGCGATGATCATCGCGGTGACGATCCTCAACAAGTCGGTGCTCTATTATTTCAAATATTTCCTCGGTGACGAGGGCGGGGGACAGCTGGCGCTGGCGTCGATGAGCGTGGTGAGCGCGGTGTCGGTGCCATTGTGGATGCTGCTCCAGCGGACCCTGGGGACACGGGCTCTATGGTTCCTCGCGGCGGCGCTGGCGATGCTCGGGCTCGCGCTGTTCGCGCTGTTCGACATCCACCGTGCCGGGGTGATGCAGGCCTATCTGATGGCGATGCAGGCGATGATCGTCGGGCTCAACTTCGTCTTCTGGGCAATGCTGCCCAACACGATCGAATATGGCGAGCAGCGAACGGGGCTGCGCGTCGAGGGCGCGGTGTTCGGGATGGCGGCGCTGCTGCAGCGGGTAGCGATCGGGATCGCCACGGCGATCATCGGCATCGGCTTCGAGCGCGCGGGCTATGTCGCCAATATCGGCCAGAGCGCGGCAACCCTCACCGCGATGCGGCTGACGATCGCGCTGGTGCCGTTGGGATTCCTGGCGCTGTCGTGCCTGTTGATGGCGCTCAACCCGCTGGGGCGCGGGGAGCATGCGCGGATCGTGAAGGATCTGCGGAGATAGTGCTTGGTGAGCCGTACCGGCCCGCTCCCCCTCCCGGCCACCCATCAAGATACACTGGCGTGGGTGGCCGGGAGGGGGAGCGGGCTGGTGCGGCTATTCAGCGAAGCTGAATTCAGCCACGAACAACGCGATCCGGCACCGCCCCGGGGAGGGAGGGGGAAGCGGTGCCGGACCCCCGGCCGCAGGGCCGGGAAAGCGTCTCGATCAGGCGGTGAGCGTGAAGGTCGAATGGACCCCCTGCGCCTGCGCCGAAGGGGCGATCCACACGTCGAACAGGCCCGGCTCGACGGTGGGCTTCAGATCGCGGCCGATGAATTCGAGCTGCGACCGCTTGAGCACGAAGCGCACCGTCTCCGACGCACCCGGTGCAAGCGCGATCTTGCGGAACGCCTTGAGCTCGCGGACCGGGCGGGTGATGCTCGCCGCGCGATCGCGGATGTAGAGCTGAACCACCTCTTCCGCCGCGCGGGTGCCGCGGTTGGTGATCGTCGCGGTGAAGACGATCTCTCCGTTCCACGCCATCGTACCCTTGTCCGGGGTCAGGTTCGCATACTCGATCTTGCCGTAGGTCAGACCATGGCCGAACGGGTAGAGCGCCGAGTTCGGGATCGAGCGATAATGGGTCTTATACTCTTCGAGCTTGGCGTCGCTCGGATTCGGGCGGCCGGTGGGCTTGTGCGAGTAGTAATAGGGCTGCTGGCCCGGCTCGCGCGGGAAGCTCATCGGCAGACGGCCCGAGGGGCTGTAGTCGCCGAACAGCACGTCGGCGATCGCATTGCCGCTTTCCGACCCCAGGAACCAGGTGACGAGGATCGCGGACGCATTCTTGACCGCGCCTTCGAGCGCGAGCGCACGGCCGTTCTTGAGCACGACGATCACCGGCTTGCCGGTCGCGGCGACCGCTTCGGCCAGCGCCTGCTGCGGCGCAGGTACGGTGATGCTGGTGCGCGACTGCGCCTCGCCCGACATGCGCTCGCTCTCGCCGATCGCGAGCAGCACGACATCGGCGTTGCGGGCAGCGGCGACCGCAGCGTCGATCCCGCCGGGGAGCGGCGCCTCGACCTCCGAGCCCTTGACCACCGTGATCCGCGCGCTCTTGCCAAGCGCGTTGCGAACGCCGGTTTCGAGGTCGATCGCAAGCTTGTTGTCGCCATAGACGCACCACGGGCCGTTGAGGTCGTGCTGGCCGGCCGCGAACGGGCCGATGATCGCGATCTTCTGCCCGCCCTTGCGCAGCGGGAGCACGTCGCCCTCGTTCTTCAGAAGGACGATCGACTTCTTCGCCATCTCGCGCGAGAGTGCCAGCGTTGTCTTGGTGCGGCTGCGCGCGGCTTCGCGCTTCTCGTCGATGCGGCGGAAGGGATCTTCGAACAGCCCGAGCTTGGCCTTGATTGCCAGCACCTTGCGCACCGATTCGTCGACCCGCGCCATCGGCACTTCGCCCTTTTCGACCAGGTCGGGCAGGTGATCGCGGTAGAAGCCGCTGGTCATGCTCATATCGACCCCGGCCATGAAGGCGATCTTGGTCGCCTCACGCGCATCGGCGGCGAAGCCATGGTCGATCATCTCCATGTCGCCGGTATAATCGGAGACGACGAAGCCCTGATATTTCCACTCGTCGCGCAGCACGGTGCGCATCAGCCACTCATTGCCGTTCGAGGGGATGCCCGAAATCTCGTTGAACGAGGACATGGCCGACAGCGCGCCCGCGCCGAACGCCGCCTCGAAGGGCGGGAAATAGACTTCGCGCAGTGTCCGCTCGGACACATCGACGGTGTTGTAGTCGAGCCCCGCCTCCGCCGCGCCATAGGCGGCGAAGTGCTTGGCACAGGCCATCATCGTGTCAATCGCCTTGAGGCTGGCGCCCTGGAAACCCTTCACGCGCGCCGCGGCGAAGAGGTTGCCGAGATGCACGTCCTCGCCCGCGCCCTCCATGGTGCGGCCCCAGCGCTGGTCGCGCGCAACATCGACCATCGGCGCAAAGGTCCAGTCGATGCCCGCGGCAGCGGCTTCATAGGATGCGGCGGCTGCGGTCCTTTCCGCCAGCGCCGGATCGAAGCTCGCCGCCTCGCCCACCGGAACCGGGAAGATGGTGCGGTGGCCGTGAATGATGTCGGCGGCGAAGATCAGCGGAATCTTGAGCCGCGAGTCCTTCATCGCGGCATTCTGCATGATCCGGCACATATGCGTGCCGCTGCCGTTGAACACGCCGGTGAGCATGCCCTTGCGGACTTCCTCGACCTGCTGCTCGAAATTGGCGTTCGATCCGCTGGCCGGGTTGATCACTGTGCTGCCGCCCCAGGCCGAAGCCATCAGGCTGAGCTGACCCGCCTTTTCGGCGAGCGTCATCTTCGCGATCAGCGCGTCGATGAAGGGAGGAACCTCGACCGTCGCAGCCTGGCTCAGCAGTGCATGCGCCGGGCTGTGGAGCCACGCCGCGATCGCACCAGCGCCCATCAGCGCCGCGCGGCGGGAAATCCGGGTGTCGAGCATTTCTAATCCTCTCCTGAACGCATCGCGCCAAACCGCGGCGCGAGGGGAATGCGAATTGACCGGGCGGCCCCATGTTTTTGGGGTTGTCGCGCCGAACCGTAACCGGTTACATGCCGGTGAAACTTGCAATTTGCAATCGCGAATGATCCGCCCGAATACGTAATCATTTCGGGAGTGAGGGGATAGATGGCCGAGGCGACGATCCGCGATGTGGCACGGCGGGCGCAGGTATCGATCGCATCGGTATCGCGCGCGTTGAATGGCCTCGGCAATGTCCGCCAGGAAACACGCGAGCGGGTGATGGCCGCGGCTGCGGAGCTGGGTTACGTCCCGCACGCCGGCGCGCGCAGTCTCAGCCTCGCCCGCGCGCACGCCGTTGGCGTCGTGTTGCCCGATCTCCACGGCGAATTCTTCAGCGAGTTCGTGCGTGGCATGGACCGCGAGGCGAGCCGCCGTGGCTATGTGCTGCTGCTGTCCAACATCCATGACGAAAGCGAACAGGCCGCCAACGCGCTGCGCGCGATGCGCGGGCGGGTCGACGGGCTGATCGTGATGGCGCCGCATCTGTCCGCGGCGATGCTCCAGTCCGCGCTGCCGCCGACCCTGCCATCGCTGTTCATCAACGGCCCCGAGGAAA
Organism: Sphingomonas sp. GW821-FHT03E12; assembly: GCF_059420685.1. NCBI lineage: Bacteria > Pseudomonadati > Pseudomonadota > Alphaproteobacteria > Sphingomonadales > Sphingomonadaceae > Sphingomonas > Sphingomonas sp. GW821-FHT03E12. The sequence continues at coordinate 497,374 of NZ_JBWKUF010000001.1, forward strand.
TCGACGACCGGCCCACGATGCGGCTCGACAATCTCGCGGCGATGGAGGCGATGATCGCGCATCTGGTCGCCGGTGGGCGTACCCGGATCCTGCATATCGCCGGGCCGGAGGGCAATGTCGATGCGCGCGAGCGGACCGAGGGCTATCGCGCGGCAATGGCCCGCCACGGGCTCGACCCGGTGGTGCTCACTGGCGACTTCTCCGAGGAAGCAGGCGAGACCGCCGCCCGGGCGATCATCGACAACGCCATCCCCTGCGACGCGGTGTTCGCCGCCAACGACATGATGGCGCTGGGGTGTCTGCAGGCATTGCGCAATGCCGGGATCGACGTGCCCGGCCAGATCGCGGTGGCGGGTTTCGACGACGTGCCGCTCGCCCGCTATCTCGGCCTGACCACCGTGCGCGTGCGGATCGCCGAGATGGGCGCCCGCGCGGTGCTGCGGCTGATCGACATTCTCGAAGGCGGCCCGGCAGACCAGGAGGCCGAGCGCCACAGCGCCGAGCTGGTGGTGCGCACCACCACCGCGGCGCGCGACTGACTGACAGGAATATCAGGAGAGGATAGTATGATGCGTTTCCCGATCACCCGCCGGTCCCTGCTCGCCGCGCCCGCGCTGGGTGCCGCCGCGCTGACCCCGGCCTGTGCGCGTCCGCTGCTGGCCGAACCCGCCAAACCGGCGCTGCCCGGCTGGTACGCCGATCTCGAGAAGCGCACCTTCGACTTCTTCTGGCAGACGGCGAACCGCAAGAACGGGCTGGTGCCCGACCGCTGGCCGAGCAAATCCTTCTGCTCGATCGCGTCGGTGGGCTATGCGCTCACCGCCTATCCGGTCGGGGTCGAGCGCGGCTGGGTGACGCGCGCCGAAGCCGCCGAGCTGACACGCACCACGCTGCGCTTCTTCTGGACCGCGCCGCAGGGTCCCGAGCCGAGCGGCACCGCCGGATACAAGGGCTTCTTCTACCACTTCATCGACATGGAGACCGGGCACCGGTTCCGCACCAACGAACTGTCGAGCGTCGACACGACGCTGCTGTTCATGGGCATCCTGTTCGCGGCCGAATATTTCAACGCCGACAACGCTGTCGAGGCCGAAATCCGCAAGCTGGCGCACGACATCTATGCGCGGGCCGACTGGAATTTCTTCCGCAGCGACGGGCGCGCGCCGGTCTCGATGGGCTGGCACCCCGAGAGCGGCCTGATCCCGGCGAGCTGGCAGGGCTATAATGAAGGGATGTGCGTCTACATCCTCGCGCTCGCTTCGCCGACGCATCCGGTGCCGGCGAACAGCTGGGACGTGTGGACCGCCAAATATGCGCAATGCTGGCGCGGAACGGGCGAGACCCGCCATCTCGCCTTCGCGCCGATGTTCGGTCACCACTACAGCCATGTCTGGGTCGATTTCCGCGGCATCCACGACAAGCCGATGCGCGAGGCGGGGCTCGACTATTTCGAGAATAGCCGCCGCGCCACCTATGCCCAGCGCGCCTATGCCATCGCCAACCCGATGGGCTGGACCGGCTATTCCAAGGATATCTGGGGGCTGACCGCCTGCGACGGGCCGGGCGGCTACGACCTTCCCTTCAAGGGCCGGACAGCGACGTTCCGCGCCTATTCGGCACGCGGGCCGCTGGGCCAGCCCGACGAATATGACGACGGCACGCTTGCGCCGACCGCGGCACTGGGATCTTTGCCCTTTGCGCCCGAGATCGTGATCCCGGCCGCGGACGCGCTGCGCAAATGGCCGGGGCTGTACAGCCAATATGGCTTCCTCGATTCGTTCAACCCGAGCTTCACCTGGACCGACAAGCCGCTCGCCAATGGCCGGATCAACGGCAAGCATGGCTGGATCGACACCGACTATATCGGCATCGACCAGGGCCCGATCCTGCTACAGGCAGAGAATTACCGCAGCGATTTCATATGGCGCGTGATGCGCGGATCGAAGGTCATTCGCCGCGGGCTGGAAGCGGCCGGGTTCACCGGCGGCTGGCTGGCGGGGTAGAACCTGTTCCTCCCCTTCAGGGGAGGTGGCGGCGCGCAGCGACGACGGAGGGGCCGCCCCGCAGAGGGCGGTGTCCCTTGCCGCGCGCACCGCCCTCTGCGGGGCGGCCCCTCCACCGCCTTCGGCGGTCCCCCTCCCCGTACCGGGGAGGAGCTAACTATCGTACCCGCACCGGCTTGCTGCGCTTCGACACGCCGGTCTCGTTGAACGCCTCGACCGCGGCATAATAGCCGACGCCGAGGTTGAGCGCCCGGATATCGAGCTTCGCGTCCGCGCCCAGCTCATCGGCGAAGACCTGATAGGTCAGGGTCAGCCGATCAGGCCGCACACCCCACATCACGTTGTAGCCGGTCGCGCCGGGCACCTTGCGCCAGGTGACGCGCGCGTTGCGTTCGTCCTTGTCGCGAATCGCGGTGACACCGGCGGGGATGGCGGGTGCAGCGCCATCGGCGTTGCCGAACACGCGCAGATCGTTGATCGCGAGATGTGCGCCGCCGATATGGCCGTGGACATAGCGGACATAGCGGACCTTGGCGGGCGCCTTGAGCTCGAGATAGGCGTTGGGACGGTCGCGGCGCGGGCCCTCGGTCTCGACGATCTTCGACCAGTTCTTGCCATCCGCCGAACCCTCGATCCGGAATTCGGTGTAGATGTCGGGCGCGTCGGCGAAGCGGCCGGCCTTGTAGTCGGCGAAATTGACCTGGATCGCGCGGACGGTCTTCGCGGCGCCGAGGTCCATCGTCAGCGTCTCGCCCGGTTGCTTGCTGCCCGCGACCCAGAAGGTCCGGGGATTCTCGTCCGCGGCGCGGCTCGGCGCATATTCGCCGAGCGTCGAGGATGCGGTGAGCGGCTTGCGGTAGGAGAGCAGCATCCAGCCGGTGAAGAGCGATTCGATGTCATCGACCTTCCCTTCCGGCGCCCAGTGCGGGAAGTCGCCGAAGCGCGACGAGGACCACATCTGCCCGTCCGTCTCGAACCGCGCCGGGAACAGGTTGATGCGGCGTTCGAAGGTCCAGTTGGCGCCGAGCCAGGGTGTACCGGTGTTCCACCAGTTGCCGTGATTGTCCTCGAAGGTCGAGCCGTGCCCCGCACCCTCGACGAAACCGCCGGGCTTGTAGGCGACCGGGTTCCACGGGGCGTAGGTCCAGGGGCCGAGCGGCGACTTGGACGTGTAGGTGCCGTTGGCATAGGCGTTATACTCGGTGCCCGGCGCGCCATACTGGAGATAATAGGTGCCGCCGACCTTGGTCATCCAGGCACCTTCCATGAAGGGCTTGATCGGGGTGCCATCGGGCAGGCCGCCCGAATGATCCTGCCCGAACCGCTCCCAGCCATGCTGATCGGGATGGAGCCTGAACATCTCTTTGGCCGGGCCCTTGTAGATGAGCTTGCCGTCCCTGAATTCGATCTCGAGCCCATAGAGCGGGAAGACGTTGGACGAGTTCCAGTAGAGATACCATTTGCCGTCATCGTCGAGGAACAGCGCCGGATCCCACGGGCCGGGCGGGATCTCGCCGGGCTTCATCTTCTCCTCTTCGCCCGGGCGCACCTGTCCCGGCAGGCGCGGCATGCGCCGGACGAAATAGTCGAGCTTGCCGGTTTCGGGCGCGTCGGAGACGTAGATCGCGCCCGGCTCCATCATCGAGGGCATGAGGTAGAGCCGTTCGCCGTCCGACCAGGCGGCGGGTGCGACGAAGCTGTCATTCTCCCAGCGGCTCGGCGTGATGAAGGTCCAGTCCACCAGATTGGTCGAGCGCCAATAACCGTCCGCCAGCGTCTGGAAGAGATAATAGGCACCCTTGTGCCGCACGATCACCGGATCGGCACCGGTGCGATACGAGATGCCCTCGTTCACCTGCTCGAAATTGTAGCGGTAATCGATGTCGATCGGGTTGGCATAGGTGCGCTTGCCCGGCTGCGCGCCCGACGCGCCGGCGGCGATCAGCGCGGTGAGCGCAACAGCATGCTTGAGCATCGGTCGGGTCCTCAATGGATGCGGATGAACAGATTGGCGGTGAGCCGGCCCTGACGCGGATCGGCGCTGAGCTTCAGCCCCGATGGGATGACCCCCGAATGGAGCAGCGCGCCGCGGTAGATGACGAGCCGGTCGGGCACCGCCGCGACCCGGCCGATCTGGTCGAAATGCGCATTGCTGGTGTTGATGTAGCCGGTGAGCTGCTCGCTCTCGATCTTGGCGGCGGCGATGAACGCCACGCGATTATCCTCGGTCACCAGCTCGATCCCGGTACTGCGCTGGCGATAGAAGGCGGTCCCGCTGCCCGGCGCGTCGGTGAGATAGTGAAGCACCGCGACGATATCCGGATCGGGCGAATCGAAATGCGGGATACGCTGTGGCGCGCCAAGCGCAGCTGGCGGCACGGTGACCATCGAGAAGCTCGTCTCGAGCAGCTCGAAACTGTCAGCACCGAACGCGCCGCCAATATAGGGCGCCGCGGATTCGAGCAGGCGGCCGGCATAATCATGGGCCTCGGCATCGGACTCGGTCACCAGCCGGCGCAGGCCGGGATAATAGGTCTGGCTCAGCGGAAACGGCGCAAGGCGCGCGGCGATCGCCACCGCGGCGGCAGGGTCGCCGGTGATCCCATCGACGGTGACGACCGGCTGCTGGCAATGGCCGAAACGGTGCAGCTCGGGTTTCACCCCATCTCTCCTGGCCCGTAGAAAAAAGGGAGGAAGCCTTGGCTCCCTCCCTTGTACACCCCGATCCGAAGATCAGAACTTGTATTTGAGGCCCGCCTGGAAGCTGCGTGCGTTGCCGACCGTGCCGTTCTCGCGGAAGGACGGGTTGACGCCGCTGCCCGCGCCCCAGGACGAATAGTTGCGGTTGACCGTATCGAAGACGTTGAACGCCGCGAAGCTGGCCTCGAGATCATGGCCCCAGGGCATCTTGAAGTTCTTCGCGATGCGCAGGTCGAGCGTCTCATAGCCCAGGATCGTATCGGGGAAGAACACGCCGCCCATATTGCCATAGCAGCACGCCTCCTGCGGCTGGTTGGGCAGGCCGAAGATGACATTGCCGAACGCCGGGCCCGAGCTCATCGTCAGCGTGCCCGAGATCACCGTATCGAGCGGGCCGCGGAAGATGCCGGTGCCGACGAAACGGTATTTCTCGACCCCCTGCACCCAGCCCCAGCCATAGGCATCAACCGACGCGCCATTGTAGAACTCGTCATTATTGGCGAGTTCCTGCGCCACGTTGGTGCGGGCGAACTGCACGGTGAGCGCGGCGGAGAAGCCCCAGCGCGAATTGGCGGTGAACGGCTTCTCGGCGGTCAGGTAGATCGCGTTGTAGACCGCCTTGCCGCTGTTGTCGCCGATGTTGAGCTTGCCGTTGAACCCGGCCAGATCGCCCTGCTTCGCCGCGCACGCGGCATAGTCGACGTCGGGGAAATTGTCCTGGATCCAGGCATTGCCGCCATTGGTACAGCCGATCACGTTGCCGGCGCCGTCATATTGCAGGAGGCGCGTATACCAACCGTTCGAGAAACGGTTGCCGCGCACGAAGCGGAAGATGTTGTGGCTGCGGATGTGCGAATAGGTGATCGCGGTCTGGATCTCGCCGAACCGCTTGCGCACGCCGATGTTGAACTGATCCGAATAGGGCAGCTTGGTCTTGTTGTTGAGCAGCCAGATGTCGCCGCCCGTGCCCAGCCCGGCCGCCGCCGAACGCAGCGTATCGACGTTGCGGAACGCGGGGTTCCACACCAGCGTGCCGGCCGGAAGATTGCCGCCATTGCCGGCGCGCAGCGTCGCGCAATTGGCGATGCCGCCGGTTCCGCCCTCGGTGCAGAAATTGGCCTGCACGACGCGTTCGTGCCGGTTCTTGATCGTCTCGATCCCCGAGGTGATGAACAGCGGGCGGTCATAATAGCGCCCGGCACCGGCGAAGAAGACCAGGTCGCGATCGCCATTCACGTCATAGCTGATGCCGATACGCGGCTGGAACGCACCCCAGAACGGATCGCGATTCTTGCCGGTCGAGATATAGTCCTCGGGATTGATGCCGGCGGCCTTCCAGCCGGGATAATTCCGCAGTGCGGTCGCGACGTTATCCGGCGTCACGAAATTCTCGTTCTTGGCGTTGGTCTCGAAATCCCAGCGCAGACCGAGGTTGACGGTCCAGTGATCGTCGATGGTCCAGTCGTCCTGAACGAACAGGCCGATCTGGGTGTTGTCCGCGCGCCCCGGTTCGAACGGCTGGACGTTGATGCGGGCGCCATAGGGCGTGCTGCTGTCGAAACCGGTGAAGCCCGTGGCGTTGAAGAAATAGCCGCCGTTGCTGCGATTGTCCTCGAGCCGCTCATACTTGTTGATCGCGACCTTGGCGCCCGCCTTGATGGTGTGCGCGCCGCCATAGAAAGTGACGTTGTTCTTGATCGTCCACGATTTCTGGGAGTCGTTCTGCTCGAAACTGCCCGCACCGAGCGCCGCGACGGTGCCATAGTCGGGACCGGCCGACAGGATGATCTCGGGCCCGGCGCTTCCACGCCGCGCGCCGTTCTCGACGGTGCTGTACGACAGGAAGAATTCGTTGAGCCAGCTGTCGCCGCGATGGCTCCAGTCGAGCTGGAAGTTCTTGACCTTGTTGTTGATCGGGCCGCCATGGCTGGGCACCGACGTGCCGCCGACGCCGCCGATATTGGATTCGTCGCGGATGAACGCAGAGAGGTTGATCGTATCCTGTGACGAGGCGAACAGCGTCAGCTTGCCGAAATAGAGCTTCTGATTGAAATCGAGCGGATAGCTGCCGTTATATTGCGAGATCAGGTTCGCAGGCACCGGCGAGCGCAGGTCGACATTGCCCGACGGCTTGGTCTTGTCGGTCGCTTCGAACGCGCCGTAGAAATGCAGCACGTCCTTGATGATCGGACCGCCCAGATCGGCGCCATATTGCCAGCGGTTATAGTCCGGCTTCTCCCGCGTGCCGTCGCGATTATTGGCCTTGCCGGGCCGGTCGAAATAGGGCTGGCCGAAGAACGCCTTGGGCTGCCATTCGGCGAACAGCGTGCCGTGCAGCTGCTGCCCGCCCGTCTTGGTCACTGCGGTGATGATCGCCGAGCCGGCCTGCTCATACTCGGCCTTGAAGTTCTGCGTATTGACCGCGAATTCCTGGATCGCGAGCTGCGGGAAGGGGTTGCCCTCCGAGAAATTCTGACCCGACAGGCCGCCATGGTTGATCGGGTTCTTCATGCTGAGCCCGTCGATGAACACGTTGGTCTGGTCGGGGCTCACCGCGCCCGCCTGCACCTGCCGGTTGCTGCCCGGCGGCGACACCGACACGCCCGGCGCCAGGGCCGCGAAGTTCAGGAAGTTGCGGTCGTTCTGCGGTAGATTCTCGATCTGCTGGGGCGAGACGTTGGTGGTGACCGTCGCCGTGCGCACCTCGTTGCGGCCGCGGCGGCCGGTAACGATCACTTCGGCGCTGCCCGGGGCAGCGGCGTCCGGAGGCGCGATGTCATAGACGACGGTCTGGCCGACCGGAACGACGACGGTTTCCGCCTCGATGCCCGCCGCCTCGACGCGATAGGTGCCGGGACGCAGACCGGGAACGAAATAATTGCCATTGGCATCGACCGTCGCCGTAACCGTCTGCCCGGTGTTGCTGTCGGTGATGGTGACGGTGGTGCCGGCCGAGGCACCTTCGACATGGCCGCGCATCGCGGAAGTTGTCTGCGCGAAGGCCGATGAGCTGACCATCAGTGCGGCGGCAAAGGCGCCCGCCGAAACGCCACGGACGAGAATCGAACGTTTGCTACGGAAATCCGTCATCAATCTGCTCCCCTAAACACCGGTCCGATCGATTGGGATCGACGAATGTAACCGGTTACAATGTCGTTGGAGCTTTTAACATCTCCTGACACGCGTCTAGAGAAGCTGTTTATGACTACGTTGTCAATTGCATTTGTCGGAGGGGTTGACCAGAATGGGTAAAGTGGTCCGGGCATGCGATACCCGGACCATCGGCGCCTTTACTCCCACCAATAGGGCAGACGCTTCGCGGTTCCGGTCTCGACCTCGTTCATCGTCTTGGCATCGTAAAGGCGGCCGCCCAGCATCACCCGGCTGATCTTGTCGCTATTATGGATGTCGGCGGTGGGATCGGCGTCGAGCACGACCAGATCGGCGAGCTTGCCCGCCTCGATCGAGCCGATGTCCTTGGCAAAGCCCAGGGATTTCGCCGAATCGATCGTGCCCGCGCGCAGCGCCTCGACCGGGGTCATGCCGCCGCGCACGAACGACCACAATTCCCAGTGCGAGCCGATGCCGGCCTGCTGCCCGTGCGCACCGATCGCGACCAGCTTGCCCGTCGCCGCGACCTTCTTCGCTTCGCGCGCATTGTCATCGTCGACGAAATTGTCCTCGGGCGCCTTGGTCACGCGCATCGTGTCCGAGCGCAGCCGCGCGGGCGGCGTGTGGACCATCAGCGGGTTCTTCCACACATCGGTCGCCTGCCGCCAATAGGGGTCGCCGGCGAGGCCGCCATAGCTGACCACCAGGGTCGGCGTGTAGTTGGTGTCGCCCTGTCCGAACAGCTGCAGCACGTCCTTGTAGAAGATGTCGGCGGGGACATTATGCTCGAGCGTCGAATTGCCGTCGGCGATCAGGTTCATGTCCATGCCGAACAGCGACCCGCCCTCGGCGACCACCTGCATCCCTTCGGCACGCGCCGCCGCCACGACCATCTGGCGCTGTTCGCGGCGCGGCTGGTTGTAATTCTTCACCGAATGGCCGCCCTGCGCCTTGAGGCGGCGGACATGGGCGAGCGCATCCTCGTAGCTGTTGATCTCGGCATAGACGTCGGCGTTCTTGGCGCCGTAGACGATCTCGCCGGTGGAGAAGATGCGGGGCCCCAGGATCTTGCCCGCGCGCTGCATCTGCTGCGCGGCGAAGACGAGGCTCGCCTGGCTCGACGGATCATGGATCGTGGTGGTGCCGAGCGCGAGATTCTGGATCAGCGACCAGTTCTGTTGCGGCACCAGATCGTCGGTGCCGTACGGACCATGGGCATGGGCATCGACGAGGCCGGGGATGATCGTCTTGCCGGTGACGTCGATCGTCTTGGTGCCCGCAGGCAGCTGGATCGACGCCGTCGGCGCGACCTGGACGATCCGGTCACCCTCGATCACGATCGTCGCATTGTCGATGATCCCGCCATCGGTGCTCGCCCCAGAGCCTGCCATCGTGACGACGCGCGCACCGGTGAGCGCGACACGACCCGAAGGCTTCGCCGCCTTCACCTCGACCGCAAGCGAGGTGGTGCGCGGAGTCACGTTGGGCTTGGCGCCAGGCGCGCTGGCGAAGAAGCCGGTGCGATCGGCGGTGTAGAGCGTCGGCCCCATGCTCCAGTGGAGACGCGATCCGTCGCCCGACCAGTGGATATAGTCGGCACCGTCGGTGCTGACGCGGACCACAGGGAGCGCGTCGGCCTTGGGCCCGACCGAGACTTCCTGGCCGCCGGGCATCAGCGGCATCGCGAACACCTGATAATTCTGGCGGAAGGCGATGCTCTTGCCGTCGGGCGCGACGATATAGTCGTTGGCAAGCTCGCCGCTGGCATGGACGCGCTTGCCTTCGCCGTTCAGGTCTGTCGAGACGAGCTCAAGCTTGTTCTCGCCGGGGCTGGTCATGAAGAGGCGATCGCTCGACGCGCCGAACTGCGGCCGCGCCATGCCGCGCGCAACCAGTTCGGGCGCGCCGCCCGTGGCCGCGACGCGATAGACGCCGGGATCGTTCGACCAGACCGGCGCGGTGAGGCCGCCACCTGCCGCCTTTTCGAACACGATCGTCCGGCCATCGGGCGAGAATTGCGGGCGCGAGAAAAGGCCGGGCTGGGTGGTGACGTCCTTTGCCGCACCGCCGCTGGCGGACACGGTGCGGATGCGGCCGAGCTTGGCGTCGCTCCACTCGACGAAGACGATCGAGCGGCCATCGCGCGACCAGCTTGGATAGAGCTCGACCCCTGCATCCTCGGCAAGGCCGGTCAGACGCTTCGGTGCGCCACCGGAAACCGGGCGGATCCAGAGCTTGCCCATCGTCTCGAACACGACGTTGCGGCCGTCGGGCGAGACCGATGCGAAGCGCGTCATCTTCGTCGTGAACGCGGCGGGCGCAACCTCGATCTGCGGGTGCGAGGCGGTGGCGACCGTACGGCTGTCGGCAACGCGGAAGGGGATGACGGCCGCGTTCGATCCGTCGGCATCGACGCGGCGGATCTTGCCATGCGCCCAGAACACGATCGACTTGCTGTCGGGCGTCCAGTCCATGTTCGGATAGACGCCGGTGACCGCCCAGGTTTCCTGCACGTCCTGGTCAAGCGCGTCGTAAATCTTGCGCTCCTCGCCCGAGGCGAGGTCGCGGACATAGAGCTTCGAGCGCGTCGCCTCGCGCCGGACGAAGGCGATCTTCTTGCCGTCGGGCGAGGGTGTCGGGCGCACCGAGCCGCCAAGCCCGGAAACCGCGGTCGTGGTCTCGCCGCTTTCGAGATCATAGCGTTCGATGTTGAACAGGTTGGTGTTCGAATCCTGCGCGTACTCGAAGATCGGGCCCGGCGTGATGTTGCGCGTGAAGAAGACCGACTTGCCGTCGGCGGCATAGACCGGCTCGCCCAGTTCCTTCTGCACCCGTTCATTGGCGCGCTTGACCAGCTTGACGCCGCTGCCGCCCGAGACATGGTAGAGCCACACCTCGCCCGTGCCGAGCGAGCGGCCGGTGGTGAAGTGCTTCTTGGCGACGATATACTGGCCGTCGGGCGACCAGCTCGGCTGGTTCAGTAGGCGGAAATCTTCCTTGGTCAGCTGGGTCTTGTCGCTGCCATCGGCGTTCATGATCCAGATATTGTCGCCGCCGCCGCGGTCCGAGGTGAAGGCGATGCGGCGGCCATCAGGCGAGAAGCGCGGATGGACTTCCCAGGCCAGCCCCTCCGCGATCCGGGTCGGCGTGCCCCCGGCGATCGGCATGGTGTAGATATCGCCGAGCAGGGTGAAGGCGATCGTGCGGCCGTCGGGCGAGACATCGACATCGATCCAGGTGCCTTCGTCGGTTTCGATCTTCGCCTGTTTCAGCGTCGCGCCTTGCGGCGCATTGACGTCCCATTTGGGCTTTTCGGCGGGCTTGTCCTGCGCCTGTGCCTGCCCGAGAACGAAAAGCGCGGCGAGAACGCCGGCGACCGAGTGACGCATCCGAAAACTCCCTGACCCTGTTGTCAGGCGGGAGTGGTAACGGGCGAAACCGCCCGCGTCACGTTCTTGCTTGGAGTTGCGGCGCCGGCCTGCTCCCCCACCCGGCCACCCATAGAATACACTGGCGTTGGGTGGCCGGGTGGAGGAGCGGGCCGGCGCCGCTTCGGCGTGAGCCGAAGAAGCTACCTTCGGAGAAGAAACACGGCGTGCTCGGCGCGGAAATTGGCAGCGGCGGCGCTGGTGCGCTGGTCGCCCGACAGGAACCACGCCTGTTCCAGCGTGATCCCGCGCTCCCGGACATAGGCGCGGAAATCGTCGACGGTGACGTGGTGGATGTTGGGCGTCTCGTACCAGGCGACGGGCAGCAGCCGCGTCACCGGCATCCGCCCGCCCCACAGCAGCGACACGCGCACGCGCCAATGCGCGAAGTTCGGGAAGGAGACGAAGGCCTGGCCACCGATGCGCAGCAGGTGATCGAGCACGAGATGCGGGTACATCGTCGTCTGCAGCGTCTGACTGAGGATCGCATAGTCGAAGCTGGCGTCGGGATAATCGGCAAGGTCGCGATCGGCGTCACCCTGAATCACCGAGAGTCCGCGCGACACCGCGGTCGCGACATTGACCGGATCAATCTCGAGCCCGCGCGCATCGCACTGGCGATCGTCACGCAAAGCCGCCATCAGCGCGCCGTCGCCGCAGCCGACATCGAGCACGCGGCTGCCCGGTGCGACATTGGCGGCGATGATTGCTAGATCGGGACGAAGCGCGGTCATGCCGCACCCCGCTGGTACACGTCGGGATCGTGGCGCTGCATGAACAACTCCGGCTGGGCGATCGGCTGCCAGCCGAGCGCTGCATAGACGCCATGCGCATCATGGGTTGCCAGCATCCAGCGGCGCAGACCCTGCAGCTCGGCATGATTGTGGAGTGCCTGCACCATCTGCTTCGCCAGTCCCTTGCCGCCATGATCGGGCAAAACGAACACATCGGCGAGATAGGCGAAGGTGGCGCGATCGGTGACGACGCGCGCGAAACCCACCTGCACCCCGTCACGATAGGCGCCGACGCAGATCGAATTGGCGATTGCGCGCGCCAGTGTTTCACGCGGCATACCCCGCGCCCAATAGCTCTGGGCGATGAAGCCGTGGATCACGTCGAGCTGAAGCCGCGCCGGATCGAGACTGATGTCGTAGCCCGACGTCATCGCCCGGCCTTCAGGAAACCGTCGACCACGCGGTTCAATTCGGGCGCCTCGAGCAGGAAGGCGTCGTGGCCGAAAGGCGAGGACAATTCGACGAAGCTGACCGGTGCGCCTGCGGCGTTGAGCGCATGGACGATCGCACGCGAATCGCGCGTCGGATAGAGCCAGTCGGTGTCGAAGCTGACCAGGCAGAAGCGCGCCTTGGTCTCGCGAAAGGCATTGGCGAGCAGGCCGCCATGCTCCTCGGCGAGATCGAAATAATCCATCGCGCGGGTGATGTAGAGATAGGCATTGGCGTCGAACCGGTCGACGAACGACAGGCCCTGATGGCGCAAATAGCTTTCGATCTGAAAGTCGGCATCGAAGCCGAACGACTTGGCTTCCCGCGCCTGAAGCCGCCGCCCGAACTTCTCGGTCAGGCCCGCTTCGGACAGATAGGTGATGTGCGCCGCCATGCGCGCGACCGCTAGGCCGGCTGCGGGCGGCTCGCCGTCATAATAGGCGCCGCCGTTCCAGCGCGGGTCGGCCATCACCGCCTGACGACCGACCTCATGGAAGGCGATGTTCTGCGCCGAATGCCGCGCTGTGGAAGCGATCACCACCACGGCTTCGACGCGATCGGGAAAGGTCGCGGGCCAGCTCAGCGCCTGCATCCCGCCCATCGACCCGCCGACCACCGCCTTCAGCCGCCCGACGCCGAGATGATCGAGCAGCATCGCCTGCGCGCGGACCATGTCGCGGATGGTGATGACCGGGAACTCCATGCCCCAGGGCTTGCCCGTCGCCGGATTGACCGTGGCGGGGCCCGAGCTGCCCATGCAGCTGCCCAGCACATTGGCGCAGACGATGAAGTGGCGTTCGGGATCGACCGGCTTGCCCGGCCCCACCATCCGCGTCCACCAGCCCGGCTTGCCCGTCACCGGATGCGGTGAGGCGACATGCTGGTCGCCGGTCAGCGCATGGCAGAGCAGGATCGCATTGCCGCCATCGGGTGCGAGCGTTCCATAGGTCTCGTACGCGATCTCGACCGGCGACAGCAACGCGCCACCGTCGAGCCGGAGCGGCCCGGGCAGGGTAATATGGCGCGAAAGGCCGAAACGCTGGTCGTCTGACATGCGGGTCTGACTAGGGACGCGAAGGCCAGCGTTCAAGCGGCGCTCCAATTATCTGGAACGGCGTGCACGTGCGGCAATCACCGCCTGCGCCGCCAGCCGCCCGGTCTGCGCGCCGCCGTTCATGAAGCCGACCCATGCATCCGAGACATGTTCGCCCGCAAAGATCAGCCGGCCGGCCACTGCCTGTTGCCGCTCGGCAGCATCGTCCGATTCGATCCAGAACAGACCGCCGAAGCGGGTAAGCTGACCGGGCGCGCTGTTGGTATAGGCGCCGAGCGTCAGCGCATCCTTGCACCAGTTGGTGCGGCGAACCATGCCGCCTGCCACTGCCGCCGCTATCCCGGGCACGGCGGACTCGGTGCGCTGCGCAAAGGCGGCGGCGAGCGCCTCGGGCCCGGCAGCGGCCGCCGCGACCTGATCGCCGCCGAGGAACCAGTTCCACACAGGCTTGCCGCCCTCGATCCCCTGAAGCGTCCCGTCCCAGCCCAGTGCAAAGGGCGATGCGGTGTTCCAGAGCTCGCCGCCCGTGCCGAGCACATCGGCCCAGGGCGTCGTCGAGGCGGTGACCTGCACCTTTTCGTTCCGGCCAAGGTCGGCCTCGCGCACGAACTCCCTCCAGCGCGCCGGGAGCGGAACGGCGAAATCGATCTGGCGCAGGATCGGCGCAGGGACGGCAACGATCACCATATCGGCCGTGACGTGCGTGCCATCGAGGAATTCGAGCCGGACGCCGCTTCCGGTCTCCCGGATCGCCTGCAGACGCCGACCGGTCTCGATCCGGTCGCGATGCGCGCCGGCGATCGCGCCTGCGAGCCGGCCCGATCCACCGGCGATGACATAGCGTTCGTCGCTGCCCGCCAGCACCTCGACATGCTCGCCCTTGACCGTGGGCAGGTTGAAGATGAGCTGGAGCGCCGAAGCCTTGTCGGGCTCCGAACCATATTCGGTGCGGATGCTCGATTCGATCAGCGCACGGACACGCGGATCGCGGATCAGCGCCGCATGACGGTCGAGATACTCCGCGACCGAGAGCCGGTCGATCGCCGCTGCGGCACGGGGGCTGGCATCCACCGCCTCCGAGTCGCGCGCGATCCGTGCAGCGAGCGGGGCCAGAAGCCGGGCAAGCTCGGCCTGCGACGCGACCGCACCGTCCGCGAGGATCACCGAGTGATGCGGGCCGGACTTGCGGTCGACCAGCGGCACCGCGAATTCCTTTGCGAGCGCGTGCATGTCGGCATGGTCGGTGTTGACGAGCTGGCCCCCCGCCTCGAACAGCTGCCCTTCGGCAGTGCGCTGGGTGTACATGCGCCCGCCGAGGCGGTTGCGCGCCTCGTACAGCCGGGCGTCGATACCCGCCCTCGTCAGATGATGCAGCGCCGAGAGTCCGGCGATTCCGCCGCCGACGATCGCCACCCGGCCCGAAGTCGGCAATGCAAGCGCAGGCGCAGGAAGCCCCGCCGCGACGCCGCTCGCCGCCATCCCCTGAAGCAGCGCGCGGCGGCCGATTCCGCCATGACCGACACGCGGCGCCGCCTTGCCCCGCGCCGCCAGATCCTGCCGCCGTGCCAGCTGCAATGCCCGCCACAGCGTGTCGCTTCCCCGCATCCATCGTCCCCTGTTCGAAGCGGGGCTTAGCACAGAGCAATTTCGCAAACCTTGCCATTCTTACCCGCATCGGCCATCGCGCGCGCCATGAACGCACTCGTTTCAAAGCCGCAGCCCAAGCCCTGGATCATGGACATCGCCCCCTATGTGCCGGGCAAGTCCAAGACCGATGACGGCCGCAAGGCGATCAAGCTCTCGTCCAACGAGAATCCGCTCGGCACCTCGGAGAAGGCACGCGCCGCATTCGCGACCGCTGCGAACAGTCTCGAGCGCTATCCCGATGCGAGCGCAGTCGAGCTGCGCGAGGCGCTGGCCGAGCTGCACGGGCTCGACGCCGCACGGATCATCTATGGCAACGGATCGGACGAGGTGCTTCACCTCGCCGCGGGCGCATTCGCCGGGCCGGGTGACGAGATCATCTACGTCAATTACGGCTTCACCGTGTATCCGATCGCAACCAAGCGAGTCGGTGCGACCCCGGTGGTCGCTGCCGATGCCGACTATGCGACCGATGTCGATTCGATCCTTGCCAGCGTCACCGACAAGACGCGGGTCGTGTTCGTCGCCAACCCCAACAACCCGACCGGCACCTATGCCAGCCGCGAGGAAATCGCCCGGCTGCACGCCGGCCTGCGCCCCGACATCCTGCTGGTGCTCGACCATGCCTATGCCGAGTATATCGAGGGCGAGATCGACGATGGCGGCATGGAACTGGCGAAGACCCAGCCCAACGTGCTGGTCACGCGCACCTTCTCCAAGCTCTACGGCCTTGCCGCCGAGCGGATCGGCTGGGGCTATGGCTCGGCCGAGGTGATCGAGGCGATGCACCGCATCCGCCTGCCCTTCAGCATCACCATCGCGGGCACCGCAGCGGCGATCGCCGCGCTGCACGACGACGAATTCGTCGCGCATACCCGCAGCCACAATGCGCAGTGGCGCCGCTGGTTCGCGGACGAGATCGCCAAGCTCGGCAATGCCGGCCTGCGCGCCGTGCCGAGCCAGGCGAATTTCGTGCTGGTGCTGTTCGAAGGCGCGCTGACCGCCGAGGCGGCCTACAAGGGGCTGATGGACGAGGGCTATATCGTCCGCTGGCTGCCCGGCCAGGGCCTGCCCCATGGCCTGCGCATCACCATCGGCACCGAAGATGAGACGCGCGCGGTCGCGGCGATCCTGAACAAGCTGGTGGCGGAGACGCAACAGCCCGCGACCGCGGGATGAAGCGCTTCGGAATCATCGGCTTCGGCCGGTTCGGGCAGCTCGCGGCGAAGCATCTGCGCGATCATTTCAGCGTCGTCGTGACCGATATGGCGGATGTCGGCGAGGCCGCGGCAGCAATTGGCGTCGCGACCGGCACGCTGGCGGACACCGCTGACTGCGACGTGGTGATGCTCGCGGTCCCGGTACAGGCGATGGCGGCGACGATCGCCGCGATCGCGCCGCTGGTGCGGCCGGGTGCGCTCGTGCTCGACGTCGCATCGGTCAAGATGCTGCCCGCACGCTGGATGCTCGAAGCGCTGCCCGAAAGCGTCGACATCGTCGCGACCCACCCGCTGTTCGGGCCGCAGAGCGCCCGCAACGGGCTGGAGGGGCAGCCCCTGGTCGTGTGTGCGGTACGTGGCGAGCGGCATCACAAGGTCGCCGAATTCGGGCGCAGCCTCGGCCTTGCCGTCTCGATCACCACCGCCGAGGAACATGACCGCGAGATGGCCTATGTCCAGGCGCTGACCCATCTGATCGGGCGGGCGCTGGTCAATATCCGCATCCCGGACGAGGAGCTGAAGACCAACAGCTACCAGCATCTGCTGGAGCTGTGCGGGCTGATCCGCGACGACAGCAAGGAGCTGTTCTTCGCGATCCAGAACCTCAACCCCTATGCCGAGGAAATCACCCGCCAGTTCATCGCCGAGGCCAATGGCCTGCTGGCGGAGAGCCTGAAGGCGGGGAATCGCAGCGCGGCGGATTGAATTGGTTGCGGCACCAGCCCGCTCCCCCACCCGGCCACCCAACGCCAGTGTATTCTATGGGTGGCCGGGTGGGGGAGCGGGCTGGTGCCGTTTCAGCGAAGCGGAAGCAACCCTAGCGCGACTGGCTCCAGCCGAGCACCAGCACGACCGCTCCGGCAAGCGAGGCGGCGGTGCGGACATGGTTCCAAAACACCCAGTCGCGCAGATAGCGCGCCCATAGCGCAGCGCCGTCGGTACTCGCCGGATCGACCGCGGCAAGCGCGTTGTTGAGGGGCACGTTGCACACCATCGTCACCGCGAAACAGCCCAGGACGTAGAGCGCGGCACCGGCAAGCACATGGACCGCGCCCGGCTGTCCGAAATTGAGCCCGGCGACGACCGCCAGCCCGAGCAGCAGCAACGCGGTGCCGATGAAGATGCCGAGGAAGAACGGGTTGATGACGGTGATGTTGATCGCCTGCATCGCGCGGATACCTTCCGGCCCCGGCACGCGCCCCAGCGCCTGCATGATGAAGGTCGAGAAACCGTAGAAAACCCCGCCGATGATAAAGGCGCCGATCGCGGCGATCAGGACGGGAAGCTTGAGCAATCCGATCATCATCCGTCTCCCTTGAATATCGGCCCGGTTCAGGGCTCGAGTGCGTTAATTCCCCGATGGACCTGCGCCTCGACCTCCGCCCGCTCCAGCCCCGGAGCGATCGGCGCACCGAAGCGGACCGTCACCGTGCCGGGCCGTTTCGGCCCGCGCCGCGGCCAGAACCGCCCGCTGTCCAGCGCCACCGGCACGACCGGAAGACCGAGTGCGCGATAGAGTCCCGCAAAGCCCGAGCGGATCGGCGGCGTTTCGCCCGGCGCGACGCGGGTTCCTTCAGGGAAGATCAGTACCGACCGGCCCTCGGCCAACGCCGCCTTCGCCTCGCGCATCATCTGGCGCAGCGCCTTGGCGTTGGCGGCGCGATCGACGACGATGACGCCATAGCGGCGCGCCGCCCAGCCCCAGACGGGGATCCGCGCAAGCTCGCGCTTCATCACGATCGCCGGCGCATCCAGCATCGCCGCGACCGCCATCGTCTCGAACATCGCCTGATGCTTGGCGGGGTAGAGCGCCGGACCTGCGGCGCGCTCGCCTTCGACCGCGATACGAATGCCCAGGATATGCCGCGCCGACCAGACGCCGAGCCGCGCCCATCCCATGCAATAGGGGCGCAGAGCCCGGGTTCCGAACAGCGCCACCACCGGCGTCGCCAGCACGATCGGCACCGACAGGCCATAGAAGAAGATCGCAAAGGCGATGCTGCGCAGCCGGTCAGCCATTGCCGATCCCGAACAACAGCGCGATCCGGCGGACCAGATATTTGTGATATTCGCGCAGCAGCGTGGTGAAGCGCGCATTGGTGCGCACCCCGTCGCCCCGGATCTCCACCTCGCCGCCCAGCGCATTGCCGAGCTCGAGCTTCGCGCGCGGCACATGCCAGTCTGCGGTGACCAGCCGCACCGACTTGTAGCCGTGCTTGCGCACCCAGCCCGCGGTCTCGTCGGCATTGGAGCGGGTATCGACCGCCTCATGCCCCAGGTCGATGCAGCACCGGAACAGCGAAGGCGGCGCGCGATGCGCGACCGCGAGCTCGATCGGGCGCACCATGGGGTCGGTCCCCGTGATCAGCATCCGCTTGGCCGATCCGGCCTGGAGCAGCGCGATGCCGCGCGGGATGCGGCCGGCGCCGCCCGTCGGAACCACAACCGCATCGGTCTTGATCCCCGGATCGAGCGGCTTGCCGAGCGAGAGCATGAACAGCGCGAAGCCCAGCGCCCAGGCAAGCCCGCACAAGGCGAGCATGCGCCAGATCACGCGCATCACAGTGTCTTCCCCAGCGTTCCCAGCACCGCGACGCGTGCGGCGAGGAGCGCCATCAGCGCAAAGACCAGCGGGAGAGCCAGCAGCGGCAGCCAATCGAGCGGGACGAGCGCAACGCCGCCGAGCAGTTCCGACCCCAGCCCCGCCGCTTGCTGGCCGAGCAGCCAGACCATTGCCAGCGCGGCGGCGGTGCCGAGCAGCCCGCCGAGCAGCGTATCGAGCGCGATCCGCCGCTGAAACAGCCTGGCGACCTGCATGTCGGTCGACCCGAGCATGTGAAGTACCGCAATGGTATCGCGATGCGTATCGAGCCCGCCGCGCGCAGTGAGCAGCACGACGATCGTCGTCGCGGTTGCCATCAGCACCACCAGCGCGACGGCGAACCAGGTGATCGTGTTGAGGAATGCGCTGACCGGCGAGAGCCATTGCGCGTGCCGGTCGATCTGCGCGGCGGGCGCGATCGCACGCGCCGCTCCGCGTACCCGTTCAACCGCTGCCGGATCGCCCGAGGCCAGATCGACATCGATCATCGCGGGCATCGGCAGATCCGCGTCCAGCCCCGCCTCGCCCAGCCAGGGTTCCAGCAGCGCCGCGAGCCGCGCACGATCGACCTCCGCCACGCGGGTGACGCCGGGCAACGCGCGGACGCGCTGGACGATCGCCTTTGCGCTCGCATCACGCCGCGCAGCATCCCCCTCGACCAGCTGAATGGTGAGACGCCCGGCAAGCTGACGGTCGAGCGTGCGGCTCGCGCTCGCCATGCCCAGCCCCAGGGCCGCGGCGAGCACCGTCAGGAACAGCATGATCGCCATCACCCACAGCATGCCGCGGGTCCGGCGGCTCTCGTCGAGCAGGCGGCTTTCTGGCTTATCGCGCAGGAACGGGGTCATGCCGGCGCCTGCCCCGGCGGATAGCGGAGCGCACCTGTCGGGTCGTTGAGCCGCCCCTTTTCGATCCGCATCATCCGCGCATCGGGAATCCGGCTGATCAGCTGGAAGTCATGCGTCGCGACCACCACGGTGGTGCCGAGCCGGTTCAGCGAATCGAACAAATGCAGCAGGCGCTCGGCCATGTCGGGATCGACGTTGCCGGTCGGCTCGTCGGCGATCAGGATCTCGGGCCGGGTGATGACCGCGCGCGCGATCGCGATCCGCTGCTGCTCGCCGCCCGACAGCGTCGGCGGCTTGGCGGAATCGCGATCCTTGAGCCCCACCCAGGCGATCATCTCACGCACCGGCCCTTCGATATCGGCCTCGGGAATACCCGCGACACGCAGCGGCAGCGCAACATTGTCATAGGCCGAAAGGTGCGGGAGCAAACGGAAGTCCTGGAACACCACCCCGATGCGGCGGCGGAAACCCGGAAGACGCTTCCGCGGCAGGGCGCCCGCATCCTCGCCGAACAGCCGCACGATGCCCCGCGTCGGCCGCTGAGCAAGATAGAGAAGTTTGAGCAGCGACGTCTTGCCCGCACCCGATGCGCCGGTGACGAAATAGAAGGAGCCGGCACTGAGCGTGAAGCTGACGTCACTCAGCGTCTCTGCCCCGGTCCCGTAGCGCAGGCCGACATTCTCGAACTGGACGATATTGGCCATGCCGGCGCCCGGCCGCTCCTGAAATAATAACTGCCCCGAAGGCCGCAGCCATCGCACAGGCGCGATGCAGGCTCAAGCGGTGGCACTCGCCCCGGCTTCTTGGGCCTTGCCAAGCCGAGTCGGGAGGTGTTTAGATTCGGGATTGGCGATCTCCGCGCCCAGTACCCTAGCAAGACGTGCCGCGATGATCCTGGAATGTCCCGAGTGCCGTACCCGCTATCTGGTTCCCGACAGTGCGATCGGGCCGGAGGGACGCACCGTGCGCTGTGCGAGCTGCCGGCATAGCTGGCATCAGGCCCCCGCCGACGTTCCTGCCGCCGCACCCGCCCCCGGCGTGATCCGCGCCGATGCCTATTCGGCACCACCGCCACCCCCTCCGCCGCCGCCAGCTCCGGCTCGCGCTGCGGAGCCTGAGCACAAGTTCGATCCCTTTGCCCATGAGCCGCCCTTCAAGCCGCGCAGGAACCCGGAGCGGCGCTGGACGGCCGCGGCCCTGATCGCCGGCACCTCCATGCTGCTTGGCGCCGCGGCGATCCTCTACACCGGCGCACCCGGCATCGCCGCGCAGTTTGGCCTCCCGGTCGGCGAGGCACGGACCCCGCTGATCTTCACCGCGCGCTCGGTCGAGCGCAAACCGCGGCTCAACGGCGGCGAGCTGTTCGTGGTAAGCGGGCAGGTGATGAACCCCACCAAGGAACGGCAGCGGGTGCCCAACATCCTCGCCGAGCTGCGCGACGGCAACAATACGGTCGTCTACAACTGGACGATCACCCCCGAGCCGCGCGCGCTGCCGCCGGGCGGGAGCCTCGAGTTCAACAGCGGCAAGCTCGACGTTCCGGCCACCGGCAAGACGATCCAGCTCAGCTTTTCAGGCGAAGCCGCCGAGTAACCCACCACAGGCGGCCGCCGTTGAGCAGCGCGGCCGCGACCATTCCCGATGCCGATGCCGCGACCAATCCCTTGGCGCCCCAGCCGGCATGGACCGTCCAAAGCCCGATCCCGCCGGTGAGCAGGAAGAAGGCGGCGATCCCGTTGAACCCCGCCGCCACCTGATCGCCCAGCGAACGGAGCGCGTAGACGAACACGACCTGAATCCCGTCGAACAGGATGAACGGCCCCCAGAGCGGCAGCATCACGATCGCGGCAGCGGCGACCGCAGCGCTCGCCGGGAATCCTCCGACGATCAGCTGGGGCACAAAGATCAAGGGGAGCGCGAGCAGTCCGAGCGTCATCGCCGCGAGCCCGGCGGCGATCGCGGTTCGCCCGCCGGCCTCGGCCGGAATCCCCTCACCCACCGCGTTGCCCGCACGCACGCCGGCAGCCGAACCAAGGCCCAGCGCAAAAGCGAAGGTGACGTTATGCACCGAGAAGACGATCTGGAAGGCGTGCGTCACCGTCTCCCCGAGCTGGGTCGACAGTGCGATCAGGATCGAGAAGCCGGCAAGCTCCAGCCCCGAGGCGATCGCCGGGACGAAGCCGAAGCCGAGCAGCACCCAGACGCCGCGCCACATCGCGGGCGACCCGAAGTCGCGCCAGTCGCGCACCCCGCGCTCGCGCGCCCGCGGCAGCGTCAGCGCGGCGACGATCATCGCCACCGCCCCGATCAGCGTCGCCGTCACCGTCGCTGCGGCTGCGCCCACCGCACCCATAGCCGGCAGGCCGAACTGGCCGGTGGCCAGGACCCAGGCGAGCACGCCGTTGATCGGCAGGATCGCCACATCGACCACCATCACCCGTTTCGGGCGGCTGACACCTTCGAGGAAGAAGGTCGCAGCGACGAGCAGCAGCTGGAACGGATAGCCGAGCGCCATGACCCGCACGACGCGCGCGGCGTCCGGCGCGATCGCGGGATCGACGCCGACGCCCTGCAGCATCGGCAAGGCAAAGGCGAACAGCGTCCCGCCGCTGACCAGTCCCAGCAGGAAACCAAGCACCAGCCCCTGCCGCAGCACCGCGCCGGTCGCGGGCAGATCCTTCGCCCCGTCGGCGCGCGACGAGAAGACCAGCACGCCGGTGAGCCAGCCCAGCGCGACGACGATGCCGATAAAGGTCAATGTCCGGCTGGCGCCGAGCGCCGCCACCTCATGCGTGCTGACCAGCCCGACCACGATCACGTCGGTGACGTGCATGATCGTCCAGGTGAGCGCCGTCAGCACCACCGGCCAGGCCAGCGCGAGGATGCGGCGCATCTCGGCGCGGATGTCGGCTGGCAGGTACATGGGCCGGCGGGCTTAGCGCTTGTTCCGCGTTCGCGGAAGCGGTTCCGGCCCGCTCCCCGCCCGGCCACCCAATCAGGTTACGCTCGTGGGTGGCCGGGTGGGGCGCATGCGGGCCGGAACCGCCAATCGTCGCGACGTGACAACAAAGCAGAAAGGGAGGTTGCATGCCCCGAAACGCTTTGCTAGGGGCCGCTGCCTTACCAGCCACCGGGTTCATCCGGTGGACGAAATCAGTGCGGTCGTGGCGGAACTGGTAGACGCGCAACGTTGAGGTCGTTGTGGGCGAAAGCCCGTGGAAGTTCGAGTCTTCTCGACCGCACCATTTCTTGAAAAGCGTAGACGATACGGGCCGGGGGCAACCCCGCCCGTCGCGCTTGGCGGCGGCGTGTAACCGTTTACCACCCGCCAGTGCCTCTCTATACCAACCCCGCTAAACAAGGCATCCGGACGCCGGAGCCGGTGCATGAGGGGATGAGCGGATGGAGGCTGGCCAGATGGCAGGGGGGAACCCGCCGATTCGCCGGATTGTGATCGTCGGCGGCGGCACTGCCGGCTGGATGACTGCGGCACTGCTCTCGAAGCTGCTCTTCCGCGGTTACGAGATCACGCTGGTCGAATCGGACGAGATCGGGATCATCGGCGTCGGCGAAGCGACCATCCCGGGCATCAAGGACTATAACCACCTCGCCGGCATCGACCTGACCGAGATGATCCGCGCGACCCAGGCGACGTTCAAGCTGGGGATCGAGTTCGTCAACTGGCGCGAACCCGGCTTCCGCTACATCCACGGCTTCGGCAAGATCGGCACCGACCTGATGTGGCTCCACCCGCACCAGCTGTGGCTCAAGCTCGCCACAATGGGCCAGGCGAAACATTTCGACCTCTATTCGCTCAACACGCTCGCCGCGCGGCAGAACAAATTCTGCTTCCCCGATCCGCGCAATCCGGGATCGCCGATGGGGCATCTCGACTATGCCTATCATTTCGACGCCTCGCTCTATGCCCGCTTCCTGCGCACGCGCTCCGAAGCGCAGGGGGTGACGCGGATCGAGGGCCGGATCGTCGAGGTGAAGCAGCGCGGCGAGGACGGGTTCGTCGAAGGCGTCGTGCTGGCCGATGGAAGGACGGTTTCAGGCGATCTGTTCGTCGACTGCTCTGGCATGCGCTCGCTGCTGCTCGGGCAGACGCTGGGCGTGGGCTATGAGGACTGGAACCACTGGCTCCCCTGCGACCGCGCGCTGGCGGTACCATGCGAGAGCGTGTCGCCGCTGACGCCCTATACGCGCTCGACGGCGCACGGATCGGGCTGGCAATGGCGGATTCCGCTCCAGCACCGGATCGGCAACGGCCATGTCTATTCGAGCGCGCATATCGGCGATGACGAAGCGGCTGAGACTTTGCTCGCCAATCTCGACGGCAAGGCGCTCGCCGATCCGCGGCCGGTGCGGTTCGCGCCGGGCAAGCGGCACCGGGCGTGGGAAAAGAATGTCGTCGCGATCGGACTCGCCAGTGGCTTCCTCGAACCGCTCGAATCGACCAGCATCCACCTGATCCAGACGGGCATCCTCAAGCTGGTGGCGCTGTTCCCGGGTCAGGGGTTCAACGCCGCCGACATCGCCGAGTATAACCGCCAGCACAATTTCGAGTTCGACGATGTGCGCGACTTCATCATCGCGCACTACAAGGTCACCAATCGCGAAGACACGCCCTTCTGGGCGCAGGTGCGGCACATGGACGTGCCCGACAGCCTGAAGGAACGGCTCGAGCTGTTCCGTGCCTCAGGCCGCTTCTTCGTCCACGGCAAGGCCGAGCTGTTCCGCGAGGAAAGCTGGGTTCAGGTGCTGCTCGGCCAGGGAATGCAAATGACCTACGACCCGGTCGTCGACATGATCCCCGAGGAGGATGTCATCGGCTTCATGCGCGACATCGAAGACGTGAACGCCGATGTCGCGGCGGCGATGCCGACGCACGAAGCGTTCATCGATCGACACTGCAAGGCACCGCCAATCGCGGCTTAATCGAGGCTGCGCCCGCCCGCTCCCCGCCGGGGGAGCGAGCTGGCGCCGCAAACCCTTAGAACGGCACGTCGTCGTCGAGATCGTCGGGGAAGCCGCCGCCGGCAGGCGCACCACCGCCGCTGCTTCCGCCGCGGCCGCCACCGCCAAAGCCGCCGCCCGACGAACCGCCGCCGAAGCCACCGCCGCCGCCACGGCTGCTCGACTGACCGGCGAAATCGTCATTGCCGCCGCCCCAATCGTCGCGGCCACCACCACCGCCGCCGCCCTGGCCGCCGCCGGGACCGTCGAGCATCACCAGCTTGGCGTCGAAGCCCTGCAGCACGATCTCGGTCGAATAGCGATCCTGCCCCTGCTGGTCCTGCCATTTGCGGGTCTGAAGCTGGCCTTCGAGATAGACCTTCGACCCCTTGCGCAGATAGCGCTCGGCGACATTGGCGAGACCTTCGGAGAAGATCGCGACCGAATGCCATTCGGTGCGTTCCTTGCGTTCGCCGCTGTTGCGGTCCTTCCAGCTTTCGCTGGTGGCGATGCGCAGGTTCACCACCTTGCCGCCGTTCGAGAAGGACCGGCTTTCGGGATCGCGCCCGAGATTGCCGACCAGGATCACCTTGTTGACGCTGCCCGCCATTTCAACTCCGCCTTGAATTCGATAAAGTTGCCGCAGGAATGGCCGAGATCATCAACCTGAACAAGGCCCGCAAGGCCAAAGCCAAGGCGGCGAGTGCCGCAAAGGCTGTGGAGAACCGCGCAAAGTTCGGCCGCACCAGGGCCGAGAAGGCGCGCGACGACGCCGAGCGTACCCGGATCGAGCGCGCCGTGGACGAGTCGAAGCGCGACTAGAGTCCGATCGCCGTCGCCGTCCAATAGGTGATACCCGCCGCGATATAGGCCAGCGCAAACAGGTAGACGATCATCACCGTCGGCCATTTCCAGCCATTGGTCTCGCGCCGCGCCACCGCGATCGTCGACAGGCATTGCGGCGCGAACACGAACCAGGCGAGGAAGGCGAGCGCGGTCGGCAGCGGCCAGCGCGCAGCGAGCTGGGTGCCGAGCGCCACGCCCTCTTCATCCGCTTCGGCATCGATCGAATAGACCGTCTGGAGCGCCGACACCGCGACTTCGCGCGCGGCCATCGCCGGGATCACGGCCAGGCTCATCTCGTGGTTGAAGCCGATCGGTTTCAGCACGACCTCAAGTCCCGAGGCGATGCGGCCCGCGACCGAATATTCGCTCTGCTTCACGCCTTCCGGCGCGACCGGATAGGATGCGAGCAGCCACAAGGCCACGGTCACGCCCATGATGATCGTGCCCGCACGGCGCAGGAACAGCCAGGCGCGCTGCCACAGGCCGATCCACAGATCCCGGATCGCCGGGAGCTGATAGCGCGGCAGCTCCATCATGAAGCCGCTGCTCTTGCCCTTGGTCGCGGTGCGGCGAAGCACGAAGGCGGCGGCAATCGCACCGACAATGCCGAAGACATAGAGGCCGAACAGCACCAGCCCCTGCAGCCCGATTCCCCAGCCGACACTGGTCGCGGGGATGAACGCGCCGATGATGACGGCATAGACCGGGAGCCGCGCCGAACAGGTCATCAGCGGCGCGATCAGGATCGTCGTCAGCCGTTCCTTGGGATCGTCGATCGAGCGCGCGGCCATGATGCCGGGAATCGCGCAGGCGAAGGAAGACAGCAGCGGAATGAACGCCCGGCCCGACAGGCCGACGCCCGACATCAGCCGGTCCATCAGCAGCGCCGCGCGGACCATATAGCCCGACGCCTCGAGAATCAGGATGAAGAGGAACAGGATCACGATCTGGGGCAGGAACACCACCACCGATCCGACGCCGTTGATGATGCCTTCGATCAGCAGGTCGCGCAGGAAGCTTTCGGGCAGGGTCGCCGCCGCGCCCTCGGCCAGCCAGCCTTGGAAACCTTCGATCCAGCCGATCGGCGCTTCGGACCAGGCGAACACTGCCTGGAACATGACGAGCATGATCGTGGCGAGGATCACCGGCCCGGCGACGGGATGCAGCACCACGCTGTCGACGGCGCGGGTGAAGGCGCGGCCGCGCGGCTGATCGGTGATCGCCACTTTCGCGACGCGGCGCGCCTCGCGCTGGTAATGGGTGATATCCGCATCGGGCGCGACAGGCGGTTCGGGCCGGGCGCCGGTCAGCACCCCGGCCAGCGCTGCACGCAGATCGTCGAGCCCGCGCTTGCGCACCGCGACGGTGCTGACCACCGGCACGCCAAGCTCGGCCGACAACGCATCGGTATCGATGGCGAGACCATCGCGCGTCGCCATGTCGATCATGTTGAGCGCGACCACCATCGGCCGGCCGAGCTGGCGCAGCTGAAGCACGAAACGCAGATGATTCTCGATGTTCGAGGCGTCGGCCACCACGATCAGCGCGTCAGGCAGCCGCTCGCCATCCTGCTTGCCCAGCACGACGTCGCGGGTCACCGCCTCGTCGGGGCTCGAGGGATCGAGGCTGTAGGTGCCGGGAAGGTCGACCAGCTCGACCGGGCGGCCGTCGTCAAGCGCCATGCGGCCGGCGTGACGCTCAACGGTGACACCGGGATAGTTGCCGACCTTTTGCCGCGCGCCGGTGAGCGCGTTGAACAGGGCGGTCTTGCCGGCATTGGGGTTACCGACCAAAGCGACGAGCGGGGACTGGTTCATTCGGCCGCCACCGCCACTTGAATGGTCTCGACCACGTGGCGGCGCAGCGCCACGGTCATCCGCCCGATCCGCACCGCCGCGGGACCGCCAAGCCAGCCATTGGGCTTGACCAGCTCGACCTCGACGCCCTCGTCCAGTCCGAATTCGCGCAGACGGCGCGCTTCCGACGGATCGAGCGAATTCCAGTCAACCGACGCAACCGTCGCAGGTACATTGCGCGCCGCACGCGCCAGGGGAAGACTCATAATGCGAGCGATTATCAACAACAGCGGATAAAGGCCAGCCTCTTCCGCACCGCTACCCGTTTTCGGGCCGCGCAGCCTTGCAAAATAGGGCTGCATCGCGCACCGGCTTGCCATGACCGACTCCGCACTTCGTGACGCCGCCCTCACCTCCAAGGCCTGGCCCTATGAGGAGGCGCGCAAGCTGCTGAAACGCTATCCCGACGGGAAGCCGGGCGGTTCGCCGGTGCTGTTCGAGACCGGATACGGCCCGTCGGGCCTGCCGCATATCGGCACGTTCAACGAAGTGCTGCGCACGACCATGGTCCGCCGCGCGTTCGAGGAAATTTCGGACCAGCCGACCCGCCT
Source organism: Sphingomonas sp. GW821-FHT03E12 (assembly GCF_059420685.1). Lineage (NCBI taxonomy): Bacteria > Pseudomonadati > Pseudomonadota > Alphaproteobacteria > Sphingomonadales > Sphingomonadaceae > Sphingomonas > Sphingomonas sp. GW821-FHT03E12. Next base: position 525,419 of record NZ_JBWKUF010000001.1, read on the forward strand.
GGTCGCATTCAGCGACGATATGGACGGCCTGCGCAAGGTGCCTGAGAACGTGCCGAATGGCGAGATGCTGGCGCGCTATATCGGCCACCCGCTGACGCGCGTGCCCGATCCGTTCGGCAAGTATGAGAGCTTCGCGCACCACAATAACGCGATGCTGCGCGAATTCCTCGACCGGTTCGGGTTCGAGTATGAATTCCTGTCCTCGACCGATTGCTACACCTCCGGCCGGTTCGACGATGCGCTGCGCGCGATCCTGCGCAACTATCGCAAGATCATGGACATCATGCTGCCGACGCTCGGCGCGGAGCGGCAGGCGACCTACTCGCCGGTGCTCCCGGTCAGCCCCAAGAGCGGGGTCGTGCTGCAGGTCCCCGTCGAAGTGATCGACGCCGAGACCGGCATGGTCGCGTTCATGGACACCAGTGTTCCTGGGGGCGAGCGGGTCGAACAGACGATCTTCGGCGGCCATGCCAAGCTGCAATGGAAGGTCGACTGGGCGATGCGCTGGGTCGCGCTGGGCGTCGATTACGAGATGTCGGGCAAGGACCTGATCAGTTCGGTCGAGCAAAGCTCGAAGATCGCGCGCGCGCTGGGCGCCCGCCCGCCCGAGGGCTTCAACTATGAGCTGTTCCTCGACGCCAAGGGCGAGAAGATATCCAAGACCAAGGGCAACGGCCTGTCGATCGAGGAATGGCTGACCTACGGCCCCGACGAAAGCCTCGCCTTCTACATCTATCGCGAGCCGAAAAAGGCCAAGTCGCTCCATTTGGGCCTGATCCCGCGCGCAGTGGACGATTACTGGCAGTTCCGCGGCAATTATCCGAACCAGCCGGTCGAGCAGAAGCTCGGTAACCCGGTGCATCATATCCATAATGGCCCGCCCCCGGCGGAGACGTTGCCGGTGACGTTCGGGCTGCTGCTCAACCTGGTCGGCGTGATGGGCGAGGCAAGCAAGGAACAGGTCTGGGGCTATCTCGCCAACTATGTTCCCGATGCGACGCCCGAGAAGCATCCGGCACTCGACGCGCTGATCGGCTATGCGCTGGCCTATGGCCGCGACTTCATCGCGCCGACGCTCAATCGCCGCGCACCCGAGGGAGTCGAGGTGGCGGCGCTGCAGCGGCTCGACGCCGAACTCGCCGCGCTGCCGGCGGACGCGAAGGCCGAGGATATCCAGAACATCGTCTACGAGATCGGCAAGACCGGCGATTTCGCCGAGCTGCGCGACTGGTTCAAGGCGCTGTACGAGACGCTGCTGGGTTCCAGTCAGGGGCCGCGCATGGGCAGCTTCATCGCGCTCTACGGCATCGAGAACAGCCGCAAGCTGATCGCCGACGCACTCGCGAAAGCGGGCTGAGCCCCTACTCGACCGCCGGGGCGAGCCAGCGCAACCGCGCCGCATTGCCCGATCCGCTGCCGGCAACCACGCTGGCGCGGACTCCGGCGGCGGTCAGCGCCTCGACGATCGCCGCGGCGCCAGGCCCGGACACGCCGACCGGCAGGTTGAGCCGCTGCGCGCCCCAGACCGTGGCGGCGAGCGCATCGGGATCAGGCTTGCCCTCGCGCAGCGCGATATCGGGCAGGGCCGCGGCGGGCGGAGTCAGCGTGATCTTCCAGTCGGGCGTACTCGCGGCGACACGCGCCTCGAGCGTGCGATAGACACCGATCCCGGCACCGGTCAGCGGCGCTGCGGTCACCACGGCGCGCTGGGCATCGCGGTCGATCAGCACCGCCTCGGGCGTAACCCCCGCGACCAGCGCGAGCTGCTCGGCAGTCCGTGCCGCCGCCGCATCCGCCGCGGCGACGCGCTGATTCTGCGCGGCGGACACCTGCGCTGCCTCAGCCTGAGCGCCGGTGCCGACGCGCACCTGTTCGAGCGCCACGTCCACCTCGCGCCCGAACAGCCGCTCAAGCGTCGCCGCGGTGGCGCGCCCGGCGTCGGGGCGGAGCTGTCGCGTCAGCACCGTCGCGCTGACGCGCAGCGGTGCATGCGCATAGTCGAACTCGAGCTGTGCCAGGCGCGTGCCGGCTTCGAACTGGCTGGCGATGACCTCTCGCGCCTGGCGCGACGCGTTGGCCTCCCAGGCGATCTGGCGCAACGCGAGGCCGAGCGGGATCGCGAACGCAACCAGCGCGGCGATCACCAGCACCGTCTGGAGCACCGTCTGCTTGGGCGAGAGCGATGAGCCGAAGCCATAGAGGCGCGCGATTACCGCTGCCGAGATCGCGATGGTGATGAGGTTGGTCAGGAACAGCAGCAGCGCGCCGCCGAACACCGTGCCGTTCCAGGTGGCAAGGCCGAAGCCGACCACCGCGAGCGGCGGCATCAGCGCGGTGGCGATGGCGACGCCGACCACGGTGCCCTCACGCCCGCGGATCATCGCATAGGCGCCGGCGAGCGCGGAGAAGAGCGCGACCAGCAGGTCGAACAGATTGGGCCGGGTGCGCGCGGCGATCTCCGACGTCACATTCTGAAGCGGCGAGAGCAGCACCAGCAATGCGGTGAAGCCCACGGCGATCACCGTGCCCAGCGCCAGCGCCATGCCCGACCGGCGGATCTCGTCGCCGTCGAAGGTGGCGAGGCCGAAGCCAAGGCCGATGATCGGTCCCATCAGCGGCGAGATCAGCATCGCGCCGATCACCACCGCGGGCGAGGAGAGCAACAGGCCGAGCACCGCGATACCCGCCGACATCAGCACCATGAAGACGTAGCGGCCGTTCCACGCCGCCTCGCCGCGCACCTTTTCGAGGACTGCGGCATGATCGACCGAGGCAATGACGGTGCCCCGCCACCAGAGCGACAGGGGATTGCGGCGCGGGCGTGCTGTGCTGTCCATACCCCGAGGCTAAGGACTTTGCCCCTCGCGTTCCAGCGGTTAGGCAGGGAGCCGGTTAGGATGGGAAAGAACATGGCCGGCTCGGCACGACGCACCGCCCCTTCGGCACTCAGGGCCTTCCTCAAGAGCGAGGCGGCGGGCGGCATCCTGCTGATCGCCGCGGCGGCGCTGGCGATGCTGGCCGCCAACTGGCCCGGCCTGTCCGAAGACTATTTCCATTTTCTGCATCTGGAGACCGGTCCCGCAATCAGCCCCAAATACGGGCCGATGACGGTGCATCTGTGGATCAACGATGCGCTGATGGCGGTGTTCTTCCTGCTCGTCGGGCTCGAGATCAAGCGCGAGTTCGTCGATGGCCAGCTCGCGAGCTGGGAGGACAGGCGGCTGCCCGTCGTCGCGGCAGCGGCCGGCATGGTCGCCCCCGCGCTCGTCTATCTCGCCATCACCGGCGGCGGGCCGCTGGCGCCCGGCTGGGCGATTCCAGCCGCGACCGACATCGCCTTTGCGATCGGCGTCCTTGCCCTGCTGGGCACGCGCGCGCCCGCCTCGCTCAAGCTGTTCCTCACCACCGTCGCGATCGTCGATGACATGGGCGCGGTGGCGATCATCGCGCTGGCCTATACCAAGAGCCTCGGATCGCTCGCGCTCGCGGCCGGCGCGCTGGTGATCGTGGTGATGCATGTGTTGAACCGCAGCGGGGTGATGAAGCTGTGGCCCTATCTGCTGCTTGGTGCGCTGCTCTGGTATTTCGTCTTCCTGTCGGGCGTGCACGCGACCGTCGCGGGCGTGCTCACCGCGATGATGATCCCGGTCAAGAAGACCCCCGGCACGCCCGACGCGCATGATTCGCCGCTCCACCGGCTCGAACATGCGCTGGCGCCCTGGGTCGCCTACGCGATCGTTCCGCTGTTCGGATTCGCCAATGCGGGCGTGAGTCTTGCCGGCATGTCGCCCGCCATCCTGCTGGCGCCCCTCCCGCTCGGCATCGCCGCCGGACTCTTCATCGGGAAACAGGCGGGCATTTTCGGGAGCATCTGGATCGCGGCGAAAACCGGTTTCGCCAGCCCGCCGGGCCGGGCGACCTGGACCCAGATCTATGGTGTCGCGATGCTGTGCGGGATCGGCTTCACGATGAGCCTGTTCATCGGCGGCCTCGCCTTTCCCGACAGCCCCGAGCTGATCGACGAGGTGAAGATCGGCGTGCTCGCCGGATCGATCCTGTCAGCAGTCGTCGGCTTCCTCGTCCTGCGCTTCGCGCGCCCGTGGAAGGACGACAGACGCGGCGACGCGGATGTCGCGCGCGACGATGCGGAGCCGGATGCAGCGTGAAGCGGAGCGCAGCTGACCTGCCCGACCTCGCCATGCTTCTGGCGCAGGTCGCACGCGGCGACCGCAAGGCGATGGCGGCGCTCTATGCGGCGACCGCCCCGGTCCTGCACGGCATCGCCGCGGCGATCACCCGCGATTCCACTGCCGCCGCGCAGTTGACCGAAAGCGCCTATTTGCGTGTCTGGGATCGCGCACCGCGCTTTGACCCCGCCGCGGGTGAGGCGGAGGCCTGGCTCGCCGCGATTGCGCGCAACGGCGCCGTCGAATGGCGCCGCCGCCTGCCCGGCCCCTCTGCCTTTGCCGATGCCGAGATCCTGCTGTCGGACGAAACACTGCTGACTGGCGAAGCGCCGGTAGGCTGGAATACCGCAGCAACCCTGCTTCACTATCGCCTGCGCGCACTCCCGGTCGATGATCAGGCGGCAATCCGCGTGGCACTGCTGACCGGCGCCACCCATACCGAGATCGCGCAGGCCGCGCTCGCCACCCCAGCGACGATCGAACGGCGCATCGCCGACGGGCTTGCCGCGCTGGCCCGGGAGTCGGGCATTGCCGCGTCGAACGAACCCGCGCTCGCCCGCGCGCTCGCGCTCGGCACGCTCGAAGGAAACGCGCGCGCCGCCGCTCTGCGCAAACAGCTTTCCGACCCGGGCTTTGCTGCCGAGGTCGAGGAGTGGCAGCTGCACCTCGCCCCAATGCTCGAGGCGCTTGCTCCGGTGGAGCCGCCCGCCGAACTCTGGTCGCGGATCGATGCGCTGATCGATCTGCGCGAGGCCGATGCGCCACGCCGCGCGCGCCACCGGACGGTACGCTGGCCGCTCGGTCAGGCCACCGTGATCGGCCTTGCCGCCGCGCTCGCCGGCGCGCTGGCGGCAATGGCGATCTTCGTCTTCGCGCTGGGCGGGCTTCAGCCGCGGCCGCCGGGCGCCTCTCCCGTGCTGGTCGCGCAGATGGCGGGGCCGGATCGCCGCCCCGACCTGGCGATCCGCTACGATCCCGCCGGCTCGGCGATCCGCGTCCGCGCGCGGCGGCTTGATCCGGCGCAGGGCGTCGCCGACCTGTGGCTGCTGGCAACCGACGGAACGCCCCATTTCCTTGGCCGGGTCACCGGCAATGGAGTCGATCGTTTCCCGCTGCCACGAACCACCCAGCAGCTGATCACCGACGGCGCTACGGTCATGGTGACGATCGTCCCGGCCGATCAGGTCCGGCGCTCCGAGCCGTCCGGCAAGGTCGTCGCATCGGCACGCTTCGTGCTGGTCTGAAAGAATTTCAGCCGCGGCGGAACCGATTCGTCAGACGGGCGTTTTTGTCCTGCTTGATCGATGAGAAAGAGCATGTTGACGACCCAGACCCATGTGGAATGGATCGTCCAGGGAGGCCCGCCGCGAAAGCGACGGGCCTTACTCTTTTCCGTATCCCGCGATTTGCCCGGCGCGCGACATTCCCATAGCATGGCGACAGTCGAGACGGCGGAGTAGCAGCGTCATGCGTTTGATCGGCACCCTGATCGCCTTCAGCCTGGCCGCCGGCCCCGCGCTCGCGCGCGACCCGTCGTTCGGCGTGTGGCGCAACCCCTCCAACAGCGTCCATGTGCGCGCACAGCCCTGCGGCAACCGCATGTGCGGCGTCGTGGTCTGGGCAAACGACAAGGCCAAGGCCGACGCCGCGCGCGGCGGCACCGCCAAGCTCGTCGGATCGACGCTGTTCCGCGATTTCGTGCAGGAAAAGCCCGGCGTATGGCGCGGGCGGGTCTTCGTGCCCGACATCAACAAGACGTTCTCGGGGACGGTCAGCGTACTCGACCCCAACCGGATCGAAGGCAAGGGCTGCCTGCTGGGGCGTGTCGGCTGCAAATCACAGACCTGGACGCGAATCCAGCAATAGAAAACGGGGCGGCCGAAGCCGCCCCGCTATGGGTTCAGAGCTTTTCGGTCAGCTCCGGAACGATCTTGAACAGATCGCCGACCAGGCCGAGATCCGCGACCTGGAAGATCGGGGCGTCCTCGTCCTTATTGATGGCGATGATGGTCTTGCTGTCCTTCATACCCGCAAGGTGCTGGATCGCGCCCGAAATGCCGATCGCGACATAGACTTCCGGCGCGACGATCTTGCCGGTCTGCCCGACCTGATAGTCGTTGGGGGCATAGCCCGCATCGACCGCCGCGCGGCTCGCGCCGACCGCGGCGCCAAGCTTGTCGGCGAGCGGATCGATCAGGCCGTGGAACTGCTCCGACGAGCCGAGCGCGCGGCCGCCCGAGACGATCACCTTGGCGCTGGTCAGCTCCGGACGCTCCGACTTGGCGATCTCGGCACCGACGAAGCTGGAGAGACCCGAATCACCCTTGCCCGAAACGGCTTCGACCGAAGCGCTGCCGCCTTCCGCCGCGGCCTTCTCGAACGCGGTGCCGCGTACGGTCAGGACCTTCTTGCCGTCCGACGACTTGACCGTAGCGATCGCGTTGCCGGCATAGATCGGACGGGTGAAGGTGTCGGCGCTTTCGACCGACAGCACTTCGCTGATCTGCATGACGTCGAGCAACGCGGCGACGCGCGGCGCGATATTCTTGCCGGTGGTGGTGGCAGGCGCGACAAAGGCGTCGTAGCCGGCCATCAGATCGGCGACGAGCGGCGCGACATTCTCGGCCAGCGCATGGCCGTAGGCGGCGTCATCCGCCAGCAGCACCTTGGAGACGCCGGCGATCTTCGCCGCCGCGTCGGCAGCGCCCTGCGCACCCTGCCCCGCGACCAGCGCGACGACATCGCCGAGCTTGGCGCCAGCCGTGACGGCGGCAAGCGTCGCGTCCTTGACGCTGTTGTTGTCGTGTTCGACCCAGACCAGCACGCTCATTTCGCAACTCCCAGCGCCTTGAGCTTGCCGACAAGCTCATCCACATCCGCAACCTTGACGCCGGCCTGACGCTTGGCTGGCTCGGTGACGCTGACGACGGTGAGGCGCGGGGCCACATCGACGCCATAATCGGCGGGGGTCTTCTGATCGAGCGGCTTGCTCTTCGCCTTCATGATATTGGGCAGCGAGGCGTAGCGCGGCTCGTTGAGGCGAAGGTCGGTGGTGACGATCGCCGGGAGCTTGAGCTTCACCGTCTCGAGACCGCCATCGACTTCGCGGGTCACGTCGACCTGCTCGCCTGCGATTTCGACCTTCGACGCGAACGTGCCCTGGCCCCAGCCGAGCAGCGCGCCCAGCATCTGGCCGGTCTGGTTGTTGTCGTCGTCGATCGCCTGCTTGCCCAGGATGATCAGACCCGGCGCTTCGGCCTCGGCGACCTTGGCCAGCAGCTTGGCGACCCCCAGCGGCTCGACCTTGTCCTCGGCGACGATCAGGATCGCGCGGTCGGCGCCCATCGCCAGCGCGGTGCGCAGCGTTTCCTGCGCCTTCTGCTCCCCGATCGAGACCACGACGATCTCGGTCGCCGCGCCTTTTTCCTTGAGACGGATCGCCTCTTCGACGGCGATCTCGTCGAACGGGTTCATGCTCATCTTGACGTTGGCGAGATCGACCCCCGTCCCGTCGGCCTTCACCCGCGGCTTCACGTTGTAGTCAAGCACACGCTTGACCGGCACCAAGACTTTCATCGCATTCCTTCCCAACGCATCAGGACCAAATTCCAAAGAGACGAACCGGCTCGCACCGCCCATGTTCCCCGGCTTCTAACGCCCGGAGGCCCTTGGGGGTGACGACAAAAACTTGACCGTAACGGCCTCGTCCTTCTCCCTGGCAACCCTCGGCGGCCGCTATCACATTTTCGTTGCCCGCTTGGCCAGCATTTTCCGCGGGAGCGTAACGCAAGGATAGTGTTTTACCACATCGGGTCTGGGCACCCCTTGTAGCGATTCGTCATTTTTCGCAAGTACGGTATGGATTTCATCGGTAGCCGTACCGGTAGTTCATTCGACATTCATTGCCGACCCGCAACGAAGGGCCAGGATCAAGGAGGAACTCATGAGACGCCGCCGCATTGCGTTCATGCTTCGCGCCGCGGCGATGGCGGTGCCGTCCTTCATCCCGACATGCGTGAGCAAGGCGCCTGTCCCCGAGACGACACCGACCCCGCCGCCCGCAGCCGAAACATCCGCGGGCCCGGCCGGCGGGATCGCGGCCAGCGGTGGCCGGAAACCGCAAGGCAGAGTCGAAGCAGAAGCATCAAGGCGGACGGGCGTTGCGGGCACTCGCCCGACCCGCGCCAGATAGGCAAAGGCCCCGGACACTGCCCAAGCAAAAAGGGGCGCGCCGGCCGGCACGCCCCTTTGATGCTTCGAAGCGGAAGCGGCCTCAGGCGGCCTGCTTGACCTCCGCCACGATCTTGCGCGCGGCGTCGCCCAGGTCGTTGGCCGGGACGATCGCAAGGCCCGAATTGGCGAGGATGGCCTTGCCTTCCTCGACATTGGTGCCTTCGAGGCGGACGACGAGCGGAACCGACAGGTTCACTTCCTTCGCCGCGGCGACGATGCCCTCGGCGATGATGTCGCACTTCATGATCCCGCCGAAGATGTTGACGAGGATGCCCTTCACCGCCGGATCGGCGAGGATGATCTTGAACGCCGCGGTCACCTTCTCACGGCTCGCGCCGCCGCCCACGTCGAGGAAGTTGGCCGGGAACATGCCGTTGAGCTTGATGATGTCCATCGTGGCCATCGCCAGGCCGGCGCCGTTGACCATGCAGCCGATGTCGCCATCGAGCTTGATATAGGCGAGGTCATACTTCGACGCCTCGAGCTCGGCGGGATCCTCTTCGGTCACGTCGCGCAGCTCGGCGATGTCCTTGTGACGGAACATCGCATTGCCGTCGAAGCCGACCTTGGCGTCGAGGACGAGGAGATTGCCCTGCTCGGTCAGCGCCAGCGGGTTGACCTCGATCTGCTCGGCATCAGTGGCGATGAACGCATCGTAGAGCGACTTGGCGACCTTGGCCGCCTGCTTCGACAGGTCGCCGGTCAGGCCCAGCGCGGCGGCGACAGCGCGGCCGTGGTGCGGCTGGAAGCCGGTCGCGGGATCGACCGAGAAGCTGTGGATCTTCTCTGGGGTCGAATGCGCGACTTCCTCGATGTCCATGCCGCCCTCGGTCGAGACGACGAAGGCGACGCGGCTGGTGGCGCGATCGACGAGCAGCGCGAGGTAGAATTCCTTGGCGATGTCGGCGCCATCGGTGACGTAGAGGCGGTTGACCTGCTTGCCGGCCTCACCGGTCTGGATCGTCACCAGCGTGTTGCCGAGCATGTCAGTGGCATGCGCGCGGACCTCGTCGAGCGAGAAGGCGAGGCGGACGCCGCCCTTCGCGTCGGGGCCGAGTTCCTTGAACTTGCCCTTGCCGCGGCCGCCGGCATGGATCTGCGACTTGACGACGAACAGCGGCCCGGGGAGCTTCTTCGCGGCCTCGACCGCCTCTTCGACGGTGAAGGCGGCATGACCCGCCGCGATCGGCGCACCGAACTTCGCCAGCAGTTCCTTGGCCTGATATTCGTGGATGTTCATGGGGCAGATCCCTTGCGTTGCAGCAAAATCCGCCCGCCTTAAGCACAGCGGCCTTCGGGAATCAAATACCCTTTATTAGCGATTGAGATGCAATTGCAATAAGCCAAGCGAGCGACAATGTTCACTCGCGTTCGCAGGCTGTTAGCTGCGGCCGAATCCGGTCGCGCAAAGTGCCGCCGAGCTGGTCGCAACCGCGACGATCTCGGGATCGCCGAGTGATCGGATGCGGCGCAGGAACCTGTCCACCGACTCGGCGTCGCGCGCCTTGGGCAGATCGGCGATCCGCATCAGCTGCGCCAGAGAGAGCCGATCGACCATCCGTTCGGCCATGCACGCGGCGAGCGGGCGCGACAGACCGGCATTGACGAGGCCGGTGCGCAATCGCGCCTCGGGCACTGCGCAGGCAGAAAGGGAAAGAGCGATCAGGAGAAGAGGTGCGCTTCGCATGGCGCAGCGCTATATCGCGCGCCATGAACGCCGCAATCGGCATCCTGCTGTTCCTCGGCACCATCGCATTGATGGAGGGGGTCGCCTATGCCGCGCACCGCTGGGTGATGCACGGCCCCGGCTGGTTCCTGCACCGCAGCCACCATGTGCCGCGCGCCGGGATGTTCGAGCTCAACGATCTCTATGCCGTGATCTTCGCCATCCCCTCGATCCTGCTGCTGTACGGCGGGGTGCAGCTGGGCTGGTGGCCGGGCTTCATCTGGATCGGCGCCGGGATTGCCGCCTATGGCGCGATCTATTTCGGCTTCCATGACGTCATCGTCCACCGGCGGGTGGGCCATCGCTACGTGCCGCGCTCCAGCTATATGAAGCGGATCATCCAGGCGCACCGGCTGCATCATGCCGTCGAGACGAAGGAAGGCACGGTGAGCTTCGGCTTCCTCTGGGCACCTGCGCCCGAACGGCTCAAGGCCCGGCTCAACGCGCGCGGCAATGCCGGCGTCCGCACACCGGCCGCCCGCTCCTGATCACCGATCCGGTCTTCTACGCGCTGGCGATCCCCGCCGTGGCGCTGATCGGGCTGTCCAAGGGCGGCTTTGCGGGTGCGGGCGCCCTGTCGCTGCCGATGATCGCCTTTGCGATCGGTCCGGTGCAGGCCGCCGCGATCCTGCTGCCATTGCTGATCGCGCAGGACGCGGTCAGCGTGTGGGCGTTCCGGCGGAGCATCGACCGGTTCGTGCTCGGCTGGACGCTGGCGGGCGCGGTGATCGGGATCGCGCTCGGCTATTGGTACGCTGCCAGCGTTTCGGCAGATGCCGTGCTGGCAATGGTCGGCGGCATCTCGATGCTGTTCGGCGCGTATCGCCTGTGGCGCGACCGGCTGGGAACCGCGGCACCCTCGGATTCGCCCGGCTGGGTCGGCTCGCTGTTCGGGATCGCTTCGGGCTTCACCAGCCAGATCGCGCATGCCGGCCAGCCGCCCTGGCAGCTCTGGGTGCTGCCGCGCCGCCTGCCCCGCGACGTCCTGGTGGGCACCACCGCACTCTATTTCGGGCTGGTCAACTGGATCAAGGTGCCCGCCTATTTCGCACTTGGCCAGCTCACGGAGGAAAATCTGCGGACCTCTGCAGTGCTGCTCCCGGTCGCGGTCGCATCGACCTTTGCAGGCGTCTGGCTGGTGCGGCGGGTCTCGCCCGACCGTTTTTACACCGCGATCTACTGGCTGATGATCGTCGTGGGCGCGGTGCTGGTGTGGAAAGCCCTCGCCTGAAAAAGAGGCCGTGCCTTCTGGAGAAAGGCACGGCCGAGAAACGTCAGGAAAGGAGAGGAATTCCTCCGGACCGGGCCTCTGGGGGACACCTCGGGGAAGGACCCGAGACCCGGCTCTTAATATCCATTAATTTGATGGGATTTAAAGCCAAGTTTCGATTGCCCGCTGCAAAGCAGGGCTAAACGGCGGCGGTCAATCGAACAGGCTGGAGACCGAACTCTCGTCGGCAATGCGGCGAATCGCCTCGGCGATCAGCGGGGCGATGGTGAGGTGGCGGATGCGCTGCGCCTCGCCGACGATCGCGTGATTGCCGATCGAATCGGTGATCACGAGCTCGCTGAGCTCCGACCCGTCGACGCGCGCGACCGCGCCGCCCGAGAGCACGCCATGCGTACAATAGGCCACCACGCCCTCGGCCCCTGCCGCCTTGAGCGCCGCGGCGGCGTTGCACAGCGTGCCTGCCGAATCGACGATATCGTCGATCAGGATGCAAAAGCGGCCCTCGACGTCGCCGATGATGTTCATCACCTCGGATTCGCCGGCCTTCTCGCGGCGCTTGTCGACGATCGCCAGCGGGGCGTTCTCGAGCCGTTTGGCGAGCGCGCGCGCGCGCACCACGCCGCCGACGTCGGGGGAGACGACCATCAGGTTCTTGTCGGAGAAGCGCGCCTTGATGTCCTCGCTCATCACCGGCGCGGCGAAGAGATTGTCGGTCGGGATGTCGAAGAAGCCCTGGATCTGCCCGGCGTGGAGATCGACCGAAAGGACGCGGTTGGCGCCTGCGGTGGTGATCAGATTGGCGACCAGCTTGGCCGAGATCGGCGTACGCGGGCCGGGCTTCCGGTCCTGGCGGGCATAGCCGAAATAGGGGAGCACCGCGGTGATGCGCTTGGCCGATGCGCGGCGCAGCGCATCGATCATGATCAGCAGCTCCATCAGATTGTCGTTCGCCGGATAGGCGGTCGACTGAAGCACGAACACGTCCTCGCCGCGGACATTCTCGAGGATCTCGACGAAGATTTCCTCATCGGCGAAGCGGCGGACATTCGCCTGCGTCAGCGGAATCTCGAGATAGGAAGCGATCGCCTGGGCGAGCGGCAGGTTCGAATTGCCGGCCATCAGTTTCATGTTCGTCTCGCTCCCCAGCGATGATTGTCCTTAAACCCTCCCCTTAGGAGCCGCAGGCCGATGGGGAAAGGGGCGATTCGCCTATCTTTAGCCCGCGCGGTACAATGAAATTCACGACAGTGTTGCTGTCCCATCTCGACTCGGGCATTGAAAGAATATAACGAGGCCTTGAAATCATATTCCGTGCGCCGAACGGCGACCCGGAGGCCTTCTAACGCTGGAGAGAGCATGACCGTGGACGCCAAGCGCGCCAATCTGCCGCCGCTCAGCCTGCATGTGCCCGAGCCGAAATTCCGGCCAGGCGATGCGGTCGATTTCAACGAGGTCGCGGTGCCGCCCGCGGGCGCACAGCCCCGGCCCGACACCGCCGCCGCCCCGTCCACCTTCCATGAGCTCGCCTATACGCTGGTCCGCGTCCTCGACGAGGATGGCCAGGCGGTCGGCCCGTGGAACCCCAAGCTCGATCCCGACACCCTGCGCAGGATGCTCCGCGACATGGCGCTGGTCCGCGCATTCGACGAGCGCATGTTCCGCGCCCAGCGCCAGGGCAAGACCAGCTTCTACATGAAGTGCACCGGCGAGGAGGCGGTGGCGATCGCCGCGGCGCATGCCCTCGCCAGCGACGACATGTGCTTCCCAAGCTATCGTCAGCAGGGCCTGCTGATCGCGCGCGGCTACAGCCTCGTCCAGATGATGAACCAGATCTACTCGAACAAGGGTGACGATCTGGCGGGCAAGCAGCTGCCGATCATGTATTCGTCGAAGGAGAAGGGCTTCTTCTCGATCTCGGGCAACCTCACCACCCAATATCCGCAGGCGGTGGGCTGGGCGATGGCGAGCGCGGCCAAGGGCGACACCCGCATCGCCGCGACCTGGTGCGGCGAGGGTTCGACCGCTGAGGGCGACTTCCACTCGGCGCTGACCTTCGCCACCGTCTACAAGGCGCCGGTCATTCTCAACGTCGTCAACAACCAGTGGGCGATCTCAAGCTTCTCGGGCTTTGCGGGTGCCGAGGCGACGACCTTCGCGGCCCGCGCCTTGGGCTATGGCATCGCCGGGCTTCGCGTCGACGGCAACGACGCACTCGCGGTCTATGCCGCGACGCTCTGGGCCGCCGAGCGCGCCCGGACCAACCAGGGTCCGACGCTGATCGAGCATTTCACCTATCGCACCGAAGGCCATTCGACCTCCGACGATCCCACCCAGTATCGCAGCGCGGGCGAGCCGACCGCCTGGCCGCTCGGCGACCCGGTCGCGCGCCTCAAGGCGCATCTGATCGCGATCGGCGAATGGGATGAGGAGCGTCATGCCGAGCAGGACCGCGAACTCGCCGAACTGGTGAAGGTGGCGCAGAAGGAAGCCGAAAAGAACGGCATCCTCGGCCATGGCCTGCACCAGCCGCTCGATTCGTTGTTCGACGGCGTGTTCGAGGAAATGCCCTGGCACCTGCGGGAACAGCGGCAGATGATGCTCGATGAGGAAGAGGCCTCGGGCCGTCCCTGGGCGCGCAAGCAATGAGCGAGGCAATCGTGAGCGAAACCGCCACCGGCGAAGCGGGTGCCGGCACCCGCATGAACATGATCCAGGCGATCAACTCCGCGCTCGACGTGATGATGGCGCGCGATCCCGACGTCATCGTGATGGGCGAGGATGTCGGCTATTTCGGCGGCGTGTTCCGCGCCACCGCAGGACTGCAGGCGAAGCATGGCAAGACGCGGGTATTCGACACGCCGATCACCGAATGCGGCATTGTCGGCGTCGCCATCGGCATGGGGGCCTATGGCCTGCGCCCGGTGCCGGAGATCCAGTTCGCCGATTACATCTACCCGGCGCTCGACCAGCTCGTCTCCGAAGCTGCGCGGCTGCGCTACCGTTCGGCCGGGCAGTTCACCGCGCCGTTGACGATCCGCTCGCCCTATGGCGGCGGCATCTTCGGCGGGCAGACCCATTCGCAGTCGCCCGAAGGCATCTTCACCCATGTCTCGGGCGTGAAGACGGTAATCCCGTCGACCCCGTACGACGCCAAGGGCCTGTTGATCGCATCGATCGAGGACAATGACCCGGTCATCTTCTTCGAGCCCAAGCGCATCTACAACGGCCCGTTCAACGGCCATTGGGACCGCCCGGCCGAGAATTGGTCGAAGCATCCCGGCGGCGAGGTGCCCGAGGGCTATTACCGCGTCGAGCTGGGCAAGGCGGCGATCGTCCGTCCGGGCGAGGCGCTGACCGTGCTCGCCTATGGCACGATGGTGCATGTCGTGAAGGCGACGGTCGAAGAGATGGGCGTGGACGCCGAGATCATCGACCTGCGCACGCTCGTCCCGCTCGACATCGAGACGATCGAGGAGTCGGTGAAAAAGACCGGCCGCTGCATGGTGGTGCACGAAGCGACGCGCACCAGCGGCTTCGGCGCCGAGCTGGCGAGCCTGGTTCAGGAGCGCTGCTTCTACCACCTCGAAGCCCCGGTCGAACGCGTCACCGGCTTCGACACCCCGTATCCGCACTCGCTCGAATGGGCGTATTTCCCCGGGCCGGTCCGCATCGGACAAGCGCTCAAGAAGATCCTGAAGGACTGATCGCGATGGCTCGTTTCACCTTCCGTCTCCCCGACATCGGCGAAGGCATCGCCGAAGCCGAAATCGTCGCCTGGCACGTCAAGATCGGCGACCGCGTCGAGGAGGACCAGCAGGTCGCCGACATGATGACCGACAAGGCGACCGTCGAGATGGAATCGCCCGTCTCCGGCATCGTCGTCGAGCTGGCCGGCGAAGTCGGCGATCAGGTCGCGATCGGCGCGGCGCTGATCGTGGTCGAGACCGACGGCGATGTCGCCGAGGCACCCGAGGCGGCACCCGCCCCGGTCGAGGCACCGGCCGCGCCACCCGCAGTCGAAGCACCTGCCGCACCTGCCGCACCCGTGGCGCCCGTCGCCCCTCCCGCGCCTCCGCCCGTGCCCGAACCGGTCGCACCGGTTCCCGCCGCTGCGCACCGCGACATCCTCGCTTCGCCCGCGGTGCGCCAGCGCGCCAGGGACCTCGGCGTCGACCTGTCACAGGTGAAGGCGGCCGAGGGTGACCGTATCCGCCATGCTGATCTCGACGCGTTCCTGCGCTACGGCTCGGCGCAGGGCTATCACGCCCCGCATGCCAGCCGTGCGCGTGAGGACGTGCCGGTCAAGGTCATCGGCATGCGCCGCAAGATCGCGGAGAACATGGCCGCGTCGAAGCGCGCCATCCCGCACTTTACCTATGTCGATGAGATCGACGTGACCGCGCTGGAGGAGATGCGCGCGGACCTGAACGCCAATCGCGGCGCACGGCCCAAGCTCACCATGCTCCCGTTCGTGATCGCCGCGATCTGCCGCACTTTGCCCGATTTCCCGATGCTCAATGCGCGCTATGACGACGAGGCGGGCGTGGTGACGCGCTACGGCCGCGTCCACATGGGCATGGCGACTCAGACCGATGCGGGCCTGATGGTCCCGGTGATCCGCGACGCGCAGGACATGAATGTCTGGCAGCTCGCGGCCGAGATCACCCGCCTTGCCGAGGCTGCGCGCACCGGCAAGGCGAAGGTGGAGGAGCTTTCCGGCTCGACCATCACGATCACCTCGCTCGGCCCGCTCGGCGGCGTCGCGACCACCCCGGTGATCAACAAGCCCGAAGTCGCGATCATCGGCCCCAACAAGATCGTCGAGCGCCCCGTCTTTGTCGGCGACGACATCGTCCGCGCCAAGCTGATGAACCTGTCGATCAGCTGCGACCATCGCGTCGTCGATGGCTGGGATGCGGCCAGCTATGTGCAGGCATTGCGCAAGCTGCTCGAAACCCCCGTGCTGTTGTTCGCCGACTGATGTCGGCGCAATCGCGACTGGCGGTAGCTGTCGGGCTATCGGTTCCGGTCGCGATTGGGCTGTGGCTGGCGCTGGCCCATTGGCTGCCGCCGGTCATACTCGAGCCGATGCGCTTCGTCTTGGGGTGCATCGGCACGGCGGCCTTCCTCGCCTTTCTGCCGGGGATCGAGGCGGTCGCGCATGAGCGGCTGTTCTCGCGCGCGATCGACCCGCTCGCCGGGGCCGATTCGCGCCGTCTGATCGTCAACCAGCGCTACGTCACCAACACGCTTGAGCAATTCTGGGTGTTCGCGCCTGGGCTGGCGCTGCTCGGCATCTACGCGAGCGATCTGCGCGCGGTCGCCGCGACGACGATCACCTGGGTGCTGGGCCGCTGGGCCTTCTGGATCGGCTATCACCGCGATCCGGTGCTGCGCGGGATCGGCGCCTCATCGCTGGCGCAGAGCCTGATCGTGCTCGGCTATGGCGTAGGCTGTTTCGGGCTTGAACTAGCCGGCTGGACGGGCGTCCTCGCCCTGCTCGGCCCCTTCATCGCGATCGAAGCCTATCTGTTCGTGGCACTCAGCCGGCCGCCCGCCGGCTAACGCATCAGCGCCTCACGCACCTGTTCCCGGCCCGCGGTGCGCTGTTCCTTCGCCGCCCGCTGCAACGCCTCGGTCTTGCCCGCCGCTTCCAGCAGCCGCCGGGTGATGGCGCCGAACTGCGCCTGATCGCCACCGTTCGAAAAGCCGAAATAGCCCGCTGCATTGTGCCAGCTCCGGCGTGCGAGCAGCTCGCACTGCGCGCGGCTCGCGCGGATGATCTCGATCCGGCTCGCCAGCATCGCATCCTCGTCCCCTGCGGAGACGATCGTCCGCGCGCCCGGCTTGGCATCGGCGGGCAGTGCCGAACGCTCGACGGCCTCGATCAGCCGCGCGGTGCGCTCATGCGCACGCTTGCTCTGGTCCTGTGCCACTTTCTCCAGAGTCGAGATCGACGCGCAGTCGGACAGGACCTGCGGGGCCTGCTGGAGCAGATAGGGGCTGCTCAGCACGCCCAGATTGAACTTGCCCATCGCATCGGCATAGGCGCGCAGATCCGCGTCCGCCTCGCGGATCGCGGCGAGATAGGCGGCCGAGGCCATGCCCCGGTTTGCCGCGGCGCCGGGCACGCTCGGCTTGCCGTCCGCGGCAATGTCGAGCTCGGCAAAGGTCCGCCCGTCCTCGGCGGAGCGCGCGACATAGATGCGGCCCGCTCCGAAGCCCGCGAGTGCACCCGCCGCGGGCAGCGCGAGCAGCGCGATGCCAACGACCAGCCATTGCCGCGTCCTGCTTCCGGCGAGCAGCACCAGCAGCCACCAGCCGAGCCCGGCGCCGACTCCGGCCAGCACCATCGTGCCAAGATCGAGCTGCGGGAGCAGCGTCGGCGCGAACGCCGCGGCGAGGATCAGTGCCAGGCAGCCGGCCAGCGCCAGCAGCAGCGGCCATCCGAAGAACGCGCTGCGGTGTGCGCCTTCCTGCTCAACCTCGAACTCGTCGTGCATCGCATCCCCCTGCTCCCGGCGATGGCGTAGCAGCCGCCGAGGGTGCGGGCGATAGGCTATTCCGGACGCGCGCGCGCCTGCGGATAGGTGCCGAGCACGCGCATCGACTTGGTGTGGAAGCGCAGCTCGTCCAGCGCGCGATCGACCGCGGGATCGCCGGGACGGCCGACGATGTCGCAATAGAATTCGGTCGCCGCGAAGCTGCCGCCGCGCTGATAGCTTTCCAGCTTGGTCATGTTGACGCCGTTGGTCGCGAATCCGCCCAGCGCCTTGTAGAGCGCAGCGGGGACGTTCTTCACCTCGAAGACGAAGGTCGTCATGAACATGCCATGCTCGCGCAGTTGCGGCGCCGACCGGGCCAGCACCACGAAACGGGTCATGTTGTGATCGGCGTCGGCGACATCATTCTCGAAGATCGTCAGGCCATAGAGCGGCGCGGCACCCGGCGGCGCGAGCGCGGCGACCGCCGGATCATTCTCCTCGGCCACGACCGCCGCGGCGCCCGCGGTGTCGGGGTAGGAAAGCGGCGCGATCCCCTGCGCCTTGAGCCACAGGCGGCACTGCCCCAGCGCCTGCGGATGGCTCATCGCCTGACGCACGCCCGAACGCTCGCCCATGCCCATCAGCGCGTAGCGGATCGGCAGGAAATGCTCGCCGATGATGGTGAGGCCGGATTCGGGCAGCAGGAAATGGATGTCGGCGACGCGGCCGTGCAGCGAATTCTCGATCGGAATCATCGCGCAATCGGCCTTGCCTTCGCGCACCGCGTCGATCGCATCCTCGAAGCTGAAGCAGGGAAGCGGCAGTCCGGTCGGGAAGGCTTCGAGCGCCGCCATATGCGAATTCGCACCAGGCGCGCCCTGGAACGCGACCGCGCGTTTGGGCTCGGCAAGCGCTGCTTGCGTCATGCGTTCGACGATCGGGCGTGCGGGCGCGGCGAAATTTTCCATTGGCGGGCGCGATTAGCCGTCTGCGAAATGCGGAGCAAGCCCGGGTTGCGATGCGCAAAACGTCACTCAAGGGTCGGCCCCCGCCCTCCGCAAGGGTCGTGACGGAGCGGATTTTGGCGCATGGGTAGGAATGAGGAGGGAGCGATGCCGAAGCATCGTGACCGACGAATGACGCCCTCCATGCGCCAAAAGACGCCCGCCCCGAAGGGGTCGCCGTGGGAAGGGCACTGGTCGTCGTCGCGTCGTTTGCGCGGGCCACCAGCCCGCGCTGCGCGCCGCTCCTCGCCAGCGCTCTTCCCACGGCGATCACGACCCTTGCGGAGGGCGGGGACCGACCCTAAAGGAACCGCCAAAGTTTCAACTTCGGGGCAAACGGGCGCGCAATGGACAATCGCATGAACACGATCGCAGGCTGGGTCCTGTTCGGCTGTGCCTCGGCGCTCGGCCTGTCGATCGCCAGCGGCATGATTTACCATAGCGGCGCGCCCGAAAAGGAAGGCTATCCGGTCGAGAGCGCGGACGGCGCCGAGGGCGGCAGCGAGAAGGCCGTCGAGCCGATCGCCAACCGTCTCGCCACGGCCGATGTCGCCAAGGGCCAGGCCTCGTTCGCCAAGTGCGCGGCGTGCCACACGATCACCAGCGGCGGCGCCAACGGCGTCGGCCCGAACCTGTGGGCGGCGATGGGTAAGGCCCATGGCCATGTCGCCGGCTTCGCCTATTCCGAGGCGCTCAAGGCCGTTCCGGGCAACTGGGACTTCGAGGCGATGGACCATTGGCTCGCCAGTCCGCGCAAATACGCAGCGGGCACCAAGATGACCTTCGCGGGCCTTTCGGACCCGCAGGAGCGCGCCAACGTCATCGCCTATCTGAATTCGCAGGGTTCGAACCTGCCGCTCCCGGCCGCCCAAGCAGCGCCGGCCGCAGCCGAGGGTGAAGGCAATGCCGCGGCGCCTGCAGGCAACGCCGCCGAGCCGGCCAATGCCGCTGCCCCGGCTGAGGCAGCGAAGGCCGGCCACTAAGGTCTTTGCGATACGGGGGCGTCAGCCCCCGTTCTTGTCCGCGTAGAATTGCTGGACGATGTCCCAGCCCTCTTCCGCGGTTTCGCAGAAGTGGAAGAGGTTGAGGTCGCGCGGGGAAATCACGCCTTCCTCGCACAGCGCCTCGAAATTGACGACGCGGTTCCAGAAGTCCTTGCCGTAGAACAGCACCGGGATCGGCGCGATCTTGCCGGTCTGGATCAGCGTCAGCAGCTCGAACGATTCGTCGAACGTCCCGAACCCGCCCGGGAACACCGCCACTGCGCGCGCATGCAGCAGGAAGTGCATCTTGCGCAGCGCGAAATAGTGGAACTGGAACGACAGCGACGGCGTCACATACGCGTTCGGCGCCTGCTCATGCGGCAGCACGATGTTGAGCCCGATCGATTCGCAGCCCTTCTCGGTCGCACCGCGATTCGCCGCCTCCATGATCGACGGGCCGCCGCCCGAACAGACCACGAAGTGCCGCTCGCCATCGGTATCGAGGGGGTAGCAGCTCGCCAGCCCCGCCAGCTCGCGCGCGACCTCATAATATTTGGACTTCTCGATCAGCCGCTCGGCGATCCGGCGCGACTGGTCGTCGGTGGCAAGATCGAGCAGCGCCTGCGCCTTGGACGGCTCGGGGATCCGCGCCGATCCATAGATGACGAAGGTCGAGGCGATCCGCGCCTCGTCGAGCAGCAGCTGGGGCTTCAGCAGCTCGAGCTGGAAGCGCACCGGGCGCAGGTCCTCGCGCAGCAGGAAGTCCATGTCCTGAAAGGCGAGGCGATAGGCGGGATGCTCGGTCTGGGGGGTGGAGACGCCGGTCGCGGCGGTCTCGGCATCCTGGCGTGCGCGCGGAAAGACGCGCGAGGGAACTTTGGTATCTGTCATCGGCGACGCTTAATCCAATTCCTCACCGGCAGAAAGGCCCCCGCCCCATGTCGAGGTGGAGGTGATCGTGGTGCGCGGCGTTATAGTCGGGGCTCAGCACCGTCGCGAAGCGCCGGCAGGCCGAACGGTGAATCGCACGCAGGAACGCCTGCTCATCCGTACCGCCGCGCCAGCCCTGTTTGACGCTGATTCGCCGCCCGTCGGCCAGCACAAAGGCGGAGACATCGACCGCGTTGCCCAGGCCATGCTCGGAGATGCGCCCGGCCGACACCGGGCCACCGCCGATGATCCCGCGGCACGCATAGCTGCCCATCGTCTCGACCCGTACCAGCTCGCCATCGAGGATCTCGCGCACGGCGGGCACCGCGGCGTTGCGGATCCAGGCGATGAAGTTGCGCGCCAGCGGGCAGCGCATCCCCTTCAGGTTCGTGACCGGCAGCCCAATGTCGATCAGCTCGACCGCCCCGATCACCTGACAGCCGCCGCCATAGTCGCGATCGGGCAACGGGCTGAATCGCACATTCGCGCGCGACAGATCGGCGAAACATTGCTGCGTCTCGCGGCTGGTCGGCAGGTTCAAGGTCACCGGCCCGCGCGGATCGGGGCGCACGGCCGGACGGCGCGGCGGCTCGTCGCGGCCTCCGCCGCCGAACATGCAGCCGGCGAGAAAGAGCGGGAGCAGCAGGACGGGCAGGATACGCATCGCGGCAACTCTAGCCAGAGCACCGAACCCGCCACAACCGCATTCCTCCCGGCCGGAGGATACAAAAGATACTATTCCTCCGGCCGCTCTTCGCTTGACTTCGCACGCCTTGCCTTTAGGGCCGCCGGCGGGCCACGCGGTCCCAACGCCGCGCGTGCTCTCTGTGAGGAGAGTCTACATGACTGATTTGACTGCCGCCGACGCCGGTATTGCGTCCATTGCTCTGCCCGCCGCCAAGCCGGCACGCCCCCATTTCTCCAGCGGTCCCTGCGCCAAGCCTCCGGGCTGGGATGCGTCGAAGCTCGCGGTTGACGTCCTTGGACGCTCGCACCGCTCGAAGCTCGGCAAGACCCGTCTGGCCTATTGCATCGACCTGATGCGCGAGATGCTGAAGCTGCCCGACACGCATCGCATCGGCATCGTCCCCGGCTCCGACACCGGCGCGTTCGAGATGGCGATGTGGACGATGCTCGGCGCGCGCGGCGTGACGACGCTCGCCTGGGAGAGCTTCGGTGAAGGTTGGGTCACCGATGCCGTCAAGCAGCTCAAGCTCGATCCGACGGTGATCCGCGCCGATTATGGCCAGCTTCCCGACCTCAGCCAGGTCGACTTCGCCGACGACGTGCTGTTCACCTGGAACGGCACCACCAGCGGCGTGCGCGTACCGAACGGTGACTGGATCCCGGCGGATCGCGAGGGCCTGACCTTCGCAGATTCGACCAGCGCGGTGTTCGCCTACGACCTCCCCTGGGACAAGATCGATGTCGCCACCTTCTCGTGGCAGAAGGTGCTGGGCGGCGAGGGCGGCCATGGCGTGCTGATCCTCGGTCCCCGCGCCGTCGAACGGCTCGAGCAATACACGCCGGCCTGGCCGCTGCCGAAGGTGTTCCGCCTGATGGCCAAGGGCAAGCTCGCCGAGGGCGTGTTCAAGGGCGAGACGATCAACACGCCCAGCATGCTCGCGGTCGAGGATGCGATCTTCGCGCTCGAATGGGCCAAGGGCCTGGGCGGTCTCGACGGCCTGATCGCGCGCTCGGACGCCAACGCCGCTGCGCTCGACCGGATCGTCGCGGAGCGCGACTGGCTCGGCCATCTCGCCGCCGACGAAGCCACGCGCTCGAAGACCAGCGTGTGCCTGACGGTCGATGGCGCCGATGAAGCGTTCATCAAGACCTTCGCCGGGCTGCTCGAAAAGGCCGACGCCGCCTATGACGTCGCCGGCTATCGCGATGCCCCCGCGGGGCTGCGCATCTGGTGCGGCGCCACGGTCGACACCGCCGATATCGAGGCGCTCGGCCCCTGGCTCGACTGGGCCTACGCATCGGCCAAGGCCGCCTGACTCCGAATAGCCCTCTCCCCTCCGGGGAGAGGGTTGGGAGAGGGGCTGGACGCCGGCGTCGCGCCACCCGCTCTCGTTTCAAGACCCACTGCCCCTCACCCCGGCCCTCTCTCAGGAGGGGAGAGGGAGCGAAGAAGGACATACCCATGCCCAAGGTACTCATCAGCGACAAAATGGACCCCAAGGCCGCGCAGATCTTCCGCGAGCGCGGCG
This sequence comes from Sphingomonas sp. GW821-FHT03E12, assembly GCF_059420685.1. Lineage (NCBI taxonomy): Bacteria > Pseudomonadati > Pseudomonadota > Alphaproteobacteria > Sphingomonadales > Sphingomonadaceae > Sphingomonas > Sphingomonas sp. GW821-FHT03E12. Next base: position 548,414 of record NZ_JBWKUF010000001.1, read on the forward strand.
TCGAGGTCGACGAGATCACCGGCAAGACGCCGGAAGAGCTCAAGGCGATCATCGGCCAGTATGACGGCCTCGCCATCCGCAGCGCGACCAAGGTGACCAAGGAAATCCTCGACGCGGCGCCCAACCTCAAGGTCGTCGGCCGCGCCGGGATCGGTGTCGACAATGTCGATATCCCCAATGCCAGCGCCAAGGGCGTGGTGGTGATGAACACCCCGTTCGGCAACTCGATCACCACCGCAGAGCATGCCATCGCGCTGATGTTCGCGCTCGCGCGCCAGCTGCCCGAGGCGAACGCGCAGACCCAGGCCGGCCTGTGGCCGAAGAACGGCTTCATGGGCGTCGAAGTCACCGGCAAGACGCTCGGCCTGATCGGTGCGGGCAATATCGGATCGATCGTCGCCGATCGCGCGCACGGCCTGCGCATGAAGGTCGTCGCCTATGACCCGTTCCTCAGCCCCGAGCGCGCGGTCGAGATGGGCGTCGAGAAGGTCGAGCTCGACCAGCTGCTCGCCCGCGCCGACTTCATCACGCTGCACACGCCGCTGACCGACCAGACGCGCAACATCCTCTCGGCCGAGAATCTCGCCAAGACCAAGAAGGGCGTTCGCATCATCAACTGCGCGCGCGGCGGCCTGATCGACGAGGCGGCGCTCAAGGACCTGCTCGATTCGGGCCATGTCGCGGGCGCCGCGCTCGACGTGTTCGTGACCGAGCCGGCCAAGGAACATGCGCTGTTCAACACGCCCAACTTCGTCGCCACGCCGCATCTCGGCGCGTCGACCAGCGAAGCGCAGGTCAATGTCGCGATCCAGGTCGCCGAGCAGATGGCCGACTATCTCGTCAATGGCGGCGTCACCAACGCGCTCAACATGCCGAGCCTGACCGCCGAGGAAGCCCCGCGGGTGAAACCGTATATGGAGCTTGCCGAGAAGCTCGGCAGCCTCGTCGGCCAGCTCGCGCACGGCAATCTCGCGCGCGTGTCGATCCATAGCGAGGGCGCTGCGGCGGAAGTGAACCAGAAGCCGATCGTCAGTGCGGTGCTGGCAGGCTTTCTGCGCGTCCATTCGGACACGGTGAACATGGTCAACGCCCCCTTCCTCGCCAAGGAGCGCGGGATCGAGGTGCGTGAGATCAAGACCGAGAAGGAAGGCGATTACCACACGCTGATCCGGGTCTCGGTCAAGACCGATGCGGGCGAGCGTTCGGTCGCGGGCACGCTGTTCAGCAACCGCACCCCGCGCCTTGTCGAGCTGTTCGGGATCAAGGTCGAAGCGGACCTCGCCGGCCACATGCTCTATGTCGTCAACGAGGACGCACCCGGCTTTATCGGCCGGATCGGCACCACGCTGGGCGATGCGGGCGTCAACATCGGCACCTTCCATCTTGGCCGCCGTGATGCCGGCGGCGAAGCGGTGCTGCTGCTCTCGGTCGACGATGCGGTAACCCCCGAACTGGTCGCCCAGGTCCGCGCACTTCCCGGCGTCAAGACCGCAATGGCGCTGAAGTTCTGAGCTGCTACTTCTAGCCCTCTCCCCTCTGGGGAGAGGGTTGGGAGAGGGGCAGCGCGGCAATGCCAAAGGTCGATGAGACACTCCTCGCCCGTGCTAAAGCCATGCGCGGCAACCCCACGCCCACCGAAGCCGTCATGTGGCGCATCCTGCGCGCCAAACAGTTCGAGCAAGTCAAATTTGCTCGCCAAGTCGTCATCGCGCCGTATATCGCCGATTTCGTCGCGCGATTCCGCAAACTCATCATCGAGATCGACGGCGACACGCATGCGCTGTGCGAAGCCAAGGACGCTCAGCGCACGGCCTGGTTGGAAAAGCGGGGATATCGCGTGATCCGTTTCACGAACTTCGAAGTGGGCAGCAATCTGGAAGGCGTGGCACACGCCATCGGCGCCGCGCTTGCCGCGCTGCCCCTCTCCCAACCAGCAGCGGGTCGGTTTTGCCCCCGGCAAAACCTAAACCGCGCGGGGCGCGGTTTACCCGATGCTCCCCAGAGGGGAGAGGGCTAAGGACATGAACGGACTTCTTCCCGAGGGCTTTCACGATCGCTTGCCGCCGCATGCCGATACGGCGGCGGCGATGGAGCGGCGCGTGCTCGATGTCGCACGCCTCTATGGCTATGAGCGTGTCGACCCGCCGCTCGCCGAGTTCGAGGAATCGCTCGGTGCACGCCTCAAGGCCGCATCGGCCAAGGACGCGGTGCGCTTTACCGATCCCGCGTCGCGCCGCACCCTGGCGATCCGGCCCGACATCACCGCGCAGATCGGTCGAATCGCCGCGACGCGCATGGCGCACCATCCGCGACCCGTGCGCCTCTCCTATGCCGGCACCGTGCTCAAGCTGCGCGCGAGCGAGCTGCGTCCCGAGCGCGCGATGCGCCAGATCGGCTTCGAGCTGATCGGGCGCGACAGCGTGGCGGCGGCACGTGAGGTGGTCAGCGTCGCGGTCGAAGCGCTGGAGCAGGCGGGCGTCGGCAAGCTCGCGCTCGATTTCACCTTGCCAGATCTGGTCGAGCAGCTGGCGCCGGGCATGGCACCCGAACAGCTCGCGGCGTTGCGGGACCGGCTCGACGCCAAGGACGCGGCGGGCGTTGCGGCGATCGATCCCGATTTCCTGCCGCTGATCGAAGCCGCCGGCCCGTTCGACGCCGCGCTCGAACGGCTGCGCACGCTCGACAAGGGCGGCGCGCTAACCTCCCGGCTCGACGGCCTCGCGGCGGTCGCCGAAGCGGTTGCGGGCAAAGTTGCCCTCACCCTCGACCCCACCGAGCGCCACGGCTTCGAATATCAGAGCTGGATCGGTTTCTCGCTCTTCGCGCGCGGCGTGCGCGGCGAGATCGGGCGCGGCGGCAGCTATTCGGTGATCGGCGCGAACGCCGACGAACCCGCGGTCGGCGTGTCGCTGTTCGTCGATCCGATCCTTGACGCAGGGCTCACCAACGGCACGCGCCGAAGGCTGTTCCTGCCGGTGGGTACCGATGCGGCGCTTGCGGCGAAGCTGCGCGCCGAGGGCTGGGTCGCGGTCGCCGCGCTCGACGCAGACGACAGCGCCGCGGCGCAGCTCTGCACGCACATGCTGGTCGATGGAGCGCCGGTCGCGGTCTAGTCCAGCGGCTTGGCGAGCAAGTCCGCCCACTCCGGATGCTTGCGGATATAGGCCGCGACGAACGGGCATTGCGCGATCAGCGTCATGCCTCGCGACCGCACATCGGTCAGCGCGAACAGGATCAGCCGGCTGGCGATGCCGCGGCCCTCGAGCGCGGGCGGCACCACCGTATGCGTGAAGGTGATGACGTCACCGTCGATCTTGTACGCAGCGAAGGCGGTGTGGCCGTCGACCGCGAGCTCATAACGGTTTCGGTCGCGATTGTCGGTGACGTCGGTGTCCACGGAAATCTCCTCGGGAGCTTGCGCACAGAAACCTACACGATGGCGCGCATTTCCGGAAAGCACCCGTTATACGCCCTGCGATGAACCCGCGCGACGTCCTTCGATCCACCTTCGGCTTTCCTGATTTCCGCGGCGTCCAGCACGATGTGGTCGATCGCGTGCTGGCCGGACAGCGCACGCTCGCGGTGATGCCGACCGGGGCGGGCAAGTCGCTGACCTATCAGCTGCCCGCCAAGATGCTCGACGGTACCTGCCTGGTCGTCTCACCGCTGATCGCGCTGATGCACGACCAGCTGCGCGCCGCCGAAGCGGTGGGTATCCGCGCCGCGACGCTGACCAGCGCCGACGACAATCGCGACGAGACGATCGCGCGCTTCCGCGCCGGCGATCTCGACCTGCTCTATGTCGCACCCGAACGCGCCTCGGGCGAAGGGTTCCGCAACCTGCTGCGCAGCGCGAAGCTGTCGATGTTCGCGATCGACGAAGCGCATTGCGTCAGCGAGTGGGGCCATGACTTCAGACCCGATTATCGCCTGCTCCGCCCGCTGCTCGACGCCTTTCCGGAGCTGCCGCGGCTCGCCCTCACCGCCACTGCCGATGCGCATACCCGCGCCGACATTCTCGAACAGCTCGGCATTCCATCGGACGGGCTGATCATCGCCGGGTTCGACCGGCCGAACATCCGCTACGCGATTACCAGCACCGCCTCGAAAGGCTCGGCGATCGCTTCCTTGGTCAAGCGCACGCCCGGCGCGGGCATCGTCTACGCCACCTCGCGCGACCGGACCGAGAAGCTCGCGGCTGCGCTCGCCAGTACGGGCCGTCCCACCCGCTTCTACCATGCGGGCATGCCGCCCGATGCGCGCCGCCGCGCGCAGGCCGAGTTCGTCCGCTCCGAAGACATGGTGATGGTCGCGACGATCGCGTTCGGCATGGGCATCGACAAGCCCGACGTCCGCTTCGTCGCGCATGCCGGCCTGCCCAAGTCGATCGAGGGCTATTATCAGGAAAGCGGCCGCGCGGGCCGAGACGGCGATCCCGCAGTGGCGCATCTCTTCTGGGCGCCGGGCGACTTCACCCGCGCGCGCGATTGGCTGACCGAGCTTCCCCAGAACCGCCAGGGCGCCGAACGCGCGCGGCTCGACGCGCTTGCCGGACTGGTCGAGACCGCCGGATGCCGCCGCGCGATCCTGCTGCGTTATTTCGGCGAGAGCCCTGACGAGCGCTGCGGCAATTGCGACAATTGTCTCAACGCGCCGGGCGTGCGCGACGCGACCGAGACCGCGCGCAAGCTGCTCTCGGCGGTGTATCGCACCGGCCAGCGCTTCGGCGTCGGGCACCTCGAAAAGGTGCTGAGCGGCACCAATGACGAGCGGATCGAGAAATGGGGGCATGACCGGCTCTCGGTCTTCGGGATCGCCGACGCCGAGGACATGGCGCTGGTCAAGCCCGTCGCCCGCGCGCTTCAGGCCCGCGGCGTGCTGGTCGCGAATGAGCATGGCGGACTCGCGCTGGCAGGCGACGCCCGCGCAATCCTGCGCGGCGAAGCGAAGGTCGAGGTCGTCCTCGCTGCCGAGCCCGAACGCGGCCGCAAGCGCCGCAGCGAGGCGGCGGCATCGCTCGCGCCCGAGGATGCAGGCCTTTTCGAGGCCCTGCGCGCCAAGCGCCGCGAACTCGCCGAAGCCGCCAGCGTGCCCCCGTACGTCATCTTCCATGATTCGGTGCTGCGCGAGATGGCCGCGCGCCGCCCGCAGGACCGCTCGACCCTCGCTACCTTTTCGGGCATCGGCGAACGCAAGCTCGATGCCTATGGCGACGCCTTCCTGCAGGTGATACGCGAACAGGCCTGAGGAGACAGTTCATGGCCAGCATCCGCCGCATCAACGATCAGATCTCGGTCGCCCCGCAACTCGACCCCGCGGACATCGTCGAGGCCGCGCGCGCCGGCTTCACCACCATCGTCAACAACCGCCCTGACGACGAGGAATCCGGCCAGCCCGAGGGCGCGGCCATCCGCGCGGTCGCGGAAACGCTGAACCTCGCCTATCACGCCATCCCGATCACCCATGCCGGCTTTTCGGGTCCTCAGGTCGAAGCGATGCGCGCCGTGCTCGCGGCAGCCGAGGGACCCGTGCTCGCCTATTGCCGCTCGGGCACCCGCTCGACCAACCTCTGGGCGCTGGCCGAGGCGAGCCGCGGCGAAGACCCGGCGGGGCTGATCGAAGCGGCAGCCGGCGCGGGCTACGACCTCAACGGTATCCGCCCGCTGCTCGACCAGCTGTCCGGCAAGGCATGAACTGGTGGCTCACCGCCGCCTCGCTGGCGGCGGTGCTGGCGCTTGCCGGGATTGCGTGGCTGCTCAGACTGGGCGGCGCGCAGCGGCTTGAGACCGGCGAAGACGCGATCCGGCTCGCCGAAGCGCTGAGCAGCGGATTCGAGGGCAAGGCGGGCATCGTCTCCGCGAGCGGCGAGTTGGCCGCCGTGGCAGGCGGGCCGGGCGACCTGGTGCTGATCCAGCCGATGGGCGCGCGCCACCGGGCGGACCGGTTCGCGAGCGCCCGCATCGCGATGATGAGCGATGACCCTGGCGGCACCGCGATCACGCTCCAGCTCTCGCCGCAGCAGATGTTCAGGATTACCGTCGCCGATGCCGGCGCGGCGCGCGCCTTCGCCCGGATCCTCGGAGACTGATCGCCCCATTGCGCTTTCCTGCCCGACGCGCTTATTTACACGTGTGTAAGGAGAGTGATGCCCGACCTGCCCGATCCCGTCGATCTGGCCATTCCCGCCTTCGTCACGCTGGTGCTGGCGGAGATGCTGGTCGCACGCATCAAGGACCGCAGCCGCTATTGCCCGCGCGACACGCTCACCTCGCTGATGCTGGGTTTCGGCAGCACGATCGCAAGCGTGCTGGCGGGCGGCATGGTGTTCGCGCTCGCCATCTGGGTCCACCAGTTCCGGCTCTTCGACATTTCCTACGCCTGGTACTGGTTCGCGCTCGCCTTCGTGCTCGACGATCTGGCCTATTACGTCTTCCACCGCTCGGCGCATCGCGTGCGGTGGTTCTGGGCGAGCCATGTCATCCATCATTCGAGCCAGCACTATAATCTCACCACCGCGCTGCGGCAGACCTGGACCGGCTTCTTCAGCCTCGGCTTCATCTTCCGCCTGCCGCTGTTCCTGATCGGCTTTCCGCCGGCGATGGTGTTCTTCTGCGCGGGCCTCAACCTCGTCTATCAGTTCTGGATCCATACCGAGATGATCGGGCGGATGCCGCGCTGGTTCGAAGCGGTGATGAACACCCCCTCGCACCACCGCGTCCATCACGCGACCAATGCGCGCTATCTCGACAAGAATTATGCAGGCGTCTTCATCGTCTGGGACCGGATGTTCGGGACGTTCGAGCCCGAGCGCGACGACGACCGGCCGCGCTACGGCATCGTCCACAATCTGCCCGACTTCAACCTGATCCGCGCCGCGTTCCACGAATGGTGGGGAATCGCGAAGGACGTGTGGGCGGCACCGGGACTGCGCGCGCGCCTCGGCTATATGTTCGGCCCGCCGGGATGGAGCCACGACGGCAGTCGCGATACATCCGAAACCATCAAGGCGCGCTGGCTGGCGCGCCAGAGACTGTCCGCTGTCGCGGAAGGCGGCACCAGCCCGCTCCCCCGCCCGGCCACCCAGCGACAGGATGATATGGGTGGCCGGGCGGGGGAGCGGGCTGGCACCGCTTGAACAGGAACCCGGGGGAAGCATGGAAGAAGCCGACATCGTCGTCATCGGCGCCGGATCCGGAGGCAGCGCCGCCGCGGGCCGCCTGAGCGAGGACGGCAAGTACAGCGTCGCCGTGCTCGAGGCGGGCGGGCGCAACACCGGCTTCCGCACGCTGATGCCCGGCGCGATCGCGATGCAGACGCCCGCGACCAACTGGGCCTATGAAACCGTCCCGCAAACCGGCCTCAACGGCCGCCGCGGCTATCAGCCGCGCGGCAAGGGGCTCGGCGGATCCAGCGCGATCAACGCGATGCTCTATATCCGCGGCAACCCGTGGGATTACGACAATTGGGAAGCGCTCGGCGCCACCGGCTGGAGCTGGGCCGATGTGTTGCCCGTGTTCAAGCGCAGCGAGACCAACCAGCGCGGCGCCAACCAATGGCATGGCGGCGACGGCCCGTTACAGGTGAGCGACCAGAGCTTCGTCCACCCGGGCAGCCAGGCCTTTGTCGATGCCGCCGCGTCGCTCCAGATCCCGCGCAACGACGATTTCAACGGCGTGCGGCAGGAGGGCGCCGGCATCTATCAGGTGACGCAGAAGGACGGCGAGCGCTGGACCGCGGCGCGCGGCTATCTGACTCCGCGCCCCAATCTCGAAATCCTGTGCGACACGACCGTCGAGCGCGTGCTGTTCGAGGACGGCCGCGCCTGGGGCGTCGCCTATTCGCGCGGCGGCCAGTCGAAGATGATCCGTGCGCGCCGCGCCGTGGTGCTCGCAGGTGGGGTGTTCGGGACCGCGCAGCTGCTGATGCTGTCGGGCATCGGCCCGGGCGCGCACCTCCAGGAGAACGGGATCACCGTCCGCGTCGATCGCGCCGAGACCGGCGGCAACCTGCAGGACCATCTCGACTATGTCGCGGCGTTCGAGACCAGGGGCACGCTGTTCCTCGGCCGGTCGCTGATGGGATCGCTCAAGGGGCTCGGCGCGATGGCGCGCTGGTTCCGCACACGCAGCGGACCCATGACGTCACCCTTTGCCGAGGCCGGTGCGTTCCTGCGCACCAGCCCGGGGCTGCCCGCGCCCGACATCCAGCTCCATTTTCTGGTCGCGATCGTCGAGGATCATGGCCGCGCCAAGGTCAAGACGCATGGCTATAGCTGCCATGCCTGCGTCCTTCGGCCCGAGAGCCGCGGGACGGTGCGCCTCGCCTCGCCCGATCCGCGCGCGGCGCCGCTGATCGATCCGGGCTTCCTGACCGACCGGCGCGACGTCGACCTGCTGATCAAGGGCGTGCGCGAGATGTACCGCATCCTCGACGCGCAGCCCATGGCCGCATTTGGCGGGCGCGACCGCTACCCGATCGACCGCAACGACGACGAAGCGCTCGAACGGCTGATCCGCGCACGCGCCGACACCATCTATCACCCCGTCGGCACCGCGCGGATGGGATCGGACGACGCGGCGGTGTGCGACCCGAAGCTGCGCGTGCGCGGCGTCGAGGGGCTGTACGTCGCCGACGCATCGGTCATGCCGCGGCTGATCGGCGGCAACACCAACGCGCCCAGCATCATGATCGGCGAACGCTGCGCCGACTTCATCCGCGCGGATCTTAGCCAGTAGGCGGCACCGGCCCGCTCCCCCACCCGGCCACCCATCAAGATATACTGGCGTGGGTGGCCGGGTGGGGGAGCGGGTGCCGCCACAAAAAAAGGGCCGGTGGTCTTGCCACCGGCCCAGTCGTCCGCAGGAGGAACGTCGTGGGGGGCCGCGCCGCAGCACGGCCCCGATCTCTTTAGTAATTATAGGCGCGTTCGCCGTGCTCACCGAGGTCGAGACCCTCGCGCTCCACTTCTTCGGTGACGCGCAGCCCGGTCAGGGCCTTGGCAACATAGAAGGCGATCGCCGAACCCGCGCCCGCCCAGACGATGGCGACGAGTACCGACTTGATCTGGATCCACAGCTGCGCACCCAGCGCATAGTCGGCCGCACCCGGACCGCCGAGCGCGGGCAGCATGGTGACTGCGGTACCGATCGAACCGATGATGCCGCCGAGCGCGTGGATGCCGAACGCATCGAGCGATTCGTCGATCTTGAGCTTCGGCTTGATCGAAACCACGAAATAGGCGCAGACGACCGCCGCGACGGCACCGAGCAGGATCGCGCCGAACGGGCCCGAATTGCCCGCAGCCGGGGTCACGGCGACAAGGCCGGCGATCGCACCCGAACAGGCGCCGAGCAGCGAAGCCTTGTGACCCAGCAGACGCTCGGTCAGCATCCAGAACAGCACGCCCGCCGCAGTCGCGGTGAAGGTGTTGATCAGCGCGAGGCCCGCCGAACCATTGGCTTCGAGCGCCGAGCCGGCGTTGAAGCCGAACCAGCCCACCCACAGCAGACCGGTGCCGACCAGCGTCATGGTCAGCGAGTGCGGGGCCATGATCTCCTTCTTGTAGCCCAGACGCGGGCCAAGGATGATCGCGCCGACCAGCGCCGAGACACCGGCGTTGATGTGCACCACGGTGCCGCCGGCAAAGTCGAGCGCGCCCCAGCCGAAGATCAGGCCGGTCGCCGATTCGGTGCCGCCCAGATACCAGACCATGTGTGCGATCGGGTAATAGACGATCGTCAGCCAGACGAGCGCGAAGACCATCAATGCCGAGAACTTCAGACGCTCGACCAGACCGCCGATGACCAGTGCCACGGTGATCGCGGAGAAGGTCATCTGGAAGGCGATGAACACGAATTCGGGGATCACCACGCCGTCGGTGAAGGTCGCGACGGTCGAATCCGCGGTCACGCCGGCAAGGAAGAACTTGCCCGACGAGATGAACTGGTTGGCGTCGCCGCCGAAAGCGAGCGCATAGCCGTAGGTGACCCACAGCAGCATCGCTAGCGCAGCGACGGCCAGCACCTGGGTGAGTACCGACGCCATGTTCTTGGTGCGGACAAGACCGCCATAGAACAGCGCGAGGCCCGGCACGATCATCGCCATGACCAGCACGGTCGCGACCATCATCCAGGCCGTGTCGCCCTTGTTGGGAACCGGCGCCGCAGCGGCCGCCCAGGCGGGCATCGCCGCAAACAGCGCAATACCCGCGCCGGCGGCAAGCTTGAAAGCATTCTTCATCGATACCCCCTTCATCGGAGCTCCTGACATCACGGACCCTGACATCACAGGGCGGTCTGGTCGGTTTCGCCGGTGCGGATGCGCACCGCCTGGCCGACGTCGAGCACGAAGATCTTGCCGTCGCCGATCGCGCCGGTGTTGGCCGCGGCCTGGATGGCCTCGACCACGCGGCCGGCGAGATCGCTCGCGCAGACCACCTCGATCTTGATCTTGGGCACCATGTTGGTGCTGTATTCCGCGCCGCGGTAAATCTCGGTCTGGCCCTTCTGGCGGCCGAACCCCTTCACCTCGGTCACGGTCATTCCCGCGACGCCCAGCTCTGTGAGCGCTTCGCGGACGTCATCCAGCTTGAACGGCTTGATGATGGCGATGACGAGTTTCATTCCGCCCCCTTTCGCAATTGACCGGAACAGCCATCAGCAAAGGGCGTGCCAGAGTCGGAATCGGGAGGAATCCGGCGGAGTCGACGTTCGCCAGGGGTTACCCAAAGGTAAAAAATTGTGCAGGCGCGAACGACTGCCTAATTTTTAGGCTGCATTTATCGCTGCCCGCGCAATAAGCAGGTCGTCTTGATCGACCATCACCCGCACCGGAATCAGCGCGGCGATGCTGCCCTCGACGATGCTCGATCCGGCATCGAACGCGATCGCCGGGATGCCCTCGGCCTCGAGCAGGCCGACGACGATATGCGCTTCGGGAGGCGGGAACCGGCCGAGTTCGACCAGCGCCATTCAGGCAGCCGCCGCGGAAAGCCGTGCGAGCAGCGCAGGCCGGTCGGGAATGCGGATGCCGAATTCATGCTCGACGATCGCTGCGACTTGCTCGGGATCGGCGATCGTGCGCCGTTCGCTTGCGCCGCCCAGCGGGTGGACCGCGAACTCGGTACCGCGCAGGCTGATCCGCCGCCCGGGCAGCGCGCGTGCCAGCGTCAGGCCGTGGCGGAAATGCGAGTCCGGATGGGTCGAGGTGTACCAGTTGGCGACGGCGTAATCCACGTCCTGCTGGGGAGTGAGGTCGAAGCGATAGGTGGTGCGCCAGTCCCCGCCGATGCGGATCTGCGCCCGCCACTCCTCGCCCAGGCGGACGAAGCGGAAGGGCTCATGCGGGGTCGGTTGCTCGATATCGGGGATCAGATCGAGCACGCCCGTCGGCACCGCGCTGCCGAAGCCGCAATCGATCAGCACCGGCCCGTCGGGCAGATCGACGCGCAGCACCATATGGGTGCGCGCGGTGACCGTCTCGGGATCCATGTTCCACACGACCCGGCCCGACAGCGGCGTCACCGCGAATCCCAGCCCCTCGAGCACGCGCCGCAGCAGCCCGTTCTGCTCGAAACAATAGCCGCCGCGCTGGCCATGGATCAGCTTGGCGGCCAGGGCTTCGGGCGCCAGGTCGACCGGGCGGCCGAGATAGGGGTCGAGATTCTCGAACGGGATCGCGGCGGGATGGTGTGCGGCGATGGCGTTCAGCGTCGCGCGGTCCGCCGCGACCGGCCCGGCCCAGCCGATCCGCGCCAGATAGGCGTCGAGATCGGCCGAGCGCAGCGTCACGCCGCGGTGCCGCCCACCGTCAGCCCCTCGACCAGCAATGTCGGCTGGCCGACGCCCGCGGGCACGCTCTGCCCGCCCTTCCCGCACATGCCGACCCCTTCATCCAGCGCAAAATCATCACCAATCCCGGTCACCTTGGTGAGGCAGGTCGGCCCGTCGCCGATCAGCGTCGCGCCCTTGATCGGGGCGCCGAGCTTGCCGTCCTCGATCCGGTACGCCTCGGTGCAGGAGAAGACGAATTTGCCGGAGACGATATCGACCTGACCGCCGCCGAAGCTCTTGGCGAAGATGCCCTTCCTGACGCGGCTGAGCAGTTCCGCGGGGTCGTCCTTGCCGCCGCGCATGAAGGTGTTGGTCATGCGCGGCATCGGCGCGTGCTGGAAGCTTTCACGGCGGCCGTTGCCCGTCGGCTCGACGCCCATCAGCCGGGCGTTCATGCGATCCTGCATATAGCCCTTGAGGATGCCGTCCTCGATCAGCACCGTCTCGCGCGTCGGCGTACCCTCATCATCAATCGACAGCGAACCGCGGCGGTCGTGGATCGCCCCGTCATCGACCACGGTGACCCCCGGCGCAGCCACGCGCTCGCCGATCCGGCCGGAAAAGGCGCTGGTGCCCTTGCGGTTGAAATCACCCTCGAGCCCATGACCGACCGCTTCGTGCAGCAAGACGCCCGGCCAGCCCGGACCGAGCAGCACCGTCATCTCGCCCGCAGGCGCATCGACCGCTTCGAGATTCACCAGGGCCTGCGCCAGCGCCTCGTCGATCGCGCGGTTCCACGTCTCCGGCTCGAACAGCCGGTCATAGAGCGCGCGGCCGCCGGTGCCGAAGCTCCCCGTCTCGCGCCGCCCGTTCGATTCGACCACGATTCCGACATTGAGCCGCACCAGCGGGCGCACATCGGTGGCGATGAAGCCGTCCGGGCGGACGATCTCGACCACGCTCCACGATCCCAGCAGGCTCGCCGAGACCTGCACCACGCGCGGATCGCGGGCACGAGCAGCCGCGTCGATCGCCTGGCAGAGGTTCACCTTGTCCGCGAACGGGACCAGATCGAGCGGATCGGCATCGGTATAGAGGTGCCGGTTGGTCCGCGCGGGCGCCGCAGCCTTCGGCCCGGTCGCCGGATCGATCAGCGCCATCGTCTCGCCCGCGCGGCGAATCGCGGCTTCGCTGATCTCGTTGGCATGCGCGAAGGCGGTGGTCTCGCCGCTCACCGCGCGCAGACCGAAGCCCGAATCGGTATTGTACGACGCAGTCTTGAGCCGCCCGTCGTCGAACCCGAACGCCTCGGACTTGCGATATTGAAGATAGAGCTCGCCATCCTCGGCCTTGCCGAGGATGCTTGCCGTCAGGCGCTGGGCGGCGTCGGCATCGAAGCCGTCGCGATAGATGAAGCCACGGGGATCGCTGTACATCCCCCGAATATAGGCGGCTTAGACGCTCGCGCCAGCCGGATGATCCGGCAATTCGCTCTGGTCCGCGCCATCCGCGGGACCACCCGCCAGCACGAAGCGGCGGTCGCAATAGCCGCAATCGACATAGCCATGCTCGTCGATCTCGAGGAACACACGCGGATGGCCGAGCGCGGCGGCGATGCCGGCCTGCGCGCCGTCGCAGGCGACGCGGCGGTGGGTGACGCGGGTGACTTCGGGCGGGGCGATCATGGGCGTGCGGTTAGCAAAGACACAGGGGTGCGGCAATCGTTTCGCTTGCCAAGGCCGACGACCGGTTCCAGATCAGCGCGCATGAGTGACGCGGCGATCGAGATCGAGGGCCTTTCGAAGGTCTATCAGGGCGGCAAGCAGGCGCTGGACAATGTCAGCTTCGCGGTGCCGCGCGGGCAGATCTTCGGACTGCTGGGACCGAACGGCGCGGGCAAGTCGACGCTGATCAACATCCTGGCTGGCCTCGTCAACAAGACCGGCGGGCGCGCGAGCATCTGGGGCTTCGACATCGACCAGCATCCGCGCAACGCCAAGCGCGCGATCGGGATCGTCAATCAGGAGATCCTGTTCGACCCCTTTTTCACACCGGTCGAGACGCTGGAGATCCAGGCCGGGCTCTACGGCGTGCCCAAGGCGCAGCGCCGGTCGATGGAACTGCTGCGTGCGGTGCATCTGGAGGACAAGGCCAACGCCTATTCGCGCACCCTGTCGGGCGGCATGAAACGGCGGCTGATGGTCGCCAAGGCGATGGTCCATTCGCCGCCCGTGCTGGTGCTCGACGAGCCGACCGCGGGCGTCGACATCGAGCTTCGCCAGCAGCTCTGGGCCTATGTCCGCATGCTCAACGACCGCGGCGTGACGGTGGTGCTGACCACCCACTATCTCGAAGAAGCCGAAGAACTGTGCGACCGCATCGCGATCATCAACCATGGCAAGCTGATCGCCAACGAACCGACGCGCGAGCTGGTCGGCAAAACCCAGGAAAAGGCGGTCGAAGTGACCGTCGACCGCGACATTGCGGCCGTGCCCGACAGCCGCTGTTTCCAGAAGATCGAGGTGAAGGGTGAGCGCACCCTGGTCATCACCTATGCCAAGGATCAGGCCAATGCCGGCGAGGTGCTGGGCGCGGTGCAGGCCGCGGGGTTCGGCATCGTCGATGTCAGCACGCGCGAGGCGGATCTGGAGGACGTGTTCCTGAGCCTGACGCGGGCCGCCAACGGCTGAAGCGGGTCAGCGACGCCGGTAGCGCGACAGGAACGCCCACATCGCTTCATTATCGGCGGTCCAGACATGGCCCGCGCCGCGCCTGATATGGCCCACCACCTCGGCGCGGGCATGGCACGCGGTGTAGAGCTGCTCATACAGGTCGATCGCGAGATCGCGGCGCAGCGGGCCGGCGCGGCACGCGCCGAGTTCCGCCCAGCGCGCCAGCGCCGCGTCCATCGTATATTGCCAATAGCCCGCACCGCCGCCCTGCACCGGGTTGGTGCCATCGCTGTCGCCGGCAAAGGCGATCACCGGAACCGGATTGGCGGGGCGGCAGGTCTCCGGATCGGGCCGCTTGGGATCGCTCTTGAGCGGATTGCCCGCGCGCAGGCCCACAACCGGCGCGATCGCCGCAAGCTTGTCGGACGCGACGCAGCCCAGCCATGACGTCAGCCGCCCGCCACCCGACCAGCCCGACGCATAGACCCGGCTGCGGTCGGCACAGCCTTGCGCTGCGAGCCAGTCGATCGCCGCGCGGATAAAGGCGACGTCGTCCGCATCGTCCGACCCCGGCACCTTGCCGGTCACCGTGGGCACGCCGGGGATGTTCCAGACGAACCCCTTGCCGACCGGAATCCCGCCATCGGGCGCGGCAAGCAGAAAGCCGTGGCGATCGCTGGTCGCCTCAAGCTTCGACTGGTTGAGGATCGCCGCGCCGTCGCCGCCGCTGCCATGCAGCACGAACAGCAACGGCAGTGGCTTCCCCTGCCGCTCGCCCGCCGGAAGATGGAGCAGCACGGATCGCCCGGTATCCCCGATCGCGATTCGTTGCGTCGCCCCCGGCTGCCCCAGCGTGCAGTGCGGCGCGGCGTTCGCCGGCGGAATCAGCGCGGCAAAGGCGAGGACGAGAACGGCGAGCATCGGAACGTGGCGCATGGCGCCGCTTCTAGCCAGCCAGCAAAAGCTTGGCGACCGTAGCGTTTGATTTCGCGGCGGTTTGGCGCATAGCGGGCGCCCAGTCCGGCAAGAGGAATGACGATTGGCTAGTGAGACCCGGCAATCCGACGTGCTGATCATCGGCTCGGGGGCGGCGGGGCTGACCGCTGCAATCAACCTTGCCGACCGGTTCAGGGTGACGGTGCTGGCCAAGGGGGCGCTCGACGAAGGATCGACTGCCTGGGCACAAGGCGGGATCGCCGCAGTACTGGAGCCGGGCGACACGTTCGAGGCGCATATCGCCGACACGATGATCGCGGGCGCGGGGCTCAACGATCGCGCGACCGTCGAGTTCGTGGTCGAGAACGCCCCCGCGGCGATCGACCGGCTGGCGAAGCTGGGCGTACCGTTCAACGTCGATGGCGACGGCGATGGCTGGCACCTGACGCGCGAAGGCGGGCACAGCGCGCGCCGCATCGTCCATGTCGACGACGCCACCGGCTGGGCGGTGCAGGAAGCGCTGATCCGCGCCGCAAGCGCGCACCCCAACATCACCCTGGTCCCCGACATGGTCGCGGTCGATCTTGCGACGAGCCGGCACGAGGAACGCTATTCGGGCGCGGGCAATGTCTGGGGCGTCTATGCCGTCAATCGCGCGACCGGGCATGTCGAGCTGTTCACCGCCAACGCCACCATCCTCGCCACCGGCGGGGCGGGACGCACCTATCTCTTCTCCACCGCGCCCAAGGGCGCGACCGGCGACGGCATCGCGATGGCGTGGCGCGCGGGGTGCCGCATCTCCAACATGGAGATGATGCAGTTCCACCCGACCTGCCTCTACAATCTCGACGTCAAGAACTTCCTGATCACCGAAGCGGTGCGCGGCGAGGGCGGACGCCTGATCAACCCGCAGACCGGCAAGCGGTTCATGACCTATTATGACGCCGAGCGGATGGAGCTGGCACCGCGCGACGTGGTCGCCCGCGCGATCGATGCCGAGATCAAGCGCTACGGCCTCGACTATGTCCATCTCGACATCAGCCATATGCCGGCCGAGTTCGTGAAAGGGCATTTCCCCAACATCTACGAGAAGCTGATCGGCCTGGGCATCGACATGACGTGCCAGCCGATCCCGGTGGTGCCGGCCCAGCATTATACCTGCGGCGGCATCGTCATCGATCTTGACGGCAAGACCGATCTGCCGGGCCTCTACGCCGCCGGCGAGTGCAGCGAGAGCGGGCTGCACGGCGCCAACCGACTCGCCAGCAACTCGCTGCTCGAATGTTTCGTGTTCGGTGAGGCAGCGGCGAAGCATATCGCGGCGAACTGGGACCGGCTGCCCGCGCCGCCCGCCATCCGCCCCTGGGACGAAAGCCGCGTCACCGATTCCGACGAGGAAGTGGTGATCAAGCAGAACTGGACCGAGATCCGCCGGTTCATGTGGAACTATGTCGGCATCGTCCGCACTACCAAGCGGCTCGAACGTGCCGCGCATCGCATCAAGATGCTGAACGACGAGGTCGCCGACTATTACGGCCATTTCCGCGTGACGCCCGACCTGATCGAGCTACGCAACCTGCTCCAGGCGGCCGAACTGATCGTCCGGTCGGCACTCCACCGGCACGAAAGCCGCGGGCTGCACTACACGCTCGATTATCCCGAAACCGCGCCGAAAGCGGTGGATACGGTCTTGGTTCCCTGATCGTTTGCCGGTTTTGTTCACGCTTTGCCGCCATATTCGTGGCGTTCGTCGCAGCTTCGCGTGAAGGAACTTGAACCTGCTCATCTGCGAGTGACATGATCACATTGGGCAAGGGGCGTTGGTAGCGTGTTGGCAATTCAGGATTTCACGATTCTTCAGCGGGCGTTGACGTTGGGCGGGCTTGGACCCGCGCTGCTGGTCGGTGCCGCGGTCCACTCTCAGGATGCGCCCGAGAATCTGGTGCCGCCCAGCTATCGTATCACCATGGGTGTCCCGCCGGCGCCGCGGCCCTTCCCGGTGTCGCCCGCACCCGCGCCGCTTCAGTCCAGCATCCACGCCCTTATCCGCAATTTCGGTGGAGTCGCCGGCGTGGCGGTGCGCAGCCTCGACGCGGGCTGGCAGATCGATGCCAATGCCACGCGCCGGATGCCGCAACAGAGCGTGAGCAAGCTGTGGGTCGCGATGACCGTGCTCGACGCGCGCGATCGCGGACGGCTGACGCTCGACGATCCGGTGTCGCTGACGCGCGAGAACCTGACCGTCTTCCACCAGCCGATCGCGGCGCTGGTGGTGAAGAACGGCGTCTATCAGACCACGGTGCGCGAACTGCTGCTGCGCGCGATGCAGCAGAGCGACAATACCGCGAACGACCGGCTGCTCAATCTGGTCGGCGGACCCGAAGCGGTGCGGGCCATGATCCGCGACAAGGGGCTGGGCGATATCCGCTTCGGCCCGGGCGAGCGGCTGCTTCAGGCACGGACTGCAGGCCTGCCCTGGAAGGCCGAATATTCGATGGGCCGCTCGTTCCAGCAGGCGCGCGCCGCGCTCCCGCCGACGGTCCGGCGTGCAGCGTTCGAGGCCTATGTCGCCGATCCCATCGATGGCGCCGCACCCGCGGCGATCGCGCTGGCGCTCGCCCGGCTCAAGGCGGGGGAGATCCTGTCGCCATCATCGACCCGCTGGCTGATGACGGTCATGGAAGCCTCGCGCACCGGCAAGTACCGGCTGCGCGGTGCGGTTCCGCCGGGCTGGAGCTTCGGGCACAAGACCGGCACCGGTCAGGATCTGGCGGGGCGTACCGCCGGCTATAACGATGTCGGCATCCTTACTGCGCCGGATGGCAAGGCCTATTCGATCGCGGTCATGATCGGCGACACCCCGCGCCCGATCAAGGAGCGGCAGGAGCTGATGCAGGGCGTGGTCGCCGCGGTGGTCGCGCAGCACCGCTGAGGGCGAGCGCAAAAGCCGGGCGCGAATTTCGAGATCGGCGCACGGGCAGCGGACGCACCCGGCATCATCCGGCACAACACGCATTAGCAGGCTCGAAAGGGTTTGAGACGTCCGTCGCATGGGCTATCGCTCCCCAATGCCCCATCTTTATCTGGTCGACGGCTCCGGCTATATCTTTCGCGCCTATCACCGGCTGCCGCCGCTGACCAACAAGCATGGCGAGCCCGTGGGCGCCGTCTATGGTTACACCACGATGCTGTGGAAGCTCGCCGACGCGCTCAACAAGGCCGACGGCCCGACGCACATGGCGGTCATCCTCGACAAGAGCGAGCATACCTTCCGCAACGAGCTGTACGACCAGTATAAGGCCCAGCGCCCGCCCGCGCCTGAAGATCTGGTCCCGCAGTTCCCGATGATTCGCGACGCGACGCGTGCCTTCAGCCTGCCCTGCATCGAGGAGTTGGGCTGGGAAGCGGACGATCTGATCGCATCCTACACCAAGGCCGCACTGGCGCAGGGCTGGCAGGTCACCATCGTCAGTTCCGACAAGGATCTGATGCAGCTGATGACCGATCCGGCGGTCGACATGCTCGACACGATGAACAACCGTCGGCTGGGGCCGGAAGCGACGTTCGAGAAGTTCGGCGTCTATCCCGACAAGCTCGGCGAGGTGCTGGCGCTGATGGGCGACAGCGTCGACAACGTCCCCGGGGTCAAGGGTATCGGCCCCAAGACCGCGGCCAAGCTGATCGACGAATTCGGCTCGGTCGAAGCCGTGCTGGAAGCGGCACCGTCGATGAAGCCCAGCAAGATGCGCGACAATCTGATCGAGCATGCCGACATGGCGCGCCTCAGCCGCCAGCTGGTCGAGCTGGCGAGCGATGTGCCGCTGCCCGAACCGCTCGAGGACCTGGAGCTGAAGGGAATCCCCGATGCGCCGCTGCGCGCCTTCCTCGAGCATCACGGATTCAAGACGCTGCTCTCACGCCTGGGCGGCGGGGCGAGCGTTGCCAACGCGCCGGTTGCCAGCCCCGAGCCGGTGCCGATGCCCGCAGACCCGCCCTGCGACCACGACAAGTACGAGACCGTGGTGGACGAAGCCGCGCTCGACCGCTGGATCGCCGCCGCCAAGCATCAGGGCTGGGTCGCCGTGGATACCGAGACCACCGGCGTGGACGCGACGCGCGCCGAACTGGTCGGCGTCAGCATGGCGCTCGAACCCAATCGTGCCTGCTATATCCCGATCGGGCATGGCGGGACCGACATGTTCGCCGAAAAGCCGGTTCAGCTCGACCGAGCCCTCGTCATCGCCAAGCTCAAGCCGCTGCTCGAGGATCCGTCGGTGCTCAAGATCGGGCACAACATCAAATACGACCTGATCGTGCTGAGCCGGGTAGGCATCGATGTCGCACCCTATGACGACACGATCGTGATGAGCTTCGATCTCGACGCCGGCCTGCATGGCCACGGCATGGACGAGCTGGCGACCACGCACCTCTCCCACAGCTGCATCGCCTATAAGGACGTGGTCGGGACCGGAAAGAAGCAGCTCGGTTTCCAGGAAGTCGATCTCAAGGCCGCGACCCGCTACGCCGCCGAGGATGCCGACGTCACGCTGCGGCTGTGGCGCCGCCTCAAGCCGCGGCTGCCGTTCGAGGGGGCGACGCGCGTCTACGAGATGGTCGACCGCCCGCTCGCCCGCGTGATCGCCGACATGGAGCTGGCCGGGGTCAAGGTCGATGCCGGGGTGCTGGCGAAGCTCTCCGACGACTTCTCCCGCCAGATCGCCGCGCTTGAGGAAGAGATCCACGGCATCGCCGGGTTCAAATTCACCATCGGCAGCCCCAAGCAGCTGGGCGATGTCCTGTTCGACAAGATGGGGATCAAAGGCGGGCGCAAGGGCAAGTCGGGCGTCTATTCGACCGACGTCAACGAGCTGGAGCGGATCGCGGCTGACAAGGATTCTCCGGGCCGTGAGATGGTGCTGAAGGTGCTCGACTGGCGCCAGCTGACCAAGCTCAAATCGACCTATACCGACGCGCTTCAGGCGCAGATCAACCCGGCGACGGGCCGGGTCCACACCAGCTATTCGCTGACCGGCGCGCAGACCGGGCGGCTCTCGTCGACCGACCCCAATCTCCAGAACATCCCGGTGCGGACCGAGGTGGGGCGGCAGATCCGCGACGCCTTCGTCGCCGAGCCGGGCAACGTCATCCTGTCCGCCGACTATTCGCAGATCGAGCTGCGGCTAGCCGCGCACATCGCCGACGTGCCGCAACTGCGCGAGGCGTTCGAACGCGGCGACGACATCCACAACATGACCGCGACCGAGCTGTTCGGCGAGGTCAATCGCGACACCCGCGGGCGCGCCAAGACGATCAATTTCGCGATCCTCTACGGCATCAGCCGCTGGGGACTCGCCGGCCGGCTCGACGTCACACCCGACGAGGCGCAGGCGATGATCGACCGCTATTTCGAGCGCTTCCCCGGGATCAGCCGCTACATCGCCGATACGCTCAACGACGCCAAGGCACGCGGCTATACCGAGACCTTGTTCGGCAGGAAGACGCATTTCCCGCGCCTTAAATCGGCCACCCAGCACGAGCGCGCGGGCAGCGAGCGCGCCGCGATCAACGCGCCGATCCAGGGCACCAGCGCCGACATCATCAAGCGCGCCATGGCCCGGATGGGTCCGGCGCTGCGGGAAGCCGGGTTGCACGACGTCAGGATGCTGATGCAGGTCCATGACGAATTGGTGTTCGAACTGCCCGAAGGCGATGTCGAGGCGGCAACCCCGGTCATCCGGCGGGTGATGGAGAGCGCCGCGGAGCCCGCGGTCAAGCTCACCGTGCCGCTGGGAGTCGAGATCGGGACAGGCCCGAGCTGGGGCGCGGCGCATTGACGATGGAAATTTCGTTCGTTTCGGGCGAAACCGGTAACGGCATGGGGACTGGAGAGGCTTCGCAGCATCGTGTTGCGCGCTCGAACGAGGTTCGCGCGTGACCTCCCGCCCTGCGCCGTCCTCCGCACCCTCAGACGACATCACTGCGCTGGCCAAGGGCGGGCGCACCAACATCCTGGGGTTCGTGCTGCGTCTCGCCGCGCGGCTGCCCTTCCTGTTCATCGCCGGGCGCCTGTACGGGCCGGAGATCGTCGGGCGGTTCGCGCTCGCGGTCGTCGTGGTCGAACTGGCAGCGCTGCTCGCGACGCTCGGCCTCAAACGCGGGCTAGCGCAGGCGCTCGCTTCGACCGACCGGCCGCACAGCCATGTCGTGTGGGACGGGATGGTCGTCGCGCTGGTCGTCTCGATGATCACCAGCGCGGTGCTCTTCACCTTCCCGCAGATCATGTACGCCAACAGCCAGGTAACGGGGCTTGAAGGGCTGTTGCCCGTCATCGTCTTCGCGATCGCCTGGTCTGACGTCAGCCTTGCCGCGCTTGCCTATCGCGGGAACGTGAAGGCGGCGGTGACCGCACGCGCGATCGTGGAACCCTGGACAATCAGCATCGCGGCCTGGGCGCTCTACTATATCTCCCCGCGGGACGGCCTGATCATCGCCTATGTCCTGTCGATGGCCGCAGCGCTGATCGCCAGCCTGATCCCCTTCATCCGCAGCTATGGCCTGCCGCACGGCTGGTCGCCGCATGTGACGCCGCTGCTCCAGCTCGCCCGGCGCAACGTGCCGCTCGCAGGCGCCGACGCGATCGAATGGGGCACGCGCAACATCGACCGCTTCATCCTGGGCCTGCTGTTCCCGCCGGCGATCGTCGGCATCTACTACATGGCGCAGCAAGTCGCCTCGATCCCCCAGAAGCTCAAGACCAGCTTCGATCCGGTGCTGGGGCCGGGCATCGCCCGCAACCTCGCCGCCGGGAACCGCACCGCGATCGCACATCAGGTGAAGCAGGTCGCCTTCTGGATCATGACGCTGCAGGCGGCGCTGCTGCTGATGGGCGGCATTCCCGCCGAGGGCGTGATGGGCGTCGTCGGCCCGCAGTTCGTCGCGGGCGCCGGGGCGCTGTGTTTCCTGCTTGCCGCCGAAGTGCTGGCGGCCCCCGGCGCGATCGCGGAAGCGGGCCTTGTCTACATGGCCCGGCACCGCAATCTGATGGTGTCGATGCTGCTGCTCGGTTTCCAGGCGGCGCTGAGCTTCGCGCTGGTCTTCATTATGCGCGATCTGGGCTGGGACGTGAACTATCAGGCGGCGGGTCCGGCTGTGGCGCTCGCGGTCACGCTGGCGCTCGGCTCGACGATCAAATGCTGGATGCTGGCGCGGCTGACCAAGGCATCGGTGTTCAGTCTGCGCCCGGGCTTCGTCGCCGCGGTGGCAGCGGGCGGCCTTGTCGGCTGGGGCTTCACCTCGCTGCCGCAGCATCTGGAATGGGTAGAATTGTCGATCGGGATCCCCGCGATCTTCGTCGCCTATTTCGCGATCATCGCGAAATGGGCATTTGGCGAGGAAGACCGCAAGCTGTTCAAGAAGCTGCCCAAGCAGGGCGCCGAAGCGTAGAGTCCGAAGGCTAGTGGAATCCTGCTCTCAGGAAGCCGACCCGCTGCATCGCCTCCGTCTCGGCCTCTGCCGCGGAAGGATAGATGCCGCAGTCGGGGCCGGGCGGCCCCCAGCGCCCATGTGGGTCATGCGCGGCGTTTGATGCGCCGATCGCGCTGTCGGGGTCATCCGTGACGGTATCGATCGACCACTGGCGGCGGTAGGTAAAGCGCCCGTCGGATCGCTGCACGATCAGGACGCGTTCCTGCCCGTCGGGAGCCTCGATGATCCTGATCGCTTTCCCGTGCGATACCGCCATGCGCCCTCCTCAATGCCGGAAGTGGCGCATCCCGGTGAACACCATCGCCAGCCCGGCCGCATCGGCCGCGGCGATCACTTCCTCGTCACGGATTGATCCGCCGGGCTGGATCACCGCCGTCGCGCCGGCCTCGACCGCGGCGAGCAGGCCGTCGGCGAAGGGGAAGAAGGCGTCCGAGGCGACCGCCGAGCCGATCGTGCGCGGTGTCGCCCAGCCGGCCTTGTCGGCAGCGTCCTTCGCCTTCCATGCAGCGATGCGCGCGGATTCGAGGCGGTTCATCTGCCCCGCGCCAACCCCGGCGGTGCTGCCGTCCCTGGCATAGACGATCGCGTTCGACTTGACGTGCTTGGCAACCGTCCAGGCGAACAGGCAGTCCGCGAGTTCCTGGGCAGTGGGCTCGCGCTGGGTCACAACCTTGAGATCGGCCTGCGTGATGAAGCCATTGTCGCGCGACTGGACCAGTGCGCCGCCGGCGATCGTCTTGAGCATCAGCCCCGGCCGCTTGGGATCGGGCAGCGCGTCGCAGATCAGCAGACGCAGATTCTTCTTGGCGGCGAAGATCGCCTTCGCCTCGTCGCTCGCGCCCGGGGCGACGACGACTTCGGTGAAGATCTCGGTGATCGCCTTCGCCGTCTCGGCGTCGAGCGGGCGGTTGAGGGCGATGATCCCGCCGAACGCCGACACCGAATCGCACGCCAGCGCGGCTCCATAGGCCTCGACCAGCGTATCGGCGGTGGCGACACCGCACGGATTGGCGTGCTTGACGATCACCACGGTCGGCGGACCGTCGCGGAATTCGCTGACCAGCTCGAGCGCGGCGTCCGCGTCGTTATAGTTGTTGTAGGAGAGCTCCTTGCCCTGAAGCTGTTCGGCCTGAGCGATACCCGACGCGGCAGGACCGGCGGGCAGATAGAGCGCAGCCGACTGGTGCGGGTTCTCGCCATAGCGCAGCTCCTCGCCGCGCTTGAACACCATCGGCAGGGTCGCCGGGAAGCGCTCGCCCTGATCGGCAAAGGCGAACCAGCTGGCGATTGCTGCGTCGTACTGCGCGGTCAGCGCATAGGCCTTGGCGGCGAAGCGGCGGCGATCCTCCAGGCTGGTCTCGCCGGTGGCGACCACGCCATAGTCGGCGGGATCGGTGACGATCGCGACATAGGCGTGGTTCTTGGCGGCCGAGCGCACCATCGACGGGCCGCCGATATCGATATTCTCGATGATCTCGTCGCGGTCGGCGCCCTTCGCGACGGTCTGGGCGAAGGGGTAAAGGTTGACCACAACCAGATCGATCATGCCGATCGCATGGTCGCTGGCCGAAGCCATATGCCCCGCATCGTCGCGCACCGCGAGCAGGCCGCCATGGACCACCGGGTGCAGCGTCTTGACGCGGCCGTCCATCATCTCCGGGAAACCGGTGAGGTCGGAGATATCGCGGACGTCCAGCCCCGCGTCACGCAGCGCCTTGGCGGTGCCGCCGGTCGAGACCAGCTCGACGCCCTTGGCGGCGAGTGCGGTTCCGAGTTCGACGATGCCGGTCTTGTCGGAGACCGAGAGAAGGGCGCGGCGGATGGGGATGCTGGTCATGGGCGGGGCCTTTAGGGAACCCGCCGCACCCTGCAAACCCCTAACGCGCAGTGGCCGACGCGCCTATCTCGCGCGGTGGAAGAGCCAGGAGACGCTGGTGCCGCCCGCCGGCGACTCGCCGGTCAGCACAAGCTGCTGGGTTTCCCGCGGAATCCCGCGGCTGTCGATCCACACGCTTTCCTCGATGCCGAGCGTGGCGCCATTGGCACGAAACTGCCACGCCGCGCCCGAAGGGGTCCGCAGCAGCGCGCCTGCACCATCCGCGGTGGGCGAGACCTGCACCTCCGGATGCAGATGGAAACGGACCGCAAAGGGAATCGCCGCAGCCTTTCTGCGCCGCCCGGAGGGGATCAGATTGTCCTCGCCGCGGACATCGCGCCCGTCGGCGCCGAGCGCGATGCGGCGGCGGTGAATGACGCCGTGGCGGCGGACATAGCCATCGTGGCTCGCCTCGATCCGGCTAGCGGTGTCGGTCTCCTGCCGGCTGAGCTCCATCTCGCTCACGCCGCGGCCGAGCGTCCCGTCGGGATGGATCGCGGTCGAGTTGCTGTTGTCGACCACCAGAGTCGAATGCGCGGCGGTGGTGCGCAGCCCCTCCGCCAGTGCCGCCGGCAGCCGGAGATCGGCCCCGCGCGCGCCGCCGCAGCTCACGACGATGCGGTCGGGGCCGTCGGAAAATTCGAACGCCAGGGTCGAGGCACAGCCGCCCTCCATCACCCGTGCAACGGGCGGCGGCGCCGCATCGACGATCAGCACGGTGCGCTGCTGGGCGAGCCGCTGATAGCCCCAGTCGAGCGCCTGGCGCAGCGGGCGGACGCGCGCGCCGGTCGCGGCGACGATCTCCGTGAGGGCATCGCCATGGACGGGCACGCCGCCCTGCCAGCTCGCAAGCCCGCGATCGCCATGGCAGACACCGAGCAGCGCCGACACCATCTGGGCGAGCGCGCGGCTCTGTACCTCGGGCGGGTCGAGGCGGCGCGCGGCATAGGTCTCGCGCAGCAGCGTGAGCAGCATGATCGCGTCGAGCAGCGCGGCGGGCGATCGCCCGCTGATCCCGCCATCCTCGCCGACCGATCCCGCCAGCGCCCGCGCAAGCCCTGCCTCGCCAAAGGCACGGCGCGGATCGCCACCGGGGATCATCAGCCCGGCGACCAGCACGCCGCACCAGGCAGCGATGCGCGGCGCACCCGGCGGCACCCGGTCCGCGGTGCGATCGAGGTGCCGGGCGCCACGCGCGAGCGTGTGCAGCACCCTCGAGCGATAGACGAGGTCGGTGCTCGACAGGATCAGCGGCGCATGCGCGGTCCAGAACAGGATGCGCCGGCCCCAGAGATCGGCGCGCCATGCCGGGTCGGTGACCTTGTCGGCATGCGCGTCCAGCCATTTGCGCATCAGCGCTTCGGCTACCGGCGCTGCGCCGGCACGGGTGGTGACGGTCGAGAGATCGCGCAGCCAGGCGAAGCCGTGGAGATAGTCGCCGAACGGCTTCGACCAGTTGGGCCTGGCCAGGTCGAGCGCGTCGATGACATGGTTCTCGCCGCGGAACGAGAGCTTGCCGTCGAGGAGCGCATTGCCGCGGGCCGGGTCGCCGAGAAAGGGATCGTCGGCGACCGCGATCAGCTTGAGCGGATAGCGGCCCTTGAGCCGCAAGCCGTGAAGCGGCGTGCGCCAGGCGAGGCGGTGGAACCGTTCGGACAGCCGGTCGGCGAGCGAGAGGCCGCGGTCGCCACCGATGCGGATCAGCCGCCGTCCCTGCTCGATCCCGTCGGCTTCAGGCCCGTCGACGGCGCGGTCGTCCTGCTGCGCCTTCACCCCGCGCGCAATGCCCGGATATTGTCGGCATAGGCCGACGGGCCGCCCTTGAACGCGGCGGTGCCCGCGACCAGCGCATCGGCGCCAGCGGCGATCACGCGCCCGGCATTGTTTTGGTCGACCCCACCGTCGACCTCGAGGTCGATCTGGCGGCCGCTGGTGTCGATCTTGGCGCGCAGCACCGCAATCTTGGCGAGCTGGCTCTCGATGAACTTCTGCCCGCCGAAACCGGGGTTGACGCTCATCACCAGGATCAGATCGACCATGTCCATGACGTGATCGACGACGTCGACAGGCGTCGCAGGATTGAGCACGACGCCCGCGCGCTTGCCCAGCGCCTTGATCGTCTGGAGCGTGCGATGAAGATGTGGCCCGCTTTCGGGATGAACCGACAGGCAATCGGCGCCGGCATCGGCAAAGGCTTCGAGCATCGGATCGACCGGTTCGATCATCAGGTGGACATCGAACGGCTTGGCGCTGTGCGGTCGCAGCGCCTTGATCACGGCCGGACCGATCGTGATGTTGGGCACGAAATGCCCGTCCATCACGTCGATATGGATCCAGTCGGCGCCCGCTGCATCGATCGCGCGCACTTCCTCCCCCAATTTGGCGAAGTCGGCGGAGAGGATCGATGGGGCGATACGGACAGCGGTCATGTCAGCCCTTTAACACCTCATGAGTCGCCCGCAACACGCATGAGGCGCACCATGAAAAAGCCGTCGAGCCCGCCTTGTTCCACGAGCATGCCGGGAAGTGTGCGTAACCAGCCGCGATCATGCGCGACAAGCCCCTCCGGCAGCTCGTCGGGAAGCACCGGATCGATCGCGAATTCCGGATGCTCGGCCAAGAATCGTTCGATCTGCTGCTCCCCTTCCTCGGGCTCGAGCGAGCAGGTGGCATAGACCAGCAGTCCGCCGGGACGGACCCAGCGCGCGGCACGCGGAAGCAGCTGCGCCTGAAGTTCAGCCATCTCGGCGATGACCCGGGGACGGACGCGGTGGAGCACATCGGGATGGCGCCGGAAGATGCCGGTGGCGCTGCACGGCGCGTCAAGCAGCACGGCGTCGGCCTCGAACCGGGGCTCCCAATCGATCAGGTCCGCGATGACGATGTTCGCCGAAAGGCCGGTCCGGTCGAGATTCTCCGAAAGTCGCGCCAGACGACTTTCGGAGATGTCGACCGCGGTGACGTCCCAGCCCGACGCCGCCAGCTGGAGCGTCTTGCCGCCGGGCGCAGCGCACAGATCGAGCGCCCGCCCGCTCCCGCCGCCGAGCAGACGCGCCGGAAGCGATGCGGCGAGGTCCTGCACCCACCATGCTCCTTCGGCAAAGCCGGGTAGCTCGGGCACCGGCGTATCGCCGCCTACACGCACATGCCCCGTCATCAGGCTCTCGCCCTGCAGCTCCGCGACCTCGGCCCGCAAGGTGAGGTCGAGCGGCGGAGGTGCCGCGATCGCGGCGCCGGCGGCATCGGCGACGCGCTCGCCCCAATTGCCGGCGATGCGGGCATGAACCCCGTCCGGTAGCGAAGGGCGGTCCGGCAATGATGCGCCCTTGCGGTCGAGCGTGCCGAACACGCCATGGACCAGCTTGCGGGGACCGCCATCGACCAAGGGCAGCACCGTCGAGATCGCGGCGTGCGGCGGCGTGCCGAGCCGCAGCGCCTGGGCGAGCGCGATGCGCAGGGCAAAGCGCGCCTTGGCGTCATCGGGCAGGCGGTTGCGGGTCGCACTGTCAATCAGCGCATCGAGATCGGCCAGCCAGCGCAGCACCTCGGCGGCGATGGCATGGGCAAGACCGCGATCGGGCGGGGAAAGTCCTTTGGTCGATGCCTCAAGCGCCTGTTCGATGGCGAGGCCACGGCGCAGCACCGCATCGAGCAGGCGGAGCGCGGCACGGCGTGCCGGAACGCCGGGGGGATCGGAAGGGGGGCGGTGGTTCGGATGCCGGGACATCAACCGCCCCTACGCCGTTTCCGGCGCTAGATCACCCTCAAAGGAATTCCCACCCGATCAGGCAAAGCCCGAGGAAGAGGCTGACCCAGATCGCAACGCCGGTCCACAGCGCCAGCCAGTCGGATCGGCGCGGACGAACGCGCACGCCGCGCGGTACGGTGCGAAGCGAGGACGGGATACGGATCCGCCCCCATGTCGCGACCGCGATCGAACGGCGGCCAAGCCCGTGGAAGAAGCGCGCAGTGTAGCCCGAAAAGACATAGGCAAAGGCGAGATCGACGATGAAGCCGCCAGCCGTCTGCACGACAGCGCCGGCCGCCTCCGCAACCACCTCGCCAAGCGCGTCGTCGATCATCCGCGCCGGTTGGGATCGAGCGCGCTGGAGCGGCGCTGAGGCGGCCTAATCCCCAGCGCCGACGGGCGGGCGGATGACGAAGTTGACGGAATCGCCGGGTTTTCACCGAAGCGGTCCAGCGGCGCGCTCTGCCCCATTTCCTGCGCGATCTCCTCCAGCGCGGCGATGCGGTTGCCGGTGTCGGGATGGGTCGAGAACAGGCTGTCACCGCCGAGACCGGGGACGATGTAAAGCTGCGCGGCTGCGGGCACGCGCTCGGCCACGGGGTTGGGCACCGCGGCCGCGCCGCGGGCGAGCTTGGCGAGTGCCGAAGCGAGTGCGCGCGGATTGCCCGAAATCTCCGCGCCGCCGCGGTCCGCGCCATATTCGCGCGTCCGGCTGATCGCCATCTGGACGATCATCGCGGCGAAGGGCGCAACGATCACCGCCAGGATGGTCGCGACCATCGCCCCGCGATTGTCGCCATTGCCGCGAAAGAACATGCCGAAATTGGCGAGCATCGAGATCGCGCCGGCGATCGTCGCGACCATCGTCATGATCAGCGTGTCGCGGTTGCGGACATGCGCCAGCTCATGCGCCATCACACCCGCAATCTCGTCGCGGTCGAGCATGTTCAGCAGGCCCATCGTCGCCGCGACCGCCGCATTCTCTGGATTACGGCCGGTGGCGAAGGCGTTGGGGTGCGGCGAATCGATGACATAGACCTTGGGCATCGGCAGCGCGGCGCGCTGGGCGAGCCCAGCGACGAGGTTGTAGAATTCGGGGGCGCTGGTCGCGTCGACCTGCTTCGCACCGTGCATCGACAGCACGATCTTGTCGGCGTTCCAGTAGGTGAACAGGTTCATTGCCACCGCGACCAGCAGCGCGATGACCATCCCGCCACGCCCGCCGATGGTGAAGCCCAGCGCCATGAACAGCGCCGTCAGCGCCGCGAGCAGCATCGTCGTCTTGAAACCGTTCACTTGGATTCGATCCTTTCAGTGCCCAATGTGGGAAACCGAAGCCGCCGTCGCAATCAGGACAAGCATCATGGGCAAGCGCCCCGACCACGTAAAGCCGCCCGCCTATCTGTCGAAGAACCCACCGGTGCCCGAGCCCGAGCCGGGGAAGAAGGCGGAAACAGATCCGCTGGGCGAGGACCCCACCCGCTATGGCGACTGGGAGCGCAAGGGAATCGCCGTCGACTTCTAGAGAGCGTCGCGGATCTTGAGCACCGTGTTCCAGTTGCGCGCGGTGTTGACCGGATCGAGCTTCGCCTTGCTCATCGCCGGGTGAAGGGTCGAACGGCCCTGGCCATCGGGAAAGTCGATATAGAGTTCGCGGCCGATGACATGCATCCGCTCGGGACCGTCATGGTTTTCCTCAAGCCGCGCCACCGCCGCCGCATCGACCGGCTTGCGGTGGAAGGCGACGACCACGAAGCTCGGGCGTTCACTGGTGGCTTCGCGGAAGGGGTCGGCGGCGGCAACCGCCGTCATCTCCTCCGGCGAGCGCACGAAGATTTCGGACTTGAGCCCGGTTTCCTTGAACAGCGCCTCGTGAAGTGTCGCTTCGAGCGCGGCCGCATCCGCTTCGTCGGCGGTGAAGACGACGTTGCCCGAAGCAAGCAGGGTCTTGACGTCCGTATAGCCCAGCCCTTCGACTACAGCCTTGAGCTCCGCCGATTTGAGCTGGCGCTTGCCGAGGTTGATCCCGCGCAACATCACCGCCCATCTCATACATGCTCCTCCCGCAGCGGGCGGCTGAGCAGCGCATCCACCACCTGCCCAACAGGCGTGCCTTCGAGCAGTGCGCAGACCGCTTGCGTGACCGGCATATCGACCCCCGCCGCCTTCGCCGCCTCGCGCAGCACCGGCGCGGTCGCCGCACCTTCGGCAACGGTACGGCGGTCGGCGAGCAGTTCGGCGGCGCTGCGTCCCTGGCCGAGACCAACGCCAAGCGAGAAGTTGCGCGAATTGGTCGAGGAGCAGGTAAGCACCAGATCGCCCAGCCCCGACAGGCCGGCCAGCGTTTCCGGACGTCCGCCGCGGGCGACGCCGAAGCGCGTCATCTCGGCAAAGCCGCGCGCGATCAGCGCGGCGCGGGCATTGAGACCGAGGCCCGCACCTTCGACTACACCGCATGCGATGGCGAGCACGTTCTTGACCGCGCCGCCGACTTCGGCGCCCGCGACGTCGGACGAGCCATAGGTACGGAAGGTGGGTCCGCCGAGACGCTCGGCGAGCGCCTCACGCAACAGGTCATCCTCGCAGGCGAGGGTAACGGCGGTGGGCAGGCCTTTCGCGACCTCATGCGCGAAGGTCGGGCCGGAGAGCACCGCCACCGGCGCGGCCGGGTGCAGTTCACGTGCGACTTCGGCGACCAGCTTCTGCGTGCCCGCCTCGATCCCCTTGGCGCACAGCACCAGCGGCCGGCCCGCGACGGGCGTCTGCGCAAGAACGGGGCGGAGGAACTGGGCGGGAACGACGACCAGCAACGCATCGGCGTCGTCAAGGCCGGCGAGATCGCCGGTGGCGCGGATCGAGGGCGAGAGGGGCAGGCCTGGAAGGAACAGGCTGTTTTCATGGGTGGCGTTGACTGACGTCACGACGTCGTCCTCGCGCGCCCAGAGCGTGACCGGTGCGCCGCCGCGCGCCGCGACCTGCGCGAGTGCCGTGCCCCATGCGCCACCGCCGATGACCGCCAGTTTCATGCCTTTACCCCCGCTCCCCGCACCTTCTCCGCATCCGGATCGAGCGGCCAGCGCGGACGCGCGGGCAGATCGAGCAGATCGGTGAGCCCGAGCGCAAACCGCTCGGCCCCAGCCCAGGCGATCATGGCCGCATTGTCGGTGCAGAGCCAGAGCGGCGGGGCAATGAAGGGCAAGCCATGGTCGGCGGCGAGCTCCGTGAGCGCGGTGCGTACCGCATTGTTGGCCGCAACCCCGCCCGCCACGACCAGTGCCGTGGCCTCCGGCGCCTTGTCGAGCGCGATCCGGGTGCGGTCGACCAGGCAATCGACCACCGCCTGCTGGAAGGATGCGGCGAGGTCGGCGGGGGCGAACTTGCCGACCTTGCGCGCGACATCGCTCTTGAGGCCGGCAAAGGAGAAATGCGGTTCGCCCGAGCCCACCAGCGGGCGGGGAAGGGGAACCGACCGCGGATCGCCCTCCAGCGCCGCACGTTCGACGGCAGGGCCGCCGGGGAAGCCGAGACCGAGCAGCTTGGCGGTCTTGTCGAACGCCTCACCCGCGGCATCGTCGATCGTGGTGGCGAGGCGGCGGTAGCGGCCGGCGCCCTCGACCAGCAGCAACTGGCAATGGCCGCCCGAGACGAGCAGCAGCAGATAGGGGAAGGCAAGGTCCGGCTCGGCCAGCCGCGGCGAGAGCGCATGCCCCTCGAGATGGTTGACCGCAACCAGCGGCTTGTTCGCGGCATGCGCCAGCGCCTTGCCGGTAACGAGCCCGACCATGACGCCCCCGATCAGGCCCGGCCCGGCGGTCGCGGCAATGGCATCGACATCGGCCAGCGTGACCTTCGCCTCTTCCAGCGCCGCTTCGATCAGCGGCCCCAGCGCCTCGACATGCGCGCGCGCGGCGATTTCGGGCACCACACCGCCGAACGGGCGGTGCGCCTCGTCCTGCCGGGCAAGCTGGTGCGAGAGAATCCGACGGTTGCCGGTCACCAGCGCGGCGGCGGTTTCGTCACAACTCGATTCGAGGCCGAGGATCAGCATCGCGCCCATCTAGGGTGCCGGGGACGAATTGTCGAAGGGTCGGCAGCGTCAGGCGTCGCCGATCCCTGCTTCCGCCATCACTTCCGGCCCGGTCAGGCGCTCGCGTTCACCCGCAAAATCATAATAGCCGGGTTTCTCGTCGACGAAGATCTCGTCCGCCAGATCGAACGCCTCGATCCCGTCGAACAGGCCGGCCTGAAAGGAATAGCCCGATTTCGGCCGGAAGAAGTAGAAGAGGTGCGTGCCGCAGGTCCGGCAGAAACCGCGCTCCGCCCAGTCCGACGATTCATAGCGGGCGATGTGTTCGGCCCCCTCGATCTCAGGGTCCGATACCAGCCTGAGCGACAGCGAGGGACCACCACCCCAGCGGCGGCACATCTCGCAATGGCACGCACCGATATGCGGTTCGGGCGGCGCGATCCGCACCCGTACCGCGCCGCACAGACATTTGCCTTCGATCCTGGTGCTCATCGCGATCCTCCCCCGGCGGCATAACGCACCGGGGGAATCGCGAAAAGCTCAGCGGCCCGCCAGCGCTGCGGCGACCCGTGCCTCCGACTCCGCGTGCAGCGCCCAGAAGTCGCGCACCGGATCGCCCTTGAGCAGCCCTTCGAGCACCGCGAGATGCGAATGCCAGCCGCCGCCGAAATTGGCCATCGGCGCCGGGCCGGTGATGCCGCTGTGCGTCAGGGTGAGACGGGTCTTGCCTGCACCGGCCTCAGCCAGCTCGAACCGGGCGATCCCTTCCTTGCCCTCGTCCCAGCTGATCGCGAAGACATGGGGCGGGTCGAACTCCACGACCTTCTCCCGCCCGACCGCGCCCTTCCACTTGGCATAATCGGCCGGATAGGGAACGTCGTCGGCAGACAGTTCGTCATGGTCGAATACCAGCTCGACAGTCTCGCCGACGCCTGTCGCATCGGTGCCGGCGGAGAACCATTTCCGGCGCAGCCCCGCTTCGGTGAGGTAACGCCAGACCGTCGCCGGATCAGCATCGAGGATGCGCACCATGCGAAACGTATCGGGCGCGAGGATTTCCATATCGGCGAGCGTGTCGGTCATCGGGGTCACTCCGTGATGCGGGCGAGGCTGTCGAGGATCATCGTCCAGCCGCTGCGCGTCTGGTCCTCATAGGCCGCCCATTGCGGGTCCATTTCATGGGTAAGCGTCAGTGTGCAGCCGCCTGAGGTGGGCGCGATGTCGATGCTCACGCGTGTCCATTCGCCTTCTTCCGCCGGGTCGGCGGCGAAAAGGAAGACGAGGCGAGCGGGGCGGTCGATCACCTCGAACTTCAGGCGATGGCCGGCATCGCCCTGCGCGCGCCGTTCGACAATCAGCGCATGACCGCCGACCCGGGCGTCGATCTCCACCGACCGCATCTCGCCGTCGGGCGTCGCGAACAGGAAGCGGCGCGCCTGATCGGGATCGAGCCAGGCATCGAACACCCGCTCGGGCGATGCCGAAAAGTCGCGGCGGATCGTGAGGATGACGGGCGCGCTCATGGCAGGTTGAGCTGCCATGAGATGCCGAAGCGGTCGCTCACCCAGGCGAATTTCGCACTCCAGCCGTAATTGGCAGGCGGCATCAGCACGCTGCCCTGTTCGGACAAGGTCGCGAACAGCCGGTCGAACTCGGCTTCATTCGCGCAGTCGAGGAAGAAGGACCAGGATGGCGTGAAATCGAAGCCATGCGTGACGAAGCTGTCGTGAACCATCACCGCCTGCCCGGCGATGGTCGCATAGCCGCGCAGCACGGTACCTTCGGGGCCGGGACCATCTGGCCCGAACGTCTCCAGCGAGTCGATCCGGCTGTCAGGGATATGCCCGGCGTAGAAGCTCAACGCCGCTTCGGCCTTGCCGCCCTGGAACATCAGGAATGGGGTTGCCCTGGCCATGGTTCAGGCTCCCCTTTCCTCGACGATCGGCATGAAGCCGCCATAGATCATGCGCTTGGGGTCCATGAGGTTCAGCTCTTCCGGCGCCTGCACCGTGCGCGGGTCGGCAGCGACAGCGTCGTTGCCCTTGTCGCGCGCTTCCTTCGACGGCCATTCGATGAAGGAGAAGACGACCGTCTCGTCCGCCTTCGCCTGCACTGCGCGATACAGGTCGGTGACCTCGCCCTTGGGCACATCGTCGCCCCAATTCTCGATCACGCGCAACGCGCCATGGTCGATGAAGACCTTCGCGATACGCGCGGCCATGTCGCGGAACCGCTCGCGATTGGCTGTGGGCACGGCGAGCACGAAGCCGTCGATATAGGTCATTGCGCCTCTCCCCTGGGGATGCTGCGAAGCAGGGCCTCGAGATTGTCGAGGCGGGTGTTCCAGAAGCCTGCCCATTGCTGGAGCCATTGATTGGCTTCGGCGAGCGGTTCGGGCTGAAGCGTGCAGATCTGGGTACGGCCGGCCTTGCGGCGCGCGATGAGGCCGGCGCGCTCGAGCACCTGGACGTGCTTCGAGGCGCCCGCGAAGCTCATCGCATAAGGCTGGGCCAGTTCGCCGATGCTCTTTTCGCCGAGCGCAAGGCTGGCGAGCATCCCGCGGCGGGTGGGATCGGCAAGCGCGTGAAAGGTCATGTCGAGTCGTTCAACCATATGGTTGAACTACGACTCGCCTCAGTCAATTGTCAACCGATTGGTTTAACTTCGTGCGAGCACCGCATCGGCAACGAAGGGATTGGTGCGGCGTTCCTGCGCGAAATTGCTCGGCTGGCCATGGCCGGGAACGAAGACGGTGTCGCCGCCGAGCGGCCAGAGCTTGCCCGTGATCGCGTCGAGCAGATCCTGGTGATTGCCCATCGGGAAATCGGTGCGGCCGATCGATCCTTGGAAGATTACATCGCCGACGATGGCGAGCTTCGACGGCGCGTGGTGGAACACGACATGGCCGGGCGTGTGGCCCGGGCAGTGATAGACGTCGAGCGTGAGGTTGCCGACGGTGACGGTATCGCCATCGACCAGCCAGCGGTCGGGCTCGAACGGCTTGCCGTCGATGCCGTATTTGCGACCGTCATCGTCGAGCCGGCTGATCCAGAAGCGGTCGGCCTCGTGCGGCCCCTCGATCGGCACGCCCAGTTCCTTGGCCAGCATCCCGGCCTGGCCGCAATGGTCGATATGGCCATGGGTGATCAGCAGTTTCTCGATCGTGACGCCATGCTGCTGCGCCGCGGCCTTCAGCCGGTCGAGGTCGCCGCCCGGATCGGTGAAGGCACCGCGCATCGTTTCGGTGCACCAGAGCAAGGTGCTGTTCTGCTGAAGCGGCGTGACCGGCACGATCGCGGCGCGAAGGGGGGGAGTGGAAGCCGTGTTCATCGCCCGTGGAGATAGGCGGACGGAAGGAGGGCGGCAACAGAGGGTTGCGGCGCGGCGCGCGGGCCTGCAATGCGGGCCGATGCTTGGACCGGCCCCCTTCGTGCTGCTCGACGATGCCCGGCCGGGCGGCGCCGATGCGCGACTGTACCGCGATCCGGTGCGGATCGTGACCGCGCATGCGCCCGGGGAGGTTCAACCCGCACTCGACGCGCTCGATGCGGCACGCGCGGAAGGGCTGCATGCCGCGGGGTATCTTGCCTATGAAGCCGGGCACGCGCTTGAACCCAGGCTGGAGACGCCGGCCACCGCCGGACCGTTGCTGTGGTTCGGGCTGTTCGAGGGTTTCGAGACGATCGCGGCGGATGACGTCACCGCGCGGCTTCCCGATCCCGCCGGCGCATGGATCGGGCGGCCGCGGCCGGGGATCACACGCGCCGCCTATGACGCCGCCTTTGCCCGCGTGCACGACTGGATCGTGGCGGGGGACATCTATCAGGCAAATCTGAGCTTCCGGACAGCGGTCCGCGTGCTGGGCGATCCGCTGGCGGCCTATGCCGCGATCCGCGGGCGCGCGGCGGCGGGCTATGGCGGGATCGTGTGGACGGGCAGCGACTGGCTGTTGTCTTTCTCGCCCGAACTCTTCTTCGCGCTTCGTGATGGCGAACTGATCGCCCGGCCGATGAAGGGAACAACCCCGCGCGGCGCCACGCCCGAAGAGGACGTGGTGGCCAAGGCAACGCTGGCGGCGGACGCCAAGCAGCGCGCCGAGAACCTCATGATCGTCGATCTGATGCGCAACGATCTCACGCGTATCGCCGCGCCGGGCAGCGTCCGCGTGCCCGAATTGTTCAAGGTCGAAACCTATCCGACCCTCCACACGATGGTCTCGACCGTCTCGGCCCGCCTGGCCGAAGAGACCGGCATCGGCGAGGTGCTGGCCGCGACCTTTCCCTGCGGATCGATCACCGGGGCGCCCAAGATCCGCGCGATGGAAGTGATCGGCGCGGTCGAACCCGACGCGCGCGGACCGTACACCGGATCAATCGGCCGGATCGACGCAGATGGCGACGCTGCCTTCAACGTCGCGATCCGCACGCTGTACTTGCCTCGCGACAGCGAAACCGCGAGCATCGGCCTGGGATCGGGCGTGGTCGCGGATTCACGCGCGGGGGAAGAATGGGACGAGTGCCTGGCCAAGGGCGCGTTCCTGACACGGGGGCAGCGGCAGGTGGACCTCATTGAGACGATGGCGTTCGACCCGGCAGAGGGCATTCCGCTGCTCGAACGGCATCTGGCGCGGATGAAGACGAGCGCGGAGGCACTGGGCTTTGCCTTCGACCGCCATGCCGCGCGCAACGAACTGCAGGCGGCCACCTTCCGGCTGCGCGGCCCGGCGCGCGTGCGGCTGCTGCTGTCACGCAGCGGCAATGTCGCGATCGGTACCGCGCCGATGCCCGCCGCACCGGAGGGACCGGTAACCGTCGCGATCCGCGCCCGCCAAGTTGCGCCGCGCGACTTCCGCCTGGCCCACAAGACCAGCGACCGCAGCGTCTATCCCCGCAGCGAAGAGGCGTTCGAGACGCTCTATGTCGATGCCGACGGCTATCTGACCGAAGGCAGCTTCACCTCGATCTTCGTCGAGCGCGACGGCACGCTGCTGACTCCGCCGCTAGCGCGCGGCGCGCTTCCGGGCGTGCTGCGCGCCGAACTGATCGAGACCGGCCGCGCGGCCGAAGCCGAGCTCACGCCCGCCGATCTCGACGGCGGATTCTTCGTCGGCAACGCACTGCGCGGACTGGTTTCCGCGGTTACGGTTGCGGAGGAGGCACCGGCGGACCTATAGGGCGCGCGATTCCCCTCCCAGACAGGCGACCGCCCATGCAGACCTCCGCCGCGCTCAACCGTATCCAGCCTTCCGCGACGCTCGCGATGACGAGCCGGGTGTTCGAGCTGAAACGGCAGGGCATCGACGTGATTGGTCTGGGCGCGGGCGAGCCCGACTTCGACACGCCCGACTTCGTCAAGGAAGCCGCGATCGAGGCGATCCGCAAGGGCATCACCAAATACACCAATGTCGACGGCACGCCGGAGCTGAAGGCCGCGATCGTCGGCAAGTTCGCGCGCGACAACGGCCTGACCTATGCCGAGAACCAGATCAGCGTGAACTCGGGCGGCAAGCACACCCTGTTCAACGCGTTCTGCGCGACGATCGACGCGGGTGACGAGGTCGTCATCCCGGCCCCCTATTGGGTGAGCTATCCCGACGTCGTCGAATTTGCGGGCGGCAAGCCGGTGTTCATCGCCGCGGGCGCCGAGGCGAACTACAAGATCAAGCCCGAGCAGCTCGAGGCGGCGATCACCGCCAAGACCAAGTGGGTCGTGCTCAACTCGCCGTCCAACCCGACCGGCGCCGCGTACAGCGCCGCTGAGTTGAAGGCGCTGGGCGAAGTGCTCGAGCGGCACCCGCACGTCCTGATCTATGCCGACGATATGTACGAGCATATCCTGTACGACGGCTTCGAGTTCGCGACGATCGCGCAGGTCTGCCCGTCGCTCTACGACCGCACGCTGACTGCGAACGGCATGTCCAAGGCCTATGCCATGACCGGCTGGCGTATCGGTTTCGCCGGTGGTCCCCAGTGGCTGATCAAGGCAATGGGCAAGCTCCAGTCGCAGTCGACCAGCAACCCGTGCAGCGTGTCGCAGGCCGCCTCGGTCGCTGCGCTCAACGGCGACCAGTCGTTCCTCAAGGATCGCGCCGCCGCCTTCCAGAAGCGCCGCGACCTCGTCGTGTCGATGCTGAACCAGATCAACGGCATGAACTGCCCGCGTCCCGAAGGTGCCTTCTACGTCTATCCCGAGTTCAGCCAGCTGATCGGCAAGACCACGCCCAAGGGCCTGGTCATCGACACCGACGAGACGATGGTCGGATACCTGCTTGACGATGCCAAGGTCGCCGCGGTGCATGGCGGCGCGTTCGGCTTCTCGCCCGCGCTCCGTATCAGCTACGCGACCAGCGAAGACGTACTGACCGAGGCATGCGGCCGCATCCAGGAAGCCTGCGCCGCGCTCCGCTAGGTTTAGGCGCCGCTTGCGCGGCGCGCGGCACCAGCCCGCTCCCACCCGGCCACCCAACGCCAGTGTATCCTATGGGTGGCCGGGTGGGGGAGCGGGCCGGCACCGCAACCTGAACGATGAATTACGCCGTATCCAGCGGACGTTCATCGCGGACAAGTAGAACTACTCTTGGATTCACGGGAGGAGATCCCATCTCCGCCCCAACCAAGACAAAGGGCAATGTGATGCTTACGGTTCTGAAGTCGCAGTTTCTGCGGCGCGTTATGGCCGGCTTCTCGCTCGGCGCGATCGCTATGGTCGCGCTCAATATCGAGCGTGTGACGGCGACCCCGTTCTTCTGATGCGGGCGATAGCCCTGGGCATTGCCGGACTGGCAAGCCTGGGCTTCATGTCTGCTGCGGGTCTCGTCCCGCCGATCGCACCCGCCAAAGCCGAGAAGGCGGTGGCGATTCCTCCCTCAACCATCGATGTCACTCCCGCACCCGGCGATCAGGTCGCGGTGCTCGCAGGCGGCTGTTTCTGGGGCCTCGAAGCGGTGTTCGAACAGGTGAAGGGCGTCCGCGCCGTCACCAGCGGCTATGCCGGCGGCACCAAGGCGACCGCCTCCTATAATCAGGTATCCACCGAACGCACCGGCCATGCCGAGGCGGTACGGATCGTCTATGATCCGCGCCAGGTGAGCTATGCCACGCTGCTGCGCATCTATTTCGCGGTCGCGCACGACCCCACCCAGCTCAACCGCCAGGGGCCGGATACCGGCCCCAGCTACCGTTCGGCGATCTTCCCGCAGAATCCGGGACAGGCGCGAGTGGCACGGGCCTATCTCGACCAGCTCGGCAAGGCCGGCGCCTATGGCAAGCCCATCGTCACGACCATTGAACAGGGGCAGTTCTACCTCGCCGAGGCGCAGCATCAGGACTTCGCCCGCCGCAACCCCAACCACCCCTATATCGTGCGCTGGGACAAGCCGAAGGTCGCGGCCTTCCGCGCCGCCTTCCCCTCGCTCGCGCGCTAGACGATCCCGAGCTCAGCCAGCTTCCCCGCCAGTTCGGGCGGGAGTGACGCCATGTCGCCGGTGCCGAGATCGGGCGGCGCATCGCTGCCCTCAAGATAGCGCCAGCCCTGATGCGCGCGCTTGGGCCGCGGCTGGACCAGGATCAGCTCGGGCGCGAGATGGATCGCCACGCGCCCGCCTTCCGCCTCGCCGAAGCGCAGGATGGGCGAGCGTCCGATCAGCTGGTGCTTGATGATCCAGAACAGCGACCCGCCCTCGCCGCCTTCGGACGCGATCTCCTCATGCCGCTTGGGCAGATAGCGCGTCGTCAGGAATGCCGTCGGGCCGTGCGCGGCGCGCAGGGCCAGGCGCTCGCGGAGATAGTCGACGCTGTCGCATCCATAGGCGACCTTGGTGAGATGAAGCGGCACGCCCTCCATCTGGGCGCAACCGGCGCGCGGTTCAACCGGCCAATCAGCCGGTCAGCCCGCTCGCGCTGGCAAGGCCGAGGAAGACGAGGAAGCCCATCGAATCGGTGGTCATCGTCACGAACACCGACGAGGCGACCGCGGGATCGGCGCGGAAGCGCGCCAGCGTCAGCGGCACCAGCACCCCGGCGCAGCCTGCGATGACGATGTTGGCGAGCATCGCGGTGGCGATCACCACGCCGAGCAGCGGATTCTGGAAGACGAGGCCGACACCGCTGCCCAGCACCGCCGCGATCGTGACGCCGTTGAGCAGCGCGACCTTAATCTCGCGCCGGATCGCGCGCAGGGTGTTGGACTGGGTGAGCTGGTTGGTGGCGAGCGCGCGCACCGTCACCGCCATCGTCTGCGTCCCGGCATTGCCGCCGACGCCGGCGACGATCGGCATCAGCGCGGCGAGCGTCACCATCCTGGCGATCGTTCCCTCGAACATGCCGATGATCGTCGCGGCGACCATCGCGGTGCCGAGATTGGCGATCAGCCAGCGCACGCGCACCTTGTACGAATCGACCACCGGCTCGTTGATGTCGCCCTCACCCGCGCCCGACAGCAGCAGCGCGTCCTCGCCCGCTTCCTCGGAGATGATGTGGACGACGTCGTCCACCGTGATCATGCCGACCAGCCGGCCGCTGTCGTCGATCACCGCAGCGGAGATCAGCGCGTATTTCTGGAAGATCAGCGCGACCTCTTCCTGATCCATCCCTACCGGGATCAGCGTCTGCTCGCGTTTCATGACGTCACCCATCGCCACCGAGCGCGGGGTGCGCAGGATCCAGGACAGCGCGCAGGTACCGACCGGCTTGTGCCCGGGGTCGACGACGAAGATCTCCCAGAAGTCGGTCGCCAGTTCCTCCTCGCCGCGGAGGTAATCGAGCACGTCGCCGACGCTCCAATGCTCGGGCACCGCGATCAGCTCGCGCTGCATCAGGCGGCCGGCGGATTCCTCGGGGTAGGAAAGCGCTTCCTCGATCGCCGCGCGATCGTCGGGGTCGAGGGCGCGCAGCACCGCGCGCTGATCCTCTTCCTCCATGTCCTCGATGATCGCGACCGCGTCGTCGGTATCGAGTTCGGCGGCGATGTCCGCGACTTCATGCGGGTCGAGCGACTCGATCAGCTCGTCGCGCACCCAGTCGTTCATCTCGGCGAGCACGTCGCCGTCGATCAGCCCGGCGATCGCGGCGGCGAGCGGCTGGCGCTGCTCGGCCGGGGTCAGCTCGACCAGATCGGCGATGTCGGCGGGGTGGAGCGGCTCGACCTTCTCGCGGACCGCCTCGACATCACCGGCTTCGACCAGATCGAGCACAGTACGCACGAAATCGTGGCTGAGATGCTCGTGCGAATCGCGGGCTACGGAATCGGGCGCGGTGGTCTCGGTCTCGTCGGTCATCGAGCCTTCCCCTGCTTCGCGCCTGCCCTCCCTCTAACGCGCTCGAATCGCGCTGCCAATCCGCAGCGATATTGGTTTGGCGGCACCGGCCCGCTCCCCCGCCCCGCCACCCAACATCGGTACCCTATGGGTGGCGGGGCGGGGGAGCGGGCCGGTG
The DNA here is from genome assembly GCF_059420685.1 of Sphingomonas sp. GW821-FHT03E12. Lineage (NCBI taxonomy): Bacteria > Pseudomonadati > Pseudomonadota > Alphaproteobacteria > Sphingomonadales > Sphingomonadaceae > Sphingomonas > Sphingomonas sp. GW821-FHT03E12. The sequence continues at coordinate 590,360 of NZ_JBWKUF010000001.1, forward strand.
CCGTCTTCTCGAAACAAACGCTGCTCGATTTGCAACGGCGCGCACGAGTGCCTAGTTGACGCGCCCCCCTTTTATATTCGGAGTTGTGTTTCAAATGGCCGACCTTCCCAGCCGCCTCGTCATGACGCTCGACACCGGCGACGTGCACATCAAGCTGCGCCCCGATCTGGCGCCGCAGCATGTCGAGCGGATCACCAAGCTGGCCGACAGCGGTTTCTATGACGGCGTCGTCTTCCACCGCGTGATCGACGGATTCATGGCGCAGGGCGGCGATCCGACCGGCACCGGCATGAGCGGATCGAAGGAGCCCAACCTCCCCGCCGAGTTCAGCCGCGCGCCGCACGTCCGCGGCGTCTGCTCGATGGCCCGCACCAACGATCCCAACAGCGCCAACTCGCAGTTCTTCATCTGCCTCGACGACGCGACCTTCCTCGATGGCCAGTACACCGTCTGGGGCGAGGTGACCGAGGGTATGGAGCATGTCGACGCGCTGCCCAAGGGCGAGCCGCCGCGCACCCCGGGCAAGATCGTCAAGGCACGCAGCGAAGCCTGAGCTGAACCCGGCACGCTGGTTCACAGCGTGTTCAAGACGGAACCGACAGAGGCTTGGATATGTTTGGCAAACCCATGATTATCCGGCTTCTGGCGGTTCTGGCCGTCGTCACCCTTCCGCTTGCCCTGCCCGCCGCCGCGCAGCAGCAAGGCACACTCGCCCAGGTGCAGCAGCATCTGCGCAGTGCGCAGACGATGACGGCGTCGTTCGCGCAGACCGACCGCGCGGGCAAGACGCTCAACGGCACGCTGACGCTCAAGAAGCCGGGCAAGGTCCGCTTCCAGTATGAGAAGGGCGTGCCGCTGCTGATCGTCGGCGACGGCAGTTCGCTGTGGTTCATCGACTATTCGGTGAAACAGGTCTCGCGCTGGCCGGTCAAGAATTCGCCGCTGGGCGTGTTGCTGAACCCCGATCAGGACATTTCGCGCTTCGCCAAGGTGGTGCCGACCAGCAGCCCCGATGTCGTCAGCATCGAGGCCCATGACCCCAAGCGGCCCGAATATGGCCGGCTGACGATGGTGTTCGCGCGCAATGCCGCGGCGCCCGGCGGCCTGATGCTCCAGGGCTGGGTCGCCCTCGATTCCCAGAACAACCGCACCACCATTCGGCTGACCAACCAGCAGTTCAATGCGCCGGTGAGCGACGGAGCGTTCCGCTGGAACGATCCCCGGAACCGCGGCGGCCGCCGCTGAGCCTGTTTGGGTTGAGCCATTCATGTTGGCGACAGCTTCACACCGCTAACACCCAGAGTGCGGACGGGGCTTTCGGGATTTTTCCCCCTGTTGCCCGAAGCCACCCTGTCCCGCCTGCGTGACGAACGCCAGGTCGGCCCTCGCTCCATGCCCCCGGAGCGGGGGCCTTTGGCTTTCTAGGTTGGCACCTTGCGGTGCAGGCGGCACCGGCCCGCTCCCCCACCCGGCCACCCATTCCAGAATATCCTGCTGATGGGTGGCCGGGTGGGGAAGCGGGCCGGTACCGTAAACTTACAAGCGTCTCTCTGGCGCAGCGCGACTTCCCCGACTACATCCCCGGTCGCATGAAGATCGCATCCTGGAACATCAACTCCGTCCGCTTCCGCATGGAGATCGTCGAGAAATTCCTCCGCGAGGAAGCGCCCGACATATTGTGCCTGCAGGAAACCAAGGTGATCGACGGGGATTTCCCCCACGCTCCGCTGCGTGCGCTGGGCTATGATCACATCATCATCCACGGCCAGCGTATGCACCACGGCGTCGCGATCGTCAGCCGCGTGCCCGTCACCGAGGACGACCGGCTCGACTGGCAGGCCAATGGCGAGGCGCGGCATGTCGGCGTACGCCTTCCCAACGGCGTGCGGCTCGAAAATGTCTATGTCCCCGCCGGCGGCGACGTTCCCGACCGCATTGTGAACCCCAAATTCGGCCAGAAGCTCGATTTCATCGAGCGGATGACCCGCTGGTCCGAAGGGCTGGGCAATCTGCCCGTAATCGTGACCGGCGACTTCAACATCGCCCCGCTCGAATCCGACGTGTGGAGCCACAAGCAGCTGCTCGACGTGGTCAGCCACACGCCGATCGAGGTCGAGGCCCTGGCTCGACTTCAGGCGGCGAACGACTGGGTCGATCTCGGCCGCCACTTCATCCCCGCGCCTGAGCGCTGCTTCACCTGGTGGAGCTATCGCGCCAAGGACTGGGCAGCGTCCGACCGCGGCCGCCGGCTCGACCATATGTGGGCGAGCAAGGACGTCGCGGCCAAGGCAACCGCGCACCGCGTGTGCGAGCCGTGCCGCGGCTGGCTCAAGCCGTCGGACCATGTACCGATCGTCACCGAGTTCGACTTTTGAGCGACCCGCGCGCCACCGCCCGCGCGATCGACGCCCTGCGCCGGGGCTGGCCGATCGCGATCCGCGGCGCGTCGGGAACGCTCTCGCTGCTCGCCATTGAGACAGCCGACGCGGACCGGTTGGCCGGATTCGATCCCGATTCCGCGGCACCGGTCCTGATCTCTGCCGGACGCGCGGTGACGCTGAAGCTGGCCAACCAGCGGGACGCGGCTGCACCCGATGCACCGGTCCTCGTCGAGCGCGCACCCTGGCTCGATTTCGATGGCGCGGTGGCGCTGGCCGACCCCCAGCTCGACCTTGCCACCCCGCTCAAGGGTCCGTTCCGCGCAATTCCCGTACCCGCGCCCGATGCCGCCGCGGCGGCGCTGCGGCTGGCGCGTATCGCCGGGCTGGTCCCTGCCTTCTTCGTCCGCGAAGACGAGGCCGAAGACGCAATCACACCCGCCGATATCGATACGCATGAAGATCCCGCGCGCCTGCGGATCGTGACGCGCGCGCGTCTGCCTGTCGCAGGTGCCGAGGACACGGAGATCGTCGCCTTCCGCACGCCCGAATCGCCCGACGAGCATGTCGCGCTGCTGATCGGCCAGCCCAATGGCGCCGCGCCGCTGGTGCGGCTGCACAGCGAATGCCTGACCGGCGACGTGCTGGGGAGCCTCAAATGCGATTGCGGACCGCAGCTCCATGCCGCGATTCACGCGATCGCCGACAGCGGCTGGGGCGTGCTGCTCTATCTGCGTCAGGAAGGGCGCGGGATCGGCCTGATCAACAAGCTGCGCGCCTATGCGCTGCAGGACCAGGGCTTCGACACCGTCGATGCCAATACGCGGCTGGGCTTTGCGGTCGATGCGCGCGATTTCGGCGTGGCCGGGCGGATGCTCAAGCTGTTGGGGCAGGACCGAGTGCGCCTGCTCACCAACAACCCGGAAAAGGTCGCCGGACTCGAGGCAGCGGGTATCGGTGTCGCCGAACGCGTTCCGCATAGTCTGCCGCCCAACCCCCATAACGAGCGCTACCTCGCCACCAAGCGCGACCGGACGGGGCATCAACTCTAATGCGATACTATCTGGACGCCGAATTCAACGGGTTCGGCGGCCCCCTGATCGCGCTCGCATTGGCGCCGGAAGATGGCGGCACGCCCTTCTACGCCGCGCTCGATTGCCCTGAGCCGACGCCATGGGTTGCGGCGCATGTGCTGCCGGTGTTGGGCATCGAACCGGTCACGCGTGAGGAACTGGGACGTTCGCTTGCCGCCTATCTCGGCAACGATCCCGATCCGGTCGTGATCGCAGACTGGCCCGAGGATATCGCCCACGCCGCAATGGCGCTCATCGCGCGGCCCGGATACCGCCATCCGATCGCGCGCATCACCTTCGAGCTGTGCGACGCGCCGGGCTTCGACGCGGCGAGAACAAGCGCGGTGCCGCACAACGCGCTGGAAGATGCGATCGCGCTGCGCGCGTTCATGCTGGAACGGGGTGGCTGCTAGGCCACCAGCCGCGCGACCTCGCCGAAATCATGCGCGATATCGTGCACGCCAACCGCACGCAGGCGCTCGTCATGCCCCACCCCGCAATGGCTGCCCGCACATAGTCCGATGACATGCGCGCCCGACGCCACCGCTCCGGTCGCACCCACCGGCGAATCCTCGAGAATCGCGCAGCGTGCAATATCGACGCCCAGCGCCTGCGCGGCATGGAGATAGATGTCCGGTGCCGGCTTGCCCCGCTTCACATGCTCGCACCCGCTGAAGATCCGCCCCTCGAACGCGTCGCGGATCCCAAGATGGTCGAGATGGCCGGCGATCCAGGGCGTCATGCTCGACGAAGCGATCGCGCGCGGGAGCGCGTCGGGCAGCGAGCGGATGAAGGCGACCGCACCGACCACCGCCTCGATTCCCTCTTCCAGCGCCCGCTGATCCTCGATCGCGCGCGCGTCGTAGAAATCCGCGGGCAGCGGCCGGCCGATCCAGCGCTCTACCGCATCGAGGAACTCACGCCCCGAAAAGCCCATGAAATTGGCCATCGACTCCTCAGGCGTGGTCGGATGCCCGATCCCGGTGAGATACTCGGCGACCTGCTTGTTTCCGGCATATTCGCTCTCGAGCAGCACCCCGTCGAAATCGAAGATAATGGCGTCGAATCGGACGGGAAGGCTCATGCACGCACTCCGAACAGGGCGGTACCGACGCGGACATGCGTGGCGCCAAGGGTGACCGCGGTCTCGAAATCGTCGGACATGCCGATGCTGAGGCCGGTGACGTCATGGTCGCGCGCCAGCTTGGCCAGCAGCGCGAAATAGGGAGCCGAATCGACCCCGAACGGTGGGACCGCCATCAGCCCCGCGACCGGGAGCGCCGCGGCCCGGGCCTCGGCGAGCAATGCGGGGAGATCGGCGACTGTACAGCCACCCTTTTGCGGCTCGTCCCCGATATTGACCTGGAGGAAGCAGGGCGGGCGGCGGCCTGTCTTGTCCATCGCGCGGGCGAGCGCGGTGACGAGCGACGGGCGATCGACCGAATGGATCGCATCGAACAGCGCCACCGCGTCCTCCGCCTTGTTCGACTGGAGCTGGCCGACCAGGTGAAGGGCGATCCCCGGCGTCTCCTCGCGCAGGCCGGGCCATTTGGCCGCAGCCTCCTGGACGCGATTCTCGCCGAACACGCGCTGGCCCGCAACGATCAGCGGGCGGATCGCGGCGGCCTCATGCGTCTTGGAGATGGCGATGAGCGTGACGTCAGCCGGATCGCGGCGCGCGGTCTTCGCGGCGCGGGCGATTCGGTCACGGATGGCGGAAAGGCGCGAGTCAGCGGTGTCGGATGCCATGGGCGCGGCTATAGGAGGGGCGATGCGCCGCCGCCACCCCTCCCTTGCCAAGGAATTGCCCCGGCGCTGGCTGATGACGGACGAACGGCTGGGCGAAGGACTCTGGGACGCCCTTGCCGCGTTACCGAAGGGGTCGGGCGTGATCCTGCGGCATTATACGCTGCCGCTGACCGAGCGGCGGGCGCTGTTCGCGAGACTCTCGCGAATCGCGCAGCGACGGGGATTGATGCTGGTCGTCGCAGGTGCCGGCCGGCTGGGACATGCCCCGCAGCATGGCCGCCGTCCCAACGCCCTGACCGCACCCGTCCATTCGCGGCGCGAGGCGATTGCGGCGATTCGCGACGGCGCGGCGCTGCTGTTCGTCTCACCGGTTCACGCGACCCGATCGCACCCCGGCGCCCGGACGCTCGGACCGGCGCGGCTCGGATTGCTGATTCGTGGATTGAGTGCGCCGGTCATCGCACTCGGCGGCATGAACGAACGCCGCTGGCGTGCGCTCAGGCCGCTAGGCGTACATGGCTGGGCGGGAATCGACGCCTGGGGCGGTTAGAAGCGGATCGCGGTACCGACATAGACCGACTGGCTGTCGCGCCGGTTGTCGGTCAGCTGCGGCAGGCGGTTTTCTTCGGACTTGTAGCGCACGCCCGCGGTCAGATCGAAATTGCGGCTAAGCGAATAGGAACCACCGACATCGATCGAATAGCTTGGCTCGGCAGCGATCAGGCGCGGTGCGCCGTCGAGCGGACGCTCGGCCTCGGCCTTGATCCGGCCTGACGCACGCTTGCCGGTGTAGCTGACACCCAGATCGATCGACTCGCGGCTGCCCGGCTGGCCTGCCAGATCGAGCTTGGACAGATCGCCCGAAACGGCGAAGCGCTTCCAGCCCACCGACATGCCGAGATTGTACGCGATCGGCTGAAGCGTGACGGCGGCAGGCGCCGCGGCGCCGCGATCTGCGAGTGCAGTTGCCGGACGCGCGGTGCGCGCACGCACCGCAACGGTGACGCTGCGGCTGGTGGCGCGGGCCGAATCGGCCGGCGTGAAGCGGAAGCCGCTGCCGGCAAGGCCGCTGCGCGCGAGGACCGCGGCAAGCTTGGGATCCGCGGCAGCGGGGGTGAAGGTGCCGATGCTGCCGAACGACGATGCGCGCTTGGGAGCGGCGATTCGCTGCTGCTGCTGGGCGGTCTGGGCAAGCAGTGCAGGCGCGACGACAAGGCCGGCCGCGCCCAGCGAGCCGATCCCGATGCCAGTCATGAGTCGCCGAACGCTCATTTCGTCCCCTACCGTGGCTTTGCGCCTACCATGATTCGGCCGCAATGTTCCACCGCCGGAATCGCTTTTCCCCACAAGTGTTGCATGAGGCGCACAGGGGGCACTCCGAATGGCGCGCGGCGGCTTGCGCTTGCGGCGGGCGCATGACGATCTATAGATGCTCGCCACCCATAGAGTTTCCCATAGGAAGATGCCGATGAACCGCCTGTTGCGCACCGCGATCCTGGGCAGCCTTGCCCTGAGCCTGACGGCTCCGCTCGCCGCATGTGGCGGCGGCAAGGATCGCCCCCGCACCGATCTCGCCGCGTCGAAGGTCACGACGATCGGCGTCAACGCCTATCTGTGGCGCGCGGCGCTCGACACGGTGTCGTTCGCACCGATCATGCAGACCGATTCGAATGGCGGCGTGATCGTCACCGACTGGTATGTGAATCCCAACCTCCAGACCGAGCGGACCAAGCTGACGGTCGCGATCCTCGACCAGGATCTGCGCGCCGACGCGCTGCGCGTGAGTGCACAGCGTCAGGTCAACCGCAATGGCCAGTGGGTCGATTCGCCGGTCGAAGCGTCCACGGTGCAGAAGATCGAGGATATCATCCTGACCCGCGCCCGCGACCTGCGCCGCGCGGCGATCGTCGAGAATTGAGGGCGGGCGGGACAGCCCGCCGCTCCGTGAATTGAAGGAATGAATGTGTCGCGGTTCAACGCGCTGAAGGCCGATTCTGCGTGGCAGAAGCTGTGGGAAGAACGCGGCACCTTCGCCGCGGACGACAATTCGCCCAAGCCGAAATCCTACGTGCTCGAGATGTTCCCCTATCCCTCGGGGCGCATCCATATGGGGCATGTCCGCAACTACACGATGGGCGACGTGCTGACGCGCTACCGCCGGATGCGCGGCATGGAAGTGCTCCACCCGATGGGCTGGGACGCGTTCGGCATGCCGGCCGAGAATGCGGCGATGGAAAAGAAGGTCCATCCCGGCGGCTGGACGCGCGACAATATCGCGACGATGCGCGCGCAGCTGAAGCGCCTCGGCCTCGCGATCGACTGGACCCGCGAGCTGGCGACGTGCGAGCCCGATTATTACGGGCACGAACAGGCGCTGTTCATCGATCTGCTCGAGAACGGGCTGGTCTACCGCAAGGAATCGACGGTCAACTGGGATCCGGTCGATATGACCGTGCTCGCCAACGAGCAGGTGATCGATGGCCGCGGCTGGCGGTCGGGCGCGCTGGTCGAGAAGAAGAAGCTCAACCAGTGGTTCCTCAAGATCACCGATTTCGCCGACGAGCTGCTCGAGGGCCTCGGCACGCTCGACAAATGGCCCGACAAGGTCCGGCTGATGCAGGAAAACTGGATCGGCAAGTCCGAGGGCCTGCAGTTCCGCTTCAAGCTCTCCGATGGCGGCGATGTCGAGGTCTTCACGACGCGGCCTGACACGATCTTCGGGTCGAGCTTCGTCGCGATCGCGGCGGACCATCCGATCGCGCGCAAGCTGGCGCAGACCAGCCCTGAAGCCGAAGCCTTTATCGCGCAGTGCAAGCTGGGCGGAACCACCGCGGCCGAACTGGAGACGCAAGAGAAGCTCGGCTTCGATACCGGCATCCGCGCGACGCATCCCTTTGATCCCGCTTGGGAATTGCCGGTCTATATCGCGAACTTCGTGCTGATGGACTACGGCACCGGCGCGGTGTTCGGCGTGCCGGCGCACGACCAGCGCGACTTCGAATTCGCGACCAAATACGCGCTGCCGATCCGCCGCGTCGTCTCGGACGGCGCCAAGACCGCGCCCGTATTCACCGATACCGAAGCCTATTCGGGTCCGGGCACGCTGGTGAACTCGCATTTCCTCGACGGCATGGACGTCCCCGATGCCAAGCGCGAGGTGATCACCCGCGCCGAAGCCGGCGGCTGGGGCAAGGGCACCACCGTCTGGCGGCTGCGCGACTGGGGCGTGAGCCGTCAGCGTTATTGGGGCACGCCGATCCCGATCATCCATTGCGAGGTCTGCGGCGTCGTTCCGGTGCCCAAGAAGCAGCTTCCGGTGGTGCTGCCCGAGGATGTCAGCTTCGACATTCCCGGCAATCCGCTCGACCGGCACCCGACCTGGCGCCACGTCGATTGCCCGCGCTGCGGCAAGCCCGCGCGGCGCGAGACCGATACGCTCGACACCTTCGTCGATTCGAGCTGGTACTTCATCCGCTTCGCCAGCCAGCCCGGCGACAAGCCGTTCGACCGGAAGGTCGCCGAGCAGTGGCTGCCGGTGAACCAATATATCGGCGGGGTCGAGCATGCGATCCTGCACCTGCTCTACGCCCGGTTCTGGACCCGCGCGCTCAAGCGCATCGGCATGCTCGACATCGCCGAGCCGTTCGAGGGGCTGTTCACCCAAGGGATGGTGACGCACGAGACCTACAAGTCCGCGGATGGCCGCTGGCTTTCGCCGGGTGAGATCACCCGCAAGGACGAAATCTGGGTTGAATCCTCGAACGGCGGACCCGTGACCACCGGCCGCATCGAGAAGATGTCCAAATCCAAGAAGAACACCGTCGATCCCGAACCGATCGTCGATCAGTACGGCGCGGACGCGGTGCGCTGGTTCGTGCTGTCCGATTCGCCGCCCGAACGCGATCTGGAGTGGACCGAGAATGGCATCGAGGGCGCATGGCGCTTCGTCCAGCGCTTGTGGCGCCTGTTCGACGGTCTCGGGGCCTGGGAGGGCGAGGACAAACCGCTCGACCGCATCCTCCACCAGACGATCGCAGGCGTGGCATCGGATATCGAAGGCCTGCAGTTCAACAAGGCGGTCGCCAAGCTCTACGCGCTGGTCAATGCGATCGAGAAGGCGCAGCCCAGCGCGTCGCGCGCCAATGCCGTACGCACGATCATCCTGCTCGCGGCACCGATGACGCCGCATCTCGCAGAGGAGGCCTGGGCAGCGATGGGCAATGACACGCTCATCGCCGACGCCGAATGGCCGCAGGTCGATCCGGCCTTGCTGGTCGAGGACGAGGTCACGATCGCGATCCAGGTCAACGGCAAGCTGCGCGACACGGTGAAGGCCGCAAAGGGCGAAGCGAAGGACGCGCTCGAGGCGATGGCCTTGGCAAATCCGAATGTGCAGCGCATTCTTGAGGGCGCCACCCCCAGGAAGGTGATCGTTGTGCCCGACCGTCTGGTGAATATCGTCGCATGAGGATTGCGCCCGCCCTGCTCGTGCTGTCGGCACTCGCGCTCAGCGGTTGTGGCGGGTTGCGGCCGCTCTATGGCGGCGGCGCCGGCGGACCCGTGCAAACGATGCTGGCGGGCATCGAAGTCGCGCCGATCCAGGGGGAGAATGGCTGGCTGGTCGCCAACGCGGTCCGCGACCGGATCGAAGCGACACGCAGCGGCACGCCCGCCTATCGGCTCGACATCAGGCTCGACGACCAGATCCAGGGTCTGGGCGTGCGCCGCGACGATGTGGTGACGCGCGAACGGCGCACCCTGCGCGCGCGCTATCAACTTGTGGAACTGGCAACTGGGCAGGTTGTCCTCGACGCTACCGCGGGCTCGGACGCCGGCATCGACGTCGCCGGTTCGGAATATGCGACGATCGCGGCTGAGAAGAGCGCGCTCGAGCGGCTGTCGGGGATCGTCGCCGACCAGATCGTCGCACGCCTCGCCCGCTACGCGCGCGCCTCCGAAACCAAGTGAAGGCCAGCGAAGCGCAGATTCGGGCCCGGCTGGACAAGCCCGGGCCGGATATCCGCCTGTTCCTGCTCTACGGCCCCGACGAATCGGGCGCCAACGATCTCGCCGCGCGGCTCGGCCGGGCAATGGGCGCCGAGGCCGAGCGCATCGATATCGAAGGATCCACGCTCAAGGGCGACCCGGGGCGCCTGGCGGCCGAAGCGGCATCGCTCTCGCTGTTCGGCGGCGCGCGCTATGTCCGCATCGCCGGTATCGACGATGACGGCACTGAGGCGGTGCGCCTGCTGCTCGACGCGGAAGTGGCCGGGAACCCCGTGGTCGCGGTGGGCGGGGCCCTGAAGGGCACTGGAAGGCTGCTCAAGCTCACCCTCGCGGCGCCGGGCGCGATGGCGCATGCCTGCTATGTCCCCGACGCGCGCAACGCCGCCCAACTTGCCGCCGGAATCGCGCGCGAAAATGGCCTACGCCTGGTCAACGGCAGCGCCGAACGGCTCGCAGCCCTCTCCGGCGGCGATCGTGCGGTGCTGGCGCGCGAGATCGAGAAGCTCTCCATCTATCTCGATGCCGCCCCTGACCGTCCGCGTGAGGCCGGAATCGAGGCGCTGGAAGCGATCGGCGCCGACCTGGGCGACGCCGAGATGCAGAGCGCAATCGAAGCCGTTGTCGAGGGCCGCGCGGCCGAGATTGGTATCGAGCTCGCCCGGCTCGAACAGGCGGGAGTGTCCGCGATTCCCCTCCTGCGCCAGCTCGTCCGGCGCCTGATGAGCCTTGCCGAGATGCGCGCGGATATCGACCGCGGCGCTTCGGCCGACGAGGTCGTCAAGAAGCACCGCGTCTTCTTCAAGGAGGAGATGAGCACCAAGATCGCGCTGCGCCGCTGGACCAGCCCGATGCTGGCACGCGCCGTAGAACGCGTCCGCGAGGCCGAACGCGGCATGACCCGCGCCGGCGGCAATGCGGGGCAAGTGGTGGCGGATGAGGCGCTGGTGACGCTGGCGAGGGCCGCGGCGAGGGGGCGGTGAGCGGCCCTGCCCGGTCCGGCATACGCCAAGTCACAGCGCACTGAGCGCCCGGAACTGAGGAGCGCCGTCTTCCAGCCGGAAGATTGACTGCCACGCCGCTTGTTCCCTATTTGTTCGTTGCAAGATCGCAAACTGCTGATGGAGATAGCGATGCATCGTGCTGCAGGGACTTTTCAGATCAAGATGACCCCGGCCGAATCGCGGCCGGATGCCGCACCGGATGCACCGGGCCGCATGCTCATCGAGAAACACTATACCGGTGATCTGCAGGGATCAGGCGAGGGCGAGATGCTCGCGATGATGATAGTGCAGTCCGGGGCCTATGTCGCAATGGAGCGAATTCACGGAAATCTTGATGGCCGTGATGGCGCCTTTACCGTGGTTCATCGCGGTATCATGGATGCCGGCAAGCACGAGCTTTCGATCACGATCGTGCCCGGGTCCGGAGCAGGTGCGCTGGAGGGAATTTCCGGCGTCTACCATCTGACGATCGAGGACGGCGTGCATCATTACGCGCTAGACTATCACTTGCCCGGCGATTGAACCCGGTGAACGACGCCGGCTGACTACTCAATATCCTGAAACGGTTAGATTTTCTCGCCCGTAAGCCGCTGGCAGATCATGTCGAGCTGGTCGAGCGTCGAATAGGCCAGCGTCATCGCCCCGCCCTTGTCGCCATAGCTGATCTTCACATTGAGCCCGAGCACATCGCCAAGCTGTCGCTCGAGCGCGGCGATATCGGCATTCGCACCGAGATCGGAAAAACCTGCATTGGTCCCCTTCCCCGCCGCGCGCGGCTTGGCCTCGCGCGCCAGCTTCTCGGTCTCGCGCACCGACAGGTCACGCTCGACGACGATCCGTGCTAGCTTCTCCGGATCGGGCGCACCGATCAGCGCACGGGCATGGCCCATGGTCAGCGTGCCCTCGACCACGCGCTCGCGCACGCTCGTGGGCAGATCGAGCAGGCGCAGCAGGTTGGCGATATGGCTGCGCGACTTGTGGACGATCTTCGCCAGCACTTCCTGCGTATGGCCGAACTGCCCGATCAGCTTGGCATAGGCCTCCGCTTCCTCGATCGCGTTCAGCTCTTCGCGCTGGATATTCTCGATGATCGCGATCTCGAGCGTCTCGGCTTCGTCGAGGTCGCGGACGATCACCGGAACCTCGTGCAGCCGCACCCGCTGTGCCGCGCGCCAGCGGCGCTCGCCGGCAACGATCTGATACTCCTTGCCGTGCGGACGCACGACGATCGGCTGGATCAGCCCGCGTGCCGCGATCGACTTGGCCAGCTCCTCAAGCGCGTCCTCGTCGAAGTGACGCCGCGGCTGCTCCGGGTGCGGCGCGAGCGAGCTGACCGGCAACATCCGGACGCCCGGCGAATGTTCGGAACCAGGACGAACCGGCTCCTCGCGCTCGGCATCACCGAGCAGCGCGCTGAGTCCACGGCCGAGATGCGGACGTGGCGCCTTGCGCAGCGGGGTGACGGAAGAGGAGGGCGTGGTTTCGTCGGTCATGCGGCTTTCCTCAGCCTGGGCAGTCGGTCGATCACCTCACGCGCAAGCGCGATATAGGCTTCAGAGCCGGCGCAGCGATAATCGTAGATCAGCGCCGGCATGCCGTGGCTCGGCGCTTCGGAGAGGCGGACGTTGCGCGGAATCACCGTGTCGAACACCACGCCGCCGAGCACCGCGCGCACATCGTCCGCGACCTGATCGGTCAGGCGGTTGCGCCGGTCGTACATCGTCAGCACGACACCGAGGATCGACAGGCCCGGATTGAACCGGCTGCGAATCCGCTCGACCGTGCTGAGCAGCTGGCTCAGTCCTTCCAGCGCAAAGAACTCGCACTGGAGCGGCACCAGCAGCGCATCGGATGCCACCATCGCATTGATCGTGAGCAGGCCAAGCGACGGCGGGCAATCGATCAGGATCACATCCCAGCGCTGCTCGCTGCGATCGATCGCGTTGTCGAGCCGATGGGTACGCGCGTCGAACTCGATCAGCTCGATCTCCGCGCCGGACAGATCGACCGTGGCGGGGACGATATCGAGGCCCGGCACCTTGGTGCTGATGGCGACCTCCTGGAGCGTCACGTCGCCGACGAGCAGGTCATAGGTCGAGCGCTCGCGATCCGCACGGCCGATGCCAAGGCCGGTCGAGCAATTGCCCTGCGGGTCGAGATCGAGCAGCAGCACGCGCTGCCCGGTCGCGGCAAGCGCGGTGCCGACGTTGATCGCGCTCGTGGTCTTGCCTACCCCACCCTTCTGGTTCGCGATGGCGATGCAGATCATCTCGGGCGGACCCCCTTGGCGACGACGATGAGTGAATCGGGAGCCGTGATGCTCGGTTCCACGTGGAACGAACCATGCCATTTGCGGCGCGCCTCTTCCACCTCCGATTGCGCATTCCTGCCCTTTGGCAGCACCCAGACTGTGGAAGACGTGGATCGATGCGCTGCAATCCGGAACAGATCGGTCAGTTGCGCCACTGCACGGGCGGAGATTACCGCCACCGGACCGCGGGTTCGTTCGATCTTGGCGGTGTGGACTGCGACAGCGTCGAGACCCAGTTCGGCTGCAGCACGCATAAGGAAATCGGTGCGCAGCTTGCGCGGCTCGACCAGCTCGACCGGCGCGTCACGGAGCAATGCGACCACCAGGCCGGGCAGCCCCGCCCCGCTGCCGATGTCGAGCCAGACCCCATCGCCGGGGGCATGCACCAGCAACTGCGCCGAATCGACGATGTGCCGTGCCCAGATCTGATCGAGCGTCGATGGCGCGACCAGATTCTGCTTCACAGCTTCCTCGCGCAGCAGATTCACAAATGCCGCAAGCCTTGTTTCACGTGAAACACCGTAGCGCTCACGGATCCAGTCCCTGGCTTCATCCTCGGTCATGCGGCGCGCCGGACATGGAGCATGATGGCGGTGAGCGCCGCCGGGGTGATGCCCCGAACCCGCGCGGCATCCCCGACCGTCGCCGGGCGCGCCAGCGACAACCGCTCGACCATCTCGTTCGACAGGCCCGGGATCACGGCATAGTCCAGTGCCGCCGCAATCGGCGTGGCATCCGAACGTGCCATCGCCTCCTGCTCGGCCGCCTGCCGCTCGAGATAGGGTGCATAGCGTGCATCCTCGATCAACTCAGCCAGGAGATCAGGATCACACCCGCCAGCATCGATCCCGAGATGTCCGATGGTAACGCCCGAAAAGCGCAGCCATTCGAATGCGCTGCGCCGGGCGCCGTCCTGCGAAACCGGCGCGCCCGCGCGGCCGAGCTCATGCGCGGTACGGGGCTCGGCAAAACGCTCGTCGAGTGCCGCCCGCGCCTTCCGACGGCGCTCCTGATGCGCCCGACGGTCCTCGCCGATACAACCCGCCGCTTCCCCGATCGCGCCCAGCCGGGTCTCGGCATTGTCGGCACGGAGACGCAGGCGATACTCGGCACGGGCGGTCAGCATGCGATAGGGCTCTGTCACGCCCTGCAGTGTCAGATCGTCGATCATCACCCCGATATAGCTGAGTTCGCGCGGCAGGATCATCGGTGGTCGGCCGAGTGCCAGCGCTGCAGCGTTGATCCCGGCAACCAGCCCCTGCGCTGCCGCTTCCTCGTAGCCGGTGGTGCCATTGATCTGCCCTGCGCAGAACAGTCCCGGCACATCGCGGCTTTCGAGCGAGGCGTCCAGCGCGCGCGGATCGACATGGTCATACTCGACCGCATAGCCCGGCGTGACGATCAGCGCGCGCGCCAGGCCGGGGATCGACGCGATCATCGCCGCTTGCACATCCGTCGGCAGCGACGTTGAAAGGCCGTTTGGATAGACCAGGTCCGTATCCAGCCCCTCCGGCTCGAGGAAGATCTGATGCCCGTCACGGTCGCCGAAGCGGAAGATCTTGTCCTCGATCGACGGGCAATAGCGTGGCCCGCCAGCCTCGATCGCACCGCTGAACAGCGGCGAACGGTCGAGCCCACCGCGGATGATGTCGTGGGTTTCCTGGGTCGTGCGAGTGATCGCGCAAGCGAGTTGGGGCAGCCGAGGTGTCGCGGTCAGTGGCGACATCCGCCACGGCTCGACGTCGGATGGCTGCTCGTCAAGCGCGCCCCAGTCGATGGTGCGGCCGTCCAGACGCGGTGGCGTCCCGGTCTTCAGACGCGTGATCGGCAGTGCGAGCTCGCGCAGCTGGACGCCCAATGCCGTCGCAGCGCGTTCGCCGACGCGTCCTCCGGTCTCACGTTCCTCGCCCCGGAAGATGCGTCCACCCAGAAAGGTGCCGCTGGCAATGACCACCGCCGCGCACCGCAGCGTCTCGCCGTCGCTGAGCTGAATACCCGCTACCCGTCCCTGCTCGACCAGCAGGCCCACCGCCTCGCCTTCAACGATGTCGAGACCGGATTGGGCAGCGAGCATCGTCTGGATTGCAGCAGCATAGCGCTTGCGGTCCGCCTGGACGCGCGGTCCCTGCACGGCCGGTCCCTTGGAGCGGTTGAGCAGGCGGTAGTGGATTGCCGCCTGGTCGGCGGCGCGGCCGATCAGGCCATCAAGCGCATCGACCTCACGCACCAGATGCCCCTTGCCCAACCCGCCGATCGCCGGGTTGCACGACATTGCCCCCAGCGTGGCAGGATCAAAGGTGACGAGCGCGGCGCGAGCGCCGCAGCGCGCAGCCGCAGCTGCCGCTTCGGTGCCGGCGTGTCCGCCGCCGATCACGATCACATCCCATGTCCGCATGGCCGCCGAAATAGCGCCCCGCGGCGCTGCGGTCAAAAGCGTTCCACGTGGAACATCATTTGCCGATGCAGAAGCGCCCGAACAACGTGTCGAGCATTGATTCGACGTCCGCAGCACCAGTGATCCGGTCGAATGCACGCAATGCATGGCGCAGATCTTCTGCCACCAGCAGCGGATCGATCCCCGCCCCTGCGCTGCGCAGCGCCGCCGAAGCCAGTCCCGCCAGGTCGCGCTGACGCCGATTGAGCGGCACCGCATCCCCTGCCGGCAGCAATGGTTGCGCCTTCACAGCGATAAGTTGCCAAAGCGCCGCAACATCATTTCCGGTCCGCGCGGACACCCCCAGCCGGCCCGCCGGCACCATCTCACGGCCAGGTTCGTCGGCACGCGCATGGACCAGAATATGTGCTGCATCCAATATCGGCGGCGGGGCATCATCGAGCCAGAGGACCAGATCCGCCTGATCGAGTGCTTCCTGCGCGCGCGCAATGCCGATCTCTTCAACCATGTCCGACGGCGCATCGTGCAGCCCGGCGGTGTCGGTGAGCAGATAAGCCACCCCCTCGCGCATCACCGGGGCTTCGATCCGGTCGCGCGTCGTACCGGCAAGCGGGGAGACGATCGCCGCCTCACGCTCCGCCAGCGCGTTGAGCAAGGTCGACTTGCCGGCATTGGGCGGCCCGGCCAGCACGACCCGGATACCATCGCGCAACCGCTCGACCCCGGGCTCGCTTAGTACCGCATCGATCTCCTCAGCGAGTGCGCAGGCTCCGTCGCGAACCCGATCGATCATTCCGGATTCTTCAACGTCATCCTCATCGGCATGATCCAGTAACGCTTCAACCGCAGCGGAGAATTGCAGTGTTCGCGTCGCCCAGCCTTCGATCCGCTGACGGACTCCGCCTTCCGCCACACGCAACGCCGTACGCCGCTGGACCTCGGTCTCCGCCGCAAGCAGATCGGCGAGACCTTCCGCCTCGGTCAGATCGATCCGGCCATTCGTCAGGGCCCGGCGGGTGAACTCCCCCGCCTCGGCGCCGCGCAGTCCCGGCATGTCCGTCAGTGCCGCCTCGACCGCACGCACCACCGCGCGACCACCGTGGAGGTGAAGCTCGGCCAGATCCTCGCCGGTCGCAGTCTCAGGACCCGGAAAGATCAGCACCAGCGCACGATCCAGATGCGTCTCGCCGGTGCATAAGGTTCGCAACGATGCGCGGCGCGGCGGGGGCAGTTCCCCCGCAAGCGCCTTCACAGTCTCGAACGCTCGCGGTCCCGAAATCCGGATCACGCCGATCGCCGCGGGCGGCTGCCCGCTGGAGAGCGCAAAGATCGTGTCGGTCACTCGCCGCCGCTGCGCTTGCCCATGTCGAACATGCCGCGCCAGAAATTCATCCCGGCCTCGCCCATCGGCATCCAGCCCTTCATCATCGTCTCGATCATCTCGGGGTTCACCATGCCCTTGTCCATCGAATCGAGCAGCATCTTGATGTAGTGCTCATGGACAGGCGTGAAATCGGGCAGACCCATCGTCCGCCGGGCTTCCTCAGGCGTGCAATCGATCTCGACATTGATCTTCATAGGCTCTTCTCCGCTTGAGCCGGACGCTTGCCCTGCCCTACGCTATGCCCATGTATGCGCGCGACCATGCCCTGATCGCAACGCCCATCGGCCCGGTCCGCATCGAAGGCGACGGCGAAACGCTGATCCGTATCGATCTGGGCGTGGAAGGCGATCTGCGACGCGGTGAAGCCGCCATAATCCGCAACGCCGCAGATCAGATCGACTCCTATTTCGCAGGCGATCTCAAGGCCTTCGATCTGCCGTTGCGATCGATTGCTTCTTCACGCGGACGCGCGCTGCGCGCAGGCCTGATCGCCTTGGGCTATGGTGAAACCGCGAGCTATGGCGAACTCGCCCGCCGGCTCGATTCCGGTCCACGTGCGATTGGTCAACTCTGCGCGCGCAATCCGTTCCCGATTGTCGTTCCCTGCCATCGCGTTCTCGGCGCGGGCGGGGCACTGGGATCCTATTCGTCGGGTGATGGCCCGGCGACCAAGCAATGGCTGCTCGATCACGAGCAGCGCCACCTCTGACAGGAGACACACATGGCGACGACCACGATCCACAGCCTCGATGGCAGCGGCGATTTCGCCGCCTATCGCGCCGATCCTGAAGAGTCACCGCGCGGTGCGATCGTCGTGATCCAGGAGGTATTCGGCGTAAACGAAGGCATCCGCCGCAAATGCGACCATTGGGCGTCCAAGGGCTATGTCGCCTTCGCCCCTGACCTGTTCTGGCGGCTCGATCCGGGCATTCAGCTTGATCCCGACGTGCCCGACCAATTCCAGCGCGGGCTCGACCTGTTCGGCAAGTTCGACCAGGACAAAGGCATCGAGGATATCGAGGCGACGATCCGCGCCGCGCGCGCGGCAACCGGCGGCAAGGTCGGCGTCACCGGCTACTGCCTCGGCGGCCGCCTCGCCTATATGACCGCCGCGCGCACCGACAGCGACGCCAGCGTCGGCTATTACGCGGTCGGCGTGGACGGGCTGCTGGGTGAGAAGCACGCCATCGCGAGACCGCTGATGCTGCATATCGCCGGCGATGACGGATTCGTGCCCCCCGCAGTCCAGGCCAAGATGCACGAAGGGCTCGACGATCACCCGCGTGTGACCCTGTTTGACTATCCGGGCGAGGATCATGGCTTCGCGACCGAGATGGGCAATCGCCGCTCGGAAGCCGCCGCCCAACTCGCCGACAGCCGGACCGAAGCCTTTTTCGCCGAGCATATCGGCTGAAACGGAAAGGGGCGGCACCCGCTATGGACGCCGCCCCATTTTCGTTCAGGATCAGCAGCTTACTGGAAGAGCTGCAGGATCCCGATGTCCTTGTCGATGACCCCGTTGTAGATCATCGATCCGGCGACATAGAGGATCACCAGCAGACCGACCCAGGCGATCCAGCGATACCGCTCGATATATTTGGCGATGATGTTCGCTGCGACACCCATCAGCGCAACCGCGATGACCAGACCGACCATCAGGATGCCCGGATGCGCGCGTGCCGCGCCCGCCACCGCCAGGACGTTGTCGAGGCTCATCGACACGTCGGCCACCGCAACCGCCCAGGCGGCGCCCGCAAAGCTCTTGGCAGGCTTGACGCCAGAATGCTCGTCGCCTTCGATCTCGGGCGATCCGGGATTGTGGCCGCCGGCGACGATCTCGCGATACATCTTCCACGCCACCCAGAGCAGCAGCACACCACCCGCGAAGACGAGGCCGATCACCGCCATCAACTGCGTTACCACCAGCGCAAAGCCGATGCGCAGCACCAGCGCGGCGATGATGCCGATCAGGATCACCTTCTTGCGCTGATCCGCAGGCAAGCCCGCCGCCAGCGCACCGATGACGATCGCATTGTCGCCGGCCAGCACGATATCGATCAGGATCACCTGACCGAAGGCGAACCATGCGCTGGCGCTGCCCGCGAACAATCCGGCGAAGTCGTGGACGATATGCCCCCAGAGTTCCGACATGCCCTGCTAAACCCCCAAAGCCGCTTACTGGTTCATCGAATCGAAGAAGTCTTCGTTGGTCTTCGAATCCTTCATCTTGTCGAGCAGGAACTCCATCGCATCGATGGTGCCCATCTGCATGAGGATACGGCGCAGCACCCACATCTTGCTGAGCGTGCCCTTCTCGACCAGCAGCTCCTCCTTGCGCGTGCCGGACTTGCCAACATCGAGCGCCGGGAAGATGCGCTTGTCTGCAACCTTGCGGTCGAGGACGATTTCCGAGTTGCCGGTGCCCTTGAACTCTTCGAAGATGACCTCGTCCATGCGGCTGCCAGTGTCGATCAGCGCGGTGGCGATGATCGAGAGCGAACCGCCTTCCTCGATGTTGCGCGCGGCGCCGAAGAAACGCTTGGGACGCTGGAGCGCATTGGCATCGACACCGCCGGTCAGCACCTTGCCCGATGACGGGACGACAGTGTTGTAGGCGCGGCCGAGGCGGGTGATCGAGTCGAGCAGGATGACGACATCCTTCTTGTGCTCGACCAGGCGCTTGGCCTTCTCGATCACCATTTCGGCGACCTGGACGTGACGGGTTGCGGGCTCGTCAAAGGTTGAGGAAACGACCTCGCCCTTCACCGAACGCTGCATGTCGGTGACTTCCTCGGGCCGCTCGTCGATGAGGAGGACGAGCAAGAAGACTTCGGGGTGGTTGTCGGTGATCGCCTTGGCGATGTTCTGGAGCATCACCGTCTTGCCGACGCGCGGCGGCGCGACGATCAGCGTACGCTGGCCCTTGCCCTGCGGCGAGACGATGTCGATCACGCGCGCCGACTTGTCCTTCACGGTGGGATCGGCGGGGTCGAGCGTCAGCTTCTGCTCGGGATAGAGCGGCGTCAGATTGTCGAAATTGACGCGATGACGCACCGCATCGGGATCGTCGAAATTGACGCTGACCAGCTTGGTCAGAGCGAAATAGCGCTCGCCATCCTTGGGCGCGCGGATCTCGCCTTCGACCGTGTCGCCGGTGCGCAGGCCGAACTTGCGGACCTGGTTGGGCGAGACATAGATGTCGTCGGGGCCGGCGAGGTAGTTCGCCTGGGGGCTGCGCAGGAAGCCGAAGCCGTCCTGGAGCACTTCGATCGTGCCCTCGCCCATGATCTGCTCGCCATTCTCGGCCTGAGCCTTGAGGATCGCGAACATCAGATCCTGCTTGCGGAGCGTCGAGGCGCTTTCGACGCCGAGCTCCTCGGCCATCGTCACCAGCTCGGCGGGGGGGGTTTTCTTGAGATCTTTGAGATGCATCTGGGGGAGTCCGTGTGGCGATCGCTGGGAGGGTTTCCGGGCGTTGAGACGCGCTGCGATGGCTTGAGGAAAAAGGAAGGATGCCGCGGCCGCCGGAAGGGCGACGCAACAGTTGCGCGATTAGGTTCGGGCTTGATTCAAGTCAAGCGGTCAGAAGGGGCGAACCACGGCAAGAACAACGATCAGCGCGACGAAGATCGCGGGGATCTCGTTGATCATCCGCAGCTGGCGGGACGTGAGGCTTCCCTGCCCCGCCGCAAGCCGCTTCGAATAGCCCACGGCCCAGCCATGATAGCCCGACAGCAGCAGGACGAGGAGCAGCTTGGCATGCAGCCAGCCCAGCCCCGCGCCGCCCTCGAACAGGCCGAGATTGATCGCCAGCGCAATGCCGAGCACCCAGACCACGCCGATCGAGGGGGTCAGGATCATCCGGCGCAGCTTCGCCTCGCGATCCGCCCAGGCCTTGGCCTGCACCGGATCGCCCAGCGTCTCCTGATGATGCACCAGATAGCGCGGCAGGATGAACAGCCCGGCCATCCAGAAGATGACGAAGATGATGTGCGCGGCTTTGACCCAGAGGTAGGCGGCGCCCAGAAATCCGGTCACAGGTTCAATCCGGTCACTTGGCTGTCCCCCGAACGATGCCGACCAGCTGTTCGACATGGGCGATTGGCGTGTCCTGCTGGATACCGTGCCCGAGATTGAAGATATGGGGGCGATCGGACAGCGCATCAAGCACCCGCCGCGCCGCCGCCTCCAGCTCCGCTCCACCGGCGATCAGCGCCAGCGGATCGAGATTGCCCTGGACCGGCAGCCCGGCGGGCAGTTCGCGATGCGCCCAGACAGGATCGACCGTCTCGTCCAGCCCGATCGCATCCACGCCTGTCTCGCGCGCATAAGCGGCCAGTTTGCCCCCCGCGCCCTTGGGGAAGCCGATGATCTTCACCTGCGGACAGCGCGCACGCAGACCCGCGACGATCGCCGCGTTGGGCGCGATTACCCAACGCTCGAACTGTGCCGGCGAGAGTGAACCTGCCCAGCTGTCGAACAGCTGCACCGCCTCGACACCCGCTTCGACCTGCTTCGCCAGATAGTCGATCGACATCGCGACGATCGCATCGATGATCGCCCCGAACGCGCCCGGATCGGCATAGGCCATGCGCCGCGTCTCGCTCTGGTCGCGGCTGCCCTGTCCCGCGACCATATAGGTCGCATTGGTCCAGGGACTGCCTGCGAAGCCCAGGAACGCGGTTTGGGGTGGCAATGCGGCTGCAACCCGCCGGACGGTCTCATACACCGGATTCAGCCGCTCAGGGGCCGCTGTGAGGCTTTCCAGCGCATGATCGACCAGTCGGGGTGCAAGGCGCGGTCCTTCGCCCGTTTCGAACCACAGATCCTGACCCAGCGCATGCGGAACGACGAGGATGTCGGAAAAGAGGATCGCCCCGTCGAAGCCGAAGCGCCGGATCGGCTGAAGCGTGACCTCGGCCGCCGCCTCGCTGTCATTGACCAGCTCGAGGAATCCACCCTTTTCCGCCCGTAGCGCGCGATATTCGGGAAGGTATCGCCCGGCCTGACGCATGAGCCACATCGGCGGGGCATCGACGCGCTTTCCGGAAAGCACTTCGAGCAGGGACTTTGAGGGCAAAGGGTTCGAATTCACAGGACCGCTCGTTCCATCTTCTAAAAGAAGAAAAGATTCTAAGAAGGATGTTGTTGTTAGTTGGCGCGTGGATGCCGGGGCTTAGGCGTTCATGCCCATTCTGCCAACAGATTGACGCTGGAATCGCCCGCGATTCGCTGCGGAGTCGCGGATACCGTCCACATCATCCACAGGCTGTGCGTGCATCCGGACCCATGTGGAACGCGTTGTGGATGAGTTGCCCTGATCGTGGATCGATCGGGCCGCTTGGCGTGCCCTTGTCGTTGCGCTAGCGATTTTCCGCATGTTTTCCACAGATCTGTCCAGCTGATGCGTCTGCACCTTCATTTGCTCTCCGATTCCACCGGCGAGACGCTGGAGAATATCGCCAAGGCCGCACTGGCGCAGTTCGATGACGTCGAAGTGCTCCGCCATTTCTGGCCGATGGTGCGCAGCGAAACCCATCTCGAACGTATCCTGGGCGAGATTGCGCAGAATCCGGGGCTGGTGATCTTCACTTTGGTCAATCCGGAGATTCGCCGCACGCTCGAGACGCGGTGCCGTGCGATCGGTCTTCCGGCGGTGGCGCCGCTCGATCCGGTCAACCACGCGCTGTCGAGCATGTTGGGACAGGAGATGAAGGCGCGCCCGGGGCGGCAGCATACGCTCGACGCCGCCTATTTCGCGCGCGTCGACGCGATCCAGTTCACCATCGCGCACGACGACGGGGTGAACTGGGAAAATTGGGAGGAAGCCGACATCGTGCTCGCCGGCGTCTCGCGCACCTCGAAGACGCCGACGTCGATCTATCTCGCCAATCGCGGGTACAAGGTGGCGAACATTCCGATCGTCCCTGAATCCCCGCCGCCCTCGACCCTGTTCACGCTGCGCCACCCGATGGTCGTCGGCCTCACCACCAGCCCCGAGCGGCTGATCCAGGTGCGGCGCAATCGCCTGCTCTCGCTCAACCAGCAGGACGAGACCTCTTATGTGGAGCATGAGGCGGTGCAGCGCGAGGTTGCCTATGCCCGGCGCATGTTCGCCGATAATGGCTGGCCGGTGATCGATGTCACCCGCCGGTCGATCGAGGAAACCGCGGCGGCGATCATCACCCTGTGCAACGAGCGCGAAGCCGGGTCCGGGACCCGCGCCGAATGATCGTGCTCGCTTCCACCAGCGCATCGCGCCGCGCGATGCTGACCGCCGCCGGCGTGCCGCACGAGGCGCTCGCCGCGCATGTCGACGAGGATGCGGCCAAGGCTGGGCTCGCCGGAGTTGCGCCGCGCGACTTGGCCGACGCGCTCGCCGAGCTGAAGGCGCTCAAGGTGAGCCAGCGCGTGCCCGGCACATTGGTGCTCGGCTGCGATTCGGTTGTGGCAGTCGAGGACGGCACGTTGCTCGACAAGCCGGTCGACCGCGCCGATGCCGAGCGGCACCTCAAACTGCTCTCGGGCAAGCGTCACGACCTCTACAGCGCCGCGGTGATCGCCGAAAACGGCCGCCCGGTCTGGCGCCATGTCGATCGCGCGCGCCTGTTGGTGCGGCCGCTCTCCGATGCGTTCATCGCCGAGTATCTCGATGCCGAATGGCCGGCGATCTCGGGGTGCGTCGGCTGCTACCGCGTCGAAGGGCCGGGGGTGCAGCTCTTCTCCCGGATGGAGGGAAGCCAGTACACGATTCTCGGCATGCCCCTGCTCAACATTCTCGATTATCTGCGTACAAGGGGCGTGCTGACGTCATGACCAATGTCTATGCCGAGGTGATCGGCGATCCGATCGCTCAGTCCAAGTCACCGCTGATCCACGGTTTCTGGCTCGACAGGCTCGGGCTGTCCGCGTCGTATCGCAAGACGCATGTCACCCCCGAAGGCCTTGCGGACTTCTTCGCCTCGCGCCGCGACGACCCCGACTGGCGCGGCTGCAACATCACCGCGCCGCACAAGATCGCGTCGCTCGATCATGTCCCCGATCCCGGCGGGGTGCGCGACACGATCGGCGCGATCAACACGGTGTTCCGCAGCGCGGACGGTTCGCTGATCGGCACCAACACCGATGCTGCGGGATTCTATGCGCCGCTCGCCGAGTTCGACCTGGAGGGCGCACCGGTCGCAGTGGTCGGCGCGGGCGGGGCGGCGCGCGCGATCCTGTTTGCGCTGGCGCGTGCCGGGGTCGGGCATGTGACGATCCTCAACCGCTCGCCCCTGAAGGCGATGGGGCTGCTCGCGACCTTCGGGTTGAAGGGCGATGTGATCGCACTGAACGCGCCGATCCCGCCGGTGGCGCTGCTGGTCAATGCCAGCTCGCTGGGCATGACCGGGCAGCCGCCGCTCGACCTCGATCTCGGCAACCTGCCCGACGATGCGGTGGTCTATGACGCAGTCTACGCCCCGCTCGAGACCGGCTTGCTCGCGGCGGCGCGCGCGCGCGATCTGGAGACGGTCGACGGGCTCGAGATGCTGATCGGCCAGGCGGCGCTCGCCTTCGAGCTGTTCTTCGGCAAGGCGCCGCCGCGCGAGTATGATGCCGAGCTGCGGGCGCTGCTCACCGCATGAGCATACGCCGATGATCATATTGGGCCTCACCGGATCGATCGGCATGGGCAAGTCGACCGTCGCGGCGATGTTCGCCGACGAAGGCGTGCCGGTGTTCGACGCGGATGCCGAGGTCCACAGGCTGCAGGGACCGGGCGGACGACTGTTGCAGGAGATCGAGTCGGCCTTTCCCGGCACGACCGGCGAATCGGGTGTAGACCGGGCGCTTTTGGGCAAGGCCGTCTTTGGTAACCCCGATGCGCTCAAGCGGCTTGAGCTGATCGTCCACCCTGTAGTCGCGCACGAACGCGGGCTGTTTCTCGAATCGAATCGCACGCAGCCGCTGGTCGTGCTCGACATCCCGTTGCTGTTCGAGGCGGGCGGCTGGCAGCAAGTCGATAAGATTGCTGTGGTTTCCGCACCCGCCCAGGTGCAGCGCGCGCGGGTGCTCGCGCGGCCCGGGATGACCGAGGCGCGCTTCGAGTCGATTCTCGCCAAGCAGATGCCCGATGCCGAAAAGCGCGAGCGCGCCGATTTCGTGATCCCCACCGGCGGTACGCTGGACGCGACGCGCGCCGCGGTTCGCGCGGTCATCGCTTGCCTAGCGGACGCGGAAGGCCGATAGTCAGCTCATGCGGGAAATCGTGTTCGATACCGAAACCACCGGCCTCAGCTTCAACGCAGGGCACCGGCTGGTGGAGATCGGCTGTGTCGAGCTGGTCAATCGCGTGCCGACCGGCCGCAGCTTCCACCGCTACCTCAATCCGGACCGCGATATGCCGGTCGAGGCGTTCGCGGTGCACGGCCTGTCCGAAGCGTTCCTCGCCGACAAGCAGCGCTTCCCCGAGATTTGCGACGAGCTGATCGAGTTTCTGGGCGATTGCCCACTGATCGCGCACAATGCGATGTTCGACTTCGGCTTCATCAATGGCGAGCTGGGTGCCTGCGGGCGGCCGTTGCTCCAGGTGGAACGGATCGTCGATACGCTGACCATGGCGCGCGCGAAGCATCCCGGTGCCAAGCACACGCTCGATGCGCTGTGCGTGCGCTACGGCATCGATCTTTCTGCGCGCGAGCTGCATGGCGCGCTGCTCGACGCGCAGCTGCTGGCGCAGGTGTTTATCGAGCTGACCGGCGGCCGGCAGATCACGCTGGGCCTCGCGGTCGAGGCTGCAGCGGCAAGCGAGCGGGTGGAGGCCGCCGCGGTGAAAAGCAACGCGCGCCCGGCACGGGTTTTTGTGCCGAGCGATGAGGAACTGGCCCGCCATTCGGCGTTCATGGCCGGGTTCGAGGAACCGCTCTGGGGCAAGCCGGCGTCCGGTTGACGGCCGCCGCGTGCGTTCCTAGCTGCTCCTCATATTGACGGAGGAAGATATGGATATCCGGGTTTCGGGTCATCGGGTCGATACGGGCAAAGCCATCCGGCAGCACGTGGAAGACCGGCTCCAGGGTATCGCCGACAAATATTTCTCCCGCGCAATTTCGGCTCAGGCGACCTTCGGCAAAGGACCGCATGACTATGGCTTCACCTGCGACATCGTTGCGCATGTGATGCAGGGTCTGGTGCTCAAGGGGTCGCATGCAGCGCCGGAAGCGCATCTTGCCTTTGACGGCGCCGCCGACAAGATCGAGAAGCAGCTGCGCCGCTATACGCGCCGCCTCAAGGACCGGAACAACGGCCACGCGCAGGCGGCGCTCGATGCGGCCTATGACGCGGGCTACACCGTCTTCCAGATCGACGAGGAAGAGGAGGATGTCGTCGATGCGCCGCCGGTGATCGCCGAGACCCGGGTCGACGTGCCCGATGCAAGCGTCTCCGATGCGGTGATGATGCTCGATCTGCGCAACACCAACGCGCTGCTGTTCAAGAATAGCGGTACCGGCAGCTACAACATGGTCTATCGCCGTGCGGACGGTACGATCGGCTGGGTCGAACCTAACCGGGCTGCCTGACGACCGCACGATGAACGACCTGATCGATCTGTTGAAACCCGAAGCCGTGCGCTCGGGAACCCCGGCGGGCAGCAAGAAGAAACTCTTCGCGCTGCTCGGCGAGGCCGCGGCCAAGGCCTATGGTCTCGACGCAG
Source organism: Sphingomonas sp. GW821-FHT03E12 (assembly GCF_059420685.1). Taxonomy (NCBI): domain Bacteria; kingdom Pseudomonadati; phylum Pseudomonadota; class Alphaproteobacteria; order Sphingomonadales; family Sphingomonadaceae; genus Sphingomonas; species Sphingomonas sp. GW821-FHT03E12. The sequence goes on from NZ_JBWKUF010000001.1 coordinate 617,349, forward strand.
CCGAGGTGACCGAGCGGCTTGCCGCGCGCGAGAAGCTCGGCTCGACCGGCTTTGGCGGCGGTATCGCGATTCCGCATGGCAAGATCGCGGGGCTTCCGGGCGTGCGCGGTCTGTTCATCCGGCTCGACAAGCCGCTCGATTTCGCCTCGGTCGATGATCTGCCGGTCGATCTGGTCTTCGCCCTGCTCTCGCCCCCCGATGCCGGCGGCGAGCATCTGAAGGCGCTGGCGCGGGTCTCGCGGCGGCTGCGCGATCGCGCCTTCACCGCCAAGCTGCGCGGGGCCGGGTCGGCCGACGCGCTCTATGCGTTGCTTGCGGGGACGGAATCGCGTGACGCAGCCGCCTGAACCGGTCGGGGCCGACGCGCATTATCGCGCGCTTGAATCCCTCTATGCGGCGGCACCGATCAACCAGCTGTTCGATTCACGGCTCGAGATCCCCGCCGCAGGGCAGGCGCGGATCCATTTCACGATCGACGAGCGGCATTTCCACGCCGGCGGGGCGGCGCACGGCACCAGCTATTTCAAGATGCTGGACGATGCCGCCTTCTATGCCTGCAACAGCCTGGTCACGGACCGGTTCCTGCTCACCACCGCGTTCAACCTGCTCTTCACCCGCCCCCTGGGGCCGGGGCCGGTGATTGCCGAAGGGCGCTGGGTCAGCGGGCAGCGCCGCGTGTTCGTCGCCGAAGCGCGGCTGATCGATGCCGATGGCGAGGAAGCGGCGCGTGGCACCGGCACCTTCATGAAATCGCGCATCCCGCTCGCGGGCCTTCCCGGCTACCGGGCCTGATGGCGCGGCTCGCCGCGGGCCTGCTCGTCAACGCGCTTGTCCGGCGGGTCAATGCGGCGGGCGGCAGTGCGATGGTTCTGGCAAAGGGGGATATGGAGGCCGGTGCGATCCTGGTCCTGACCCTCGATCGCGGCGGGAATCCCGGCTTCTTCGAACGCGGGATCGGTCCCGACGGAAGGGCAGCGCTGGTACGTGCCGGTCCGGCCGAACTTGCTGACGAAACCGCCGTTTCGGACTATTGGCAGCGGCGCCGGAGCCGCGATTCCGATCTGTGGGTGGTCGAACTGGATATCGCGGAGGCGGAACGGTTCGCCGCTGAAACACTCACAACTGGTTGACACTCCGTAACCATCGGGCCAAGAGCGCGCACGTTTAAGAGCGTTGTGCCGTCGGGGTGTGAAGCCGCCGGTTACGCAGTCGGGGGGAAAGCCCGACCGGTCCTTTGTTTATAGCAAGGAAACGGGCCGGATCGCGCGCCAACCGCATATTGTCGAAGTTGAATGTCCTTTTCCGCTCGCGCCGCGATTATCGCGGCTGTGACACTTGCCTTTGCCGCAGGCATCGGCGCGACCGCTCCGGGTGTGGCCCGGCAAGCCGAAACCGCGCAGCCTGCCAGCAATAACACGCCGGAACCGCAACAGGTTCCGACCATGGCCGAAGCGCTTGCCGATCTTGAAATCGACGCGCCGGCCGCTCCCGCCAACGCTGTGGTCCAGACGCTCGCCACCGATGACGGTGACGATGCCGACTATACGTCGCTCGCCGCCGCGGTCGCCGCGCAGCCGCTTGCCATCGATGACGAAGAGCTCAACTGCCTCGCCATCGGCGTCTATTATGAATCGAAGGGCGAGCCGCTCGAGGGCCAGCTCGCGGTGGCAGAAGTGATCATCAACCGTACTGAATCGGGCCGTTTCCCGCGCAACGTGTGCGGCGTGCTCAAGCAGCGCGGCCAGTTCTCCTTCGTTCGCGGCGGTCAGCTGCCGCAGCCGCCCGAGGGCGCGCGCGCATGGAAGACCGCGCTCGCGGTCGCCAAGGTTGCGCGCGGCGACATGTGGGACAGCAAGGTCTCGAACGCGCTCTATTTCCACGCCCGCCACGTCTCGCCCGGCTGGCGCCGCGCACGCGTCGGCAGCGTCGGCAACCACATCTTCTATCGCTGACCGCGGCGCGCGGAGCCTCGAGGGTTCCGTTCGTTCGTCAAATGTTCTAGGCAACGGGGATGGCTTCCACCATCCCCGTTGCCGAGTCGCATCCGGAATCGCTGCCTCCCGGCGCCGCCCAGCTCACTGCCGAGGTAACGCGCGGCGTTTGCCGCATGCTGCTGCGGCACGATTGCGTGGCGATGGCTGAAGTGCCGCTCGGCGATGGTCGCCGCGCTGATCTGATGGCGCTCAATGCGCGCGGCGAAGTGGTGATCGTCGAGGTGAAGGTGTCGCGCACCGATCTGATGGGCGACGGCAAATGGACCGATTATCTCGCCCATTGCGACCGTTTCTTCTGGGCAGTGCCGGCGGGGTTTGACCTCACGCCGCTCGAAACGCCGGGTTTCCTGCCCGAGCGTGCCGGCATCATCGTCGCCGATCGCTATGATGCCGCGATCCTGCGCGAGGCGAAGACGGTACCGCTGGCCAGTGCGACCCGGCGCAAATGCACCCTCGCCTTTGCCCGCCGCGCTGCGCGGCGGGTAATCGCGCTGACCGATCCCGATGCTGAGGGGGTCGGCTGAGCTGCGTTCTAGAAGCTCGGTCCCGAAACCGCGCGCTTCTGCACCGCAGGGGCATCCTTGAGCAGTTGCGCGATCACCGGAGAACGCGTGTCCCGCGCCGCATAGTCGCGCGCATTCATGCCGGCCAGCCGGTCGCGCTGGTCGGGGTCGGCCTTGGCGTCGAGCAGGGTGCGGACCATGTCGCTGTCGCGGCGCTGGACGGCGCGGATCAGCGGCGTTTCGCCGCCGTTGTTCGCCTGATTGACGTTCGCGCGTTTCGACAGGAGCAGCGTCACGCCTTCGGGCCAGGCCGCTTCGACCGCGAACATCAGCGCGGTATTGCCGCCGCCGTCCGGCAGGTTGATATTGCCGCCGCGTCCCAGAATGAAGTTCAGATACGTATAGTCGCGGCGTTTGGACACGATGTGGATCGCCGCTTCGCCCTTGTCGTCCTTGGCATTGACGATCGTCTGACCGGGCTGATTGAGGAACTCGGTCACCTTGTTGCCGTCCTGGTCGCGAACGGCCTTGAGGAAATTATAGCTGTCGGAAAACTGCTGAGCGGCCACCGGAAGCGCCAGCGCGAGCAGCGCCGCGGCGAAAACAGGCCGGGACGGACGGAAAGACATGATCGGACGATGCCCCTGATGACTGGGAAACCTTGCAACCTGCCCCGTATCAGATCATTGCGGGCGGCGCCATGAACAGGTTGCTTCTCCCCGCCTTTGCCCTTGCTTTCGCGCTCGCCGGATGCGGCGGAGGCACGTCCGGCAGCAAGTCGCTTGCCGACGCGCCCCTCGCCGGTGCATCGATCGGCGGTCCGTTCACGCTGGTGAATGGGGACGGCAAGACGGTGAAGGACAGCGATTTCGCCGGCAAGTACCGGATCATGTACTTCGGCTACACCTTCTGCCCCGATGTGTGTCCCGTCGACGTCCAGAATATCGGCGGCGCGATGAAGCTGCTCGACAAGAGCAATCCCAAGCTGGCGGCGCAGATCGTGCCGGTCTTCGTCACGATCGATCCCGCGCGCGACACGCCCAAGGTGGTCAAGGAATTCGCCGCCGCCTTCTATCCCCGCATGATCGGCCTGACCGGTACCCCGGCGCAGGTCGATGCCGCGGCGAAGGTCTATCGCGTGCCCTATGCCAAGCGCGAGACGCCGAGCGGCTATCTGATGGATCATGGCCGCCAGGCCTATCTGATGGGTCCCAAGGGCGAACCGATCGCCTTGCTGCCGCAGGATCAGAACCCGCAGGCGATCGTCGCGGAGATCGAGCGCTGGATCGGGTAAAGCCCTTCTGGGAGCAGCCGCTCTCCACCCTCGACCGCGCGCAATGGGAGGCGTTGTGCGATGGTTGCGGCAAATGCTGCCTGCACAAGATCGAGGACGAGGATACGGGCGATCTGTATGCGACCAACGTCGCCTGCCGCCTGCTCGATCGCCAGACCGGATTTTGCAGCGACTACAAGCACCGTCATGCCTATGTCGCCGAGTGCGTGCGGCTCACCGCCAACAATGTCGACGACATCGTCTGGCTTCCGCGCACCTGTGCCTATCGCCTGCGCGCGAATGACGAGCCGCTGCCCAGCTGGCATTATCTGGTAAGCGGCGATCGCGAGGCGGTGCATGCCGCTGGCGAATCGGTGCGCGGCTGGACGATCTCGGAGGACGTCGCCGGGGATCTCGAGCATCATATGGTCGACAGGCTGTTGTGACCCATCCGATCGAAGTCGTCCGCCATCCGCGTGCGCGGCGGATGAAGCTCTCGGTCGACAACGCTACAGGTCAGGTTCGCCTCACACTTCCGCCGCGCGCGCCGGTGGGAGAGGCGATGCGCTGGGCGCAGCAGCAGCATGAATGGATTGCGCGCGCGCTCGAACGCCGCACCGCCCCGGTGCCCTTCGTGCCGGGCGCGACGATCCTCTATCTGGGCGAAGAAGTCGGCCTCGGCTGGGACAGCGGTTTTCCACGCACCCCCGTGCTGGATGACGGTCAGCTGATCGCGGGCGGTCCGCGCGAAGGCTATGAACGCCGTATCGAGCGCTGGTTGCGCAAGATCGCGCTCGATACGCTCAGCAGCGAAACCGCCGAATATGCGGCACTGGCGGATGTCACCGTCGCGCGCGTCGCGATCGGCGATCCGTCGGGGCGCTGGGGCAGCTGTGCGTCATCGGGGGTGATTCGCTATAGCTGGCGGCTGATCCTGGCGCCGCCGGCGGTGCGCCGCGCCACCGTCGCGCACGAGGTCGCGCACCGCGTCCATATGAACCACAGCCCGGCCTTCCATGCGGTGGTCCGGCAGATCTACGGCAAGGATCCCGTGCGAGAGCGCGCCTGGCTGCGCGCCAACGCGATGCGGCTTCACTCGTTCGGCCGCGATTCCTGAAGCGGGCGGCCCGAGTCTCGCACGTTATCGCGTCCTGAGTCGCGCGATGGCGCCCGATCGACGGGTTCGCGGCGCGGCGGCGGCGCATCGCGTTGGCCGCGCCCGGTCATGCGGTCGAGCCAGTCCTGATCGATCGTTCCGTCATCCTCGGGCGGGGGAGCCTGCGTCGCATCGGGATTCGCCTGGTCACGCGGGACCGGATTGCCGTCCTCGTCGACGAAAATGGCGTTGTCCGGTGCGCCGTAGGATTCGTCGTCGGGCTCGATCTGCCATTCGGGCAGCGTCACCTCGGTCTCGAATTCCTCCACCGGCCGGCCAGCGACCGCGGGGCGCATGAAGGCGGCGAAGGCGCGCGCCGGTGCCGCGCCGCCCTGCAGCCCGCCGACACGCTTGGCGTCGTCGCGGCCCATCCAGACGCCGGTGGTGAGGCCTGAGGAGAAACCGAGGAACCAGCCATCCTTGTTCGAGGTGGTGGTACCAGTCTTACCGGCCACGGGGCGGCCAATCTGCGCGGCCTTGCCGCTGCCGGTGGCGACCGCGGTCTGCATCAGGTCGGTCATCTGCGCTGCGACATAGGGGGCGACCAGTACGCGCGAGGTGTCGACTTCGTGCTGATAGATCACCGCGCCGTTCGCGGTGACGCGGGTGATCGCATAGGGGGTTACGCCGACGCCCTTGTTCGCGACAGATGCATAGGCGCGGGTCATGTCGATCAGCCGCACATTGCTGGTGCCCAGCACCATAGCGGGCTGGGTGTTGACCGGCGTGGTGATGCCGAAGCGGCGCGCCATGTCGGCGACGGTGCCGAAGCCGACTTCCTGGCCCAGCTTGGCGGCGACGGTGTTGATCGAATAGGCAAAGGCCGAGCGCAGCGACATCTCGCCCGAGAAGCGGCCGGAATTGTTGCGCGGGCTCCATCCGCCGATCGTCACGGCTTCGTCGACGACCTGGTCGTCTGGCTTGTGCCCGGCCTCGAGCGCCGCAAGATAGACGAACAGCTTGAACGCCGAACCCGGCTGGCGCGTCGCCTGGGTCGCGCGGTTGTAGATCGACGACACATAGTCGCGCCCGCCGACCATCGCGCGCACCGCGCCGTCCCGGTCAAGGCTGACCAGCGCGCCCTGAGCGCCGGCTGGCGTATTCGCCTGGATGGCCTGGGTCGCCGCATTCTGCATGCGTAGGTCGATCGTTGTCCATACATCGAGCGGCGCTTCGGTCTCGTCGATCAGCACCTCGAGCTGGGGCAGGGCCCAGTCGGTGAAATAGCGCACGCTGTTCTGCTTGGGCGCCGCGGCGAGCTTGACCTCGGCCGGGCGTGCGGCATCGGCCTGCGCACGGGTGAGCGCGCCGGTCTCGACCATCACGTCGAGCACCACGCTCGCGCGGCCGATCGCAGCTTCGGCGTCGGCGGTGGGCGAATAGCGCGACGGCGCCTTGACCAGCCCCGCGACGACGGCGGCCTCGGACAGGGTCAGATTGGTCGCAGGGTGACCGAAGAAGGTGCGCGACGCGGCGTCGATGCCGTATGCGCCGCCGCCGAAATAGACCTTGTTCAGATAGAGTTCGAGGATCTGATCCTTGGTGAACTTGCGCTCCAGCGCGAGCGCCAGCACCATCTCACGCAGCTTGCGGCCGACATCGTACTTGTTCGACAGGAAGATGGTGCGCGCGACCTGCTGGGTGATGGTCGATGCGCCTTGCAGGCGGCGGTCGGTGCCGCGATGGTCGAACGCGAATTTGGTGATGCGCACCAGCGCTACCGGATCGACGCCCCAGTGCGAGCGGAAGCGCCGATCCTCGATCGAGACCATCGCGTCGCGCATCGGCGCGGGGATCTTCGAATATTCGATCCACTCGCCATAGCTGGGGCCCAGCGACGCGATCACCGTGCCGTCCGCGGCATGGACGCGGATCATCTGCCCGTTGGGCGAGGATTTGAGTTCCTCGAAGCTGGGAAGCGAGGCGCGCGCGGTATAGACCGCGATGGTCAGCGCGATGAGGCCGGCGAGCGCGAGCGTCACGCCGCCGATCAGCACCCATTTCAGGATGCGGCGAAACTTGCCGGGGCGGGCGGGGGATTTCTTGGGCATCGGAAGTGGCGCGAACCTACCGGCGAACCGCGCGGCTCACAAGCGGGTGCATGGGCCGGCCGGGCGCATCGAATTCAGGCGTCATCGCCCTCGCCGCGCGGCCGAAATTCCAGCGCAACCGAGTTGATGCAGTAGCGGAGTCCCGTCGGCGGCGGGCCGTCGGGGAAGACATGTCCCTGATGCCCGTCGCACCGCGCGCAGCGGACCTCGGTGCGCACCATGCCGTGGCTCTGGTCGCCATGCTCGCTGACATGGCCGGGCGCGACGGGCCGCGTGAAGCTCGGCCAGCCCGATCCCGAATCATATTTGTCGTCGCTGTCGAACAGCTCGAGCTGGCACCCGGCGCAGCGATAGATGCCGTCGGCCTTGTTGTCGGTGAAATGACCCGAAAAGGCGCGTTCGGTTCCCGCTTCGCGCAGCACATGGAATTGCGCCGGGGTGAGCCGCTGGCGCCACTCCGATTCGGAAAGATTGAGCTGATCCATGTCCCCGATGTGATGCGCCGGGGGGCCGCCGTCAATCGGCGGCTTCGTCCTTGTACGCCCACCAGAGCTGTGCGGGCGGCACATTCCACCATTCCATCTCATGATCGATGCGCGCGAAGTGCGGGGTCAGGAAATTGCGAACATTGGGATTGAACTGATAGACTAGGAACAACCCGTCGGGGCGCAGCACCTTCTGCGTCGCCGCCGCGATCCGGTCGCCCACGCCCGCCGGCAGGGTCGAGAAGGGAAGGCCGGAGAGCACGTAATCGGCATGCTCCGCGCCATGATCGGCGACGATCGCGTTCACGTCCTCAGCCGAGCCATGGATCGCGGAGAAGCGCGGATCGACGATCGACTGGCGCAGATAGGCGACGAAATCGGGGTTGGTGTCGATCACGATATATTTCGCGTCGGGACCCAGCCGGTCGAGTACCGCGCGGCAAAAGGTGCCGACGCCGGGACCATATTCGACGAACACCTTGGTGTTCTCCCAATCCACGCGCCCCAGCATCTTGCGGATCAGCTTGCGCGATGACGGGATGATCGACGCGACCATCGCTGGATGCTTGAAGAAGCCCTGAAGAAAGAGCGCTTGCGGCGAGAGGGGACGCGAAGCTTTGCGTTTCGCGCGGGCAATCGTGGTCGATCCGTTCATCAACTTCCCTCTGTCGGTGTCACGTTCCTGTAGGACAGTTGCCACACCCCTGTCATCAGGTACCTGTGCTTCTTAACGTTCTTCTCGTCGCAGCGGTTGCGTGCGCTGCCTAAACGTTTCATCCAGCAACCCATGGAGCACGCACGCCAGGGTCAGGTTGCCGTGATCTTCGTCTCGCAGCGCACGGACGAGGATGCCGAAGGCTATGCACAAGCGGCCGAGGCGATGGCGGCACTTGCCGCGGCGCAGCCCGGCTATGCCGGGGTCGACAGCGTCCGCGATGCGGGCGGACTCGGTATTACCGTCAGCTACTGGGACGATGACGCGAGCGCCAAGGCGTGGCGCGACAATGACGAACATGCGCGGATCCGCGATCTCGGCCGCGCGCGCTGGTACGACTGGTATACGCTCGAGGTGACGCGCGTCGAACGCGGCTATCGCTGGTCGCGGGGATGAGCGCGGCGGAATGAGCTTTCCGCGCGACCGCACCTTCACGATCCTGTTCCTGGTGATGTTCACCATCGCGGCGGGCAACACCGCGCTGCAATCGGTGCTGCCCGCGCTCGGCCGCTCGCTCGGTGTGCCCGACAGCGCGGTGGCGGCCGCCTTCTCGGTCTCGGCGTTGCTCTGGACTCTCGTCGCGCCCTTCTGGGCCAATCGCTCCGATCGGCACGGGCGGCGCAACATGGTGCTGCTCGGGCAGATCGGCCTCGCCGCGTCGCTGTTCTTCTGCGGCCTGTTTCTCGCCGCCGGGATCAACGGCTGGATCGCGCCTGCCACCGCCTTCGCCTTCTTCGTCGCGGCACGGATGATCTATGGCGGGTTCGGTTCGGCAGCGCCCCCCGCGGTGCAGGCGATCGTCGCCGCACGCACCAGTCGGGAGGACCGGACCAAGGCGCTTACCTTGCTCGGCTCGGCGTTCGGGCTCGGTACCATCCTCGGCCCCGCGATCGCGCCCTATCTGGTGGTCGGCGATCTGTGGCGCGGCGGACCGACGATCGGCCTTGCCGGGCCCGCGCTGATCTTCAGCGGCGCGGCATTGGCGATGATCCTGGTGGTGGCGCGCTTCCTGCCGCGCGATGTCGATGCCCCCGTCAGCCATGGCGCAGCATCGAGCTATCCGTCGATCGGCGGCCAGGCAAGCGGCGCGAGCGTCACCGCGGCGACGGCGGCCAAGATCGAGCCGATCGGCTATCTCGACTCGCGCGTGCGGGCCTGGATGATCTGCGGGCTGATCCTGGGGCATGCACAGGCGATGGCGGGGCAGGTGATCGGCTTCCTGATCATCGACCGGCTGGGCGTCCCCCCGATCGAGGCGATCGAGGCGACCGGCCTGGTGCTGATGCTTGGCGCCGGATCGGCCCTGCTCGCGCAATGGGGGATCATTCCGCTGCTCAACCTCAATCCGCGCCAGCTGATGCTGATCGGGCTGACATTGAGCGCGATCGGCTCGCTCGCCACGGGCAGCGCCACCTCGCTCTACGGCATCGCTACCGGCTATGCGCTGGCGACACTCGGCTTCGGCTTCTCGCGGCCGGGCTTTACGGCGGGCTCATCGCTGGCAGTGGGGCAGGCGGCGCAGGGATCGGTGGCGGGCAAGGTCACCTCGATCAACGGTGCCGCGTTCATCCTCGGCCCGTCGATCGGCGTCGCACTTTATGGCGCATGGCGGCCGCTCCCCTATCTGGTCGCGGCCGCCGCGCTGGTCCTGCTGGCGCTTTACGGCTGGTTCAGCCTGCGTCCTTCTTCCGGCTCTGAAGCATCCCCGGAGCGATGAACCCGATCGGGTTCAGCGCCACTGCGTCCTGCTTCATCCGTGCGACGAGCTGAGCGTATTCGGCCTCCATCTCGGGCGTCACGGTCGCACGTGAATCGGCGAGCGCTGCTTCGAAATGCGCCATCGTCACATGCGTGTTGGTGAGCGATTCGCGCAGCGCGACAAGGCCCGCGCGGCGCACGACATCCTCCAGGTCCGCGCCGGTGAAGCGTTCGGTCCGCTCGGCGATCGACGCCAGATCGACATCGTCCGCAAGCGGCATCTTGCCGGTCTGGATCTTGAGGATCCGTTCACGCCCCGGCGCGTCGGGCACGCCGACATAGATCAGCTCGTCGAGCCGGCCCGGCCGCATCAGCGCCGGATCGATCAGGTTCGGCCGGTTGGTCGCGCCGATCACCACCACGGATTGCAGCTCTTCCAGCCCGTCCATCTCGGCCAGGATGGTGTTAACCACGCGTTCGGTCACCTGCGGCTCGCCCAGGCCCGAGCCGCGCGCGGGCACAAGTGAATCGAGCTCGTCGATGAAGATCACGCACGGTGCCACCTGGCGCGCGCGTGCGAACAGGCGCGCGATCTGCTGCTCGCTCTCGCCATACCATTTGGAGAGGAGGTCGCTCGACTTGGTGGCGATGAAGTTCGCCTCCGCCTCGCGCGCCACCGCCTTGGCGAGCAGGGTCTTGCCGGTACCGGGCGGGCCATAGAGCAGGAATCCCTTGGCCGGCCGGATGCCGAGGCGCCGGAACGCGTCGGGATCCTTCATCGGCAGCTCGACGCCTTCCTTGAGCCGCATCTGCGCGTCGTCGAGACCGCCGACATCCTCCCAATGGACATTAGGCTTCTGGACCATCACCTCGCGCATCGCGCTCGGCTGGACGCGCTTCAGCGCCTCGACGAAATCCTCGCGGGTGACCGCCAGCGTCTCCAGCACCTCGGCGGGAACCGTCTTCTCCTCGAGGTTGAGCCTGGGCATGATCCGCCGCACCGCCTCGATCGCCGCCTCGCGCGCCAGCGCGGCGATGTCGGCGCCGACAAAGCCGAAGGTGGTGCGCGCCAGCTCGGTCAGGTCGACCTTCTCGCCCAGCGGCATGCCGCGGGTGTGGATGCCCAATATCTCGCGCCGCCCGCGCTCGTCGGGCACGCCGACCACGATCTCGCGATCGAACCGGCCGGGACGGCGCAGCGCCTCGTCGAGCGCTTCGGGACGGTTGGTCGCGGCGATGATCACGACATTGGCGCGCGCCTCCAGCCCGTCCATCAAGGTCAGCAGCTGCGCGACTAGGCGCTTCTCGGCCTCGCCGGTCACCTGCCCGCGCTTGGGCGCGATCGAATCGAGCTCGTCGATGAAGATGATCGCGGGCGCATTGGCGTTCGCCTCCTCGAACACCTCGCGCAGGCGCTTCTCGGACTCGCCATAGGCGCTGCCCATGATCTCGGGCCCGTTGATCAGGAAGAAGCTGGCGTCGCTCTCGTTGGCGACCGCGCGGGCAAGGCGCGTCTTGCCGGTGCCGGGCGGCCCGTGGAGCAGCACGCCCTTGGGCGGATCGACGCCCAGCCGCTGGAACAGCTCGGGATAGCGCAGCGGCAGCTCGACCATCTCGCGCAGCTGGTCGATCGTGCCGGCCATGCCGCCGATATCGTCATAGGTGACGTCGGCGCGGCGGAATTCCTTGGCTTCCTCGTAATCAGCGCGCAGTTCGACTTCGGTATTCTCGTCGATATGGACGATACCGCGCGGCGTCGCCGATACCACGGTCAGGCGGATCTCCTGAAGCGCATAGGCGGGCGCGCGCAGATGCTGGAGCACGTTGGGCGGCATGTCCGACACGCGCTGCTGGCCGACAGTGGAGACGGTATCGCCCTGTGCCAGCGGCCGGCCGATAAAGGTGCGCTTGAGCGCATTGGCCGACCCTTCGAGGCGCAGATCCTTGCGTGCAGGCGCGAACACGACGCGCGTTGCCGGGCGCGATTCGCCGCGGCGGATCTCGACGAAATCGCCCGATCCGACCCCCGCGTTGGCGCGCTGGAGGCCGTCGATGCGCAGCAGTTCCAGCCCCTCATCCTCGGGATAGGGGAAGACGGCGCGGGCTGGGGTGATACGCTTGCCGACGATCTCGATCACGTCGCCCTGCTGCAATCCCAGCTCGGTCATCAGCGTGCGCGGCAGGTGCGCAAGGCCGCGTCCGCTGTCCTCGGGGCGCGAACTGGCGACCTGGAGTTTGCGTGTCGGGGTATCGGTCTCGGCCATCGGCTCTCCTTCCCTGCGGTCCGTGCGGGGTGAGCGCGCCAGATAGGTACGCGGTTCCGGATCGCCTAGGTAAGCTACCGTTTCGCCCGCGATTCGGGCAAAAAAAAGGGCCGGCCCAAGGGGACCGACCCATGAAAGGTTTAGGAGAGGATGCCTGAAAGGCACGTCCTATGTGCAGTGCGGCGTAAAATGTTGCAAGTGCGAAAAGATCGTATGATGATTGCAGTTTCTGCAATCTGTAACAATCGCGGTTTACTGCCAATGTAACCGTTGTCACGCTGCTTACCCTGATAACCGGTTGCAAACGGATACGCTGCACCACACAAAAAGATATGCGAAGGCTGCCACCCCTCACCGCCATCGAGGCGTTCGTCCAGGTCGCGCGGCTTGGCTCGGTGAAAGCTGCCGCCGAGGAGCTTGCGCTCTCCTCGCCCGCACTCAGCCGCCGGGTGCAGGCGCTGGAGCGTTTCATCGGCAAGCAATTGTTCGAACGGCGGCATCAATCGATGAAGCTGAATGCCGAAGGCGAGCGGCTGCTGGGGCTGATCGCGCCCGCGCTCGATTCGATGAGCGACGCGATCGAGGGGATGACCAGCGGGGTCGAGTTGCTGCGGCTGAGGCTTGGCACGCCGGCGTTGTTCGCGACGCAACGGCTGCTCCCGCATCTGGGTGCATTGCGTGCAATGCATCCGCAACTCCATCTCGACATCGATACTGGCGGGCACGGCATGTCGCGGCTGGGCGACGGGCTCGACGCCGCGATCGTGCTCGCGCGCGATATCGACACCTTGCTCTACGGCCGCCGCCTCGACCGCAACCGCATCCGCCTGGTTGCGGCGCGGCATCTGGTCGAGGGGCCGAATGCGATCACCCGGCCCGAGCAGCTCGACGGTATGACCGTGATGGTCCATCGCGACATGGCCGACAGCTTCGAGATCTGGCGCGACGCGCTCGGTCTTCCCGATATCGAGCCGATCGCGGTCGATCTGTTCGATTCGGGCTCGCTGCTGCTCGAAGCGGCGGCGCAGGGCGTCGGCATCGCCTTCATGCTCGATTCGCATGTGGTGCCCGAGGACGATCCGCGCATCGCGACGTTGTTCGAGCCGGTGGTGAAGAGCCCCTATTCCTACTGGTTCGTGTGCCGCCCCCGGGCGCTCGAGCAGCGCCCGGTCAAGCTGTTCCACGACTGGATGATCGGTACGATCGAACTGGAGAACTGAGCGCGCCGAATCGCGCACCTGACCTCTCACCGCACCCAAACCGTCATCCCGGCCTTATGCCGGGATCCACCGGGAAGCGGGCGGCGGGCTTGAGGTTCCAGCTCAGCACTCGCGGCACCGTGGATCCCGGCACAAGGCCGGGATGACGCCGATGGCGCGCCGCTACAGCGGCCGCCCGTCCTGATCCATCAACACCTCGCGCCGCCCGACATGGTCGGGACGCGAGACCAGGCCGTCCTTCTCCATCCGCTCGATCAGGCGCGCGGCCGAGTTGTAGCCGACGCGCAGCTGGCGCTGCAGCCAGCTGGTCGATGCCTTCTGGCTCTCCGCGACCAGCTGTACCGCGCGGCGATACAGCTGCTCCTCCGGGCTGTCCTCGCCGTCCGGCGCACCATCCAGCGCGAACTCCTCGCCCTCCGGCTCCTCGGTCACCGCCTGGATATAGTCGGGCGCACCCTGCGCGCGCCAGTGATCGGCGACCGCCATCACTTCCTCGTCGCTGACGAACGGCCCGTGGACGCGTGCGATCTGCTTGCCGCCGGGCATGTAGAGCATGTCGCCCCTGCCCAGCAGCTGCTCGGCGCCCTGCTCGCCCAAAATGGTGCGCGAATCGATCTTCGATGTGACGTGGAAGCTGATTCGCGTCGGCAAATTGGCCTTGATCACGCCGGTGATGACGTCGACCGAGGGGCGCTGGGTCGCCATGATCAGGTGAATACCCGCGGCGCGCGCCTTCTGTGCGAGCCGCTGGATCAGGAACTCGACCTCCTTGCCCGCGGTCATCATCAGGTCGGCGAGCTCGTCGACGATGATCACGATCTGCGGCAGCGGATTGAGCTCGAGCGTTTCCTCCTCGTACAGCGGCTGGCGCGTCTCGGGATCATAGCCGACCTGCACCTTGCGGCCGAGCTTCTGTCCCTTGGCCAGCGCCTGGCGCACCTTGTCGTTGAACGAGCCGAGGCTGCGGACGTTGACCGAAGCCATCATCCGGTAGCGCTCCTCCATCTGCTCGACCGCCCATTTGAGCGCGCGCACCGCCTTGGGCGGATCGGTCACCACGTCGGCGAGCAGATGCGGGATGTCCTTGTACATGCTGAGTTCCAGCATCTTCGGATCGATCATGATCATCCGGCACTGGTCCGGGGTCAGCCGGTAGAGCAGCGACAGGATCATGCAGTTGAGGCCGACCGACTTGCCCGAGCCGGTGGTGCCGGCGACGAGCAAGTGGGGCATCGGCGCGAGATCGGCGATCACCGGGTCGCCGGCGATGTTCTTGCCGAGCACGATCGGCAGCTGGGCGCCCATATCCTCGAAACTGTCGCTGCCGACCAGTTCGTGGAGCGACACCATCTCGCGCTTGGCGTTGGGCAGCTCGATGCCGATGACGCTGCGCCCGGGAATGGTCGCGACGCGCGCCGAGACCGCCGACATGTTGCGCGCGATGTCGTCGGCGAGCTGGATCACGCGGCTCGCCTTGATCCCGCTCGCAGGTTCCAGCTCGTACATCGTCACGACCGGACCCGGCCGGACCTCGACGATCTGGCCCTTCACATGGAAATCGTCGAGCACGCTTTCGAGCAGGCGCGCGTTGCGCTCGAGTCCCGCCTTGTCGATCGCCGCGCTGCCGCTCTTGGGTGCGGGCTTGAGCAGTTCGAGCGGGGGAAGCTTGTAGCTGCCCTTGAAGTCGAGACTGGTCTGCACCGGCTTGGCCTTGGGCGGGCTGGGCGGCGGCGCGGGATCGGCGATGACCGGGCCGGGGCGCGTATCGGGCAGCGCCATCTTGCGCGGCTTCGGTGCCGTCGCCGGCGTGAAGAGACCGGCGGTGTCGTCGATATCCTCGTCGATTTCGCCTGCTTCCGTCCCGGCCCCGGCGCGCTCGCGGCGTGGCAGGCGCAACTGCGATACTTCGAGCTGAACGCTGCGCGCCCAGACCACCACGCCCGCGACCCCGGCGATCAGGCCGAGCACGCGCCCGCCCCACAAGGTCACCGCGGGATCGCCGGCAAGGTTCAGCCCCCAGCGCAGCAGATTCGCGACCGATAGCCCGACAATTCCGCCCCAGCTTCCCGGCAGCTCCCAATCGAGTACGGCGCGGCTGGAAACGAATGCCAGCGCGGTGCTCATCAGCGCGACGCCCAGCGCAGCGCCGCCCAGCATCCGTCCCCAGGCGCCGACCGGATTGCCCTTCCACAGCCGCGTCGCGATGATCAGGCCAACCGGGACGAGCATCACCACCACGGGACCGCCGGTCGCGAGCAACAGGTCCGCGAGCCACGCGCCCGGCGTTCCGAGCAGGTTCTTCACCGGGCCGCCCGATGCGGTGTTCAGCGACGGGTCGGTGCCCGTATAGGTGCCGATCGCGAGCACCGCAGCCAGGGTCAGCACGAACAGCGCGATCGCGCCGATCAGCGCGCCGCTGCGTTTCGCCCCCGCCTTCATCGTGTCACGCCACAGCATCGGCTGCACCCGGCTCGCCATCAAACGTCCCTGAATGTCTCGAATTTCCCGCTTTGGTGGATTCATCCACCCTGCGGACTCTGGCGTCAAGGCAGCCGCTCGGCTACTCGCCGCATATGGCGCAGGCAGACCTCCTTATCCTCGGCGGCGGACTGGTAGGGAGCGCGCTTGCGGTCGCGCTCGACCGGCACGGCATTTCCAGCATCGTGATCGATCCGGCAGACCCGGCGGTGATCCTCGCCGCCGCGCATGACGGCCGCGCCTCGGCCATTGCCGCAGCACCCATGCGGATGCTCGAAGCGATCGGCGTCGCGGATCGCCTCACCGGCAAGGGTTGCCCGATCCAGAGCATCCGCGTCAGTGACGGGCTCGAGCCGGGCAAGCTCGACTTCGATCCGCTCGAGGGTGAAGGCGCGCTCGGCACGATGTTCGAGAACCGCCATCTGCGCGCCGCGCTGATGGCCGCGGCTTCCGAAGCGCCGCTCGCCGATGTCCGGATGCAGACACGCGCGCTCAACGTCGAACGCGGCCCCCATGGCGTCACCGCCACGCTCAGCACGGGCGAGACGGTCACGGCCCAGCTGCTGATCGGCGCCGAGGGCCGCAACTCGCCTACCCGCGATACCGCGCACCTCAATGTCGCGCGCTGGACCTATGATCACTCCGCGATCGTGACCTCGCTCCATCACGAGCACAGCCACGAGAATGTCGCGTTCGAGATCTTCTATCCGCAGGGGCCCTTCGCGATCCTGCCGCTGGTCGATGACGAACAGGGGCATCGCTCGGCGATCGTCTGGTCGGTCAAGCGGCACGAGGAAGCGGGGATGATGAAGCTCTCCGAACGCGGCTTCCTGGCCGAGGCGGAGAAGAAGATGGGCGGGTTCCTCGGCAAGCTCGGCCCGCTCGGCCCGCGCTTCAGCCATCCCCTCGGCTTCCACCATGCCGCGACGATCACCGCCGATCGCCTCGCTTTGGTCGGCGACGCCGCGCACGGCATCCACCCGATCGCCGGACAGGGGGTCAATGTCGGCTTCCGCGACGTCGCGGCTTTGGTCGAGGTGCTGGTCGAGGGCAAACGGATCGGCCTCGACATGGGCGATCCCCAGCTGCTCGCGCGCTATCAGCGCTGGCGCAGCCTCGATACCTTCATGGTCAGCGTCGCCACCGATGCGCTGACGCATCTGTTCGGCATCCCCGGCAAGACCGCACACGCCGCCCGCCGTTTCGGCCTGTCGGCGGTCGACAAGGTGCCGGCGCTCAAGAACTGGTTCATGGCCGAAGCACGGGGCGAATCGGGCGCGACACCGCGGCTGCTCCACGGCGAGATGGCCTAGCCCCTTATTGCAGCGTCCCCTCGTCGCTGTCGTGGCGGCCGAAGAACTGCATCAGCTGAACCGTCAGCTCGGCGCGATCGCTCAGCGTGCCGGTCTCCAGCAATGCCTGCTTCGCCGCGGGATCGAACGGTGCGATCTGGGCAATGCCGTTGACCAGCGCCTCATCGTCGAGCCGCGACACTGCGTTCCAGTCGACCGCATAGCCCTGACGCTCGGCAAAGCGCCGCGATTCAAGCTCGAGCGAGGCGCGCTCGCCCATCGCCAGCACCTCGTCCTCGGGATCCGCGATCAGCTCGGCCTCGACCTGGCGGAACGGGGTCGTCACCTCCAGTTCGCGCAGGATCCGGAACCGCGCAAGGCCCTCCAGCACGATGTCGAACTTGCCGTCGTCGAGCGCCTCGACCTCCGCGATGCGGCCGACACAGCCGATCTCGAACAGCGGCACCGGCTCGCCCCTGGTCTCGCGAAAATTGGGGCGCGGCTGGATCATGCCGATCCGCCGGTCGCGCGCCAGCGAATCGGTCACCATCGCGCGGTACCGCGGCTCGAAGATATGCAGCGGCAGCTGCATCCGCGGGAACAGCAACGCGCCCGTCAACGGGAAGACCGACAGGCGAGTCGTCGTCATCCGAACAGGATGGCGGAAAGCTTGCGGCGCTGGCCCGAGACCCAGGGATCCTCCAGTCCCACCGCCTCGAACAGCTTGAGCAGGCGTGCGCGCGCGGCGCTGTCATTCCACTCCCTGTCCTCGGCGATCATCGCCAGCAGCGTCTCGGCCGCACCGTCACGGTCGTTCGCGGCCATTTGTGCGCCGGCCAGCTCGTAGCGGGCGTCCATGTCCTGGGGATTGGCTGCCGCGCGTTCGCGAATCGCCGCCAGCTCGTCGTCCGCCGGGGCCTCGCGCGCCAGCGCGAGCGCCGCGCGGGCGCGCTCCAGCTCGGGGGTGGCGGCAATCTCGTCGGGCAGCACGTTCAGCGCGGCCTCGGCCTCGTCGAGCCGGCCCAGCCCGATCAGCGCCTGCGCGCGGCCTGCCGCGACCTGCGCATGCTCGGGCGCCATCTCGCCGATCTGGTCATAGATCACCAGCGCGCGCTCATGCTCGCCATTGGCCAGGACCTCAGCCGCCATCGCCAGCAGCGGCTCCAGCTCCGCCTCCTGCGCTGCCGCATCGCTCTCGACCGGGATCTGGCGCAGGATCTGGTCGAGATTCGCGCGCAGCTGCGTCTCGGTGCGGGCGTTGGTCAGGTCGGCGACCAGCTGGCCCTGGAACATCGCATAGACGGTGGGGATCGACCGCACCTGGAATTGGGCGGCGATGAACTGGTTGGCGTCGACATCGATCTTGGCGAGCAGCACGCCCTTGTCGGCATAGTCGGCCGCGACCTTCTCAAGCACCGGCGCCAGCGCCTTGCACGGCCCGCACCATTCCGCCCAGAAGTCGAGGATGACCAGCTTGGTCATCGACGGTTCGACGATGTCCTTGCGGAATGCCTCGACGGCGTCCTTGTCGGCGGCGGAAAGTCCCAGCGTGGCCACAGCGAATCCCTTGTGTAAAAAACCGGCGCTCTATGTGGGCGTTGCAGGCCTGCTGGCCAACCCTTTTCGCTTCTTTCGATTCTGGGCTTGCGGACCCTGAAACCCGCTGCTAGAGGCCGCCACCTTGCCCCGCCCCCTCGGTCTTCCGAGCGGGCACCAAGCGCCAGAGAGCGGGCGTAGCTCAGGGGTAGAGCACAACCTTGCCAAGGTTGGGGTCGAGGGTTCGAATCCCTTCGCCCGCTCCAGCGACTTCCGAGTCGATAGAACAATTTAGCCAAATAACTGCGCTTGCTGGCCAGCCTAGGAATCCACCTGGGTAACCTAGGCGACTGCCCTTACTACTGGCCAGGTCGCGTCGAAGTTAGACCTTGGCTTGAAGCCTGTTCTTCAACCACTATGTTGTCTCTTCGTCGTAACCATACCAGGCGGCTTCGCCGGAAAACCGGACCTGATTACGGCGTCGCATATCTCTCTGATGGACGCCTAGCGGGGGACGCCAACCGCACGCGCAGCCCTGCGTCAAATCCTTGTATCGATGTGCCGCATTTCTGAACCGATCGTTTCGGAAATTGCCCCCTTCCCGCCCTTTTCCGGCCTTTCCCCCTACCTATCTGCTCCTTCGAAGGAGTGTCCCCATTGTGGTTCGGGACACAGGTACAGGAGGTTCACCCATGCAGAGCAAGGCACAGGTGCGGCGCACTTCGCGTCCGCTTCGCTGGCTGGCCGCCGCATTGGCCGGGACGATGATGGTCGCGACGCCGCTCGCCGCGCAGGCAGGGGGTGGTGGTGCGCTCTCGGCCGCGAGCGAGTGGCGCAATCCCAAGGACAGCGTGCGCATTCGCTTCAGCCCCTGCGGGCAGGATCGCGTCTGCGGAATTGTCACCTGGGCGAGTGAAAAGGCCAAGGCCGACGCGCGCCGTGGCGGTACCGAACAGCTGGTAGGCACCAACCTGTTCCGCAATTTTCAGCGTGTGTCGCCCGGTCAGTACAAGGGACATGTGTTTGTTCCCGACATGAACCGTACTTTCGCCGGCCATATGGAGATCAAGGGCGATTCGATGATCGGCAAAGGTTGCGTGCTCGCGGGCCTGATCTGCAAGCAGCAGGTTTGGACGCGTATTTCGTGATGCGCTTTGCCGCGGGGTCGCGCTAGTCTCGGCCCATGGCAAATGCACCCATTCGAATCGGCATCGGCGGCTGGACCTTCGAGCCCTGGCGCGGGACCTTCTATCCCGAAGGCCTAAGCCAGAAGAAGGAACTGGAATACGCCAGCCGCCAGCTGACCGCGATCGAGATCAACGGCACTTATTATTCGGGCTTCAAGCCAGCGACCTTCGCCGGCTGGGCCGCGACCGTGCCCGACGGTTTTGTTTTCGCGGTGAAGGCGTCGCGCTTCTGCACCAACCGCAAGGTGCTGGCGGAGGCGGGTGAATCGGTCGCCAAGTTCGTCGGTCAGGGGATCGTCGAGCTGGGCGACAAGCTTGGCCCGATCCTGTGGCAGTTCATGGCCACCAAGAAGTTCGACGCCGACGATTTCGGCGCCTTCCTCAAGCTGCTTCCCGCGTCGCATGAGGGCGTGAATCTGCGCCACGCGATTCAGGTGCGGCACGACAGCTTCCATGTGCCGGAGTTCGTCGCGATGTGCCGCGATGCCGGCGCCGCGATCGTCTTCGCCGATTCGCCCGAATACCCCGCGCTCGCCGATATCACCGGCGACTTCGTCTACGCCCGGCTCGAAAAGGGCGAGGACGATAATCCGCTCTGCTATCCGGAGGGCGACATCGACCGCTGGGCCGATACGGCTAGGCTATGGGCGGCGGGCGGCAAGCCCGAAGGCTTGCCCTATGTCGAAGCCGGCGCACCGCCTGTGCAGCCGCGCGAGACCTTCGTCTTCTTCATCCATGGCGGCAAGGTCCGTGCGCCGGCGGCGGCAAAGGCGCTGATCGAACGCACCGCTTGAAATGTTGGAATCGGGCGGGCAGCCTCATGCCCGCTCTTTGAAACCGTGATCCTCGGCCAGCCTCGCGCGCGTGGCAGTGTGACTTTTGGGACTTTCGGCCGGTTCAGGGCCGTGCCGGGCTTGGCCGGTCCGAGACCATGCGCTCGCCGTCGATCACGATCGGACTGGCGACACCGGGCAGCCCGCCCGCCGCAATCTGCATGCCGCGCGCCACCACCTGCGGGTCGGCAAATACCTCGCCGACATCGTTGATCGGTCCGGCGGGCACGCCCTGCGCCTCGAGCGCGTCGGACAGCGCCTGCTTGGTCCAGCCCGCTACCGCTGCCTGGATCGGCGCGATCAGCCTTGCGCGGTTGCGCACCCGCGCCGGGTTGGTCGCGAAATCGGGATCGCTGTGCAGGTCGAGCCCAAGCACCGCGCACAATTTGGCGAACTGCCCGTCATTGCCCACCGCGATGATCAGGTCGCCATCGCTGGCGGTGAAGGCCTGATAGGGGGCGAGGTTGGCATGGCCGTTGCCCATCCGGTGCGGCACCTTGCCCGATGCCATCCAGTTCAATGCCTGATTGGCGAGCACCGCGACCTGGGTGTCGAGCAGCGCCATGTCGATATGCGCGCCCTCTCCGCGCTCGTCGCGACGCCGCAGCGCCGCCAGGATCGCTACCGCCGAATAGACGCCGGTGAAGATGTCGGCATAGGCGATCCCCGCCTTTTGCGGCGCACCGTCCGGCTCGCCGGTCAGTGACATGATTCCGCCCATCCCCTGGATGATGAAGTCGTATCCGGCGCGATGGGCATAGGGACCGGTCTGCCCGAACCCGGTGATCGAACAGGTGATCAGCCGCGGATTGACCGCCGACAGGCTCCGGTGATCGAGCCCGTACTTCACCAGCCCGCCGACCTTGTAATTCTCGATCACCACATCGGCATCGGCGACCAGCGCACGTACCTCGGCCTGCCCCTCGGGGGTCGCAATATCGATGAAGCGTGCGGTCTTCCCCCGGTTCGCCGCGTGATAATAGGCGGCGTCACGGTCGTTGCCCTCCGCGTCGTGCAGGAAGGGCGGTCCCCAATGCCGCGTATCGTCCCCCGCACCCGGCCGCTCGACCTTGACCACCTCTGCGCCCAGATCGGCGAGCAGCTGCCCGCACCACGGCCCCGCCAGGATGCGGGCAAGCTCGACGACCTTGATGCCTGCCAGCGGCTTCACCCGCGAAAGCCCCCGCGGCGGATGACGTAATAGCAATGGCCGGGCAGCATATGGCCGTTGCCGCGCTCGACCCGGCCTTCCTGCAGCACGCCGCCGATCTTCTCCATCGCCCGGCGCGATCGCATGTTCTTCTCGCCCACCACGAACACCGCGCCGCTGACATAGCGATGGATATGATCGAGCATCATCCGCTTGATCTCGCGGTTCCACGCCCCGCCCCAATAGTCCCGGGCGATGAAGGTCCAGCCGATCTCCACTTCGTCGCGCACCGTGTCGGGAAAGGCATATCGGCTTGCACCAATGATCTTGCCGCTCGCCTTGTCGAGGATGGTGAGCCCGCCCCCGCTGGCCAGGGCATCCTCGAAATAGGCACGGAAGACCGGTTCCTGCCAGCGATTGTGGAAGGGGTGCTGTTCCCAGATCAGCGGATCCGACGCGACCGCGAACATGCCTTCCCAATCCTCCGGCACCGTCGGCCGGAGGATGGCGAGCTCGCCGGTCAGCGTCGGCTGGAAGTCCATCAGAACGCCGCGATGCCGGTGATCGCCCGGCCCAGGATCAGGCCATGGACATCATGCGTGCCCTCGTAGGTGTTGACCGTCTCGAGGTTGATGGCGTGGCGCATGACATGGAATTCGGCGGAAATGCCGTTGCCGCCATGCATGTCGCGGGCAACGCGGGCGATATCCAGCGCCTTGCCGCAATTGTTGCGCTTGATGATGCTGATCGCTTCGGGCGCCAGCTCGCCCTCGTCGAACATCCGCCCTGCGCGCAGCGCCGCCTGCAGGCCGAGCGCGATCTCGGTCTCCATATTGGCGAGCTTCAGCTGCACCAGCTGGGTTGCGGCGAGCGGTCGGCCGAATTGCTGGCGGTCGAGCGTGTACTGGCGCGCGGCGTGGAAGCAGGCCTCCGCCGCCCCCATGCTGCCCCAGGCGATGCCGTAGCGTGCGCGGTTGAGGCAACCGAACGGGCCCTTCAGCCCCTGCACTTCGGGCAGCAGCGCGTCCTCGCCCACCTCGACGCCGTCCATCACGATCTCGCCGGTGATCGACGCACGCAGGCTCAGCTTGCCCTCGATCTTGGGCGCGGACAGGCCCTTCATGCCCTTTTCGAGGACAAAGCCCTTGATCCCGCCGCCATGCGCGTCGCTCTTCGCCCAGACGACGAAGACGTCGGCGATCGGCGAGTTGGTGATCCACATCTTGGCGCCGGTGATCCGGTACCCGCCATCGATCTTCTCGGCGCGGGTACGCATGCTGCCGGGATCGCTGCCCGCGTCGGGCTCGGTCAGGCCGAAGCAGCCGACCCATTCGCCGCTCAGCAATTTGGGGAGGTACTTCCGTTTCTGCGCCTCGGTGCCATAGGCATTGATGGGATGCATCACGAGCGAACTCTGGACGCTCATCGCCGAACGGTAACCGGAGTCGACCGCCTCGACCTCACGCGCCACCAGGCCATAGGCGATATAGCCCAGGCCCGCGCCGCCATAGGTTTCGGGGATGGTCGGCCCGAGCAGGCCGAGCTGGCCCATCTCCGACATGATTGCGCGATCGAAATCCTCGTCGAGGAATGCGCGGGTCACCCGCGGCAGCAGCTGCTCCTGTGCATAGGCACGCGCGGCATCGCGCACCATCCGCTCCTCGTCGGTCAGCTGTGCGTCGAGCGCGAACGGATCGGCCCAGTCGAAACGGCCCATCGCGGCCATGACATCTCTCCTTGAATTGAACTTACTGAGCCGGCTCGGCCTTGACGGGTGCGGCCTCGGCCGGGACGGCGTTTGCGGCGGGTAGCTGCGCGCCGGCCGCGGGCCTTACGGGTCCCCGGATCGCGGCGGCCTCCAGTGCGTCGAGCGCGTTGCGCGTCTCGACATAGCGGCTGGCCGCAGCCATCCAGCTTTCGGCGCCCTGCGCGCCGGGAAGGCGCGAAACCTCGGCGAGCGCTGCTTCGACATGCCCCTGCGCCAGCAAGCGGCGCGCCCTTGCAAGCCGCGCGCGCGGATGCGGACTGGCGGCATTCTCCTTGCGCACGATCACCAGGGTTGTGGCCTCGCGGCGCAGTGCATCCCACCAGCTTTCTCCGGGAACGCCGGTCGAAAGCCGTGGCGCGATCTGGTCGAAGGCAAGGCGCAGATCCTCGAGCGTCACCGGTTCGTTCGCTCCGCGCACCACGGTCGCCACGGCGCGCGGATCGATCTCCCCGAACCGGGTCCGCAATTCGCCGGCGATCGGGTCGAGCGACTGGCCACGCTCGATCGCGCGCCGTGCGCCGAAGACCAGCATCATCGCCTCGGCGCGCCCGGCATAGCTGGCGGCAGTGCGTGCGTCGGCGTCGCTCGCCTGAATCCGGCTGTCGATCGTGTCGAGCCGGGCGGCAAGCGCCTGCTCGCGCGCCGCAAGTGTCGCGACATCGGTTGCAGGTGCCGCTGCGGGCTCGGCGGTAAGGGCGGGCTGGACGGGGCCGGCCGGCGGGACCGGGCCCGTGGCCCCCCAGCCGCCAAAGCGGAACACCGCCGCCATCACCGCGAGTCCGGCGAGGAAGGCGATCAGTCCGGCGACCAGCGCGACGGTCAGCGTGTTGCCGCGTGCCGCAACCGGCGTCTCGATCGGCGTTTCGGAAGTCATTGGCCGTTTATTCTCCCGAAGCGGTCAGGGGTCAATCGCGAGTGGGCGCGCGGCTGCGATCATCGCTTCGTCATTGGGTGCCTCGGCAATGGCGATCGCGCCCCAGCCCGGCCCCGCGGCGGCCGCTGCCTTGCCGCTAATTGCCGCGATCCGCACGGTTGCGCGCGGAATGGTGTGCCGGTCGAGCTCGGCGGCCAGCTGCATTCCAGCGCGCGCCGAATGGATCAGGGCGACATTGCCCTGCAGCAAGCCCGCATCCGCGAGCGGAATCGCATCGCTCGCATAGACAGCGATCGCTTTTGCAAGGGAGGGGTGTTCGATCGCCGTTCGCTCGCGCCCGGTGAGCCAGAGCAGCCGGCTGAAATCCGGAGCATCGTGCAACAGCTCCGCGACATCGGTCGATCCGGTGTGCGCCACGATGAATCCGGCCCCGCGTGCGGCATCCGCCGTCGCGCTGCCTACCGCCAGGACTTGCAACCCGCTCAGCTGATTCAGCCCCATGCCCCCATGGCGCACCGCATTGGCGCTGGTCAGCAGCAGGCCGTCAAAGGCTGCGGTATCGAGCGGCGCCCAGTCGAGTGGCCTGACGACGAACAACGGCAGCGGGAGCGGATCGAGTCCAGCTTCGCGAAGCCGTGCTGCCGTCGCGGCATTGCCCGGTTCGGGCCGCAGGATCGCGACGCGGCGGCTCAATGCCCGACCCTCAATGTCCGAACAGGGCGCGCAGACGCGGACTGGCGGCGGCGAGCAGATCGTGCGCGATCGCCGCTGCCTCGTGCGCGATCCCCTCCAGCCCCGACCGGTCCAGGCGGACATGCTCGCTCCCGTCCTCGCTCAGGATTTCCGCACGCAGACGCAGCGCGCCGTCCTCGATCGTCGCCAGCGCGGCGACGGGCGAATGGCAATCGGCCGATAGCGCGGCGAGCATCGCCCGCTCGGCGAGCACGCAGCGCTCGGTGGCGGGATCGCCGATCGCAGAGACCAGCATCCGCGTCGCCACGTCGTTCGCTCGCACCTCGATGCCCACGGCTCCCTGCGACGGTGCGGGCAGAAGCTGATCGAGCGGGATTGGTGCGCCCACATCGGGCCGCTCAAGCCGCTCGAGCCCCGCTGCGGCGAGCAGGGTGGCGTCGGCCTCACCATCGCGCACCTTGGCAAGGCGTGTATCGACATTGCCGCGCAGGGGGACGATCGAAAGGTCGGGGCGGATGCGGCGCATCTGCGCGGCGCGGCGCGGCGAGCTTGTGCCGATCCGTGCACCATGCGGCAGTGCTTCGATCGAGTCCGCGCCGATCAGCCGGTCGCGTACATCCTCGCGCACCAGCATTGCGGCGATGGCGATGGTCTCGGGCCGGATCGTCTCGACATCCTTCATCGAGTGGACGGCCAGGTCGATCTCGCCGTCGAGCAGCGCGCGGTCGAGCTCCTTTGTCCAAAGCGCCTTGCCGCCGATCTCGGCGAGCGGGCGGTCCTGCACCTTGTCGCCGGTGGTGCGGATCGGGATGATCTCGACCTGATCCGGACCCCAGCCATGCGCTGCGAGCAGCGCGTCGCGCACGAGGTTGGCCTGAACAAGCGCAAGCGGCGATCCGCGGGTGCCGAGACGAAGCATGGCGGGGCCTGTAGCGGGCGTTGCCTCGCCTGTCGAACCGCTCAGGGAATCTCGAACAGCCCGGCCGCGCCCATGCCGCCTGCGGTGCACATCGAGACCACCACCCAGCGCACCCCGCGCTTGCGTCCTTCGATCAGCGCGTGGCCGATCAGCCGCGCACCGGTCATCCCGAATGGGTGGCCGATCGCGATCGCGCCGCCATTGACGTTATACTTCTCGGGATCGATGCCCAGCGTGTCGCGGCAATAGAGGCACTGGCTGGCGAACGCCTCGTTGAGCTCCCAGAGGCCGATGTCCGCGATCTTGAGGCCTGCGCGGTCGAGCAGCTTCGGAATCGCGAACACCGGACCGATGCCCATCTCGTCGGGCGCGCAGCCCGCGGCCTGAAAGCCGCGATAGATGCCGAGGATCTCCTTGCCCTCGGCTTGCGCGAGCGCGCGGTCCATCACGATCTGTGCGGCGGCCCCGTCGGACAACTGGCTGGCATTGCCCGCGGTGATATAGCGGCCTTCCTTCACGACCTGCCCGTCCTTCCACACGGTCTTGAGGCCGGCCAGTGCTTCCACCGAGGTGCCGGGGCGGATGCCCTCGTCCTGAGTTACCGTCACGCTCTCGCTGCCGGTGCGGTTGCCCTCCTTGTCGAAGATCGCCTTCTCGACGGTGATCGGTGCGATCTCCTCGGAAAAGGCGCCATTGGCGAGGCCGGCTTCGGCGCGCTGCTGGCTCATCGCGCCATATTCATCCTGGCGCGCGCGGCTGATGCCATAGCGTTCGGCGACGATCTCGGCGGTCTCGATCATCGGCATATATGCGTGGGGCTCGTTCGCCAGCACCGACTGGTTGGCGTAACGCGGCGCGTCCTTGGTCACGGTCAGGCTGATTGATTCCATCCCGCCCGACAGCGCGAGGTCGATATCGCCCGCAATGATCGAGCGGGCCGCGAGCGCCAGCGCAGTCAGCCCCGATCCGCACTTCCGGTCAAGCGTGAAGGCCGGCACGCTTTGCGGCAATCCGGCGGCGAACACTGCCATCCGTCCGGCGTTGCCGCCCTGCGTTCCCCATTGATTGCCCACACCCCAGAAAATGTCGTCGATCCGGGCAGGATCGATTCCCGCCCGCTCGACCGCCGCGTTCATCACATGCCCGGCTAGCACCGGGGCCTCGGTGGCGTTGAATGCGCCGCGATAGGCCTTGCCGATGCCCGTCCGGGCGGTGGAAACGATTGCGGCTTCGCGCATGGCATCCTCTCATTCGTGTTTTGGGTATGGTTCTCCTGTAACCTTTGCGATCAGATATTGGAAGATTCAGTCGGTGAAGCGCGGAGTGCGCTTCTGTATGTTCGCCATCACCGCCTCGATCTGGTTGGGGGATCGCAGCAGCACCGCCTGTTCCGCGCTTTCGGCAGCGAGAATTGCGGGCGCCCCGGTCTCGGCGGCAAGATTGGCGAGCCGTTTGGCGGCGCGGACCGCATGCGGATTGCGTCCTGCAATTTCGCGCGCCAGCGTCATCGCTTCCCCATGCGCGCCCTCCGCCAGGCGTGTCGCAAAGCCGAACGCGAGCGCCTCCTCAGCGCTGAACTCGCGCGCCGAGTAGGCGAGTTCGCGTAGGATGTCGTCGCGCACCGTGGTTCGCCACAGGGCGAAGCCCGCCATGTCGGGGACGATGCCCCATTTCATCTCCATGATCGAACAACGGGTGCCCGGCGCGAGAATACGGATGTCGGCACCCGACAGGATCTGGAAACCGCCGCCGAATGCGATGCCGTGCACCGCTGCGATCACCGGAACCGGCAAGGTGCGCCAGCCCCAGGCAACCTGCTGGAACAGATTGGCGTCGCCATGGCTGCGCGTGCCGAGGTCCAGGTCTGGTCCGCCGCCCGCCATGCTCGCCATATCCAGCCCAGCGCAAAAGGCGCGCCCCTCGCCCGACAGCACCACCGCGCGCAGCCCGGCCATGCCGTTCAGCGTCTCGATCGCGTCCGCTATACCGGCGAACATCGCCGGATCGAGTGCGTTCATCTTGTCGGGGCGGGTCAGCCGTACGTCGGCGACGCCGTCGTTGAATTCGATCGAAACGCGCTGCTCGCTCATTGCCATCCTCTCCCGGCCTTTTTGCCACGCTAGGCCGCGTCGAGGCGATAGCCGAGTCCCTTGACGCCCCGGATCATCGGCGCCGCGAAGCCGCGGTCGATCTTGGCGCGCAGTTTCGAGACATGCACCGCGACCACGTTGGTTCCTGGGTCGAAGCGCAACCCCCAGACCTGCTCAAGCAGCTCGCGGCGCGACACGAACTCGCCATGCCGCTCGGCAAGATAGAGCAGCAGTGCGAATTCGCGCGGAACCAGCGGGATCGAAAGGCCGGCGCGCGCGACTGCACGGTGCACGCGATCGATGCGCAGATCGCCGATCCGCGTATCGCCGGGCATGTGGCTGCGTACCCGCACATCGACCCGCGCGGCGAGCTCATAGGGGTTGACGGGGTGGGAGACCGCGTCCGCCGCGCCCGCATCGAGCGCCGCGGTGAGCCATGCCGGGCAGCCGGCCACCGCGATTTCGGGCACATGGGTGTTGCGGATCCGGATCCCGGGCCGCCACGCGCGCAGGATCGCGGCGACGCCCCGATCCGGCGCGGCGCATGGCCTGCCCAGGACAAGCGCGTAACCCCGCTGGGCGACCGCTTGATCCAGCAACGGTATCTCGATTTCGGACAGAATCTTCTGCGCCACGTCTCGGGAAACTACGCGCCGTGCATCATGAGTCTGCCGGAAACTGATCCGTATCGGATGGAGCAAGGGCGGAAAGCAGCGCGGCCGCCGCCGTCCGGCGCATCCGTGGATGCGGATGGCGGCGGGCAAGATGATCGACCAGATCCAGGCCGTTGCCGCCGCCCATATGCGCGGCGAGCGTCACCAGTCCTTCGGATGGCGCTGTGGTCAGTCCCTCGGCGATCCGATTGCGTGCGATGTCGAACCGGTACTGGTCGATCCAGGGGTGACTGGGATGCTGGCCGAGGATGTTGAGCGAAACCGAGAAGCTGTCGGGCGGAAGCTGGACATGCACGTCGCGCTGCATGCGATAGAGCATCAGCTTGCCTGGTTCGAGCCTGCTGCGTTCGACGAAACGCAACCCCGCCTCGTCGCCGGCTGCGCCCGCCACTGCCCGTCCGTCATATTCGAAATAGTCGCTCCAATAGCCGGGCCCCAGATAGCCATAGGTCAGGAACGGGAAATTGTGATCGTGCGGAAGCCCGTAGAAGAAGGGCGCGGTCCCGCTTGCCTGCACCACGGCGTCGTCCGCGGCGGGCCAGAAATTGGCGCGGATCACATAGCGGCCATTGGGCGGGCGCAGCAGGAAGACCTGGGGGCCATAGCCGTTGGCGGCGCTCTGCCGTGTGCAGCGAAGCTTGAGCTCCTCGATCGCCAGATCCGCGAGGAAGCTTCGGTTGCGGCCCAGCCGGGCGAGCAGCGGGCCGAGCGCGGCGAAACTCTCCTCGTCATGCGGGTCGAACACCGCCGAATCGAGCGCGTCGACCAGCGCGTCGAGCGTGATGGCCGCGCCATCGCCGGGTTCGATCAGACGAGGCATGGTTGATTCAGGCGATGCTCCAGCGCCGCGTGCGTGGCGGTGGCGGCGGCCCTTATCTCGGCATTGGGGTCGTCCGCGCGCATCACGGCGAGTCGCCGGTGCGCCGCACGTGCATCAAGCATCAGCCATTCGCGCATCGCTGCCCAGCGCAGGTGAAAGGCGGGGTGGCGCGACGTCTGCTCGAACAGATCCGCCGCATCCGCGCGTCCGCTTACCCGCAGAAAGGTCAGCAGCATCTCGATCCGCGATGCCGCATCGTCGGCGCACGCCGCGCGGACCAGAGCGCCGTCCGCAACCGCATATTCGCGCACCAGCGGGTCGGCGCCCGGCTTGATCGTGGCGGTCAGCGCAACGATGTCCCGCGTGGCGCCGGTCAGCAGGTGTCCGCCGGTGCGCCCGTCCTGACGGACCAGCGCACCATCCTCGAGCGTGCGCGGAGCAAGCTCGCGTGCGGGCGGCGCGGATGCGGCGCTGAAGTCCGCTCCGGCGCGATCCGCTTGCCAGCGCCGCATCTGCGCCTCGCCGCCGCTGAGGTAAGAGGTGAGTGTCACCCGGCCGGACAGAACAAGGGTGGTGGCGGGCGGCAGGCGATTGAGCGCGTCCGCGCTGGTAACCGTCGCCGACAGCGTCACGGCAGGGCAATCGAACAGCACCGCGCCGGTGCGAAGCGGGTCGCGGCTCACCTTGAATGGCGGTTCGAACCAGGGATCGGCGCGGAGCGCATCGATCAGGGGGGCCAGCATCGCTTCGGTACGGTCCGGATCGGCAAGGAACGCCGCGGCGCGCGTCTCGATCTCGCCGGCATCGGCGATGCCCGCAAATTCAGCGGCAGCGGCTGTCACCGGACCCGCGAGCCAGCGGGTGTTGACCGGGGCGGATCGTGTGCGTGCTCCGGCAAGGCCGGGATGGTGCATCGCCTCGAACCGGGGGGTCACGGGATCGGGCCGGGATAGGTTTCGTATACCAGGACCGCGATCGCGATCAGCATCTCGAAGATATCGTCTCCAGCCACTTCGGCGGCACGGATCGCGCCGTGCGTAGCGACCTGGGTACCGAGCGTCGCGATCTCGGCGATGGACAGGGTGATCATGCGCGCGCCTCCTTCTTTCGGTTCCCCGAACCTAGGTGGGGTGTGCCGGGCGCCTCAGTTAATTCGAGTTTACGATGCCCATGCCCAGCGCGGCATTGCCCCGCTTCGGCGCACCCGCTACGCCGCCCGGCGATGGAGACCGCAGCCTTTCCGTTCGATCCGGCCACCTTTTTCGCCGCGCTGCCCGCCGGCCATGGCCGGCGGCTGGGTATCGGGTATGATTCTCACGGGAGCGACTGGTGCCAGCTCGTCCTGCCCTGGCGCGAGGATCTGGTCGGTGACCCGGCGCGCGGCGTCATCGCGTCGGGACCGATCGTCGCGCTGCTCGACATGGCGACGAGCGTCGCGGTGTGGATGAAACGCGGTGGCTTCCTGCCGCACGCGACGCTCGACCTGCGCGTCGATTATCTGCGGCCCGCAGCGCCGGGGCGTACGGTGATCGGGCGCGGCGAATGCTATCGCGTGACGCGCTCGGTCGCGTTCGTGCGTGGTATCGCCCATGATGGCGATGCCGCAGACCCGGTCGCGAATGTCGCGGGGACCTTCATGTTCACCGGGGTACCCGCATGATTCTGCCGCCCTATGCCGATTTGCTCGGGATCACGCCGGAGTCCGGCGAAGGCGTGCCGGTGCTGACGATGCCCTTCGGTGCCGATGTGATCGGCCGTCCCGGCTTCGTCCATGGCGGCGCGCTGGCCGGATTGCTCGAAATGGCGGCGATCGTTGCGCTCAAGCACGCGCTGGAGACCGAGGATCGCGGCGGGACGCGGATCAAGCCGATCAACGTCACCGTCGATTTCATGCGCGGCGGCCGGGAAAAGGTCACCCGCGCACAGGGGCATGTGTCGCGCCTCGGCACGCGCATCGCCAATGTCGAGACGATCGCCTGGCAGGACGACCGGGATCGCCCGGTCGCCGCCGCGCGGCTGAACTTCCTGCTGGCCGTTCCCGACTAGCCCTTAGGCGTCAGCTTGAGCAGGCGTCCCTGCGATCCCTGTCCGCCATCCTCGAGCAGCCAGATCGCGCCGTCCGGCCCTTCCTCCACCTCGCGGATGCGTGCGCCCATCGGCCATTGGTCGCCCTTGGCCGCATTGGTGCCGTTGACGTCGACGCGGACCAGTGCCTCGCTCGACAGCCCGCCGATGAACAGGTCGCCCTTCCATTGCGGGAAGAGCTTGCCCGAATAGACCATCAGCCCGCCGGGCGAGATGGCCGGGTTCCACGACACCTTGGGTGCCTCGAACTCGGGGCGGGTCTTGTGGTCGGGAATGTCGGTGCCGTCATAATGGTCGCCGTCCGAGACGATCGGATAGCCGTAATTCCGGCCCGGCAGCACCAGATTGACCTCGTCACCGCCCTTGGGACCCATTTCCTGCTCCCAGAGATTGCCCGCCTTGTCGAAGGCGATGCCGAGCAGGTTGCGGTGACCATAGGACCAGATGGCGGGGTGGAAGCCTCTGGCCGTCAGGCCCGGATCGCCCGCGGGCTTGCCGTCGAGGGTGAGGCGCAGCACCTTGCCCAAGGTCGATTTGGGATCCTGTGCCGGATCGAATTTCTGCCGCTCGCCATTGGTGAAGAACAGGTGCTTGCCGTCGGGCGCAAAGGCGATGCGTCCTGAATAGTGGCCGTTGCCGGTGACATAAGGGGTCGCCTTGAACAATGTCTGGACGTTGTGCAGCGCAGGCGACCCGCCGTCGGCCAGGGTACCGCGCGCCAGCACGACACCCTTGCCGCCCTCGCCCGCTTCCGAATAGCTGAAATAGACTTGGCGATTCTGTGCAAAGCCGGGCGCGAGCACGACATCCTTCAGCGCGCCCTGCCCGGCGCTATCGACCTTGGGGATGCCCGAAACCGGCGTCTTGGTCTTGCCGTCGGCGCTGACCAGCAGCAGCGTTCCCGTCTTCTCGGTCACCAGCATCCGCCCGTCGGGCAGGAAGGTCATTGCCCAGGGCGAATCGAAATCGGCGACCGGAGTGACGGCGAAGGGAAGGCCGTTCGACGGGGCGGCTTCCTGGCTGTTGCCGGGCTGCGCGCCGGTGCAGGCGATCAGGGTGAGCGAGACGGCGGCGATCGGCAACAGGCGCATCGGATTCTCCGGGGGAAGCGGCAAGCCCCGGCGAATTTCGGGGCCGAACGGATGTCGCACGGCATTTACGCTGTGGCAACGCGGGTTGATTAGCCTGCGCGCGTAGGGGGGAATGTGATGCAATGGCTTCAGCGCGCGCCGGTCAAGGAAGCGCTGCTCATCCTCTATCTGATTGCCGATGGCGGAAGTCTCGCCGATCGGGTGATCTCGCTCGGCCCGTCGCCCTGGCTTGTCGTGTTCGCCGGTTTCTACGCCGGGTTCGTTGGCGCTTTGTGGGTCGCATCGCGGCTGGCGTCGAACCTGTTGCGCTGGGCGATCGGCGTGCTGCTGTTCGCCGCTGCCGCGTTCATCGGGGCGAGCGAACGGATCCTGGGCGATCACCTGACCTATGACGGCTTCCTCAACCTGATCGGTTCGGCCGGGTTCGCCGGCGATGCGATGGCCGAGCACGGCATTCGGGTTGGCGCGGAGATCCTGATTGCATTGCCCCTGCTCCTTGCGATTGGGTTCGCGCCGCGTCGCACCCGGCGCTTCGATGCGCGCTGGGTGGCGGTGCCGCTGGGCGCACTCCTGCTGCTGACGGGGATGTTGTTCATGCGCGGCGGCGAAGGTGCGCGCGGCCTGCCCGGTGCGTTCACCGCGCTTGCCTATCTCACGCTCGCGACGGGTGAGGAGCTGGCGAGCGACGGCAAGCGGCGGCCGGTGACGCTGGCGCCGCGGGCGGTGCCGGGCACGGGGGATATCGTCGTGATCGTCGATGAAAGCGTGTCCGCGCGCTATCTCGACCTGATCGATCCGGCGGGCGTACACACCGGGCTGCTGGCGCCGCCGGGTGGAATCTCGGTGCATAATTTCGGGGTCGCTGCCGCGATCACCAATTGCTCGCTCGGCACCAATCTGACGCTGCGTCACGGCGGCACGCGCGACCGCTACAGCGAGATGAATGCCACCGGTCCGGCGATCTGGGATTATGCGCGCAAGGCGGGTTTCACGCCGGTCTATATCGATGCGCAACGCACCGGTGGCGGGCTGCACAACGGGATGGATGCGGCCGAGCGCGCCCGGATCGATACCTTCATCCAGTTCGATTCGGTACCGGTCGAGGAACGCGACCATGCCGCCGCGGACCGGATCCTGCGCCACCTTGCCAATGGCCGGCGCGAGTTCATCCTGGTCAACAAGGTCGGCGCGCATTTCCCAGTGCACGACAAATATCCCGACAGCCATGCCGTCTATCGCCCTGCGCTGCCGCGCGGGCGCTTCCTCGGCATTGCCGATACCGGTGACCGCGACGGGTTCGATGGCGATGCCGAACAATGGCGGCGCTATCGCAACGCCTATCGCAACACATTGCTGTGGAAGGTCGGCGGGTTCTTCGAACGCCTGCTCGCGCCGGGCACGCTGCACGGCGCGACGGTGATCTACACTTCGGACCATGGTCAGGACCTGCGCGAGCGCGGCGGCACGGGCGTGCACACCCATTGCAGCGCGCATCCGGTGCCGGAGGAGGGAGCGGTGCCGCTCGCGATACTCGCCGACTCCGGCGCTGCGGCGGGCTGGGCGGAGGCGGCAGGGCGCAACCGCGACCGTGCGAGCCACTATCAGATCTTTCCCACGATCCTCGCGATGATGGGGTACCCCGAATCCGCGGTTCGCGCCGAATATGGCCCGTCGCTGCACGCACCGCTCGCGGATGAACTGCGCTTCAACACGCATTTCAATGCGCGGCTCGGCCGCAAGCCCCAATGGCAGCGGATCGACGTATCGGCGCTGGCCCGGCCGCCGCGCGGCGATGGCGGCCCGGCCGTGGCGGCACGCTGACTCGACTATCTTGCCGTCGCCGCGCCATGCGCCTATAGAGGCGCTGTTCTCGACATTGGAAACCTTGCCGAGGCCGGCCCCACGGGGTTCGGCGGCGATAAGGTGTATCCGGTGTCCATTGGAGTTTTTGCGTGGCGGATATCGCTGCCCTGACTAGTCTGATCGAGCCTGAAGCGCGTGCTTTGGGTTTCGATCTGGTGCGCGTGAAGATGTTCGGCGGCGAGGGTGACCGGACGCTGCAGGTGATGGCGGAGCGCCCGGATACGCGCCAGCTGAATATCGATGATTGCGCCGACCTGTCGCGCCGCATCTCGGATCGGCTCGACGAGCTCGAGGCCGCCGGCCGCGACCCGATCCCCGAGGCCTATCGGCTCGAAGTCAGCTCGCCCGGCATCGACCGGCCGCTCACCCGGCTCAAGGATTTCGAGGACTGGAAGGGGCATGAAGCCCGGATCACGCTCGCCGAGAAGATCGACGGGCGCAAGCAGTTCAAGGGCGACCTTGCCGGGGTGGAGGGCGAGACGATCGCGATCACCGACGGGCAGGGCGTGACTCACACGATCGCCTTCGCATCCATCGAGGACGCGAAGCTCGTCATCACCAACCGGCTCATCGCCGCAACCCGGCCGCTCTCTAGCGAGGGCGCAGACGAATTCGAAGCAGAGGAACAGGACTGATGGCCACCGCCATTTCCGCCAACAAGGCCGAGCTGATCGCCATCGCCAATTCGGTGGCGAGCGAGAAGATGATCGACAAGGCCATCGTCATCGAGGCGATGGAAGAAGCGATCGAGCGCGCCGCCAAGAACCGCTACGGCGTCGAGAACGACATCCGCGCCAAGCTCGACCCGCAGACCGGCGACCTTCGCCTGTGGCGCGTGGTCGAGGTGGTCGAGGCCGTGGACGACTATTTCAAGCAGGTCGACTTGAAGGGCGCGCAGAAGCTGCAGAAGGACGCCAAGGTCGGCGACTTCATCGTCGATCCGCTGCCCCCGATCGAATTCGGCCGCATCCAGGCGCAGGCATCGAAGCAGATCATCTTCCAGAAGGTCCGCGACGCCGAGCGCGAGCGCCAGTATGAAGAGTTCAAGGACCGTCAGGGCGAAATCATCACCGGCGTCGTCAAGCGCGTCGAGTTCGGCCATGTCGTCGTCGACCTGGGCCGTGCCGAGGGGGTGATCCGCCGCGACGCACAGATCCCGCGCGAAGTGGTTCGCGTCGGCGACCGTATCCGCAGCTTGATCCTGAAGGTCGTGCGCGAGACCCGCGGCCCGCAGATCTTCCTCAGCCGCGCGCACCCGGACTTCATGAAGAAGCTGTTCGCGCAGGAAGTGCCCGAAATCTACGACGGCATCATCGAGATCAAGGCCGCCGCCCGCGATCCGGGTTCGCGCGCCAAGATCGGCGTGATCAGCCACGACAGCTCGATCGATCCGGTCGGCGCCTGCGTCGGCATGAAGGGTTCGCGCGTCCAGGCCGTCGTGCAGGAGATGCAGGGCGAGAAGATCGACATCATTCCCTGGTCGCCCGACACCGCGACCTTCGTCGTCAACGCACTGCAGCCGGCCAATGTCGCGCGCGTCGTCATCGACGAAGAGGATGACCGCATCGAGGTCGTCGTCCCCGACGATCAGCTCAGCCTCGCCATTGGCCGCCGCGGCCAGAATGTCCGCCTCGCCAGCCAGCTGACCGGCAAGGCGATCGACATCCTGACCGAGACCGATTCGAGCGAGAAGCGCCAGGCCGAGTTCGTCGCGAACAGCGAGATGTTCCAGAACGAGCTCGACGTCGACGAGACGCTGGCGCAGCTGCTGGTCGCCGAGGGCTTCAGCACCCTCGAAGAGGTCGCCTATGTCGAGCTCGACGAGATCGCGGGCATCGAAGGCTTCGACGAGGATCTGGGCCAGGAGCTTCAGAATCGCGCGACCGAGGCGCTCGAGCGCCGCGAGGAAGCAAATCGCGAAGCCCGCCGTGCGCTGGGCGTCGAGGACGAGCTGGCGACCATGCCGTATCTGACCGAAGCGATGCTGGTCACGCTCGGCAAGGCGGGCATCAAGACGCTCGACGACCTCGCCGATCTCGCCACCGACGAGCTGGTCGCCAAGAAGCGTCCCGAACCGCGCCGCCGCGGCGACGGTCCGGCAGCCCCGGTTCGCGAGAGCGACAAGGGCGGCGTGCTCGGCGAGTACGGCCTGAGCGACGAGCAGGGCAACGAGATCATCATGGCCGCCCGCGCGCACTGGTTCGAGGACGAGCCTGCCGCCGCGGACGCAGAGGTTCCGGCCGCTGCCGGTGAGGAGGACGCAGTTGCGGACTCCGAACAATGAGACCCGGTCTGAACTGACGGGTGGCAAGCGTGCGGATGGAGATGCCATCCGCACCTGCATCCTCTCGCGTGCGGAAACTCCGCGCGACGGGCTGATCCGGCTCGCGCTCTCGCCCGACGGCGAGGTGCTGCCGGACGTTCGCGCCAAGGCCCCCGGCCGCGGCGCGTGGATCGGTGTCGACCGCGCCGAGCTCGCAGCCAGCAGCAAGAAACTGCGCGACGCCCTGTCACGTGCGTTCAAGACGAACGAGCTCCGCATCCCCGATGATCTGGGCGACCGGATCGCCGCGCAGCTCGAGCGCGCGCTGCTCGACCGGCTTGGGCTCGAGGCCAAAGCCGGGCATGTCGTGATCGGTGGCGAGCGGATCGAAAAGGCCGGCCGCAGCGGCAAGCTGCATCTGCTGCTCCACGCATCGGATGCCGGCGCCGACGGCTCGCGCAAGCTCGATCAGGCACTCCGCGTTGGCACTGACCGCGAAGGCTCGGGCGACACGGGCTTCACATTGCCGCTGCCGCGCACCATATTGTCCTTGGCCCTTGGCCGCGAAAATGTGGTACATGTCGGCCTGACAGACCCCAAGGCAGCCGCGCGGGTGAGCGAAGCGCTCTCCCGCTGGTTGCATTTTATCGGTCCCGATCCAGACCCCAAACCTTGCGAAATGGCTTCGCAAGGCGCATCGGGCGCTGGCGGTGACGTGACGAACGACGAACAGACGGGAATTTGAGTTGAGCGATACCGAAAACGACAAGCCGAAACTGGGCATGCGCCAGCCGCTGGGGCTGAAGCGCACGGTCGAGACCGGCAAGGTGAAGCAGAGCTTCAGCCACGGACGCTCGAACACCGTCGTGGTCGAGGTCAAGCGCCGCCGCGTGCTGGGTCCGCAGTCGGGCCAGCCCGAGGCCGCACCTGAGCCGGTCGTCGAGGCCGCGCCGCCTCCGCCCCCGCCTGCCCCCGCGCCGCGCCCGTCCGCGCCCGCAGGTGAGACCGCGCAGGAGCGTCAGGCTCGCATGCTGCGCGAGGCTGAAGAGCAGCGCATGCAGACGAATGAGGACGCGCGCCGCCGCGAAGAGCGTGAGCGTGTCGAGGCCGCCGAAGCCGAAGCGCGCCGCGCCGAGGAAAAGGCACGCGCCGAAGCCGAGGCCGCCAAGGCGCCCAAGGAAGAGCCCAAGCCGGAACCGGCCCCTGCGCCGGCCGTCGAGGCTGCACCGCCGCCTCCGCCGCCCGCGCCGGCTCCCGCGCCCGTACCGCCGAAGCCTATTGCGGTTCAGCTCGACCCGAGCCGTCCTGCGCCGCGCCAGTTCACCCCGGTACAGCGCCCCGAGATTCCGCGTCCGGCGCCGGCAAAGCCCGAGCCGGCGGCAGCCGCTCCGGCCAGCACCGGCGGTGGCGCGGCGGCTCCGCGTACGCCCAATCTCGGCCCCAATCGTGCTCCGGCGCGCGCGCCGGAGCCGCAGCGGCCGCAGCAGCGCGATCGCAAGGGTGACGAGCGTCGTGGTGGCAAGCTGACCGTCAATCGCGCCCTTGGCGGCGACGATGGTGCGCGTGCGCGCAGCCTCGCCGCACTCAAGCGGGCGCGCGAGAAGGAACATCGCCGCCACATGGGGCCGCGCGAGCCTCAGGCAAAGCAGGTCCGCGACGTCCAGGTGCCGGAGGCGATCACCGTTTCCGAGCTGGCGAACCGTATGGCCGAGAAGGGCGCCGACCTGGTCAAGGCGCTGTTCAAGATGGGCATGCCTGTCACGCTGACCCAGACGATCGATCAGGACACCGCCGAACTGCTGGTGACCGAGTTCGGCCACAACATCGTCCGCGTTTCGGATTCGGACGTCGATCTGGCGACCGACACGGTCGAGGATGCGCCCGAGACGCTGCAGTCGCGTCCGCCGGTGGTGACGATCATGGGCCATGTCGACCACGGCAAGACGTCGCTGCTCGATGCGCTGCGCGGCACCGATGTGGTGCGCGGCGAGGCCGGTGGCATCACCCAGCATATCGGTGCCTATCAGGTGACGCTGAAGGACAAGTCGAAGATCACCTTCCTCGACACGCCGGGTCACGAGGCGTTCTCGGAGATGCGCGCGCGCGGTGCGAACGTCACCGACATCGTCGTGCTGGTGGTCGCTGCGGACGACGGGCTGATGCCGCAGACGATCGAGGCGATCAATCACACCAAGGCGGCGGGCGTTCCGATGATCGTCGCGATCAACAAGATCGACAAGCCCGAGGCCAATGCCCAGCGCGTGCGCGAGCGTCTGCTCGAGCATGACGTGCAGGTCGAGGAAATGGGCGGCGAGACCCAGGATGTCGAGGTGTCTGCGCTCAAGAAGACCGGTCTCGACCAGCTGATCGAGAAGATCCAGCTGCAGGCCGAATTGATGGAGCTCAAGGCCAACCCCGACCGCGAAGCCGAGGGCAATGTGGTCGAGGCGAAGCTCGACAAGGGCCGTGGTCCGGTCGCGACGGTGCTCGTCACGCGCGGCACGCTCAAGGTTGGCGACGTGTTCGTCGTCGGTGCCGAGAGCGGCAAGGTCCGCGCGCTGGTCGACGACAAGGGCCGCCAGATCAAGGAAGCGGGTCCGTCGATGCCGGTCGAGGTGCTTGGCCTGTCGGGCGTGCCGATGGCGGGCGACCTGCTCCAGGTCGTCGAGAACGAGGCGCGCGCCCGCGAGGTCGCGGCCTATCGCGCCAGCGTCATCCAGCAGAAGCGTACGACCAACACCCCTGCCAGCCTCGAGAGCATGTTCAGTGCGCTCAAGGAAAAGCAGGCGATGGAGTATCCGCTGGTCGTCAAGGCGGATACCCAGGGCACGGTCGAGGCGATCGTCGCGGCGATCAACAAGATCAGCACCGACGACATCAAGGCGCGCGTGCTGCACGCCGGCGTCGGCGGCATCACTGAAAGCGACGTGAACGCGGCTGCGGCCTCGGGCGCGCCGATCATCGGCTTCAACGTCCGTCCGAACGCCAAGGCACGCGAGATCGCCGATCGCCACAAGGTCGCGTTCAAATATTATGACGTGATCTACGAACTGACCGACGAGATCCGCGCCGGCATGGCCGGCCAGCTCGGGCCGGAAGCGTTCGAAACCGTGGTCGGCCGCGCCGAAATCCGCGAGGTCTTCTCGGCGGGCAAGCACGGCAAGGCGGCTGGTCTGCTGGTCACCGACGGTGCGATCCGCAAGGCGCTCAAGGCACGCATCACGCGTGACGACGTCATCATCTACCAGGGCGAGATCGCATCGCTGCGCCGCTTCAAGGACGATGTGGCGGAAGTCCGTGCGGGTCTCGAGTGCGGTGTGACGTTCAGCCAGAACTTCACCGACAT
This sequence comes from Sphingomonas sp. GW821-FHT03E12, assembly GCF_059420685.1. Lineage (NCBI taxonomy): Bacteria > Pseudomonadati > Pseudomonadota > Alphaproteobacteria > Sphingomonadales > Sphingomonadaceae > Sphingomonas > Sphingomonas sp. GW821-FHT03E12. Next base: position 657,670 of record NZ_JBWKUF010000001.1, read on the forward strand.
CAAGCCTGGCGACTATCTCGAAACCTTCGAGGTCGAGCTGCGCGAGCGGACGCTCTAAGGAGCGCCGCTCGCCATGTTCGGCGCCCCGACCCCGGTCCTTCGCAGCTTCGACGAGAAGCGGATGAAGGACTTTTACCTGAACTTCCTCGGGTTCGAGCTGGAGTTCGAGCATCGGTTCGATGATGGGGCGCCGCTCTATATGGGCGTGCGTCGCGGCGGCTGCGCGTTGCATATCTCGGAGCATTATGGCGATGCGACGCCGGGTGGCGCGGTGCGCATCCCGGTTGACGACGTGTCGGCGTACATGGCCGCGCTGCGCGCCAAGCAGCACGGCAATGCGCGTCCCGGCGAGCCCGAACTGACGCCATGGGGTTCGTACGAGATCACCATCCAGGATCCGTCGAGCAACCGGCTGACCTTCTACACGGAGGCACCCGCCGATGGTGAAGGCTAACAGCTCGACCGAGGAACGCTCCGTCCGCCTGCTGCGCGTGGGCGAGCAGGTGCGTCATGTCCTCTCGGACATCCTCGCGCGCGGCGAGGTGCACGACGATGTGCTCGCCAGCCATATGGTGAGCGTGACCGAAGTGCGCATGTCGCCCGACCTGCGCCATGCGACCGTGTTCGTGAAGCCGCTGCTGGGCAAGGATGAGGAGGCGGTGCTCAAGGCGCTGCGCACCAACACCGCTTATTTCCAGCGCGAGGTCGCGAGCCGCGTGAAGATGAAATATGCGGCGAAGATCAAGTTCCTCGCCGACGAGAGCTTCGACGAAGGCAGCCATATCGACCAGCTGCTGCGCGACCCCAAGGTGGCGCGCGATCTGGAGCAGCCGGAAGACTGATCCACAGGCTTGTCCACAACTCTGTCCACGGCTTTGCCGCCGGGGCGGATGAAAGCCGCGGGATCATCGGCCAAGGTCGCCGGCAATGGCCAAGCTCTATTTCTATTATGCGTCCATGAACGCGGGCAAATCGACCAATCTGCTTCAGGCGGACTTCAATTATCGGGAGCGCGGGATGCGCACGATCCTGTTCACCGCAGCGGTCGATGACCGTGCGGGCGAGGGACGGATCGCGTCGCGGATCGGGCTGGCGGCCGAAGCGATCAGCTTCGATGCGCATATGGATTTGCGGCTGCGTGTCGAGCGGGAGGCCGATACCGGCCCCGTGCATTGCGTGCTGGTGGACGAAGCCCAGTTCCTGACCGCCGCTCAGGTCGATCAATTGGCCATCGTTGCCGATGTGCTCGGAGTGCCGGTGCTGGCCTATGGTCTGCGCACCGACTTCACCGGCGCACTGTTCGAAGGCTCGGCGCGGTTGCTCGCGCTTGCCGACGCGCTGATCGAGATCAAGTCGGTGTGCCGCTGCGGGCGCAAGGCGACGATGAACCTGCGCGTCGACGAGGAAGGCCGCGCGGTGGCGCAGGGCGCGCAGACCGAGATCGGCGGCAACGACCGCTATATCGCGCTGTGCCGCCGCCATTTCACCGAGGCGATCGCGGCGGCAGGCTGAAACGCCGCTGGTGAATCGTCGCGCTCGATCCTAGATCACGACCATGGACCCCAATTCTATCGTTTATGGCGCGGCCATCTGGCTGATCCCGCTGGTCATCGCGATCGTTTTCCACGAAGTCGCGCACGGCCTTGCCGCCCGCGCGCTCGGTGATCCCACCGCGGCGGAGCGCAAGCGCCTGTCGCTCAATCCGCTCCGCCATGTCGATCCGATCGGCACGGTGGTGCTGCCGCTGATCCTGGCGCTCACCAAGATGCCGGTATTCGGCTGGGCCAAGCCGGTGCCGGTCAATTTCGCGCGGCTGCGCAATCCCCGGCGCGACATGATGCTGGTGGCGCTGGCAGGTCCCGGCATGAACTTTGTGCTCGCGCTCGTCGGGGCGGTGCTGTTGGGGCTGTTGCTCGCGAGCGCCGGCGGCGAACGGTTGGGCAGCGTTGGCGCCTTTGTGGCGCAGAACCTGTTCAACTTCGTCGGCGTGAACCTCTTCCTCGCGCTGTTCAACCTGATCCCACTCCCCCCGTTCGACGGTGGGCATGTCGTGCAGGGCCTGTTGCCGCCCGCCGCCGCCGAGCGCTGGGCGTCTTTCGGCCGCTTCGGTTTTCCGCTGTTGTTCGTCCTGCTTCTCGTCATCCCGGCGATCTGGCCCAGCGCCAACATCGTTGCGCAGCTGATCGTCCCGCCCTGGCAGACTCTGACGGAATGGTATCTGGCGATCACGACGGCGATCGCGGGCTGATGCATGGCTGGATCATTCTCGACAAACCGCTGGGCCTCGGTTCGACCCAGGGTGTGAGTGCGGTCAAGCGCGCGCTGCGCGAGGGCGGCTACGGCCCAAAAAAGAAAGATATGCCCAAGGTCGGCCATGGCGGCACGCTCGATCCGCTGGCGACCGGCGTGCTGCCGATCGCGGTGGGGGAAGCGACCAAGCTCGCCGGGAGGATGCTCGACAGTGACAAGGTTTATGACTTCACCGTGAAGTTCGGAATCGAGACCGATACGCTCGATCTGGAAGGGCAGGTGATCGCCGAATCGGACGTGCGTCCGGCCCTGGCGGAGGTCGAAGCGGTGCTGCCGCGCTTTACCGGTCCGATCGATCAGGTGCCGCCGGCCTATTCCGCGCTCAAGGTCGATGGCGAGCGCGCCTATGACCTCGCCCGCAAGGGAGCGGAAGTGACACTGGCGAGCCGTGCGGTGACGATTCGGTCGCTCACGCTCCGTGAGGTGACGCCCGATAGCGCCACGCTCACGGCGCACGTCTCCAAGGGCACCTATATCCGCAGCCTCGCGCGCGACATCGCCCATGCGCTCGGCACGGTCGGGCATGTGACGATGCTGCGGCGGGTCAAGGCGGGGCCGTTCACCCTCGAATCCGCGATTTCGCTGGACAAACTGGCGGATGCCGCTAAGGGCCGCACGCTTGAACATTGCCTCCTGCCGCTGAGGGCGGGGCTGGACGACATCCCGGCTCTAACTCTCGAACCCGGTCAGGCAGGGGCTCTCCGTCAGGGGAAAGTGTTGACCGGGATCGCCACGGAAGACGGCCAACATTTTGCGCTCGAGGGCGATACGCCCGTCGCGCTGGTCGAGGTTTCGGACGGCAACGTCCGGGTCGTTCGTGGCTTCAACCTGTAAGATGATGTCGAAGGAAAACACATGACGATCACGACCGAGCGCAAGGCTGAACTGACCAAGGAACATGGCCGCGCCGAAGGCGATACCGGCAGCCCCGAAGTCCAGATTGCGATCCTCACCGAGCGCATCGTGAACCTGACGAGCCACTTCAAGGGCCACGCCAAGGACAATCACTCGCGTCGCGGCCTGCTGATGATGGTCAACAAGCGTCGTTCGCTGCTGGACTATCTCCGCAAGACCGACGGTGACCGCTACACCGCACTCATCGCGAAGCTCGGCCTTCGCAAGTAACCGGAAAGGCGGCCTTCGGGTCGCCTTTTTGCAATACCGGGCAGCTAGTGCCCGGACCCTTGGGGCCGTGGCAATCCGGCCGAAGCCCTGAACAGGGGTGAAATCACCCCGCACCGCGCGAGCCGGACAGCTCGCACACAGGCCCCGGACGCATTGGGCGTCCGGTCCAAAGGAAATCAAATGTTCGACAAGAAAACCGTATCGATCGAGTGGGGCGGACAGACCCTGACACTCGAAACCGGCAAGGTTGCCCGTCAGGCCGATGGCGCCATCATGGCGACGCTCGGCGAAACCGTGGTGCTGTGCGCCGTCACCGCCGCCAAGTCGGTGAAGGATGGGCAGGATTTCTTCCCGCTCACCGTCCACTATCAGGAAAAGTACAGCGCGGCCGGCCGTATCCCCGGCGGCTTCTTCAAGCGTGAGCGCGGCGCGACCGAGAAGGAGACCCTGGTCTCGCGTCTCATCGATCGTCCGATCCGCCCGCTGTTCCCGGAAGGCTTCTACAACGAGATCAACGCCATCGCTCAGGTGCTGAGCTATGACGGCGAGAACGAGCCGGACATCCTCGCGATGGTCGCCGCTTCTGCCGCGCTCACCATCTCGGGCGTGCCCTTCATGGGCCCGATCGGCGCCGCACGCGTCGGCTATGTCGATGGCGAGTACATCCTGAACCCGACCGACGAGCAGGTTGCCGCCGGCGACCTCGACCTCGTCGTAGCCGCGACCTGGGACGCGGTGATGATGGTCGAATCCGAAGCCAATGAGCTGTCGGAAGAGATCATGCTGGGCGCCGTCCTGTTCGCGCACGACGCGTGCCGCGAAGTGATCAAGGCGATCATCAAGCTCGCCGAGCAGGCTGCCAAGGAGCCTTGGGAAATGGCGTCGTCGGACGACAACGCCGCGCTCAAGGACAAGCTCAAGAAGCTGATCGGCAAGGACATTGCTGCCGCCTACAAGCTGACCGACAAGTCGGCTCGCTCGAATGCGCTCAACGAAGCGCGCGCGAAGGCGAAGGCGCAGTTCGTCGAGGACGGCCTGTCGCCGCAGGAAGTCATGGCCGGCATCAAGCTGACCAAGAAGCTGGAAGCGGAGATCGTTCGCGGCGCCATCCTCAAGGACGGCAAGCGCATCGACGGCCGCACCACGACGCAGATCCGCCCGATCGTGGCGGAAACGCACTTCCTTCCGCGTGCGCATGGCTCGGCGCTGTTCACCCGCGGCGAGACCCAGACGATTGCCACGGCAACCCTGGGCACCAAGGATGCGGAGCAGATGATCGACGGCCTCAACGGCCTGTCGTACCAGCACTTCATGCTGCACTATAACTTCCCGCCCTATTCGGTCGGCGAAGTCGGCCGCTTCGGCGCGCCGGGCCGTCGTGAAGTCGGTCATGGCAAGCTGGCATGGCGCGCGCTGCACCCGGTGCTGCCGACCAAGGACGAGTTCCCCTACACGATCCGCCTGACCAGCGACATCACCGAGTCGAACGGCTCGTCGTCGATGGCGTCGGTGTGCGGCGGTTCGCTCGCGATGATGGACGCCGGTGTGCCGATCAAGCGTCCGGTCTCGGGCATCGCCATGGGCCTGATCCTCGAGGGCAAGGACTATGCGATCCTGTCCGACATCCTCGGCGACGAGGATCACCTCGGCGACATGGACTTCAAGGTGGCGGGCACGTCCGAAGGCATCACCACGATGCAGATGGACATCAAGATCGCCGGCATCACCAAGGAGATCTTCGAAGCTGCGCTGAACCAGGCCAAGGAAGGCCGTGCGCACATCCTGGGCGAGATGAACAAGGCGCTGGGCGAGACCCGCTCGGAGCTGTCGGCGCACGCGCCGCGCATCGAAACGCTGCAGATCGACAAGTCGAAGATCCGTGACGTCATCGGCACGGGCGGCAAGGTGATCCGCGAGATCGTCGCCACCACCGGCGCCAAGGTCGATATCGACGACGAGGGCCTGATCAAGATCAGCTCGTCCGATCTGTCGCAGATCGAAGCCGCGATGAACTGGATCAAGGGCATCGTCGAAGAGGCCGAGGTCGGCAAGATCTACAACGGCAAGGTCGTCAACCTCGTCGATTTCGGTGCGTTCGTGAACTTCATGGGCGGCAAGGATGGCCTGGTCCACGTCTCCGAGATCAAGAACGAGCGCGTAGAGAAGGTCAGCGACGTCCTGAGCGAAGGCCAGGAGGTCAAGGTCAAGGTTCTCGAGATCGACCAGCGCGGCAAGGTTCGTCTGTCGATGCGCGTTGTCGATCAGGAGACCGGCGAAGAGCTCGAGGACACGCGCCCTGCCCGCGAACAGCGTGAACCGCGCGGCGACCGTGGCGATCGTGGTGACCGTCGCCGTGACGGCGGTCGCGGTGACCGCGGGCCCCGCCGTGAAGGCGGCGATCGCGACCGCGGCCCGCGCGGTGAAGGCCGAGGCGATCGCGGCCCGCGCCGCGAGCGTTCGGAGTCGAAGGATGAAGGCGGCGAGGACATCGGCCTCCCCGCGTTCCTGACCGGTGGCAGCGACGACTAAGGTCGCGCGGCCTCAGGCTGAACCGAAAAGGGCCCCGGGAAACCGGGGCCCTTTTTGTTGGAGCTGTGGCTCAGCCCGGCGTCAATCGAGCCCGGTCTTGCCTGGTGCCCAATAGGCCTTGGTCAGGATCGTCGCGGCCGGAACGCCACAAAGCTTGAGGCGCTGCCGTAGCCTTTGGACCATCGCGGCCCTGCCGGTGAGCACGAAGCCTGCCCCGGCGGCGGCGAGCGCGGGGATCGCCGCCTCCATCGCTTCGAGATGCGCGTCGCTGTCCTGCTTCGCGAACAACGTCGCCTCCCCCATGCAGAGCTGTGCCAGTACCTGCCCGGTGCTCTCCATGTCTCCGGTCTCGAACAGACAGGTCACGGAGCGGGCCGGATCCAGCTGTGTCAGCGCATAGGCAAGGCCGATCGACGTCTCGTCACCGATCATCGCGACCGATTGCGGAATCCGGCGCAGGTCGAGCGATCCGCGCGGGCCGAACAGATTACATCGATCGCCGGCTTCGACGTTGCGCACCCAGGCGCTGCCGGGGCCATTGCCCGATTCGAAGCCAAGGATGCAGGTCCGGCCAGCCTCGGTGTTCCATTCGAGCGGGGTGTAGGTCCGTGCGGTGAAGGCGGACCCCATCGCGATCTGGATCTTCTGCCCCGGTATCCACGCGATATTGGCGAGGGCCGGTCCTTCGAGCGTGATCAGCTTGAAGCGCTCGGCCAGCCGTTCGGTGGCGACGATGCGTGCCTGTCGCATCAACAGTCGCAGCAATGCCTGACTGAACCGGCCGGCCGGCTCGACGGCAGGGCGTTCGGGTGATCCTGCCGCGAGCATCATGCAACCCCCCGCACCGCGGCTGCACGCCGTGCGGGCTATGGGCGCCGGTGCGGGATTGTGCACGGTCGGTGCGCGCGAGGCCGGGCTGCTGGTAGCCGAGATCAAGAAATGTCCTTTCGTCCGGGTCCGGGCCGGATTGCCCTCGACCGATAGCCGAGTGAGATGATAACGGGTCGCAATACTGGCGTCATTCCGAAGTCAGGACGGATTATTATTCAATTTCGCCAAGCGTGCCGGAGCATCGTCCATGCCGATCATGAACGCATTCGCCGATCCCGCGGGGTGGATCGAACCCGACCACGTGCCGCGCCCGGTGGTGACCTTCGGCATCGTGACCACCGAGTTCGAGGGGCTTGAGCTTGATTTCCACCGCCATGCCAAAGGTCAGATCATGTTCGTGCAGCGCGGTGCACTGAGCTGTGAGGTTGAGGGCGGGCTGTGGATCGTGCCGCCGCGCAGCGCGATCTGGATCCCCGGCGGCGCGCTTCATGCCATCCGCGTCACCGGCGCGCTGGAGGGCTATAATGCCTTCATCGCCGCGGAGGTGAGCGCGGGGCTGCCCGATGCATGCTGCGCCGTCTCGGTGACGCCCCTGCTGCGCGAGCTACTGACCCGCGCCGCCGGCCTGCCGGCGCTGTACGAACAGAATGGCGTGAATGCGCGGCTGACTGGCGTGTTGATCGACGAACTGGCTGCCGCGCAGGTGGAGGATCTGCATCTGCCGATGCCGGCTGACCCGCGCCTGCGCCGGATCGCCGCGGAGATGCTGGAATCGCCGGCCGAGCGGGGCACGCTGCAGAGCTGGGCGAAACGCGCGGGGATGAGTGATCGCACGCTGGAGCGGCTGATCGGCCGGGAAACGGGGATGAGTTTCGGGCGCTGGCGCCAGCAGCTCGGCGTCGTGCTTGCCGTCAAATGGCTGGCGGGCGGCGCCTCGATCCAGACGGTCGCGGCCGACCTCGGCTATGAGAGCATGCCCAGTTTCGTGACCATGTTCCGCAAGGCGCTCGGTACCTCGCCGGGCCGCTACATGGCGGAGCGGCATTCGGGCCGCATGTGAGACGGGAAAAGGCGCGCGCAACCCGCCTGGCTGCGCGCGCCCCTCGCTCTACGCTTCCTCAAGCTCCGGCGCGTCATCGACGATGTTGCCCGACTGCCGGTCGAACAGCCGGCGATACCGGCCGTCCGGATTGGCGAGCAGTGTGTCATGATCGCCGTTCTCGATGATCCGGCCCTGGTCGAACACCAGGATGCGGTCGAGCGTGCGCACCGTCGATAGCCGGTGCGCGATGACGATCGCGGTACGGCCCTTCATCAGCCGGTCCATCGCCTGTTGGATCAGCGCCTCGCTTTCCGAATCGAGGCTCGATGTCGCCTCGTCGAGGATCAGGATCGGCGCGTCGGCCAGGAAGGCACGGGCGAGCGCAACGCGCTGGCGTTCGCCACCCGACAGCTTGACCCCGCGTTCGCCGACCAGAGTCGCATAGCCGCGCGGCAGCTTCGCGATGAAGTCGTGCGCATTGGCCAGCCGTGCCGCCGCCTCGATCTCGGCCCGGCTCGCGCCGGGGCGGGCATAGGCGATATTATCGGCCAGGCTGCGGTGGAACAGGATCGGCTCCTGCTGCACGATCGCGATCTGCGCGCGAAGCGACTGCTGGGTCGCGTGCGACACGTCCTGCCCGTCGATCGTCACCCGGCCCTCGTTCACGTCGTAGAGACGCTGGATCAGCTTGACGAAGGTCGTCTTGCCCGATCCCGAATGGCCGACCAGGCCGACGCGTTCGCCTCCGTGGATGGTGAGGTCGAGATGCTCGTAGAGCGGCGTCTCGTGCCCGCCATAGCGGAAGGTGACGTCGTCGAAGCGCACTTCGCCTGCGCCGATGCGGATCGGCTCCGCATCGGTTCGGTCCTCGATGCCCAGCGGCTGGTCGTGCAGGTCGACCAGCTCCTCCATCTCGTTCACCGCGCGCTGCATGTGATGGATGTGGAAGCCGACATCGACCAGATAGCCATGGACCACGAAGTAGCTCGCCAGCACGAAGGTGACGTCGCCCGGAGTCGCCGCGCCGGTCCACCACAGCCACAAGGCCGTGCCGGTGATCGCGCTGCGGATCGCCCATAGCACCGTGATCTGCGCGCTGCCCGACCAAGTATAGCGCATCCAGGTTCGCCGGGTGCGCTTCGCCCATTTGGCGAGTAGCCCGCCGACCCGCTGCTCCTCGCGATCCTCAGCGCCGAACGCCTTGACCACGGCGTTCGAGCCGATCGCGTCGGAGAGCAGTCCGCCGAGCTTGGTGTCCCACGCATTGGAAAGCGTCGAGGCAGGCGAGGCCCAGCGGGTCGCCAGCGTCACCGTCATCGCCACATAGGCGACGGCGCCGATCGCCATCACGACGCCCAGCACCGGCCAGTGCCAACCGAGCAGGAGCATCGTGCCTGTCAGCACCGCGACCGACGGCAGCAGCTGGAGTAGCAGCACGTCGTTCAGCGTGTCGAACGCCCACATGCCGCGCGTGATCTTGCGTACGGTAGAGCCCGCGAAGCTATTGGCATGCCAGTCGGTCGAGAAGCGCTGGACGCGGTGAAAGCCGTCCTGGGTGACGTCGCGCATCATGCGCAGCGTGAAAGGAACCACGCCTGCCCAGGCGAAGTGGCGCAGCACCACCATGGCCAGGCCGAGCGCCGCCATCGCCGCGAACAGCGTGAGCGCCTCGCTGCGCAGATTGCCGGCGAGCGCGTCGATCAGCTGCCCCGCGAACAGGGGGACGAAGATCTCGGTCACCGTCGCGGCGGTGATGAACAGGGCTATGTAGGTGGCACGTCCGGGTTGCCGCGCCCAGTGACGGAAGGCGAAACCCAGGACACGACGGATCGAATCCGTACGGTCGATATCATGTGTCATGTCGTGAACCGGCGCCGCGGGCGCCGTCTCCAATGCAATGTCAGATTTGGGTGATGCGGGCGGAAACCCGGATCAGGGCGGCTTCAGGACCTAGTGGCGGAAGCGCCCGATGGTGCGGAACGCACCGAGAGGACGAGTGATGGTATCTGTCACGTACGCCCTCCTTTCCTGCACATTGGGACGGACGCGGATGTAGCAACGCCCTGTCCGCATGGCAACCCGCCGCGTCCGGATCAGTCCTCGCGGTAGCGCAGCGCCTCGACCAGCGTGGTGAACGCGGCGGTCGGCTGGCGGCGGCTGGGATAGTAGAGATGATAGCCGGGAAATTCCGGCGACCACTCGTCGAGCACCGTCTCCAGCGCGCCGCTGTCGAGATGCGCCTGCATCAGCGAGGTCGGCAGATAGGCGATGCCAAACCCGTCGAGCGTGGCCTCGAGCACGGGGAGGATCGACGAAAAAGTGAGCTGCCCCTCGACCCGCACGCGCAGGTCGCGCCCCTTCGCCTGGAACTCCCAGGCATAGAGCCCGCCATAGGTCGGCAGCCGCAGGTTGATGCAGCGATGCCGGGCGAGCTCCGCCGGGGTGCGCGGCCGGCCATGCGCCGCGAAATAGGCCGGCGTGGCGACCGCGAGCATTCGCGCGGGGGGCCCGATCGGCACCGCGATCATGTCGCGGTCGATCGTCTCGCCGAAGCGCACGCCTGCGTCGAAGCGATCGGCGACGATGTCGGTTAGGCGGTAGTCGGTGATGATTTCTACGTGGATGTCGGGGTAGAGGGGGAGAATCTGCCGCAGGCGGGGCCAGAGCACCGACGTCATCGACAGTTCGTCGGCGGTGATCCGCACATTGCCCGCGGGCTTGTCGCGCAACGTGCCGAGCGCCGCGACCTCCGCTTCCACCTCGTCGAGCAAGGGCCCCAGCGTGCGCAGCAGCCGCTCCCCCGCCTCGGTCGGGGTGACGCTGCGGGTGGTGCGGTTGAGCAGCCGCAGCCCGAGCCGCTCCTCCAGCGTCCGCATCGAATGGCTGAGCGCCGAGGGCGTGACCCCCAATTGCGCCGCGCCGCGCGTGAAGCTGCGTTCGCGCGCAACCACCAGAAAGGCGGCGAGCTCGCCCAGATGCTGGCGGTTCATTGTTGAATGAAACTCATAACTGCATGCACAGTATAGCGTCTAATCCGGGCAATACTCCATTCCTATCTCTCCGCTGCGGGGACCAGCGCCAAAGGGAGAAAGCCATGCAGACCAGAAGCCTTGGAACCAGCGGCCTTGCCGTGTCGCCGATCGGGTTCGGCTGCATGGGGCTCGACCACGCCTATGCGAGCAGCATCAGCCGCGCGGAGAGCACCGCCCTGCTCCGCCAGGCGGTCGAGCGCGGCGTCACCCTGTTCGACACCGCCGAGGTCTATGGCCCCTATACCAATGAGGAACGGGTGGGCGAGGCGCTCCGTCCGGTGCGCGATCAAGTGGTGATCGCGACCAAGTTCGGCTTCGATATCGTTGACGGCAAGCCGCAGGGCCAGAACAGCCGCCCCGAACATATCCGCGCGGTCGCCGACGCTTCGCTCAAGCGGCTCGGCATCGAGCAGATCGACCTCTTCTACCAGCACCGGGTCGATCCCGACGTGCCGATCGAGGACGTCGCGGGCACGGTCAAGGACCTGATCGCGGCGGGCAAGGTCAAGCATTTCGGCCTGTCCGAAGCGGGCGTGCAGACGCTGCGCCGGGCGCATGCGGTCCAGCCCGTCGCCGCGCTCCAGAACGAATATTCGCTGTGGACGCGCGAGCCGGAGACCAACGGCATCTTCGACGCGTGCGAGGAGCTGGGCATCGGCCTGGTCGCCTTCAGTCCGCTCGGCCGCGGTTTCCTGACCGGCGCGATGAGCCGCGACACCCAGCTGGGCGAAGGCGATTTCCGCCGCAACCTGCCGCGCTTCACGCCCGAGGCGATGGACCGCAATCAGGCGCTGGTCGAGCTGATCCGAAGCATCGCGGAAGCGAAGCAGGCGACGCCCGCGCAGATCGCGCTGGCCTGGATCCTGGCGCAGAAGCCCTGGATCGTACCGATCCCCGGCACCACCAAATTGCACCGGCTGGAGGAGAATCTGGGCGCGATCGCGATCGATCTGACCCAGGCCGACCGCGATGCGATCGGCGCGGCGCTCCGCGAGATCGAGATCGAGGGCGAGCGCTATCCGGCCGCCCTGCTCGCCTCGGTCGGCCGCTAGATCTTATTCATTTCGCTACCCCGATCCCTCAGCCCAATCCTCCCAACAAGGACCACGTCATGCCCAACCCAGCCAAAGCCTATGCCGCGCAATCGGCGACCACCCCGCTCGTTCCCTTCAGCTTCGAGCGCCGCGACGTCCAGCCCGACGATGTCGCGATCGACATCCTGTTCTGCGGCGTCTGCCATTCCGACCTGCATCAGGCGCGCAGCGAGTGGGAGGGGACGCTGTTCCCCTGTGTCCCCGGTCACGAGATCGTCGGCCGCGTGACAGCGGTGGGCGGCGACGTCACCAAATTCGCGGTGGGCGATCTGGTGGGCGTCGGCTGCATGGTCGACAGCTGCGGCACCTGCCCCTCCTGCCATGAGGGCGAGGAGCAATATTGCGAGGGGACCGGCTTCGTCGGCACCTATAACGGACCGGATGCGCAGTCCGGCGGCCACACCTTTGGCGGCTATTCGGACAAGATCGTCGTCAAGGAGGGCTTCGTCCTGCGCATCGGCCATGACGAGAAGGATCTCGCCGCCGCCGCGCCTTTGCTGTGCGCGGGCATCACCACCTACTCGCCGCTCAAGCATTGGGGCGCAGGCCCCGGCAAGAAGGTCGGCGTGGTCGGTATCGGCGGGCTCGGCCATATGGGGGTCAAGATCGCCGCGGCGATGGGCGCACACGTCGTCGCCTTCACCACATCGGAAGGCAAGCGCGCCGATGCGCTGGCGCTGGGCGCGCACGAGGTCGTCGTCTCGCGCAACGCCGACGAGATGGCGGCACACGCCAACAGCTTTGACTTCATCCTCAACACCGTCGCGGCGAGCCACGATCTCGACGCCTTCACCAATTTGCTCAAGCGCGACGGGACGATGACTTTGGTCGGCGTGCCCGAACATGCCCATCCCTCGCCCTCGGTCCTCAACCTCGTCTTCCGCCGCCGGTCGATCGCCGGATCGCTGATCGGCGGAATCGCCGAGACGCAGGAGATGCTCGATTTCTGCCGCGACCACGGCATCACCGCGGATATCGAGATGATCGCGATGCAGGATATCGACGCGTCGTTCGACCGGATGGTCAAGGGCGACGTCAAATATCGCTTCGTGATCGACATGGCGTCGCTCGCCGCCTGATTGCATTCCGGCGCGGCGCGGGCATGATCGGGCGATGCGCCTGATCCTGCTGCTCGCCGCGCCGTTCCTTGCCAGTACCGCCTTTGCCCAGCCGGCCGAGGTCCGCGTGGCGTTCGACACCTCAGGGATCACGGCCTCGCGCGCCGCGGGCCTTGCCGACCGCACGAGCAAGCGCGCGGTGACCGCCGACGATCCGGTACGGATCGCGAGCATCTCCAAGCTGGTCGTCGCGCTCGGCGTGATGCGGATGGTCGAGGCGGGGCAGCTCGATCTCGACCGCGACGTCAGCGAGGTGCTGGGCTGGACGGTGCGCAACCCGGCCTTTCCCAAGGCGCGGATCACGTTGCGCCAGCTGCTCTCGCACACATCCGGCCTGATCGATCCCGACGAATATCGCGTGCCGCTGGGCGAGCGGCTGGCGGACCGGATCGCGCAGCCGGGGCTGTGGAATGCCAAGGAACGGCCCGGCGAAGCCTTTCGCTACGCCAATATCGGCTTTCCGGTGATCGCGAGCGTGATGGAAAAGGCGTCGGGGGAGCGGTTCGATCGCCTGATGCACCGGCTGGTTCTGGCGCCGCTCAAGCTCGACGCCTGTTTCAACTGGTCGACCTGCTCGGACGAAAAGATCGCGCGCGCGGCGGTGCTCTATCGCGCGGACGGATCGGTGGCGCTCGACGATCTGGGCGGCAAGCGGCCCGATTGTCCGGTGATCGCCAAGTCGGGATGTGATCTGGCGGGATACCGGCCGGGGGAGAATGGCGCGCTGTTCTCGCCCCAAGGGGGGCTGCGCGCCTCGATGCGCGACCTCGCGGTGATCGGCCAGATGCTGCTGAAGAATGACGGCAGCTTTCTCAAGCGGGAGTCGATTGCGCAGATCGAGCGGGTCGCGTGGCGCTATGACGGGTCCAATGGCGACACGTCGAACGGCTTTTACTGCCAATACGGCCTTGGGATGACGATGCTGCCGACGGCGCACGATATCTGCGCCGACGACCTGTTCGGCGACGGGCGCCCGCGCATCGGTCATGCCGGGGACGCCTATGGGCTGCGTTCGGGGCTGTGGATCGACCGCGCCAGCGGGACCGGTGTCGCCTTCTTCGCCACCGCGACGTCGCCGGACAGCAAGGGGTTCACCGCCTTCACCGTGGAGGAGGAGCGGCTGGCGCGCGAAAAGGAATGAAGTGGGGGACTTCTGTTGCCCGGTGTCCCCCGTACCGCTGGATTCCGCTTCTGTTGCCCGGTGCGGTCCAACCGCGCATTTTAGAGTAATCTTAGACCGTTAGGTCTTGGGATTACGCCGCAATAGCGAGTGCTTCGTTATCGTTGGCACTTGTGTGTATGGGCCGTCGCGGTGGTCCCATTCCGAACGAAAACAACGCCTTTCAATACACGTCGATCCTGGTTCGGCCCCGTCAGAAACGGTGTCCAGAAAGCCGTAAGGATTCTGGCACCAATTATGGTGGAGCCGCCGGGTACTGCCCCCGGGTCCGCTGCATCTATTCTACGTCACAGTTTATCGTCATAGCCGGGCGAACCCGGCACGACCGATATAGGAACTGCAAATCCGATTGAAAAGAGCGGGATTTGGCCTTGTGAACGCCGCAAAGCGGGAGCAAATAGCATGCCATGCTCACCCAGCGTTCCCGTTATGCCCTGCGCGCCATGTTGTTTCTGGCGAAGCAGCCGCGGGAAGGCGCGCCGACGCCGATGACGCGCATCGCCGCCGAGGCGAATGTGCCGCGCAAGTTCCTTGAGCTGATCCTCGCCGATCTGCGCGAGGCCGGCTTCCTCGATTCGACCCGCGGCAAGATGGGCGGCTATCGCCTCGCGCGGCCCAACCATCTGATTTCGCTGGGGGAGATCATCCGCGTGATCGAAGGGCCGCTGGCGCTGGTGCCGTGCGTCAGCCGCACCGCCTATCGCCCCTGCCTCGATTGCAAGGACGAGGCGGCCTGCGCGATCCGCCACGCCATGGCACGGGTGCGCGACGAGACCGCACGCATCCTCGACGGCACCAGCCTGGCGGATGCCACCGCCGAGAATCTCGCCGCAGCCTGAGGATCGGCCGCTGTTCCGCTCATGCGGGCCGGCACCGCCCCATCCATGCGGGCCGGCACCGCCCCATCAAAGACTAGCCGTTGCGCTTCTTCAGCTCGTCGCGGATCTCGCGCAGCAGCACGACATCGGCGGCTTCTTCGGCTGCGGCTTCCGGCGCCTTGGGCACCACGCGGTTCACCGCGCGCACCAGCAGGAAGATGATGAAGGCGATGATCAGGAAGTTGACCGCCTGGGTCACGAACTCGCCATAGCCGAGCAGCGGCACGCCGGCCTTTTTGAGCGCGGCATAGTCGGTCGACCCCTGAAGGTTGGCCGGTACCTCGCCCAGCACGAAGAAATAGCTCGAGAAATCGAGCCCGCCGAAGATCTTGCCGATCACCGGCATGATGATGTCCTCGGTCAGCGAGGTGACGATCTTGCCGAACGCCGCGCCGATGATGACCGCGACGGCAAGGTCGAGCACGTTGCCGCGCGCGATGAAGGCTTTGAATTCACTGAGCATGGACGCACCCCTGAACTGTCTCTGCGCGGCGCAGGGTAACGGCGGGATTCGGTGCCCGCAATCCGTACCCGGTCCGGTTATCATTGCGCGCGGACCGGCGGTCTCCTATTTTCGCGGTGTCGTATCGATGCGACACACTTGGAGGGATAGTTCGACATGAAGCTTCGTCTCGTTGCCGCGATGGCTGCGGCGGCCATGCTTTCGGCCTGTGGGCTCAACAGCGTTCCGACCGCCGAGGAAGCGGCCAAGGCGAAATGGGCCGAGGTGCAGAACCAGTATCAGCGCCGCGCCGACCTGATCCCCAACCTCGTTTCCACGGTCCGCGCCGCGGGCGCACAGGAAAAGGCGATCCTGGTCGAGGTGACGCAGGCGCGCGCCGCGGCGACGCAGGTGCGGGTCAGTGACGCCGACCTGACCGATCCGGCCAAGGTTCAGGCGTTCGACCGCGCGCAGAATGCGGTGACGATGACGCTGCAGCGGCTGCAGGAGGCCTATCCCGAGCTCAAGAGCCAGGGGAATTACGCGACGCTGATGACCCAGCTTGAGGGTACGGAGAACCGGATCGGCATCGCTCGCCGCGACTATAACGATGCGGTGCAGAGCTATAACACCACCATCCGCACCTTCCCCGACGCGATCGGCGCCAAGATCTTCTATGGCGCCAAGCCGATGACCCCGTTCCAGGCGACGACGCCGGGTGCGGACACCGCGCCGACGGTGAATTTCGGGAACGAGAGCTGATCGCGAACCGCGAGCGATGATGCATCGCGCCGTTCTGCTGGCTGCTGTAGCTCTGGTGGGATGCGGCAGCAAATCGGAGGGGAGCGCGCCTCGCGACCTGCCCGCGCTGACTGAGCGCGTGGTCGACAAGGCCGATCTGCTGCCGCCCGATCAGGAAGGCCAGCTGATTCGTGCATTGGCGGCGGCGGAGAAGAAGACGCGCGCGCAGTTTGTAGTAGTCACCCTGCCGAGCCTCAACGGCCGGCGCATTGAGGATGTCGGCGTCGCGCTGGGACGCGAGTGGGGAATTGGCCGCAATGACGTCAACGATGGCGTGATGCTGATCGTCGCTCCGACCGAGCGCAGGGTGCGGATCGAGGTCGGCTATGGCCTGGAGGGTGTGTTGCGCGACGAAGAGGCGAAAGCGATTATCACGGATCGTATCATGCCGCGGTTCAAGCAAGGTGACATGGCCGCCGGCATTATGGATGGAAGCGCCGCGATCATTCGCGAAATCGATGTGCCTGGAGCAACACCATGAGGCCGCTGCATCTGTTCCTCGCCGTGATGCTCGCGGTGCTTTCGGGTGCCGTGGCGCAGGCGCAGACCTTTCCCAAGCTCACCGGGCGGGTGGTCGATGCCGCGAACCTGCTCAGCCCCGAGCAGGAAGCGCAGCTCGCCGCGATGTCGGAAACGACCGAGCAGGCCACCGGGCGGCAGCTTGTGGTCGCGACCGTGCCGGACCTCCAGGGCTATCCGATCGAGGATTATGGCTATCGTCTCGGCCGTGCCTGGAAGATCGGGCAGACGGACGCCGACAATGGCATCATCCTGCTGGTTGCGCCCACCGAGAAAAAAGTGCGGATCGAGGTCGGCTACGGGCTCGAACCGATCATGACCGATGCGTTGTCGGGGATGATCATCCGCGACACGATCCTGCCGCGCTTCCGCGAAAAGGACATGGGCGGCGGGATCGTTGCGGGGGCGGCGGCGATCAACGAGCAGCTCAAGCTGCCGCTCGAGGCCGCCGAAGCGCGGGCAAAGCAGCTGATCGATCAGGGCAAGCGCACCAAGCGGAGCGGCAATGGCGACTGGATCGTCGCGCTGTTCTGGGTCGCGATCCTTCTCTTCGTGATCCTGCCGATCATTGTCGGGGCCGCGCGGGGCAAGAAATATCGCCGCGGCCATGGGCCGGTGGTGATCTGGGGGCCGGGCTGGGGCGATGGCGGCGGCGGCTCGTGGGGCGGCGGCGGTTCGTCCTGGGGAGGCGGCGACGGCGGCGGCTTTTCGGGCGGCGGCGGTTCGTTCGGCGGCGGCGGCGCATCGGGGGGCTGGTGATGGCACGACGGTTCACGAAGGACGAACACGGCGTGGTGACCACCGCGGTCGCCCAGGCGGAGCGCGGCACCGACGGTGAGATTGTCACGATCGTCACCGACTGGTCGGACCATTATCACGACGTCTCGCTCTATTATGCCGCGGCGGTGATGCTCGCCGCGCTGGGGCTGTTCGCGGCGTTTCCAGGGCTGCTCGATGCCAAGCTGGCGCTGCTGACCGGCGGCTGGGGCGAGGCGGAGCGGCATCTTCAGCTGGCGCTGATCGTGGTGATTCAGGCGGTGCTGTTCCTGGCAGTGCGCTTCGGGTTCGAGGCACTGCCGTTCCGCGGCGTGCTGATCCCGCCGGCGGTGCGCGGGCGGCGGGTGCGGCGGCGCGCGGTGCAGTTCTTCAAGGCGAGCGCGGAGAAGCGCACCGCGGCGCGCGTCGGCGTACTGCTCTACCTCAGCCTTGCCGAGCATCGTGCGGAGATCGTCGCGGACGAGGCGATCGTGGCGAAGGTCGATGACACGGTCTGGGGCGAAGCGATGGTCGCGCTGGTCGACAAGATCCGCGCGGGCGATCCCGCGGGCGGAATGGCCGATGCGGTGGCGCGGATCGGCGCGGTGCTCGCCCAGCATTTTCCCAAGACGGAGAGCGACGTGAACGAACTGCCCGACCGGTTGATCGAGCTATGAGGCCGCCCGATTCGGATGCGCCGGTCGAGACGGTCTGGCAGGGCAAGTTCATTGCCGCCAAGAAGCAGGGCCGCTGGGAATATGTGTCGCGGGCGCGGGGGATCCGCGCGGCGGTGATCGTCGCGATCGACGATGAGGGGCAGCTGATCCTGGTCGAGCAATATCGCATGCCGCTCGGCCGCGCATGCCTGGAACTGCCCGCGGGACTGGTCGGCGATGAAACCGAGGGCGAGGTGGTGGAGATCGCCGCGGCGCGCGAGCTGGAGGAAGAGACCGGCTATCGGCCCGGCCGGGTCGATTCGCTCGGCGAGTTTTTCTCCTCGCCCGGCATGGTCAGCGAGAGCTTCACGCTCGTCCGCGCACACGATCTCGTCCGTGTCGGCGAAGGCGGTGGGGTCGAAGGGGAGGGCATCACCGTCCACCGCGTGAAGCTGTCCGAGGTGCCGGCGTTCGTTGCCGATTGCCGGGCACGCGGCATGGCGATCGACGTCAAATTGCTGCTGGTGCTCGGCCAGGCCTTCCTGGCCTAGTCGTTGCCGGCGTAGAGCCGCTCGAAGCTCAGGCGATCCCAATAGCCGCGCTGCAGGCGGATGCGGCCGTCGACGACGTGGAAGAAGCCGCAGCCGCGAAACCCCTTGGGGTCGCGCCATTCCATCGCCGCCCATTCGCCGTCGGCCATGCGGTTGACGGGGATGCAGACCATCTCGGCCGCGGCGAACTCGGCCGCGAACATGGCGTGGATCGCCGCGCGGCCCTCGACCGGTTCATTGGCAACCTGATGGTTCACCGCGTCGTCATGATAGAGCGCGGCGAGCGCATCGACATCGGCCGCGTTGAACGCCTCGATCCAGCGGTCGAGGAGTTCAGCCGGGCTCACCGGAAATTGTCGGCGTAGGCCTGAAGCTTGAGCTTGCGCGCCGGCGCCGCGACGACGTGGAAGGCGATGCCTTCACGCGCGGCATAGTCCTGCGCGGCCTCAAGCGTCGGGAAGTTGAGGCGCAGCTGATTGCGCGTGTCGCCCGAGCCGGCCCAGCCGGTCAGCGGATCGGCCTTCTGTTGCTCGCCGGGCTCATATTCGAGCACCCAGCGGTCGGTGCGGAAACGGCCCGACTGCATGGCGTTTTTCGGGCGCTGATAGATGCGTGCGGTGGACATGGAAGGTGCCTTTATCGCGAACCGGAGCGTCTTGCATCCGCATTTTTGGTGCGCAGCGTTGCGCTGGCGGCGGCGGGATCGTCGGGCCAGGGGTGGCGGGGGTAGCGGCCGCGCATTTCCTTGGCGACATCGGCCCAGCTCCCCTTCCAGAAGCCGGGCAGGTCGCGCGTCGTCTGGATCGGGCGGCCTGCGGGCGAGGTGAGCGACAGGACCAAGGGCGTTCCGTCGCCGAGCGTGGGATGCGCGGAGAGGCCGAACAGCGCCTGCACGCGGATTTCCACCATTGGTCCGCCCTCGGCGGCATAGTCGATCTCGTGACTCGACCCCGCCGGGGTTTCGAGCCGCGCGGGGGCAAGCCGGTCGAGCTGCTTCTGCCCGTCCCAGCCGATCCGGTTCTGCAAGGCCTGAGTCAGCGCTTCGGGCGCGACCGCATCGAGGCGGCGCTTGCCGGTGAGCGCAGGCGCGAGCCAGTCGTCGAGATCGGCGCGCAGGGCATCGTCGGAGAGGCTGTCGAGCCCCGCATACGCCGCACGAATCCGCAGCGCGCGGGCATTGGCCGACCAGGGGAGCAGGTCGAGGCCATGCCGACGGACGCCCTCAAGCAAGGCTGCGGCGATCTCCCCGGGATCGGCAGCGGTGTCGGGGCCGGAGGACAGGCGAATCGCGCCGAGACGGCGTTCCCGCGTCGCTTCGACGCGGCCGGTCGCGGGATCGAAGCGGACGCTGCGGCGGGTCTCGACCCGGTGGCCGAACAGCGATTCGACGCCGGCCGCGTCGATCGGCGCGGCGGACAGGATACGCGCGCCCGCGGCCATGCCCTGAGTCTCGGCGACTGCCAGCCATTCGTGGCGCGCGAGCGAGGAGGCGGGATCGAGCTTGAATCCGCGTCCGCCCGCCGAGGCCCAGGTCTCGCCCGATGCGTCGCGGCGCCTGGCGATACGGTCGGGGAAGGCGAGGGCGACACAGGCTGCGACCGCTTCGAGCGAGCCGGGGGAGGACGGATAGCCCTCTCCCCTTTGGGGAGCGGGTTGGGAGAGGGGGCTATCCGCAGGCGTTTCGTTTGCCGCGCGGCCCCTCTCCCCGGAGGGGAGAGGGAGAAGTGTGGCCCAGCGCTCCGCCAGCCGCCGGGCATTGTCGGCGCGCTGGCCGCGTTCGGTCTTCCAGCGGCGCAGGCGATGTTCGAGGTCGGCATCGGGTCCGCCGAGCCCGCGCTCGCCGAGCAGGACCGCAACCTGCGCGGCGGTCTGCGCCAGCCCCATCTCGCCCGCCCGCGCGAGCATGTGGCCGAGGCGGGGCGGAAGCGGCAGGCGGGCGATCGCCTTGCCATGCGCGGTCGGGCGGCCGTCGACGTCGAGCGCCTCCAGCGCGGCAAGGCGCGTGCGCGCCTCCTGCACCGCCGCTTCGGGGGGCGGGTCGAGCCAGTTGAGCGCGCGCGGATCGGCAACCCCCCAGAGCGCGCAGTCGAGGGTGAGCGCCGACAGATCGGCTTCGAGAATCTCCGGCGGATCGAACCGGGGGAGACCGGCGGTGGCGGCGGCCTCCCAAAGGCGATAGGCGAAGCCCGGCCCCTGCCGCGCTGCGCGACCGGCGCGCTGGGTGACCGCGGCCTGGCTCGCGCGTTCGGTGACGAGGCGGGTCATCCCCGCGGCGCGGTCGTAGCGCGGGCGGCGGGCGAGGCCCGAATCGACGACGACGCGGATGCCGTCGAGCGTCAGCGAGGTCTCGGCGATCGAGGTCGCGAGCACGATCTTGCGGCGACCCTCCCGATCCGGAGCGATCGCGGCGCGCTGTGCGGCGGGGTCGAGGCTGCCGTGGAGCTTGTGCAGCGCGATTCCCGGCACATCGCCGATCCGTTCGGCGGTCCGCTCGATCTCGGCGACGCCGGGGAGGAAGGCGAGGATGCCGACGCCTGCTTCATCGGGGGTCTCGCGCAGCGCCTGACGGATGGCCCCGGCGACCGATTCCTCGATCCGCGCCTCCGCCGCGCGGCCGAGATGGCGCAGCTCGAGCGGGTGACTGCGGCCCTCGCTCTCCACCACGGGCGCGTCACCCATGAGGGCGGAGAAGCGCGCGCCGTCGAGCGTGGCCGACATCGCGACCAGCCGCAGATCGGGTCGCAAGGCCGCCTGGGCATCCAGCGCCAGCGCCAGGCCGAAATCGCTGTCGAGGCTGCGTTCATGGACTTCGTCGAACAGCACCGCCGACACGCCCGCCAGCTCGGGATCGGCCTGGATGCGGTTGACGAAGATGCCTTCGGTGATGACCGTCACGCGCGTCTGCGCCGAGCGTCTGGTGTCCATGCGCGTGGCATAGCCATAGGTCTTGCCGACCGGCTCATCGGCGAGCACCGCCATCCGCTCGGCCGCGGCGCGCGCGGCGAGGCGGCGGGGCGAGAGCAGCAGGATCTCGCCGGTGCACCAGCTTTCGGTCAGCAGCGCCGGCGCGACCGCGGTGGTCTTGCCCGCACCCGGCGGGGCGACCAGCACCGCGTTGCTCGCGCCGCGCAAGGCGGCGAGCAGATCGGGCAGGACGGCATGGATCGGCAGGTCGGTCACGGACCGGCTCTACGCAATTCGCCGCATTGCTTGAAGCGCCATGGCACCCATTTGCATGACGCGCGTTGCGCGCAGGGAAGGAGACGGGTCATGGCACGCACGCTTTCGAGCTTCAGCATCGCCGCCGACGGTAGCGGCGACTATCTGCTCAGCATCGAGGATGATGACGGCGAGACGATCGAGCTGACCGCGACCTATGAGCAGCTCGATATGCTGGGCGAAGCGATCGAGGACGCGCTGGAGGAGGAGGATGACGACCCGCTCGGCGCCGATGAGGATGAGGACGAAGCGGCGGAGGAATAGGGCATTCGCGGCACCGGCCCGCTCCCGAGTCCGGCAGAGCCGGACAAACCGATCAGTACGCGCGGGCGACCGCGAACTCGACCGCTTCGATCATCGCATCCTTCGCCGCGCTCGCCGGGAAGATGCCGAGCGCATCGATCGCGCGCTGGCCATAATGCCGGGCGCGCGCGAGCGTGTCGTCGACCGCGCGGCTAGACTGGACGAGACCCACCGCGTGGGCGAAGTCCTCGTCGCTGTTGCGGCGGCCGAGCACGGCTTCCTTCCAGAAGGCGCGGTCGTCCTCGCTGCCGCGGGCATAGGCAAGGATGACGGGGAGGGTCATCTTGCCCTCGCGGAAATCGTCGCCCGCATCCTTGCCCATCGTCCCGGCGTCCGAGACATAGTCGATCGCGTCGTCGACCAGCTGGAAGGCGATGCCGAGGTTGCGGCCATAGGCGTCGAGCGCGGCTTCCTCCGCCTCGGGCCGCTCGGCGACCACCGCGGCGATGCGGCAGGCGGCGGCGAACAGCGCCGCGGTCTTGGCGCCGATGATGTCGAGATAGCGTTCCTCGGCCAGGTCGATGCGGCGCGCGGCGGTGAGCTGATTGACCTCACCCTCCGCGATCACCGCCGAGGCGTTGGACAGGATCTTGAGCACCTTGACGCTGCCGTCCTCGACCATCAGCTCGAAGCTGCGGCTGAACAGGAAATCGCCGACCAGCACGCTGGCCGGATTGCCCCAGATGAGGTTGGCGGTGCGCTTGCCGCGGCGCATGTCGGA
Organism: Sphingomonas sp. GW821-FHT03E12; assembly: GCF_059420685.1. Lineage (NCBI taxonomy): Bacteria > Pseudomonadati > Pseudomonadota > Alphaproteobacteria > Sphingomonadales > Sphingomonadaceae > Sphingomonas > Sphingomonas sp. GW821-FHT03E12. The sequence continues at coordinate 680,777 of NZ_JBWKUF010000001.1, forward strand.
TCCGTCGACGACATCGTCGTGGAGCAGGGTCGCGGTGTGGATGAACTCGACCGATGCCGCGAGCTTGTGATGGCGCGCGCCGGAATAGTCGAGCAGCCGCGCGCTGGCGAGGGTGAGCATCGGCCGCATCCGCTTGCCGCCGCCCGCGATCAGATGCCCGGCAAGCTCGGGGATCAGCGGGATTTGCGACTGCATCCGGTCGAGGATCACGGCGTTGACGAGGTTCATGTCCGCCGCGACCAGCGCGATCATGGGCTCGAGCGAGGGCTCCGCCCCGCGGCCGATACGGTGAATGGTCGCGCTCATGCTGGGCGCGATGTGGCGGGAACATGCCAGAAAGGCAAGTGCGTGGGGGTTGCGCATGCGTAAAAGCGGCGCAACAAGCGCGCAATCTGTGTGGCGGCACCAGCCCGCTCCCCCACCCGGCCACCCATCAAGATACACTGGCGTGGGTGGCCGGGTGGGGGAGCGGGCTGGCGCCGGAATCCCGAAGGACGAGAAATGAGCGACGAGACGCTGCAACGCTATCGCCAGAGCATCGACCGGATCGACGCGGCGCTCGTCTTCCTGCTCGCCGAACGGTTCCAGATTACCCAGGCGGTGGGCCGTCACAAGGCCGAGACCGGGCTTCCCCCGGCCGATCCGGGGCGCGAGGATCGCCAGATTGCGCGGCTGCGCGAACTTGCGGCGCAGGCCGATCTCGATCCCGAATTCTCCGAGAAATTCCTGCGCTTCATCATCGACGAGGTGATCCGCCACCATGCGCAGATGCAGGAACAGGGCGATGCCGGCTGAGCATCCGCCGTTCATCTTCGCCCGGGCATAGTTCTGCGACAAATCGTCCGTAGAGGGCGCTGGCCGGCCATGTGCCGGGTGTTTCCGGGAGTGAAGAATGCGGCGTGTTGCGTGGTTGATGGCGGGGTGGATGGCGACGGCGGCGCCGGTGGCGATGGCTGCGCAGACCGCCGCGCCCCAGACGCCGGGCCAGACGCCGGGCCAAACCCAGGGAACACCCCCTCCGGCCAATCAGGATAATGGCGGCGATGCGCCAGCCGACGGCATGGAGGATGCCGAGGAAGTGGTCGTCACCGGCCAGCTGCGCGGCGCGGTGCAGGGCGACGTCAAGCCCGAGCTGGTGCTCAACCCCGCCGATATCCGCGCCTATGGCGCCGCCTCGCTCGCCGAGCTGCTGACCGAGCTCGAGCCGCAGACGCGCAGCGGGCGCGGGCGTGGCAGCGGCGGCCCGGTGCTGCTGCTCAGCGGCCGCCGCATCTCGAGCTTTGCTGAGATCCGCGACATTCCGCCCGAGGCGATCGAGCGGATGGATATCCTGCCCGAGGAAGCGGCGCTCAAGCTGGGCTATCGCGCCGACCAGCGGGTGGTGAACATCGTGCTGCGCCGCCGCTTCCGCTCGATCACCGGCGAGCTCGACGCGACGGTCGCGACGGCGGGCGGGCGCGGAGGGCAGGATGCGGAGCTGAGCATGCTGCGCATCAACCGCGACGGCCGCCTCAACCTCGACGTCGAATATGAGCGCGACACCGCGTTGCTGGAGAGCGAGCGCGACGTCGTGCGCGATCCCAACCTGCCAACCACGGATCCGGCCTACCGCACATTGCTGCCCAAGACCGAGAATGTCGCGCTCAACGGCGTGTTCAGCCGCAATCTCGGCAAGGTCGCCGCGACTGCGAATGTGCGGATCGAGCAGAATGCGAGCGAATCGCTGCTCGGCCTGCCCGCCAGCGGCGGAACCGTGCCGCTGCAGCGGGCCAGCGACACCGGGACGCTGCACGGCGGCTTCTCGCTCAACGGCGATCTCTCCCCCAAATGGCGCTGGTCGGTCACCGGCAATTGGGACCGGATCGAAAGCCGGACGCTGACCGATACCGACAGCGGGCGGACCGACCGCGCGCGTTCGGTGTCGAATGTCGGATCGATCGACGCGCTGGTGAACGGTGCGCTGCTGCCGCTGCCTGCAGGCGATATCTCGACCAGCATCCGCGCGTCGGGCCGGACCAGCGACCTGCAGAGCGATTCGCTGCGCGGCGGGCTGTTCGCGGCGTCGGATATCGGCCGCGACACGGGGAGCGTTCAGGCCAATATCGACCTGCCGATCGCCAGCCGCAACCGCGCGGTGCTCAAGGGCCTGGGCAACCTCTCGCTCAACGGCAATGTCGAGGTCGAGCAGCTGTCGGACTTCGGCACGCTCATCACCTATGGCTATGGGGTCAACTGGTCGCCGATCGAGCAGGTCCGCTTCATCGCCTCGTTCACCGAGGAGGAGGGCGCCCCCTCGGCGCAGCAGCTCGGCAACCCGCTGCTGACCACGCCCAATGTGCGCGTGTTCGATTTCGTGCGTGGCGAGACGGTGGACATCACCCGCATCGACGGGGGCAACCCCAATCTGATCGCCGACAATCGCAGCGTGATGAAGCTCGGCCTCAACCTGCGGCCGCTCAAGGACACCGACCTCACCTTCAATGTCGATTACAACAAGAGCACGATCCGCAATCCGATCGCGTCCTTCCCGACCGCGACGGCGCAGATCGAGGCGGCGTTCCCCGACCGGTTCGTGCGCGACGGCAGCGGCACGCTGATCCGCATCGACAACCGGCCGGTCAATTTCCTGCGCAGCGAGCGCGAGCAGATCCGCTGGGGCCTCAACTTCTCCAAGGCGATCAGCTCGCCGCTGGCGCGCAAGGCCGCGGAGCAGTTCCAGGCGCAGCGCGCCGCGCGGCAGGCGGCGCGCGAGGCAGCCGCCGCGCGCGGCGAGACGCCGCCGCCCGAGGCGCGCGGCCCCGGCGAACGCGTCCCGGGCGAAGGTCCGCGCCGCTTCGGTGAGGGCGGACGTCAGGGCGGTCCCGGCGGCGGCGGTTTCCGCGGCGGTCCGGGCGGTGGAGGCGGCCCGGGTGGCGGCGGGCGGTTCCAGTTCGGGATCTTCCACACCGTCGCGCTGACCGACAGGATCACGATCCGCGATGGCCTGCCCGAGCTCGACCTGCTCAATGGTTCGGCGACCGGAAGCCGGGGCGGTTCGCCGCGCCACCAGGTCGAGCTGCGCACGGGCGTGGTCCGCGACGGCATCGGCATCCGCCTCAACGCCGACTGGCAGAGCGCGACGCGGGTGCGCGGCGGCGCGACCAGTGCCGACGAGTTGCGCTTCGACGATTTCGCGACGGTCAATCTGCGGCTGTTCGCGACGCTGGGCCCGCAGTTCAAGTTCGTGCGCGATAATCGCTGGCTGATGGGTACGCGTGTGACGCTGTCGGTCGACAATATCTTCGACAGCCGGTTGAAGGTGACCGATGCGGCGGGTGGAACGCCGCTGAGCTATCAGCCCGCGTTGCTCGACCCGCTCGGGCGGACGGTGAAGATCAGCGTACGGAAATTGTTTTTCTGAGCTGGTTTGGCGTCGCTTAGGCGACGCGCGGCACCGGCCCGCTCCCCCACCCGGCCACCCACGCCAGTGTATCTTGATGGGTGGCCGGGTGGGGGAGCGGGCCGGTGCCGCAAACCAGAAGCCTTACCGCTCCAGCTTGCTTTTGCGATAGAGCAACGTGATCGCGACGCGGCGGTTGCGCGGGTCGGCGGGGTTGGCCTTGATCAGCGGCTCGCGGTCGGCGACGCCCTCGATCCGCTCGAAGCGCGGTTCGGGAACGCCGGCGGCGACGAGGCGGCGGCGGGTTTCCTCCGACCGGGCGCTCGACAGCATCCAGTTGTTCATGTTGCGCGGATCGCCATAGCCGAGGCTGTCGGTATGCCCGCGGATCATCAGCGGATTCTGTGAATCGGCGATCGACTGGGCGACCAGCTCGACCAGCTTGGCCGCTTCGGGGACGAAGTTGGTCGTGCCGAGCGCGAACATCGAATAATCGGCATCGTCCATCAGATCGATCCGCATCCCCTCACGCGTCGGCACGAAGCGGACCTGCTTGCCCAGCTTGGTGAGCCCGGGGGTCGACTTGATCTTGCGCTCGATATCCGCCTTCATCCTGGCGAAGCCCTGCCGGTCCTGCGCGTCCATCGCCTCCTTGTTCTTGAGGCTGCCCTGATCGCCGGTGCCGACGAAGTCGCCGCCCTGCGCACCGGCCGGGATCGTCATCGATCGCGTGCCGGTCTGCTTGGCCATGGTCGGGTAGTTGTCCTTGCCCTGCATCGCGTCGCCGCCGAGCAGGCCGTTGGAGCCGGCGCTGTTCTGCTTGAACTCGATCAGGGTGGGCGCGAAATAGTCGGCAAGCGCCTTGCGCTGCTTCTCATTGGTCGCGCCGAGCAGCCACATCAGCAGGAAGAACGCCATCATCGCGGTCACGAAGTCCGCATAGGCGACCTTCCATGCGCCGCCGTGATGACCGCCGCCGCCCTCGACGATGATCTTCTTGACGATGATCTTGGGCGGCAGTTTCGCCGCATGGGGTGCCCTAGCGCTCATGCCTTGCGTGCCTCACGGCACGAGACGGCACCAGCCCGCTCCCCCGCCCGGCCACCCATCCAGAGTACCGTGTGGGTGGCCGGGCGGGGGAGCGGGCTGGTGCCGTGACTCATGATCAGCGCCCACGAAGCCCATCGAACACTTCGGCAAAGCCGGGCTGGTTGTGGTGGGCGATGCCCGAGCGCGCGGCCTCGATCACCAGCGGCTGCGGATGGCCGTGGAGCGAGGCGATGATGATCTGCTTCACCGTGTGATAGATCGCGGCGTCGGCATCGATGATCTGCTTCAGGCGGCCCGCCAGCGGCCCGACCAGGCCATAGGCCAGCAACACGCCGAGGAAGGTGCCGACCAGCGCCGAGCCGATCATCGCGCCAAGAATGGCGGGCGGCTTGTCGATCGAGCCCATCGTCTTCACCACGCCGAGCACCGCCGCGACGATGCCGAGCGCGGGAAGCGCGTCGGCGAGGCCCTGCAGCGCGTGCTGCGGCTCCTCGACATGGTGGTGGTGGGTCTTGATGGCGTTGTCCATCACGTCCTCGACCGCGTGCACGTCGAGCGTGCCCGACGAGACGACGACGAGGCGCAACGTGTCGGAGATCAGGCCGACCAGCGTGTGATCGGCGAGCAGCCGCGGATATTCGGCGAAGACGGCGGAGGACTTCGGGTCCTCGACATGCGGTTCGAGCGCGATCGGGCCGTCGACGCGCAGCATCTTCATCAGCTTGGAGACGAGGAAGATGACGTCGAGATAGTCCTGCTTCTTGTACTTGGGGCCCTTGAGCACCTTCATGAACCCGCCGCCGAGCGCTTTGAGTTCGCGGCCTGAATTGCCGATGATCAGCGCGCCCAGCGCGGCGCCGCCGATGATGAGCATTTCGTGCGGCAGCGCGTGCAGCACAGGCTCGAGCGCGCCGCCGGTGATGGCGAAACCACCGAACACCATGGCGATGAGGACGACGAAACCGATTGCTGGAAACATGACTTCGCGTGGCTCCCACAGCGCTGGCTTGGTTACCGGTACAAACGACCGCGCGACCCGGAACTTGAGCGAAAAAGCGCTAGAATATGGTTAATAATCTTCATGTTGACCGTCATTTCCGCGAAGGCGGAAATCCATTCTGGCTCGCGGATCATCGGGAGCCGCCCGGTTAGCGGTGATGGATCCCCGCCTGCGCGGGGATGACGGGGGCCTGTGACGGAGGCGCCCTCAACTCAGCGGATATAGTCGAAGAGCGAGAGGCTGGTGAGCTTGGTGAAGCTTGCCTGGGTCGCCTGCAGGATGGTCAGCGTCTTCTGCAGCTCGGCGATCGCCGTGGCCGGATTGGCGTCCTCGATCCCCGACCGGGTCGCTTCGCGCGCCGTGTCGGCGTCGATCAGGCGATCGGCTTCCAGATCCATGCGGAAGGCGCGCGCGCCAACCGAGGCGCGGGTGGTGCCGACCTGTTCGAGCGCGGCGTCGAGATCCTTCATCGCGGTCTCGATCCCGCCCGCTTCGGCGCCGGGCTGAAGCGCGGCGGCAAAGGCGGAGAGAATGGCGAACATGTCGGTCGCGCCGTTGGCCCCGGCGATGCCGCCAAAGGCGCGCGCGCCGGTTTCGGTCGCCGCGATATCGACGCCCTCGCCGACCGGGATCGGCGCAGCCTCGCCCTGGCCGACATAGGCGATCGACCCGTCGGGCTGGCGGGCATAGGCGGCGTCGCCCGCCGCGCCGCCGAACAAGGGCTGGCCGCGGCTGTCCTTGGTATTCGCGACGCCGAGCAGATCGGCGATGATCGCCTGGACGTCCTTGAGGATCGCCGCGCGTCCTTCGGGCGTCACGGTATCGCTATTGGCCTGTACCGCGAGGGTCTTGGCGCGCTGGAGCTGGGTCTCGACCGTCTCGAGCGCGCTATCGGTCGCTGCGAGCAGCGACTGCGCCATCTTGACGTTCGCCGTATAGGCGCCGTCATCGGCGGTGGCACGCCTGAGGCCCGACAGCTGCTGCCAGCCCGATGCGCTGTCGGACGGCGCGAGGATCTTCTTGCCGGTCGCGACCTGGGTCTGCAGCCGGTCGGCCTGGCTGTTCAGCGTCGCCATCAGCAGCGACGGGCGGTCAAAGCTCTGGGCTGTCGTCACACGCATCGCGGTCACCGGATATCAAAGAGGGTCTGGAGCGTTTCGCGCGCCACCTGGATGACGCGGCTCGACGCCTGATAGGCCTGCTGGAAGCGGATCAGGTCGACCGCCTCCTCGTCGACATTCACGCCCGCGATCGAATCGCGCGCAGCCGCGGCGTTCGACCGGATCGTCGACTGCACCTGGGCGATCGAACGGCGCGCGGCGAGCGCGCTGGCATTGTCGGTGGTCAGCGTGGTCAGGCTGCCCTCGAACTTGCCGTCCTTGCGGAGCGCGGCGAGCGCGGTGAGGTTGCCGTTGTTGCGCTCGCCGCCGCCCGGCGCCGCCGCGGCGATCCCGCGCGGATCGTCGAGGACGAGCTTGAAGTCCGATGCGCCGGTGGCGCTGAACATCGCCGCGCCCGCATTGCCGTCGAGATCCTCGCCGCCCGCCTGGACGGCGTTGACGCCATTGGCGAGATCGACGGCGATCCGGTCGAGCGCGTCGCGTGCGTCGGCGATCCGGGCGGCGCCCTCGGCGACACCGGCGAGGGCACCGCCGCTCGGGGTGAGCGCGTGGCTGCCGTCGATGCCGAAGACGGCGAACGAGGTCGCGCCGTCCGGCCCGCGCGCATAGGTCGCGACCGCGGCCTGATCGCCCTGGACGAGCAGCGGCCCGTTTCCGCCGGCTCTGACGCTTGCGCGGCCTGCCGCGTCGAAGCTGACGCCGACATCGGTGATCGCGCTCATCGATTCGAGCAGCCGGTCGCGCTCGTCGAGCAAGGCCGCCTGCGCACTCGTTCCCTCCGACGCGCGGCCGAGCGCCGAATTGACCTTGGCGAGGCTCGCCGAAAGGCTGTTGAGCTGGCCGGCCATTGCGTCGGCGCTGGCGTCGAGATCGGCGAGCGCGCCGTCGAGCGCGGCGCCGGTCGCCGAGAAGGCGCTGGACAGGCTGGCGGCGGCCTGGAGCATGGTCGCGCGCGGCGCGCTGGCCGAAGGATCGGCGGCGAGCGCGGTCGCGGCGTTGAAGAAGGCGGTGAGGCGCTCGTCGAGCTTGTTGCCGGTCAGCGCGCCTTCGATCCGGCCGAGCCACACCGCACCCGCCTCGCTGCGTGCGAGATCGGAGCCTGCGGCGCGGACTTCGGCGTTGCGCAGATCGCTGCCGGTGCGCGTGATGCCCGAGACGGTGACGCCAAGGCCGTTGAGCACGTTGGAGCCGCCGCCGGGGGCGGCAACCTCGCGCATGCCGGTGATGCGGCGCGAATAGCCCGCATTGCCGGCATTGGCGATATTCTCCGACGTCGTCGTCAGCGCGGTCTGATAGGCGCGGACGCCACTGGCGCCGATCGAGAGCATGTCGGTCATTCGGGCTTACCTTCCGCGACCGTCCCGGCCTTGGCCAGGAATTCGGTCATCGCCTTGCCGATTCCCATCGGCGTGTGCGTGGCCATGTTCTCGGCCAGCTTCTGGTCCTGCATGTCGCGAAACTGGTCGAGCGCCTGGCTTTCGAACAGGCTGTCGGCGAGCTTCGCCTTGCGCATCGAGGCCAGCATCATCTTGGTGAAGATCGCCTCGAACTGCTCGCCCGCCTTGTCCAGATTGTCGCGCGTGCCGAGGCGAGCGGTGTCGGTGGAAACCGTACCGGCCAGCTTGAGCGTTGCGGGAGAAGGCGCGCGGAGGCCGGTCACAGGACGATCAACTCCGCCTTGAGCGCGCCGGCCTGCTTGAGGGCCTCGAGGATCGCGACGAGATCGGCCGGGGACGCGCCGATCGCGTTCACCGCCTTGACCACATCGGCAAGCTTCGGACCCGCTTCCAGCAGGAACATCGGACGCTTCTCCTCCTCGACACCGACCGCGCTGCGCTGTTCGAGGGCGGTTTCACCCTGGCTGAACGGCGCCGGCTGGCTGACGCGCTGGGATTCATCAATACGAACAGTCAGTTTACCATGTGTTACCGCGGCGGGGCTGACCCGGACGGCCGAGTTGATGACCACCGTTCCGGTGCGCGCGTTAACGATGACCTTCGCAGGAGCCTCGGCGGCGTCGACGGCGAGATTCTCGATCTCGCTCATCATCTGCGCGCGCACATCGGCGCCCGGTTTGGCCATCACCGCGACCGATACGCCGTCGACCGCGCGCGCGGTGCCGAAGCCGAAGCGGCCGTTGATCGCGTCCGCGACGCGCTGCGCCGTGGTGAAGTCCGACCGGGCGAGGTTGTAGGTGAGCATGGGCGTGTCGGCGAAGCCGGTCTCGACCGCGCGCTCGACCGTCGCACCCTCCGGGATGCGGCCCGACGAGGGGGTGTTGACGACGATCTTCGACCCGTCGGCGCCTTCGGCACCCAGGCCGCCGACGGCGAGGTTGCCCTGCGCCATCGCATAGATCTGGCCATCGGCACCGATCAGCGGGGTCAGCACGAGCGTGCCGCCGCGCAGCGACTTGGCCTTGCCCATCGACGAGACGGTGATGTCGAGCTTCTGCCCCGGCTTGGCAAAGGGCGGCAGCTCGGCGGTGATCATCACCACCGCGGCATTCTTGAGCGCCGGGTTGACCCCCGGCGGCAGCGCCAGGCCGAAGCGGGCGGTGACGCCCTTCATCGACTGGACGGTATATTCGAGATTGTCGTCACCCGTGCCGGGAAGCCCGACGACGATGCCGTAGCCGGTCAGCTGGTTCGAGCGGATGCCCTGGAACGCGCCGAGATCCTTGATCCGCTCGGCATTTGCCGGCGCGGCCGCGAGGAAGATCGCGGCCACAGCAAGGAAGGCCGCACCAGCCCGCTCCCCCACCCGGCCACCCAGCCAGGCTACCCTATGGGTGGCCGGGTGGGGGAGCGGGCTGGTGCGGAGGCCCAGCGCAGCGCGAACAAAAGCAACGAGGAAGCGGGTCATGTCTCTCATCCTCAGAACGGGCTGATGACCGAGAAGAAGCGGCCGAGCCACCCCTGACGGCTGGCGCGGGCGACATCGCCTTTGCCGGTATAGGCGATGCGGGCATCGGCGACGCGGGTGGAGGCGATGCGGTTGTTCGCATCGATATCGGTCGCGCGGACCACGCCCTTGATCTGGACGAACTCGTCGCCGCGGTTGAGCGTCACGCGCTTCTGTCCCTGCACGAGCATGGTGCCGTTGGGGTAGACCGCGGCGACGGTGACGGTGATCTCACCCGACAGCGCGTTCGACTGGTCGGCGCTGCCCGCGCCCTTGAAGTTGCGCTTGCCGCTGACGCTGGCGTCGCTTTCCTTGAACAGCGACAGGGCGCCGGTGCTTGGCGGGGTGAGCGAGAAGCCGCCACCGCTGTCGAGCTGCGACCCGGCCGATTTCGACGCGCTGGTGCGCTCGACCAGCACGATCGTCAGCGGATCGCCGACGCGGCGCGCGCGCGTGCCTTCGTGGAGCGCGGCATAGCCGTCGCCCGCCTGGAAGATCGAGCCGTTGGCGGGCGACGCCGCGGCCGGCGCGGCGGGCAGCGAGGCGCTGAAGTCCTCCTTCGGCCCCTTCTTGCCGAACAGCTGCGCCTTGGCGGGCTGGACGATGGCGATCGCCGCGACGATCGCGACGCCGGTAAGCAGGCCTGCGGCGAACTTCATGACATGGCCCTCAGATGTTCTGATTGACATATTTGAGCATCTCGTCGGACGCCGAGATCATCTTCGAATTGACCTCGTACGCGCGCTGGGTCTCGATCATGTCGACCAGCTCCTCGACGACGTTGACGTTCGATCCCTCGAGCATGCCCTGGCGGATATTGCCGCGGCCGTCCTGCCCGGCGATGCCGAGATTGACCGCGCCGCTGGCCGAGGTCTCGACCAGGAAATTGTCGCCGATCGCCTGCAGGCCCGCCGCATTGGGGAAGGCCGCGATCTGGATCTGGCCGACCTGCGACGCCTCGGCCTGGCCGGGGACGGTCGCGGAGACGGTGCCGTCGGTGCCGACGGTGATTGCGGTCGCGCCCTCCGGGATCGTGATGCCGGGCATCACCTGATAGCCCTCGGCCGTCACCAGCAGGCCTTCGGGCGAACGGGTGAAATTGCCGGCGCGGGTATAGCCGAGCTGGCCGCCGGGCATCTGCACCTGGAAGAAGCCGTTGCCGTCGAGCGCCATGTCGAGCGCGCCGCCGGTGGTCTGGAACGAGCCCTGGGTGTCGATCCGCGCGGTGCCCTGGACGCGGACACCGGTACCGAGGTTGAGGCCGGTGGCATATTGCGTTTCCGACGTGCTCGCGGAGCCGGGCGCGGTGACGACCTGATAGGCCAAGGCCTCGAACGAGGCGCGGTCGCGCTTGAAGCCCGTGGTGTTCACGTTGGCGAGGTTGTTCGAGATCACCCGCATGCGCATGTCCTGGGCATCAAGCCCGGTGCGCGCGATGTGCATTGCTGCGGAACCCATAACCTATTCCTTCCTCAAATCTCTCAGCTCACGCGCATCAGCCACGCGGTGCTGATGCTTCAGCTGACGCGCATCAAAGACGCGGAACTCTCGTCCATGTTCTTCGCTTCGCGGAGCAGGTTGGCCTGCACCTCGTAGCTGCGCTGGTTCTCGATCATGTCGACCAGCGACTGGGTGAGGTTGACGTTCGACTGTTCGAGCGATCCGGTCTGGACGCGCGCGTCGAGATCGGCGGGCAGCACGCCGCCGCCGCGGACGTGGAGCAGATTGTCCAGTCCCTTGACGGTCTTGCTGCCCTGATCGCTGACCAGCTTCAGCTGGTCGATCACCTGCGGCGGCTGGCTGGGATCGGCACCCGGAGCGACGATCGAGACGGTGCCGTCCTCGGCGATCATGATCCTGTCGTGCGGCGGCACGGTGATGGGGCCCCCCGACCCCATCACCGGGAAACCGTCGCCGGTTTCCAAGACGCCACTCGGCGCAATGCGGAGATCACCGCGCCGTGTGTAAGCTTCACTGCCGTCCGGGGCCTGAACGCCAAGCCAGTTGTCGCCGGTGATGGCGACATCGAGCCCGCGGCCGGTCTGGACGACCGTGCCCGCGCGCCGGTCCATGTCGACGACGGTTTCGGCGCTGGGCTGGCGGCTGTCGTGCCCTTCGCCCTTCACCATCATCCGTTCGAAATTGACCCGGTCGGCGCGGAAGCCGATCGTGGAGGCGTTCGCGATGTTGTTCGCGATCGTCGCCTGCGCGTCCATCTGGCCCTTGAGCCCCGACAGCGCGGTATAGACGAGTCTGTCCATCGCTTGTGCCTCCTAACCCCGGGAAATCAGCTGCGGATGTTGAAAATGGTCTGCGAGATCTGGCTCGCGGTATCGAGCGCCTTGGCATTCGCCTGGAAGTTGCGCTGGGCCGCGATCAGCCCGACCAGTTCCTCGGTGATGTCGACGTTCGAGCGTTCGATCGCGCCCGACATCAGGCCGCCGAACCCGTTCGTGCCCGGCTCGCCGAGCCGCGGTTCGCCCGACAGACCGGTCGAGGCCCAGGTCGAGTTGCCGAGCTGGCGCAGGCCCGAAGGGTTGGAGAAGTTCGCGAGCGCGATCTTGCCCAGCGCCTGGCTGTCGCCGTTGGAGAAGCTGGCCCGGACGGTGCCGTCCTCGCCCACGGTCACGCCGTCGAGCTGACCCACGGCCTTGCCGTCCTGCGAGCGGTTGTTGACGCTGAACGGCGCGCCGAGCTGGGTGGTCGCGCCGCCGAAGTCGAGTGCGATGGTCTGCTCGGTCGTGCTGGTGCCGACAGTGAACGGCGCGAACTGAGTCGGCGCAGTCGGCGAGGTCAGCGCGCCGCTGGCGTCGAAGGTCAGCGTGATCGGCTGCGGATTGGTCGGGTTGGTGCCGAGCTGCTTGTCGCCGACAAAGCTGTAGACCGACCAGGTGCTGGGTGCGGTCGACGTCTCGCGCACGAAATAGCTGGTCATCGTCAGCGGATTGCCGCTGGCGTCGTAGATCGTGGTCTGGGTCGAGTTGTTGTAGGTGCCCGGATCGAACCGGTCGAACGCATAGGGCGTGTCGGGCGTGAAGCGCGACGCTTCCTTGGGCACCGACGAATAGGCCGAGAGGTTGAGCGAGAGATTCACATTCTCGGTCGCCTCGGGCACGCCGCTGGTCTGCGGCAGGCGCAGGTTGACGGTCGAGCCCATGCCGGTCGCGATCACCGCGCCCGATCCGTCGACCGGATAGACCTGCAGATAGCTGCCCTGCGAATCGGTGACGTAGCGCTCGCTGTCGACCAGGAAGCTGCCGTTGCGGGTGAAGTTGACGCCAGCGGCATCGAGGCTGGGCTTGACTGCGAAGAAGCCGTCGCCCGAGATCGCGATGTCGAGGCTGGACGAGGATTGCTGGGTGCCGCCCTGGCCGAACTGCTGGCGGATCGCCTTCACCGTGGTGCCCGATCCGACCATCTGGTTGGGGTTCAAGGACACGCTCGACGCGATGACGTCGGCGAACTCGGTGCGGCTCTTCTTGAAGCCGTTGGTCGAGACGTTCGACAGGTTGTGGCTGATGGTCGACATGTCGGTCTGCGCCGCCTGAAGACCCGAGAGCGAAGTGTAGAAGGACATTGCTTATGCTCCTTGAGAGATGCTTCAGCCGATCTTGCGGACGGCGGTGGTGGAAACCTGTCCGATGCCGGGCAGGGTAAGGACGGGATTGCCGTCGCTGCCCATCGCCACCGCGGTGACGGGGGCCCAGACGAGCGGCTTGGCGGTGACGGAGCCGCCATCGGCATTCTGCGCGGCGACGCGGATCTTGAACGGGCCGTCGCCGGCTTTCTCGCCGGTGTCGGTCTTGCCGTCCCATTCGAACTCGAGCGGCCCCTTGGGCGCCTTGCCGAGCGCGACATTCTTGAGGATCTCGCCGTTCGGCCCCTCGATCACGACATTGACCTCGTTGGCGTCGGCGCCAAGCTCGATCACGCCGCCGAGCGTGCCGTCGGTGCGCGGATAGGCGGTGTTGCCTTCGGTCAGCACCGTGCGGCCGACCCAGGAGACGAGGTCCGTGGTCGAGGTCGCGCCGAGCTTGGTGGCGATCGCCTGAAGCGTCGTGTTCATCTCGCTGATCCCGGCGAGCGACGAGAATTGCGCCATCTGGGCGACCATCTGCGTGTTGTCGACCGGATCGAACGGATCCTGGTTCTTCATCTGCGCGGTCATCAGCGTCAGGAAGTCCGACTGGCCCAGGGTCGATTTCCCGCCATTGGCCGCGGCGTTCTTGTCGGTGCCGCCGGTGCGGCCGATGCCGAGTTTCGACATCACATCATCAAAGCCGGTAGCCATTAGCTGCGTCCCAGGTTGAGCGTCTGGGTGATCAGCGTCTTCGCCGTCTGCATCACCTCGACATTGTTCTGATAGGTGCGGGCGGTCTCCATCATGTCGACCAGTTCGCGGGTCTCATCGACCGCGCTTTCCCAGATGTTGCCGTCCTTGTCGGCCATCGGGTTGCCGGGGTCGTAGCGCTTGGTCGGCGCCTCACCCGCCGTCACGACGCTTTCGACATCGACCGTGGCGAGGTTGTTCGCGGCGTCGAAGGCGGTGCGGAACACCGGCTTCTGCGTGCGATAGGCCTCGGCCGCCGACGACGCGACCTGGCCGACATTGGCGAGGTTCGACGCGGTGGTGTTCATCCGCACGAGCTGCGCCGACATGGCGCGGCCCGCGACCTGGAAGATGCTGAGCGGCTGATCGGCCATGGTTATTCTCCCTTCAGCGCGCGGGTGATGGTGGAGATGCGCCCGTTGAGGAATGCGAGCGTCGTCTGATAGGCGACGGCATTCTCGGCAAAGGCGGTCTGCTCGGTCGCGAGCTCGACGGTGTTGCCGTCGAGGCTGGGCTGGAGCGGGATGCGGAACTTGGTCGCGGCCTCGATCGGATCGGTGCCCTCCATTGCGGGCGTTTCGATCGCGTTCAGCGCTTCCTTGAAGTCGATGTCCTTGGCCTTGTAGCCGGGCGTCGAGGCGTTCGCGATGTTCGACGCGAGCACGCCCATGCGCTGCGAGCGCACTGCGAGCGCCGCACCGTGCACCCCGAAAAGACTGTTCTGACCCATGCTATGCGTCCTCCGCACATTTGTTCGCGGCCTTCCTAGCAATGGGCGTGCCAGTTTCCGGGTCTGCGGCTGGAATCGCCCGGATTGCCGGGAAGCGCCGAGGGAGCGGCAAGATGTTGCCGGCGGCGGCAATGGTTTTTGCCGGTTTTGCCGGTCGCCGCCGCCGGATTGCCGGGGCTGGCCTCGCACGGAGGCGGGAAGGGCACTTGGCCCGGCGCTTGCAAAGAATCGCGCATGAACATGGCCGCGATCTCCCAACCCGCCGTCACGGCGCTCGTCCCCGGTACCTTTCTCGATCCGCTTGCGATCGGGATCGTGCTGGGCGGCACGGCGCTCTCCATGGTGCTGCGCAATCGGCTCGCCGATGTCGGTCGGGCGCTGGCGGCGCTGGTCACGCTGTGGCGGCGGCCGTTCGGCGCCGACGTGCTGCTCGTCCAGATCGCGGCGCAGGAGCGGATCGCGCATCGCCACGGGCTGTTCTCGCTCGACCGGGCGGTGATCGCCGATCCCGACATGGCGGCGGCGATCGAGGCCGCGGTCGACGGCGCGACGCCCGAACAGATCGAGCGGCTGGTTTGCGATCGCGTGACCGCTCGGGCCGAACGGCATCGCGCTGCGATCGAGGTCTGGACCGGTGCGGCCGAGGCGGCGCCGGCGATGGGGCTGATCGGGACGATCCTGGGCCTCGTCCAGATGTTCGCGTCGATGCAGGATCCCGAGACGATCGGTGCGGCGATGGCCGTTGCACTGCTCGCGACGCTCTATGGCGCGCTCGTCGCAAATCTGATCGCAATGCCGGTGGCGTCGCGGCTCAAGCGGCTCGCGCGGGCCGAGGCGACCGAACGGCTGCGGCTTGCCGCGCCGCTCGCGCATCTCGCGACGCTTGAACGCGCACGCAAGCGGGAGATCGCAGCGTGAGCGCGCGCCTTTCTGCCGACATGTGGGACGAGATCGCGCCTGCGCGGTCGGTGTGGCTGATCACGCTCGCCGACCTCGCGCTGCTGCTGGTCGGTTTCTTCGTGCTGCTTCAGGCCGATCGCGAGCTGGATCGCGAGACGCTGCTCGCCGGCCTCCGCGCCGGCTTCGGGATCGAGGACAGCGCGCCCGCGCCGATGGCGGTCGCGATGGCGCGGGTCGAGGGGTTTGCCGAAGGGTCGGCGGACGCCGATCCGCGCGGCGCCATCCTCTGGGCCCGCGACGCCGCACGCGATTCGCGCACCCGCATCACCATCACCGGATCGACCGACGGCACGCGCGATATCGATGCCGCGACCGGCAGCGCAGCGATCCTTGCCGCCGACCGCGCGCGCACCGTCGCCGCCGCACTGGTCCGCAGCGGCGCGGCCGACCCGGCGCGCATCGTCATTCTCACCGACCCTGGCAAGCGCCGGGCCGTCACCCTTTCCGTCGGCTTTGCCGGCGCCACGAATTGAAGCGGAGGTTCTCATGATCGCCATTCTCTTGTCCGCACTGGCTGCAACCGCCGGTCCGGCCGCATTCCAGTCCACCGAGACGCTCGACCGGCTGGTCGAGCAGTTCGCCGGGGCACCGGTCGGCATGGAAGGCGGTGCGCGCGCGCCGGTGGACAAGCGCCTGAGGCTCGCCGCGTGCGATGCGCCACAGCTGAGCTGGCGCTCGGCGGCGGAAGACGCGGTGGTGATCCGCTGCCAGGGGCCGCAGCAATGGCGCGTCTTCGTTCCGGTCAATGCGCTGCCCAAGCCTGTTGCACCGGTTGTGGCGGCGATGCCCGCGCCGGCGGTGGTCAAGCCTGTCACGGTGATCAAGCGCGGCGATCCCGTGCTGATCGAGGCCGGCGCGGCGGGTTTCTCGATCAGCCGCGAGGGGCTGGCGATGGCCGATGCCGCAGCGGGTGCACGGGTGCTGGTGAAGGTCGACGACAAAAGACCGCCGGTCGCCGCGATCGCGCTGGAACCGGGCCGTGCGCGACTGCCCGGATTCGGCGAGTAATTTTTTGCTAAAGCTTCTGCGCGCGCTGCCGTTCTTGCGTATGTCCGCAGAATAAAGGGTTGCAGACATGGTTGATCCAGTCGGCTTCAAGCCTGCATCAATTGCCGACCGGCGCCTGACGCCGGTAGCCCCGGCCGCGCCTGTGAAGGCGGCGGACGGTGTGACGCAGGCTGCCCAGACCAGCACCGCCGCATCGATCACCCAGGCTGCTGCCATGAGCGCGCCGGTCGATGCCGAACGCGTCGCGCGGATCAAGAAGGCGATCGCCGAGGGCAAGTTCCCGCTGGTCCCTTCGACCGTCGCGGACCGGCTGCTCGCGCTCAAGCTTCAGTGGAACCCGCATGACAAGGCGTGACGCCCTGGTTCGCGTGATCGACGCGCTACACGCCGAGATCGACGCATTGAAGGCGAACGACGTCGCCGCGCTCGAACGTGCGACGCGCGAGAAGCTGATCGGCATCGACGCGGTGGGGGCCGCGAACGACGACGATCCGGCGCTCTCGCCCGAGCTCAAGGCGCTGGCCGAGGAGGCGCACCGCCTCAACGAGACCTGCCGCATCTACGTCAACCTGATGGCCGCCAATGTCCGGCGGCGGCTGCAGACGCTGACCGGCAACAATTTGCCGTCCTACCGGCCCGGTGTTGCCGGAAGCTTTGCCTGATTGGCAAAATCACCCGCTGAACGGGTAGAATCCGCCAACTGGCATACCTCTTGCTGAACACCCTCTACCCAGGGGGAAGAAGAGCAAGAGCCGATGAGCATACCTTCGATCGGAGCCAAGGCGAACGTCACCACGGCGATCGCGACGGCCAGCCAGAAGACCGGTATCGACTTCAACTATCTGCTCGGCCAGGCGCAGGTCGAAAGCGGGATGCGCAGCAATGCGCGCGCGCGGACCTCGAGCGCCACCGGCCTCTACCAGTTCATCGAGCAAAGCTGGCTCGGCGTGGTCAAGGATCATGGCGACAAGCACGGCATGGGCTGGGCGTCGGACAGCATCCGCCGCACGTCGAGCGGCCGCTTCGTCGTCAGCGATCCTGCGGCACGCCAGGCGATCCTGTCGATGCGCAACGATCCCGAGATGGCGTCGCTGATGGCCGCCGAGCATGCCAGCGACAACAAGGACAGTCTTGAGAGTTCGCTGGGCCGCGAGGCGACCGGCACCGACCTCTATATGGCGCATTTCCTGGGCATCGGCGGCGCGCGGAAATTCCTGCGCGCCATGGATGCCAATCCGTCGCAATCCGGGGCGAACCTGTTTCCCGCCGCCGCGCGCGCCAATCGCAGCGTCTTCTATTCGTCGAACGGTACGCCGCGCTCGCTCGGCCAGATCTATGAGCGGTTCGCCGGCAAGCTCGATGCGGGCGCCGCGTCGGCAGGCGCGACCGCGCTGGCTTCGGGCCAGGTCGATGCGAAGTTCCAGCAGCTCGTCCAGTCGCTCGGCCCCGATGCCGAGGTGGTGCTGGGCAATGATGCGCAGGGGCAGGACCGCAACTGGCTGGCGACGCTCGACCGGCTGCAGACCGCCGGACGCGGGACGGACGCGCGCGCGGTCAACCCGCTGCGCCCGACACCTGAGACCGCCAAGCTTGCCTATATGATGCTCGCGAGACTGGGAGCGTAACCCGCGTGAACGCACTTGCACTCAAGGGGAGCGTCGCTCCCGTCCTGAAGAGCTTCGCCCTGCCCGTCGCCATCCTCGTGCTTGTCGCGATGATGGTCGTGCCGGTGCCGACCTTCCTGCTCGACGCCTTTTTCATCATGAACATCGTCATCAGCCTTGCCGTGCTGATGGTCGCGCTGAACGCGCAGAAGCCGCTCGACTTCTCTGCCTTCCCGACCGTGCTGCTGTTCGCGACCCTGTTCCGCCTTGGCCTTAACGTCGCGTCGACGCGCGTCGTGCTGGGCCATGGACATGAGGGCGAGGCGGCGGCCGGGCATGTGATCGAGGCGTTCGGTACCTTCATGATCGGCGGCGACTATGTCGTCGGGCTGTTCGTGTTCGCGATCCTGATCATCATCAACATGATCGTGGTGACCAAGGGTGCGGGCCGCGTGTCCGAAGTGTCGGCGCGCTTCACCCTCGACGCGCTGCCGGGCAAGCAGATGGCAATCGACGCCGACCTCAACGCCGGGCTGATCACCCCGGACGAAGCCAAGGCGCGTCGCGTCGAGGTGGCGACCGAAGCCGATTTCTACGGCGCGATGGACGGTTCGTCCAAGTTCGTGAAGGGCGACGCGATCGCCGGCCTGCTGATCCTGTTCATCAACATCATCGGCGGCCTGATCCTGGGCCCGGTCAGCCACGGCCTGACGATCGGCGAGGCGGCGCAGACCTATGTGCTGCTCGCGATCGGCGACGCGCTGGTCGCGCAGCTGCCCGCGCTGCTGCTGTCGATCGCCGCCGCCGCGATCGTCACCCGCGTCAGCGCGAACAAGGAACAGGGTCTGACTGACCAGATCGGCAGCCAGTTCGGCAGCCACAAGACCTGGACTCCGGTCGCCGTCATCGTCGGCCTGCTCGGCCTGCTGCCCGGCATGCCTGCCTTCATCATCCTGCCCGCCGCTGCCGGTTCCGGCTTCATGGCGTGGAAGATGTACCAGGCGAGCAAACGCCCGCCCGCGCCGGTCGAGATGATCGATGCCGAACCCGCCGACCCGTCGAAGATCGGCTGGGACGAGGTCACCGACAATATGCAGGTGATGATCGACATCGGCTATGGCCTGGTGCCGCTGATCGACGAACGCCGCGGCGGATCGCTGATGGGGCGGATCACCGGGGTGCGCCGCCAGCTGTCCAAGGAGCTTGGCTTCGTGGTGCCGCAGGTGCGCGTGCGCGACGACATCAACATGGGGCCGTTCACCTATCGCGTCGTCGTGGGCGGCGTGGTGATCGGTGAGGACAGCGTCTCACCCGACGAGGTGCTCGCACTCGACACCGGGCAGGCGGTCGGCACCCTCAACGGCAAGCTCGTCAAGGATCCGACCTTCGGGCTCGACGCGATGTGGATCTCGCCCGCCGACGCCGATGCGGCGACCGGTCAGGGCTGGCTGGTGGTCGATCCGGGCACCGTCATGGCGACGCACCTCAATCAGGCGCTGATCACCAACGCCGCCGACCTGCTGGGTCCGGACGAGGTGCAGGCGCTGCTCGACGGGCTGCGCGAGCGCGCGGCACAGCTGGTCTCCTCGCTCTCGCCCAACCCGCTGCCGATCACGACGCTCACTCAGGTGCTGCGCGGGCTGCTCGCGGAGAATATCCCGCTCAAGGAATTCCGCCGTATCGCAGCAGCCATAGCAATGGCCGCGCAGAAGACGCACGATGCCGACGAGATCATCGAGACGATCCGTCCGGAGCTTGGCCCGCTGATCATCCAGCGGCTGTGCGGGGTGCGCGAGCCGCTGCGCGTGATGACGCTGGAAGGCCAGCTCGAGGCGCTGCTGGGGCAGGCGATCCGCTCGGACCCGGCCAAGCGCCACACCATCGAACCCGATCTCGGCCGCCGCATCGTCGACGCGCTCCAGCGCGCCGCCCAGCCGCTGGTCGCCGAGGCCAAGCCCTTCGCCCTGGTCGTTCAGCCTTCGATCCGCATCGCGATCCGCAAGCTGGTCAAGACCTGTCTGCCGGATACCCCCGTGATGAGCTTCTTCGAAGTGCCTGAGGACAAGTCGGTCGAAGTCGTCGCGGTGATCGGTGCGCCGGAGGCGCTGCCCGCATGAACTTCCAGCCCTCACCCAACGAATTCGCGCTGACCTATGGCCGCACCGGCGAGACCCGGCGCGACATGGACGGCCTGGTGCGCAAGCATATGCCGCTGGTTCGCCGGCTCGCCTGGCACGTCCATGGATCGATGAGCAGCCTGATCGACGTCGAGGATCTGGTGCAGATCGGCCTCGTCGCGCTGGTCGAGGCGGCGGCGAGCTTCGAGGATCGCGGGCTGGTCAGCTTCGACCAGTATCTGCAGACCCGGGTGCGCGGCGCGATGATCGACGAGCTGCGGCGGCAGGCGACGATCACCCGCGGCGCGATGAAGCGGCGGCGCGTCTACAACGACGCGGTCGCGGCGCTGACCGACGAGCATGGCAAGCGGCCCGACGAGGCGGCGGTCGCGTCGCGGCTGGGCGTCACGGTCGAAAAGCTGCGCAGCGACTATGCGAGCGCCGAGGCGGTGCGCTTCGATTCGATCGACGAGGTCTATTCGGACGAGGGCCCCTGGTTCATGTCCGACGAACCCTCGGCATTCGACCAGCTTGCCGATGCCGACCAGCGCGAGGCGCTGATCGCAACAATTTCCGAGCTGCCCGAGAAGGAACAGCTGGTGATCCAGCTATACTATGTGGAGGAGCTCAACCTCGAGGAGATCGGACAGGTGCTCGGCGTCGGTGCCGCGCGCGTCTGTCAGATCAAGAAGAGTGCGCACGACCGGCTCAAGAAAGGGCTGATGCGGCGTTTGGGATGACGGATGCGGTGCCGGGGGGCCCGCATGCGTATAGGGGGTAGGGGCGGGAGCGTGCCGGGGGGTCGCTTCCGCCCCTTCTTTCAGGGCGAAGCGACATTCCGCCCATGCGGGGCTGCAAGACGCGATTCTCTGCGCTCCGGTGCTCACGTACCTTTAGTACGTTCCGCTCCAGTGCTCGATAATCACGTCTTTCGCCTCCACCTGGACGAAATGTCGCTTCGCCCTAGTCCACATGCGCGGCGCGGCTGTCGGCGGGAGCTTCGGCTCGCTCGTTCAATCCATAGTCGCGCATCACCGCGGCGATGCGGACGCGATAATCGGTGAACACGCCGCCGCGACCGGCGGTTTGGGCGCCGCGGTGCTTGGGGCGGTTGCGCCACGCGGCTATCGCCGTCTCGTCGCGGAAGAAGGAAAGCGAGAGGAGCTTGCCGGGGGTGGTCAGGCTTTCGTAGCGTTCGACCGAGATGAAGCCGTCGATCGCCTCCAGATCGGCGCGCAGCGACGCGGCGATGTCGAGATAGGCGGTTTCCTGCCCGGCTGCGGGCATCGATTCGAAGATCACCGCGATCATGACGTCACCTTTCGCAGGAAGATGCGATCCTCGCGCCGGATGAACCCCTCGTCGCGGGCGAAGGCGAAGTTCGCACGGCCGCCCGGATCGTCGCGCAGCCGCGCGCGATAGGCTTCATAGGCGGCGAGATCCGCGATGTCGTAGATGCCATAGGCGGTCGTCGCCGATCCTTCGTGCGGCGCATAATAACCGGTGAGCTGTGCGCCGCAGCGCGGGATCGCATCGTTCCAGCCGCGCGCATATTGTTCGAACGCGTCGATGCGGAACGGGTCGATCCGGTAGCGGATGAAGCAGGTGATCATGCATGTCCTCCTTGCCCGCTCGATAGCCGATTGTTCGGCGTCAATGCTTCGGCTATGACCGAACTATGCAGGACGGCCCTTCCATCTCGCGCGTCGCGGCGTTGATCGGCGATCCGGCGCGCGCGAACATGCTGGTCGCGCTGATGGACGGACGTGCGCTGACGGTGAGCGAGCTCGCGCAATGCGCGGGCGTCGCGCTGCCGACGGCATCGGGGCATCTTGCGCGGCTGAGCGATGCGGGGCTGGTCGCGCCGGCACGGCAGGGGCGGCACCGCTATTTCCGGCTCGACGATGGCGATGTCGCGGCGGCGATCGAGCTGCTGATGGGCATTGCCGAACGGACGGGGGCGAAGCCGGTACGGCCCGGCCCGCGCGATGCGGCGATGCGTGAGGCGCGGGTCTGCTACGATCATCTCGCCGGAGATCGCGCGGTACGGCTGGCGGAGCGCTTCGTTGCGGACGGCCTGGTGACACCGGACGAGATCCCGCGGATCACGGAGGCAGGGCGTGCCCGGCTCGACACGATCGGGGTGGCGCTGCCGCCGCACGGGCGGCGGCCGGAATGCCGGACCTGTCTCGACTGGAGCGAGCGGCGCAACCACCTTGCCGGGGCGCTGGGCGCGGCGATCCTTCAGCATGTGCTGGCGCAGGGATGGGCGAAGCGCGGGCCGGGGCGGGTGATCGCGTTCGATGGCCGGGGCGCGGCAGCGTTCGACAAGGCATTTGGCCTCTAGGTGCGGCGGCATTTCTATCTTGTTGGGGGCTTTGTCAGCCTGGGCCTCGCGGTGATCGGCGCGATCCTGCCGGTGATGCCGACCACGGTGTTCGTGATTCTGGCCGCCTGGTGCTTTGCGCGCAGCTCGCCCCGGCTCGAACGCAAGCTGCTCGAGCATCCGAAGTTCGGTCCGCATATCGTGCGCTGGCGCGAAAAGGGCGCGATCAGCCGCGGCGGGAAGAAGGCGGCGACGGTGGCGTTCGCGGCGAGCATCGCGCTGACGCTGATCTTCTCGCCCATGCCCTGGCCGCTGGTGACGATCGCCGCGGCGGCGATCGTCGGCGGATGGATCTGGACGCGGCCCGAGGGCTAGGGTTTCAGGCCGTGCACCAGCTTGCCGAACGCCGCGGCGGTCTCGCGCGAGGCGCGGTCGGCCTCCCTGGTCACGCGGGTGTGCTGCATGAAGCCGTGCCGCAGCGACGGATATTCGAGATAGACGGTCTCGACCCCCGCTTTCTTGAGCGCGGCGGCATAGGCCCGGTCGGAGTCGCGCAGCGGATCGAAGCCGGCGGCGGCGACCAAAGTCGGCGGCATCCGCGCAATGTCGTCGGCGAAGATCGGCGAGATTTCAGGCTGTGACAGGTTCATGCCCGGGAACACCGCGCGATGGACATATTCGGTGAACGGCACGTCGAGCCCGAACCCCTGCCAGAACAGCCGCGCCGACACATAGTCCTTGCGCATCTCCGGCACCGGCCGGTTGTCGACCGCGGCATAATAGAGCAGCTGGCAGGCCGGGCTCGGCTTGCCGGCCTTGCGCGTGCGGCTGGTCACCACAACCGACATGTTGCCGCCCGCGCTGTCGCCGCCGACGCAGATGCGGCGGGTGTCGCCGCCCAGCCGTGCGGCGTTGGCGACGGTCCAGTCGAACGCGTCCTCCGCATCGTTCCACGACGCGGGATAGGGGTGCTCGGGGGCAAGGCGATAATCGACCGACACGATGATCACCTTCGCGACATCGGCGAGCAGCCGCATCGACCGGTCGATCGTCTCGATATTGCCGATCACCCAGCCGCCGCCATGATAATAGACGAGGACGGGCAGCGTGCCCTTCGCCTCCGGGCGATAGACGCGCACGCGGATCGGCTGGCCCGTGCGCGACGTTGCCTGCTCGTCGCGGACCGATGCCAGCGCCGGACCGGGATGGGTCTGGCGGATCCATTCCTGATTGGCTTCGGCACGGATACCGGCGACGATCGCGGGATCGGCAAAGGCCTGATCGACCGTCATCTGCGGTGCGTTTGCAGGCCGGGCTTTCGCCTCCGCCTCCTCGGCCTTGTACCCCTGGTGCAGCCGGTACTGGAGGCGGACATCGAGCGTCTGGCCGTCGAGCTCGATCCGCTTGCCGCCGAGCTGATCGACGAACCAGCTGTCCGGCTTTACCGCGGTCTCGATCACCTCTTGCTCTTTGGGGTCGTTTTCGATCTGCGCGGCGCCGGCTGCGGACGCAAAGATGACGGTAAAAAGAAGCGCGCGGACAGACATCGGACCCTCCTGCATGCGCCGTTCCGGCGCTGACGATGCGATGATGGCCAGCCCGGTCGCGGGTCTTCAAGCGAAGCGAAGGGTAAGGCGCGGCGGTGGAGCGGGCTTACCCGTCTGTGCTGCGGACAAGGAAAAACCCCGGTGGTCGTGTGACCACCGGGGCTTCCTCGCATGCCCTCCCGCGAAGAGAGGGTGACCGGCCGTGGTGCCTGTCAGGGGGGTGACACCCCGACCGGCACACGCTTAGCGAAGCAGCGAGAGAACGTTCTGCTGCGACTGGTTGGCCTGCGCCAGCATCGCGGTCGACGCCTGGCTCAGGATCTGTGCCTTGGCGAGCGCGGTCGTTTCGGCCGAGAAATCGGCGTCCTCGATGCGGCTGCGCGCTTCGGACAGGTTGCTCGTCGTGGTCGTCAGGTTGGCGACGGTCGATTCGAGGCGGTTCTGCACCGCACCGAGATCGCCACGGCCGGCCGAGATCTCGGTCAGCGCGTCGTCGATCACCTTCATCGCGGCCGACGCATCGTCCTGGGTCGCGATCGACAGATCGGTGCCCTTGGCCGAAGCGGCGGTCAGGCCGATCGAGGCCATCGCCGCGGTTTCGCCGCCGACGATGATCGTCTCGCCCGCAGCCGCGGTCAGCACGACCTGGTTGAGCGCGACCGTGGCGTCCGTGTCGTCCGTCATCGTCAGATCGGCGGACGCACCCTCGGCGCGGACCTTGAACTTCGCGAGGTCGGCGGTGTCGGCCTTGAAGACCACATCGGCGGTGCTGGTCAGTTCGATCGCGGTGCCGGCCTGGTTAAGCGCGGCGGTGACGCCGACACCGCTGGTGCCGTTGATCGCGCTGACGAGCAGGTCGAGGTCGTAATAGCCGGGAACCGCAGGCGGACCGGTGACGTCAGCGACGGCGCCATCGGAAAGATCGATCGCCTTGCCGTTGATGTTGAGCGTGCCGGTCGTGGCCTTGGTCGCGCCGACCATGGTCAGCGTCGCCTTGGTCTGTGCAGCGGCCGTCACCCCGGTCTCGCTGGTCTTGGCGTTGATCGCCGTCACCTTGTCGGCGATCGCGCTGCTCGCGTCACCGTTGGTGTCGACGCTGGCGCCGATCCAGGTGCCGTTGATCTGCAGCTCGTTCTTCTTGATCGCGGTGTTGGTCACGGTGCCGGTCACCGGGCCTTCGACGCCGACCTTGAGGCCGAGCTTCTCGGACGAGGTGTTGAGCATCGACATCGAGATCGTCTCGCCGGCGTTGATGCCGGTCTGCAGCGTCACGTCGCCGGTCTTGCCGTCGAGCAGGCTGACGCCGTTGAAGTTGGCGGTCTTCGAGATGTTGCCGACTTCAGCGATCAGCTGGGTCATTTCGGCCTGCAGGGTCGAGCGGTCGCTGGGGCTCAGCGTGCCGTTCGATGCCTGGGTCGACAGTTCCTTCATGCGCTGAAGCATGTTGGTGACTTCGCCCAGCGCGCCTTCGGCGGTCTGTGCCAGTGAGATGCCGTCATTCGCGTTGCGGATGGCGACGTTCATGCTCTTGACCTGCGCGGTCATGCGGCTCGCGATGGCGAGGCCCGCAGCATCGTCCTTGGCGCTGTTGATGCGCTTGCCGGTCGACAGACGCTCCATGGCGGTCTGCAGCGACGACGAAGCCAGCTTGGACGCATTCGCGGCGCGGAGGCTCGCGATGTTCGTTCCGATAACAGTCATGTCTTGTCTCCGTTCAGTCCGGCGTCCCCGCTTACCCCCCTGAATGCGAAGGAGCTCGAGCCGCCACAGGGGTCAAACGGCAGGGTCGGTCGGAGATTAAGCAATTTTCTGAACCACGCTTCGAGCGGCCTACGCGCGTACGCGTAGAGGCGCGCGCGGCAATCTGGAGCCGTTTCGGCTGATTTTTGCCGCATGGTTTACGACTCGTTTACCATCAATCCTGCATCACCCTCCCAACAGGGGGTTTGAATGCAGACGATCTTTCCGTCAGCCGCGGTTCTTCGGCAGCACTATGCGCTGGTCTCCTCGCTTCGCGCGCAGGGGTTCGCGATCGGGGCAGCCGACAAGGTGAAGCCGATGCCGGGCGACCTGTTCATGATCGTCGAGGGCGAGGCACCGCCGGTTTCCGCCCGCACCCTGGTGCTGGCCGAAGGGCCGGTCGCCGCGATCCCCTTTCATGACGGCAATCCCGCACGGCTGAGCTTCGGCCCCGAGGATGCGGCGATTGCGAGCGGCTTCGCCAGCGCGATGCTGCGCGGCGCCCATGCCCCGGTCGCAGCCGATCCCGAGAGCCTAGCGCTCTATGCGCTGGCCGAGCGGGTCGCGGCCGCCGACATCACCGTGCTGATCAACGGCCCGACCGGCACCGGCAAGGAAGTGCTGGCCAAGGCGATCCATATGGGCAGCACCCGCCGCGACGGTCCGTTCATCGCGGTCAATTGCGCGGCGCTGCCCGAAACGATGCTCGAGGCGCTGCTGTTCGGCCATCAGAAAGGTTCGTTCACCGGCGCCAATGCGGCGGGCGAAGGCTTCTTCCGCGCGGCGAACGGCGGCACGCTGCTGCTCGACGAAGTCGCCGAGATGCCGCTGGCGCTCCAGGCCAAGCTGCTGCGTGCGCTGCAGGAGCGCGAGGTGGTGCCGATCGGCGCGACCAGCCCCGAAAAGATCGACGTCCGCGTCATCGCCTGCGCCAACCGCGACCTTCAGGCCGAAGTCGCCGAAGGCCGGTTCCGCGCCGACCTTTACTACCGCCTTTCGGTCTTCCCGCTCACCACCCGCCAGCTCGCCGAGCGGCCGGGCGATGTCGCGGCGCTCGCTTCGGCGATGGTGCTGCGCCACGCCGGTGCGCGCGGCCGCCTCCCCTGGGTGACGCAGGACGCGCTTGCCATCCTCCAGTCGCACAGCTGGCCGGGCAATGTCCGCGAGCTCGAGAATGTGATCCAGCGCGCGCTGCTGCTCTGCCCGGGCGACGCGATCACCGCCGATTACCTGATCTTCGACCGTGCCCCCGCCGCCGCCCCGGCACAGGCGGAAGGCACGCTCAGCAACATCGTCCAGCTCAGCGAATTCGCGGCGATCCGCGAAACGCTGGCGCAGTGCGGCGGCAGCCGCATCGAGACCGCCAAGCGCCTCGGCATTTCGGAGCGCACCTTGCGCTACCGCCTCGCCAGGGCGCGCGAGCAGGGTGAAGATATCACGCGGAGGGCCACGGCATGAGCATCGGTGGTGTAGGCGGAGCGGGCGGCATCGACCGCGTCATGCAGCTCCGCGCCCAGATCCTCGAACGCAACGAAGCGCTTCAGCGCGCGACCAGCGGCGCGGCGGCACCGGCGACCTCGCCGGTCGGCCAGCCTGCCGGCCCCGCGAGCTTCACCGAGACGTTCGAGACCGCGTTCCAGCAGGTCAACGGCGCGCAGCACCGCGCCAGCGAACTCTCCGCCGCTTATGAGCGCGGCGAGACAGTCGACATCGCCAAGGTGATGCTCGCCCGCCAGGAGGCGTCGGTCGGTTTCGAAGCGACGCTTCAGGTCAGGAACAAGCTCCTGACCGCCTATCGTGACATCATGAGCATGCCGGTCTGATCGCTATGAGCAACGCAGTATCCGTCGCCGAAACCGCCGCCCTCCCCGCAACCACGGGGCCGGGCGGTTTCGCCAATCCGCTGAGCCAGATGCGCTCGATCCTGGGGCAGCCCGCGGTCAAGCGCAGCCTGCCGCTGATCTTCATGATCGGCCTGATCGGCGCCGCCGCGCTTGCGTGGATGGCTCTGGCAACGCCGCCGCAGCGCGTGCTGTTCGCCAGCCTGCCCGAAAGCGACAAGGCCGCCGTGGCCGAGGCGCTGACCGCGGCGAGCATCCCCAACGCGATCGACGGCGCTGGGTCGCTGACCGTCGGCGAGGATGACTATCACAAGGCGCGGATGCTGCTCGCCGGGCAGGGCCTGCCCAAGGCGGCGCCGGGCGGCTATGCGCTGCTCGACCAGCTGCCGATGGGCGTCAGCCGTGCCGTCGAGGGCGAACGCCTGCGTCAGGCACGCGAGACCGAGCTCGCCCGCTCGATCGCCGAAATCGACACCGTCGCCGAGGCGCGCGTTCATCTCGCGACCCCGGAGGCCACCGTGTTCGTGCGCGACAAGGCCGAGCCCTCGGCCTCGGTCATCGTCAAGCTCCAGCCCGGCCGCACGCTTTCCGACGCGCAGGTCCGTTCGATCGTCAACCTCGTCGCCTCGTCGGTGCCGGGGATGAAGGCCGAAGCGGTGACCATCGTCGATCAGGCGGGCGCGCTGCTCAGCAAATCGGGGCAGGAAAGCAGTGCGGGCGACGCGCGCATCGACTTCCAGCGCCGCGTCGAGGATAAATATCGCCAGCAGCTCGTCCAGCTGCTCACCCCGTTGCTCGGCCCCGGCAATTTCACCGCCGAGGTGCAGGCCGATGTCGATCTGGATGAGAGTCAGGCGACGCGCGAGAGCTTCGACAAGGCCGGCGCCGTGGTGCGTGCCGAACAGGGCAACTGGACCGGCGCGCCGCGCGACGGCGCCAATGCGCCCGGCGGGATTCCCGGCGCGCTCTCCAACGTCGCGCCCGCGCCCAGCGTCGTCGCGACGCCGACGCCGGAAGGCGTCACCGCCGGTAACGCCAACGGCCAGCCCGCGACGCCCGCTGCCGCGCCGGGCATGAAGCAGAGCGACAGCTTTGCGCGCAGCTACGACAATGCCAAGGAAATCTCGGTCACCCGCGCCGCGCCCGGCAACATCCGTCGCCTGTCCGTCGCGGTCCTGCTCAAGGAAGAGCCGGGCAAGCCGCGCGGCCAGGTCGAGATCAAGCAGATCGATGATCTGGTGAAAGCGGCGGTCGGCTTCAACGCCGCGCGCCAGGATCAGGTGACGGTGGTCAGCCGCAAGTTCAGCACGACAGCCGACGCCGCGAACGAGGGGCCTGCCTTCTACGAAAGCGGCTGGTTCGCGATGGTCGCGCGCAACGTGACCGCGGTGGTGATCGCGCTGCTGGTGCTGCTGCTCGGCGTGCGGCCGCTCGCCAAGGCGCTGCTCAAGAAGCGTGAGGACGGCAACCGCGGCGGCGCGCTGCCGATGGGCGGCGCCGACGGTGTCGCGATGCCGGCACCGGTCAGCGCCGAGATGCTTGGCGCGGGTGGCGTACCGCTCGGGGAACGAGTCGGGCTGGTGCGCGATTTCACCCGTGACAACCCGGCGCGCGCAGCCCTCGCCGTGCGCGACATGATCAAGGCGGAAAGCAACTGAGATGAACGCGCCCCGCAACTTTACCGGCGTCGAGCGCGCCGCGGTGCTGATGATGGTCGTCGGCGACGAAGAGGCCGCCGCGATCCTCCAGAAGCTCGATCCCGAGGAAGTCCGTCAGCTCGGCACCGCGATGATGAGCGTCGCCGATGTCAGCGAATGGGAGATGGCGCAGGTCCTGGACGACTTTACCGGCCGCGCGCAGGAGCGCAGCGCGATCCAGTTCGATCCGCGCCCCAAGCTCGAATCGGTCGTCACCAAGGCGCTCGGTCCGGAGCGCGCGAGCACGATCCTGTCGCGCATCCTGCCGCCCGAACCGAATGAGTCGATCTCCGCGCTGCAATGGATGGACGCGACCGAGATCGCGGCGATGCTCGAGGAGGAGCATCCCCAGATCGCCGCGGTGCTGCTCGCGCATCTCGAGCCTGCGACCGCGGGGCAGGTGCTGGAGATGCTGCCCGAGGCAGTTCAGCCGCAGGTGCTGCGCCGCGTCGCCAAGCTGGGACCGGTGACCGCCGAGGCGCTCGCGACGCTGACAGCGCTGCTTGAGCGCCATTCGAGCCAGCCGCGCCGCGTCGCCGGCGTCCAGATGGGCGGCACGCGCGAGGCGGCGAAGATCATGTCGAGCGTGCGCAAGGTCACCGAACAGAAGGTGATGCCCAAGCTCGCCAAGCTGGATCGCGACGTCGCCAGGGCGATCGAGGAGGCGATGTTCGTCTTCGACAATCTGCTCGAGCTCGACGACAAGAATATGGGCACGCTGCTGCGCAACATCGAAAGCGACGTGCTGGTCCGCAGCCTCAAGGGCGCGGACGAGGGCGCGCGCACGCGCTTCCTGTCGTGCATGTCGAGCCGCGCGGCCGACACGATCCGCGACGAGATGGAAGCGCGCGGCCCGATGAAGCTCGCCGAAGTGCTCGAGGCGCAGAAGGTGATGATCGCCATCGCCCGCCAGCTGGTGAAGGACGGGACGATCACCATGCCGGGCGGCGGCGGAGACGACGACTATGTCTGATCCCGAGGGTTTCGTCCCCGGTCTCGCCGCACGCAGCGCGGGGATTGCCGAGGCGCTGCAACGCGCCTTTGCCCCGCCCGAGGAATTCGCTCCGCGCGCGGTTCGCCCGCGCGACGCGGCGCCGGCCGAGCCGCGGCATTTCAGTCCCGCCGAGCCGGGCCACAAGCCGACCGAAGGCTGGGATCCGTTCGACCCCGAACCCGCGCCCGAGCCCAGGGAATTCGTCGACCCGGTCGCCGCGGCGCGCGCCGCCGGCTATGCCGAGGGTCTGGCGGCAGGCCGCGCCGAGGCCGATGCGGTCGCAGCGCAGCAGGCGGCCTTGCTCCAGCAGGTCAGCGATGCGCTGGCCCAGGGCGCGCATTTCGATCGCGAACGCATGGCCGGGCATTTGCGTCAGACGGTGCTGCATCTCGTCGCCAAGATGATCGGCGAATCCGGCGTTGCGCCCGATGTGCTCGCCGGCCGGATCGAAGCGGCGACCGACATGCTCGCCGACAGCGCCGAATCGGCGATCCTGCGCCTGCATCCCGACGACATCGCGCTGGTCCAGGACCATCTGCCCAAGACCGTCTTCCCGGTCGGCGATGCCAATATCGCGCGCGGCGGTTTCGTCATCGAAAGCGCTTCGACCATCGTCGAGGATGGCCCCGACATGTGGCTCGAGCAGCTTGCGCAGGCGATCGACCGCGTTCCCATTCCGCCGGCCGTCTGAGGGCGCTGCATGTATAACCGCTTCACCGCCGACTATCTCGATGGCCTTGCCTGTCGCGATTTCCGCCCGCAGCCCAAGGTGTCGGGGCGCCTGTCCTCCTATGACGGGCTGCTGATGGAAGCGGTCGGCCTGTCGCTGCCGGTCGGCACGGTCTGTGCGATCGGCACGGGTGCGAGCCGCGTGGAGGCGGAGGTGATCGGCTTTCGCGGCGGCAAGACGCTGCTGATGAACCTGGGCGGCCCCGCCGCCTTGCTCCCCAATGCGCCGGTTCGTCCCGTTGGCCCTCCGGGCGAGGCCGAGGTCGGCGCCGCGATGCTCGGCCGCGTGGTCGATGGCGCGGGCAAGCCGATCGACGGACTTGGCCCGATCCGGGGGGCAGGCAAATGGCCGCTTGCGGGGAAGATCCAGTCGCCGCTGGACCGTGGCCGCGTGCTCCAGCCGCTCGACGTCGGGGTGCGGGCGATCAACGGGCTGCTGACGATCGGTCAGGGCCAGCGCGTCGGCATCATGGCAGGATCGGGCGTCGGCAAGTCGGTGCTGCTCGGCATGATGGTCCGCGCCGCCAAGGCCGATGTCATCGTGATCGGCCTGATCGGCGAGCGTTCGCGCGAAGTTTCCGACTTTCTCGAGACCAAGGTCGCGGGCGAAGCGCGTGCGCGATCGGTCGTGGTCGCGGTCCCCGCCAACCACTCGCCGGTGCTGCGCATCCGCGGTGCGTTGCGCGCCACCGCGATCGCCGAAGCCTTTCGCAACGAGGGCAAGAAGGTCCTGCTGATCATGGATTCGCTGACCCGCGTCGCGCATGCGGGGCGCGAGATCGGGCTGGCGCTGGGCGAACCGGCAAGCGCGCGCGGCTATCCGCCCAGCGCGATCGCGATGCTGCCGAGCTTGATCGAACGCGCGGGGACTGACGTCCATACCGGCGGATCGATCACCGCAATCTATACCGTGCTCGCCGATGGCGATGACGGCAACGACCCCGTGGTCGATTCGGCGCGCTCGATCCTCGACGGGCATATCGTGCTGAGCCGGGCGCTGGCAGAACGCGGCGTCTATCCCGCGATCGACCTCGGCCCGTCGGTCAGCCGCGTGATGACCGATATCGCCGATCGCGAGCATGTCGCCGCCGCGCGCGTGCTGCGCCGCCACCTCGCGACCTATGAGGAGAATCGCGATCTGGTGCTGATGGGGGCCTATCGCGCGGGTGCCGATCCGGCGATCGATGCCGCGATTGCGTGCCATGATTCGGTGCTCGACTATATCCGCCAGGCCTATGACGAGACCGTCAGCCTCGAAGAGGCGGTAGCGGAGCTGGTCGGCGTCTTTGGCGATGCCTGACAAGCATCAAAAGAAGCTCGGCCGCTTGTTGCGGGTTCGCACGCTCCAGCTAGACATGGTTCGTGCCAGCGAAGTGGCGGCGCAGGCCAAGGTGACCAACGAGGAGGCGCTGCGCGCGCGCATCGCGCAGCTGGCGCAGGGCGTCGCGCCGGCGCCCAAGCCGGGCAGCGCCACCAGCCTGATCGCCGCAGCCTATTATCGCGATCGTCTTCACCAGTCCGCCTTCGCCGCCGACCGCCGCGTCGCCGAGGCGCAGCGCGGGCTCGACACGGCGCGCGTCGCGACCCGCGAAGCCAAGCGCGACCAGACCGCGATCGAGAAGCTGATCGAGCGCGCCGAGGCCAACGCCGCGCGCCGCGCGATGCGCGCGCTTGAGGATATGCCTGCGATTCCGAAAAAACGGCACGATCCTTGCTGAACTCTGGGCGAAGCCCGGCATGAAACACCGGGCGAAGGAGTTTTCGCCCGCAATGCCAGACTTGCTCGCCTCCGCCTCGCTGCTCCCGCTGACGCCTGCGATCGCGCCGCGTACGGCCCCTGTGACCGTGCCCGCGGCAGCGGATTTCATGGCGATGCTGGGTGAGCTTGTGCTCCCGCCCGGTGCAAAGCCGCAAGGCGGCAAGGGGCAGGCGGTTGCCGGGGGCGGCAAGGATTTGCCGGTCGAGCCCGCACTTGCTGCCGGCGACGAGGATGAAAGCGATGCGCTGGTCGCATGGCTCCCTGCCGGGCTGGTGCCGATCGCACCGCCGCCTGAGCCGGTTGCGCTGCCTGACACAATGTTCGTTGGCGCCGGATCTTCAGCGGAGATCGAGGCGGCCGGGCTCGCCACGCCGCACGCCGATGCGGATCTGCCCGCCGCGGTTCCCGGCCCGGTCGAGGTCTCCGCTCCGCTGGATGGGCTGGCGGGTGCGCCGCTTGCCAAGGCCGCGCCGATTGCGACCGCGGTTCCCGGCTCATCGGTGATCGACCCCGCGCCAGCGGATGCGCCGGCCGCCGACGCTGCGGCCGTCGACGCCGCGTCTCTCGAAGTTGCCGTTGCATCGGAAGCTGCACCGCGCGGCAAGGCGGAAGCGCCAGCGCGGGAGGCGCCGCTTCGCCCGGTTCCGGCGCATGCCGCCGCCCCGCAGCCCGTCGTTCCCGGCGCGCCCGCAGCCCAGACCGCGGCTCAGGTCTTCGCCGCAGCAATCTCGGCATCGTTCGATTCGCCGGCTGCGCCTGCTCTGCGGGTGGCGGACCCGGTGGCCGTGCAGGCCCATAGCGCCGCCACCGAACAGCTGCGCACCACCGTACAGGCGATGTCGGGGGCTGATCAGCCGCCGCTCGACCTCAGCCGCGGCGACTGGGCGGGCAAGATGGTCGATCGGATCGCATCGATGCGCGACGCCGCGGAGGCAGCCGACACGCGCATCCGCCTCGCGCCCGAGAATCTGGGCAATGTCGATGTTTCGATCCGCCGCGATGGCGACCGGCTGCACGTCCACTTCACCGCCGAGAATCCCGCAGCCCGCCAGCTGATCGCCGAAGCCGCACCGCGGCTTGCCGAGGTGGCGGAAGCGCGCGGCGTGAAGCTTGGCCAGACCAGCGTCGATGGTGGCACCGGCGGCCAGCAGCAGGGCCAGGCAAGCCAGTCGGGTCAGCCGCAATCCCGCCAACCCGCGCGTCCGGTCTCTGCCGCGGCGCACGCCACGCAATCGAGCCGCGACGATCGCGTCGCCTGAACCATCTCCAGGGGGAAAGTGAGTCATGAGTGACGAGAAAGAGGCCGCACCGGTCAAGAAGAAGGGCGGGGCCAAGAAGTGGATCCTGATCGGCACCGGCCTGATCGTGCTGGTCGGCGGCGGGG
Source organism: Sphingomonas sp. GW821-FHT03E12 (assembly GCF_059420685.1). Classification (NCBI taxonomy): domain Bacteria; kingdom Pseudomonadati; phylum Pseudomonadota; class Alphaproteobacteria; order Sphingomonadales; family Sphingomonadaceae; genus Sphingomonas; species Sphingomonas sp. GW821-FHT03E12. The sequence continues at coordinate 714,997 of NZ_JBWKUF010000001.1, forward strand.
TCGGCGGGGGGCTCTATGCGTCCAATGCCGGTCTGTTCGGCGGCGCCAAGGCCGAGGGTGAGGCCGAGAGCGGCAAGCCGCGCCTCGTCCCCAAGGACGAGGAAGTCCGCGCCAAGGCCGAAGGCAAGGAAGGCGAAGGCGGCGAGAGCAAGGGGATGAAGCCCCCGGCGGGCGAGGGCGGGGACAAATATGCCTCGACCTATTACCAGATGGAGAAGGAGTTCACCTCCAACCTGCGCGAGAGCGTGCACTTCGTCCAGGTCGGGATCGCGATCTCGACCCCCTATGACAACAGCGTCATCGAAGGCCTCAAGACGCATGAGATGGCGGTGCGATCGGCCATCCTCCTCTCGCTCGGCGAGACCAGCGAGGACGAGGTGTTCACCGCCGAGGGCAAGAAGAAGCTGCAGAAGCGCCTGGCCGGTGCGATCAACGCCGTCCTCAAAGAAAAAGAGGGCTTTGGCGGCGTTGGTAACGTCTACTTTACCAATTTCATTGTTCAGTGAACGGACATGGTTAACAGTCCTTCAGACATGACGACGCCGGAGAGGCGCGAGCGTCCCCGGACCGGAGCGGAGCACGCCCCGGCGCTGGGAACGGCCAGCCTCAACCCGTTCGGGGATCTGCATTCGGTGCAGCATCTCTCGGCACGGCTCGCCAAGTCATTGAAGGGAAGTTTCGAGCCTTTGGTCGGCGAGGGCGCACGCTGCTGGGCCGAGCCGCTCAGCGTCCAGCGGTTCGGCGACTATCGTGCCGAGCGCCCGCAGACGCTGACCGCATGGCTGCCGCTGGCGATGTCGCCGGGCCGCGGCCGCGCGCTGATCGTCATCGACGGCAAGTTCGGCTTCGAGATGCTCGACCGTTTCTTCGGCGGCGAGGGCGAGGCGCCCCAGCCGCTGCCCGCCGAGTTCACCGGCTCGGCCGAGACGTTGCTGGCGCGCCTGTCCGATACGCTGGCGCAGCAGCTTTCCCCGGCCTGGGAACTGCTCGCCAAGATCGATTTCGTCCCCGCCCAGACCTTTGCGCCGCTTTCGGTGATGCCGGAGATTGATGCGGGCGAAGCGATGGTCGTCACCCGCCTGGGCATCGCCACGGGCGAGGCCAAGCCGCACTGGATCGACATTCTCTATCCGGTCGCGGCGCTGAAACCCTACACGCCGTCGCTCACCGCCAAGGTGATCGGCGGCGAGCCCGAGCCCGAGCCCGAATGGCGCAACGGCCTGACGCGCGCCGCGATGGCGCTGCGCCTGCCGGTCCGCTCGGTGCTCGCCGAGCCGGTCGTGCCGCTGTCGATGCTGATGGCGCTCAAGCCCGGCGACGTGATCCCGATCAGCTTCGGCCCCGATGTGCCGGTGATGGTCAACCGCCAGCAGATCGGTGCCGGCACCGTCGGCACCGCCAATGGCCAGGCCGCAATCCGCCTGACCCGTTTCGAATCCTTCAGCCTTGAGGACGCACGATGAACGATATGACCGGGGGCATCGCCACCGATTCCGCCGCGGCGGCCAACTTCCATTTGTTGCAGGACGTGGACGTCAAGCTGACGGTGGAGATCGGATCGACCACGCTGACCCTGCGTGAGCTGCTCGCGCTCGGCGAATCGAGCGTGATCGAGCTCGACCGCCAGGCCGACGAGCTGCTCGACGTGTTCGTCAACGGCACGCTGATCGGTCGCGGTGAGGTCGTGACCGTCGGCGACAAGTTCGGCATCCGCATGACCGAGCTGGTCGCGCCCGACAAGCGGGGCTGATCCACCATGATGTGGTCCTACATCCTGAAGCTGGTCGTGCTGCTGCCGCTGGTCTGCGGGCTGCTGATCGGCTGTCTCTATCTCTGGCGCAAGCTCGAGGCGCGGCTGCCCGGCAATCAGGGCGACCGGATGCTCAAAGTCAAGGAGACGATGATGGTCTCGACCGGCACGCGCATCGCGGTGCTCGAGGTCGAGGGCAAGCGCATCCTCGTCTCGGTCAGCCGTAACGGCGTCAGCCTGATCGACCGGATCGACCCGTGACCGCCGGCCTCCGTCACCTCGCACTCGTGCTGGGTGCGTTTGCACTCGCGCTGTTCCTCGTCGCGCCGGCCTTTGCGCAGGGTGCGCCGGCGCCCGCCCCGGTCGCTGCGCCCGCCGCTGCGCCGACGCCCGGCGTGGGCGACGCGGTCGATCGCGCGCTGGGCGATCTTGGCGGCGGCGATGCGCCGCTCAGCCTGTCGCTTCAGGTCCTCATCATCATGGGGCTGCTCACGGTTCTGCCGGGCATCCTGCTGATGATGACCAGCTTCACACGGATCATCATCGTGCTGGCGATCCTGCGGCAGGCGCTGGGGCTTCAGCAGACCCCGCCCAATCAGGTGCTGGTGGGGCTTTCGCTGTTCCTCAGCTTCTTCGTGATGGCGCCGACGATCAGCCAGATGAATACCGCCGCGATCCAGCCCTATGCGCAGGGCCGCATCGGCGCGACCGAGATGATCGAAAAGGCGGGCGAGCCGCTCCACGCCTTCATGCTCAAGCAGACGCGGGTCAAGGACATCACCATGTTCGCGCAGATGGCCAAGGTCGGCCCGATCGCGAACCCGAAGGATACGCCCTTCTCGATCCTGCTGCCGGCGTTCGTGACCAGCGAGCTCAAGACCGCCTTCCAGATCGGTTTCCTGATCTTCCTGCCGTTCATCGTCATCGACCTGATCGTCGCCACCGTGCTGATGAGCCTCGGCATGATGATGATGTCGCCGACGATCATCTCGATGCCGTTCAAGCTGCTGCTGTTCGTGCTGGTCGATGGCTGGGCGCTGACGATGGGCAGCCTCGCCTCCAGCTTCGTGACCTAGGTTTGTGCGCGGTGCCAGCCCGCTCCTCCACCCGGCCACCCATCAAGGATACCCTGAAGTGGGTGGCCGGGTGGGGGAGCGGGCCGGAACCGCAAAGGATTGAATGATGGACGCAGAATATTTCCTGACGGTCGCGCGCGAGGCGATGTGGGTGCTTGCGCTCGCATCGGCCCCGATCCTGATCCCGGCGCTATTGTCGGGCCTGATCCTCGGCATGGTGCAGGCCGCGACCTCGATCCAGGAACAGACGCTGACCTTCGTGCCCAAGCTCGCGATCGTCGGGGTCAGCCTCGTGATCTTCGGGGGCATGATCATGACGCTGCTGGGGGATTTCACGACGAGCATCTTCGAACGCATCCCCGAGCTCGTTCGCTAGGTCATGCTCGGCTTCGGCCTCTCGATCGAGCCTCAGCTCTGGGCGCTGCTGTTCACGATGGTGCGTGTCGGCGCCGCGTTCGTGGCGGCGCCGGTGTTCGGCGCGGTGTCGGTGCCGATGAATGTCCGCATCCTGCTCACCGCTGCGGTCGGCATCCTGTCGATGAACGCGGTGCCGATCGATGCGCCGGGCGAAGTCTTCGCGCTGGCGACATTTCTTGCAGTCGCCGCCGAGGTGCTGGTCGGCCTCGCGCTCGGCTTCATCCTGCAGATCGCCTTTGCCGCGCCGTTGGTGGCGAGCGAGGTGATCGGCGTGTCGATGGGCCTTTCCTTCGCCACTGCGATCAACCCGCAGACCGGCGCTTCGACGCCCGCGCTCGGCCAGTTCCTGACGATCCTGCTGACCTTGCTGTTCCTGGCCGTCGATGGTCACCTCGTGCTCGTCGAGCTGGTGGTGCGTTCCTATGAGCTGCTGCCGCCGGGGCAGGCCTGGCTGACCCCGGACAAGCTCCAGAATATCGCGCTGTTCGGCGGATACGCCTTCCTTGCGGGCCTGCTGCTCGCATTGCCGGTCGGTTTCCTGCTGCTCTGCCTCAACATCGTCGTCGGTATGCTCTCGCGCTCGGCGCCCGCGCTCAACCTGTTCGCGATCGGCATTCCCGCCAGCCTGGCGATGGGTGTGCTCGCGTTGCTCGTCGGCATGCCCGCAATGGGCGACTACATGCTCGTGATCGTGCGCGAAGCGCTCGACGCGGCCCAAACGCTGGTGCTCGGCTGATGTCGGAGAGCGCAGGCGAAAAGACACAAGCACCAACACCCAAGCGCAAGGAAAAGGCGCTTGAGCAAGGCGACCTGCTCAAGTCGCGCGATTTCGGCGCGGCGCTGATCATCCTGCTCGGTTGCGGCTGGATGGTGCTGATGGGACCGCAGCTGCTCGGCGCGATCAAGGAGGTGATGGGGGCGAGCTTCACCTTCGGCCGCGCCGATATCGAGAGCTTCCAGCCATGGAAGCCGCTCGCCACCGCGGGGTGGAAGCTTGCCCCTTCGCTCGGCGCCCTGCTCGCGATCACCCTGGTCGGCGCGATCGCCAGCCAGGCGGCGCTCGGCGCGCTGCACTGGAACGGCAAGCTGCTCGCGCCCAAGGGCAACCGCATCAATCCCGGCTCGGGCCTCAAGCGCATCTTCGGCCCGACCGGCTGGATCGAGCTGTTCAAGTCGCTGCTCAAGGTGATCCTCCTCGGCGGGATCGGCGGGTGGATGCTGTGGGGATCGGCGGCGCCGACCATGGGCCTGGTCTCATCCGATCTCGGCACCGCGGTGAAGTCGCTGGGGGATACGTTTGCGACGCTTGTCTTCGTGATGGCCGGCGGGCTGCTGCTGATCGCGGGCATCGACCTGCCGATCCAGATTTTCCGCCACATGCAGCGGCTCAAGATGAGCCTTCAGGAAGTGAAGGACGAGCACAAGGAAAGCGAAGGTTCGCCCGAGGCCAAGGCTGCGCAGCGCCAGCGCCAGCGCGAGATGGCCAAGGGCGGCCTGCGCAGCAAGCTGCAGGAAGCACATGTCGTGCTGACCAACCCGACGCATTTCTCGGTCGCGCTGCGCTATTCGAGCGGCAAGGATCAGGTGCCGGTGGTGGTCGCCAAGGGCCGCGGCGAGATCGCGCTGGCGATCCGTGAGCTGGCCGACGAATTCGCGGTGCCGCGGATCGAGCTGCCGCCGCTGGCACGCGCCATCTACTTCACCAGCCGCGAGAATCAGGAGATTCGCGACGACCTCTATATGGCGGTCGCGACCGTGCTCGCCTTCGTCTTCGGGATCGACAAGCGCGCGGGGGGACGCATGCCCGCTATCACGGTGCCGGACACGGCGCTGTTCGACGAGAACGGCGTGCAGAACGGCCTAAAGGCTCAACGATGACGGCCGTTAACCAGCATAGAGGGGGACGTTCACGTGGCGGTTGAATCGACGACATCGACGACATCGACAAGCTCGATCGCCTCGACGCTGGGCACCGGGTCGGGCATCGATACCACTGCGCTCGTCAAGGAACTGGTCGAGAAGCAGTTCGCCTATCGCAACGCCACGCTCACGCGGCGCGAGGAAACCCTGACCGCCCAGATCAGCGCCGCGACGATGCACAAGAGCAACATCACCAGCTTCGCCACCGCGCTGTCGACCTTGTCGCGCGGCGGCACCCTCGCGACCCAGCCGACCAGTTCGAGCACCGGCATCCTCAATGTCTCGCGGCTTTCAGGCGCCAATCTCAGCAATCTGAGCGCGCAGCTCGAGGTTCGCCAGCTCGCGTCCGCGCAGGCGGCTTCGGCAGCGCCGGTGGCGGACAAGACCGCGGCGATTGGCCGGGGCACGCTGACGCTGACCTTCGGCACCGCCACCGTCGCCAATGGCGCTATGACCGGCTTTACCGCGGGTGCCGCCACGCCGGTGACCATCACGATCGGCGAGAATAACTCGAGCCTGGAGGGCATCGCGGCGGCGATCAACGCCGCCAATGCCGGTGTCAGCGCATCGATCCTCACCGATGCGGCAGGATCGCGGCTGGTGGTGAAGGGCGGTACCGGCGAGGCGCGCGCCTTCACGCTGACCGCGTCGGAGACGGCGGGGCATGAGGGGCTGGCCGCACTCAACATCGGCGTCGGCGCGAGCGGCACGACGATCGGCAGCGCTGCCGCCGATGCGATCGTCGCGATCGATGGCGTGGCGCTCAAGCGCGAATCCAATACGATCTCGGACCTTATTCCGGGCGTGAAGCTCGACCTTGTCTCGGCCCAGCCCGGAACGATGGTGAATATCGGCAAGACGCTGCCGACCAATTCGCTGATGCAGGCGGTTCAGGATTTCGTCGAAACCTATAACGAGCTCTACAAGGCGCTGCAGAAGGACCTCAGTCCGGTCGACGGCGCGCTGCGGCAGGATATCGCGGCGAGGAACCTCAAGCGCCAGCTCCAGCAGCTGACGCTCAACCCGATCGCGAGCGGCGCGGCCGATGTGCCCACCACGCTTGCGCAGATCGGGGTCAAGACCAACCGCGACGGCACGCTGAGCCTCGACACGCCGGTGCTGACCAAGGCGCTGGTCAACCATCCGGGGCAGGTCGAGAAGATGTTCGCCCAGCCTGCGGGCAGCGCAACGACGAACAACGGCCTGTCGGTCGTCCTCGACGCAATCTCGAGCGCCGCCGCCAGCACCCAGCGCGGGCTGGGCGCGAGCGAGATCAACTACACCAAGGCCAAGATCGATGTGGTCGACGACAAGACCGAAGCGGTGCGCGACGCCGAAGCGATGCGCACGCGCATGACGCGCCAGTTCGCGACGATGGATGCACGGGTCGCTGCATATAAATCGACGCTGACCTTCCTCCAGAATCAGGTCGATGCGTGGAACAAGCAGGGCTGATGCAATGAAGGCCCCGATGCGTCTCAGCGCCAACGCCGCGCAGACCTATCGCTCGATCGACGCGGTCGGCAGGACCGCAGCCGCCGATCCGCACGCGCTGGTCGAGATCATGTACAAGGAGTGCATCGCCGCGCTCCGCGCCGCCGCCTTCGCGACCGAGAAGGGGCAGCTTCCCGTCCGGAGCGAGCGGATCGCACGCGCCACGGCGATCCTGTTCGCGCTCGAATCCGGCCTCGATTTCGAGCGCGGGGGTGAGGTCTCGCGCACGCTCGCGACGCTCTATCACGGGCTTCGCGCCCAGATCCTCAACGCCAGCATCGGCGGGGATCCCGCACCGTTCCGCGCGGTTGCGGACGATCTGGAAGACATTGCCAATGCCTGGAGTCAGGCGCGCGCAGCCTGATCAGGCATTTGAACGCGACCAGCGCGCGATCATGTCATCGACCGAAACCGGACGTGCGGGGGCTGCAACCCCGGCGCGCGGCTCGAATTGCGGTGCGGTCGCTGCGCCCTCCGGCCCGGCCGCAACGGGGCGGCGCGCCAGCGCATGCGGATGTCGGGCCGCCTCGGCAAGCGACAGCACCGGCGTGACGCATGCCTCCCCTTGCGCGAAGCTGCGGACCCATTCGTCGCGCGTGCGCGCCGCGAACCGTTCGGCGAAGCGCGCGGCCATCGCCGGCCAGCCGGTGCGGTCGAGCTGCGCGAAGCTGCCCGCCGGGAAGCCGAGACCGGTGCACAAGGATTCGAACTGAGCGGGCTCGATCGCGCCGACCGCGATATGCTGGCCGTCGGCGCAGGCGTAGCTGCGGTAGAAGGGCGCGCCGCCATCGATCAGATTGGCCTCGCGCCGGTCGACCCAGCGGCCGCTGGCGAACAGGCTCTGGGTCAGCGCCATCAGCGTCGCCACCCCGTCGATCGCCGCGGCATCGACGACGCGTCCCTCGCCATCGATATGTGCGCCCAGCATTGCCGAGACCATGCCGAGCGCGAGGAACAGCCCGCAGCCCGCATGGTCGCCGAGCAGGTTGAGCGGGACCGCAGGCGCATCCGGCGCACCGATCGCATGAAGCGCCCCGGTGAGCGCGAGGACGTTGATGTCGGCACCCGGGCGCCCCGCGAGCGGCCCGGTCTGTCCCCAGATGCTCGCCCGGCCGTAGACGAGCCGCGGATTGCGTACACGGCACCGATCGGGCCCCAGCCCCAGCGCCTCCATCGATCCGGGCGGCATCCCTTCGACCAGCGCGTCGGCATGCCGGGCGAGGTCGAGTACCTCGGCGATCGCCGCAGGCTCGCGGAAATCGAGCGTCACGTCCTGCCGGCCGCGATAGAGGGCGGGGACGATCGCGCTGGTCCCACTGCCGGGCTGGACGATCCGCACCACCTCGCACCCCAGATCGGCGAGCAGCATTGATGCGAAGGGCACTGCGCCGATCGCGTCGATCTCGATCACCCGCATTCCTGCCAATGGTGCCCGCATAGTCCTCTCTGTCTCCGAGTGCGTATCAGTGGGTGGCCCGAGGCATTTGTTTCGGCTAGCGCGGGCGCATGAGCAAGCCGCACATCGTCGCCCTGGGCGGCACTTCGCGCCCCGAATCGGCGACCGGCCGCGCGCTGGCACATTGTCTGGATCTTGCCGCGGCAAAGGGCGCCCGCGTCACGCTGCTGACCGGAGAGGCGATCAACTTCCCGCATTACGAGCTGGGCTGCACGATCGACGACCCGCGGGTGACGCATTTCGTATCGGTTCTGCGCGAGGCGGACGGGCTGATCGTCGGATCGCCCGGCTATCACGGCTCGCTCTCCGGCATGGTCAAGAATGCGCTCGACTATGCCGAGCTGCTGCGCGGCGACGAACGCGCCTATTTCGACGGGATGCCGGTCGGGCTGGTCGCGACTGCGGGCGGCTGGCAGGCGTCGGTTTCGACGCTGGCCGCGCTGCGCACGGTGATCCACGCGCTGCGCGGCTGGCCGACCCCGCTGGGCGTCGCGATCAATACCGGCCCGGGTGCGGGCGGTACCGATGCGGTGGCGGACGCTTCGGCGCAGCTCGGCGTGATGGTCGATCAGATCCTGGGATTTCTGCGCCGCTGACCCGGTATGTGGTTGCCGGGGCGTTAACGGGATCGTGACGCTTTCCGCCCTACGCTCGCGCGCATGAGCCAGAGCCTCCTTTCGAACGAGACGCGCCGGGGTGCGACCACGGTGCTGATCGTGGACGACAGCCGCACCAACCTCAATGTGATGGGCGCGCGGCTGGGGCAGGCGGGTTATCTGGTCGTGCTCAGCGACAATGGACGCGAGGCGCTGGATCTGATCGCCGGACGCGGCTTCGACCTCATCCTGCTCGACATGATGATGCCCGGTATGTCGGGGACCGAGGTGCTGGCGGATCTGCGCGCGACGCCGCGCACCGCGGATCTTCCGGTCATCATGATCACCGCGCGCAGCGACAGCGGTGCCGTGGTCGAGGCGCTGGCCGCCGGCGCGGACGACTATGTCGCCAAACCCTTCGATTTCGACATCCTGCTCGCACGGATCGACCGGACGCTCGGCCGCGCGAACCGGATCGCGGAACTGAAGCGAGCGGTCGCGTCGCTCGACGCGCGCATCGCCGCACGCGCGATCGAACTGGGTGAGGCACGCACCGAACTTGCCGTCACCCGCGCCGACCGGGCACGGCTGGTCAGCTCGATCAGCACGCTCAATGCCGAAGTCGAACGCCTCAGCGGAACCAGTGCCGCCTGACGAAATAGAAGGTCACGGCCGCCGCCACCGCCAGGCTGAAGGCGGTGATCACCCAGAATGACCCGGGATGGTCGTCATAGGGAATACCCTGCACGTTCATCCCGAACAGGCCGGTGATGAAGGTGAGCGGCAGGAACACCATCGCGGCGATCGCGATCACCAGCGATCGCTGGTCGATCACCTCGGCGCGCAGATCGGTCAGCGTCTCATGGATCAGCGCCGCGCGCTCGCGGATGCTCTCCAGTTCTTCGGCCATGCGAGCGGCGCGGTCCGCGGCACCCGAAATATGCAGCCGGTCGTCGTCGCTCAGCCAGCGGACGGGCAGCGCTGACAATTTCTCCAGCGCCGTGCGTTGCGGATAGAGGAAGCGGCGATAGCCGATTGCCTTGCGCCGCACGGCATTGACCTTCTTGCGCAGCTCGAACGCCTGTCGTTCGTCGAGCTGCTCCTCGCAACTGTCGAGCGAATCGCCGAGATCGGCGACCTGCGGATCGAGCTGTTCGGTGATCGCCTCGGCCAGCGTGGCGATCAGGTCGCCGGCATCCTGAACGTCGCCAGCCTCGGTTGCCGCGCGCGCGACTGCCAGCGCGTCGAGCGGAAGGCGGGTGACGGAGATGACGCGGGTACCCTCGGCGTGCAAACGGATCGAAGCCAGCGGGTCGGAGCTCTGCATCGCCGCCTGCGTCATCCCGCGCAGGTTGAGCACGGCCGACCCGTCGATCTGGTCGCAGCGCGGGCGCGTTTCGAGCGCGGTCAGCGCATCGATGACGAACCGGTCGAACTTCGCGACATCGCGCAGCCACGCCTGCACCTCTTCGTCGCGCGAGGTGAGGTGGATCCACACGAAGCCGCGCCGCACCCCGATTGCGTCATGGGCATCGAGTGCACGCACGCCGCTGCGGGTGACGACATAGGCAAAGCCGCTCAAATGGCCATCTCCAGATCCACGGTCAGACCGGGCAAAGTAGCGGGCGGGGCTTCGCACGCAATCCGTTCGGCATCGGCGCGCGCGCGGGTCAGGATTGCGGCAGGCACATCGGGCCGGTGCGTTACCCTGTCGGCCTGGGCGAGCCATCGCGCCTCGCGCAGGGTGAGATCATCGGGGTCGGGGGAGCGCAGGGCAATGCGGACGATGCCCTCCCTCGCCGCGTCCGGCGCGGCGAGCCAGCGCTCGACTGCTCCTGCGGGCTGATCGGCGAGCGGATCGAGCGGACCGGCCAGTGCGGCGCCAATCGCGCTCCGTCGCGCGCCTGCGTCGGGCCAGCGGCTGCGGATCGCATCGCGCGCCTGCTTCAGCGCATCCGCCAGCCCGCCGAGCGAGGCGGGCAGCATGGCCTCGAGACGCTGGCGCAGTGCTGCTGCGAGGCCCGCGGACGCGCCGCCGGTGCCGATCGCGATCGTCACCGGATCGCGCTCGACGATTGCGGGCAAGGTGAAGTCGCACAGGTCCGGACGGTCGGCGACATTGACCAGGATGTCGCGGGCCCTGAGCCGCGCCGCGACGGGTTCGGGGTCTTCACAAGCGACGATGGCGAGGCGGGCATCGCTCTCCTCGCCGACGATCACCGCGCCCGCGCGCGACAGCAGGCGGCGCTTCGCCTCCGCCGCCGCGCCGCTGCCGATCAGGATCACGGGCCGCCCGTCCAGCTGGACGAAGACGGGCAGCCCCGATCGTTTCACCGGACCCACTCGGGCACGCGCTCGGCCCCCATGATGGTTTCGGGCTGGATGCGGTCGGCGACGACCGCGTACTTGTCACCCGACACCAGCACCTCGGGCACCAGCGCTCGGCTGTTGTAGGTCGAGGCCATGGTCGCGCCGTACGCGCCCGCGGTGCGGAACACGGCGAGATCGCCCGACTTCACGACGTCGATCTCACGCCCCATCGCAAAGGTGTCGCCGGTCTCGCACACCGGGCCGGCGATGTTCGCGACGAACTTCTCGCCGGTCGGCTCGACCGCCTCGAACTCGTGATAGGCGTCGTAGAGTGCCGGGCGGGCAAGGTCGTTCATCGCCGCGTCGACGATGACATAGGGGTTGCCCGCGGCCGGCTTGACCCAGATCACCTCGGTCACCAGCACGCCGGCATTGCCGCAGATGAAGCGGCCCGGCTCGAACATCAGCGTCGCGTCCCAGCCCTGGGTGACGCGCGTGACCATCGCGCCGAATTCCTCGGCGGTCGAGACGGTCTGGCCGGTGTGATAGGGGACGCCGAGCCCGCCGCCCAGATCGACATGGGTGATCGTATGACCCGCGGCGCGCAGCTGCGCGACCAGCTCGCCGACACGCTTGTAGGCGGCCTCGAGCGGGGTGAGTTCGGTCAGCTGGCTGCCGATATGGATCGCGACGCCGCGCAGGTTGAGGCCGGGGCGCTTGGCCAGGCGGTCGAAGATCTCCAGCGCGCGGTCGATCGCGACACCGAACTTGTTCTCGGCCTTTCCGGTCGAGATCTTGGCGTGGGTGCCCGCGTCGACATCGGGGTTCACGCGCAGCACTGCGGGTGCGGTCTTGCCCTGCGCATGGGCGAGATCGGCAAGGACCTCGCCTTCCTCTTCGAGCTCGAGGTTGAACTGGCCGATCCCCTCGTCGAGGCCCAGCTGAAGCTCGGCGCGGGTCTTGCCGACGCCGGAGAAGACGATGTCTCCGGCCGGCATGCCCGCCGCCAGCGCGCGCTTGAGTTCGCCGCCCGAGACGACGTCGGCGCCATAGCCCTGCTTTGCGAGCACGCCGAGCACGGCGAGGTTGGGATTGGCCTTGATCGCGAAGGCGAGGTGGACGCTGGGCAGGGCGGAAAGCGCCTGCTTGAGCGCGGAGGCGTGGCGCTCGAGCGTCGCGGTCGAATAGACATAGACCGGCGTGCCGACGTCGGCGGCAATCGCGGGGATGGAGACGTCCTCGGCGTGAAGGACGCCGTTCTTGCGGTTGAAATGATCCATGGGAATAGGGTCTTCTTGATTACTGCGGCGGAAGTTCGAACTCGTCGCCGCGGCGTTCCTCTGAGCTGCGCAGCACTTCGTCGCTGCGCGTCGGTCGGGTCTGGGGCGGCGCCTTCACCAAATCGGCCGGTGTCGGTGTGGCCACCGCCCCATAGGGTTTGGTCGGCAGCGATCCCCCGGCGGCCGGTTTCAGGCCGCCCTTGTTGCCGCAAGCAGCCAACAGAAGCGCCGTGAAGACCACCAGGGTTCGCATTGTTACTCTCCTCTTGCGGCGCGTGCCGCCGCAATTGCCTCACGCACCCGCGCGGGTGCGGTTCCACCAAAGCTCGTCCGGCTCGCGACCGAGGCATCGACGGTCAGCACGCCGAATGCGCGTTCGTCGATACGCTGGTCGATCGCCTGCAGATCCGCAAGCTCGAGCTGGTCGAGCCGTACATTCTTCGCCTCGGCCGCCGCGACCGCGCGGCCGGTGATGTGATGCGCCTCGCGGAACGGGATGCCGCCCTCGCGCACCAGCCAGTCGGCAAGGTCGGTGGCGGTCGAGAAGCCGCTTTCGGCGAGGCCGCGCATCCGGTCGGTGCGGAACTGCGCGCTCTCGACCATCCCGGTCATCGCCGCGATCGACAAGGCAAGCAGGTCGTGCGCCTCGAACACCGGCGGCTTGTCGTCCTGCATGTCCTTCGAATAGGCGAGCGGCAGCCCCTTCATCGTGATCATCAGCGCTGTCAGGCAGCCGACGATGCGTCCCGAATGACCGCGCACCAGCTCGGCGGCGTCCGGGTTGCGCTTCTGCGGCATGATCGAGCTGCCGGTCGACCATTGGTCGCTCAGCTTGACGAAGCCGAAGGGCTGGCTCGCCCAGATCACGAATTCCTCCGCCAGGCGCGAAAGGTGCAGCGAGCATTGCGCCGCCGCCATCAGATAATCGAGCGCGAAGTCGCGATCACTGACGGCATCGAGCGAATTGCGCGTCGGCCCGTCGAAGCCGAGCGCCGCCGCCGTCGCGTCGCGGTCGAGCGGGAAGCCGGTGCCGGCCAGCGCCGCCGACCCCAGCGGGCAGCGATTGCCGCGCGCGCGTCCGTCGGCGAAGCGCGAAATGTCGCGGGCGATCATCTCGAAATAGGCCATCAGGTGATGGCCGAGCGTCACCGGCTGCGCGCTCTGGAGGTGGGTGAAGCCGGGCATCACGCTGCCGGCATGCTCCTCGGCCCGTGTCAGCAGCGCGTCCTGCAGCGCGGCGAGCGCGGCGAGGACCTGATCGGTCGCGTCGCGCACCCACAGGCGGAAATCGGTCGCGACCTGATCGTTGCGGCTGCGCGCGGTATGGAGGCGCCCGGCAACCGGCCCGATCTTCTCGGCCAGCCGCGCCTCGGTCAGCATATGGATGTCTTCGAGCGTCAGATCCTCGGGCACGCCGTCGCGTTCGTAATCGGCGGCGACCGCGTCGAGCCCGGCCGAGATCGTCGCCGCATCCGCCGCATCGACGATACCCTGCTTGCCCAGCATGGCCACGTGCGCTTTCGATCCTGCGATGTCCTGACGCCACATGCGCTTGTCGAACGGGATGGAAGCGTTAATCTCGCGCATCACCGACGACGGGCCTTCGGCAAAGCGCCCGCCCCACATGCTATTGGAGTCTGTCTTGCGCTCGACGATCGCGCTTCTCCCTGTCCTTGCCACGCTGGCGCTTGGAATCGCCGGCTGCGATACGGCCAAGCAGCCGGGCGAGCAAGCAAACGCCGCTGTTGGCAATGAAAGCCCCGCTGCGCCCGCCAACGCCGCCGATGCGGTCGAGCGGATCGGCACGATCGACCGCAGCCACAAGGGCGAGGGCATGCCGCCGGTCGCGTTCAGGGCGCCCGACGGGCATTTGACCAAGCTCGAGGCGTTCAAGGGCAAGCCGGTGCTGCTCAACCTGTGGGCGACCTGGTGCGCGCCATGCGTGCGCGAAATGCCCGCGCTCGACCGGCTCGCCCAGCGCGAGGGTGCGAAGCTTCAGGTGGTGACCGTCAGCCAGGATCTGGAGGGCGCCGCCAAGGTCACGCCCTATTTCAAGAAGGCCGGGTTCCAGGCGTTGAAGCCGTATCTCGATCCTGATGTCGGCCTGTCGACCCATTACGGCGTCAACCTGCCGACCACCGTGCTCTACGACGCGCAGGGCCGTGAGGTGTGGCGTGTCGCCGGCGACATGGACTGGGACGGCGAGACCGCGAAGGAATGGCTGGCCGAGGCGAAGTGAAGTTGACGAAGTTACGCGGAACGCGATTCATTCTGTCAACTTGGTCGGCTTTGTCGGGGCGGGGCTTTAGGCAGGGCTGATCGACGCGATCAAAGAGCGGCCGTCATGCAGCCCGGCTATGCAAGCAAAGCAATTCCAACATTGCAAGCGGGGTGTCGGCTATTGGGTAGAAAGCGGTCAGCGGCACCAGTATACTGGTAAAATGGGGAGCGCCGCGATTGCTCGATCTCTCATTGGCTTATCTCTGGCGCTAGCTGCCACGGCTTGCGGCAACGCGCCTGTGCAGAGGGCAATTACAGTCGACGAATTTATAGCCCAGATAGATCAACTGAATGGCCAAGCAGTCAGTGTTATCGGCTATCTCGGCGAGTGTCAGGGGAATAGCTGTCATCTCTATCGCCGAAAGGCGGAATCGGCCGATATGGACCGCGCAATGTCAGTCATGAGGGCTGCGCTGGCGGAAGGGGCCACCGACGTATCCGGGTTCCGTTACCCAAATCACCCAGCTGTCTCGATGGGCACTGGACCAGAGTTCTCCTTCTTCGATCTGCGCGCCTCTTTCTATTCGGGCAGCTATGTCGTGATTACCGGTCGGGCGAGTAATCAATGCCGATCAGAAGATGTGGCGTGCTTCGACCGGGCCGCTGACCTTGAACCCACCTCCATCCGTTCAGCCGCTGAGCAATCATGATGGAGGGTCAGGAGCTTCCGCAAATGGGTCGCTAGCGGCCATGCCCCTCTCCGTCATCCCGGCCTTGTGCCGGGATCCACGGCGCCTCGGGCGATGCAATAGAGCCGCTTGCTTCCGGCTCGCCTCCCGGTGGATCCCGGCACAAGGCCGGGATGACGGTCGTGGTCGGGATGAAGGCCGCCGCGGTCTAGCCGGCCGACTTCGTCCCCAGCCCGCGCGCGAGCATTTCCGCCACGGTATCCGCCACCTCGGCCGCGTCGCGATCATCGCCCCACACGCCGTAACGCAGGCCGAGGAACACGTTCATGCCCATGATCGCCCAGGCATGGACGTCGGACACGTCGGCGCGGACCTCGCCGCGCTCGGCGGCGGCGCGCAGGCGCTTCTCGATGCGCTCGGCGGTGGTGGCGTAGTGAAGCTTGAAGCTCTCGGGGTCGACGAACTCGGCCTCGTCGATGATCCGGTAGATCTCCTTGTGCCTGCGCACGAAGCCGATGAAGGTTTCGAGGCCCGCGCGCTCGGCAGCGATCTGTTCAGGCGCGGCGCGGATCGCGGGGGCGACATGCTCGCGCACCTGCTCGCTCATGTCGCGTACCAGCGCGCGGAACACCGCGTCCTTCGAATCGAAATAGGTGTAGAAGCTGCCCAGCGCGACGCCGGCGCGGCGGGTGATCCCGCTGATCGATCCTTCGTGGAATCCCTTCTCGCCGAATTCGGCTGCGGCGGCATCCAGGATCGTGCGCAGCGTACGGCGGCCGCGCGCGGTGCGTGGCTCCTTGCCCTCGCTCGCCGCGCTCTCGTTTCGCGCAATGCCCCCGGCAACTGTGGCTTCCGCGCCACGATCCTGCGTCATTCGCCCCTCTCCGCATCCGGAAGTTGAAACCCGGTTCAGGTTTCACTATAGCGTCCTCCAACGTCTTACAAGCCGCGGTGTTCACGCGGCTGTCATCTGGGGAGGAAGCTTCGATGCTACGCCTGATTCCGTCTGTCCGCACGATTCTCAATACCGGCGCGGCGCTCGCCGCGCTGACCGCCATGCCCGCCTTCGCGCAGGACGCACCCGCGGCGGCGGAAGAAGCCGCGCCTGCCGCCGAAGGCGAGATCGTCGTCACCGCCCGCCGCCGCGAGGAAAGCCTGATCGACGTGCCGATCTCGATGTCGGTGGTCTCGGGCGATTCGCTGGTGAAGAGCGGCGCGGCCGACATCACAGCGCTGCAGGACAAGACCCCGAACCTGACGCTGCAGATTGCGCGCGGCTCCAACTCGACGCTGATCGCGTTCAGCCGCGGCGTCGGCCAGCAGGATCCGCTCTGGGGCTTCGAGCCGGGCGTCGCGCTCTATATCGACGACGTCTATGTCGCGCGTCCGCAGGGCGCGGTGCTCGACATTTTCGACGTTGAGCGGGTCGAGGTGCTGCGCGGGCCGCAGGGTACGCTCTATGGCCGCAACACGATCGGCGGCGCGGTGAAGTATGTCACCCGCCGTCTGGGCCACGACTACAAGGCGTCGGCGCGCGTTTCCTATGGCTCGTACAACCAGGTCGATCTGGTCGGGCAGGTGGTGGTGCCGGTGGGCGATACGCTGTCGCTCGGCGCTGCGGTCGCGCAGTACTGGCGCGACGGGTTCGGAACCAACCTGACCACGGGCGCGGAACACTATAACAAGGACGTGTTCGCGGCGCGGCTCTCGGCCGAGTTCACGCCGTCGGACAATATCTTCATCCGCGTCGCGGGCGATCGCGTGCTCGACCGGTCGAATCCGCGCCACGGCACCCGCCTGCTGCCCAACGGCACCGATCCGATCTATGCGCCGACCGGCGACGTCTATGACACCCGCGCCGGGATCGGCGACCATAACCGCGTCGAGACGCGCGGGCTTTCGGTCACCGGCGAGATCAACCTCTCCGACGCGCTGACCTTCAAGACGATCACCTCGTGGCGCGACGGCAGCACCGACACGGTGATCGATTTCGACAACACCATCCTGCCGACGCTCGACGTACCGGCGGAATATTCGGACCGCCAGTTCACCCAGGAACTCCAGCTCCTCTATGAAGGCGAGCGGATCCAGGGCGTGTTCGGCGTCTATTATCTCAACGGCCGCGCCAGCGGTGCGTTCGACACGGTGCTGGGCCTGCTCAACACCACCACGCTCACCTCGGGCGAGGTGTTCACCAAGAGCTATGCCGCGTTCGGCGATTTCAGCTTCGACCTGACCGACCAGTTCAAGATCTCGGCGGGCCTGCGCTATACCCGCGACGAGAAGACCGGGACGGTCTTCCGCCGCAACTATACCGGCATCCGCAGCCCGCATTTCGGCAACGCGGCGGCGGTGCCCGGCCTGATCCGTTCGAACTACACCAACAGCCGCGATTTCGAGAAGCTGACCCCTCGGGTCAGCATCAGCTACGAACCGCGCCAGGACCTGAATTTCTACGCCAGCTACGGCAAGGGATTCAAATCGGGCGGCTTCGACATGCGCGGCGACGCGATCCTGACGCCGACCACGGTCAACGGCTATGAGCCCGAGACGATCGACAGCTATGAGCTGGGCATGAAGGGCGCGTTCCTCGACCGCACCCTGTTCGTGAACCTCGCCGGCTTCTTCTCGAACTACAAGGACCAGCAGGTCACGATCCAGGTGCCGTCGCTGGCCGGCGGCATCGCCAGCTTCGTCGACAATGCGGGCAAGGGCGAGATTTACGGGTTCGAGTTCGAGGCGCGCGTGGTGCCCTCGCGCAACCTCTCGGCCAGCCTCGTGCTCGGTTATACCAATGCCGACTACAAGGAGTTCTTCACCTTCATCGGCGGCGGTACCACCCCGGTCGACGTGTCGAACCAGCGCGCGTTCCAGAACACCCCGGAATGGACCGCCAACGTCTCCGCCACCTGGTCGGAAGATCTGGCGGGCGGCACGATCGCCTTCACCCCCTCGGTCTCGCTGCGCAGCGACACGCAGATGTTCGAGCTGGCGACGCCTGCGCTCGACCAGGACGGCTATGCGCTGGTCGATGCGTCGCTCAACTGGACGTCGGCGGGCGGCCGCTACCGGATCGGCGTCGCGGCGCGCAACCTGACCGACGCGCGCTATCGTGTCGGCGGCTACAACTTCCCGGGCGCGACCTTCGGTAACTCGATCATCGGCTATTACGGCCCGCCGCGTACCTTCACCGGGACGTTCGAGGTGAAGTTCTGATCGCCTTGCCGTCTTGAGTTTGGCACATTGATCCGGCCGGGCGCTTCAAGCGAGGCGTCCGGCCAATTTTTTCGAAGGGGAGGGACGGCATGAACGCCAGCGACGGAGCGACCGCGCGTCAGGCAACACCCGGTTACCGTGGCGTTGTGCTCGCGATGCTGTTGCTGGTCTACACCTTCAACTTCCTCGACCGGCAGATCCTCGGCATTCTCGCCGTGCCGATCAAGGCGGACCTCGGACTCACCGACGCCGAATTCGGCGCGATCGGCGGCCTTGCCTTCGCCTTGCTCTATTCGATCCTCGGCGTTCCCCTGGCCTATCTGGCCGACCGCACCAGCCGCAGTGCGGTGATCGCGGGCAGCCTGGCGGTGTGGAGCGCGTTCACGGCGCTGTGTGGCACCGCAACCGGCTACTGGCATCTCTTCCTCTACCGGCTGGGCGTCGGTGTCGGCGAAGCGGGCGGCGTGGCGCCGTCCTATGCGCTGATCGCCGACTATTTCCCGCCGGAGAAGCGCGCGCGGGCGCTCGCCATTTACTCGCTCGGCATCCCGGTGGGCCTTGCCGGGGGAACATTGCTCGGCGCCTATATCGCCGCGCTGGTCGACTGGCGTACGGCGTTCATCGTGATGGGCGTGGCCGGCATCGTGCTCGCCCCGATCTTCAAATATGTGGTGCGCGATCTGCCGCGCCCGGCCGCCGCGGCCAAGGCGACGCCGGTGTCGGGCGTCTTCCCCATCCTCGCGAAGAAGCCGGCCTTCTGGCTGATGGCGTTCGCGGCCTCGTTCAGCTCGCTGTGCGGCTATGGCCTTGCGCTGTGGACGCCGTCGATCCTGATGCGCAGCTTCGGCTTCGACCTGATTACCACCGGCCAGTTCATGGGATCGATCCTGCTCGTCGGCGGAGTCGCCGGTGTGTTCGCGGGCGGCTGGCTTGCCGACCGGCTCGGCGGCAAGGACCGCGGCTGGTACGCCAGATTGCCGGCGATTGCCTGGGCGATCACCGTTCCGGCCTTTGCCTTCGGCCTGCTCAGCCCGTCGGCGACGCTCGCCTGGGTGCTGCTGCTGATCCCCAATGCGCTCAACATCCTGTGGCTCGGCCCGGTGACGACCGCCGTCCAGCACCTCGTCCCGCGCGAGATGCGCGCGACGGCGTCGGCCAGCTTCCTGCTGATCAACAATCTGATCGGGCTGGGCGCCGGACCGCTGCTGATGGGTGCGCTCTCGGACGCGCTCAAGTCGAGCTACGGGATCGAGTCGCTGCGCTATGCGGCGGTCGGCTGTCTCGTCTTCTACGCGCTCGCGGCTGCGCTGATGCTGTTCGCAGTCAAACCGCTGCGCCGGGGCTGGGTGGACGACGTGGCTGCCTGATTCTGATGGAGCGGAGCTGCGTTGAGGCGGTGCTCGGCGCAGCCGAACCCAGCTCCTAGCGTTCCCGCGTCGCCATGAATTTCACCTTGGAATAGCGGTCGGCGACATAGCCGACCTCCCAGGCGGACTTGGCAAGGAACACCGGGTCGCCGTCGCGGTCCTTGGCCATGGCGCCGCGGTTGAGATCCATGAATTCCTTCACGTCCGCGGCCTCGCCGCCGATCCAGCGCGCCGTGTCGAACGGCGCGGGCTCGAGATTCGCGCCGACCTTGTACTCGGCATCAAGGCGCGAGAGCAGCACGTCGAGCTGGAGCTGGCCGACCACGCCGATGATCCAGTTCGACCCGATCTCGGGATAGAAGACCTGGATCACGCCCTCTTCGGACAGATCGTCGAGCGCCTTGCGCAGCTGCTTGGTCTTGGTCGGGTCCTTGAGCACTACGCGGCGCAGGATTTCGGGCGCGAAGTTCGGAAGCCCGGTGAAGCGGACGGCCGCCTTCTCGCTCAGCGTGTCGCCGACCCGCAGCGTGCCGTGATTGGGGATGCCGATGATGTCGCCGGGGAAGGCCTCATCCGCCAGCTCGCGCTGCTGGGCGAAGAACATGATCGGCGAATGGATCGCGATCGGTTTGCCGTGGCCCGTCGGGGTCAGCTTCATGCCGCGCTTGAAGGTGCCCGACACCAGCCGCATGAACGCGATGCGGTCGCGATGGTTGGGGTCCATGTTCGCCTGCACCTTGAACACGAAGCCTGTGACCTCGTTATAGTCCGGTGAGACCGGCGCCGGCTCGGCGGGCAGCGCGTGCGGTGGCGGGGCGTGGCGTGCGATCGCGTCGATCAGCGAATCGACGCCGAACTCCTTGAGCGCCGATCCGAAATAGACCGGGGTGAGGTCGCCATGACGATAGGCCTCGCCGTCGAAGCTCGCATAGCCCGCCATCGCGAGCTCGGCATCCTCGCGCAGCTTGGCGAGGTTCTGGGGCGAGAGGATCGCATCGAGCTGCGGATCGTCGAGGCCGGTCGTCTGGATGACCTTGCCCTGGAACTCGCGGCTGTCGCCCTCGGGCAGCAACAGGCGGTTGGAAACGAGGTCGTACACCCCCTCGAACGTGCCGCCCATGCCGACCGGCCAGGTCATCGGCGCGACGTCGAGCGCGAGCAGGTCGGCGATCTCGTCGAGCGTCTCGAACACCTCGCGGCCTTCGCGGTCGACCTTGTTGACGAAGGTGATGATCGGCACGTTGCGCAGGCGGCAGACCTC
Organism: Sphingomonas sp. GW821-FHT03E12; assembly: GCF_059420685.1. Taxonomy (NCBI): domain Bacteria; kingdom Pseudomonadati; phylum Pseudomonadota; class Alphaproteobacteria; order Sphingomonadales; family Sphingomonadaceae; genus Sphingomonas; species Sphingomonas sp. GW821-FHT03E12. The sequence continues at coordinate 736,049 of NZ_JBWKUF010000001.1, forward strand.
GAACAGCTTGCGCGTCTGGCTCTCGATGCCCTTGGCGACGTCGATCACCATCACCGCTGAGTCGACCGCGGTCAGCGTGCGGTAGGTGTCTTCCGAGAAGTCCTCGTGGCCCGGCGTGTCGAGCAGGTTGAAGGTCACGCCGTCGCGCTCGAAGGTCATCACCGACGAGGTGACCGAGATGCCGCGCTGCTGCTCGATCTTCATCCAGTCCGATCGCGCGCGCCGGGCCTGACCGCGCGCCTTGACCTCGCCGGCGAGATGGATCGCGCCGCCGAACAGCAGCAGCTTTTCGGTCAGCGTGGTCTTGCCGGCGTCGGGGTGGGAGATGATCGCGAAGGTGCGGCGACCTGGAATCACATTCTCGGGCATCGCGGCCCTCTAGCGGGAAGTGGCTCGCGAATCGAGTGTTTCGCCAATGGAAACGATCGCTTTCGAACGTTGCACTTTCTCGACTCATCCACCGGTGTCATCTTTCGCCTACGCCACGCTTGTCGCGGGGCGGTCCAAATCAGGGATGCGAGCCGATGAGCATGATCACCACCAGCGATGGCACCGAGATCTTCTACAAGGACTGGGGTCCGAAGGACGCCACCCCGATCGTCTTCCATCACGGCTGGCCGCTGAGTGCCGACGACTGGGACAACCAGATGCTGTTCTTCCTGCACAAGGGCTATCGCGTGATCGCCCACGACCGGCGCGGGCATGGCCGCTCCTCCCAGACCTGGGAGGGCAATGAGATGGATACCTATGCCGCCGACGTCGCGGCGCTGGTGAAGGCGCTCGACCTGAAAGGTGCGATCCATATCGGCCATTCGACCGGTGGCGGCGAGGTCGCGCATTATGTCGCGCGTGCCGAGCCGGGGCGCGTCGCCAAGGCGGTGCTGATCGGCGCGGTACCGCCGGTGATGGTGAAGAAGGACAGCAATCCCGAGGGCCTGCCGATCGAGGTGTTCGACGGCTTTCGCGAGGCGCTCGTCGCCAACCGCGCCCAATTCTACATCGATGTGCCCGCCGGGCCCTTTTACGGCTTCAACCGCGATGGCGCGACGGTCAGCCAGGGGCTGATCGACAATTGGTGGCGCCAGGGGATGATGGGCGGCGCCAAGGCGCATTACGACTGCATCAAGGCGTTCAGCGAGACCGACTTCACCGAAGACCTCAAGGCGATCGATATTCCGGTGCTGGTGATGCACGGTACCGACGACCAGATCGTGCCCTATCACGATTCGGCGCCCAAATCGGCGGCCTTGCTCAGGAACGGCACGCTCAAGACCTATGAGGGCCTGCCCCATGGCCTGTGCGCGACGCATCCCGAGGTGGTGAACCCCGACCTGCTCGCCTTTATCGAAAGCTGAGCGGGATCAGGCGAGCGTCACGGCCATGGTGAAGGCGCGGCGCTCGCCCGGTTCCAGCCGGAGCATCCCCGGCTTGTCCCAGATCTCGCCGGTGAAGCCGGCGGGATCGGCATGGCCTTGCCACGGCTCGATGCAGATGAAACGCGCGCCGGGCTTTGTCCACACCGCCAGCGTCGGCATGTCGGGGAAGGTGATATCGAGCTGCGGGCCATCCGGCGCGCCATAACGCAGTGAGCGGCTCTGCGGCGCGGTCCAGACCAGCGCATCCTGCTCGAACAGCCCATCACGCAGCCATAGCATATCGCCCTCGACCGGCGTCTCGCGGTCGACCGGCCCGATCAGCTTGCCCTCGAGCCGGGCGATGGGCTGCGGCTCCTCGTGCTCGAAGACGATGCGGTGATCCTTCTTCGCACCGCCATAGGGCAGGGGCCAGGCGAAGGCGGGATGGAAGCCGAAGCTTGCCGGCATCGCCCGATCCCCGCGATTGACCAGCGTGACGGTCGTGGTGAACGTCGAACCGGCGATGACGAACTCCGCATCGAGTGCAAAGGCGAAGGGATAGACCTCGCGCGTCGCGTCGTCGTCGTTCAGCCGGAACCAGGCGCGGTCGGCGGCGTGGTCGACCAACGCGAACTCCCGCCGCCGCGCGAAGCCGTGCGGGGGCAGCACATAGTCGCGGCCGTCGAGCCGGTAGCTGTCGCCATTGAGCGCGCCGACGACCGGGAAGAGCAAGGGCGCGCGGCCGGTCCAGAAGGCCGGATCGCCGTCGCCCATCAGCTCATTGCCCTGCGCGTCGCGCAAATGGGTGAGCTCGGCGCCGAGCGGATTGATCGCCGCGCTGAGCGCGCCGGAGCCGATCTCGATCATCCCGCGCGGTGCACCGCAAAGCCGGCGAAGCTCTGGTTCACCGGCATCATCTCCATCGTGTTGATGTTGAGATGCGCGGGAAGCTGGGCGACCCACAGGATCATGCCGGCGATATCCTCCGCCGTCATCGGATCGGCGCCGCCATAGAGCGCGTCCGACGCTTCCTGGCTGCCGGTGCGGACCAGCGTGAATTCGGTCTCGGCCATGCCCGGCTCGATCGAGGTGACGCGGACGCCGGTGCCCGCCAGGTCGCTGCGCAGGTTCAGGCTGAACTGGTGCACGAACGCCTTGGTGCCGCCATACACATTGCCGCCGAGATAGGGATAGGTCGCCGCGACCGAGGACAGGTTGATGATCGCGCCCTTGCGTTCGATCAGGTGCGGCAACAGCTTGTGCGTGATCGCAACCAAAGCGGTGACGTTGGTGTCGATCATCACTCGCCAATTTTCGAGCGAGGCGTCCTGCGCCTTCTCGGTGCCGAGCGCGAGGCCGGCATTGTTGACCAGCAGGTCGATGCCCCGGAACGCCTCGGGCAGACTGTCGAGCGCGGCGTCTCTCGCGCCTTCGTCGCGGACGTCGAACACGGCCGGGTGGAATCGGTCGTCGCCCAGCTCGGCCTTGAGCGCATCGAGCCGGTCCGCCCGCCGCCCGGTGCCGATCACCCGCCAGCCCGCCGCGACGAAGGCGCGAGAGGCGGCGGCGCCGAAGCCGGAGGTCGCGCCGGTGATCAGGGCGGTGCGCATTTCATCTACTCCATCGTCATCCCGGCCTTGCGCCGGGATCCACCGCGCGTTGGGCGATGCGTGTCAGGTTCGAGTTCATCGCTTGCGGCACCGTGGACCCCGGCACAAGGCCGGGGTGACGGCGTTGATTTAGCCGCGCAACGTTGCCCCCAGTTTCGCCGCCGCGGCGACGACCTTGTCGGCCACCGCCTTGATCTCGGCATCGGTGAAGCTCTTTTCGCCCGGCTGGAGCGTGATCTCGACCGCGAGGCTCTTCTTGCCTTCCTCGACGCCGGTGCCGGTGAACAGGTCGAACAGGCGAGCATCGGTGATCGCCGCCTTGTCCGCGCCTTTGACTGCGCGGACGAGGTCGCCCCCCGCCAGCTCCGCCGGAACGATGAAGGCGAAGTCGCGCGTCACCGCCTGCAGCGCGGGCGGCGTATAGGCGGGGCGCATGAAGCCGGTCGAACGCTTGCCCGGAATCGCGTCGAGGAAGATCTCGACCGCCGCGACCGGGCCATCGAGGTCGAACTGCTTGAGCAGTGCCGGATGCAGCATGCCGAACGCCGCCAGTACCGTCTTCGGCCCGAGCCGCAGCGTCGCAGACTGGCCGGGATGCCAAGCCTCGCCCGCTTCGCCCATCACCTGCAGGTTCGCCACAGGCGCGCCCGCGGCTTCGAGCAGCGCCAGCGCTTCGGCCTTGGCGTCATAGGCGGTGAAGGGCTGTGCCTTGCCGTTCGCCCAGCCGCGGGGCGTCTTGTCGCCCGCGAGGAGTGCGGTGAGCGTCAGCTTCTCGGCGTCGGCGAGGTAACGGCGGCCGATCTCGAACAGCCGTACGCTCGTCGCGCCGCGCTTGGTGTTGCGGCCCGCGGCCATCAGCAGCCCGGGCAGCAGCGACGGGCGCATGACCTTTAGATCCTCGCTGATCGGGTTGGCGAGCGTCCAGGCGCCGCCGCCGACTGCTTCGGCTTCCTTCTCGGCGATGAAGCTCCAGGTCACCGCTTCGTTGAGCCCGCGCGACGCCGCGGTGCGGCGCATGCGGCGTTCGAGCTTCTGCTCGGCCGTGGCGGTCGGCGTCGCGACGCCGGGCGTGCGAGGCAGCGGGGTCGAGGGGACGTTGTCGATCCCTTCGATGCGGATCACTTCCTCGACCAGATCGGCAGGGCCGTCGATATCGCGGCGCCAGCTGGGCGCGGTGACGCGAAAGGCGTCGAAGCCCGCATCGATGCCGACCGGATCGCCATTGGCGTCGAGCGGCTCGACGGTGAAGCCGAGCGATTCGAGGATCTGCTTCTGGCGCCCGGCGGGGACGGCGAGGCCGCCCAGCGTCTCGGCCAGCACCGGATCGTAACCGGTGGTGATGCCGACGCGCGGCAGCGTGCCCGCGCGGGTCACCTCGCTGGCGGTACCGCCGCACAGCTGCGTGACCAGCCGCGCGGCGATGGCGATGCCGTCCTCAAGGAAGGCGGGGTCCACCCCGCGCTCGAAGCGGGTACGCGCATCGCTGGTGAGCAGCAGTTTCTGCCCGGCGCGCGCGATATGCTCGGGATCGAAGAAGGCGCATTCGATGACGACATCGGTGGTCGTCTCCGACACGCCGGTATCCTCGCCGCCCATGATGCCGCCAATATCGTGGACGCCGGTATCGTCGGCGATCACGGTGATGGTCTCGTCGAGCGTGTAGGTCTTCTCGTTGAGCGCCAGCACCTGCTCGCCGGCCTTGGCCTTGCGCACCACCATCGCGCCCGACAGCTTCGCCTTGTCATAGACATGGAGCGGGCGGCCAAGGTCGATCATCACATAATTGGTGATGTCGACCAGAGCCGAGATCGGGCGCTGGCCCACGGCCTTCAACCGCGCCTGCATCCAGTCGGGCGAGGCGCCGTTGGTCACGCCGCGCACGGTCTGGCCGTAGTAAGCCGGGCAGCCCTCGGGCGCGTCGATGCGCACTTCCGGCCCGGCGCCTTCGCCCTTCACCGGGGTGGCGTCGAGCGGCTTCAGCGCACCCAGGCCCGCAGCGGCGAGATCGCGCGCGATGCCGCGTACGCCCATGCAATCCTGGCGGTTGGGCGTGATCGACACGTCGAACACCGGATCGTTGAGGCCGGCATAATCGGGGAAGCGGGTGCCGATCGGCGCATCGTCGGGCAGCTCGATGATGCCGTCATGATCGTCACCGAGTTCCAACTCACGCGTCGAGCACATCATGCCGTTCGATTCGACGCCGCGCACGGCGGCGACCTTGAGCACCATGCCATTGGCCGGAACCACCGCGCCGGGAAGGCCGAGCACGCCGACCAGACCGGCGCGCGCGTTGGGGGCGCCGCACACGACCTGAAGCGGCACGCCGTCGCCGGTGTCGATCGTCAGCACCTGAAGCTTGTCGGCCTGCGGGTGGCGCTCGGCGGTAAGGACGCGCGCGACGCGGAATGCCGCGAGCTTCTCGCCCGGATTCTCGATGCCCTCGACCTCGAGGCCGACACGGGTCAGCGCTTCGTCGATCTGGTCGAGCGTCGCGTCGGTATCCAGATGCTCCTTGAGCCAGCTCAGGGTGAACTTCATGCGCCCACTCCCCCGCTCAGCGTGGGCACGTCGAGCGCCGAGAAGCCATAGTGCTTGAGCCAGCGCAGATCGCCGTCGAAGAAGGCGCGCAAATCATCCATCCCGTATTTGAGCATCGCCAGGCGATCGATCCCGCAGCCGAAGGCGAAGCCCTGCCATTGGTCTGGGTCGTAGCCGCCGGCCTCGATCACCTTGCGGTGGACCATGCCGCTGCCGAGCACTTCCATCCAGCCTTCGGACCCGCCGATCACGCGCTTGCCGTTGACGATCGAGAAGCCGACATCGACCTCCGCCGACGGCTCGGTGAAGGGGAAGTAGCTCGGGCGCAGGCGCAGCACGATGTCGTCGCGCTCGAAGAACGCCTTGAGGAAGGTCTCCAGCGTCCATTTGAGGTGGCCGAGCGTGATGCCCTTGTCGATCACCAGCCCCTCGACCTGATGGAACATTGGGGTGTGGGTGGCGTCGCTATCCGAGCGATAGGTGCGGCCCGGCGCGATGATCCGCACCGGCTTCTGCCCGCCCGCCGCCTTCATCGCGCGGATCTGGACCGGCGAGGTGTGGGTGCGCAGCACCATCGGCGAGGCATGGTCGCCCGCGAGATAGAAGGTGTCGTGCATCGCGCGCGCGGGATGCGTCTCGGGAATGTTGAGCGCGGTGAAATTGTGCCAGTCGTCCTCGATCTCCGGACCGGTCGCGACCGCGAAGCCGAGGTCCGCGAAAATCTCGGCCAGCTCGTCCATCACCTGCGAAACCGGATGGACGCTGCCTGCGGGCACGCCATCGGCGGGCAGGGTCATGTCGAGCGTCTCGGCGGCGAGCTTGGCCGAAAGCGCCGCGCCCTCCAGCGCCGCCTTGCGCGCGGCGATCGCGTCGGTCACCGCCTCACGCAGTGCGTGGATGCGCGGGCCGGTTTCCTGCCGCTCCTCGGGCGACATGCCGCCGAGCGTCTTGAGCAGGCCGGTGACGGCGCCCTGCTTGCCGAGCGCATGGACGCGCACCGCATCGAGCGCATCGACGCCGGAGGAAGCGTCGATCGAGGCGAGGAGTTCGGCCCTGAGTTGGTCGAGATCGGTGGTCATCGAAATTCCGTTCATTGGTCGATGTGGCCCGAACCGCAGTCGGGCGCGAAGGTCAAGGCCTCGGGGGCAAACTAGACGCGGTGTCCGAACAGTGCCGCGCCGAATGCGACGAAGATTCCGCCGGTGATGCGGTTGAACAGGCGCTGGCGGTTGGCCGGGGCGAGCCAGGCGGCGAGCGAGCGGCCGCCCAGCGCATAGACGCTGTACCAGAAGGTCTCGATCACGATGAAGCTCGCCACCAGGATCGCGAGCTGCGGCGCGAACGGCTTGCCCGTGTCGATGAACTGCGGGAACAAAGCCGCGGCGAAGACGATCAGCTTGGGGTTGGCGAAGCCGGTGCCAAGGCCGGTCGCGTAGAGCGCGCGGAGCGAGGGCGGGGCGGGCTTCTCGGCATTCGGGTCGCTGTCGGCGACTGGCGCGCGCCACGCCTTGATCCCGAGCCAGACAAGATAGGCGACGCCGGCGTAGCGCAGCACGTCGAACAGCATCGGCGACGCCTTGAGCAGCGCACCGAGGCCCGCGGCGGAAGCGAACAGACAGGTGAGGACGGCGGTCATCAGACCCGCCATCGACGCGATCGAGCGGCGGGTGCCGTGATGGATGCTCTGGGCCATGACGTGGAGCATGTTCGGCCCCGGCGTCGCGGCGATCAGGAACACGGCGGTGACATAGAGCCACCATGTCTGGAGCGTCATCGGACTCGTTCCTCCTATCGTCACCCCGGACTTGTTCCGGGGTCCACCGTGCCGCGCTCGACACGCTGGAACCTCTTGCCTGCCGTCAGCCTCCCGGTGGATCCCGGAACAAGTCCGGGATGACGGGCGGGGCGAGCCTTGAAACCAAAAAGGGCGCCGGTGTCTCCACCGGCGCCCCATTTGTTCGGTCGCTACAGGTCGCCTCAGGCGGCCTGGGGCAGAGCCGCCTTCGCCTGCGCGATGATGGCGGTAAACGCCTCACCTTCGTGCATGGCGATGTCGGCCAGGACCTTCCGGTCCAGCTCGATCCCCGCCAGCTTCAGGCCATGCATGAACTGCGAATAGGTCAGGCCTTCCGCACGGACGCCGGCGTTGATGCGCTGGATCCAGAGGGCGCGGAAGCTGCGCTTCTTAACCTTGCGGTCGCGATAGGCGTACTGGCCGGCCTTTTCGACGGCCTGGCGCGCGATGCGGATGGTGTTCTTGCGACGGCCATAATAGCCCTTCGCCTGATCCAAAATCCGCTTATGCTTCGCCTTGGTGGTCGTACCACGCTTAACACGTGCCATGTCTCAAGCCCTCCTTACTTCAGGCCGTACGGCGCCCAGAGGCGCACGTGGCCGGCATCAGCTTCGGACAGGACCGACGTGCCGCGGTTGGTGCGAATATACTTCGCGTTGTGGCTGCTCAGGCGGTGACGCTTGCCGGCGACGCCGTGCTTCACCTTGCCCGTTGCGGTGAATTTGAAGCGCTTCTTCACACCGCTCTTGGTCTTCATCTTGGGCATTTTCGTCTCCTTTTACGCGCGACGATTACAAGACAGCCACGGCAGCCCTAGTTAGCCGGACGGTCCACCTGAATCGCGGAAAGGCGGGCCATTAGTTGGTTCGGGGCGTTTTTGCAACCGCCTGCGGCACCGGCCCGCTCCCCCACCCCGCCACCCACTTCCAGGTATCTTCGATGGGTGGCGGGGTGGGGGAGCGGGCTGGTGCGGCTCATCCGCGTGAGCGGATCAGCGAATCAATGCCCCTGGCAGGCGAGGGCTTCGACGAGTTCCTCGATTCGCGCCGGGTCGCCCGCGGCGATCACCTCGCCGTTGCTCCCCGCATGGAGCGGATCGCCCTGCCAGTCGCACATGCGCCCGCCCGCGCCTTCGACCACCGGCACCAAAGCGGCGAAGTCGTGGAGCTTGAGCCCGGCCTCGATGACGATGTCGAGATGGCCCGAGGCGACCAGCCCGTAATTATAGCAGTCACCCCCCAGCACGGTGCTCATCACCGCGGCGTCGACATGCTCGAAGGCATGGAGCTGGCCGTCGGTGAACAAAGCGGGCGAGGTGGTGGCGAGCAGCGCCTTGGACAGCTCGCGACAGGTGCGGGCGTGCGCGGGCTTGCCGTTGAACAACGTCTCGCGGCCGGTGACGCCCAGCCAGCGCTCCTTGATGACCGGCTGGTCGATGATGCCGAGCACGGGCCAGCCATCCTCGAGCAAGGCGATCAGCGTGCCGAAGATCGGACGCCCGGCGATGAAGTTGCGCGTGCCGTCGATCGGATCGAGCACCCAGGTGCGGCCGCTGGTGCCGGGACGGTCATCCTCTTCCTCGCCGACGATCGCGTCCATCGGGCGTTCGGCGATGATCAGGCGCCGCATCGCCGCCTCCGCCGCCTTGTCGGCGAGCGTCACCGGCGAGGCATCGTCCTTGGATTCGAGCCCGTGCTCGGTGCGGAAATAGGGACGGATTGCCGCGCCCGCCGCGTCGGCGAGGCGTCCGGCGAGATCGATATCGGCTTGGCTGACTGGCATGACCCTCGCCTAGCGGGGCGGCGGCGGGTGCGCCAGCCCCGCTTTCTGTTGTGAAACGGCACCGGCCCGCTCCCCCACCCGGCCACCCATCGATTGTACGTTGTGGGTGGCCGGGTGGGGGAGCGGGCCGGCGCCGCCCTAAAGGTTCAGAAGGGGAACCAGCGGCTCTTTTCGCTGAACTTCATGTATCCGACATTGGCACCCAGCCGCCAGCCGACGCCGAGCCTCACCGGGATCAGCACGACGTCGCCGCGGCGCAGATAGGTGGCGGAGAAGCCGCCGACGAAATAGACGCGGCCCTCGCCCGCCGGGAAGCGCTTGTAGAGCTCCTGGCTGTCATAGAGGTTGTAGACCAGCACGAAGACCTTGGTGGCGTCGCCGCCGATGTCGAAGCCCACCGACGGCCCGGTCCAGAATACCTTGCGCTCACCCTCGACCGCATGAACCATCTGGCCCGAGCCGTAGCGCAGCCCGACGACGATCGCGCCCGAACCTTCGCTGCCCGCGATATAGGCATTGGGTTCGCCCTGATCCCTCAGGATGTCCTCGATCAGCCCGGCGAGGCCGCTTGCGCCCTTGCCGAACACGCCCTCCGCCGCCGCGACGATGCGGACGCGGTCGAAGGTTGTCGGGGCTTCGGGCTTGGCGAGGTGCGTGCCGGCGGGCGCCGCGGTCGTGGCGGGCTGCTGCGCGGACGTGCCGTCGGCGGGCGGCGGGCCATAGTCGGCGCCGGGATCGACCGGCTCGTCCGCGGGCTGATCGGCCGGCGGCGGAGTCTGGGTTTGCGCGGGGCGCGGCTGATTGAGATCGGCGTCGATCGCGCTGTCCGGATCGACCGAACGGATCTGCGCCAGCGCGGGCGTCGCCGCAAGCGACGGCACCGCCAGTGCCAGGGTGATCCAGATCAACGCGCGCCGCATGGTAAATTCTCCCGCCATGATGCCATTAGAATCCGCCGCTGCTGTCCGGGCAATGAACGGGCGATGACCCGAGTCGATTTCGCGTCCACCCGAGTCGATCCGGCGATGAGGCGTTGAAAAAAGCCCCGTTGATCGCCCGCAATTGGCTCGCTATAGCCCCCGCTCCGCCGCTGGGCACCGGAGACGTGGGTGAGTGGCTGAAACCAACGCTTTGCTAAAGCGTCGTACGGGGAACCGTACCGAGGGTTCGAATCCCTCCGTCTCCGCCAGGGCCTGATCCCCCCGCATTTGCCAAGTTCCAGAGAGCCCGGGATCGCGCGGGGTTTCCAGCGATTCGCACGCCCTTCTCTCCTGTCGGCCGGAAGCAATTCGGCCATGGCGACGCCTCCCGCATAGCCGGTGTTGAGCGGCGACAAGGAAAGCTTGTGGCGCAATTCCTATTCAATCGATATGTATTGAGTCGTCGGCATTGGTCATGCCGTCCGGTGATTCTTCGCCGAGGTTCGACCCGCGGTTTTTGACGGAATGCAGATTGCGCCGCGTCACCAATTGCTAAAGCGCACGGTGTTGCCGATGGAGCCCGGCGGCCTCGTGTTTCCGAGTTGAAAGGAACGACGATGAGCCAGTGTATCTCCTCCGCAACCCCGCCGCCGCTAAGGCGGCCGTGTTCAGCCCGCCGCTGATCCCAACCGACATCTGCAACTGACCGCCGCGGGCTGACGCTCGCGGTCGATGCTCTGCGCGCCGTTGCGGCGCGACGGACGGTGGCGTTCTCCGCGCTTCCGGACGCGGCGGTCGCTTGCGCTTCTACGCCAGGAAACTCCCATGACCGACGCAATAAACGACCTTTGGTACACGCGCTGCCCCGTGCCGACCGGCCTTGGCATCGCCGTCCAGCTCGGCTGGCTGGCCGATGAATTCCGCAGCGACGGGATCGGCCTCAAGTCGATTCAGGAAACCGCGGACCTCAATGCGCGCGAAAGCCATTTCGACCATAATCTGCCGAGCTCCTTCCGCCAGGGCGGCAACATCCCCGCGATCTGGGCGCGCGCCAATGGCCGCGACACGCGGGTGATCGGCCTGTCCTGGACCGACGAGTTCCAGGCGATCCTCGCGCTGCCGTCGTCGGGGATCCGTACCGCGCGCGACCTGGCCGGACGGCGAATCGGGCTGCCGGTCAATCCGATCTCGATCGACTTCAACCGTGCCACCGCGCTCAAGGGCTTCGCCAGCGCGCTCGAACTGGCGGGCCTGACGCTCGCCGATGTCGAGCGGATCGATACGGTCAGCGCCGATCCCGCGGGCAGCGGTACCGAGGGTATCGCCACCGGCGAGCGCCAGCGCGCCCGCACCCGCCACGGCTATCGTGCCGAGGTACTGGCGCTGGTCCGGGGCGAGGTCGATGCGATCTACGTCAAGGGCGCGCTGGGGCTCGAGACCGCGCGGCTCGCGGGCGCGCATATCGTCGCCTCGCTCGGCGATCACCCCGATGCCTGGGTGCGCGCCAATAACGGCACACCGCGCACGCTCACCGTCGATGCCGCGCTGATCGAAGCGCGGCCCGATCTGGTCGAGCGCTTCCTCGCGCGGGTGATCGCCGCGGGCGACTGGGCGCGCGCGCATCCCGACGAGACCATCGCCTATATCGCGCGCGAGACCGGATCGACCCCCGACTGGGTGCGCCGAGCCTATGGCGCCAACGCGCCGGCGAGCCTTGGCACCTTCCTCAACGACGAAGCCGCCGGTGCACTTGGCCGGTACAAGGACTTCCTGTTCGAGCACGGTTTTCTCGCCGCCGACTTCGACCTCGCCGCGTGGATCGATCCCGCGCCCTTCGCCGCGGTCGCCGGACGCGCCCTTCAAGCGGCCTGAGCCTCAACCATCATCACCGGACGCGGACCTGTCAGGCCGCGCAGGGGGAACTAGCGTGAATTTGAATTTGAAGCATCGTACGCGGAAGAAATCGGCCTGGATGGTGGCAGCATCGCTTGCCGCGCTGGCGCCCGTGGCCGCGCACGCCAACGAAACGGATGGCAAGGCCGACGCTGCGACGCCTGCAGACGACGCCGCCGAGATCGTCGTCACCGCGGGCAAGCGCGAACAGTCGATCCAGGATGTGCCGACGGCGATCACCGCATTGGGCGCCGACGTGTTCACGCTCCAGGGCGTCGGCCGTTCGGCAAGCGAGGTGCTGAGCCTCGTCCCCAACGCATCGGCCGGGACGCAGCAGCATGGCCGTCCGCGCTGGTGGATCCGCGGCGTCGGCGCGGGGCAGCAGCAGATCGACCTCGCCAACCCGGTCGGCTTCTATCTGGACGAAGTCTATATCAGCAACGCCAGCGCCACCGGCCTGCCGCTGTTCGACCTTGAGCGGGTCGAGGTGCTGCGCGGCCCGCAGGGCACGCTCTGGGGCAAGAACACCACCGGCGGCGCCATCGCCGTCGTCACCAAGAAGCCCAGCTTCTCGCCCACCGGCACCGACAATTACGTCAAGCTCGACTATGGCAGCTATGACGACAGGATCGTCCAGGCCGGGGTCGGCTTCGTCATCGCGCCCGACGTGCTTGCCGCGCGCATCTCCGGCCATATCGAGAATCGCGACGGCCGCTTCACCAACGCCTTCAGCGGCGAAAAGGACAATGCGATCCAGGACAGCGTCATCCGCGGCCAGCTGCTGGCGCGCGCGGGCGGCAATTTCGAGGCGCTGCTCGGCGTCCATTACCGCAAATACAAGACCGACGGCGGTTACTGGACGATCGGCAGCTATCGCGCCGACGGCCTCTACCGCAATGGCTATGCCCCGCCGACCGATCGCGACGCGGTCAGCACCAATGCCGACGAGTTCAGCGATACCGAGCAATATGGCGGCTCGCTGAAGCTCGACTGGGACTTCGGCGGCGCCACACTCACCTCGATCACCGGCTATGAGCGCTATGAGGTCAGCTCGGGCGGCGACAGCGACTATACCCCGCTCGAGATCGCGCGGAACCATACCGAGGCGCGCAGCACGCAGTGGAGCCAGGAGCTGCGGCTCGCCTCCAGCGGTTCGAGCCGGTTCAAGTGGATCGCCGGGCTTTACTATTTCAAGGAGGACATCAAGTCCGACGCCGCCTCGGCGACCCTGCCCGACGGCAGCGTCCCCGCGCTCCCCGGCGACACCGCCCCCAACGCGTACAGCCGCACCCGCTACGACCACAGTGCGGAAAGCGGCGCCGCCTTCGTCAACCTCGGCTACGATATCACCGACAGCATCAATTTGACCGTCGGCGGGCGCTTCACGCGCGAGACCAAGACGCTCGACTTCCGCCGCGTCGCCTCACCCAACGCCGCCGCGACATCGTGGAGCAGCTACCCGCGCTGGTGGGAGAGCTACACAGGCACCTTTGGCGGGATCGGCACCTTCTCGGGTGTGCTCGAGCGGACCTGGGACAATTTCACCTATGACGTGACCCCGTCCTGGACCGTCGCCCCCGGTCACCTCCTCTATTTCAAGTTCGCGCATGGCGTGAAGTCGGGCGGCTTCAACACCGCCGCACAGCTTCCCGTCGCGCTCCAGCTGGTCGAGCCGGAGAAGCTCGACGCGTTCGAGATCGGCTACAAGTCGAGCTGGTTCGACGGCGCGCTCACCTTCAACGCCACCGCCTTCCACTATCAATACGACAATGTGCAGGTGAACGTCGTGGGTCCCAACCCCGGCGCGGTCGGCGGCGTGACGACCTCCTATCTCCAGAATGCCGAGGAGGCGCATGTCAACGGCGCCGAGTTCGAGCTGACCGCGCGTCCGCTGAAAGGCCTCCAGCTCAACGCCGCGCTCGGCCTGCTCGACACGAAGTACGACACGCTCAAGGTGGTCAACGGCGGCGCCAACCTGTCCGGCGCCGAATTCGTCCGCGCGCCGCACGTCACGCTCAATCTCGGCGCGTCGTACAAGGCCGATCTGGGCGGCGCGGGCAGCATCCTGTTCGGCGCCGACGCGCGCTACCAGTCGCACCAATTCTACTACATCACGCCGCAGGATCGCACGAACCGCTTCCTGCTCAACCAGCCGGGCTACACGCTGGCCAGCGCGCGCGTCGCCTACACCACGCCCGACGATCGCTTCACCTTCACCGTCTACGTCAACAATCTGTTCGACGAGGCGTACCGCAACCACGCGCTGCCGCAGTTCAACGCCGCGGCCGGGATCACCGGCGACACCATCCAATGGGGCGATCCGCGCACCTGGGGCGCCTCGCTCGTGGCGCGCTTCTGATGCCGTATTCCCTCAACATCCGGAGGCTCTCATGACCGCCTTTCCCAAGGAAATCTGGTACACTCGTTGCCCGGTGCCGACCCCGCTCGGCATCGCGATCAATCAGGGCGTGATCGACCGCGATCTCGCCGAACTCGGCATCACCGTCCGCTCGATCCAGGACACGACCGACCCCGACGTCCGCGAGAGCCATTACGACCATCATCTCGCGCATAGCTTCCGCCAGGGCGGCAGCGTGCCGGCGATCTGGGCGCGCGCTGCCGGCGCCGACACGCGCGTCATCGGCCTGAGCTGGATCGATGAGAGCCAGCTGGTCCTGACGCTGCCCGGATCGGGCATCCGCACCGTGGAGGATCTGAAGGGCCGCCGCATCGCGCTGCCGCGCCGTGCGGGGCAGAAGATCGACATTTTCCGCGCCACCGCGCTGCGCGCGCTGCTCGCCGCGCTTTCGCTCGGCCGGGTAGCGGAAGACGAGGTGGAGTGGGTCGATGTTGATGCCACCGACCCCGCGCCCGATGGACTCGATCTGGTCAGCCAGCGCAATTGGGGCGGGCGCCCGCTCTACACCGCCGAATTCCACGCGCTGGTGCGCGGTGAGGTCGACGCGATCCATGTGAAGGGTTCGCTGGGGCATGAGTTCGCGCTGCTCGCGGGCGCGCATGTGGTGATCGATACCGGCTTTCACCCCGATCCGAAGATCCGCATCAACAATGGCGCACCACGGCCGCTGACGGTCGATGCCGCAACGCTGGAGCGCTATCCCGCGGTCGCACGCCGCCTGCTGACTCATGTCGCCGCGGCGGGCGAATGGGCGGAGGAACACCCCGAGGAGACCTTCGCCTATATCGCACGCGAGACCGGTTCGCCCGAGCAGTTCGTCCGTGCCGCCTATGGCGGGGAGACGCTCCATCGCCGGCTCAAGACCGATCTCGACGATGCCTCGGTCACCGCGCTTCAGGATTTCAGCGACTTCCTGTTCGACCGCGGCTTCCTGCCCGCGCGCGTCGATGTCGCCGCCTGGATCGATCGCCGCCCGTTCGACGCGCTCGACTTCACGCAAGCGCTGGACGCCGCATGAGCCGCAAGACGATTCTCATCGCCATTGTCGCGATCGGCGTGCTGGCAGCACTGGTGGTCCACCAGCTCAGGGGCGGGGCGACGGGCAAACCGGCACCCGGCGAGCTTCCCGCAACGCTGACCATCGCCGCGATCGCCTATCCGTTCGAGGGGCAGCAACGCTATCAGGGCACGAACGCGATCGTGCAGCAACAAGGCTGGCTTGAAAGCGAACTGGCGAAGCGCGGGGTCAAGCTCAACTGGTTCCCGGTTGCCACCGCGGTCGGCGGCCCGGTGGTCAATGAGGGCTTCGCCGCCAGGCGCATCGATTTTGCGAGCTATGGCGATTTCCCGGCGATCATCGCCATTGCCGGCGGAGTCGATCTGCGGCTGGTGGTGCCGGTCGGGCGCGGCCAGAACGCTTATCTGGTCGTGCGCAACGGCGTCGCCGCCAACAGCATCAAGGATCTGAAGGGCAAGCGCATTGCGCTCCATCGCGGGCGCCCCTGGGAGCTACCCTTCGCCAAGCTGGCCGAGGCCAACGGCCTCAAGCTCACCGATTTCCGCATCCTCAACATCAACCCGCCCGCCAGCCATGCCGCGCTTGCCTCGGGCGATGTCGACGCAGTGTTCCTGCTCTCCGACGCGCATCTGCTGGTCGAGAAGAAGGTCGGCCGGATCATCTGGTCGACCAAGCAGGCGCCGCAATCATGGAAGATGCGCGCCGAGCTGTTCGGACGCGGCGATTTCGTCGATCAGCATCCCGAACTGACCCAGCTCGTCGCCGACGCCTATGTCCGCGCGCAGGCCTGGTCGGCCGACCCGGCCAACCGCGAGAAGGTGATCGAAATCACCTCGCGCGCGGAGTCTCCGCGCAGCGTGATCGAGGCCGAGCTGGACGAGCCGCGTATCGCCTGGGGCGACCGTTATTCGCCGCTCTATGACGACTTCATGGTCGCGCATTATCGCGACGCAGCGGCCTATACCTTCGGTCAGGGCCTCGTCCGCAAGCAGATCGACGTCGACAAGTTGCTCGACCGGCGCTTCGCCACCGCGGCGCTCGATCGCCTCAAGCTCAAGGATCAGTGGAAGCCCGATACGGCGGAGGCGGCGGCGCGATGAGCGACGCAATGACCGATCGGCGCTTCATGGCCAATTTCCTGCTGCTCGCGCTGGTCAGCGGCCTGACCGTGGGCCTCGGCAAGGTGGTGACGACGATCTATGCGATCGATCTCGGCGCCACCGCCTTTCAGGTCGGGGTGATCGGCGCGATGGAATCGATCGGCATGGTGCTCGTCACGGTGCCGGCCGGGTTCATCATCGCCCGCTACGGCGCCCGCGGCATCTATTTCGCCTCCAGCCTCGGGCCGCTGTTGGTCAACCTCGCCATGCCGTTCGCAGCGGGCTGGGCGGCACTGGCGGGCGGGCGCTGGCTGATTGGTCTCTGCATCCCGTTCCGCATGGTCGCGATGAACAGCGCGTTCCTTGAGCGACTGCGCGGGCGTGGGGAGACGCGCGGCGGCTGGTATCGCGGCGCGCTGACCGCAGGGATGGCGATCCTCGGCCCAGCATCGGCGGGCATCCTTATCCACAAGGCGGGGGTGACCGCCGCCTTCTTCATCGTCGCGGCCTTGTTCGGGGTGATGGCGGTGTTCAGCCTGTCCTTCCTCCCCGCACGCCAGCCCGCGGCGGAGGAAAGCGCAAGCTTCCTTGCCGAGATCGGCGCGCTGCTCGGCAACCGTGCCGTGGCCGAAAGCAGCTTCGTCGAATTCCTGAGCTCGGCTACCGGCTCGCTTTTCTCGACCTTCGTCCTGCTGCTCGCCGCCGCACTCCCGCCGCTGACCAAGGAGGACGGGATCACCGTGCTGCTGGTTCAGGGCGTCAGCACGGTGGCGCTGCTGTTCCTCAGCGGAACCCTCGTGGCGCGGCTTGCGCGCGGGACCGCCTATGCGCTGGCACTCGCGCTCGCGGCGGCGGCATTGGCGCTGCTCGGTTTCGCGCATGGCTTCCCGGCATTGGCGGCGGGCGCGGTGTTGCTCAGTGCCGCTTCGGCGGTGGTCCATCTCATCAATGTCCGGATGCTCGCCGCCATTCCCGGCGCCAAGAGCAAGGCGGCGGGGCTCTACAATCTCGCCTCGATGACAGGTTCCTCGGCCGGGGCGCTCGGCGGCGGGCTGCTGACCAAGCTGGTACCGCTCCAGTCGGTATTCCTGTTGTGGCTGCCCTTGCTGTTCGCCGCCGCCGCCATCGCCTTCGCGCGCCATCGTTTCGCGCGCCCGCTCATCGCGCGGGAGGTTCTGCCATGAAGCGTCTTACACCCATCGCCGCCGGGCTCGCGCCGTTGCTCGGCCTGCTCCTTCTCTGGCAATTCGCCTCGGCCAGCGGCGTCTTCCCGCCGCAGGTGCTGGTCCCGCCCAGCGAAGTCGCGGCGACCCTCGCCCAGCTGTGGCGCAATGGCGAGCTGACCGATCATCTCGGCACCAGCCTGTTCCGCCTGGTGTTCGGCTTCCTCGCAGGCGCGGCGATCGGTCTCGCCTTCGGTACCGCGATTGCGCTCTCGAAGCTGCTCGAGGCCTTGTTCGCGCCTTTGTTCCAGGCGGTGCGCCAGGTGCCGGTGCTCGCCTTCATCCCGATGCTGGTGCTGCTGCTCGGGATCGAGGAGCGGTTCAAGATCGTCGTCGTCGCGGTCGCGGTGTTCTTCCCCGTCGCGCTCGCCGCCTTCGATGGCGTGCGGGGTATCCCGAAATCCTATTTCGAGGTCGCCCGGCTCTACCGCACCCCGGTTCTGCCCTTCGTCACGCGCATCCTGCTCCCCGCCGCGATCCCGCCGGTGCTGACCGGGCTGCGGCTTGGGCTGACGCGCGGCTGGCTGGTGCTGGTGGCGTGCGAGCTGCTCGCCGCCGACAGCGGCATCGGACAGATGATGGAGATGGGGCGCCAGATGTTCCGCATCGACGTGGTCCTTGCCGGCGTGTTCGTCAGCGGGCTGGTCGGCTTCTTCCTCGATCGCTCGGTCAAGCTCGTCGAGCGCCGCTTCGTCCGCTGGAAGGAGGCCTGACATGGCGCGCCTCAACACCCCCGCCGCGCGCATCCTGCTCGGTCTGGTCGTGCCCGTGCTGATCCTGTTCTGGTGGCAGGCGCAGTCGGCGCAGGGCGGGGCGCGTGCGCTTGCCTTCGTGCCGCTGCAGGAGATCGGCGCGACACTCGCGGCGCAGATCGCCAGCGGCTTTCTGCTGAACGATGCGCTGGCGACGTTGTCGCGTGCCGTGACCGGGCTGCTGCTCGGCGGGCTTGCCGGCACCGCACTCGGCGTTGCGATGGCGATGTCGCGGCCGCTCGATCGTGTGGTCGGCCCGCTCTACCACGCGGTGCGGCAGGTGCCGCTGCTCGGCTGGCTGCCGCTGATCGGGCTGTGGGTCGGCAATGGCGACGCGGCCAAGCTGCTGATCGTCAGCCTCGCGGCCTTCTACCCCACGGTGCTCAACAGCTATGAGGGCGTCCGCACAGTCGAGCGGCGCTATGTCGAGGTTGCCGACATCTTCGGCTTCTCCGCTGCGCAGCGCTTCGTCCATGTCCTGCTGCCCGCCGCGCTGCCGCTGGTGCTGACCGGGGTGACGCAGGCGCTCGCCTTTGCCTGGATCGCCACCATCGGCACCGAGATATTGTTCGGCGCCGATGCCGGGCTCGGCGCGACGATGGGCGTCGCCCAGGCGCAGCAGCGGATGGACATCATCCTCGTCGCGATCCTCGCCGCCGCAACGCTCGGCTTCGCGCTCAACCACCTCTTCGCCCGCCTGCGCCGCCATCTGCTGCGCTGGCAGCCTGTCATTCACTGAAGGAGCTGGCCCATGACGTTGCACACCCGGATCGAGCCGCCGCCCGCCGCCGCCGAGGCGCCCGCGACCGGCGCGCTGACCATTTCCGGCCTGTCCAAGGACTTCCGGATCGACGGCGCCGCGCTGTCGGTGCTCGACCGGATCGATCTCGATATCCGCGCGGGCGAGTTCGTCAGCATCGTCGGCGCATCGGGCTGCGGCAAGTCGACCTTGCTGCGGCTGATCGCCGGGCTCGACACCGACTATGCGGGCGAGATCCGGCTGGACGGCAAGCGCATCGCGGGCACCAGCCTCGACCGCGGGCTGATCTTCCAGGACCATCGCCTGTTCCCCTGGCTGACGCTGGAGGAGAATGTCGGGCTGGCGCTGCTCAACACCGACATCCCCAAGGCGCAGCGCGCGCGCATCGTCGCCGAGCATATCGCGCTGGTGAACCTTTCGGGCTTCGAAAAGGCGTATCCGCACCAGCTGTCGGGCGGGATGGCGCAGCGCGCCGCGATCGCCCGCGCGCTGGTGACCGAACCCAAATTGCTGCTGCTCGACGAGCCGCTGGGTGCGCTCGATGCGCTCACCCGCGTGCACGTCCAGCACGAGCTGCAGCGCATCTGGCGGACGCACCGTTCGACGATGATCATGGTCACGCATGATGTCGAGGAGGCGGTGTTCCTGGGCGACCGCGTGGTGGTGATGGACGCGCGGCCGGGGCGGATTCGCCGCATCGTCGATATCGACCTGCCGCATCCGCGCGACCGTTCTTCGCCCGTACTGCACCGGCTGCGCGACGAGATCCTGGCCGAGCTGACCGGGCCGCCTCCGGAGAATCTGCTGCATCTGCCCGTGCGCGAGGTGCGGGCATGAGCCGGACCCCCGATCATCCCGTCGCGCCGGTCTTCGTCGACCGCTGGTCGCCGCGCAGCTTTTCGGGCGAGCCGATCCCCGACCGGGTGCTGGCGACCGCGTTCGAGGCGGCGCGCTGGGCACCGTCGGCCAATAACGGCCAGCCCTGGCGCTTCATCGTGTCGCGCAACGGCGATGCGTCGTGGCCGGTCTTCCTCGGCCTGCTTGCCACGCGCAACCGCGAATGGGCGCAGCGCGCCTCGGCGCTGGTCGCGATCGTCTCGAACACGCGGATCGAGCGGCGCGGCGAGGTCGTCCATAACGGCAGCCACAGCTTCGATACCGGCGCGGCCTGGGCCAGTTTCGCACATCAGGCGCTGCTGCTCGGCTGGCATACCCACGGCATTGGCGGCTTCGATCGCGAAAGTGCGCGCGTGACGCTGGCGATCCCCGACGACCACTCGGTCGAGACGATCGTCGCGATCGGACGGCAGGGCGCGCTCGATACGCTCCATGCCGATTTCCACCCGCAGGAGGCGCCCAACGGCCGCCGGCCGCTCGCCGATTTCGTGTTCGAGGGCCGCTTCGGCGTGCCCGCCATTCTTCAGCAAAGGAACGCCGCATGACCATCAAGCTTTACTGGCGGCTCGATCCCGCCGCCGAGCCGCAGCGGGGCGAGCCCAGCGCACGGCCGACCGCCGGCTTCCTGCCGCGCGACGTGCGTACCGCAGGCCTGACCCGCTACGACTATTATGCGCAGGTCGCCCGCGCCGCCGCGATCACCGGCTTTGACGGGCTGTTCGTCGCCTATCGCCCCGAGAGCGATGACAGCCAGATCGTCGCCGCGGCCGTCGCACGGACCGCGCCGCGGCTGCTGCTCGTGCCCGAGTTTCCGAGCACGGTCGGGTCGGCGGTCTATGCCGCCAAGGAAGCGGTGAGCTTCCAGCGCGCGACGCACAACCGGCTCGGTTGGGCGATTGCGCCCGGTGCCGATCCCGACGACGGTGCCCGCACCGCCGAGTTCCTGCACGTCGCGCGCGGCGTGCATGGCCAGAAGCCGTACGATCATCAGGGGCGGTTCTTCGAGGTGAAGGGCGGGGGCTTCTCCGAGCCGCTGTCTCGCGCGGCGTTCCCGCCGGTGTTCCTGCAAGGCGCCGATGAAGAGGCGTTGCAGCTCTCCGCTAACGCGGCCGACATCCATCTGTTCGACGACGCGCCGATCGACGCGTTGCGCGGGCAGGTCGAGACGCTGGAGCGGCTGGCGCTCGCCGCCGGGCGCGACGTCGCGGCCGGCCTGACCGTCGCGATCACCGCACGCGAGACCGAAGACGAAGCTGCGGGCGCTGGAGGCATCGCCGGAAGCTACGACCGCGTCACGGAGCAGATCGCTACGCTCCACGCCGCAGGGATTTCGCACTTCGTCCTGAGCGCCTCGCCCTCGCTCGAGGAAGCCTATCGCATCGGCCAGTTCGTCCTGCCGCGGGTTCGCGCCGCGCTCGGCCAGCTGCGCACCGCCGCCTGAGGAGACCCATCATGTCGATCGATTTCTACTGGCGCCTGCCCACGCACGGCTGCCACGCCACCATCCGCCGCGGCTCGTACGATCGCGGCGACTGGTCCCCGCTTCAGGCCGGCAACCAGACACCCGGCCTCACCGCGAGCGGCGAGGATGACGGCTATCGCTATATCGACCATCTCGCCGAGATCGCGAAGGCGGCGGAGCTGTCGGGGTTCATTGGCGGGCTGATCCCGTCCTTCCCCAATACCGATGACCCCTGGACGATCTCGCCGCTGCTGGCGCGCGAGACCAAGACGTTCCGCTTCATGATCGCGTTCCAGCCCGGGTTCCTCGACCCGGTCCATGCCGCGCGGCTCTCCGCCAGCCTTCAGCGCGCGACCGGCGGACGGACGGTGTTCAACATCATCACCGGCGGTGGCGGCCCGTCGCAGCTCTGGTGGGGCGACAGCTTCGCGCATGACGACCGCTATGGCCGCACCACCGAGTTCCTCGATATCTTCCGCGGCGTGTGGGGCGGGGAGCCGTTCGACTATGACGGCCGCTTCTATCAGGTGAAGGGCGACCAGCTCTCGCCGCTGCTGGCGCGGGAGGAGGTGCCTGAGATCTGGTTCTCGGGATCGTCGGACGCGGCGCTGCAATCGGCAGCGAAGCATGCCGATTACTATCTCTCCTGGCTCGAACCCTATGAGCAGATCACCGACAAGTTCGCGCGGGTGAAGGAACGCACGGCGCAGCTTGGCGGCGAGCAGAAATGCGCGATCCGCGTCGATCTCGTCGCGCGCCCGACTGAAGAGGAGGCGTGGCATGACATCCGCACCGGGTTCGAGAATGTCAGCGACGCGACCCGCGCGCAGTGGCGCGGCCAGCCGACGGACTCGGTCGGCGCCTCGCGTCAGGCGGCGCTGCGTCCGACTGAGGCCAAACGCTGGGACGAGCTGGTCGTCGGCAAGAATCTGTGGGGCGGGTTCAATCTGCTGCGCGGCGGCCCCGCACTCGGCATCGTCGGCAGCTACGAACAATGCGCCGAACAGCTCGACGAGCTGATCCGTCGCGGCGCCGACGCCTTCATCCTCGCCGGCACCCCGCACCTCGAGGAAGCCTATCGCATCGGCGAGGAGGTGTTGCCCCTGCTCGGCCGCACCGCCGCCGCTCAACCTCTGCTCGAAGCCGCCGAATAAGGAGAATCTCCATGACTACGCTCAATTCGACCATCACCGATTTCGCCGCCACCGCGATCCGCGATGCCGGCATCGCCTTCCGGGGCCTCGCCGCCACAGGCACGATCGCGCCGAGCGGCACCGTCAACTTCGTCGAGCGCGTGCCCGGTGAGGAGGCGGTGGTGTCGATCGGCTATCCGGGGCCATTCGCGCCGGATGCCGAGCTCAAGCCGACCATCTACGCGCTCGATGGCGAAGTGCTGCAGGGGCCGCCCAACGCCAATCTCGGTGGCGGGCGCTACCTCTCGATCTTCCAGGCGCATGCCGACATCACCACGGTGAGCCATGTCCACACCGTCTATCTCGGCGCCTGGTCGCAGAGCCACCGTGCGCTGCCGATCCGCTACGTCCCGGTCCAGCGCTGGACCCGGGCGCGCGAGCTGCCGATCTATATCGACCGGCGCCAGGGCGAGGCGAACTTCATCCTCGAGGTGCTGAACCGTGATCCCGGGGTGCCCGCAATCCTCGAGGCCAATGGCGGATCGACCGCCTGGGGCCGCAAGGGACTGCTCGCGCTGGCCAACTATATCGTGCTGCTCGAGGAGGGCGCGCGCTTCCAGGCGATCGCCGAGACGCTGGGCGGCTCGAAGGACTATGGCCCCGGCGTGCTCGAACAGCAGTGGAAGATGTCGGGCCTGCTCAAGCCCGACGAGACGCTGGCGGTCGCGGCGGAATAGGCAGTTGCCGGCGCCCCGATCGGGGGATCGGGGCGCCGGATTGGTGCCGCTGCGCAGAACCTGTCGCTCCGGCAACAAGCGGGACAGGCCTAATTCAGCGACGGGTCTTCAAAGGCGCGGTCGATCTGAAACAGGAGCCAAGAATGACCTTCCCCCGCCATGCCGGCATCATCTCGATCGCCATGGCCGCTATCCTCACCACGACCGGCGCCAATGCCGCGTCGGCCCAGCCCGCCAAGGGAGCACCCGCGCTGGCGGCGCAGCATTGGGACCTGGTCGAATGGAGCGGGCGCGCGCTGCCCGAGGGCAAGAAGCTGCGTCTCGACTTCGATGCCAAGACCGGCCGTTTTTCGAGCAGCACCGGCTGCAACCGCACCGGCGGCGCCTTCAAGGCCAAGGGCAGTACGATCCGCTTCGGCGGCAAGAAGGGCGGTTTCGCGAGCACGCTGATGGCTTGCCCCGAGCCCGCGATGGCGACCGAGCGTGCCTATGTCGACCGGCTGGGTGCCGTGACGCGCTACACGATCAAGGGCGACCAGCTGGTCCTGCGCACCGCCAGGGGTGAGACGCTGACCTATCAGGCCGCGCACAAGCCCGCCGCCGACGCGCCGCGCAAGTTCATCTATGTCTCGGCCGAGACCCGGCCGTGCACCGGCGTCGCCCCGATGACCTGCCTGCAGGTACGCGAGAAGGAAAGCGACCCGTGGCAGCTCCACTATTTCGGCATCGCCGACTTCGAACCGCAGCCGGGGATCGAATACCGCCTGCGCATCATCGAGGAAAAGGTGAAGAACCCGCCCGCGGACGCCTCGTCGATCCGCTGGACGCTCGATCAGGTGATCGAGCAGCGGGTCGTGAACCGCTAAGTCCCTGCGGGCCGGTGCGTTGGCGCGCGCCGGCCCGTCATTCTTCAGCGCTGCGCCGTGCCCATTCGCGATAGGGATCGGTGCCGGCGACGACAGGCAGATGCCGGATATGCATCGACTGCTCCGCGAAGGGCTTTGCCAGATCGGTATAGACCGCGGCGGTCGACAGCCCATAGGGCTCGCCGTCCTCGTTGGAAAAGGCGAACGCGACCTCGCCGATCCCGGCGAGGCGCATGGCGGCCATGCACATCGGACAGGGATGCCCGCTGGCATAGACCGCGCAGCCGGACAGATCGGCCGTGCCGAGCGCCGCGCTCGCCGCGCGGATCGCATTGAGCTCGGCATGGCCGGTGGGATCGTTGGTCGCGAGGATCGTGTTCACCCCGGTCGCCACCACCTTTCCGTCCTTGACCAGGACCGCGCCGAACGGGCGGCCGCCGGCCTCGACATTGGCCAGCGCCAGCGCGATCGCGTGCTTCAGATGGGTTTCGCCGTTCTCCATCTCTGCGTCTCCTGCGGTCCGCCTAGAGGCTGGCGACCACGCCCTCGCGCTCATTGTCCCAGATCATGCTGATCACCTTCCAGCCGTCCGGCTCTTTGTAGAGCTGGATCGAGTTGATCCCGCGCCGGTCGAGATCGGCGGCATCGGGCGAGCGCCGTGCCTCGTAGATGCTCCAGACATGCGCCATGTTGCCGAAGACGTTGATCCGCCGCGCGGTCTCGATCTCGTAAAAGGCGTTCTCCATGAAATAGGGCGTGGTGTCCGCGGCATAGGCGTCGCGGCCCATGATGCGGATCGCGGAGCTGCCGTCCGGCTCGATCCAGGTGCGCATCTGGCGGCTCTCGTCGTGGAAGATCGCGCGCTGCCGCGACCAGTCGCGCGGCCCCGCGGGCCCCGAAATGATGTCGTAGAGCTCGTCCAGCACCTTGCCGATCTCGGCCTCGTCAGCGGTCATCCGGTCTCTCCTGCGATTGTGGTCCGCCGACCTTAGGCCTCGTCCCGGCGGTTGCCGATAGGCGATGCGCGCCAATCGACTCGCAATCGTCATCGCTTGCTGGCATCCGGGGCGCCGATGCGCTCGCTGCTTCTCGTCCCGTTTGCCCTGACCGCTGCGCCTGCGCTGGCGCAGGTCCGCGCCGTGCCCACCCAGCCCGCGACCGAGCGCGAGGCGTTGCGCGGGGTCGAGGTGATCCTGCTCAACGAAGGCGCGGCGCCCGTCCCGGCCGAAGGGCCGCGCCAGATCGAGGTGACCGCGGCCGACGGCACGCGCATGACGCTCGAGCGGCTGCCTGCGCCCGCGGCGACGATCCAGCCCGGCGGTTTCGCCAAGGCGCGCTATGTTCCGGTCGCCTATGCCGCGCGTCCGGCGCCCTCTACCGCAGGCGAGCTCCCACCGGGGGTGGGCAGCGCTTACCCCGCCGATGCGCGCGCCGCGGCCTCAGCGGCGGCGGCCAATGCCGAGGGCGAGACCGAGGTGCGGCGCTCGGCGGGCACGTCTTCGGGTTTTCTGACCCGCTTCTCGCCGCATGAGCCGATCTATGGCGTATTCGGCCCGGGCGATTCGGGGACCAAGCTGCAGTTCAGCTTCGCCTTCCAGCCGTTCAGCAACGAGAGTGCGCTGAGCGGTTTCAGATTCGCCTATACCCAGACGATGTTCTGGCGGCTCGACCTGCCCTCGGGCCCGTTCGAGCACACGACCTATTCGCCCGAAATCTTCTACGAGAAGGCCGTCGACGAGACGGCGACCTTCGGGATCGGCTGGCGGCACGATTCGAATGGCGAGGGGCCGGCGACCTCGATCGATTCGAACCGTATCTTCGCGCGTTTCACCAAGGCGTTCGACCTCGGCGACAGCTGGCGTGCCGAGGTGACGCCTCAGGCCTGGTTCTATGTCGGCAAGCAGGGCGTGGCGCCCGACCTCAACCGCTATTGGGGCAATGCCTCGCTGGGCCTGACCGTGCTCAAGCCCGACAGCCTCAAGCTCAGCCTCAACGTGCGCGGCGATTTCGAGACCGGGCGCGGCGCCGCCGAACTGTTCGCCTCCTATCCGCTCGCCGATCTTGGCGGCGGGTTCGGCATCTATCTGTTCGGACAGGGCTTCACCGGCCATGGCGAGGCGCTCGACGATTACCGCCGCCGCGACACGCATGGGCGGATCGGGATTTCGCTGACGCGTTGATCTTGGCGGGCACCAATAGCGGGCGCATAAGCGTCCCAAATGAGGAGTGATATGATGCGCACGACGATCCTTGCCGCACTTGCCCTGACCGCCTCGCTTCCCGCCGCCGCCCAGATCGCGCCCGGTGCGGTTGCGCCCGATTTCACCACGCAGGGCGCGCTTGGGGGCAAGGAGTTCACACTCAACCTCAAGAAGCAGCTCAAGAAGGGGCCGGTCGTCCTCTATTTCTACCCGATGTCATTCACCCCGGGATGCAGCGCCGAGGCACAGGCCTTTGCCGCCGCCACGCCCGAGTTCAAGGCCGCGGGTGCGACCGTGATCGGCATGGCTGCCGACCCGATCGACAAGCTCAAGGACTTCTCGACCAAGGATTGCGCGAGCAAGTTCGCGGTGGCGCAGGCGACCCCCGCGATCATCGACGGCTATGACGTCGCACTCAAGCGCAACGGCGCCAAGACCGCGATGACCAGCCGCACCAGCTTCGTCATCACGCCCGACGGCAAGGTGATCTACGCGCACAGCGAGATGAGCCCTGCGCCGCACATCCGCAACACGCTGGCGGCGGTGAAGGAATGGCGCGCCAAACGCCCCAAATAATATGCTTATTGGTGGCGTAACGATTTCACCGGATTTTAGCAGTTAGCGCATAGGTCACTCGCATCAGGGTGCGTTTGCGGGCGCGTGTATGAAGCGCCCCAATGAGCGTGGGGACAGGATTATATGACGGTGGCGAGGGCCGCTCGAGCTGCAGGGGCCGATGATCCGGCCTGGCAGCTTTACGAGCGCATCGGCACATTTCTGTTCGATCAGCGGCTGGAGCCGGATCCGGCGAACTTCGCGTTCGCCTGGCATCTGCTCCACGATTCCGACAGCCCGCTCGCGCGGGCGGTCGCGGCGCTGACCGATGGCGGGGTGCGGCTGACCAAGCGCGATATCGAATCGCTGGGCGTGGACTCGCCCGCGAGCGCGCGGAGCGTCCGCGACAAGGCCGACGGGCTGGTCGCGCAGACCCAGATGCAGGTCGAAGGCTTTCAGGACATGGTGCAGGCGATGCGCGACGAGACCGCGGGCTTCGGCCGCGATCTCGCCGCCAGTGCGAGTGCGATCCGCCGCTATGGCACCGGAACCGAAGGCGCGCTGTTCGACGAACTGTCGCGCGTCACTGCGACGATGCTCGAGCGTGTGCACAGCGCCGAATCGCGGCTCGAGAACGCAACGCGCGAGGCGGTCGAACTGCGCGACAAGCTGGAGGAGGCGCGCGACAATGCCCGCCGCGATCCGCTGACCGAACTGCCCAACCGCCGCGCATTCGAAGAGGCCTATGCCGAGCTGGCCGCCACCGGCGCCGCTATGTGCGTCGCTGTGTGCGACGTCGATCACTTCAAGGCGGTCAACGACCGGTTCGGCCATGCCGTGGGCGACCGCGTGCTCAAGACGATCGCGGAGACGCTCAAGGCGAGCTGCGCGGGGCATCTGGTCGCACGCTATGGCGGCGAGGAATTTGCGATCCTGTTCGCGGCCACGGCTCTGGAAAGCGCGCGGGTGACGCTGGACAATGCCCGCGCGACCGTCGCGGCCAAGCGTTATCGCCTGCGCGAGACCGACACACCGCTGGGCGAGATCACCTTCTCGGCGGGTCTGACCTTTGTCGCCGAAGGCGAGCCGCTCTGCACCAGTGTCGGCCGCGCCGACCGGCTGCTTTACGCCGCCAAGAAGGACGGCCGGAACCGCGTCCACAGCAGCTGACGCGGCTCCTGAAAATTTTCCCAAGATTGTTGGCGTAATTTGCCAAATATATTGGCGCAAAATACGAGAAATCTCGGTAATAAAATTTCTACTCCATATAATTCAATGACTTATGAGAGTTGGCACGGACCCTGCAATCTCTTGTGCATCCCGCCGGACGGTCTGGCGGAACACAACAAGGGAACAAGATCATGGCACTCCGTTTCGACTCGCTCAGCCGCTACGCTTTCTCGCTGCTCGGCGCCGCCGCCTTCACCGCGGTTCTGATCGCCAACACCCTCAGCATGGGTCCGGTCGCCTGACCGGACCAGCCAGGAGGAGCAAGATCATGGCACGCAGCATTCTCATCACCCTCATCTCCTTCGGTCTCACGACCGTGACGATCCTCACCACCACCACCGCCGTGCCGGGCTCGGGCATCATCGCCTGAGCCCCGCAGGCCCGGCTCCAGGCGAGCCGGGATGACCGGACGGGCGATTGCCGCCTCCCCGTACCGGCAGGAACCGATCCTCCCCCCAGGGGTCGAGGATCGCCAGACGGCAAGATTTCAACGCAGCATCGCCGCCCCGTTCCGCAAGCGGAAACGGGTAACGATCCCGGTGCGGCAGGCGTCCGATTGACGGCGCACAATGCAGGGCGCATGGGGCCGCCATGCGCTTCTTCTCCGACAATGCCGCACCCGCCTGTCCCGAGGTGCTCGCGGCACTGACGGCCGCGAATGTGCAGGATACCGCCTATGACGGCGACGCGCTCAGCCAATCGCTCGATGCGCGCTTTTCCGAGCTCTTCGAAACCGATGTCGCGGTGCTGTGGCTGCCCACCGGCACCGCCGCCAATTGCCTGGCGCTCGCGTCGCTCTGCCCGCCCTATGGCGGCGTGGTCTGCCATCGCGAGGCGCATATCCAGGCCGATGAGGCAGGGGCGCCCGAATTCTTCACCCATGGCGCCAAGCTGCTGCTCGCCGAGGGGCCGGGCGCGAAGCTCACCCCCGACGCGATCCGCGCGGTGATCGACCGGATCAAGCCTGGCGTCCACTGGACCCAGCCGCACGCGATCTCGATCACCAACGCCACCGAATATGGCCTGGCCTATACGCCCGAAGAGACCGCGGCGATCGGCGCGCTCGCGAAGGAGCGCGGCCTCGGCTTCCATGTCGACGGCGCGCGTTTTGCCAATGCGCTGGTGCATCTCGGCTGCACGCCCGCCGAGCTGACGTGGCGCGCCGGGGTTGATGCGCTGAGCTTCGGCTTCATCAAGAATGGCGGCATGGGCGCCGAGGCCTTGGTGTTCTTTCGCCCCGATCTCGCCGATGCCGCGCGCGTGCGCCGCAAGCGTGCCGGCCACCTCCAGTCCAAGGGCAGGTTCCTCGCCGCGCAGTTGCACGCGATGCTCGACAATGCGCTGTGGCTGCGAAACGCACGTGCCGCCAATGAAGGGGCGGCGCTGCTCGCTCAGGTGGCGGGACCGCGCCTCGCCCATCCGGTCGAATCGAATGCATTGTTCCTCAAGGTGACGGCGGAGGAAGCCGCGTCGCTCCGCGCGCAGGGCTTCGGCTTCTACGACTGGGCGCCGGGCGAGATCCGGGTCGTCGTCTCCTGGGATCAGGATGCGGCGGCGGTCCGCCCGCTGGCCGACGCGATCGCGCGCTTGTGAGCACGGCGCCCGCGCCCAATTCCACGCGGCTTTCCGTGTTGCTGCCGTTCGCGGCGGTGACGCTGATCTGGGGATCGACCTGGATCGTCATCACCGGCCAGCTCGGCGTGGTGCCGCCGACCTGGTCGGTCACCTATCGTTTCCTGATCGCCGGGGTGGCGATGCTCGGCTGGGCCGCATTTACGCGCCAGCCGCTCCGGCTCGACGCGCGCGGCATCCTGTTCGCGGCGCTGATGGGTGCCTTCCAGTTCGCGCTCAATTTCAACTTCGTCTACCGCGCGGAGGGGCATGTCACCTCGGGGCTGGTCGCGGTGGTGTTCGCGCTGCTGCTGGTTCCCAACGCGATCTTTGCGCGCATCTTCCTCGGCCAGAAGATGGGGCGGCAGCTCATCATCGGGTCGCTGATCGCGATGGCGGGCGTTGGGCTGTTGTTCCTGCACGAGCTGCGCCGCGATCCGATGGCGAGCGGCGAGATCTGGCTGGGGATCGGCCTGACCTGCCTGGGCGTGCTGTCGGCGTCGACCGCCAACATCATGCAGGCGACCGAGACCGCGAAACGCTATCCGATGGCGACGATGCTGGGCTGGGCGATGCTGCTCGGCGCGTCGATGGACGCGACCTTCGCCTGGATCACGACCGGCCCGCCGGTGTTCGACACGCGGTTCAACTATGTCGCGGGGGTGCTCTATCTCGGCATTCTCGGCTCGGCGGTGTCCTTCCCGCTCTACTTCAGTGTGCTGCGCAAGATCGGCCCCGCCAAGGCGGCCTATTCCAGCGTGATCATCCCGGTGCTGGCGATGCTGCTTTCGACCCTGTTCGAGGGCTATCGCTGGTCGTGGCTCGCCGCGGCAGGCGCCTTGCTCGCGGGCGCGGGGCTGGTGCTGGCGCTGAGGGCGCGCAGGCCCAACCGGTAATCGGGATAAGCGGGTCGCCAGCCCAGCACGCGCTTGGCCTTGCCGTTGGCGACGCGCCGGTTCTCCGAATAGAAGGCGCGCGCGGCAGGCGAGAGGTTCGCTTCCTTCAGCGGAACCAGCGGCGGCACCGGCAGCCCCAGCAGCCGGCAGCCGAAGGCGATGACGTCGCTCTGCGGCGCGGGTTCGTCGTCGGCGAGGTTATAGGCGCCCGGCGGCGCGTCGAGCCCGGCGATCACACCGCTGGCGATGTCGTCGACATGCACGCGGCTGAACACCTGTCCCGGCACATCGATCCGCCGCGCCTCGCCGGCACGGATGCGATCGAGCGGTGAGCGGCCGGGACCGTAGATGCCCGGCAGCCGGAACGCGCGCGCGCCCAGCGCCAGCCACGCGGCGTCCGCTGTCGCGCGCGCGCTGCGCCGTCCGCTGCCGGTCGGCGCGCCTTCATCGACCCACGCCCCGCCGGTGTCGCCATAGACCCCGGTCGAGGAGAGGTAGCCGAGCCACGCATCGGCAGCCGCCAGCGCGTCGCCATAGGCGGCAAGCACCGGATCGCCCTCGCCCGGCGGCACCGAGCAGAGGATATGCGTCGCCTGTGCGACCTCGAACCGCACGCGATCGGTGTCGTCGAAGGCGACGTTGCCGGCGCTTCCGGTTGCTGCGACCCGCGCATCCGGCAGCCGCGCGGCGATCGCCGACGCGGTGTAGCCGAGGCCGAAGACGAACAGGCGCATCAATCCTCCGCCGTCACGGGGAGGATCACGTCACTTCGCGCCATATCCGTTGTAGAGCACGCCGAAGAAATCGCCCTTGTTCCAGGCCGGGCGCGCATCGGCGTCGGCGATCTCGCGGGCGATGGCGTAATTCGCCTCGATGAAGCGCACGCCCTGATCCCATTTGATCTCGGGATTGCTGATCTCGTCCGACGGGCGGTGATAGCGGGTGGCGAGGAAGCGGTTGAACGCTTCGCCCCCCGGTCCGGCCATACCCGGCCACAGGAAGACCGAAGGGATGCCCTGCTGGACGAAGCGGTAATGGTCTGAACGGACGAAGAAGCCCTGCTCGGGCATCGGATCCTTGCCGACGCCCACGCCGACACCCGCAGTCGCGCGCGCCACGATCGGGCCGAGCGTCGAGCGCGCCGCGCCGAACGCGATCATGTCCTCGAACTTGTAGGTGATCACCGGCATGTCGAGATTGACGTTCGCCACCAGGCTGGCCTTGGGCACGGTCGGGTTGTGCGCGAAATAGTCGGCGCCGATCAGCCCCTTCTCCTCCGCGGTGACCGCAAGGAACATGATCGAGCGGCGCGGTGGCTTGCCCGATGCCTGGAAGCGCTTGGCCTCCTCGATCAGCGAGGCGATGCCCATCGCATTGTCCATCGCGCCATTGTGGATCGTGTCGCCCTTCGCATCGGCCTTGCCGATCCCGACATGGTCGAGATGCGCGGAGAGGACGACGACTTCGTCCTTGAGCTTGGGGTCGCTGCCCGGGATGATCCCGGCCACGTTGCTGCTGGTCACCGTCTTGCGCTCGGTCTTGAGCGCGGCGGCGAGCGTCCCGCTGCTCGCGAAGGGCGCGATCGTCGTCTTGCCGGCTTCGGCCGCCTTCACCGCCGCGGCCCAGCCCTTGTCATTGCCGAACAGCTTGCCCGCGCCCTTGAGGCTGACCGACGCGATCGTCGGCGTGCCCTTGGCGGGCAGATGGCCGTTGCCCTGCGCATCGGCCCAGGTCATCCGCCATTCGTCCCACACTTCGGTGAGGCGCGAGAAGGGACGGACCTTCGCCGAGCTCGGGCTTTCGAGCACGATCACGCCGATTGCGCCTTTGCCCGCCGCGATCGCCGCCTTGTTGGCGTTGCTGCCGAAATGCGCGCGTTCCTCGCCGTCGAAACCACCCGGCGCGCCCGAGAAGATCGCGACGACCTTCCCCTTCACGTCCACGCCCTTGTAGTCGTCGCGCTTGTACTGCGGCGCGACGATACCATAGCCCGCAAACACCACGCCGGCGTCGATCAGCGTGCTTTCCCGTTCGGGGTTGCCGCCGGGAATATAGTCCTCGCCGAAGACGAGGCTGACCGGCGCCGCGCCGCTGCGGGTGACGGTCAGCGTGCCCTTGTCGGCGGCGCGGAAGCTGAGCAGCGGGACGGGCTGGAGATAGGAGCCGTCGATGCCCGCGGGCTTGAGACCGGCCGCATAGAATTGCGCGGCGACATATTGCGCGGCGATCTCATATTCGTTGGTGCCCGACTCGCGGCCCTTCATGGCATCGCTGGCGAGGAACATGACATGCGCCTTCATTGCGGCCTGGTCGGCAGGGAGCGCGGCGTTGACGAAGGCGTTGGTCTCGGCCGGGGTCGGCGTCTTGGCGGCTTCGGGTGCAGCCTGCGGGGCGGCTTCCTGGGCGGCGAGCGGGAGGGCAAGGCTGACAAGAGCAAGCGTGAGCGTCGGACGCAGCATCTAGATGGTCTTCCGATTGAACAAAGGATGGGCTGAGGCGTAGCACTACAGCTATACACCGCAACGAAATTTCGTGGTGCCGCCCGGGCGGCACCGCCTATAGGCTTGTCCCATGATCGACGCTCTCGCCGCCACGCCGCACATTACCCGCCGCGAAGACTATCGCGTTCCGGACTGGCTGGTGCCTGAGATCGCGCTCGACTTCGATCTCGATCCGGCGGCGACGCGCGTGACGGCGGTGTTGACCGTCGAACGGAACGGCGGGCACGATCGGGTTCTGCGGCTCGATGGCGACGGGCTGACACCGCTTGTCGTCAAGGTCGATGGCGCGGATGCCGCCTATGAGATGGACGGGCCGGCGCTGGTGATCGCACTGCCCGGCGACGCGCATGTCGTCGAGACTCAGGTCGAGATCGCGCCCGAGCGCAACACCCAGCTGATGGGCCTCTATGCCTCGGGCGGGAATCTCTGCACCCAGTGCGAGGCCGAGGGGTTTCGCCGCATCACCTTCTTCCCCGACCGGCCCGACGTGCTGAGCCGATACCGGGTGAAGATGACCGCCGACTCGGCGCGCTTTCCGGTGCTGCTCGCCAATGGCGATCCGGTCGCGCAGGGCGAAGCGCCCGACGGCAAGCACTGGGCCGAATGGCGCGATCCCTTCCCCAAGCCCTGCTACCTCTTCGCGATGGTCGCGGGCGACCTGGCCGCCAATCGGGGGACCTTCACCACCCTGTCGGGGCGCGAGGTGCAGCTCGGCATCTGGGTGCGCGAGAAGGATCTGCCCAAGACGGATCATGCGCTCCATGCCCTCAAGCTCAGCATGGCGTGGGACGAGAAGGTCTATGGCCGCGAATATGACCTCGACGTGTTCAACATCGTCGCGGTCGATGATTTCAACTTCGGCGCGATGGAGAATAAGGGGCTGAACATCTTCAACAGCCGCTACATCCTCGCCGATCCCGATACCGCCACCGATTACGACTATGACGCGGTCGCCGCGGTGGTCGCGCACGAATATTTCCACAACTGGTCGGGCAACCGGGTCACCTGCCGCGACTGGTTCCAGCTCTCGCTCAAGGAAGGCTTCACCGTCTTCCGCGACCAGAGCTTTTCGGCCGACCAGGGCTCGGCTGCGGTCAAGCGGATCGAGGATGTCCGCGGCCTGCGCGCGGCACAGTTCCCCGAGGATTCGGGGCCGCTCGCGCACCCGGTGCGCCCCGACGAATATCTCGAGATCAGCAACTTCTACACCGCGACCATCTACAACAAGGGCGCCGAGGTCATTCGCATGATGGCCACGATCCTGGGCCCGCAGAAGTTCCGTGCGGGAACCGACCTCTATTTCCAGCGCTTCGACGGCACCGCCGCGACCTGCGAGGATTTCGTCGGGTGCATGGAGGAAGCGAGCGGGATCGACCTTGCCCAGTTCCGCCTCTGGTACTCGCAGGCCGGCACGCCGCGTGTCAGCGCGACGCTGGAGCACGAAGATGGCCGCGCGCGCGTGACGATCCGGCAGGCCGTGCCGCCGACCCCCGGCCAGCCCGACAAGGCGCCGATGGTGCTTCCGCTCAAGCTGCGGCTGTTCGGCGGCGAGACCGCCAAGCCCGTGGCGCCCGAGCAGCTTGTCCTCCTGTCGGACGGGGAAGCCGAAATCGCGTTCGACGGAGTGACCGAGCGCCCGGTGCTGTCGATCAACCGCGGCTTTTCGGCGCCGGTGATCGTCGATACCAACCGCAGCGCCGCCGATCTCGCCTTCCTCTCGGCGCATGACGACGATCCCTTTGCGCGGTACGAGGCGATGCAGCAGCTGATGCTCGACACGCTGGTCGCGGCGGTGACCCAGGGCCGTGCCGATCATGCGCCGGTGATCGAGGCGGTCGGCAACACCCTCGCCGATCCTGCGCTCGACCGGGCGTTCATCGCCGAAGCGGTGCTGCTCCCCTCGGACAGTTTCATCGGCGACCAGCTGGCCGTCGTCGATCCGGAACTCATCTTCCAGAAGCGCGAGGCGCTGCGCCGCGATCTCGGCAAGGCGCTCGAACAGCAATGGCGCGATGCGCATGATGCGGTGAAGGCCAATCGCTTCGAGTACAGCCCCGCGGGCAAGGGTGCGCGGCGGCTGCGCACGGTGTCGCTCGGCTATATCAACGCGAGCGGCGCGGCCGACGGCGCGGACCTCGCCTTCGGCCAGTTCGAGGGCGCGGACAACATGACCGACCGGCAGGGCGCGCTGATGACGCTGGTCAACAGCGAGGCGCACGCCAATGCCGGCAAGCGCGAAGCGGCGCTCGACATCTTCTACCATCGCTATTCGGACAATGCGCTGGTGCTCGACAAATGGTTCCAGACCCAGGCGCTGGCGACGCGCGCCGACACGGCGGAGGCGGTCGAGGAGCTGGCGAAGCATCGCGACTTCACGCTGGCCAACCCCAACCGCGCCCGCGCGCTGGTCGGCGCGTTCGCGATCAACCAGCGTGCCTTCCATTCCGGCGAAGGGCGCGGCTATCGCTTCGTCGCCGATCAGCTGATCGCGCTCGACAAGCTCAACCCGCAGACCGCGGCGAAGCTGGTCCCGCCGCTCGGCCGCTGGAAGCGATTCGACGAGGTGCGCGCGGCGAAGATGCGGGCCGAGCTGGAACGCATCCTTGCCACGCCGGGCCTGTCGAAGGACATGACCGAGCAAGTGAGCAAGAGCCTCGAGGGCTGAGGCGCTCTCGCTTGCAATGTTGGATCCGGCTTGCGAGCCTCGGCTCGCTCTTTCTTATCGTCGATCCGTCCTCGCGCGCGTAGCAGTGTGACTCTTGGGACTTTCGGGTATCCCGATACCCGTCAGGCTATCACGTTGCGACCGCGGCGCACCGTGGCGCTGTGGCCGATGCTCGCCGCCGGCGTGCGCTCCTTGATCGTGTCGGCGAACAGCCAGTCGTTGCGCAGCTGATCGGGGGTCAGCGTCAGCGCCATATAGCCGCGGCGCGACGTGTCGCACCATTTGAGCTCGGGGTTCGCCTCGACCAGCGCACGGGCGATCACCTTGGGGTCGGTCGCGGTCGAGCTTTCATAGCCCGGTGACGTCACCGCCTGTCCCGCAAACTCGACGCCTGCGGGTCTGCCGTCCTGCGCAAGGTCATAGGCCCAGGCATTGTGGCTGTCCCCGGCGATCACGACGAGGTTGGCGTTCGCTGCCTGTGCGGCCTTGAGGAACCGCGCACGCGCCGCCGGATAGCCGCCCCAATTGTCGAGGTTGGACGGCAGCCCCACCGACGCCAGTGCCAGGCCGCCCTTCACATAGCGTTTCGCGGCCTCCGATGCGTCGGGCTTGAGCCATTCCATCGCCTGTTTCGGCGCGACCTGCCTGCCCATGATCGTGCCGAAGCCCGCCACCTGCCAGCGCGTTCCCGCCTTGACCGATCGGGCGAGCTCGGCGGCGATCCACGCCTCCTGCTCCCAGCCCATCATCGTCATCGCCGGGTCCTGCCAGGCGCCGTCGCGGAACGCCTTCAGCGCTGCGACCGGATCGGCCGCCTCGAAGAACTGCGCGGCGCTATAGGGTCTGGTGCGTCCGAGCAGCCGGGTCTCGGTCCGGAACAACGTGGCGAGCGTGCCGATCTCATAGGTCTTCCACGGCTCGTCGGAGACCGGCATCCACTCGCGCCAGGCCTGCATCGCGGCGGCGCGGCGCAGATTCCAGTCGCCTTCCTTGTCGGGCGAGTGATTCTGCGCGCCGCCCTCCCAGCTGTCGTTCGCCGATTCGTGGTCGTCCATCTGGACCAGCATCGGCTTGGCGGCATGGAGCGCCTGGAGATCGGGGTCGCTGCGATAGCTGGCATAGCGCAGGCGATAATCGGCGAGGTGAATGATCTCGGCCGCGGGGAGCTGCAGCCGGTTCGCCACCACCTGATCGAGCGCCGGATAATTCCCCTGCGGATATTCGTAGATATAGTCGCCGAGATGCACGGCGAGGTCGATATCCTCGCGCACCGCGGCATGTGCATAGGCGTTGAAGAAACCGAAGCCGAGGTTCGAGCAGGAGAAGATGGCGATGCCGAAGCGCGCCGTGTCGCCCTGCGGCAGCGTCCGCGTCCGCCCCGCCGGGGAGAAGCTGCCATCGGGCGCGACGAAGCGATAATGATAGCGGGTCGCCGGCTTGAGGCCGGTGACGACGATCTTGGTCGTCCAGTCGCGCCACGGCCCGGTGATCGCTTCGCCGCCCGCCACGATCCGGGCGAAGTCCGCGCTGTCGGAGACCTCGACCTTGAGTTTCGCCGAGTCGCCCTTGCCGACATAACGGGTCCAGAGCAGCATCGAGGTCGGCCCCGGCTCGCCGCTCGCGACATTGTGGGTGAAGCCATCCGCCATGGGCACCTGCGCGAAGCCGGGGATGGCATAGGCGCCA
This sequence comes from Sphingomonas sp. GW821-FHT03E12, assembly GCF_059420685.1. Lineage (NCBI taxonomy): Bacteria > Pseudomonadati > Pseudomonadota > Alphaproteobacteria > Sphingomonadales > Sphingomonadaceae > Sphingomonas > Sphingomonas sp. GW821-FHT03E12. The sequence continues at coordinate 773,657 of NZ_JBWKUF010000001.1, forward strand.
AGGCCAAGCGTGCCGGTGAGGACAAAGGCGCGGCGGTCGATACGGATGGTCATGGCAGGTCTCCCTCGCGGCGTCCTTGGCCCGTGCATGTGGCTGGTTCGTGACAGTCGATCCTGACAGGTCTAGAGCTTGCCGCAACCGACTGGTTTCCGGAGTTACCGATGCGCAAATCCGCCCTCGCCGCGCTGCTTCTCGCCACCGCCGCCTGCAATCAGGCGCCCGCGGGGAATGAGACGGCCGCCGCCGCCGACAGCTATGACCTCGCCGCACAGAAGGCGAAGCTCGCGGTGATCGACATGAAGGCCGACACGAGCTTCCTGACCGATGAGGAGCGGCAGGTGGTCAATCTGCTGATCCAGGCGTCGGACATCATGTCGACCATCTATCGCACCCAGCGCGATTCGAACTGGCAGGCAACGCGCGCCGGGATCGAGAAGCAGGGCGATGCGCTCAAGCTCGAGATGTACGACCGCAATTTCGGACCGTGGGACGAGGTTGCGGACCTTCACCCGTTCGGCGGCGGCGCGAAGATGCCCGAGGGCGCGGGCTTCTATCCCGCCGACCTCACGCGCGAGGAGTTCGACGCCTATCTCGCCAAGAACCCGGGCGAGAAGACGGCGCTCACCAGCCCCTATACCGTCGTCGTCCGCGACGGGGTGAAGCTGAAGGCGGTCCCCTATTCGGTCGCCTACAAGACCGAACTGACCCAGGCGGCGAAGCTGCTGGAGCAGGCCGCGGCGATCACCACCAACGCCAGCCTCAAGAAGTTCCTGACGCTGCGTGCCAAGGCCTTCCTGACCGACGATTATTTCCAGTCGGAGCTGGCGTGGATGGACCTGGAGGGCACGCCGATCGAGGTCGCGATCGGGCCGTATGAGGTCTATACCGACCGGCTCCACGGCCAGAAGACCGCGTTCGAAAGCTTCGTGACGCTCAAGGATCCGGCCGAGTCCGCTGCACTTGCCAAGTACAAACGCTATCTGCGCGACATGGAGGCGAACCTGCCGGTCGCCGCCAAGTACAAGAATTTCCAGCGCGGCTTCGAAAGCCCGATCGCCGTGGCGGAGCAGATCCGCGGCGGCGGCGACAACGTCCCGGGCGTGCAGACGATCGCCTTCAACCTGCCCAATGACGAGCGCGTGCGCGAGGCCAAGGGCGCGAAGAAGGTGATCCTCTCCAACGTGCTCGGCGCGAAATATGAGCGGATCCTGAGCCCGATGGCACCTTTGGTGCTGGTGCCCGATCAGGCGAGCCTGGTCGCCAAGAAGTATATGCAGCTCGAGACGCTGTTCCACGAGCTGTCGCACAGCCTTGGGCCGGGCACGATCGTGGTGGACGGCAAGCGCACGACGGTGAGCGAGGCGCTCAAGGATCAGGCATCGGGGCTGGAGGAAGCCAAGGCCGATGTGATGGGCGCGTGGAACATCCTGTTCATGATGCAGAAGGGCGAGCTGCCCGCGGCGGAGAAGTCTCAGCTCTTCGCCACCTATCTTGCCGGCACCTTCCGCGCGATGCGCTTCGGGATCGAGGAAGCGCACGGCAAGGGCGCAGCGATGCAATATGGCTATCTGAAGGCCAAGGGCGCGTTCGTCTGGGACGCCAAGGCTGGCCGCTACCGCATCGACGACGCCCGGTTCGAACTGGGGCTGCGCGATCTGCTGCGCGACATGATCGTGCTGCAGGGCAATGGCGACTATGACGGGGTCAAGGCATTCATGGCCAAATGGGCGGTGCTCGACGACAATGCCCGTTCCGTGATCGCGTCGATGAAGGCGATCCCGGTCGATATCGTGCCCGTCTACCCGAACAAGGTGTGAGCATTTCCAACGGGCCGCGCTGGCTGATCCTGCTCGCCGTCGCTCTGGCGGCGCGCGCGGTCACGTTCGGCAATCCGATCCTGCATGTCGACGAGGAATTCTACTTCGTCGCTGCCCGGGCGATGCTCGACGGCGCGGTACCGTTCGTCGATGTGTGGGACCGCAAGCCGATCGGGCTGTTCCTGATCTACGCGCCCGCGGCGGCGCTTGGCTATCCGGCGGGGATCTTGGCCTATCAGGCACTGGCGCTGGCGTGCCTCGTCGCGACGGCGGTGCTCGCGGCGCGGCTGGCGGACCGGGCGGGATGGCACCGGGGAGCACTCGCGGCGGGGATTGCGGTTATTCTCTGGCCCAACCTGATCGACGGGCAGGGCGGGCAGGCGCCGGTCTTCTACAATCTGCTGATGATCGCGGCCGCCACGCTGATCGTGCGCGGCGAGCGGGAAGCATCGGCGGGGAAGCGTTTCGCGGGCGGGTTCGCGGCGATGGCGCTCGTTGGCCTCGCACTGCAGGTCAAATACGCTGCGGTGTTCGAGGGGCTGTTCTTCGGACTGTGGCTGCTGTGGCGCGAATGGCGGGCGGGTCGCGGGCTGGTGCGTCTGGCGCTTTCCGCAGTCCCGCTGGCGGGCGTCGCGCTGCTGCCGACGCTGGCTGCCTGGGCCGTCTATGCCTCGATGGGCCAAAGTGAGGCTTGGCTCTATGCCAACTTCCTCTCGATCCTCGACCGCAATCCCGACCCGGCGCTTGAGCAGATCGGTAACCTTGCCGCGATCACGCTGATCCTCTCGCCGTTGCTGGCGGCCGCAGCGCTGGGCTGGCGGCAGCGCGGCGGGTCGGACGCCGCCGCGTTCCTGTTCGCCTGGGCGCTTGCTGCCGTTGGTGGCCTGCTCGTCTTCGGCTCCTATTTCGAACATTACGCGCTGCCGCTGATCCCGCCGCTCGCAATCTGTGCCGCGGCCTTCCTTGGCGTGCATCGCCGCTTCGCCTTCTGGGTATTGTTGCTGGCTTTTGCCGGGGGGCAGATATTGCTGCTCGCCAAGCGCTCGACGCGCGGCACCCCGGGCGAGATTGCGGCGATCGCCCGGACCATCGGCACCGGGCCGGGGTGCCTGCATGTCTATTCGGGTTCGACGATGCTCTATCCGATGACCGGGCGGTGCGCGGTCACCCGCTGGATCTTTCCCAGCCATTTGAGCCGCACGCGCGAGCGCGGGGCGATCGGGGTCGATCAGGATGCCGAGATCGACCGCATCCTCGGGCAGCATCCCGAATGGGTGGTAATGCGCAAACCCTATCGCGGCGAGCGGCCGGAGATTCGCGAACGCATGCTGTCAGGCGTGAAGCGCGACGGCTATCGTGAGATCAGCGTGATGCCGCTGGGTAATGAGCGCTATACTCTCTGGCGCCGTGCCATGCCCCCGGCGCGCTCGGCGATCAGTTCCGAATAGAGATCGACCAGCGCGATCGCATGGTCGCGATCCGACAGCACCTGCCCCGCGGCATGCCGCGCCGCGGCGCGCAGGATCGGCTGATCGCGCGCGAACAGCCGCCGGATCGCTGCCGCGGCTGATTTGGAATCGCCGCCCTGATAGGTCTCGGCGAACAGCGGGTCGGCCACTTCGGCGCAGCCGCCGTCATTGGGCACGATCAGCGGCAGGCCCGATGCCAGCGCCTCCGATGCGACCAGCCCGAACGGTTCCTGGTCCGATCCATGGATCAGCGCGTCTGCGCTGGCGAGGATGCGGCTGAAGCGTTCGCGGTCATAGACCGGGCGGAACAGGCGGATATGCGTGTTGCCCGCAATCTGTCGCTCGAGCTGCGCGCGCTGCATCCCGTCGCCCAGCAGCATGAGGCCGACGGGCATGTTGGCGCCTGCGCGTTCGACCGCATCGATCACCACCGGCCAGCGCTTCTCGCGATGATGGCGGCCGAGTCCGATCAGCAGATGCCCCTCGGGCGGAAGATCGAGCTGCGCGAGCATCGATGCGCGCAGTTCCTCATCGCGCAGCGCGGGCGAGAAGTGATTGCGGTCGATCCCCAGCGGCATTGCCGCATCGACATGGATGCCGCGGCGGCGGTACCGCTTGGCCAGCGCCGGGCCGTTGGTCACGAAGGCGTCATAGCCCTCGAGAAACTTGTTCATGTAGCGCGTGTACCAGCCGAACATCTGCTCGATGCGGTCGGGGCCGGCGAAGGGCGCGAGCCAGCGTTGCGGATAGGCGCCGATATTGTCGTTGTGCGCGAAGAAGACCTTGAGCGCATCGCCCTGCCAGCTGCCGACGCCCCAGGCCGGACGCCAGGGCGAGCTGTTCTCGACCACATCGGGCTTCAGCTGGTCGAGCAGGTGGACGACCGGCGCCATGTCCTTGAACAGCCAGTAGTTGCGGTCGACGATCAGCGGCGGCGCCTTGACCCAATAGATGCGCCCGCCATCCGGGCGATCCTCGATCCGGTCCTCGTCATAGGGCGCGATGACGATCAGCTCATGGCCGAGCTCGGCCAGGATGCGCATCTTGCGGTCGAGATAGGTGCGCACGCCGCCGCCGGTCGGCGAGTAATATTCATTGACGTCGACGATCCGCATCGCGTGCCTCAGGCTCTAGTCGTTCGGATCATAGGGCGCGAAGCCCGACAGCCCGCGCAGATACTGGGCATGGATTGCGATGGTTGTCACGCCCGACCCGACGCTGATGGCCGCCTCGCTGAGCTGCGGCCGGCTGCGGCCGAGCTTGCGGTTGCTGGCGAATCCCGCGCCGTCCTTCCAGAAGTTGAACTTGTTCTTGCCGTCGCGGTCATGCGTGAACAGCAGCGCGTAGCGGCCCGGGCGCGGTGCGCGGATGCACAGGCTGACTGCGCCCGTCTGGGGCGTCGGCGTCCACAGCCGGGCAAAGAACTTGCCCTCATTCTTGAGCTTGGTGTCGTCCTTGAGGAAATCGTCCTCGTTCGCAGGATAGAGTTCCAGCTTGAGCCGTCCGCTGCGATCCTTGAGCCCGGTGACGTTCACGCGGACCGACGGCGTCGAGCCGTTGCACATGGCCGCCGTGCCCTCCAGAAGCTGAGCGGCAGCCGGAGAGCTGAGGGTGGCGGCGGCGAAGAGAAGGGGAACGGCGAAACGAATGGTCATATATCCTTCCTGATCAGCCCGAGCAGTCCGAAGCCGGCGAACAGCACGACATGGACCAGCAGGGTGAGCGCCGCCGTGAAGGCAAGCAGCTCCGACAGGGCCTGGCCCTGACCGATCAGTATGATCGCGAAATTGGCGAAAAGAAGATCCTTATTGGGCACGAACGGCAGGCGCGACACCAGCATGCGCGCCGCGGCAAGGATCAGCCACATGCCGAGCGACACGTCGGGCATCGCGAAATGCCAGGCGCAGGCGATCAGGATCGAGCCCACCAGCAGACGCAGCGAATGGATGCCGAAGATCCACCACAGCGTGTTCCCCCGCAGCGAGAAGACGCGTTTGGAGAAGATCAGGAAGGGCACCGACATGCCGACCATGATCGCGATCGAGGCAAGGGCGGTGTTGAACTGTGCCGGAGACAGCAATTCGGTGGCGAGCGGCAGCGCGAGCGCGAGCATCACCAGCGTGATCGCATTGCCCGCGATCGCCGAGAGGATCGAAACGTCCTTCACCGCGCCGAACGGTGCCGCCACCATCTGCGTGCGCTGGCGCGCCCAGGCGTAGAAATAGGCTTCGCCCGAATAGCCGAGCACGACTTCGTTCGCGATGCGTTTGCGGTGCAGCGCGACCATGCCCGACGCGGGAATCTTCCACAGCTTGCGGAAGATGACATAGTCGAAGGTCGGCGGGCCGAGGTAGAAGAGCGCGAAGAACAGGTAGAAGACCCAGCTGCTCGGCGCCATCTGAGAGAGACCGGTCAACCCCTTGTCGAACAGCTCGTGCGCGAGCCCGGCGATCATCAGCAGCGACAGCGCTGCGCCCAGCAATGCGGGCCAGCGGCGCCTGATCTTCTGGATCGGCTCCAATCCCGCAAGATCGGGCGCCGTGAGAGGCGCCGCGGCGATCGGGGCGGGATTTGCGACAGACGTGTTCATTGAAGCTTGCGCTCCCGGTGGTTCAACATAGGCCAAACTGGTGCCCTTCTCCGGAAGCGTAACGTTCTTGGCGCGTCTTTAGCTGCATCCAGGCTGAACCTCAGATTACAACGCTTCCCCGTCAGGGGCCGCGCGCAGCCTGCCCCTGCCAGCAAAATACGGTTTCTTCCGGGAATGATTTGGGCTTTAGCTGGGCAGCCTTCAACCCCACTCCGGATCGCCGTGCCCGATCAGACCCCCACCGCAGCGCATATTCTGAGCTTTGCCCAGACGCTCAAGGGCGGCGGAGTCGAGCGCGCGCTGCTGCGGATGGCCGATGGCTGGGCGCGCGCCGGGCGGCGGGTGACGCTGGTGATCGGGGATACCGGCGGTGCGCTGGCGCACGAGATTCCGCCAGGGGTCGAGGTGCGCGAACTGGGCAGCACCGCCTATCGCGCGCTGTTCGGGCTCCACGCCATCGTTCGTGAGCTCCGGCCCGACATCGTCTTCTGCCCCGGCAATCATTACACCGGCGCTGCCTTCTGGCTGCATGCACGGCTGGGCAAGGCCTGTCCGCCGATCGCGGGCAAGGTGTCCAACGCGCTGGTGCGCCCCGACCTGCCGCGCGGTGCGGGGGCGGGATATCGCACCTGGCTGCGCATGCACCCGCGCTTCCTCGACGCAGTGGTGGCGATGACCCCGGCGATGGCCGGTGAGGCGGTGGGTGCGATGGGGCTGTCCCCTTCGCATGTCCATGTCATCCCCAACCCGCCCGCCCGGCCCATTCCCGGCGCGCGGCCGCCAGCGTTACCGGAGGGGCGATTCCTGCTCGGCGTCGGCCGGCTGGCGCCGCAGAAACGCTGGGAACGGCTGATTGCGGCGATGCCGCGCCTTCACGATCCGGACGTCAAGCTGGTGATCCTGGGTGAAGGCGAGGAGCGCGCTACGCTCGAGCGGCTGGTCGAACGGTCCGGGCTGGAGGATCGCGTGCTGATGCCCGGCCATGCGCCCGATCCGCTGCCCGCGATCGAACGCGCCGCGGCGGTGGTACTGACCAGCGAGTTCGAAGGCGTGCCCGGCGTGATCCGTGAGGCGATTGCCGCCGGCACGCCCGCCATTGCGACCGATTCGAGCGTCGCGATCCACGAACTGATCGATTCGCCTGCGCGAGGTACCATCGTCCCGCCGGGGGATCGCGCCCGGCTGGTCGGCGCACTCAACCATTGGCTGATGCCCGGGCGTCAGCGTCCGGAACCGCGGCCCGAGACGGGGCCGGACCCGGTGCAGATGTATCTCGACCTGTTCGATGATCTGGTTGGCGCCAGGATTCAGCTTCGCTGAATTGCGGTACCGGCCCAGTTCAGTCGTGACTGAACCGCGCTAGCTGGGCCGGTAGCTGAACCCGATCCAGAGCGTACGCGGTGTCGCGCGTTCGATGATGCCGCCGCCGGTGATCGCGGTTTCGACCCGGGCGTCGGTGAGATTCTCGCCGCGTGCCTCGATGGCGAGGCCCGCAGTCAGCGGCATCGCGATCCGCGCGTCGATGGTAAAGGCGCCGGCCAGCTCCCGCGCGTTCTGATCGTCCTCGAACTGCTTGTCCGTATAGCGGCCGGTGACCGACACCAGTGTGCGCCCGCGCGCCCAGCCGAAATTGGCCGATCCCTGATGCAGTGCGACCTGGGCGGGCCGCATGCCGTCGAGCGCCGCCGCCGGACCTGAGGCCTCGACGCGCGCGTCGGTGAAGGCCCAGGATGCGCCGGCGCGCCACGGCCCCGAGCGCCAGCGCAGGTCGGCCTCGATGCCCTTGGCAGTGATCGCGTCGAGATTGAGCCGTTGGCGATATGCGCCGCCCGCCGCGACGAAGCCGACGCCGGGGAAATTGCCCGGCCCGGTGCCCAGCGTGACGTTGCCGATCGCGTTGCGGATCCGGTTCCAGTAGCCGGTCGCGCTCAGCGTCAGCGTCGGCATGGGGTTCAGGTCGATACCCGCTTCGGCTCCTGCCAGCCGTTCGGGATCGAGCAGCGGGTTGGCGGCGGTGGCATCGGTGCCCGCGCGGAAGGGACGGTACAGCTCGTTGAGCGTCGGCAGCCGCCAGCCGGTATAGGCGGCGCTGCGGATGGAGACCGCGGGCGCGAGCTTCACGGCAGCACCCGCACGGCCGCTCGCCTCCCAGCCGCTGCGATCGGCGAAGCGCGTGTCGGTGAGCGCCGCGCCGCCCGCCAGCGGTGCCTCGAACAGCGATCCGTTCGAAATCGTCCAGCGATCGACGCGCCCGCCCGCGCTTAGTGTCAGCGCCCCGCGCTCAAGGCTCAGGTCCGCGAACAGTCCGCCGGTCAGCGTTTCGCCGCCCGCGCTGCGCCGCCGCGTCGGCTTGCCCGCGACATAGGTATAGAGTTCCTGCGTCCGCCCCGATGTGTGGCGCAGATCTCCGCCGAGGCGCAGCGTGGCGCCGCCGCCGACCGGCGGTTCGATCTCCAGCCGTGCCCCCGCACCGGTGGCGGGAACATGCTGGTCGAGCGTCGGAGAGGCGCTCGCGCGCCCGCCGCCGATGCTGGCGAAGCCGCTGGAGAAATCGCGATGCTGGAGATAGACGAGCGTCGACCAGCGCCAGCTTCCGCGCCCGACCAGCCGTACGCTGGCGTCCCCGCCCTGACTGGTCATCGGCGTGAAATCGGTGCCGCGGTCGCGCTCATCGCTGAGGCCCGACAGGTTCGCCTGCAGCTCGACGGTCTCGCCGACCGGGAAGACCGAACGCAGCGCGAGGCTGGCCTGGCGATAGGGCGCGGCGCGGTCGGCGGGACCGCGATCCTCTGCGGCAATGGGCACGAACCCGTCGCCGCGCGCGAACTGCCCGGCCATCGTGAGCGATCCGGCGCCGAGATTTGCGCCACCGGTCGCGACCAGATCGACCGATTCGCGACTGCCGTAGAAGCCGGTGAGCGCCAGTGGCCCGAGCGTTGCCGCTTCGGCACTGGTCAGCTCGATCGTTCCGGCAAGCGCACCTGCGCCATGATAGCCGCTGCCGCCGCCGCGGGTGATGCGGACCGATGCCAGCCGGTCGGGCAGATAGGCAGGGAAGGGTACCCAGCCGCCGAACGGATCGGCCTGGGGCACACCGTCGAGCAGCAGCAACGCACGGCTTGATGCGTTGCCGCCCAGGCCGCGCAGGGTGATGCCTTGCGCCGTCGGATGCGCCGATCGCGAATCGGCGCGGCGGAACTGCGCGGCGCCCGCGGCATCGCGCAACACATCCTCGAGCCGTCCGCTTGCCGATTCGCTCAGCCGTTCGCGGTCGATCTCGGCCACCGCATAGGCTGCCTCGCCCGGCGGCGCGTCGAGCCCGCGCCCGGTCACCACGATCTCCTGGGCAACGGCGGGGACAGGAAGGATCAGGAGGACCCAGACGGCCCTCATTCGGGTTTGGCCCGGTCCGGATGCGCCGCGGCAAAGGGTTCGAGCGCGGACGCCGCGGAATCCGCGGCAACCAGCTTCGGATAGGCGTCGATCGGGAGATCGAACCGCCGCGCATTGTACAGTTGCGGGACCAGCAGCACATCGCTCACGTCCGGTGCCGCGCCGCCAAGGAAGGGGCCATCGCCGGCCATGGCTTCCAGCGCGGCGAAGCCTTCGGCGATCCAGTGGCGGTACCATTCCGCCCTGGCCGCTTCGTCCGCGCCGAACTGGGTTTCGAGGCGCTTGAGAATGCGCAGATTGTTCACCGGGTGGATGTCCGCTGCGATCACCAGCGCGCGTGCCATCGCATCGGCGCGGGCGAGCGGGTCGGCGGGGATCAGACGCGGTTCGGGATAGGTCGCGTCGAGCCATTCGATGATCGCCAGGCTCTGGGTCAGGATCCGGCCCCCAACACCTTCTTTGGCGCCGATATCGAGTGCGGGGACGAAGCCCTGCGGGTTGCGCGCGACATGCTCAGGCGAACGCTGCTCGCCCTTGACCAGATGCACCTCGCGATGCTCGACCGAGACGCCCTTGAGGTTGAGGGCGATGCGCACGCGATAGGCGGCGGACGAACGGAAATAGTCGTAGAGGATCATGCGGATTTCCGCGGAACGGCGCGGCGCGCGCGCGGCCGCGGGGGTGGCGGGGCGGGGTCCGGCTCGGGCTCGGCGCCGATCCCGGCGGCGACCGCCTGCTCCGACTTGCGCTCGAGCGCGACCTTGATCATCGCGACGATCGGATCGGCGAGCGCGAGGCCGAGGAAGCCGAACAAGGTGCTCGCCAGAATCTGCGACGAGACGGTGAGCGCCGGCGGCATGTCCACCGTATGCTTGGCGATGAGTGGCAGCAGCACATAGCCGTCGAAATTCTGGACGACGAAATAGATCACGATCGCCCAGACGCCCTGCTCGGGTCCGGCGCTGAAGCCGACCGCGACCATCAGCACGCCCGAAATGAACGCGCCGATATTGGGGATGAAGGCGAGCATGCCGGTGATGATGCCGAGCAGCAGGGCCATCGGAACCCCGGCGATCGACAGCAGGATCCAGGTCAGGATGCCTTCGAACACCATGCCGGCGAGGCGTCCGGCGAGCAGTACGCGCATCGTCCGCGCCATCCGCGCAAGGGTGATCGCGAACTGGTCGCGCGACGCCATCGGCACCATCCATTGCAGCCCGCGCTCATAGATGCGCGGCTCCATTGCCACGAACAGCCCGATGATGAGGACGAGGAAGAAGCTGGCGATCGCGCCCACCGCACCGCCGATGAAGGAGGTGACACGCCCGACGCTGCCCAGCGCCTGTTGCGCGAAGTCCTTGAGGTCGGCGGCACCGGGCATGATGCCGAGCTCGGTCAGCCAGCCGCTGATCCGGACGGCCTGCGCTTCAAGGGTCTGGCGCAGCTGTTCGGCCTGCGCTGCGATCTCGACCCCGATGAGGTAGACGACCCCGCCGACGAAAGAGATCACCAGCAGCACGACGATCAGCAATGCGAAGCCGCGCGGGATCGGCAGCACCTTCCGGATCAGCCGCGCGCCGCCGTCGAGCATCGACGCGACGACGAGGCCGGCGAAGATCAGCAGCAGCGGCTGGATCAGCAGCACCACCAGCGCGGTCGCGATGGCAAGGCCGAACCACACCGATGCCTTGCGCAGCTCGGCGCGCATCACTGGATCGCGCATCTCGTTGGGGCCGGGCTCGCGGATGATCGAGACGCTGTCCTTGCTCATGGCCGGTTACTCCGCGGGGCGTTCGGGATGGAGCGAGCTGCCTGCGCGGCCCGAGCGGAACGAACCCGCCCAGCTCAGCGGGTTCCAGCTCGCGCTGCCATCGAGGCTGAAGGTGATGAACTCGGCGCGCCCGCCGATATTCTCGATTGGCACCGCGCCGCCAAGACCATTCTGAGCGAGCGTCATGCGGCTGTCGGCGCTGTTGTCGCGATTGTCGCCCATCAGGAAGACATGGCCGGCGGGAATCCGGATCGGGCCGAAATTGTCGCTGCCGGTCATCGCAAGGTCGATCGTGTCGTAGCTCGCGCCTTCGGGCAAGGTCTCGCGCAGGATCGGCACCTTGCAGAATTGCTTGCCCGAAGCATCGGTCACCACGCGGCCTTCATACAGATTGCGCTCGTCGGGCTGGGTGTCGAGGCCACAGCGGGTGTTGGCGTCGATCGGGATCAGCCGGTCGCCCATCGGGGTACGCGTCACCTGGCGCCCGTTGATATAGACGATGCCGCCATGCATCTCGATCAGCTCGCCGGGCAGGCCGATCACCCGCTTGATATAGTCGGTGCGCGCGTCGGTCGGCGTCACGATCACGATGTCGCCGCGCCTGGGCACGCTTCCGAACAGTCGCCCCTTGATGAAGGGCAGGACGTGGAAGGTCGGGGTGACGTAGGAATAGCCATAGGGATATTTGGTCACCACCAGCCGGTCGCCGATCAGCAGTGACGGCATCATCGATTCGGACGGGATGTAGAAGGGCTTGGCGACCAGGCTGTGAAAGCCGAGCACCGCGACCACCAGCCAGAAGATGCCCTTGATCTCGCCCCACCAGTCGGTGCGGCTCTTGTCCGTCTTCAGATCCGCCTTCGCCGTCAACGCCAACTCCTCGGCCATTCCCTACGCCTCCGGCAGCGCTTCGATCACCACCAGTGCCTGCGCCCAGGGATGATCGTCGGTCAGCGTCAGATGCACCTTCGCGACGTGACCGGCAGGCGTCATGGCGTCAAGCCGGGCCTTCGCGCCGCCGGTCAGGGCCAGCGTCGGCGCGCCGCTCGGCGCGTTGACCACGCCGATGTCGCGCATGAACACGCCGGCCTTGAACCCGGTGCCGACCGCCTTGGAGAAGGCCTCTTTCGCCGCGAAGCGCTTGGCCAGCGTCGCGGCATAGTTGAGCGGGCGCTTCGCCGCCTTGCGCAGCTCGACATCGGTAAAGACGCGATTCTCGAACCGCATCCCGAACCGGTCGAGCGTCGACTGTATCCGCTCGATATTGCAGAGGTCGGAGCCGATACCGATGATCAAGGTGCCCACCTCATCTAGCTTCATCCATCAGCGCGCGCATCCGCTTCACCACCGGAGCCAACCCGTCGAAGATCGCTTCGCCGATCAGGAAATGGCCGATGTTGAGCTCGGCGAGTTGGGGGATCGCGGCGATCGGCACGACATTGTCGAAGGTCAGGCCATGCCCGGCATGGACCTCGATCCCGTTCTTGGCGGCCAGCGCGGCAGCGTCGGCGATGCGGCGCAGCTCGGCGGTCTGCGCCTCGCCCTCCAGCTCGCAATAGCGGCCGGTGTGGAGCTCGACCACCGGCGCGCCGAGCCGCAGCGCGGCCTCGATCTGCGCGGGATCGGGCTCGATGAACAGCGAGACGCGGATATTGGCGTTGCGCAATTCGGTCACCATCGGTGCGAGCAAATTGTGCTGCCCGCGCGCATCCAGCCCGCCCTCGGTCGTGCGCTCCTCGCGCTTCTCCGGCACGATGCAGGCTGCGTGCGGCTTGTGGCGCAGCGCGATCCCCAGCATCTCGTCGGTCGCTGCCATCTCCAGATTGAGCGGCACCGGCAGCTCGGCGGAGAGCCGGGCGATATCCTCGTCGGTGATGTGCCGCCGGTCCTCGCGCAGATGCGCGGTGATGCCGTCCGCGCCGGCCTGGGCAGCGAGCAGCGCCGCGCGGACCGGATCGGGATAGCCGCTGCCGCGCGCGTTCCGCACGGTCGCGACATGATCGATATTGACGCCAAGACGAAGTTTCATGACCGGCACGCTATTGCTGACAAAACATCATAGGCAAAGCCCTTGCCTTCCCAGGGATCGCCATAGTTGGCCGGGCGATGGCGGCCGAACAGGATCACGGCCTGCCCGGTGGCGGGGAGGAGATAGTTCCGCAGCTCGATCCCGCCGATCAGGCCCTGGCGCTCGACCACCTGCATCTCGCCCGCGCAGCCGGCCAGCTTCGCGGGGAAGATCCATTGCTGGAAACCGTAGAAGCCGTTGCTGCGGCTGCTCTGCCACATCTGGTCGCGCTGGACGGCGGGGAGGAGCTTGCCGGACAGTAGCGCGCGGTCGAACCGCCACAGATCGCCGATCGTGCCATAGGCGCCGCCCGACGCGCCATAGACGCCCAAATTGAGCAGCGGATCGAGGTTGGCGAATTCGCCATTGGGTGCGACCTGCGGATGCGGCCTGGCGAGTGTGAAGAAGCCGAAGCTCTTCATGCCGAGCGGCCTGGCGATCCGGTCGCGGACCAGCGTCTCGAACGGCTTGCCGGTGATGCGCGCCAGCAGCTGCGCCAGCACGATCGTATCGCAGTTGTTGTATTCGTACTTGGCCGGCGCAGCGGCGCGGGCGGGGCCGGCGCAATAGCCCGCGGCGGCCTGTGCGGGTGCGACCGCGGCGGAACGATAGAAGCCCGGAACCCCGTCCGCGTCGGCGCCGCTCTCGTCGGGCTGGGGCAGGCCGCTATTGTGCAGCAACAGGTCGCGGATGCGGATCGTGGCGGCGTTGGGCGCGTTCCATTCGGGCCAGTAGCGGGCGACCGGCGAGTCGAGGTCGAGTCTGCCCTTCGCCACTTCCTGCATCGTGATCACCGCGGCGATCTGCTTGGTGATCGACGCCCAGCGCCAGACCGCATCCGGCGTCACCGGATCAGGACCGGCGGTCAGGATGCGGGAGCTGCCGTCCTTCTCGCCTATCAGGATCGTGCCCTGAAACTTCGCTGTTTCGGCGTGGACGCGAATCGCTGTGATCGCCTGCTCCGGCGTGCCTGCGGCGGCCGGCGCGGCGGCAAGCAGCGTCAGCGCGAGGCAGGCAGCGCGGATCACGCTGGCCCCGGGGGCAGGGCCCCGTTCATGCCAGTGCGCGGCTCCCGGGCTTGATCGCGGGGATCGCCGCGAGCTCGGGCGGCAGCGAATCGGCTTCGTAGCTCGGCACGTCGAGCCGGATCAGCGGGAAGAAAGGGACGCCGAGATCGGCGGTGCCGTTGGAGCGATCGACCAGGGAGGCTGCGGCGATGACCTCGCCGCCGGCTTCGGCGATCGCCTTCATTGCTTCGCGCGACGACAGGCCGGTGGTGACGACGTCCTCCATCATCAGCACCTTCTGGCCCGGCTCGAGGCGAAAGCCGCGGCGCAGCTCGAAGGTGCCGGTCGGGCGCTCGACGAACATCGCGTCGACATTGAGCGCGCGCGCTACCTCTTGTCCGGCGATCACCCCGCCCATCGCGGGGGAGACGACCGCGCTGATTTCGCGGCGCAGCTCAGCGGGGATCTTCGCCGCCACCGCCTGCGCCAGCCGCCCGGCGCGCGCCGGGCTCATCAGCACGCGCGCGCATTGCAGATAGCGCGAGCTGCGCAGGCCTGAGGACAGGATGAAATGTCCTTCGAGCAGCGCTTCTGCAGCGCGAAATTCGTCCAGAACCTCTTCGTCGGTCATTCGTCTTCCCACCTAATTTTCGCGCCGTCCGCATCTAGGCGCGGCTCGCCTGCGCCGCAACCACGGCTAAAAAGAGGCGTGACAAGCTTGAGGACCGCGATCTTGCTGCTATAGGCCTGCGCCAACGGGCGAGTTGCGCCCGCACGACCGGAGACCCGGCGTGCCCCTAAAAAGGGGGGTGAAGGAAACATGGGGTTGAACGACAAGATGCGCATGCATGGATTGAAGGCGATCGTCCTGGCCGCCGGCCTCGCGCTCGCCGGCGGCATTGCCCAGGCCCAGACGGCTCCGGCCGCGGCGCCGGTTGCGCCTGCCGCCGAAGCGCCCAAGGCGCCCGCGCCGGTCGCGGTCGAATCGCCGGCACCGGCACCGGCTGCAGCCACCACTGAGGCTGCCGCGCCCGCCGCCGCGACGCCTGCGGACCCGACACTCAATCCGGACGGTACGCACAAGAACGGCCCGACCCCGGGCATCGGCCAGCCGGTCGACAAGCGTATCGGCATCCAGCCGCAGGTGACCAAGCTCGGCGAGAGCGCGGCGCATTTCCATAACTGGATCCTGCTGCCGATCATCACGATCATCTCGGTCTTCGTGCTGGTCCTGCTCGGCTGGACGATGCTGCGCTACCGCCGCAAGGCGAACCCCAATCCCTCCAAGACCAGCCACAACACGCTGATCGAGATCATCTGGACCGTCGTTCCGGTGCTGATCCTCGCGGTCATCGCCTGGCCGTCGATCTCGCTGCTCGCCAAGCAGTTCAAGCCGGCGCCCGATAACGCCGTGACGATCAAGGCGATCGGCAACCAGTGGTACTGGAGCTACGAATATCCCGACCATGGCGGCATCTCGATCACCGCCAACATGCTCAAGGAAAAGGGCGATCCGGCGCTGGCCAAGGGCGCACGCTTCCGCACCGATGTCGATGGTCCGCGCCTGCTCGCGGTCGACAACCGCATCGTCGTGCCGGTCGGCACCCCGATCCGCCTGATCGCCACCGCCAACGACGTGATCCACAGCTGGGCGATCCCGGCTTTCTGGATCAAGATCGATGCGGTCCCCGGCCGTCTCAACGAGACCAGCTTCATCGTCGACAAGCCCGGCGTCTATTTCGGCCAGTGCTCCGAACTGTGCGGCGCGCGCCATGCGTACATGCCGATCGTGGTCGAGGCGGTCGAGCCTGCCGTGTTCGCGCAGTGGATCGCGGCCAAGGGCGGCAAGATGCCCGAAGCGGCCAAGCCCGCCGCTGCGGCACCCGCTGCCCCGGCAGCCGCGGCCGCCGGCAACACGGCGGAAGCGCCTGCCGACAATGCGGCCGAAGCGGCCGCCACCACCAATCAAGCGGACCAGTAAGCCATGACCGACGTAGCCCGCGACGCCCACGCCTTCACGGCGCATGACGACCACCACCATGACGCGGATCACAAGCCCGGTTTCTTTGCGCGCTGGTTCCTGTCGACCAACCACAAGGATATCGGCACGCTGTATCTGATCTTCGCGATTCTCGCGGGGATCATCGGCGGCGGCATCTCGGGCCTGATGCGCCTCGAACTCGCCGAGCCCGGCATCCAGTATCTTCAGGGCTGGGCCAGCATCGTCCATCAGGGTCCGCAGACCTTCGACGAATCGCTCCACTTCTGGAACGTGCTGATCACCGCGCACGGCCTGATCATGGTGTTCTTCATGGTCATGCCCGCGATGATCGGTGGCTTCGGCAACTGGTTCGTTCCGATCATGATCGGTGCGCCGGACATGGCGTTCCCGCGCATGAACAACCTGTCGTTCTGGCTGCTCTGCCCGGCCTTCATCCTGCTGCTGGCCTCGCCCTTTGTCGGCGGCGGCGCGGGTACTGGCTGGACCGTCTATGCGCCGCTCTCGACCTATGGCGAGCCCGGACCGTCGGTGGATATGGCGATCCTCTCGCTCCACCTTGCCGGTGCGTCGTCGATCCTCGGCGCGATCAACTTCATCACCACCATCTTCAACATGCGCGCGCCGGGCATGACCCTGCACAAGATGCCGCTGTTCGTGTGGTCGGTGCTGATCACCGCCTTCCTGCTGCTGCTCGCGCTGCCGGTTCTGGCCGCCGCGATCACCATGCTGCTGACCGATCGTAACTTCGGCACCACCTTCTACGATCCCGCCGGCGGTGGCGATCCGGTGCTCTATCAGCATCTGTTCTGGTTCTTCGGCCACCCCGAAGTGTACATCATGATCCTGCCGGGCTTCGGCATCGTCAGCCAGATCGTTGCGACCTTCAGCCGCAAGCCGGTGTTCGGCTATCTCGGCATGGCCTATGCCATGGTCGCGATCGGCGTGGTCGGGTTCGTCGTGTGGGCGCACCACATGTTCACCACCGGCATGAGCGTGAACGTGAAGATGTACTTCACCGCCGCGACCATGATCATCGCGGTGCCGACGGGTGTGAAGATCTTCTCGTGGATCGCGACGATGTGGGGTGGCTCGATGAGCTTCAAGACCCCGATGGTCTGGGCGATCGGCTTCATCTTCATGTTCACCGTGGGCGGCGTCACCGGCGTGGTGCTCGCGAACGGCGGCGTCGACGATTACATGCACGACACCTATTATGTCGTCGCGCACTTCCACTATGTGCTCTCGCTGGGCGCGGTGTTCGGCCTGTTCGCCGGCTTCTACTACTGGTTCCCGAAGATGTCGGGCCGGATGTACAGCGAGTTCCTCGGCCAGCTGCACTTCTGGGTGTTCTTCATCGGCGTGAACGTGCTGTTCTTCCCGATGCACTTCCTGGGCCTGCAGGGCATGCCGCGCCGCTATCCGGATTATCCGGACGCCTTCGCCCACTATAACTGGATCGCGAGCTGGGGTTACGCCATCATGCTCGTCGGCATGGTGATCTTCTTCATCAACCTGTTCTGGTCGCTGTTCGCGGGCAAGAAGGCGGAAGGAAATCCGTGGGGCGAGGGCGCGACGACGCTGGAATGGACCCTGTCCAGCCCGCCGCCGTTCCACCAGTTCGAAACGTTGCCTGTCATCGACGACGACAAGCACCACTGAGTTTTCAGCGACGGCTGAAACGAAGCGCCCCGGGGGAAACTCCGGGGCGTTTTCGTTGGGTCAGGCGGCTGCCGCCACGCGCGCGCTGTGCGCCTTGCCCCAGGACGCCATCGTGCCGATCGCCTCGTTGAGCGACAGGCCGATATCGGTGGCGGAATATTCGACGCGCTGTACGGCTTCCGCATAGACGGTGCGGGCAATCAGACCGTCCGCCTCCATCTGACGCAGCTGCTCGGTCAATACCTTCTCGCTGATACCCGGCAGCAGGCGGCGCAGCTCGCCGAAGCGGCGCGGCTGGTCATGGATCTCCCACAGGATCGCCATCTTCCATTTGCCGCCGACCACGTTGAACGCGGTGGCAAAACCGCAATCGTCGGGCGGTAGGCGTTTCATCTCCGGAAGGTCCTTACTTCAAAGTGCGTAATTTCGGGGACGGGAGCGGAACGGTATCCGCCGCATCCAATATTCCAGCAACTTGGGAACCGAGAATGCCGATTGCCAGCCCCGAAACGAATCTGACCGAGTCCGGCCGCATCGCGCGTTGCAGCTGCGGCGCCCTGTCGCTGCGTCTTTCGGGGGAGCCGCGCCGCGTCTATGGCTGCGCCTGTATCGAGTGCCAACGCGCAACCGGCACCGCCTTCGCCTATCGCGTGATCTTCGCCGACGAAGCGGTGCGGGAGATTGTGGGCGAAGTACGCAGCTGGCGGCGCATCAGTGATGTGGGCCGCTGGATCGACCAGCATTTCTGTCCTGGCTGCGGCACCCTGCTCTACATGAGCGCCGAAGCGCTGCCCGGGGCGATCTCGGTGTCGATGGGCTGTTTCATCGAACGCGATTTCCCGGCGCCCGCAGCGATCCACAATCTGCATCGCGCGCCGCAATGGCTCGATCTGGAGGCATTCGCGCCGGCGGCGTGAGCGGCCGGGACTCCGCATCTCTCGCGTCCGAGTCGTTGACGGGCTAGAGCGGGCGCATGACCCGCCTCGATCGCCAGCGCCAGCGCGTTGCCATCGCCCTCTCCTTTCTGGCGGGCTATGTCGATGCGATCGCGTTCATTGCTTCGGGCGGGTATTTCGTGTCGTTCATGAGCGGGAACTCGACACGTCTCGGGGTTTCTGTCGCGGGTGGTGAGATCATCGGGATCGTCACGCTGCTGATCGCGGCATTCGTGGCCGGTGTCATCGCCGCGACGCTGGCTACGGGGCGGCGCCCGGGGCGCAGGCGACGGGTGATGCTGCTGGTCTGCGGCCTGCTTGCGGCGGCGGCGGGCAGTATCGGTTTCGTTCCCGCTCCGGTCACGCTCGCACTTGCTGCCGCGGCGATGGGCGCGGAGAATGGCGTGTTCGCCGAGGGCGGTGACACGATCGGCCTCACCTACATGACCGGTGCGCTGGTCAAGATGGGCCAGCGGATCGCGCAGGCGATGACCGGTGGCTCGCGATTCGGATGGCTGCCCTATGCGCTGCTCTGGAGCGGCCTGATCGCCGGCGGAATCGTCGGCGGCCTCGCTCATGCCGGCATCGGCCTTCATGCCCTGTGGCCGGCGGCCGCATATGCACTGCTGCTCCTTCCGTTCGTGGGGGAAGGCGCCGCCGAGTCTGCTCCGCAAACGGGGGCAGGTCAGCACCCTTCCCCCCAGCGTCAACCCGGCTTATAGGCCGCCGCAAATGTCTGTCGCCAACCATGCCCTGATCCTGCCCGCCGACTGGCGCGACTTCCTCGCGCTGACCAAGCCGCGGGTGATGACTCTGGTCGTGTTCACGGGTCTCTGCGGCATGCTCGCGGCCCCGGCCCCGATCCATCCGGTGATCGGCTTCACCGCGATTCTCTGCATCGCGCTTGGTGCTGGCGCGGCGGGGGCGCTCAACCAATGGTATGAAGCGGACCTCGATTCGAAGATGAAGCGGACCCAGAGCCGCCCGCTCCCCGCGGGCCGCATGGACCGCCAGTCGGCGCTGCATTTCGGCGTCGGTGTCGCGGCGCTCTCGGTCATCCTGATGGGGCTTGCGGTCAACTATGTCGCGGCGGGCATCCTGCTGCTGTCGATCCTGTTCTACGTCCTCGTCTACACCGTCTGGCTCAAGCGCCGCACGCCGCAGAACATCGTCATCGGCGGCGCGGCGGGCGCCTTCCCGCCGCTGATCGGCTGGGCGGCGGCGACCGGCGATGTCGCCTTGCTTCCGGTGCTGCTGTTCGGCCTCGTCTTCCTGTGGACCCCGCCGCATTTCTGGGCGCTCGCGCTGTTCGTGAAGACCGACTACGCCAATGCCGGGGTGCCGATGCTTCCGGTGGTCGCGGGCGAGAAGGCGACGCGCGTGCAGATCGGCCTCTACACCATCCCGATGGCGGTCGCTGCGATCGCACCCTGGCCGCTCGGCCTGACCGGCGCGCTCTACGGCGTGACTGCAGTGGCGACGACCGCGCTGTTCGCGCTCTTTGCGCTTCAGGTCGCGACGCGCATGGCGGGTGAGGGCGATGCGATGAAGCCCGAAAAGCGGCTCTTCGCCTATTCGATCTCCTATCTGTTCATCCTGTTCGCGGCAGTCGCGGCAGACCGGTGGCTGGCATGACTCCCGAAGAAGAAGAAATCGTCCGCGCGCGGCAGAAGTCGCGCGCCCGTGTGATGGCGCTGCTGCTGCTCGCCTTCGTGGTGCTGGTCTTCGCGATCAGCATCGTGAAGATCAGTCAGGGCATCCCGTTGAGAGCGACATGAGGATCGACCGCAAGCTGCGGACCGCCCTGCTCGCGGTGCTGGGCGTCTGCACCATGACCGGCGTCGCCTTTGCCAGCGTGCCGCTCTACCGGCTGTTCTGTCAGGTCACGGGCTTCGGCGGCACGACGATGCGCGCGGAGGCCGCGCCGGGTGCGGTGGATGCCAAGATCACCGTCGCGTTCGACAGCAATGTCAGCCCCGCGCTGACCTGGAAGTTCAAGCCCGAAATGGCGTCGGACACGATCGCGATCGGCGCGCGCGACATGGCCTTCTACACCGCGACCAATACCGGCACTGTGCCGGTGACCGGCACCGCGACCTACAATGTGACGCCCGAGGCCGCAGGCAAATACTTCAGCAAGATCCAGTGCTTCTGCTTCACCGAGCAGACGCTGAAGCCCGGCGAGACGGTGCGGATGCCGGTGATCTACTTCGTGGATCCCAAGATCCTGACCGATCCGGACACCAAGGATATCGAGAAGATCACCCTCTCCTACACCTTCTATCCGACCGACAAGTCCAAGCCGAAGGGCTGAGGGCGCTCAACCACCATTGCACCCGCCCAGCTCACCCCTTAGGGGAGGCTGGAAACACGCCATTAGAACAGGGACGGAAAATGGCCGGCGCCAAGAACCACGATTACCATATTCTCCCGCCCAGCCCGTGGCCGATGCTCAGCTCGCTCGCCGCATTGTGGCTGGCGACCGGCGGCCTGATGTGGATGAAGGCGCATCCGCACGGCATGTGGGTGTTCCTCACGGGCCTCGCCGCCGTCGTGTTCTGCATGGCGTCCTGGTGGGTCGACGTGATCAAGGAAGCCAATTCCGGCGATCACACCCCCGTCGTCCAGCTTCATCTGCGCTACGGCATGATCCTGTTCATCGCTTCGGAAGTGATGTTCTTCGTCGGCTGGTTCTGGGCGTGGTTCGATTTCGCGCTCTTCCCCGCGGCGATCGCGGTGAGCGGTGAGCATGCCAGCGTCGTCGAGATTCTCGAGGGTGCAGTCGCGACCTTCCCGCCCAAGGGCATGGAAGTGCTCAATGCCTTCCACCTGCCGCTGCTCAACACCTTCATCCTGCTGCTGTCGGGCACCACCATCACCTGGGCGCACCATGGCCTGATCCACAATCAGCGCGGCGGCGAGATGAAGGGTCTGTGGGGCTTCATCGGCGTCGGCGAGAACGACGTGGTGAAGAAGGGCCTGTGGCTCACCATCATCCTGGGTCTGATCTTCTCGACCATCCAGGCGTACGAATATGCCCATGCGCCGTTCGTGTTCGGCAAGTCGAACTATTCGTCGGCCTTCTACATGGCGACCGGCTTCCACGGCTTCCACGTCATCGTCGGCACGCTGTTCCTGATGGTCTGCCTGCTGCGCGCCTATAAGGGCGACTTCACCCCGCGCCAGCATTTCGGCTTCGAAGCGGCGGCGTGGTACTGGCACTTCGTCGACGTGGTGTGGCTGTTCCTGTTCGTCGTCGTGTACGTCTGGGGCAGCGCGGGCGCACCGGTCCACGGGTGACGGGCTGGCATCTAGCCCAGGCCAATATCGGGCGGCTGCTGGCGCCGCCCGAACACCCGCAGGTCGCCGGCTTCTTTGCCGAGCTCGATTCCGTCAATGCCCTCGCCGAAACCAGCCCAGGCTTTGTCTGGCGGCTGACGGGCGAGGGCAATGACGCCACCGACCTGCAGCCCACCCCTGACCCGCTGCTAATCGTCAACCTGTCGGTGTGGGAAAGCGCCGAGGCGCTGTTCGACTATGTCTATCGCAGCCAGCACACCCAGGTGATGGCGCAGCGCAAGCAGTGGTTCGCACGCTTTGACGGCCACTACCAGGTGATGTGGTGGATCCCTGCGGGCGAGCTTCCGGCTGTGACCGACATCTTCGCCCGGCTGTGGATGCTCGAACGTTTCGGGCCAAGCGCGCATGCCTTTACCTTCAAGGCGCGTTTTCCCGCGCCCGGCCTGTCCGGTGCCCCGATCGACATGCAGCCCGACCCCTGGTGCGAAGGCCGTGCCTGAGCCTGTGGCCGCCACCGGGTCATCGGTGATCGATTCGGCGGTACGAGGGGCCTGCCCGCGTTGCGGCGCGCGCACGCTGTTCGCCGGCTGGGTCCGCTTCGCTCCACGCTGCGGCCAGTGCGGGCTCGACTATGCCGCATTCAATGTCGGGGATGGACCGGCGGCCTTCCTCACCCTGATCGTCGGCACGATCATCGTCGTGCTCTCGATCTGGCTCGAACTCACCGTCGGTCCGCCGGTCTGGGTCCATCTGTTGCTGTGGATTCCGCTGACGACGATCCTTGTCATCGTTTCCCTGCGCTGGGCCAAGGGCGCGCTGCTCGCGCTCGAATACCGCAACGGCGCGCGTGAGGGACGCATCAGGGAGCCGGACGCATGAAGCTGCCCATTATCCCCACCCTCATCGTCGCGCTTGCCGTTGCTGCGATGATCGGCCTTGGCATCTGGCAGCTCGACCGCCGCGGTCAGAAGGAAGCGATGATTGCGCACTATGCGGGCAATAATGCGCTGCCCGTCATGGCCTTCCCGCGCCCGCCGGTCGGCGACGAGTACCTGTTCCGCCGTGCCAGCGCGATGTGCCTGGAGGTTGTCGGCTGGAGCGAACAGGCTGGCCGCGCCGAGAATGGCGCAAAGGGCTGGCGTCATATCGCCGAGTGCCGCACCGGCGTCGAAGCGCTCACCACCCGGTTCGACATGGGTGTCAGCACCGTCCCCGGCGTGGTCCCGGTGTGGAAGGGCGGGGAAGTGACCGGCAGCATCACCCAAGCCCCCGACGCCACCCCGCTGATTGCTTCGCTGTTCGGAAAGCGCGGTCCGCGAGCGCTGATGCTTGTCGCAGAGGCCCCGGCGCCGGGCCTTGCGGAGAGCGCGCGGCCCGATCCGTCGAGCGTTCCCAACAACCATCTCGCTTATGCCGTGCAATGGTTCCTGTTCGCGCTGGCGGCGGCGGTGATCTATTTCCTCGCGCTGCGCTGGCGCGAACGGAAAGCCGCTTCGCCATCCACCCCGCCGCAAAGCTAGACTTTCTTGCCGCCCGGCGCCCGCGCGGCTAGTCCGCGCAGCCATGCGCTACCAGAGCACGCGCGGCACCGCGCCCGAACTCGATTTCCGTGATGTCACCCTTGCCGGGCTGGCCAAGGATGGCGGCCTCTATGTCCCGGTCGAATGGCCGCGATTCACGCCGGATCAGATCGCCGGCCTGGCCGGTCTTTCCTATGTCGAGACCGCTGTCCGGGTGATGGCGCCCTTCACCGCGGGTAGCCTCAGCGAGGCCGAACTGCGCGAGCTGTGCACCGCCGCCTATGGCCGCTTCAGCCACGACGCGGTCACCCCGCTCGTCCAGCTCGATCACCGCCATTTCCTGCTCGAGCTGTTCCATGGGCCGACGCTCGCCTTCAAGGACGTTGCGCTCCAGTTGCTCGGCCTGTTCTTCGAGCGCTTCCTCAAGGGCACCGACCAGCACCTCACCATCGTCGGCGCGACCAGCGGGGACACCGGCTCTGCCGCGATTGATGCGGTGGCGGGGCGTGAGGGCATCGACATCTTCATGCTCCACCCGAACAAGCGGGTGAGCGACGTCCAGCGCCGCCAGATGACCACGGTGCTGTCGCCCAACGTCCACAACATCGCCATCGAAGGGAGCTTCGACGACGCCCAGGCGATGGTGAAGGCGATGTTCAACGACGCCGACTTCGCCGGGCGGTTCCAGGTGACCGCGGTCAACTCGATCAACTGGGCACGGCTGATGGCGCAGGTGGTCTATTATTTCTACGCCGCCGTCCGCCTTGGCGCCCCGAATCGCGAAGTC
This sequence comes from Sphingomonas sp. GW821-FHT03E12, assembly GCF_059420685.1. Lineage (NCBI taxonomy): Bacteria > Pseudomonadati > Pseudomonadota > Alphaproteobacteria > Sphingomonadales > Sphingomonadaceae > Sphingomonas > Sphingomonas sp. GW821-FHT03E12. The sequence continues at coordinate 797,975 of NZ_JBWKUF010000001.1, forward strand.
GCGTTCAGCGTGCCGACGGGCAATTTCGGCGACGTGTTCGCGGGCTATGTCGCGGCGCGCATGGGGCTTCCGGTGGCAAAGCTGATCGTTGCCACCAACGTCAACGACATCCTCCACCGCGCGCTCTCCGCCGGTGACTATTCGACCGGCACGGTCACGCCCACCGCCGCGCCGAGCATGGACATCCAGGTCAGCTCGAACTTCGAACGGCTGTTGTTCGACCTCGCCGGCCGCGACGGCGCCGCGCTCGCCGAGCAGATGCGCGGGTTCGAGGCAAGCAAGGCGATGCGCCTGACGAACGCGCAACAGGAAGGTGCCGCCAAGCTGTTCGCCAGCGACCGGATCGACGCGGCGGAGATGGCGCAGGCCATGGCCTGGGCCGCTAGCCGCGCCGACGAGATCCTCGACCCGCACACCGCGATCGGTCTTGCCGCCGCGCGCCGGGCGGACGTCGCCGCGGACGTGCCGATCGTCACCCTCGCCACCGCGCATCCTGCCAAGTTCGGCGATGCGGTCGAGCGCGCCACCGGTATCCGCCCGACGCTCCCGCCGCGCATCGGCGACCTGTTCGACCGCGAGGAGCGCTATGATGTGCTTGCGGCGACGTTCGATGCGGTGACGGGATATATCGCGGAACGCGCGCGTCCCCGCTAAGGGGGGCAAATGAACCTCGTCACCCTTACCGGCGAACCCTGGGCCGATTACGGCCTTGTGGATTCGGGCCATGGCCGCAAGCTCGAACGCTATGGCGACTATCGCTTCATCCGCCCCGAGCCTCAGGCGATGTGGGCACCCGCGTCCGAGGACTGGGAGGCACATGGCGAGTTCATGCCTGCCTCCGATGACGAAGGCGGCGGTCGTTGGGTGTTCGGCCATAGCGGCCTCGATCAGCCGGTCCCGCGTGAGGGCTGGCCGCTGGCGTGGAACGAGGCGAAGTTCACCGCCCAGACTACGCCGTTCCGCCATCTCGGCTTCTTCCCCGACATGGCGCCGGTGTGGAGCTGGATGCGCGAGCAGGTCGCGGGCGTCGAGGCGCCGACAGTGATGAACCTGTTCGGCTATACCGGCGTCGGCACGCTGGCGATGGCCGCATCGGGCGCGCAGATGGTGCATGTCGACGCGTCCAAGAAATCGGTCGAGGCCGCCAAAGGCAACGCCGCGCTCTCGGGCATGGCCGACAAGCCGATCCGCTGGATCATCGACGATGCCGGCAAGTTCGTCGCGCGCGAGGTGCGCCGCGGCCGCCGCTACGACGGCATATTGCTCGATCCGCCCAAATATGGCCGCGGCCCGACCGGGGAAGTGTGGCAGCTCGAACAGGATCTGCCCGGCCTGATCGCCAATTGCCGCCAACTCTTGGACGGCGATTCGCGCTTCCTGTTCCTCACCGTCTACGCGATCCGCATGTCGGCGCTGGCGATCGGCGAACTGCTCAACCAGCATTTCGCGGACCTCGGCGGCAAGATCGAATGCGGCGAACTCGCGGTGCGTGAGGAGGCGAGGGGGCTGCTGCTGCCGACCGCGATTTTCGCGCGATGGAGCCGGTAGCCTGACCCGTCATCCCGGCCTTGTGCCGGGATCCACAGTGCCGCACGCGATGCGATCGAACCTCTAGCTCATAGCTCGCATCGCAGTGGATCCCGGCACAGGGCCGGGATGACGAGAAATGGTAGAGGTTCTAGCCCCGCCCCATCCGCATCGCCGCGCCCGCCACGAACGGGCATCCCGCCACTAGCACCAGGCTCACCGCCCCCAGCAGCTTCATCGCGCTCGCGTCGCCCGTCATCGCGCCCGCGCCGAAGATCAGCAGCGGTACCGCGAAGGGCAGCATCACCAGCCCCGCCACCGCGCCCGCGCCGCGCAACCCTGCGGTCAGCGCCGCAGTCGCCACACCCAAGGCCGCCAGCCCCGGCGTGCCGATCAGCAGCGCGATCAGCGCCGCGCACGTCTGATCGAGTGAGAGGTTGAGCAATGCCGCCGCGATCACCGTCGCCATCAGCAAGGTCGGCGCAAAACCCAGCCAATGCCCCAGCGTCTTCGCTGCCGCCACGCTCGCATCCGTCCAGCCGCGCACCGCCAGCTGATCGAGCACGCCGCTCTCCAGGTCCGGGTTCACCAGCCGCTCGACCGGCAGCAGCGCCGCGAGCAAGGCTGCCGCCCAGATCACTCCGCCGCCGACGCGCGCGAGCAGCTTGCCCTCCGGCCCGATCGCGAAGGGGAACAGGATGGCGACGAGCAGGAAGAAGGCGACCGGCAGCGTCAGGCCGCCAGCCGCCCATGCCCGCCGCAGCTCGCGCCAGACGAGGGAGGCGAAGCCGCTCATGCCGCTTCCCCGATCACCACGCCATGCGCGCCGGGGATGTGGATCGGCAGATGCGTCGCGACCACGACGATCCCGCCATTCAGCCGATGCTCGGAAATCAAATGACCCAGCATCGCGACCGCCGCCTGATCCAGCCCGTTGGCCGGCTCGTCGAGCAGCCACACCGGCGCCCCGCTTGCCACCACGCGCGCGATGCCGACGCGCCGCCGCTGCCCGGTCGACAGCAGCCGCACCGGCACCGGTGCCAGCTCCGTCAGCCCGACCGCCTCCAGCGCCGCCTCGGCTGCATCGCGCCGTCCGTCCAGCCCCGCCCAGAACCCCAGCGCCTTGACCACGGACAATTCGGGATCGAGCGCCGCCGCCTCGGTCAGCAACGCGCGCTCACCCTCGACCGTCACCACGCCCGCCGCCGGCTTGAGCAACCCGGCCGCGACCCGGATCAGGCTCGACTTGCCCGCGCCGTTCGGCCCGGTCACCAGCGCCGCGCCGCCTTCCTCGAGCGTGAAGCTCAGCCCTTCGAACAGCAGCCGCCCGCCGCGCAGGCACGCCACGTCCTCAAAGGCGAGCCGGGGACCGGTCACCCGACGCTGTCCTCCAGCGCGTGCATGTCGTCGTCCGACAGCCCGAAATGATGCCCCACCTCATGCACCACGACATGCGTCACCAGCGCCTCCAGGCTCACGCCGGTCTCGACCCATTCGTCGAGCAGCGGGCGGCGATAGAGGTGGATCGTGTCGGGCTGGGGCAGCTCGCCCATGAACCCGTCCTTCTCGCCCACCGGCCGCCCGGAATAGAGGCCGGTCAGTTCGAACGGATCCTCCATCCCCATGTCGCGCAGCGTCTGCTCGTCGGCAAACTCCTCGATCACCAGCACCACATCGGCCAGATAGGCCGCGAAGGGCTCGGGAATCCGTGCCAGCGCGGCGCGGGCCAGCGCTTCCATCTGCGCGGCGCTGGGGGCGAAGGTCTCGGTTTGACTGGTCATTGCCCTGCGCTATGCCCCACCCAACGAAGGAGTGGAAGAATGGTCGAGCAACTGAGCCAGGCGGAACGTGAAGAAGCGCTGGAGGGGCTGCCCGAATGGGATCACCAGGCTGAGCGCGACGCAATCACGCGCAGCTTCACCTTCGACGATTTCAGCCAGGCCTTCGCCTTCATGACTCAGGTCGCGCTGCTGGCGGAGAAGTCGGACCATCATCCCGAATGGTCGAATGTATGGAACCGGGTCGACATCCTGCTCACCACCCACGACGCCGGCGGCCTGTCGGGCCGCGATATCGACATGGCGCAGGCGATCGACGCGCTGGTGGAGTAACGTCTGCTTGCAAAAGCCGGTTGGCTCTGCTCCCCTGTATCTGAAGCCGATTTCGATAGAGCGGTACGGCGAATCTTAGGGGAGGGGTCATGCAGTCGATCTTCATCACCGGCGGCGGATCGGGCATCGGGCGGGCGGTCGCAGTGCTGTTTGCGTCGCGCGGCTGGCGCGTCGGTCTTGCCGACATCAACGACGCCGGCATGGCGGAGACCGCGCGGCTGCTCGGCGGGGCGCCGGTCACGGTCCACAAGCTCGACGTGCGCGATCGCGCGGCCTGGGACGTCGCGCTGGCGGAGTTCGTCGGCGAGAGCGGCGGGCGGCTTGATGTGCTGTTCAACAATGCCGGGGTCGGGGTCGGCGGCAATTTCGCGCAGACCACGGTCGAGGAACTCGACCGCTGCGTCGACATCAACCTGATGGGCGTCGTCTATGGCGCGCATGCCGGCTACCGCTATTTGAAGGCATCGGGCGGCTGCCTGCTCAACACCGCGTCGGCCGCCGGTATCTATGGCACGATGGGGGTCGCGATCTATTCGGCGACCAAGTTCGCGGTGCGCGGCTTTACCGAAGCGCTCGACGCCGAATGGCATGGCGAGGGCATCCGGGTCCGCGCGCTGCTGCCCAGCTTCATCGATACCGCGATCCTCGACGGCACGCCGGTGGGCAGCAACGAGACGATGCGCGATCGCGTCCGTTCGGCGCAGCTAGAATTCACGCCCGTCGAACAAGCGGCGCAGGCGGCATGGGACGCGGTGCATGGCGATACGCTCCACACCCTGGTGGGCAAGACTGCACGCCGCATGTGGTTTGCCGCGCGCTTCCTGCGCGGATCGATGCGCAAACAGGCACGCGGCGCCGCGAAGTGAGGAATGGAATGAAGCCTCTTGTTGCGGTCGTCGCGTTTGCGGCATTGTCCGGTTTCGCACCAGAGCCCGCCAAACCCGCCGATACCTTCATGGCGCGGCTCGCGCCGCTGTGCGGCAAGGCGTTCGCGGGCCGGGTCGTCACCAACGATCCCGCCGACTCCGCCTTTGCCGACAAGACGCTGGTGATGCATGTCGCGTCGTGTGAGCCGGGCCGGGTGCGCGTCCCTTTCCATGTCGGCGAGGATCGTTCGCGGACCTGGGTGGTGACCCGCACCGCGACCGGCGTCCGCCTCAAGCATGATCACCGGCATGAGGACGGCACCTCCGACAAGCTGACCATGTATGGTGGCGACACCAAGGCTCCGGGCACCGCGACGCGCCAGGAATTCCCGGTCGATGCCGAATCGATTGCGCTGTTCCGGTCGCTGAATGCCGAGCGGTCGGTGACCAATGTCTGGGCGATCGAAGCCGACGGCGCTCGCTTTGCCTATGAGCTGCGCCGCCCCGGCCGTCATTTCCGCGTTGAGTTCGATCTCACCCAGCCGATCGTGCCGCCGCCGCTGCCCTGGGGCTGGCAGGGTTAGGCGCGCCGCAGGCTCCCGCTCCACGCATAACCGCGGAGCAAGGGCTCAAAGCCGAGTTCCAGTCCGTTCGCCATCGCGGTGTGTCTGAGCGCTACCGGCAGCTCGCGCCGCGGGGTGACGTGGAAGCGTTCAAGCCAGGCGAACAACGCGCGCCGCCACCAGCCCGGCAGCTTCTCCTGCTGCCCGAAATCGACGACGCGCAGCGCCCCGCCCGGCGCCACCGCCTTGGCCGCCCGCTCGATCGCCGCGGTCCAATCGGGGATCATCGAAAGGGTATAGCTCAGGAATACCCGGTCGAACCCGTCGATGCCGAACAGATCGCGCGCGCTGAACTTCGCCGCGTCGCCCTGTGCCAGTGTGATGCGATCCGACAGTCCGGCAGCCGCCACCTTGGCGCGCGCCGTCGTAAGCATCGCCTCGGAAATATCGAGCCCGTAGAAATGCGCTTCGGGCCAGCGCCGCGCCGCAGCGATCAGGTTGCGCGCGGTGCCGCAGCCGACCTCGAGCACGGTCCCGCCTGTCGGCGGTGCCAGCTCGGCGATCAGCCGGTCGCGCCCGAGCAGATAATATTTGCGGGTGAGGTCATAGATGTGGCGCTGCGCCGCATAGACGCCGTCCATTCGCGCGGCGTGGGACTCTCCGCTCACGGCTTCAGGCGATAGAGGTGGACGCCGCCATAGATGGCCGACCGGTCGCGCGCGGTGAAGTCGAGCGACTCGGCTTCGGCATAGTCCCAGCGATCGAGAATCGCATCGGCGACGCGACCCGGGAGCAGTGTCGGTGCCGCCGCGGTACGGAACAGCACGCGCGCCTCGGGCTTGGCGGTGCGGGTGATCTCGCCCCAAAGGCGATTGAGCTGCGCGTCGGTCATCCAGTCCTGCGCGTCGAGCAGAATGTAGCGGTCGAGCGAGGCGGCGGGCATCGACTCGAGATACTCGACGAAATTCTGGTGGCGCACCTCGACCCGCTCGGCGCGCTCGCGCACTATCGGGTGGTTCGCGGCCTGCAGATAGGGCGGCAGCGGGGCGTCCATGCCTTCGCCATAGCCACGCCCGAACGCCTGCCAGGCGAAGTAATTGTCGGAAAGATCGAAGTCGCAGGCGAGCTTTTCGAGCCGGCGGCGCAGCACCGCACCGATCCCGCGCGGATCGTCGGCGGCCAGCGCCTCATATTGCGCAGGTGGAATGCCGAGCCCGAACAGCGAAGCGGGCTGATCGATCAGCCAGCGCACGAACTTCTTGTCGAACACCGGGGCGAGGCGCCGTTCGAAGATTTCGCGCTGCTCCTCGGGCGTCTTCGCCGCGAGCAGTTCGCGCGGGTCGATGCGGTAGAGCTTGGCGAGCAGATGCGCCGCGCCGATGAACCCGCCGAGGAGCCCGCGCTTGTAGAAGCCCCCGGCAAAGCCCTTGATCCGGCGGCGTCCGGCCAGATCGCGGCCCTCCCAGTAGCGCCGCGTCGTCTCGTCGAGGTGCGGGGCGAGCAGGTTGCGATACGCGGCGACATTCTCGGCGCGGTTCGCCTGGCCGAAGAAGCGATGGAACGCGGCGTGATCGGGCATATGCCGCGCCGCCGCCACCTTCAGCTTGTTGAGCGCGATATGCGCGGTGTTGAGGTCGACCGCGATGATCTTGGCCGGATCGGCGGTGAGGTAGGAGAGGACGTTGCACCCGCCGCTCGCGATCGTCACGACATGGCAGTCGGGCGTGATCGCCAGCGCTTCCATATCGACCGCGGGGTCTTCCCAGATCTGGGCATAGACCAGGCCACGGAACGCGAAGGTGAAGGCACGCTCAAGCAGGCCTTCCTTCGAAAGATGTTCGTGGCGATGTACGGCGGTGCGCACCGCGCGGTTGCGCGGCTGGCTGGCAATCGAACCCATGGTGATGGCTCCCGGGAATTTCCCGGCCCGTAGGTCGCTCGCATGTCAGTCGCGTGACGCCCGGCGTCACGCAACGGTCACATCTTCAATCCCGGCAATAGCCCTCGCCGACGCTCACCGTCAGGCAGTCCTTCTTGCCGTCGAGATATTTGAGGCCGGTCGCTGCACCATCGGTCGCGCGCAGCACCTTCGCGCCGTCGGGGCGCGTAAAGGCGATGCCTTCCTCGGATGCCACCCCGGCAAAGGTGCCGGTCGCGCCCTCGTCCAGGCTATAGGTGTTGATCAGCCGATAGCGGCCCGGCCCCGACGGATCCTTCTCGATCGTCAGCACCAGACCCTCGACACCCACCCATTTGCCGACCCAGGAATCGCGGCTGGGCGCTTCCGCCGCCTTCTCGGCCTTCTCCGCCTCGGCGGTGACATTCTCCGCGATCGCCTGCGCATTGGCGACCGCATTCTCGACCAGCGCCGCCTGTGTTTCGTTGCTCATCTCACCGCACGCCGAAAGCGCCGCCGCGCCTGCCAGCATCGTTCCAACTGCCCAAAGCCGCATGATGGCCTCCCCCAAGAGAAGTTTCGTGCATCCGGTGTAGCCTTTGCCGCGCCAAGCGCCTAGAGAGCCGGGCATCCGCTCATCTCAAGGAATGAACCGCTCTTCCAATGCGAATCGCCATCGCTTCGGATCACGCCGCCTGGGAACTCAAGTCCGCGCTCGCCGAATGGCTGCGCGGCGAAGGACACGAGGTGCTCGATCTGGGCACCGATGGCCCGGCGAGCGTCGATTACCCCGACTTCGGCCTTGCCCTGGGCAAGGCGATTGCGGAAAACCAGGCCGAGCGCGGCATCGCGCTGTGCGGCTCCGGCATCGGTATCTCGATCGCGGTCAACCGCGTGCGCCAGGCCCGTTGCGCGCTGGTTTCGGAACCGCTCTCCGCCCGGCTCGCGCGCGAGCATAATGATGCGAACGTCATCGCCATGGGCGCCCGGCTGATCGGCCCCGAAATGGCCAAGGCCTGCATCACCGAATTTCTCGCCACCGGCTTCGGCGGCGATCGTCATCAGCGCCGGGTGGACAAGCTGACCAACCCGGCCCTCTGAAGGACCAGAGACCATGAGCACCAATCCGATTTCCGCCGTCCAGCCCGACGGCTTCTTCACCAACGATCTCGCCGCCGCCGACCCCGCCGTGTTCGCGGGCGTCCGTCACGAGCTGGAGCGCGAGCGCTACCAGATCGAACTGATCGCTTCGGAGAACATCGTCTCCAAGGCCGTGCTCGAAGCACAGGGCAGCGTCTTCACCAACAAATACGCCGAAGGCTATCCCGGCAAGCGCTACTATCAGGGCTGCCATCCCTCGGATGAGGTCGAGACGCTCGCGATCGACCGCGCCAAGGAACTGTTCGGCTGTGACTTCGCCAACGTCCAGCCGCACTCGGGCGCGCAGGCCAATGGCGCGGTGATGCTCGCGCTCGCCAAGCCCGGCGACACGATCCTCGGCCTCAGCCTCGATTCGGGTGGCCACCTGACGCACGGCGCCAAGGCGGCGATGTCGGGCAAGTGGTTCAACGCGGTCCAATATGGCGTGAAGCCCGACACCCATCTGATCGACTATGATCAGGTCGCGGAGCTCGCCCGCGCGAACAACCCGCGCATCATCATCGCGGGCGGCTCGGCCTATCCGCGCCACATCGATTTCGCGAAGTTCCGCGAGATCGCCGACGAAGTGGGCGCGATCTTCATGGTCGACATGGCGCATTTCGCGGGCCTCGTTGCCGGCGGCGTGCACCCGACTCCGTTCGGCCACGCCCATGTCGTCACCACCACCACGCACAAGACGCTGCGCGGCCCGCGCGGCGGCGCGGTGTTCACCAATGACGAGGCGATCGCCAAGAAGATCAACTCGGCGGTGTTCCCCGGCCTTCAGGGCGGCCCGCTGATGCACGTCATCGCGGCCAAGGCGGTTGCGTTCGGCGAAGCGCTGCGTCCCGACTTCAAGGCCTATGCCGCCGCGATCGTCGAGAATGCCAAGGTGCTGGCGGCGACGCTGACCGAGCGCGGCGCGGCCGTGGTCTCGGGCGGCACCGACACGCACCTCGCGCTGATCGACCTGACCCCGCTGGGCGTCACCGGCAAGGACGCCGATGAGGCGCTCGAGCGGGCGGCGATCACCTGCAACAAGAACGGCATCCCCAACGATCCGCTTCCGCCGGTCAAGACCAGCGGCATCCGCGTCGGTTCGCCCGCCGGCACGACGCGCGGTTTCGGCCCGGCCGAGTTCCGCGAGATCGGCAACATGGTCGCCGACGTGCTCGACGGGCTGCGCAAGAATGGCGAGCAGGGCGACGCCCAGGTCGAGGCGAACGTCCGCGAGCGCGTCCGCGCGCTGTGCGAACGCTTCCCGATCTACCCGGAGGCGTGATGTCCGATCTCCCTCTCCCCTCAGGGGAGAGGGCCGGGGAGAGGGGGAGTCGTCTCACCGAGACCGGCCTCTCTGCGAGCCCTCGGCCCCTCACCCAACCCTCTCCCCTCAGGGGAGAGGGCTAAATGCGCTGCCCGTTCTGCGGCCATGAGGCCAGTCAGGTAAAGGACAGCCGCCCCACCGAAGACGGGGCGGCGATCCGTCGCCGCCGCCAGTGCGAGGCGTGCGCGGCGCGCTTCACCACCTTCGAGCGGATCCAGCTGCGTGAGCTCACGGTGCTCAAGAGCGAGGACAAGCGCGAGCCGTTCGATCGCGACAAGCTGATCCGCTCGGTCTCGCTCGCCTGCCGCAAGCGGCCGATCGACGCGACCCAGATCGAAAAGCTCGTCTCGGGCATCCAGCGCCAGCTCGAAACGCTCGGCGATGGCGAGATTCCCTCGAAGCGCATCGGCGAGATGGTGATGGAGGGGCTCAAGGGCCTCGACTCGGTCGCCTATATCCGCTTCGCCAGCGTCTATCGCGATTTCCGCGAAGCCAAGGATTTCGAGGCGTTCGCGAGCAGCGTGAACGCGGTGGGCCATGAAAGGGCGCGGGGCGAGTGAGCGCGCCGTCGCCCGTCATCGTCTTGGTTCGCCCGCAGCTTGGCGAGAATATCGGCAAGGCGGCGCGCGCGATGCTCAATTTCGGGCTGACCGAAATGCGGCTGGTTTCTCCACGCGACGGCTGGCCCAACCCCAATGCCGGCCCGGCGGCGAGCGGCGCGGACATCGTCCTTGAACAGGCGCGGGTGTTCGACAGCGTCGCCGATGCCGTCGCCGATTGCGAACATGTCTATGCCACCACGGTACGCAAGCGCGGCGTGACCAAGCCGGTGGTAACCCCGGTCGAGGCCGCGAGCGCGATCCACACCGCGCCGGGCCGCAGCGCGATCCTGTTCGGGCCGGAGCGTTCGGGGCTGGAGACCGAGGATGTGGCGCTCGCCCGCGCAATCCTGACCGTGCCGATCAACCCCGAATTCGGCTCGCTCAACCTCGCTCAGGCAGTGATCCTCGTCGCGTATGAATGGTCGAAGGGCCGTGAGCTTGCCCAGCCGCCGCGGGTCGACCTCGATCCTCCCGCGCCGCAGGTCGAACTTGAAGGGCTGATCGGCCATCTCGAGGCATTGCTCGAGGAAAGCGGCTATTTCTATCCGCCCGCGCGCGTACCCACGACCAAGCTGACGCTGCGCAACCTGCTGACCAAGCCCGGCTGGACCGAGCAGGAACTGCGCACGATGCGCGGGGTGCTTTCGGCGCTGGAAGGCAAGAAGCGCGCGCGGCGATAGATGTGGGCGATTGCCCGCCCTGCGAACTCCGATTAGACTTTGGTCCGCAAAAGGTAATCAAGGAGCTCATATGTTGTTGACGTCAGCGTTCCTGCTTTCGCTCGCCGCGGCGCCTGCCGTGTCGGAGCAGCCCGCCAAGCCGGAGAGCGAGAAGAAGATCTGCAAGGTCGCGGTCTCGACCGGCTCGCGCATGGCGCGTGCCAAGGTCTGCAAGACCCAGGCGCAGTGGGATGAAGACCGCGAGAACAATCTGGAAGACGCGCGTCGGCGCAGCAACACGGTCGAGTCGACCGGCCGTTGACTTGACGGGCGTGTTCCGTTAGGCGCGCGCCTTCGCAATCGGCCCCGCACTCCGGTGAAGCGGCGGCCCTGTGCCTCGTGCACAGGCGATACCGGAATCGCGATCAGGCAGGAAACTGCCGGGTCAACGTCGTAGCAATTGTAAGGAAGTTCACATGTCGAAGCGCTCCAGCGCCAAGTACAAGCTCGATCGCCGCATGGGCGAGAACATCTGGGGTCGTCCCAAGTCGCCCGTCAACAAGCGTGAATATGGCCCCGGTCAGCACGGCCAGCGCCGCAAGGGCAAGATGTCGGACTTCGGCATCCAGCTGCGCGCCAAGCAGAAGCTCAAGGGCTATTACGGCGACATCACCGAGAAGCAGTTCAAGCGCTCGTACGAAGACGCTTCGAAGATGAAGGGCGACACCGGTCAGAACCTGATCGGCCTGCTCGAAATGCGCCTCGATATGATCGTCTATCGCGCCAAGTTCGCGCCGACGATCTTCGCCGCCCGCCAGCTGGTCAACCATGGCCACGTCAAGGTGAATGGCGAGAAGTGCAACATCGGTTCGCGCCGCATCAAGCCGGGCGAGACCGTCGAGCTGGGTTCGAAGGCGCAGGAAATGGCGCTGGTGATGGAGGCGCAGAGCCTCGCCGAGCGTGACATCCCCGATTACGTCGCTCCGGACGGTGCGTCGAAGGTCACCTTCACCCGCGTGCCGACCCTCGACGAGGTGCCGTACCCGGTGAAGATGGAACCGAACCTCGTCGTCGAATTCTATTCGCGCTAAGGTCCGGCTTCAGCCGAAACAGCAAAGGGCGGTCCTCCGGGGCCGCCCTTTTCGTTTGCGCGCCGCTTGCCCCCCGCGCCGCCCGCTGCCACAAGTCGCGCAACGAAATTACCCGGAGACGATGTCGATGCGTTTCGCCCTTCTTGCCCTGCTGGGCCTTGCCGCGTGCAGCGGCGGCCAGTCGTCAGCGCCCGAGCCGGCGCTGCCCGCAATGCCGATGGAGACGTTCAAGGAGGCGACGCGCGTCCTGTCTTCCGACGAATTCGAAGGCCGTGCGCCCGGCACTGCGGGTGAGAAGAAGACGCTCGACTACCTCGTCCAGCAGTTCCAGAAGGCGGGGCTCCAGCCGGGCAACAATGGCAGCTGGTTCCAGGACGTGCCGCTGGTCGCGATCACCGCGAAGAATGTCTCCGATCTTTCCTTCACCGGCGGCAGTCAGCCGATCAGCCTGAAATATGGTCCGGAATTCGTCGCCGGCACCTATCGCGTGACTCCGAAGATTGCGGTCAAGGACAGCCCGGTCGTCTTTGTCGGCTACGGCATCAACGCGCCCGAAAAGGGTTGGAACGACTATGCCGGGGTGGATGTGAAGGGGAAGACGGTGGTCATCCTCGTCAACGATCCCGACTGGCAGACGGCGGAGGCCAAGGGCGAGTTCAATGGCCGCGCGATGACCTATTACGGCCGTTGGACCTACAAGTTCGAGGAAGCTGCGCGTCAGGGTGCCGCCGCCGCGATCATCGTCCACCAGACCGAACCCGCCGCCTATGGCTGGAACGTCGTCCAGTCGAGCTGGACCGGCGAGCAGCAGGTGGCCGATGCCGCCAATGGCCATGCCGACCAGTCGGCAGCGATCGGCTGGATGCAGCTCGACAAGGCGAAGCAGCTGTTCGCGTCGGGCGGGCAGGATTTCGACAAGCTCGCTGCCGCCGCCAAGGTGAAGGGCTTCAAGCCCGTCGCGCTCGGTGCCGTGAAGGCGTCGATCAGCTTCGACAACGACATCCGCAAACATGCCTCGAAGAATGTGATCGGCATTCTGCCCGGTAAGGCGCGCCCGGACGAATATGTCCTCTACACCGCGCATTGGGACCATCTTGGCCGCTGCGAGGCGGCGCCCGACGGTGACGACATCTGCAACGGCGCGGTCGACAACGCCACCGGCACCGCGGCCCTGGTCGCGCTCGCCGAAGCACAGGCCAAGGCCGGTGCGCCCGACCGCAGCCTCGTCTTCCTTGCGGTAACCGCCGAGGAATCGGGCCTGCTCGGCTCGAAATATTATGGCGACAACCCGGTCTACCCGCTCGCGAAGACCGTGGGCGGCGTGAATATGGATGCGCTCAACATGACGCCCCCGGCGAAGAACGTCATCGTGATGGGCAAGGGCAAGTCGCAGCTCGACGCCTATCTTGAGCGCGCGCTGACCAGGCAGGGCCGTGTCGCGAGCAACGAGCCGACGCCGGAGAAGGGCTTCTACTACCGCTCCGACCACTTCATGCTCGCCAAGCACGGCGTGCCGATGCTCTATTTCGACGCGGGCGACGATCTGGTCGAGGGCGGCACTGCGGCGGGCAAGGCTGCAGCGCAGGACTATGAGAAGAACAAGTACCACGGCCCCAAGGACGAGTTCGATCCGAACTGGAACTGGGCGGGCGTGGAGAAGGACCTCCAGGTCTATTACGCCGTCGGCCGCGCGCTTGCATCGACCACCGACTGGCCCAACTGGAACGAGGGCGACGAATTCCGCGCTGCCCGCGACAAGAGCCGCCAGGGAGCGAAATAAGCATCTATGAAGCCGACGCCGCCGCCCGAATGGGCCAAGCACAAGGCCGTGTGGATCGGCTTCCCCAGCCATCCCGAGCTTTGGGAATCGCTGAATGCCGCCCGGGCGGAGGTCGCCGCCTTTGCCCGCGCGGTCCATGCCGACGGCGCGGGCGAGCAGGTGCTGCTCGTCGCTGCGGATGAGGAAGCGGCCGCCGCCGCGCGCCTGCTCGCGGGCGATGCGGCCAAGGTGGTCGTTGCGCCCTTTGGCGATATCTGGCTGCGCGACACAGGCGTGATCGTCGATAGTGACGGCGTCGGCCACGACTTTGAATTCAACGGCTGGGGCGGCAAATATCACTACGAGGGCGATGTCGAGGTCGGCGCGCTGCTCGCCGAGAAGCGCCGCATGGAGGTGCAGCCGCACGACTGGGTGCTCGAAGGCGGCTCGATCGACTGGGACGGCACCGGGCTGGTCGTCACCACCGAGCAATGCCTGCTCAACCGCAACCGCAACCCCACCCTCTCGCAGCGCGAGGCGGAAGAGCGGCTGTACAATGATCTGGGGTTCGACCGCGTGCTCTGGCTGGGCAATGGTCTGGCGATGGATCACACCGACGGCCATGTCGACAATCTCGCCCGTTTCGTCGGCGAGAACCGCCTCGCGATCCCCATGCCGGAAGAGAACGACCCCAACTGGCTCGTCTATGCCGATGCGAAGCGCCGCGCCGAGGCATTCGGGGTCGAGGTCGTTCCGATCCCCTCGCCCGGCCGCGTGATCCATGGCGACGAAGTGGTCCCGGCAAGCTACATGAATTTCTACATCGGCAATGCCGCGGTGGTGGTGCCGGTCTATGGCCAGCCCAACGACCGCAAGGCGGTCGAGGTCATCGGCGCGCTCTTCCCCGGCCGCGAGGCCGTGGGCCTGCGCGCGGACCATATCCTGACCGGCGGCGGCAGCTTCCACTGCATCAGCCAGCAGATTCCGAAGTAGGGATGATGACGACGCCCTCCTTCTTCACTGTCGCACCGGCGAATGAAGTCGAGGCTGTTGCACATCTGACCGCGAAGGGATTTCCACCCTCCCGAATCGAGAAAGATGCGGACGGCATGCTCGTCCTCGTCTTCGCAGATATCCCGGAGGAGCGGATGTATGAGTTGGCACAAGCGCTGCCGGTTCACCTTAGCGCGAAGGTCGGTATCGTGATGGGCGATCAGCCACCGTTCGGCGCCTGACCTCCTCTTCTACCGTCACCCCGGCCTTGTGCCGGGGTCCACCGCGCCGTCAGCTTTGTCTTCACCCTCATGCCGCGCCACCCGTCGCTCCGTGGACCCCGGCACAAGGCCGGGGTGACGAAGAGGGACGGGCCGTCTAAATACGCCGCCATGACCCAGATCACCGTCGCCGCGCTCCAGCTCGCCTTCACCAACGACATGGCGGGCAACATCGCCAACGTCACCGACCTCGTCCGTGAGGCGGCGGGAAAGGGCGCACAGGTCGTTCTTCCGCCCGAATTGTTCGAGGGCGAATATTTCTGCCGCGTCGAGGATGAGGCGCTGTTCGCTCAGGCCAGGCCGCTTGCGAGCCATCCCGCGGTCACCGCGATGCAGGCGCTCGCCGCCGAGCTCAAGATCCACATCCCGACCAGCTTCTTCGAGGCGGACGGCCCGCATTTCTACAACAGCCTCGCGATGATCGGCCCCGACGGCAAGGTCGCCGGGGTCTACCGCAAGAGCCACATCCCCGACGGGCCGGGCTATGAGGAGAAATATTATTTCCGCCCCGGCAACACCGGGTTCAAGGTGTGGGATGGCCCCGCGGCGGACGCGACGCTCGGTGTCGGCATCTGCTGGGACCAATGGTATCCCGAAACCGCGCGCACGATGATGCTGATGGGGGCGGAGCTGCTCTTCTATCCTACTGCGATCGGCTCGGAGCCCTATGACGCCGATCTCGACACCAGCCGCATGTGGCGCCGCGCGATGATCGGCCATGCCGTGTCGAACGTCGTCCCTGTCATCGCCTCGAACCGCATCGGTACCGAGGGCGATCAGCGCTTCTACGGCCACAGCTTCATCTGCGACGAATGGGGCGACATCGTCGCAGAGTTCGGCGCGACCGAAACCGGCGTGCTCACGGCGACACTCGACCTCGACCGCGCGCGGAAACACCGCGCCGGCATGGGCTTCTTCCGCGACCGCCGGCCGGAGCTGTACAAGCGGATGGTCGAGGATGTCTGAGCGTCTCGTGGCCTTGAAATGTAGGAGTTGATTTGCTCCATCCTGATCGATGGAACAGAGACTCCCCGAAGGCGCACCGAACTGCCCTCGCGCGCGTGGCAGTGTGACTTTTGGGACTTTCCGCAGCTCAGGCCGCGACTCAGACCATGCCGCGCAGTTCCAGCGCCCGTTCGAATACCGCCTCGAACATCGCCGCCGTCAGCCGCCCGGTATTCTGGTTGTAGCGCGAGCAGTGATAGCTATCGATCAGCACACGCCCGTCGGGCATGCGGTGTTCGGCGAGATGCGCGAAGCGGCATTTGGGCAGCTTGCCGCCCAGCACCTTCACCGCGCTCTGGTGCGCGATCTGGCCGAGCGCGATGAAGATACGCGCAGGGATCGCATTGGCCTGCGCGCCGGCAAAGGGGCGGCAGTTGCGCGCCTCCTCCGGCGTCGGCTTGTTCTCGGGCGGCAGGCATTTGACCGAATTGATGATGATCGTGCCCTTGAGCTGAAGCCCGTCATCGGCTCGCGATTCATAGCTGCCCTCGGTGAAGCCGAATTTGGCGAGCGTCGCGAACATGAGGTCGCCCGCAAAGTCGCCGGTGAAGGGCCGTCCCGTCCGGTTCGCGCCGTGCTTGCCCGGGGCGAGACCGATGATGCCCAGCCAGGCCTGCGGATCGCCGAATGCTGGAACCGGCGCGTTCCACCAGTCCGGGTGCCCGGCGCGCAATTCGGTGCGCAGTCCCACCAACCGCGGACAGCGCGGGCAATCATGGGGAGGTTCGGTTTCGGGAAGCGGGCTTGGCGGAACCATGCGCCAGCGATAGGCCGTGCAGCGTGACGCGCTCAACCCCTGTCTGCCATTACGTCATTGCTCTCGGTTCCAACCGCCGTGGCCGTCACGGTGCGCCGGAGGCGGAGGTTCGTGCCGCGCTTGAGGCGATCGGCGGCGTGGCACATGCCTCTCCGATCATCGCCACCGCCCCGCTCGGCCCGTCGCGCCGCCGCTTCGCCAATGCCGCCGCACTAATCGAGAGCGATGAGGCGCCTCCCGAACTGCTGCGGCGTCTCAAGCGGATCGAGCGTGATTTCGGCCGCCGCCGCGGGCGCCGCTGGGACAGCCGGGTGATCGATCTCGACATCATCCTGTGGTCGGGCGGGGCGTGGGCGAGTCCCGGCCTTATCGTCCCACACCCCCAGTTCCGCCACCGAGGGTTCGTGCTTCAACCGCTGAACGCGATCGTGCCCGACTGGCGCGACCCGCTTACCGGCCGTACGGTCCGGCAGCTCGCGGCGCTGGCTGACGGGTAGGGAGATAGCGATGCCGATGATGATGTTGCCGCTCGTGCTGGTTGCGTTTCAGACCACCCCGGCACCTCCGCCACCCAGCACCGGCGTCTACCGCCTGCCCTATGGCGACGGGACGCAGGTGAAGGTGTTCGACGACACGCGCACCCATCGGCCGCGCGCGCGAATCGACCTGTTCGCGGTCGGCGGCCCGAAGCCCTACCGGATCGTCGCCGCCGCGTCCGGCCGGGTGATGGCGATCCAGGACAGCTATGGCGAGCGGCAGACCGGCCGACCCGCGAGTGAGTGCCGCAACAACTTCGTCTGGATCGCGCATCCCAATGGCGAATGGACCGGCTATTCGCACGTTGCGAAGGGCTCGGCGACCGGCACGGCAAAACTCAAGGTCGGTCAGAAGGTGCGTGCCGGGCAACTGATCGGGATCGAGGGCGATGTCGGCTGCTCGATGCTGAACCACCTCCATTTCGAGGTGGCGGTGCCCGATCCGGCGAACCCGGTCGATGCGGGCGGGTTCCTGACCGACAACGAAGGCGGCAAACGTAACCGCGAGCCACGCTTCTGCGACGTCAAAGGGACCGTCAACAAGGATGAGGAGCATGCCGCCCGACGTTGTCTTCCCTCGCTCTCGCCGGTTGACCGCGGCGGATCACGCCCTTAGGTGCACCCCACCCTCAAGTGCGGGCTCGTAGCTCAGTTGGTAGAGCAACGGACTTTTAATCTGTAGGTCTCGGGTTCGAGCCCCGACGAGCCCACCACTTGAGGCCTGTCCTTCAGATCAGGCCGGAACAAGCCCAGCCCGCCCCGCGGCGCCGAAATAGCCGCGCATCGCTACCGCTGCCCGATCGGTCAGCGTGATATGCGCGCGGCGCTTGTCCGTTGGATCGGCCTCGCGGCCAAACAGGTCGGCGTCGTGCATCGTTCCGATCCAGCGCAGCGCGGTGGTCGGCGGCACCGCTGCGGCGATGCACAGGCTGGAGACCGAGACGCGGCGCCCCTCGAGCCGCGCTGCATAGAGGTCGAGCAACATGTCCCAGGCGGGATCGGCAAACAGCTCCGACGCGAAATGCTGGTCGCGCAATCGCCGCGCCCGGATCGTGGCGCGGATGGCGCGCGGGTCGGGATCGGGCTCCGCCGCCTCGCTGCGATAGCCGGGCGTCCGGTCGCGCACGCCGCCCCCGCCGGGCGGAGCGGAGGTGAGCTGGCTCAGCACTTCGGCCAGTCGGGCGACTTCCTCATTGAGCAGGCGCAACCGCTCGGCCTCACGCTCCCGCGCGGCGTCGTGCAGCCGCGCCGTGCCACCCGGCAGCGCTCCGGCCAGTGCCGCTAGGGCTTCGGCCGGGCCGGCATCGCAGAGCAGAATGGCGTCCGCCGCCAGCATCGGCCCGGCAACCGCATCGATCGACGCGGTATCGAACAGGGCGATCGTCCGGCAGTCGCGCTTCGCCGCCATCCCGGCGATCTGCGCCGCACTATCCGCCGCCTGCTCGATCGAAAGCCCGGCCGCATCGAACACCAGCAGATCCAGGCTGATCTGGTCGGCCAGCCGCGTCGCCGCCTGCTCGGGCGCCACCGCGCCGAGCAGGCGCACGCCTGACGCCTCGACCAGTTGCTGAAGCGCTACCATCCGCTCCGGCATGGCAACGATCAGTGCGCCGCCATCCAGAGCAGCGGAATAGAGGGCAGGAGCGATCGTCTCATGCATCGAAACCTCCGCTTTGCATTGCATTGCGGATGTTTCACCGGTTCGTGCCGCCGACGTAAGCATAAATGCCTCCGTTCCCAATCCGTTTCGGATGAACTATCTCCGGAACGGATCAAGAACGCAAGCGGTAAGTCAGCCGAACACGTCCTCCGCGTCGCTGAACTCGTCCTCGACCAGCAACCGGGCGGCGGTTGCGGCGCTGCCGCCGCTCAGCGCGATCCAGACCGATACGACCGCACCGCCTCCGATCGACTGGAGAAAGAAGCGCATGTCGAAGCTGCCCGCTCCCGCCCTTTGCGGCAGGACGATCTGCACGGGTGTTCCGTTGTCCGCTGCCGACGTGTCGCCGAGCATCGCCAGCAGATCGGCGAAATGGCTGCCCGCAGTGACGAGGTTGACGGCTACGGACGCGACCAGTCCGATCAGTGTGACCGCCAGCGCGGCGGCGAACAGCTTCCAGAAATGCCCGCGGCTCCGCTTCCAGGCCTCGCCGATCGCAAAGGCGCCGCGATGGAGCGTCAGCGGAAAGGCGAGCGAGAAGCGGATGACGAGAAAGGCCACGATGCCGAACAGGACGAGCCCGACGAGCAGCGACAGGAATGGCCTGAGCAGCACGGAGTCGGTGCTTTCCGCCAGCCTGCCGCCAGCCAGGCCGATTGCAAGCAACAGCACGAAGCCCGCGATGCCGAAGATCAGGCACAACGCCAGCATGCGCAGTTCGTCCGGGCCGAACCGCAGAAAGGCGATGCCGCTGGTATCGGGCCGCAGCACCGATCGCATCGACGCAGTGTAGAGGATGACCCCGACGATTCCGAACAACAGGCCGATCAGCCATACCGGTCCCATCGCCGTGACCGACCAGCGCGGATCGGTATCGGAGATTACCACCGGCTGCATCGCCAGCGCGACGGCGATGTTGAAGGCGCAATAGATGCCGCCCCAGATCGCCACAGCGACGAGATTCTCGCGGAAGGCGCCGAACGCGCCCTCCAAGATCCGCCCGACACTGATCATCGCCCCGGCCCCAGAACTGGCCGGCCGGGGCGCCCGATCAGTCGAGCGATTTCACGATCTCTTCGACCATCTTCTTGGCGTCGGCCAGCAGCATCATCGTGTTGTCCTGGTAGAAGACATCATTGTCCACCCCGGCATAGCCGACGCCGCCCATGCTGCGCTTGATGAACAGCACGGTCTTGGCCTTGTTCACGTCGAACACGGGCATGCCGTAGATGGGCGAGGACTTGTCGGTCTTGGCCGCCGGATTGACCACGTCGTTGGCGCCGATGATGAAGGCGACGTCGGTCTGGCTGAACTCGCTGTTGATGTCCTCCAGCTCGAACACCTCGTCATAGGGGACGTTGGCTTCGGCCAGCAGCACGTTCATGTGCCCGGGCATGCGCCCCGCAACCGGATGGATCGCGTACTTCACGCGAACGCCATGCTCCTTGAGCTTGTCGGCCATCTCGCGCAGCACGTGCTGCGCCTGCGCTACCGCCATGCCGTAGCCGGGAACGATGATGACCTGCTCGGCCTGGCTCATCAGGAACGCCGCATCCTCGGCCGATCCGCGCTTCCACGGGCGATCGGTTGCTGCGGCAGCCGCGCCGCCGCCGCTGTCGCCGCCAAAGCCGCCCGCGATCACGCTGATGAAGCTGCGGTTCATCGCACGGCACATGATGTAGCTGAGAATCGCGCCCGAGCTGCCGACCAGCGCGCCGGTGATGATCATTGCGGTGTTGCCGAGCGTGAAGCCCATCGCGGCTGCTGCCCAGCCCGAATAGCTGTTGAGCATCGACACCACGACCGGCATGTCCGCGCCGCCGATCGGGATGATCAGCAGGAAGCCGATGGCGAAGGACAGCGCCAGCACCGTCCAGAACACCCATACCGGTGCCTGAAGCTCGATCGTGTAGAAGGCGATCAGACCGAGGATCGCGGCCAGCGTGCCGAGGTTGATGACGTGGCGTCCCGGCAGCATGATCGGCTTGCCGCCCATATTGCCGTTGAGCTTGAGGAAGGCGATGACCGAGCCCGAGAAGGTGATTGCGCCGATCGCGACGCCCAGGCCCAGTTCGATCCGGCTGACCGGAAGGATCAGGCCGGCGAACTTCGAGGTCTCGGGAAAGACGATCCCGAACGCTTGCGGGTTGAGATAGGCAGCGACACCGACCAGGACGGCGGCGAGACCGACGAGCGAGTGGAAACCCGCCACCAGCTGCGGCATATCGGTCATCGCGATCTTGCGAGCGACGATCCAGCCGATGCCGCCGCCGATGGCGATGGCGCCGACAATCTCGGGCAGCGATGCGATCTCATGCGTGACGAGCGTCGTCACCACGGCGATCAGCATGCCAACCATGCCGAAGCGGTTGCCACGACGGCTGGTCGCGGGTGAGGACAGGCCACGCAGCGCGACGATGAAACAGACGCCCGCGATCAGATAGGCGAGTGCAACCCAGGGGTTGACGGGAGCAGCCTCGTGCATCGGCTCAGCCCTTCTTCTTGTACATGGCGAGCATGCGCTCGGTGACGGCGAAGCCGCCGAAGATGTTCACGCTGGCGAGCGCAACCGCGATCAGCCCCAGCCATTTGGCGGTCTCGCTGCCGGCTGCGGCCGACGCGATCAGCGCGCCGACGATGATGACCGAGGAGATGGCGTTGGTGACGGCCATCAGCGGCGTGTGCAGCGCCGGCGTGACCGACCACACGACATAATAGCCGACGAAACACGCCAGCACGAAGATCGACAGGATCGAGATAAAGTCCATGTGCGAGTCCTTCCGCGACTCAATAGAAACTGTAGCTGGTGGTTTTCACGATGCCGAACGGCTGCTGCGGCATCGCTGCCGAAATACGGACCAGCATCTTGCCGCCGCTTTCGGAGATTGCGGTGAATTTGGCGCCCATCACGCTCAATTCCCGCGGCATCTCCGATGATTTGAACGCGATCGGCGCGGTCAGCCGCTCGAGCTGCCCCTCACGCCCGAAGACGATCATGAAGCTTTCGCGGCTGTAGATGTTGAAATAATTCCGGCGCTCGATGGCGACGAAATAGGTGTCGCGCATGGTGCCCGGCGGAACCTCGCGATAGCCGGTTTCGGCGATCGGCTTGGGTTTCTTCGGATATCGCCCGGAGAGCGTGAGCAGGCCCTTGGTCTGGCTGTAGCCATTGAACCATCCGTCGAAGTCGCCGTCGCTGTCCGAATCGATCAGGCAGGGCTGAGACGACGCGCCCAGCAGCTTCTGCTTGGCGACATCGGTCACGCAGAAGATCTTCACACCCTCCGCGGTCGCCGCGACGAGTTGCGTGCCTGCGGCGAATGTCGTCGTGCCGAGCGCTACGTCGGCGCCGAGCTCAGCCAATCCAGTCGGCAACAAGCGTTGCTTGAGCACGAAATCGCCGCCCGCCAGCAGGCGATCGCCTTCAGGCACGGCGATCGGCTGAACGACCCACAGGCTCTGCAGGTCCCGCGACTGGGCGATTGCCGCCGGGGACGCTGCCAGAGCCGTCGCAGCAATGCACAGCTGCGTGACCGTTGTGGCCCGCCTTTTGGTCCGATTTCCGTTCACTGGCATGCTCCCCCTGCCACGCGCCGGCCGCTTCAGCCGTTCAGCCTCTCGTTCACCACCTTGCCCTCGCGGGTCAGCCGGATCGCGTCGCCGATCTCCTCGTCGAGGATCGGCTTGCCCGTTTCCTTGTCCCAGAAGGCGGAGAGGAAATTGTAGAGGTTGCGCGCGAACAGCGCCGAGGCGTCCGCAGCGAGGCGCGAGGGCACGTTCCTGTGCCCGACGATCTTCACCCCGTGCTTCTCGACCACTTCGCCCGCGACCGCGCCCTCGACATTGCCGCCGCTTTCGACCGCGAGGTCGACGATGACCGATCCCGGCCGCATCGACGCGATCTGCGTGTCGCTGATCAGGCGCGGGGCAGGGCGCCCCGGGATCAGCGCGGTGGTGATGACGATGTCCTGCTTGGCGATGTGCGAGGAGACGAGCTCGGCCTGCGCGGCCTTGTACTCGTCGCTCATCTCGGTCGCGTAGCCGCCTGAGCCTTCGCCCTCGATCCCCGCGACGGTCTCGACAAAGATCGGTTTGGCGCCGAGCGACTGGATCTGTTCCTTGGTCGCCGAACGCACGTCGGTTGCCGAGACCTGCGCGCCCAGGCGCCGCGCGGTCGCGATCGCCTGAAGTCCGGCGACGCCGACGCCCATCACGAACACCTTGGCGGCCGAAACCGTGCCCGCCGCGGTCATCATCATCGGGAAGGCGCGGCCATATTCGGCGGCGGCGTCGAGCACGGCCTTGTAGCCGGACAGGTTCGATTGCGAGGACAGGATGTCCATCGACTGCGCACGCGTGATGCGCGGTATGAACTCCATCGCCAGCGCCTCGATCCCGAGTGCGGCATAGGCATCGACCCGCGCGCGTTCGCCGAACGGGTTGAGGCCCGCGGCCAGCCAGGCGCCGGGCTTGATGCCGTTCAGGCTCGCCGGGTCCGGTCCCTGCACGCCGAGCACGATGTCGGCATTCGCGAGCACATCGGCGCGCGAGCCGACCTTCGCGCCGACGGCTGCAAAGGCGTTGTCATCCAGGGAAGCGGTGTCACCCGCCCCGCTCTCGACAGCTACTTCAGCGCCGAGCGAGACGAACTTCTTGACCGTTTCCGGCGTCGCGGAGACGCGCCGCTCACCGGCGGCGGTCTCCTTGAGGACGGCGATCTTCACTTCAGGAAGCGATCAGCCAGACGACCAATGCGGCGATGATCACGGTGACGATGGTGCCGATCTTCATCATCCGCATGAACCCACCATAGGTGTTCTCATGTGCCTTCATGTCGGCGCTGTGTGCCATGCGTAGCTTCCCCTCTGACGCGTTGTTGGCAGCTTCATTAGACGGCGTATCCCCGCCTCTCAAGCCCCGCGCGCTTGGGCAGCCTTAAGCCGGTCTTTACCCAACCCGATTATCCCGGGTGACCGATTTAGGGACAACAGGGACAGAAAATGACGCGCAACGGCCAGCGCCTCCTGATGCTGATCGACGACGAACCGGCCCAGCGGCGGCTGGTGACGGCGATCGCCGCACGCCGCGGCTGGCGCACGGTGTGTGCGAGCGACGGCGAGACCGCGCTCGCGACCCTGGGGACGCCGGACGGCATGGCATTGGATGCGATCGTGCTCGATCACTGGGCGCCCGATTTCGACGCGGCGAAGCTGATCGCCGAGCTGCGCGCAAACCGGCCGATGCTCCCCATCCTGCTACTCACCGCCAATGGTTCGGTTGCGGCAGCGGTCAGCGCGATGCGCGCGGGCGCGACCGATTTCCTGGTCAAGCCGCTCGCACCCGAACGGCTGCTCGCTGCGCTCGACACCGCGGTCGGTGCCAAGGTTGCGGGCGAGCTGCGTCCGCTCACCGAAAAAATGGGCGCGAATCTGGCGTTCGACGAGATCGTCGGTTCGGCGCCGCAATTCCGTGCGGCGCTCGCCATCGCGGCCAAGGCGGCACGTGCCCGCGTCCCCGTGCTGATCGAGGGCGAGAGCGGCGTCGGCAAGGAAGTGGTGGCGGAGGCGATCCACGCCGCCTCCCCCCGCCATGCCAAGCCGGTCGTGCGCGTGAACTGCGGCGCGATTCCCGCGAACCTCGTCGAATCGGAGCTGTTCGGCCACGAGAAGGGCGCCTTCACCGGCGCCTTCGAACGCAAGATCGGCCGTTTCCAGGAGGCGGACGGCGGCACCATCCTGCTCGACGAGATCGGCGAGATGCCGCTCGAGGCGCAGGTGAAGCTGCTGCGGGTGCTGCAGTCGGGCGAAGTGCATCCGATCGGCGCGCGGCACGTCAGCGAAGTCGATGTCCGCGTGATCGCGGCCACCAACAAGACCTTGCTGACCGAGGTCGAGGAAGGCCGGTTCCGCGAGGATCTCTATTACCGCCTCAACGTCGTCCAGGTGACGATCCCGCCGCTGCGTGAACGCGCCGGCGACATCGCCCCGCTTGCGCGCCATCTGCTCGCGCGCATCGCCGAGCAGCCGGGTTTGCGTCCGCTCGGCATCACCGATGATGCGATCGCCTTGCTCGCCAGCTATGATTGGCCGGGCAATGTCCGCCAGCTCCAGAATGCGCTCTTCCGCGCCGC
The DNA here is from genome assembly GCF_059420685.1 of Sphingomonas sp. GW821-FHT03E12. Taxonomy (NCBI): domain Bacteria; kingdom Pseudomonadati; phylum Pseudomonadota; class Alphaproteobacteria; order Sphingomonadales; family Sphingomonadaceae; genus Sphingomonas; species Sphingomonas sp. GW821-FHT03E12. The sequence goes on from NZ_JBWKUF010000001.1 coordinate 822,876, forward strand.
GGTGCTGTGCGACGGCGACGCGCTGACCCGTGCGGATTTCCCGCAGATCGCGCAGCTTTCGGAAGGCCGCCCTGCAGCTGGCGGTGCTGCCCATGGCGGCGCGGCATCGGGAGCGGGGATCACCCTGTTCCGTGCCGACGGCAATCTGCGTGCGCTGGACGAGATCGAGGCGGACGTGATTCGCCTGGCGATCGGTCATTATCGCGGCCGGATGACCGAGGTTGCGCGCCGGCTCGGCATCGGCCGCTCGACGCTCTACCGCAAGCTCGGCGAACTCGGGATCGACCAGAACGCGGCCTGACTTGCGCGCCATGCGCGGCTAGAAGGCCCGCATGGCTTCATTCAAGGGCAAGACCGCACTGATTACCGGCGCGGCATCGGGTATCGGCCGCGCGGTCGCGGAGCATCTGGCATTGCAGGGTGCGAAGCGCCTGATTCTGATCGATCGGGATAGCGATGCGCTGGAACGGCTGATGCTGCCGCCCTGCGAGACCACTCTGGGCTTCGGCGATGTGCGCGAGGAGACGCTGTGGGACGCGATCGAGCCCGAGCTGGGCCAACTCGACCACGCCGTGATCAATGCCGGCGTCGCCGGCGCATCGACCATTGCCGATCATGATTTCGATCAGTGGCGCTACATCCTGTCGGTCAATCTCGACGGCGCCTTCCTGTCGCTGCGCGCGGCCATGCGGGCGATGCGCGCCAACTCCAAGCGGCGCGGCGGCAGCATCGTGCTGACGGCATCGGCAGCCGGCGTGAAAGCGGAACCCGGCGTTGCCGCTTATGGCTGTTCCAAGGCGGCGCTGATCCATCTCGCCAAGGTGGCGGCCAAGGAAGGGGCGGCGGACAATATCCGCGTCAATGCGATCGCGCCGGCAGGCGTTGAGACCCCGGTCTGGGATGCGGTGCCGATGTTCGCGCAGCGTGCAGCCGAAATCGGCCGCGATGCCGCCTTTGCCGAGATGGCGAAGCTCGCGACGCCGCTCGGCCGCTATGCCAGCGCGGAAGAGGTTGCCGCGCAGATCGCATTCCTGCTCGACGACGCGAGCGCACTGACGACCGGCACCGTGCTGCTCAGCGACGGCGGCTACACGCTGTAGAGCACGCCGCCGGTCAGATCTCGTCGTCCATATGGCTCTGCCGCAGACCCGGAAGCATGCGGTGGAACACCACATCTTCGTCGAAGAACTGGTGCTTCAGCGCGCCGCAGACATGGATGAAGATCAGCAGCACGAGAATGTAGATGGCCATTTCGTGGATCGCCGCCAGATTCGCCCGAAGTTCGGGGGATTTGGCGACGGGAAGATCGAACCACTGGATGCCGCCGAACACCTCGCCTGTGCCGCCGCCCGCCGACATCGTCGCCCAGCCGAGCAACGGCACCGCGAGCAGCATCAGATAGAAGGCGAGATACACCCCGCGCGCCAATGCGCGTTCCCAGCCCGGTACGCTGTCGGGAAAGCGTGGCCACGGATGGACCAGACGCCAGCCGATCCAGACGATGGTGAGCAGCAGGACGGCGATGTTGATCGACTTGTACCAGGAAAACAGGGCTCGATCGTTCGGCATGGTGATGGCGATCACGATGTTGATGACCACCAGTGCCGCCACGGTCCAGTGGATCAGGATCGATACGTTCGAATAACGGTCATAGGCTTCGCGCATGGCTCCTCTCCTGACGACCTATCGTCGTCAATCGCACGAAACGGCGGATTGTTCCGGCGGCGGCACACCTGATCTGGCGAAACCCCGGCGGCTTCCCATATAATGCCGACCATGCTTCGATTCCTGCTCGTGATCGCCGCGCTGGCGGCTCTGGCCTTCATCGCCTTCACGCTGTTCGTGGTCGGTGCGGCGGGGCTTGCCCTGTTCTTCGGCGCACGAAAGCTGCGCCAGCGCCTTGCCGGCGCCAAACTCAAGCGCATGAAGCAGGCGCGGCCTGCCGATCCGCTTGAGGCTGCCTGGGCCGAAGCCGCGGGTGAGGCGGACTGGGCGGTGAGCCGGATCGCCGCGGCGCGGACCAGCTGCGCGCGGTTGATCGCGATCGCCGATGCCGAGCCGCTCGCCGCCGACGCGGTCGACTGGGCCAATGTCGTGCGCCGCCGTGTGCCCGATCTGGTCGCTGCGTGCCGCAACGAATGCCGCGACGCGACCGGAGCGGAGCGCCGCCGCAACCTTGAGGATCTGGTCGAGAGCCTCGAGAAGATCGGTGCCGAAGCGGATCGCCGCCGCGACCGGTTCCGCGAGGCGCGGGTCAGCCCGTTCGCGGTGCAGCGCACCTATGTCGAGCAGCGTACCCGGCCCGATCCACTCGGCTAACGACCGATCAGCGCTGCATCGCGCATGCCGCGCCATACGCGCAGCGCCTGAACCGTTTCCGGCACGTCATGGACACGCAGTAGCTGCGCGCCGAGCTCCGCGCCCTTGAGCGCCAGCGCGAGCGAGCCGCCAAGGCGCTGGTCTGCGGGGGCCTCGTTCGACAGTGCGCCGACGATCCGCTTGCGGCTGGCGCCGAGCAGCAGCGGCACGCCAAGCCCGTGGAATAGCGCGAGGCCGTTCAACAGCGCGAGATTGTGCGCGAGCGTCTTGCCGAAGCCGATACCGGGATCGGCGATGATGCGGGCGCGATCGACGCCCGCCGCGACGACCGCATCGATCCGGCCTTCCAGCCAGTCATAGACCTCGATCAGCGAGTCGCCATAGCCTGCGCCGCCGTCCGCACCCTGTTTGGGGTCGCCGGCGTGCATCAGCACTACCGGGCATTGCGCGCGTACGACGATTTCGAGCGCGCGGTCGTCCCACAGCAGCGCCGACACGTCGTTGACGATATGCGCGCCGGCGGCGAGGGTGGCTTCCATGACGCCTGCCTTGCGCGTGTCGGCGGAGACGAGGGTGCCGCTGCGCGCCAGTCGTTCGATGACGGGGACGACGCGCTTGATCTCGTCGCCCTCCCACACTTCCTTTGCGCCCGGCCGGGTCGATTCGCCGCCGACATCGATCAGCGCCGCGCCTTCCGCCGCCATATCGACTCCCGCTGCGGCGGCGGCTTCGGGATCATCCGGGTGCTTCCCCCCGTCCGAGAAGCTGTCGGGGGTCATGTTGAGGATGCCCATTACCTGGGGCTGGTCGAAGCGCAGGACGCGCTCGCCGAGTGTCAGTGGCGTGCGCGGCGCGGTGATGCGCGCGGCGATCGCCTGGAGCCGCTCGTCATCGGGCAGGTCGGCGACGGGAATCGTGCGCTGGAGGGTGCGCTTGCCATTCTCGACCGCGATCAACTCCCAGGCCGAGAACCAGACCAGGCCGCCGGCGAGCCGTGCGACCTCGCCGTCGCGCTCGATCGGCGAATCGGCGAACTGCACCGGACGGAGATAGAGGCGAGCGGAAGCGGGAAGATCGAGGATCACAGGTCTCCGTCACCCCGGCCTCCGTGCCGGGATCCACGGTGCGGCAAGGGCCGCACGGACATGGTTTTGCGGCACCGTGGACCCCGGAACAAGTCCGGGGTGACGGCTATGGATCAGGGCTGTGTCGCCAGCAGATAGGTCTGGCGCAGCGCGTCGATCGGCTTGAGGCCGTTCTCCGCCTCATAATGCCAGAAGGTCCAGCCGTTGCATGAGGGCGCATTCTGAAGCGTCGCGCCGACCTTGTGGATCGATCCGGCGGTGCCGCAATCGGTGAGCAGCGAGCCATCGGCCTTCACCACCGCGCGCCAGCGGCGCTTGGTATCGGACAGTACCGTGCCCGGCGTCAGATAGCCGGTCTCGATCAGCGTGCCGAAGGCGACGCGCGGCGCCTGACGCGGCGCCATCATCGTGGTGACCGCGCTCTCGTCGAGCGGCAGCGCCGCGTCGATGCGCTCCTGCGCCGCCTCGATATAGGTGCCCTCGCGGTCGATGCCGATCCAGTGACGGCGCAGGCGCTTGGCCACCGCGCCGGTGGTGCCGGTGCCGAAAAAGGGATCGAGGATGACGTCGCCCGGCTTGGTGCAGGCGAGCATCACGCGGTAGAGCAGGGCTTCGGGCTTCTGGGTCGGGTGGACCTTGACGCCGTTCTTCTTGAGCCGCTCCTGCCCGCCGCAGATCGGGAACTCCCAGTCGCTGCGCATCTGAAGCTCGTCGTTGAGCGTCTTCATCGAGCGATAGTTGAAGGTGTATTTCGACTTCTCGCCCATCGACGCCCAGATCAGCGTCTCATGTGCGTTGGTGAAGCGCGTGCCCTTGAAATTGGGCATCGGGTTGGCCTTGCGCCAGATGATGTCGTTGAGGATCCAGAAGCCGAGATCCTGGATCGCCGAGCCGACCTTGAAGATATTGTGGTAACTGCCGATCACCCAGATCGTGCCGTTCGGCTTCAGGATGCGGCGCGCCTCCGCCAGCCAGGCGCGGGTGAACGCGTCATAGGCGTTGAGCGAATCGAACTTGTCCCACTCATCGGTGACCGCGTCGACGAAGCTGCCGTCCGGACGATTGAGGTCGCCACCGAGCTGAAGGTTGTAGGGCGGATCGGCGAAGATCATGTCGATCGACGCGGCGGGGAGCGCGCGCATCGCCTCGATACAATCCTGCTGGATGATCGTGTCGAGCGGCAGGACGTCGACCCAGCTGCGGGTGCGAACCTCTGCTTTCGCGACCTTCTCGATGACCCCCATTAACTACTCCATACCCCTGTTGAGGGGGCGAAACGCCATGAAAGGACGGAGTCCGTCAAGCGAACATTAGTTAACGAAAATCCCTGAGATTCCGTTAACTTGATGGAACATTCCAAGACCGGACCAGATGTTGAGTCTGAAAGTTATCCACAGGCCCTAGGGATGGGGTGTGGCGGGGAAGACTCAATTTGCGCCGAATTGAGTAGCGGATTTTGTCAGGAATTTACAAAAATACACAGGAATGGCGATGTCAGGCGACCCCTTCACCTCGTGATGTCGCAGTTTTGCAGGCATCACATGTGTAAAGATGAATAGACGCACCTCAAATCGAACGAGGTGCTCAATGACCTATCAAGACGAAATCGCCCGCGCCCAGACGCCTATCGCTGCCGAGAATGGCCGCTGGAACGGCATCGATGCTGAATCGGTTGCGCGGATGCGGTTGCAGAACCGGTTCAAGACCGGTCTCGACATCGCCAAATACACCGCGGGCATCATGCGCCGTGACATGGCGGCGTACGACGCCGATCCGGCGGCCTACACCCAGTCGCTCGGCTGCTGGCACGGCTTCATCGCGCAGCAGAAGCTGATCTCGATCAAGAAGCATTTCGGCACCACCAAGGGCAAGTACCTCTACCTCTCGGGCTGGATGGTCGCGGCGCTGCGCAGCGATTTCGGGCCGCTGCCCGACCAGTCGATGCACGAGAAGACCAGCGTCCCGGCGCTGATCGAGGAGCTCTACACCTTCCTCAAGCAGGCCGACGCCCGCGAGCTGGGGCTGTTGTTCCGCGATCTCGACAAGGCGCGCGACAGCGGCAACGAGGTCGAGGCGGCGCGCATCCAGAACGCGATCGACAATTTCGAGACGCATGTCGTGCCGATCGTCGCCGATATCGATGCGGGCTTCGGCAATGCCGAGGCGACCTATCTGCTCGCCAAGAAGATGATCGAGGCCGGCGCCTGCGCGCTGCAGATCGAGAATCAGGTCAGCGACGAGAAGCAGTGCGGGCACCAGGACGGCAAGGTCACCGTGCCGCATGAGGACTTCCTGGCGAAGGTCCGGGCGTGCCGCTACGCCTTCCTCGAGATGGGCGTCGATGATGGGATCATCGTCACGCGCACCGATTCGCTCGGCGCGGGCCTGACCAAGCAGATCGCCTATTCCAAGGAGAAGGGCGATCTGGGCGACCAGTATAACGCTTTCCTCGATTGCGAGGAGGTGACCGATCCTTCGACCCTGCGCGGCGACGTCGTCATCGAGCGCGACGGCAAGCTGATGCGGCCCAAGCGGCTGCCGTCGAACCTGTTCCAGTTCCGCGAGGGGACCGGCGCGGATCGCTGCGTGCTCGACTGCATCACCAGCCTTCAGCATGGCGCCGACCTGCTGTGGATCGAGACCGAGAAGCCGCATATCGAGCAGATTGCTTCGATGGTCGACCGCATCCGCGAGGTGATCCCGAACGCCAAGCTGGTCTACAACAACTCGCCAAGCTTCAACTGGACGCTGAACTTCCGCCAGCAGGTGTTCGATGCGTGGAGCGAAGCGGGCAAGGATGTCAGCGGCTATGACCGGGCGAGGCTGATGAGCATCGATTATGACGGGACGGAGCTGGCGGCGGAGGCGGACGAGAAGATCCGGACGTTCCAGCGCGACGCTGCGGCGCGCGCGGGCATCTTCCATCACCTGATCACGCTGCCGACCTACCACACCGCGGCGCTGAGCACCGACAACCTCGCCAAGGAGTATTTCGGCGACGCGGCGATGCTGGGCTACGTCAAGGGCGTGCAGCGCGAGGAGATCCGGCAGGGCATCGCGTGCGTGAAGCACCAGAACATGTCGGGCAGCGACATCGGTGACGACCACAAGGAGTATTTCGCCGGTGAGGCCGCGCTCAAGGCGGGCGGCGCACACAACACCATGAACCAGTTCGCGGCGTGACGCGGGCAGCCGCAGCGCAAGCTGCGGCCACCTCGCGGCACGCCCGGCCGGCGGCGCCGTAGGCGACCGACCGACGACGCGGCTTTGCCGCGGCGGCTAGCCCGAGAAAGAGTTTCCTGGGGAGGAAAGGAGGTCCGTCGTCACGCCCTTGCGTGGCGGCGGACCTTTTCTTTCATGTCAAAGAGCAACGCTCACATCTCGAACTCGACCAGGACCGAATCCGCGCTTTTCCGCGCCGGGCCGTGATAGACCGCCTCGATATTGTTGCCCGCGGGATCGAGCAGGAAGGCGCCGTAATAGCCGGGATGATAGGGCCGCTCGCCCGGTGCACCATTGTTGGTGCCGCCGGCGGCAAGGCCCGCCTTGTAGAACGCGTCGACCATGTCGCGGTCCTTCGCCTGAAAGGCGAGGTGGTGGTAGCCAGTGAGCTTGCCCAATGCCGCCTCGCTGTCGGCGGTCGAGATGAACAGCTCATCGGCCCAGAGATAATCGGCGCCGCTGCCCGCGACCGGGATGCCGAGCGTGTCGAACACGGCGGTGTAGAAGCGGCGGCACGCGTCGAGATCGGCGACGACGAGCTGGATATGATCGATCAGGCGGCCGCGGTGAAGCTGCTGGGTTTCCATGGGGAGTCCCTTGTGGTTGGCGGCACCGGACCGCGCCGCTTCAAACGATCACACCCCCAACCGCCGGGCCGAAATCGAGTTCCGCCTGCGCCACCGGTGCGAAGCTGCGGCGGTGGTGCGGGGTGGGGCCGAGCGTGCGCAGCGCCTGCTGGTGGATCTTGGCGGCATAGCCCTTGTTGCTCGCCCAGCCATAGCCGGGGTGGAGCGCATCGAGCTCGATCATGACGCGATCGCGATGCTGCTTGGCGATGATCGAGGCGGCGGCGATCGACAGGCAGCGCGCGTCGCCGCCGACCACGGCTTCGCTGGCATGCTCCCAGTCGGGGCAGCGATTGCCGTCGACCAGCACGAAGCCGGGGCGCAGGTCGAGCGCGGCGACCGCGCGGGTCATCGCCAGCATCGTCGCCCAGAAGATGTTGAGCCGGTCGATCTCCTCGACGCTGCAGATGCCGATGCCGACGCGCGCGCAACCGAGGATCGAATCGTGGAGTGCGGCGCGCTTGGTGGCGGTGAGCGCCTTCGAATCGTCGATCCCCGGCGGGATGCAGGCGGGGTCGAGAATCACCGCGGCGGCGACCACCGGGCCGGCGAGCGGGCCGCGCCCGGCCTCATCCACCCCGGCGACGGGGCCGTGAATGCCGTGGCGCGTCTCGAAGCTGAGATCAGGCATCGTCGGCGAGCCGGTCGAACGGGATCGTGCCGAGCGCATGGCCGATCGGGCCATGGCCGGCGCCGAGGCCGGGGGCATGGCGGATCGCGACGCGGACATAGCGGACGGCGCGGGTGAAAGCGTCGGCGACGGGTAGCCCGGCGCCGAGGCCGGTGGCGAGCGCGCTGGCGAAGCTGCACCCGGTGCCATGGGTGTGAGGCGTGTCGAAGCGCGGCTCGACCATTTCCGCGACGAGGCCACCGTCGGGGGCGAAGAGCTGGTCGTGGACGCTGTCGCCCTCGGCATGGCCGCCCTTTTCGGCGAGATGGCAGCCATGGGCGAGTACGGCATCACGGCCGCCGAGCGCGGCGAGCTCGGGGAGGTTGGGGGTGACGACCGCCGCAAGCCGCATCAGCCGTTCGAACGCCGCGATCGTACCTGCGTCGGCGAGGATCGAGCCGCTGGTGGCGATCATGACGGGATCGAACACGATGGGGGCGCCGGGCAGGGCTTCGAGCCGGTCTGCCACCGCGTTGGCGATGTCGGCCGAGCCGATCATGCCGATCTTCACCGCATCGACGCCGATGTCGGAGACGACGGCGTCGATCTGGGCGAGCACCATGTCGACCGGGACCGGGTGAACGGCGGTGACGCCGAGCGTGTTCTGCGCGGTGATCGCGGCGATCGCGGTCATGGCGTGGCCGCCGAGCATGGTGACGGTCTTGATATCTGCCTGAATGCCGGCGCCGCCGCCTGAGTCAGAACCGGCGATGATGAGAATGCGGGGGATCGGGGTGCGCGGAGCGGGGGACATGGGCCTGCCATTGCACAGGGCGGGAGTGCGGGGAAGCTTCGCCTATCGCGCCATCGCCGCCGCCATGAGCGAGGCGGGGTCCTGCTCGCGCAGCCCGGCGACGACGCCTTCGCGATTGGCCGCGGGCTGGTTCTGGCTCGCCTTCCACTTCCCCTCGATCCGATCGACCGCGATCTCGACACCTGCAATGCCCTTGAGCTGTGCAGCGACATAGTCGGACGGAGCGTCGGTGACGGCCCAGGGATCCTGGCGATCCGCCTCCTGAAGATTGGTCAGCGCGTCGATCTGGGCGCGGAGCCAGTCGGCGTCGTCGATCACCCGGGGCCGGCCGTGCGCCTGGACGAGGATATAGTTCCAGGTCGGCACGACCTTTCCATGCTCGCGCTTGGACGGGTACCAGGACGGGGTGACATAGGCCTGCGGGCCCTGGAAGATCACCAGAGCCTCGCCGCCCGCACGCAGATCGGCGAGCTGCGGATTGGCCTTGGCGAGATGCGCGCGGAGCAGGTCCGGGCCGTTCTCGTCCGGCACGAGCGTGAAGGGCACGAGGTTGGCGATGAGGCCGGACGGGCCGTGGGTGACCAAAGTCGCCAGCGGATGCGCGCGGATCGCGGCGTGGAGAAGCTCGGGACGATCCTCGCGGAACGCGGGGGGGCGGTACATTGCAGGTCCTCGCTGGAATGAACGGTGCGCTGCTACACCCGATCGGCCCGCGGCGCCATCAGATCGGCGCGGGTTCCTCGAGCGGCCGCTTGCTGCCCAGTGCCGCGCCGACCGAGGCGAAGACGACCAGCAGGATCGCGAACCACTGGAGCGGCAAGAGATGCTCGCCGAGCAGCAGGACGCCGACCATCGCCCCGATCGCGGGCTCGGCGCTGATCATCGTGCTGAAGGTGTTCGAGGGAAGACGGCGCAGCGCGATCATCTCGAGCGCGAAGGGGATGGCGCTCGACGCGATGCCGACGGCGAGGCCGAGCATCAGGATCTCAGGCCGGAGCAGCGCGGTACCGGCATGGGCGATGCCGACCGGTGCGGCGACCAAGGCGGCGACGATCATGCCGCCCGCGACCGCGCCCGCGCCATGCTCTTCACCCGCACGCTTGCCGATCAGGATATAGGCCGCCCAGCAGGCGCCCGCGATGAGCGCGAGGACGATGCCGCGCCAGTCGAGCTGAGTCGTGCCACCCCAGAGCGGGAGCAGGAGGAGCAGGCCGGCGACGGCGAAGCCGATCCAGACGAGGTCGGACTTGCGCCGCGAGGTCAGCACCGCGACCGACAGCGGCCCGATGAACTCGATCGCGATGGCGATGCCGAGCGGGATGAAACTCAGCGATTTGTAGAAGGTCAGGTTCATCAGCCCGAGGACGAGGCCGTAGCCGGCAAGGGAGCGCCAGCCGCCGCGCCAGTCCAGCCGCCACGGCCGGAAGATCGCCGAAAGGATGAGCGCGCCGATGATGAGACGCAGCGTCGTCGCGCCCTCCGGCCCGACCGAGGGGAAGAGGGTCTTGGCGAAGGACGCGCCGGCCGCGACCGAGATCATCGCAGCGAACAGCGTCAACAGGGCGAAGACGTCGACGCGCGCGGGCGCCGGCCGGGAAGCAAGGACGGTCATCGAACTCTCACGGGGAAATAATTGTCATGGGCGTTCTACCGATGGGCTTTGACAAAGGCGCTCGATTTTGACGTTATGTCGATAATTTTTATCGACCGATCGGATGTTCGCGATGCGAAATGACGCGCTGGACCCATTTGACCTCAAGCTGCTCGAACTGATGCAGCAGGACACGCAGCGGCCGATGGCTGCGGTCGCGGAAGCCGTGGGGCTGTCGGTTCCGGCCTGCTACCGCCGGATGCGGCGGCTGCGCGCCAATGGTGCGATCGCGCGTGAAGTGGCGATCGTGCGGCCAAAGACACTGGGCTGGCCGCTGTCGATGCTCGTCATGGTAACCTTCGACCGCGAGGATGCGCGGACCACGCAGGAGATGATGGCGATCCTGCGCGCCGAGCCCGAGGTGATCGAGGCGTGGAACGTCACCGGCGATTTCGACATCGCGGTGCGGATGATCGCGCGCGACATGGAAAGCTATGACGACACGGTGGTGCGGCTGTTCTCCGCCAACCCGCGGGTGCGCGCGTTCCAGACCCTGGTGGTGATCCGCGAGCTCAAGGAGATGAGCCCGATCCCGGTGGCCGGATGAGCTCAGCCGCTGCGGGCGCGCAGCAGCAGGGCGATGACCGGCGGGAAGAGCAGCCACGCGCCGTTGGCGGGCATCACCGCGACCATGGCGACCAGCGTGAGCAGCAGGAGCAACGCGGCGGCGAACGGAACCGGGACGCGGCGCGCCTCCATCGCATCGACCAGCAGGCCCAGCACCGTGAGAACGGGCGCGAAGGCGAAGAACCAATAGGCGGTCGCGCGCAGCGAATAATCGTCGGCGGTGGCGATCAGCCCGGCGCCGGCCATCTCCTGCAAGGGCGCCGGATAGATGAACAAGGCGCCGATCGCGTGGAGCAGGCCGACGACGACGATCCAGCGGCCGATCCAGCGACGGGGCGACGGCGCCTCCATCCGCTTAGCCCTTGAACATGCGTTTGGTACTTGCCGGGTTGCGCTTGAGCGCATCGCCGACGCGCGCGGGCCGGTCGAGCAGCTCGCCGCCGCAATTGGGACAGACCTCGTCGAGCCCGTCGGCGCAGTCCGCGCAGAAGGTGCATTCGAACGAGCAGATGAACGCGCCGCCCTGATCGGCGGGAAGGTCGGTGCCACAGCGTTCGCAATCGGGGCGCATCTCAAGCATGACCGGCGACTAGCGTCCTTTGCCGGAGGCAGGAAGCATGATTGCACTGCGCGCGGTGCCATTTTATCCCCGTGTCGCGGGTGGGAGGACAGGGCATGCGGAATGCATTCGGCGCGGCGATCGGGTTGCTCCTGCTGCCGGCACCGACAAGCGGCCAGACCGCTGTTGCTGCGCCGTGGATCGACGCGGGGGCTGCCGATCCATTCTCGCCGCTCGCCGCTTATCTGGGACGCAGCCCGCAAGAGCTGAAGCGCGCTTTTCCGGGCGGCAAGGGCACGGCATTTGCGGCGCAATGTGCGGCCAGGCTCTACAAGCGCGATCGGGGAGGTGCGGTCTATACGATCGATCTGCAGATCAAGGGGGCGGGCTGCTACGATCTCGGCATGCAGGCGCTGGAGCGAGTCTATGGCAAGCCGAACGCCGATGGCGGTTACGGCTATGCCGCCGCGCTCGCGGCGGGCGGCAGCGTCAGCACCCTGTACCGCACGACCATGGTGTTGAAATGGTGCCCGGCCGGTTTCGACGTGCTGGTCGTGCAGCCGGCGGGCTGGCGCGACGGCCTGAACCTGACCGTGGCGCTGCCGGGTGCGTGGAATCCCAAGAACGGAAAGCGGGTGGCGCCCGACTCGCCCGAACAACGGGCCTCCTGCCCCGCCCGGAACGGTTAGCCGGTGCCGCCCCAGCGCAGCTGAATCATACGCTAGGCCGCCGCCTTGCGCACCGCGTCGCAGATGCGATCGACCACCGCTTCGACCTGTTTGGGATCCTCGCCCTCGGCCATCACGCGGATCACCGGCTCGGTGCCCGAGGCGCGGATGAGGACGCGGCCGGTGCCGTTCAGTTCGGCCTCGGCGGCGGCGATCACCGACTTGACCGTGTCGTTCTCGAGCGGCTTGCCGCCCGCGAAACGGACATTCTTGAGCAACTGCGGCAGCGGGTCGAAGCGATGGAGCACCTCGCTCGCCGGTGCGCCGGCACGGACCAGCTCGGCCAGCACCTGAAGCGCGGCGACGAGGCCGTCGCCGGTGGTGGCATAGTCCGACAGGATGATGTGGCCCGATTGCTCCCCGCCGACATTATAGCCGCTGGCACGCATCGCTTCGAGCACATAGCGGTCGCCGACCCCGGTGCGGACGAGGCCGAGGCCTTGCGCGGCGAGATAGCGTTCGAGCCCGAGGTTGGACATCACGGTGGCGACGATGCCGCCGCCCTGGAGCCGTCCCTGCCGCGCCCAGCCCGCGGCGATCGTCGCCATCAGTTGATCGCCGTCGACGATCTCGCCCTGCTCATCGACCACGATCAGCCGGTCGGCGTCGCCGTCGAGCGCGATGCCGATATGCGCGCCCGATGCGACCACAGTCTCGCACAGGGTCAGCGGCGCGGTCGAACCGACCTGATCGTTGATGTTCTTGCCGTTGGGCGTGACGCCGATCGCGACGACCTCCGCGCCCAGCTCCCAAAGGGCCGAGGGTGCGACCTGATAGGCGGCGCCGTTGGCGCAATCGACCACCACCTTGAGCCCGTCGAGACGCAGATCCTCAGGGAAGGTCGATTTGGCGAAGTGGATATAGCGGCCGCGCGCATCCTCGATCCGCTTGGCGCGGCCGATGTCGGGGGCGGGGGCGAGCGGGATCTCGCCGTCGATCAGCGCTTCGATCGCCAGTTCGTCGGCGTCGGACAGCTTGTAGCCGTCAGGGCCGAACAGCTTGATGCCGTTGTCGGCATAGGGATTGTGGCTGGCGGAGATCATCACGCCCATATCGGCGCGCATCGAATGGGTGAGCATTGCCACCGCGGGGGTCGGCATCGGGCCGACCAGCACCACGTCCATCCCCACGCTGGTGAAGCCCGCGACCAGCGCATTCTCGATCATATAGCCCGACAGGCGGGTATCCTTGCCGATCACCACGCGGTGCTTGTGATCGCCGCGGCGGAAATGCGCGCCCGCGGCCATGCCGACCTGCATCGCCATCGCTGCGGTCATCGGCGTGACATTGGTCTTGCCGCGAATTCCGTCGGTGCCGAAATATTTCCTTGCCATATCCGCCCGCTTTGCGACCTTGCGCCGATTCCTGCGGGGCGTGATAGCGCCGCTTTCTCTCAAGGGCGAGCATGTCGCTGATTTTCCGAACCCTCGCCGCACTGGTCAGCATCGTGCTGGGACCGTCGAACCGCGCACAACCGGTGCGCATCCTGATCGCGCTGGTGGCCGCTTTGGTGATTGGCGTAGGCGCCGCCGCCACGGCGCCGGATCGTGCGCTGGTCGCCGCCGACTGGATTGCGCCGATCGGGACGATCTGGCTCCACGCATTGCAGATGACGATCATCCCGCTGGTCGTCTCGCTGCTGATCACCGGCATCTCTGCGACCGCGGAAAAGGCGCGCGCAGGGCGGCTCGCGGGCCGCGCGTTCATGACCTTCATCGCGCTGTTGTGGGTTTCCTCGGCGCTCGGTGGCGCGCTGACGGTCTTTTACCTCGACCTCTTCCCGCTCGCCTCGTCCTCGGCGCAGGCGCTGCAGGGCGCGCTGGCCGAGAAGACGCCCGAGATCGGCACGATCCCGCCCTTTGTCGACTTCATCATCGCGATGGTGCCGTCGAACCCGGTCACCTCGGCCGCCAATGACGCGTTCCTGCCGCTGATCCTGTTCACCACGGTCTTCGCCTTTGCGCTGACCCGGCTGCCCAAGGAGCAGCGCGAGACGCTGACGCGCTTCTTCGAGGCGCTGGGCAATACGATGCTCGTCGTCATCAACTGGGTGCTGTGGCTGGGGCCGATCGGCGTCGCCGCGCTTGCCTATATGGTCGGCGCGCGCGCAGGAACCGCGGCGTTCGGCGCGCTGCTCCATTATGTGGCGATCCTGTGCGGCGTCGGCTTGGTGATGTGGCTGCTCGCCGCGCCGTTCGGGATCATCGCCGGCCGTGTTGCGCCGATGCGCTATATCCGCGCGGTGGCGCCGTCGCAGGCGGTCGCCTTCTCGACCCAGTCATCGCTCGCCAGCCTGCCCGCGATGCTCAAGGCGACCGAGACTCTGGGCGTGCCCGCGGCGCATTCGGGCGTCGCGCTGCCGATCGCAGTGGCGATCTTCCGCTGGACCGGCCCGGCGATGAACTTTGCCGTCGCGATCTATGTCGCGCATCTGCTCGGTATCGAGCTCGGGCCGAGCCAGCTCGCCGCGGGCTGGGTGGTCGCGGCGATCACGACGATGGGCGCGGTGGGCCTGCCCGGGACGATCAGCTTCGTCAGCTCGATCGCGCCGATCGCGACCGCGATGGGCGTGCCGCTGCCGATGCTCGGCCTGCTGGTCGCGGTCGAGACGATCCCCGACCTGTTCCGGACCCTGGGCAACGTCGCGATGGACGTCAGTGCGTCACGCGTGGTGAGCTTGCGCACCGGTGGCGGCGCGGAGCTGGACGACGAGACCGACCGGCTGCTCAGAAACGAGGGCTGAGCATCGCCCCGGCGCAAGCCGGGGCGGCGCGGCTCATTTCATGAGCACCAGTTCCTCGGCCATCGACGGATGCAGCGCCACCGTCTGGTCGAAGTCCGCCTTGGTCAGCCCGGCCTTGACCGCGATGGCGGCGGCCTGGAGGATCTCCGGCGCGTCGGGGCCGATCATGTGCAGGCCGAGCACCTTCCCCGAATCCGCCTCGCACACCATCTTGTACAGCGCGCGCTCGTTCCGGTTGGCGAGGACGTTCTTCATCGCCCGGAAGTCCGATGTGTAGACGCGGACCGAGCCATATTTCTGCTTGGCCTGCCCCTCGGTCAGGCCGACGCCGGCGATCGGCGGGTGGCTGAACACCGCGGCGGGGATGCAGTTGTAGTCGACCGTGGTCGGCTTGTTGCCGAACACGGTGTCGGCGAAGGCCTGACCCTCGCGGATCGCCACCGGGGTGAGCTGGACGCGGTTGGTGACGTCGCCCACGGCGTAGATCGAATCGATCGAGGACTTGTTGTCGGCGCCGACGACGATTGCGCCCTTCTCGTCGAGCTCGACCCCGGCTTCGGCAAGGCCCAGCCCCTCGGTATTGGGGACGCGGCCGGTGGCGAAGAGGACGAGGTCGACCTCAAGCGGCTCATGGTTGGTCATGCTGACCTTGAGGCTGCCGTCGGCCTGTTTCTCGATCCCGCGGAATTCGGCGTGGAAGCGGAAGTCGATGCCCTTGGTCATGCTGATCTGGAGCAGGCGGTCGCGGATTTGCTCGTCATAGCCGCGCAGGATCACGTCGGAGCGGTTGATCAGCGTGACCTTCGACCCGAACTCGTTGAAGATGCCGGCGAATTCATTGGCGATGTAGCCGGCGCCGGCGATCAGCACGCGCTTGGGCAATGCGTCGAGGTGGAACACCTCGTTCGAGGTGATGCCATGCTCGCTGCCCGGGCAATGCGGGACCGCGGGGCGGGCGCCGACCGCGATCAGGATCTTGCCGGCGGTGATCGTCTTGCCGCTGGCCAGCGTCACCTCATGCGGGCCGGAGACGGTGGCGCGTTCATGGACGATCTCGACTCCGTGATTGTCGAGCGTGTGGGTATAGGCGCCGTTGAGCCGGTCGACCTCGGCCAGCACATTGTCGCGCAGAACCGCCCAGTCGAAGTCGCAATCGGGGACGTTCCAGCCGAAGCGGCGTGCGTCCTTGAGGTCCTCGGCGAAATGCGCGCCATAGACGAGCAGCTTCTTGGGTACGCAGCCGCGGATGACGCAGGTGCCGCCGACGCGATATTCCTCGGCGATCGCGACCTTCGCGCCGTGCGCGGCGGCAACGCGGCTGGCACGGACGCCGCCCGAGCCTGCACCGATGACGAAGAGGTCGTAGTCGTAATCGGCCATGGGGTGCTCCTGCTCATGCGCCCGTCGCGCAGGAGCGGGAGATAGGGGCGCGGAGGGCGGATGCCAACGGAGAGTGGGCGGCAACCCCCTGGTAGCGGACGGTCCTATTTGGGACTTTGATAGCCCAACATGTTCAGAGGCTCGCATTTGGCAGTTGCCGATGCGCTAGCGAAAGTCTGGCTTGGACCTCGGAACTCCGCTTGGAAGGACCAGCCGTCCCGTTCGTACATGATCTGGTTAGCTGGGTTAGCGCAGGCAAACTTGTCGGCGGTCCGCTGCGCCGACTGCGCCAGCTTCACCTTCTTGCTTTTGACTGCAAACACGCGGGTGACCGTGCGCGTCTCACAATCGACCCTCTGCTCGACGGTGCTGACGGACTCTCCTGTATCGGGTTTGCGTGCGGCGATTCGCTTCGCATCGCTCTGGACAAGCCGACAAGCATAATCATGTGTGGGCCATGGGTCAGGAGCGGGTCTGATGACAGGCTGAGTATCGGGTCTGGTCAAAACTTGTAGCAAGATCAAGGTGAGCATGTGCGAGTCTCAATCCGTCAGGATCAGGTAAAGAAGTGTGCAGCAGAAAGAGGCGCGATAGCAACTACGCCCTTGGCGATGAGCGCTGCATAGATGGTTCCGAGAGCGCTCTCCTTCTGCTCTCCATTGGGCCATTGAGCGTTCAATTGCTCGCTCCGCCCCTACCGTTTCCGTACGAACTCCGCCCGCAGCACCAGCCCCTTGATGCCTTCATATTTGCAGTCGATTTCCTGCGGGTCGCCGGTGAGGCGGATCGACTTGATGAGGGTGCCGCGCTTGAGCGTCTGGCCCGCGCCCTTGACGGTGAGATCCTTGATCAGCGTGACCTGATCGCCGTCGGCGAGCAGATTGCCGACAGAATCGCGGACTTCGACGGTCTCGTCCGCAGATGCGGAGGCGAGCTGCGAGGCGGGGACCCATTCCCCGCTCGCTTCGTCATAGACGTATTCGTCGCCGCTCATCCGAATGCCCTGCGGATCAGGTCGTCGGTGGAGGGATCGAAATCCTGTCCGCCCTTGTCTGCGGCCTTGGCCATTTCCTTGCCCAGCTCGACCCCGAACTGGTCGAACGGGTTGATGCCGAGCAGCGCGGCGTTCACGAAGGTGCGCTGCTCATAGAAGGCAATCAGCGCGCCCAAGGTGCGCGGGTCGAGCTCGTCGAGCAGGATCGTGGTCGAGGGGCGGTCGCCCGGATAGGCGCGCGCGGGATCTTCATTGGCGCGGCCGGCCATCAGCGCGGCGCCCTGCGCGAAGGCGTTGATGAGCAGCTGGCGGTGATGATCCTCGGCCAGGTCGTCGCCCGGCTCGATCACCGCGACGAATTCGAGCGGGACGAGGTGCGTGCCCTGGTGCAGCAGCTGGAACACCGCGTGCTGCGCGTCGGTGCCGACGCCGCCCCAGGTGATCGGCGCGGTCGGGCGCTCGACCGGCTGCCCGTCGGCGGTGACGCCCTTGCCGTTCGATTCCATCTCGAGCTGCTGGAGATAGGGGGGAAGCAGGCGCAGCCGCTCGTCATAGGCGAACACGCCGCGCGTCGCGCATCCGCGGTTCTGGGTGTAATAAAGGTCGGCGAAGGCGGCGAGGACCGGGGCGTTGCTCTTGAGGTCGGTCAGGCGGAAATGGCGGTCCATCTCGGCCGCGCCTTCGAGCAGCGCCTCGAACGCGTCCCAGCCGAGCGCGAGCGCGGCGGGGAAGCCGATCGACGACCAGAGCGAATAGCGGCCGCCGACCGATTCCGCGAAAGGCAGGACGCGGGTTTCGTCGACGCCCCATTCGATCGCCTTGTCGGGCGCGGCGGTGAGCGCGATGACATGGCCATAGGGATCCTCGACGCCATGCTCGCGCATCCAGTCGAGTGCGCTTTCGGCGTTGAGCAGGGTTTCGGTGGTGGTGAAGGTCTTGGACGCGACCGCGATCAGCGTGGCGTGCGGGTCGAAATCGGCGATCGCCTCTTCGAGCGCGCAGCCGTCGACATTGGAGACGATGGCGACGTCGTAATGCGCGCCCTCGCGGCCGAGTGCGTCGATCAGCAGCTCCGGCCCCAGCGCCGAGCCGCCGATGCCGATGTGCAGGATGTGGCGGATCGGACCGAGCGCCCCGGCCTCGATCGCGTCGATCAGGCCGCGCATGCGGGCGTGGAAGGCGGCGGCACGGGCGACGCTGTCGTCCGACCCCTCACCGCGCTCGGCGGTGTGTTCGGCGGCGCGGCCCTCGGTGACGTTGACCGGCTCGCCCGCGAACAGCGCCTCGCGCTTGCCGGCAAGGTCCGCCGCCTTGGCGAGCGCGGCGAAGGCATCGAGCGCGGTGGCGTCGAGATGCGTCTTCGAGAAGTCGAAATGGATGCCGGCGACATCGGTGGTGAGCAGCGCCAGGCGGTTCGCATCGCCGGCGAACATGTCCTTGAGCGGGATGCGGGGCAGTGCCTCGATTGCAGTCCAGTCCGCGTTCGCCATTGCCTGTCTCCCGTTGAATCGGGCGCCATGTAGCGTGCCATTTCGAGCATCGCCAGATGGGGCCGTGTGCACCACCGCCTTGACGCTGCCACATGGCCCGCGCAGAGCAGCAACATGGACGATACCGCGCCTGCCGATTCCGGCACCAAGCCTGCCCACACCCCCAAGCCGCGTTCGGAATGGCGCGACACGCTGAGCTTCCTCATCAAGCTCGCGATCCTGGTGTTCGTGGTGCGCAGTTTCATCTTCGCGCCCTTCAGCATTCCGTCGGGATCGATGCTGCCGCGGCTGCTGGTGGGCGACTATCTGTTTATCACCAAATGGAATTACGGCTATTCCAAGCATTCGCTGCCGTGGAGCCTGCCGCTGATCCCCGGCCGCATCTTTGCCGAGGATCCGACGCGCGGCGACGTGGTGGTGTTCAAGGCGCCGCCGAGCAATGACACCGACTGGATCAAGCGCGTGATCGGCCTGCCCGGCGATACGGTGCAGATGCGCAACGGCCAGCTGCTCCTCAACGGACAGGCGATTCCCAAGGAACGGATCGCCGATTTCGTGATTCCGATCACGCCGAACTTCCCGGTCGAAGGCCCGGGCACGGGCGGCGGGTGCAACCCGATGTTCGTCGAGCCGGGGCCGAACGGTACGCAGGCCTGCCGAATCCCGCGCTTCCGCGAGACGCTGCCCAGCGGCAAGAGCTATGAAGTGCTCGACGAGGGCTATCGCCCCGACGCAGACGATACCGAGCTGTTCACCGTGCCCGCCGGTCATGTCTTCCTGATGGGCGACAATCGCGACGATTCGGCCGACAGCCGCTTCCCGCAGCCGCCCGAGGGCAATGGCATCCGATTCGTCCCAATGGAAAATCTGCAGGGCAAGGCGGTGGTGAGCTTCTGGTCGACCGACGGCGGCGCACAATGGCTGCTGCCCTGGACCTGGTTCACTGCGGCGCGGTTCGATCGGATCGGGGAAGGTTTTTGACCGAGAAGCTGGCCGACTGGCTGGCGCGGGTTCTGGGTGATCCGCCAGGCGATCTGGCGGGCTATGAGCGCGCGCTGACGCATGGCAGCCAGGGCGCGGCCAATTACGAGCGGCTTGAGTTCCTGGGCGACCGGGTGCTCGGGCTGACCGTCGCCGAATGGCTGTACGAGCGCTTCCCTGACGAGCCCGAGGGCAAATTGTCGCGCCGCTTCAACTCGCTGGTGACCGGGCAGGTCTGCGCCGAGGTGGCGCGCGAGATCGGCGCGCCCGCGCATCTGCGTCTTGGCAAACAGGCGCGCGACGATGGCGCGGCGTCGAGCGACAATGTGCTGGGCGACGTGATGGAGGCGCTGATCGGCGCCCATTTCCGCCAGCACGGGTTCGAGCCGGCCAAGGCGCTGGTGCGGCGGCTGTGGGACAGCCGGATCGATGCGCAGGCTTCCGCGCCCAAGCATCCCAAATCGGCGCTGCAGGAATGGGCTGCGGCGAACAACCGCCGTCCGCCCGAATATGAGCTGGTCGAGCGCTCGGGCCCGGGGCACGCACCGCGCTTCAAGGTGCGTGCGGTGATCGGCAAGCTGGCGGAAGCCGAGGGCGAGGGCAGCTCGAAACAGGAAGCGGAGACCGCCGCGGCGGCGGCTTTGCTGGCGGCGGTGAGCTAGGACCGCTACGGAGAAGACGTGAACGAAGTTACGGAACAACGCTGCGGCCTGATCGCCGTGGTCGGCGCCCCCAATGCGGGCAAGTCGACATTGGTGAACGCGCTGGTCGGCCAGAAGGTGGCGATCGTCAGCCCCAAGGCGCAGACGACGCGCACGCGGCTGATGGGCATCGCGATCGAGGGCGACGCGCAGCTGCTGCTGGTCGATACGCCGGGCATTTTCGATCCCGCGCGGCGGCTCGACCGGGCGATGGTCGCCGCGGCGTGGGAAGGCGCCAAGGACGCCGACCTGATCGCGCTGGTGGTCGATGGCAAGGGCGGGGTCGGGCCGAAAGTGCGCGGGCTGGCCGAGAGCCTCAAGGATCGGCGCGAACGCAAGCTGCTGATCCTCAACAAGGTCGATATCGCCGACAAGCCGCGCCTGTTGGGCCATGCCGCGACGCTCAACGACCTGGGCGCGTTCGACGATACCTATTTCGTGTCGGCGGCGACCGGCGATGGCGTGCCCGAACTCAAGGCTGCGCTGGCCGCGAAGCTTCCGCAAGGCCCGTGGCATTTCCCCGAGGATCAGGTGTCCGACGCGACCGACCGCATGCTCGCGGCCGAGATCACGCGCGAGCAGCTCTACCTCCAGCTCCATGCCGAGCTGCCCTATGCCAGCGCGGTCGAGACCGAGCAGTATAAGGAGCGCGAGGACGGATCGGTCGAGATCCACCAGCAGATCCTGGTCGGGCGCGAGACGCAGCGCGCGATCGTGCTGGGCAAGGGCGGCAGCCGGATCAAGGAAATCGGCGCGCGGGCGCGGGCCGAGCTGGCCAAGCTGATGGGGGTCAAGGTCCACCTGTACCTGCACGTCAAGGTGCGGCCGGGCTGGGAGGACGACCGCAGCCTGTATCGCGATATCGGGCTGGACTGGGTCGAGTAGGTCGAAGCTGTCTTCACCCGCCTGACTACCGTCCGTCATCCCGGCCCTGTGCCGGGATCCACCGGGAGGCGAGGACTGCAGACGAGGCTCGAGCTCAGCCCGGGAGGCTGAGTGGACCCCGGCACAGGGCCGGGATGACGGAGATTTCAGATGCCGGGCTACCCTAGCCCAGCAGCGAGTCCACCCATAAGGGGACGAGCGTGCCCGCTGGACCGAGACGGCTTTCCTCGAACCACGCGCTGCCTTCGGAACGGTCGAGATTGAGCTCGAGCGTGTCGGCGCCGTGATAGCGTGCGGTGCGCACGAAGCCCGCGGCGGGATAGACCGCGCCCGAGGTGCCGATCGACACGAACAGGTCGGCGCGCGAAATGGCGGCGTCGATCGCGTCCATCGAATAGGGCATCTCGCCGAAGAAGACGATGTCTGGGCGCAGCGATGGCGCGCCGCAGGTCGCGCAGCGCGTGCGCGGCGGGAGGCTGTCGATCCATGGCACGCGCGCGTCGCATTCGGCGCAGAGCGCGGAATTGAGTTCGCCATGCATATGGATCAGCCGCTTCGACCCGGCACGTTCGTGCAGGTCGTCGACATTCTGGGTGACCAGCAGCAACTCGCCCGGCCACGCCGCGTCGAGCCGGGCGAGCGCGTGGTGCGCGGCGTTGGGCGCGACGGTCGGCAGCTTGGCGCGACGCTCGTCGTAGAAGCGGTGGACGAGCACCGGATCGTGCTCAAGCGCCTCGGGCGTGCACACGTCTTCGACGCGATGCCCCTCCCACAGCCCGCCCGGGCCGCGAAAGGTGGCGACGCCGCTCTCGGCGGAGACGCCTGCGCCGGTGAGGATGACGATGTTGCGGATGTCAGGCACTGGCGCTCCTCGGTCCGAAAAGGATGATCGCGGTGCCGGCGAGCGCGACCGCGCCGCCGATCACGTCCCAGCGGTCGGGCCGCGCGCCCTCGACCGCCCAGAGCCAGGCGATCGCCGCGGTGATATAGATTCCGCCATAGGCGGCATAGGCGCGCCCGGCATGGCTGGTCTCGATCAGCGTCAGTGCCCAGGCGAAGACGATCAGCGCGGCGACGCCGGGGATCAGCCAGAGCGGCGACTTGTCGAGGCGAAGCCAGGCCCAGAAGGCGAAGCAGCCGGCGATCTCGGCCAGCGCGGCAAGGACATAGGCGAAGAGCGTCATCGCGCCCGGCCTTAGCGCAATCGGTGGCGGGCGCGTAGCCGTGACGGCTATAGGGGAAGCGGATGAGCGCGCTTCCCCCCGTCCTTGAGCAATGGTTCGCGTCGCGCGGCTGGACGCCGCGGCGGCACCAGCTCGATATGCTCGCCGCGGGGCGGGCGGGGCGGCATGCGCTGCTGGTCGCGGCAACCGGCGCGGGCAAGACGCTGGCGGGGTTTCTGCCGACGCTGGCCGAGCTGATCGAGGCGCCGGGGGAGGGGCTGCACACGCTCTACATCTCGCCGCTGAAAGCGCTGGCGGTCGATGTGCAGCGCAACCTGCTGACCCCGATCGAGGAGATGGGGCTCGACATCCGCGTGGAGACTCGCACCGGCGACACGTCCCACGAGAAGAAGGTGCGCCAGCGCGCGCGGCCGCCACAGATTCTGCTGACCACGCCCGAATCGCTGAGCCTGTTGCTGTCCTATGAGGACAGTTTCCTGATGTTCGCGGGGCTCAGGACCGTGGTGGTGGACGAGGTGCATGCCTTCGCTACCGGCAAGCGCGGCGACCTGTTGGCGCTCGCGCTCGCCCGGCTCCAGACGCTGGCGCCCGGCATGCGCCGCGTGGCGCTGTCGGCGACGGTCGCCGATCCCGATGGCTATCGCGCCTGGCTGGCCCCGCAGGGCGAGATCGACGCGGTGGAGCTCGTTCGAGGCGAAGCGGGCGCGGACCCCGATATCGCGATCCTGCTGCCCGAAGGCCGCGTGCCCTGGTCGGGCCATTCGGGCCTCTATGCAATCCCGCAGGTGATGGCAGAGATCGAGACGCACAAGACGACGATCGTCTTCTGCAACACGCGCGGCCTTGCCGAACTGGTCTTCCAGACTCTGTGGAAGGTCAATGAGCTCAAGCTGCCGATCGGGGTGCATCACGGCAGCCTCAGCCTCGAAGCCCGGCAGCGCGCCGAGCAGGCAATGGCCGACGGCAAATTGCGCGCACTGGTCGCGACCGCGAGCCTCGACCTCGGCGTCGACTGGGGCGATGTCGATTGCGTGATCCAGATGGGCGCGCCCAAGGGCAGTTCGCGCCTGTTGCAGCGGATCGGGCGCGCCAATCACCGGCTGGACGAACCGTCCGAAGCCGTGCTCGTGCCGGGCAACCGCTTCGAATATCTGGAGGCGCGCGCGGCCCTCGATGCGGTCGAGGCGGGCGAACTGGACCCCGATATCTTCCGTCCGGGCGCGCTCGACGTGCTGGCGCAGCATGTAATGGGCCTTGCCTGCGCAGCGCCTTTCGATGCTGCGGAATTGCTGCGCGAGGCGCGCGCTACGCTTCCCTATTCGGCGCTGGACGAAGCGGTGTTCGAGCGGGTGCTGAACTTCATCGCCGACGGCGGCTATGCGCTGCGGGCGTACGACCGGTTCAAGCGGCTGACCGTGGGGCGCGACGGGCTGTGGCGCGTGACCAAACCCGCCTTTGTTGCGCAGCATCGGCTCAATGCCGGGATCATCGTCGAGGCGCCGATGCTGGAGGTGCGCTTCAAGAACGGGCGGCGGCTGGGCAAGGTGGAGGAAGCGTTCGGTGCGACGCTCTCGCCCGGCGACACCTTCACCTTTGCCGGCATGGCGCTGGAGGTCGAGCGCGTCGAGGTGACCGACATCATCGTCCGCGCAACCACCAAGCATGCACGGTTCGTGTCGTACATGGGCGCGCGGCTCGCGATCACCACGACCCTTGCCGCGCGCGTGCGGCGCTTCTTTGCCGACCCCGCGCAATGGACGCGGTTTCCGGCGGATGTGCGCGAATGGCTCGAAGTGCAGGCCCGTCGCTCGCGGCTCCCCGCCCCGGGCAGGCTGCTGGTCGAGACCTTTCCGCACGAAGGGCGGCACCATATGGTCGCCTATTGCTTCGAAGGGTGGAACGCGCACCAATCGCTCGGCATGCTGGTGACGCGGCGGATGGAGGCGATGGGGCTGAAGCCCACGGGCTTCGTCGCCAACGACTATGCGCTCGCGGTCTACGGCCTCGAGAAGATCGAGGATCCCGCCCCGCTCTTCTCGCCCGATATTCTCGAGCATGAGTTCGTCGATTGGGTACAGGGATCGGCGCTGCTCAAGCGCGCGTTCCGTGAGGTGGCGATCATCGGCGGGCTGGTCGAGCGCCAGCAGCCGGGCAAGAAGAAGACCGGCCGTCAGGTCACCTTCTCGACCGACTTGATCTATGATGTGCTGCGCAAGTATGAGCCGGACCATCTGCTGCTGGGCGCCGCATGGGCCGATGCCCGCGCGCGGATGACCGATATCGGGCGGTTGGCCAACCTGCTCGAAACCGCGGCGGAGCGGATCGAGCATGTCGATCTCGATCGCGTCAGCCCGATGGCGGTACCGGTGCTGATCATGATCGGGCGCGAGAACGTCGCCCAGGGCGCGGCGGAGGACGCGATGCTGATCGAGGCCGAGGCGCTCGCGGCAGAGGCCATGCGGATCGATTAGGGCCGCTCCCAAACGCCGCGATCATTCGACCAACGACATTTGCTGCGCAGCACGAACAGGCGTATCATGCATGGGCTATGCAGCTCCGCCTGTTGACGCCTCTCCTGATCGCGCTCGCCGCGGCCCCTGCGGCGACACAGGAGACTGCGGCGCCGGCAGCCCCGGTCGCCGACGACGGAAGCGGTACGCTGGCGCTGGGTGCGATTGCCAATCGCATGACGGTTCCGGTCTCGATCAACGGCAGCAAGCCGCAACCCTTCATCATCGATACCGGGGCCGAGCGCTCGGTGATCTCGCGTCAGTTCGCGGGATCGCTGAAGCTTGCGGCTGGGCCGCAGGTCACGCTGACGACGATGACGGGAAGCACCAGGGTGCCGACGGTGGTCGTCCCGTCGCTCACCATGGGGCCGGTGCGCGACGCAGAGGCCTTCAATGCGCCTGCGCTCGAGGCTGTACATATGGGCGCCCACGGCCTGCTCGGGATCCAGCAGCTGCGCACGCACATGGTGTCGATCGATTTCGACAAGGAACTGATGACGGTGCGCCGTTCGCGCCGTGCGGGTGGCAGGTTCACGCCGCGCCCAGCCTTTACCGACGAGATCGTCATCACCGCCAAGAACCGGATGGGGCAGCTGATCGTCACCGAAGCGTCGTTCGAGGGTACCAAGGTGACGGTGGTGCTCGATACCGGATCGCAGATCAGCATGGGCAATCTGGCGTTGCAGCGCAAACTGCGGCGGATCCGGCTCAAGGGGCCGATCACGATGACGAGCGTTACCGGTGAGTCGCTGACCGCCAACTACCATATCGCGCATCGCGTCGAGCTGGGCGATATCACCCTGCGCGAACTGCCGGTGGCATTCGCCGATATTCCGCCCTTCAAACGCTTCGACCTGGAGGATAGCCCGGCGCTGATGCTGGGCATGGACGCATTGCGCGGATTCCGCCGGGTCGAGATCGATTTCCCCGACCGCAAGGTTCGGTTCCTGCTGCCGCGCCCCGGCAGAACGGGAACGCGGCTCGATTGACCTGGCCGCGCGGTGCGGCGATAGCAGGTGCATGGTTCCCTTTTCGTTCGCTGGTCATGCCTTGTGTGCGCTCCCGGAGGGCGCGCTTTACTGGCCTGCGCGGCGGGCGTTGATCGTCGCCGACCTGCATTTCGAGAAGGCGAGCTGGTTCGCCGCCGGCGGACAGATGCTGCCACCCTATGATTCGCTCGCGACGCTGAAGGCCCTGACCGCGCTGGTCGAGCGGACGCAGCCGCGGGAACTATGGTGTCTGGGCGACAGCTTTCATGATTCGGAGGGGTGCGATCGGCTGCCCGGTGCGGCGCGTGCAGCGCTGAGTGCGCTGACGGGATCGCTGCGCTGGGTATGGATCACAGGAAACCATGACGCCGCGCTCACCGGTGACATCGGCGGCGAGATCGTCGAGGAAGCGGAGGTCGATGGGCTGCTGCTGCGGCATGAGGCCGAGCCTGGCGAAACGCGGCCCGAACTGTCCGGGCATTTCCATCCCAAGCTTCGGGTGCGGCTCCGCGGGCGGCATGTCGCGCGGCGCTGCTTCGTCGCCACGCCGGCCAAGCTGATCCTGCCCGCTTTCGGTGCGCTCACCGGGGGGCTGGACGCGCAGCATCCCGAAATCATCCGTGCCGTTGGCCGGGGTGCCGAGGCGCTGATTGCGCTCGAAGACCGGCTGCTGCGGTTTCCCCTGGCCGCCTAGCGGCGTTCTGACTTGCCGGCCTAGCGTCCCTCGGTCTTGCCGGCGCAACTCGCAGGGCCCGGGCCGGCGAGCCGGCAGGCGGCGCTGCCTTCGACCCGGATCGAACCGGTGCCCAGCGCCGACACGGTGGCCGTGAAACGTGCGGTGAAGCGGCTGTCGCCCGCGCTTTGCGCGTGGACGGTCAGATCATTGACAGTCAGGCCGGTGGCGTCGATCGATCCCGCGCCATAGGAAGTGAAGCGCGCGGTGCGGGCGGTGCCGCCGGTCAGGCGGACGATCCCCGTGCCGTTCAATGTGGTGGCGAGCTGATCGGCGGCGAGGCGCAATACCGTCAGCGATCCCGCGCCATTGACGCCGAGATCGACTCGCTGGCCCGTAATGTCCGCGATCTCCAGCTTGCCGCCGCCATTGAGGTTCGCCGCGCGCAGCCTGGGTACGGTGACGTTGATCAGCGCCTGTCCGTCCTTGTCGCGCCAGCCGTCCTGGGTCGCGAGGCCGGCGCTGATCACCAGCACGCCGCTTTCGCTGCGGATATTGACCCGGTCGATCGCACGGCGATCACCGGTGACGGTCGCCGCGGGCGATCCGGCAGCCACGCGCACCTCGAACGGTCCGTCGATGCGGATCCGGTCGAAGCCGGTCAGCATGACGCGGCGTTCCTCGGGAGCGGGTGCGAAGCCCGCGGCAAACAGGGCGAGCGGGGTCAGCAGGGCGATGCGCATCACCGGTGAATCGCATCAATCCACCGGTATGCGCAAGCGTGGTGCTTGCCTGGCAGACGGTACCGGCCAGTTCCCCCGTCCGGTACCGCTTCGACCAGAACGGGTCAGCTGCAGCGCGCCTCGCCCGACCCCATCGTGCTGACCGAGCATTTGGCGCCGCCGGTCAGCACGACATCGCCCGACCCGACGATCGAGATGTCCGCTTCGCCGGTCACCTGCGCGCGAAGGTTGCCCGAACCCGCGATCGAGATGTCGCCGCGCGCAGCCTTGAGTCCGGCGGCATCGATATCGCCCGATCCGGCGATCGATGCGTCGATCTCGCTCGCCTGGCCTGCCGCGATGCGCAGGTCACCCGACCCGGCGATCGACAGATCGGCCTTGCCGCCTGCGAACTGCGCAATGCTGAGATTGCCCGACCCGGCAATCGAGGCGTCGAAGTTGCCGTCGGCGCGATCGACGGTCATGTCGCCCGATCCGGCGACGCTGGCGCTGAGCAATTTGGGGAGCGTGACGATGATCCGCGCGCCCTTGTCGCCGCCCCATTTCCAGTCGCCGTCCTTGCGGCCGATGCGCAGCGTGTCGCCATCCTTGCGGATTTCGAGCTGGTCGAGCAGTGCGCTGTCGCCCTCCGCGGTGACCTTGAAGGCCGGACCGTTCCTGACCTCGACATCGTCGGCGCCGCGCAATGACACTTCGGTAAAGCCGGAGACGTCGAAATTGCGGCTGGTGCCCGATCCGCTGGGCTGGACGACGTCGCCGCTCATTCCGTTGGCGAAGTTGCACGCGGTGAGCGGGAGGGCGGCGGCAGTAATGGCAAGGGCGAGCTTCATCGCGACTCTCCTATGTGTGTTGCTGTAATAATACACTTGCCGTGACGGCGGTGCAAACAAAAAGGGCGGCCGCTGCGGGCCGCCCCTTTCGGTTCGACGTGGCGCAGCCTCAAGCCGGCGCCTTGTCCTTGTTGTAGATCGCTGCGGCGGCGCGCAGGATGTCGAGCAGCTTCTCGAGCGCGGCCTTCTCGTCGATCTGTTCCATCGCGGCGAGCTCACGGGCGAGGCGCGACGCGGCGGCTTCGAAGATCTGGCGCTCCGAATAGCTCTGCTCGGGCTGGTCGTCGGCACGGAACAGGTCACGGACCACTTCGGCGATCGACACCAGGTCGCCCGAGTTGATCTTCGCTTCATATTCCTGCGCGCGGCGCGACCACATGGTGCGCTTGACCTTGGGCTTGCCCTTGAGCGTATCGAGCGCTTCGCGGAGCGTCTTGTCGCTCGAAAGCTTGCGCATGCCGACGCTCTCGGCCTTGTTGGTCGGGACGCGGAGCGTCATCTTCTCTTTTTCGAAGCGGAGCACATACAGCTCGAGCTGCATGCCCGCGATTTCCGATTTCTGGAGTTCAATCACACGGCCCACGCCGTGCTTGGGGTAAACGACATAATCGCCGACATCGAAGGACAGCGCCTTGGCAGCCATGTGGGGGAAGCCTTTCTAATCAACGTGGCCCCTTTTGGATTGCACCGCCTGCCCGGTCAGGTTACCGGGGCAAAGACGCCGCTTCGGGGCAAATCAACAACGGTCTCCAGTACCGAAACGCGATTCCTCGCGTCCGGCGCGCTGTTTAACACAGATGAAATAAAATTACCACCCCGGAATCCGTAGATTCCCGGATGCTGCGCCGCGGGCCGGTACCGCAGCCGGTCGTCAGACCGGCTCAGACAAGAGAGACCTTAGTCGCCCGCACCGGGCTCCGGCGAGAAGTATTTGTCATACTTGCCCTCGGCGCCCTTGAACTCGTCGGCATCCGCCGGGGTCTGACCGGCGTTGCGCGTGACGTTGGGCCATTGCGCCGAGAAGGTGTTGTTGAGCTCGAGCCACTGCTCCAGCCCGCTCTCCGTGTCGGGCAGGATCGCTTCGGCCGGACATTCGGGCTCGCACACGCCGCAATCGATGCACTCGTTGGGATTGATGACGAGCATGTTCTCGCCCTCGTAGAAGCAATCGACCGGACACACCTCGACGCAATCCATATACTTGCAGCGGATGCAGGCATCGGTGACGACGTAGGTCATGGCGGTCTCAGGCCCCTAGAGCGCCCCTGCGGGCGGTGAACCTCTTCCTGCTATGCCCGCGTTCGGGGCGCGTCAATCAAGAGACGCTTTCTGCGATACATTCTCAGTTTTCAGGCCTTTCCGCGGGTGCGACAGGGCCGGGGAGCAGTTCCTGATAGAGCGCGGCGGCCTCGGGAGCGGGGCCACGGCGGCGCGGCAGCGCTTCGACCCGCAGCACGCGCACACGGCCGCGGAGCGGAAAGGCGATGACCGAGCCGATACGGACCTGTGCGGAGGAACGCTCGATCCGCCGCCCGTCGAGTCGCAACGTCCCCGCCTCGGCCATGTCCTGCGCAGCGGTGCGGGTTTTCACAAGGCGTGCAAACCACAAGAAGCGGTCGAGCCGCATCGCGCCTTCAGACTCACTCATCGACCAGTTCCGCGAGCGCGGCGAAAGCCCGGCCCATCGAGGTATCGCGCGGCGGCGGCTTGGGCTTGGCGAGCGGGGTCAGTCCCTTCCACACCCAGCGCTGCGGCTCTCCCTTGGGCGTGCGCACGCTCTGGAAGCCGATCTGCGCCATCAGCCGGGCAAGCGTGTCCGGCGTCAGCCCCATCGAGGTCGCGAGTGCGGGATCGGGGGCAAAGGGTCCGCGCCCCTTCCGTGCGTCATGCGCGGCATGCGCGATCCGTTCGGCAAGGTCGACCCGCACCGCCTGCGCGCCAAAGGGGCGGAAGCCGAATTCGAGCGCGGCGCCCGGCGTGGAACGCGGCAGGACCGTGGCACCCTCGGGCGGCGCATCGCCGAGGCCGAGCAGCGCGCGGCGTGCTGCGGCGGCACGGGGCTTGAGCAGCGCAGGTACGAAGATGTCGAGCGTGCCGATCGTCACCCCCGCCTTGCGCAATCGCTTGCGGTCATGCGGGTCTAGCACCTCGACCTGCGCGCCTGCAGCGCGGCGCGGCAACAGCCCGCCCGCCTCGACCAGCAGCCCCGCGAGCGCGCGAACCCGCCCGCCGGCCGCCGCGTCGTGGCTTAGCGCATCGAGCGCCGCCAGGCCGGGAAGATCGGCGGCGATCCGCTCGGCGAACCAGCGCTCGATCCGCTCCTGCGCCGCAGCCCGGAGGCGCGCGTCGAGGATGTCGAGCGACCGGTCGAGCCTGATCCGCGGCCGGACCGGGTTTCCGGTTGTCTCGATCGATGCGACGGGCACACCGCGCCAGGCCAGTGCGGCGCCATCGATCGCCATTTCCTCGTCCGGTGCCGCCGCCAGCGCCTCGCCCCGCCGCCGGAGCTCGCCCGCCAGTCCTTTCTCGGCAGCGGCGAGCAGCATGCGTTTGTCGGCTGCCCGAGCGTCCGGTTCGACCGCGAAGCGGAAGCCGTGGAGCTGCCCCAGCACCTGCTCCTCGACGCTCACCTCGCCCTCTGGTCCGACCACCACCGGCAGGTGCGATGCGCCCGCGCCGATCTGCCGCAGCAATACGGTCGTGCGTTTGTCGACGAAGCGCTGGGTCAGGCTGGCGTGGAGCGCGTCCGACAGCTTCTCCTCCAGCGCCTGGGTGCGTTCGGCCCAGTGAAGCGGCTCGGCAAGCCAGTCGGCGCGCTGGGCGATATAGGCCCAGCTGCGCGTGGCGGCGATGCGCCCGGCGAGCGTTTCGACATCGCCGTCCATGCGGTCGAGCCGGGCGATCTCGTCGGCGAACCATTGGTGCGGGATATGGCCGCTGTCTTCGCTGAGGTGCTTGAAGACGCGCGCCACGAAGCGGGCATGCGGGTCGGCGCCGAGCTTGCGGAAATCGGGGAGGCCGCAGGCAGCCCAGAGGCGCGCGACGGCACGCGGGGAGCGGACGCGGTCGCGCACCCAGTCCTCGCCCGCCAGCCGCTTGAGCACGCCCATGTCCACCGCCTCCGGCGCGGCGCGCAGGACGGGGGAATCGGGCTTGCGTTCGAGGCTGGCGATCAGCGTGTCGATGCTCGTCAAATCCGGAGTGCTGTCGCGCCAGAACAGGTGATCGAGCGCGGGGATGTGGTGATCCTCGATCGCGTGGATCTCTTCGGGGGTGAAGGCGCCGGGCCCTTCCTCGACCAGCGATCCGAAGGTGCCGTCGCGCTGGTGCCGTCCGGCGCGGCCCGCGATCTGCGACATTTCGGCGATGGTCAGCCGGCGCTGGCGATGCCCATCGAACTTGGAGAGCGAGGCGAAGGCGACATGGCCGACATCGAGGTTGAGGCCCATGCCGATCGCGTCGGTGGCGACGAGATAGTCGACCTCGCCCGACTGGAACATCGCGACCTGAGCGTTGCGGGTGCGCGGGGAAAGCGCGCCCATCACCACCGCGGCGCCGCCGCGAAGCCGTCGCAGCGCTTCGGCAACGGCATAGACCTCCTCGGCCGAGAAGGCGACGATGGCGGAGCGTTTGGGCAGGCGCGAGAGCTTCTTGGCGCCGGCATAGCGGAGGGTCGAGAAGCGCGGGCGCGCGACGATCTCAGCCTCGGGCACCAGCTTCCTGAGCACCGGGCGCAGTGAATCCGAGCCGAGGATCATCGTCTCGTCGCGGCCGCGGGCGTTGAGGATGCGGTCGGTGAAGACATGGCCGCGCTCGGGATCGGCACCGAGCTGGCCCTCGTCGATTGCGACGAACCCCACCTCCCTGTCGGCCGGCATCGACTCCGCGGTGCACAGGAACCAGCGCGCGCCGGGCGGGACGATGCGCTCCTCGCCGGTGACCAGCGCGACTTCCTTCGGCCCCTTCATCGCGACGACGCGGTCATAGACCTCGCGCGCGAGCAGCCGCAGCGGGAAGCCGATCATCCCGCTCGAATGGCCGCACAGCCGCTCGATCGCGAGATGGGTCTTGCCGGTGTTGGTGGGACCGAGCACCGCGGTGACCGGGCTGTTCGAAAAGCGGCTCATTACCGGTTCAAGATCGGGCGATGATGCGGGCCGCGCAAGGGCCTGAATGTCTTGTTCCGGTACGCTGCACACCCTGTCCCCGTCACCGCACGATTCGCCGCAACTGCCGAAATATGATAGGTACTTAATTTGACTTTAGGGACTCGGTTCCACAACGATTCCACACAGCTGCCGGTTGCCGGCGGCAAAGGAGTTGGGGGCAGCGCACCTTGTTTCTGCGCAACGATCATGGGGTGGAGCAAGCAGGCGGTGCCAATGCCCGCTCGTTCGGCCGTGCGCTCGTGGTTCGCAAGGCGACGCTGGGCGACAAGTTTCGTGAACGGTTTCCCGATTTCGATTTCGCCCCGGACCTCGGCTCACGCATCGGTAGCGGTGAATGGTTCCGCGGCGTTGCGACCTGTGCCGGGCTATGTGCAGCGGCGGTGCTGCTTGCGCCGGGGTTCGAACGGCCGATCTATGCGAGCGTCCCTGCTGCGCTGACCGGCACCGATGCCGATATCGCGCGGGCGCAGGCGATCGCGCCGATGGCGGCCGGGTCCGCGACCGGGACGAAGCTTGGCGCGACCAGCCTGGTCGCCAACCTTACCGACACGCCCGAACGTCCGATCCTGCAAAGCACGGTGACTTTGGGCAGCGGTGGCGCGCTCCAGGCCGCGCTGACGCGTTCGGGCGTCGGCAAGGACGATGCGGCACGCGTGGCCGATCTGGTTGCGGGCGCCGTGACGCTGGGCGACCTCAAATCGGGCACGCAGCTCGACCTCACGCTCGGCCGCCGGATCGACAAGGCGCAGCCGCGCCCGCTCGAGAAACTGGCGTTTCGCGCGCGCTTCGACCTGAGCCTCGAGCTGGTGCGCAGCGGCGGCGGGCTGGCACTCCATGAAATCCCGATCGCGATCGACCATACCCCGCTGCGCATCCGTGGCCGGGTGGGGGAGAGCCTCTATCGTTCGGCGCGCGCCGCAGGGGCGCCGGCCAAGGCGGTCGAGGCCTATATCCGCTCGATCGCGACGCGCGTGCCGATCGGCCGCGTCGGCGCCGACAGCGAATTCGACATCATCGTCGAGCAGGCACGGGCTGCGACCGGCGAAGTGCAGATGGGCAATCTGCTCTTTGCCGGCCTCAACGGCGGCGCGGGCAAGCTCCAGCTGGTCCGCTGGGAAGAAGATGGCCGCATCACTTGGTATGACGGGCGCGGGACGGGCGAGCGAAAGGGGCAGATGGCGATGCCGGCGGCGGGCCGGATCAGCTCGGGCTTCGGCCTCAGGCGCCACCCGGTGCTGGGCTTCTCGCGCATGCACAAGGGGCTGGATATCGCCGCGGGCTATGGTTCGCCGATCCGCGCCGCCAATGACGGCACGGTCGCCTTTGCCGGGCGCAACGGCGGCTACGGCAATTTCGTGCGGCTCAACCATAGCGGCGGCATGGGCACCGGCTATGGCCATATGAGCCGGATCGCGGTGAGCGGCGGCCAGCGCGTCACGCGCGGACAGGTGATCGGCTATGTCGGGTCGACCGGCATCTCGACCGGCCCGCACCTCCATTACGAGCTCTACCGCAACGGCGTCGCGATCAATCCGCGCTCGGTTTCCTTCTCGGTCGTCCAGGCGCTGAGCGGCGGCGACCTGCGCGAGTTCAAGGCGAAGCTCGCGCAGCTGCTGGCGGTGCCGGTGGGTGGAACCCGAAACAAGAAGACAGAGAATAACGAAGCCAGTGCGAACTGACCGACGCACAGTGTTGATCCGCGCTGGGCTGATCGGCGGCGGCGCGCTGCTGGCGGGCCTGTCGCCCGTTGCGGCGAAGAAACGCGATACCGAAATCTGGACCTTCGATTCCCTGAGGCGGATCGGCGGCCTCAAGCCGCGGATCGAGGGGGCGCCGAAGCTGATCGACAGCCCGCTGGGCAAGGCGGCCGCGTTCGACGGCGCGAAGGATGTGCTGTTCCTCGACCGGCATCCGCTGGCGGGCGCGGCGCGCTTCACCTTCGAGGCGCTGTTCCGCCCCGATGGCGGCGCGTTCGAGCAGCGCTGGTTCCACCTCGAGAGCGGCGCGGACACGGATCCGACCGCGAAGACCGGCACGCGGATGCTGTTCGAGATCCGGGTCGAGGGCGGCGACTGGTATCTCGACACCTTCATCCTTGGTCCCGGCTATCGTCAGCCGCTGATCGTGCCCGAAAAACGCTTTCCCGTCGGCCGCTGGCATCATGTCGCGCAAAGCTATGATGGGACGACCTATCGCGCCTTCGTCAACGGGGTGCTTCAGGCGGACGCCGCGCTGGCCTTTACCCCGCAGGGGCCGGGCCGTGCGTCGGTCGGCATGCGGATGAACAAGGTCAGCCCGTTCCGCGGCGCGGTGCGCCAGGCGGCGTTCACCCGCGGCGAGGCACTGGCACCGGACCGGTTTGCGTTGCCCCTGCCGAGGGGCTGATCAGCGCCCCTGCGCGCGCCAGCGCTTGATCGTGCGTTCGAGGCTTACTTCCTCGCCGCCGGTATGGCGCCACAGTTCGGAGAAGAGCGGGTCGCTCGACGCAGGCCGCTTGGCCTCTTCGAGCGAATCGAATGCGACGCGCACCGGGGTGGCGACGCCTTCGCCGACCATGATCGCCTCGCGGTTGCGCAGAGCCGGGATCGAATCGAGGAAACCGCGCGCGCCTTCGGGCATCGCCGCGCGCACGAACGCCTGGTCGCGGTCGTTGTTGAGGCGCATCGCGATGATCGTGCCGCACTGCGAGAGCACGCCTTCGGCGAGGTCCGACGGACGCTGGGTGATCAGACCCAGCGAGACGCCGTATTTGCGGCCTTCCTTGGCGATCCGGCTCAGGATACGGCCGACCGAGGAGCCGTCGGCGTTGCGCTCGTTTGGCACGTAGCGGTGCGCCTCCTCGCAGACGAGAAGGATCGGCCGCTGCGATTCGCCGCGCGACCAGATCGCATAGTCGAACACCATGCGGCTCAGGACGGCCACGACGACCGACGTGATTTCGCTGGGCACGCCCGACACGTCGATGATCGAGATCGGCTTGCCGTCGCCGGGCAGGCGGAAGACGCGGCTGATGAAGCTCGCCATCGTATCCGCGACCAGCATGCCCGAGAACATGAAGGCATAGCGCGGATCGGCCTTGATCTCGTCGATCTTGCCCTTGAGCCGCAGATAGGGGGCGGTGTCGGTCGCCTTGTCCATCTTGCCCATCTCGTTCTGGATGATCTGGGTGAGGTCGGACAGGAGATAGGGGATCGGCGCATCGACGGTGAGCTTGCCGAACTCGGCGGCGAGCCGGTTCTTCTGCTTGGCCATCAGGATGCACTTGGCGAGGATGTCGCCATCGACCTGGCGGTCGGAGCCCTCGGTGGTCAGGAAGACCTCGCAATGCTCCTCGAAGTTCATCAGCCAATAGGGCATGGCCAGATTGCTGACGTCGAACAGGGCGCCATTGGTCTTGAACGCGGCGGAATATTCGCCGTGCGGGTCGATCATCACGATATGGCCCTGCGGCGCGAGCTCGCAGATACGGTGCAGGATCAGGGCGGTGCTGGTCGACTTGCCGGTGCCGGTCGAACCGAGCAGCGCGAAATGCTTCCCCAGCATCGCGTCGATATAGAGCGCTGCGCGGATGTCCTTGGTCGGGTAGACATTGCCGACCTCGATATGCGGACGGTCGTCGGCGGCGTAGATCTGGCGCAGATCGGCGGTCGATACCGGGAAGACGCTGGTGCCGGGCGCGGGGTAGCGCGTGACGCCGCGGCGGAAGCCGTAGAGCTTGCCGGTCAGCTTCTCCTCGACGCCTTCGCCGAGAAAGTCGACCTGGGCGATGATCCGGCCGGTCTGGTCATCGAAGCGCAGCGCACGGACATTGGCCACCAGCCAGGTCGCGCCCGAACGCATCTTTACCTGGCTGCCGACAGTGCCGGCATTGGCGATCGCGAGATCGGCGCTGCCCGTGAGCGACTCGAGCGCCGTGGGGTCGAGCGCGATCTCGCTCGACGCACCACCGATCGCGAAGACCGCGCCGATACCGGTGAGCGGTGCGCGAGCTGGCGCCGCGGCATCGG
Organism: Sphingomonas sp. GW821-FHT03E12; assembly: GCF_059420685.1. Taxonomy (NCBI): domain Bacteria; kingdom Pseudomonadati; phylum Pseudomonadota; class Alphaproteobacteria; order Sphingomonadales; family Sphingomonadaceae; genus Sphingomonas; species Sphingomonas sp. GW821-FHT03E12. Next base: position 859,336 of record NZ_JBWKUF010000001.1, read on the forward strand.
ATGCCGGACGGGTGCTCTCGAAATGCTGTCCGCCCAGATCGTCGGTCGTCAAGGCAAGCTCCCCCGGTTCAACCGAACCGATATGGAGTATTCAAAGTAAAGAATAGGTTCGCAAAGCGTCTAGAATCGGCGCCAGATCGCGCCTGCTGCCCAGCCGAAGAACACCGAGAGGAAAACCGCCGCAAGCCCGTAGAGGACCGAAGAACGCTCCGCCGCATGGGCGATCCAGCGTTCGAACCCCGATTTGCGGATATCGATGTCGCGCACGGCCGCGGCGAGGACGCGCCCGTCGCGGATCAGGAAGGTTTCGGCGGTGAAGCGTCCGACGGGCACGCGCGCGGGAATATTGACGCGGCCCCGATAGAGCACGCCGTCCGAAATCTCGACGCTGCCGGGCGCCTCGTAATAGAGGCCGGTGCGCTTCTTGAGGTCGACCAGCCCGGCGTCGAACCGTGCCTGAACCGCCGGCACCGCGCCCGAGGCGGGGGAAAGCTGGAGGCTGTCGAGACCGAGCTCGTAGATGGCGCGGGTGCGGGCGTCGACGATGTCGCGGATCGGGCGTGACGAGGCGACCGCGTAGAAGGATGGCGCCGAGCGATAGCGTGTGCGGTCGGCATTGACCCAGATGCCCGCGATCTTCTGCTTCTCGCGCACCAGCACCGATTCAGTCGGCCCCTTGACGACGACGACGATATCGGCGGGCGGCTCACCCGGTTGTGGCGCGCTGCCGCCCGCATGGACGATCGCGCCGAACAGCAGCAGGTCTGCGCCGGTGAACGAATAGGCGATCTCGATCTCGCGCTGGGACACGTCCGGCACGAGGACGGGCTTGGCCTGGCCCATCAACAGCGGTGCGGCGAGCGCGATAGCAAGCGCGAGCCTTCTCATCCTGGCGTCACCGTGAAGATCTCGTCGGGACGCCAGGCGAGGCCGAGCACCATGCGCAGCGCCACCAGCAGCACCATCACGGCGAGGACGAGGCGGAGATATTCGGGCTTGGCCTTGGCGGCGAAGCGCGCGCCGAGCTGTGCGCCGACCACGGAGCCGAGCAGCAGCAGCACGGCGAGGACGATGTCCACCGCCTTGGTCGTCACCGAATGGACCATCGTCGCGGCGGCGCTGACGAACAGGATCTGGAACAGCGAGGTGCCGACCACGACCTGTGCCGGCATGCCGAGCAGGTAGAGCATCGCGGGAATCAGGATGAACCCGCCGCCGACGCCGAGCAGCATCGTCAGGATGCCGGTCGCGAAGCCGAGCAGCAGCGGCGCGAGCGGGGAGATGTAGAGGCCCGAGCGGTAGAAGCGCCAGCGCAGCGGCAATGCCGCGACCATCGGGTGATGCCGCCGCCGCCGCGCTTGCGGCGCTACGCCCGTACGCTGCGCACGGATCGCGCCGAGCGATTCGGAGAGCATCAGCCAGCCGATCGAGCCGAGCATCAGGACGTAGAGGATCGCGATCACGGTATCGATCTGCCCGCTCGCCTGGAGCAGCCGGAACAGCAGCGCGCCTGCACCCGAGCCGAGAATCCCGCCTGCGATCAGGACCGCCCCCATATGGAGATCGACGCCCTGACGGCGCAGATGCGCGAACACGCCCGAAACGCTCGCGCCGGTTACCTGGCTCGCCGAAGAGGCGGCGGCGACGGTGGGCGGAATACCATAGACGATCAGCAGCGGCGTGGTGAGAAACCCGCCGCCCACCCCGAACATCCCCGACAGCAGTCCGACGCCCAGCCCCAGCATCACGATCACGACCGCGTTGACCGAAAGATTGGCGATGGGGAGGTAGAGATCCATGGGCACGCCATGCCTAGCCCCTGAACGGGGCGTGCGGAAGGCGGATGCGAACGAAAGTTTTCTAGAAATCGGCACCGAGACTGAGCGCAGGGCCGGAGCCGGGTCGCGCGTCCCCGGCCACCCGCTCGCGCCAGTCGATCGCGATGCGTACCGCGCGCTCGCCGACGGGCAGGCTGGCGACCGCGGTCGGCCCGATATCGAGCCGCTCAGCGCCGCGTTGCGCCGCGCCCCACGCGCCCGCACCGACGTCGAGCCGGGTCCGGCCGGTGGCGGCGATCTGGCGCGTGACGCGCAACGCGCCGTCGGCGAAGGGGTCGACCTTGCCGCGTGCGATGGCACCGGCCTGACCATAGGCCTCAAGGCTGAAATCGAGCGGCAGCGGGACGGCATAGACCCCTGCGACAACCCCCAGCGCCGGGCCGCCCGGCGCGCCGTCGAGGCCCGCGCGATATTCGGCGATCACGCGGACCGGCGCGGCGGTCGGCTGCCATTCGATTCCGGCAGCCGCCTCGCTGCCCCGGCCGGCGAGCGGCGCCGTCAGCCGCGCGAAGAGCGCGATCCGGCCGCTGCCCGGATGATAGGCGACGCGCAGTCCTGCCTGATCGCCACCCAACAGCGGCCCGCCGGTCGTGGCGCCGCGCCGGGTAACGAACCAGGTGCTTGCCGACCATCGCGACGGCTGGGCGGCATAAGGGAGCGGCGCCGGCGGTGCGCGCGGCGGCAGGACACCGGGCGGCACGCCCAGCACCTCCTCACGGCCGAAGGCGACGAGGCCGAGCATGGCGAGATTCACGCGCGCAGGATCGCCGCGTTCGGCCATCGGACCGGGTGCGATGGGCGGAGGCGCGACCGTCAATGCCATGACCGCGTGTCGGGACCTGGCGGAGGCCGTCACAGTACCGGCCTGTGGCGCGGAGGCGGCCTGGGCAGCGCGGAGCGGGAACGCCGCCTCGATCGCCCGGGGCAAGCTTGCCCCTTCGGGCCAGAGCATGACCGTGCGCGCACTCGCCCAGCCAAAAGCGACCAGCGCAACGAAGCGCAGCGGCCGCCCGCGTCCGTTCATGCCACATCGCCTTCGCCGGGGAAGTGGTGGGCGGTCTTGTCCCAGACCGGCGGTTTGCCGCGCAGCGTGGGCAGGTAGATCGCCATGGCCCGTCGTGCCGCAAGGAGCGCGACAAGGTTGGCGACGAACAGTCGCGGGATCGAGAGCAGGGCTTCGACCGGACCGAATGCGCGGGCGGTGAAGAGCATCCGCATTGCGATGCGCCAGCCGAGCAGCGCAAAGTTGGCGGCAAGCAGTGCCTGCAACGTGCGGTCGGGGGCTGGCGGAGGGACGCCGGTTGCCAGATGAACGCCGAGCGAGATCCCCCAGGCGACGAGCGCCAGATAGGCGATGGCGAGAACGGGGATCGCCAGCGTCGCGCGGCGATCGCGCATCCGCATCCAGTGCTCGCCGATCGAGCCGCCCTGCGCCCAGCCGGTCCGGTCCCATCCGGCAAGGGCGATTCCCGTCATCCACCTTGCCTTTTGCCGGACCGCGGCGCCGAGCGAGGCGGGGAAATAGGCGCGGACCGCGATCGGCGCGCCGTTGCAGTCGCGGCTGCGCACCAGCCGGGTCCGCCCGCCCATCGCCGCGACGGTAAGACCGAGCTCATAATCCTCGGTCAGGCTCGATTCGTCGAACGGCGCGCCGTCCCGCGCTGTGGCGATGCGCCCGAGCAGCGCGCGGTCGATGGCGCAGCCGACCCCGGCGAAGGGCATGGCCGCACCCAGCGCCGCGCGGACCGGGAGCGTCTTGCCATGGGCCTCTGCGAACTCGTCGAGATAATGGCCGGCAATCAGCGGCGAGCGCGGATCCGGGAGCGGAAGCACGGGAATCTGTACCGCCTGATGATCGCTCAGCCAGGCCGCCATCACGCCAAGTTCGTCGGGATGCACGACATCCTCGGCGTCGTGAAGAACGACCGCCCGGACAGGTCCTTCCGCAGTCTCGTCGCGCAGCAGCGCACGCCACAGGGCGTTGAGGCAATCGGCCTTGGTCGTCCCGCCCGGGCGGGGATTGACCACCATGCGGATGCGCGTGTCGACGGCAGCGACTGCACTCACCGCGGCAATGGTCCCGGGATCGTTGGGATAGACACCGACATAGATGCGATAGTCGGTGTAATCGTACCGGCCGAGCGCGGTCCGCAGCATCGGGCCGATCACCGCCGCTTCATCCCAGGCCGGAACGAATACCGCCATGCAGCCGCCATTGCGCAGCGGCGCGCGTTGCGGATCCCGCCGCAACCAGGTGCGGAGCCGCGTGCAGAAAAAGACCCAATCGACCGCGAGATCGTCGATCCCGCCGATCAGGAATCCGATCGCGGCGAACAGCACGGCCTCGTGCGCGACGGCGCCGATCGCCGGAATGATCCCTTCGATTCCCGGCAACGGCTTCCCCCCGAGTCGGATGGTTAATTGTCCGATTCGGAGAGGAAAGGATCAAGTGGCTGCAATGACTCCGGAAAATACGAAAAACGCCGGTATCCCTTGAGGATACCGGCGTCCGGATTTCGCTGATTGATCCGAAGCGGATCAGCCGTCGTAGTCGGCGCCCAGATTCTGGTTGCGCGGCGGCGCAGCGGCGGTGAGGCGCAGCGCCTCGGCCGATGCGGCGAGCGAGCCGACTTCGTCCGGCGCTTCCTCGTCGTCGATCTGAACGCGCTGCAGGCTGCCGACCAGCGACTCTTCGAGATTGTCCGGACGGACGGTCTCTTCGGCGATCTCGCGCAGGGCGACGACCGGGTTCTTGTCGCGATCGCGCTCGAGCGTCAGTTCGGCGCCGCCCGAGATCTGACGCGCACGCTGTGCGGCAAGCAACACCAGATCGAACCGGTTCGAGACCTTGTCGACGCAATCCTCGACTGTGACGCGCGCCATGAAACGCTTCCTTCGGGCAGAGATACAGGAAAGGGGGCCAATTAGGGATGCGCCCCGCCAGAGTCAAGAAAATCGGGAGGGCGGGGCTGGCGATGCCGGCGCGCTTGGTGCAATCCCTGACGCGATGGAGCAGGCCGAACCGATCCAACCCCCAGTTCCTGCCGGTCTGCCTGCCGAACCGCCGCCACAGCCGGTCTTCGCGATCGACGGCAACCGGCTGACCCTGCTCGACACGGGTCCGCGCCGGCTCGACACATTGCTCGACCTGATCGCGCGCGCGCGCCGGTCGCTGCGGCTGCTCTATTATATCTACACCGACGACGGCGTCGGCGAACGCGTGCGCGATGCGCTGGTGGCCGCAGTCGCGCGCGGGGTCGAAGTGAAGCTGATCGTCGATGGCCTCGGCAGCGACCCCGCCTATGACAAGGACTTCTTCGCGCCATTGCGCGCGGCGGGCGGCCATGTCTGCTTCTTCGTGCCACGCCTGGGCCGCCGCTATCTGCTGCGCAACCACCAGAAGGTCGCGTTGGCGGATGCCGAGACGGCGGACGCGCGGATCGTGATCGGCGGGTTCAACATCCAGGACGATTATTTCGAAGGGCCGGGCAGCGACGGCTGGCGCGACCTGGGGCTGCTGGTTGAGGGGCCGGAGGCGGCGCAACTGGCCGGCTATTTCGATGCGCTGTGGCGCTGGGCGAAGCGGCCGCGCGCGCCGCTGCGCGTGCTGCGCCGGGCGCTCGCCGAATGGAGCGAGCCCGAGGGCAAATTGCGCTGGCTGCTCGGCGGGCCGACGCGCAGGCTGTCACCCTGGGCGCGCGCGGTGCGGCGCGACCTCAAACATGCGCGGCGGATCGATATCCTTGCCGCCTATTTCTTCCCGAGCCCGGCAATGCTGCTGCGGCTGGGGCGGGCCGCGCGGCGCGGCGGGCAGGCGCGTGTGGTCGTACCGTCGATCACCGACAATTATCTGACACTCTATGCGGCGCGTTTCACCTATCGCGGGTTGTTGCGGCGCGGGGTCCGGGTGTTCGAATATCTGCCGACCAAGCTGCACACCAAATTGTTCGTGATCGACGATGCGGTGCAGATCGGGTCGGCCAATTTCGACATGCGCAGCCTGTTCCTGAACCTGGAAGTGATGCTGCGGATCGAGGACCGCGCCTTTGCCGCGCATGTCCGCTCCTATGTCGATGCCGAAGTGGCACGCTCGCTGGAGATCACGCCCGAACTGCACCGCGAACGCACGGGCCTGTGGACGCGGATCAAGCAGGCGGCGGTGTATCTGGTGGTCGGCGTGCTCGACTATCGCGTCACGCGCTTTCTCAATTTCGGGCCGCGCGATTAGCGCGCCAGCCATTGGCCCGGGCGGGGTTCGCCCGGGCATCCGGCATTACTTGATCGCGGCGAGGTTCTTCTCGGTCTTGGCGAGTATTTCGGGCGTGAGCTTGTCCGCGGCATAGCTCGAAAGCTGCTTGAGGCTCATGCCCTTGAACATCTCGTAGGACTCATGGGTGGACAGGCCCGGGAGATCGGCGTCGAGCACCGCCTTGGCCTTGGCATCGGCGACGATGTCCTGAATCGGCGTGTCGAGATTGAACTTGGCGGCAGCAGCGGCGGTCGCGGGAGCGGCGGGTGCCGAACCGGCGTCCTGGGCGATGGCGGCGGGCGCGAACGTAACGGCCGCAAGCGCGGCGAACAGGGCAGTCTTCATGCGGAAAATCCCTCCCAACGGCGCGCGCGAATCGCGGCCGGCCCATGGGGCGGCGCAGAGCCTAGCGCGGCGGCACGGCGGGCGCGAGAGGGCCTAGCGTCAACAGCCACAGATCAGGCGGCGCATTGAACCGGAGCGGCAGGCTGCCGCCCACGCCGCCGGTGACAATCACCGTGCGCGGGCCTTCGCGGATGATACCGCAGCGATAGCGGTCCTGATAGCGTGAGACCGGATCGAGCGATCCGTAGAACGGGATCACCGCTTGCCCGCAATGCGTGTGTCCGGCGAGGAGCAGTGTGAAATCCGGCGGCAATTGTGGGGCGATGTCGGGCGAATGGGTGAGGATCAGCCGCGCGCCCGCTAGCCGGCGCACCGCCGCGACGGTCGCAGCTGCGCGCGCATGCTGCGAATAATCGTCATCGACGCCGCCGATCGCCAGCGGGCCACGGACGATCGCCTGATTGGCGAGCAGGGTCACGCCGGCCGCTTCAAGCGCACTGCGCACGGCGCTCAGCCCGGTCCAGTGATCGTGATTGCCCGGCACCGCGAGCACGCCCAGCCGCGCGCGGAGTGCCTTGAGCGGAGCAAGTGCCGTGGTCACCGTCGCGACGTCGATTGGATCGTGGCCGGGGGTGAAATCGCCCGCGATCAGCACGAGGTCGGGCTGCAATGCGTTGATCTGGCCGACGATGCGCGCAATCCGCTCTGGCCCGGTCGCGAGCGTGCCGGCATGCATATCGCTCAATAATATCACACGAACCGGTGCTGCCCCGGCCGGCCAATCGCGTAGCGAGATATCGGTGCGTCGAACGACCGGGTCGGCGCGCGCTTCGGCGAAACACCAGACCAGCAAAGCGATCAGCCCCAGCGCCAGCCCCGGAAGCAGAAATTTCGCGATCCGCGCCATCGCAAGCGGTTCTAGCCGGGTTGTGCCGCCTCCGCCATGTCCGCCCCCGTCACCCAGGGACGTTGGCGTCCAGCTCGTCGAGCCAGGGTTTGGCGCTGCCGTCCGACGGCGCACGCCAGTCGCCGCGGGGCGAGAGCGCGCCGGCGGGCGAGACCTTGGGACCGTTGGGGATCGCGCTGCGCTTGAACTGGCTGGTCACGAAGAAGCGGAACAGGAACTTCTCGAGCCAGGCGCGGATCGTCGCGAGATCATATTGCGCGCGTGCGCCGGCCGGGATGCCGGCGGGCCATTCGCCGGCCGCGGCGTCCTTCCACGCATGCCAGGCGAGAAAGGCGATCTTGGACGGCGGGGCGCCCTGGCGGATGGTGTAGTGAAGGAAGAAGTCGTTGAGCGCATAGGGCCCGATCTTCTCCTCGGTGCTCTGCAGCGCGCCGTCGGTGCCGGCGGGAACGAGTTCGGGCGAGATTTCCTGCGCGAGGATCGCTTCGAGCACCTTGTCGGTCTCGCGATCGAACTGGTCGGTGGCGACGCACCAGCGGATCAGGAACTGGATCAGCGTCTTGGGCACGCCCGCGTTGACCGCATAATGCGACATGTGGTCGCCGACGCCATAGGTGCACCAGCCGAGCGCGAGTTCGGAGAGGTCGCCGGTGCCCACCACGAACGCGCCGCGCTGGTTGGCGAGGCGGAAGAGATAGTCGGTGCGCAGCCCCGCCTGAACATTCTCGAACGTGATGTCGTAGACCGGTTCCCCGTCCGCATAAGGATGGCCCATGTCGGTGAGCAGCTGGTTGGCGGCGGGGCGGATGTCGATCTCTTCCCCGGTGATGCCGAGCGCCTTCATCAGCGCCCAGGCGTTGCTCTTGGTCCCCTCGCCGGTCGCGAAGCCGGGCATGGTGAAGCCGAGGATGTTGGCGCGCGGCAGGCCGATCCGGTCCATCGCCTTGGCAGCGACGATCAGCGCATGGGTCGAATCGAGCCCGCCCGAGATGCCGATGACGAGGCGTTGCGAGCCGGTCGATTCGATGCGCTTGCGCAGCCCCTCGACCTGGATGTTGAAGGCCTCGTAGCAATCCTCGTCGAGCTTTTCGGGCGTGTTCGGAACGAAGGGATAGCGGCGCACCTTCCGCTGCAGCCCGATATCGTCGAGCCCGCCCTTGTGTGCGAAGCCGATGCGGCGGAATTCGCTCTCCGGATGCCCGGTCGCGGCGGCGCTGTCGTTGAAGGTGCCGACCCGCATCCGTTCCTGCCGGATCCGGGCGACGTCGATATCGGCGAGGATCATCTCCTCCTCGACATCGAACCGGCCCGATGCGGCGAGCTGCTGGCCCAGTTCATGGATCAGGCTCTGCCCGTCCCAGGCGAGATCGGTGGTGCTTTCCCCCGGCCCGGAGGCGGAGAAGATATAGGCCGCGATCGCGCGCTCGGACTGCGCCGCGCACAGCATCGCGCGCTGGCGCGCCTTGCCGATCGTGACGTTGGAGGCGGAGAGGTTGCAGAGGATCGTCGCGCCCGCGAGCGCGCCATAGGTCGAGGGCGGGATCGGCGCCCAGAAATCCTCGCAAATCTCGGCATGGAAGACGAAATCGGGCAGGTCGTCCGCGGCGAAGATCAGGTCGGGACCGAAGGGCGCGGTCTGGCCCGCCAGCTCGATCTCGCCCGACAGGCCCAGGCCCGAGGCGAACCAGCGCTTCTCATAATATTCGCGGTAATTGGGCAGGAAGGTCTTGGGGACGACGCCCAGCACCCGGCCGCGCGCGATCACCACCGCGCAATTATAGAGGCGGTTGTTGCGTTCGAGCGCGGCGCCGACGACAAGCGCGGGCTTGAGCTTCGCGCTCGCGGCAGTGAGGTCGGCGAGGCCTTCGCGGGTCGCGCGCAGCACCGCATCCTGCAGATGCAGGTCATCGAGCGCGTAGCCGGTGATGCCGAGTTCGGTGAAGACCAGCAGATCCGCGCCCGTTGCATCGCCCTGTTTGGCCAGCGCGATATGCGAGGCGGTGTTGGCGGCGATATCGCCCGCGCTCGCATGCGGCGTGCAGGCGCCGACGCGCACCAGCCCGTGCGAATGGATCGAATAGAAAGGATGCTTCGCCATGACCCCGGCTTTAAACGCTACCGGGCAAACACGCTACTGAAGGCTAGGCGGTCTTCTCGGCGTAGATCATCCGGCCTTCGCCGAGCAGCGTGAAGACCTTGTCCAGCTCGTTCTCGCCGACCGCGAAACAGCCCTGGCTGCGGCCGAGCTTGCCGTGCTTGGCGATCATGTCGGCGTTCGAATACCAGGCCGCATGGATCACGATCGCACGATCGAGTGCGTTGTTGTTGGTGGCGTCGAGGCCGATCAGCCGCTGCGAAAGCTGGTGCTTGCCGACATAATAGTTGGAGGCGAGGAACGCGCCCTCGCAGGTCGCTTCCGAATTCACCTCGTTCGAGAAGCGCTGAAGCATCCCGGTATGCTCGGGATCCGATCCGATGCCGTGCGAGACGAGCATCGACCGCGTCGCGCCATTGTGCAGATCGACGAAGTGGAAGCGCAGCCGCGAGGAAGGCAGCGAGAAATCGGCGATCGCGATCCGGTCCTGCTGGCGAATGCGGCTGCCGTGGCGCTGGAGCGCGGCCATGGCACGCTCGAACAATTCGGGACGGATACCCCGCGGGGCGGTGGTGATCTGCGCCGGCTGAACGATCGGCGTGGCGACCGGCGGGGCCGGAACCGGGATGGGCGCGGCGGGCGCCGGAACGGCGGCCGTGGTGACGGTGCGCGCGGCGCACCCTGCAAGCAACCCGGTACCCGCGACCGCAGCCGCCGACTTGAGAAAAGCGCGGCGCGAAGCCACCGCGTCGATCAGTTCATTCATGCGCTGCCTGCGCCCCGACTAAAACTCGCTCTGGGACAGAATATAGCAAATGAATCCTCCGATTCGCCTGAACAAGTTCCCGCAAAGACACCGGTTCACCCCGTCTGCGGCCCGGTTTGTCGTTCGGGCACGGTCCGGAACGGGACCCGACCGGAAAGGGATTCAGCTTTGAAACTGGCGGTTTGCATGGCACCCGTTTGGACAAGTCGCCGTTAACCATCGGCGAGTCGAGGCGGAGTTGAGGCGCGGTGCGGGCAGGGTTGCGGGTGATTCTGGCAGGCGGAATGGGCATCGCGCTCGCCCTTGCGACTCCCGCTGCCGCCCAGCAGATTCGCGCTTCGGGCGACGAGGAGCTGCTGCTGCGCAACGGCCAATGGGCGTGGCTGGAAGAAGCCGCATTCCAGAAAATCGGCGGACCGGCCGCGGTCTCGATCCTCATCAGCCTGCCGGGCCAGATCGCCTATGTCTATCGTGACGGGGTGCTGATCGCGGCCTCCACGGTTTCGACCGGCAAGCGCGGCAAATCGACCCCGGCGGGCGAGTTCACCATTCTGCAGAAGCGCGAATTCCACCGCTCCAACCTCTACAGCAACGCGCCGATGCCGTTCATGCAGCGGCTGACCTGGACCGGCATCGCGCTGCACGCCGGGGTGCTGCCCGGCTATCCCGCCTCGCATGGCTGCATCCGGTTTCCGCGCGAATTTGCGCGGCGGCTGTTCGAGATCACCGAACTGGGCGGTCAGGTGTCGGTGGTGAATTACGAGATCGAGGATCCGCGCGTGCGCCGCGGCGTGCCCCGGCTGGTGGTGGCCGAACAGGTGGCAAAGGCGCCCGATCCGCTGCCTTTCCTGAGCACCGATCCGGCGATCTTCCAGACCGGCGCGTTCGATCAGGTCACCGCGAGCAACGACGTCATCATTCCGGTGGTCGAGACGCGCGACGTGGTGAGCGACGGCGGCGTCGCCTTCGCGCCGCTGGAGCCTGTGGTGCAACCGCTGCCCGGGAAGCAGCGCTAGGGTTTTCCCGGCTTCGCTCAGGCTGTACCAGCCCGCTCCCCCGCCGGCGGTGTGTAGCTGACCGGCGCGACAGACCAGGCGAAGGGGCGCAGCGGACCGCCAAGCGCTGCGACCAGGGCTTCCTCGATCCGGCGGCGGCTTTCGGCGGCGATCGCCTTGCGGCCCGGGAAATCGCGCGGATCGAACGGCTCCAGAAAGCTGATGCGCAGCGGGAAACTGTGTCTGCGCGCGAGCACGCGGCGGGCATTGTTGATCCCGCCCTCGTCGCCGACCCAGCCGATCTCCTCGCCCACCGCGCCATAATCGAGCAGCACCGGCTGGACCATCACCCCGGGCGGCGGCGGTTCGAGCACGCGCAGCATCGGCGTCTTGAAGGGGAGCAGCGACTTGCCGTCGGTGGTCGTGCCTTCGGGAAAGACGGTGATCGCCCAGTTTTCGGCGAGCGCGTCCCGCAACTCGTTGATCTGTTCGGCGACACCCATGCGGTTCTCGCGCTTCACATAGACGGTGCGGTTGAGTCCGGCGAGCCAGCCGACCACCGGGGTCGCGCCGATTTCGGCCTTGGCGACGAAGGCGGTGCCGCTCGCGCCGCCGAGCGCAAGGATGTCGATCCACGACAAATGGTTCGAGATGTAGAAGACGTCGCGGCGCAGCGGCGTGCCGATCACCTCGGCACGCGCGCCCGCGATCCGTCCGGCGCGGCGCAGGAACCAGCGCGGCCAGGGGGAGGGCAGGCGCAGCAGCCGCCACAGATAGTGCATCGGCACATGGGTGATCACGGCCAGCAACAACAGGCCGACGCGGCGCCAGAAGCGGAAGGCTTCCGATGGACTGAGTTGCGTGGGAATGCCCTTCGCGGCGTCGAGCCTGCGCGGGTCGGCAACAGCGTCCAGCTCAGCGGTGCCCGTCAAGGCGTCGGCCAACAGGCTTACGGTGCCTTCTGTCGAGGCTTTGGCCAACAGGCCTACGCCTTGCGGTCGAGCGCGACGCCGTAGAGTTCCATGCGATGGTCGACCAGCCGGAAGCCGAGGCGTTCGGCGATCTGCTTCTGGAGCAGTTCAAGCTCGGGATCGACGAACTCGATCACCTTGCCGGTCTCGACATCGATCAGGTGATCGTGATGCGCTTCGGGAGCCGGCTCGTAGCGCGCGCGGCCGTCGCCGAAATCGTGGCGGTCGAGGATGCCGGCTTCCTCGAACAGGCGGACGGTACGATAGACCGTCGCAATCGAGATGCCGGGATCGATCGCTGACGCGCGGGCATAGACCTTCTCGACATCGGGATGGTCCTCCGCTTCGGAAAGGACGCGAGCGATCACCTTGCGTTGCTCGGTGATGCGGAGACCCTTTTCGTGACAAAGGGCTTCGAGATCGATCTTGCGGGCCATGGCGGTGATGTAGCGACAATCGGCCTGAGAAAAAAGGGACCAAGAACGAACAACGCCGGCCCGGGCACAGGCCCAGACCGGCGTTTTCTGTTTGAGTGGCGGCACCGGCCCGCTCCCCCACCCAGTGTGAGGTGAGCAGCGCCCCGCGCTGTTCAGGTCATGCCGGGGGCATGACCGGCCTCGCACTCCCATATCATGCTACCGCTGGGTGGCCGGGTGGGGGAACGGGCCGGTACCGCCTAAATCAAGAAATCTCAGCGCTTGCGGCGCTTGGTGCCGAGACCGATCTTCTTGGCGAGGCTGCGGCGCTGTTCCGCATAATTGGGTGCGACCATCGGATAGTCGGCGGGGAGGTTCCACTTGGCGCGATACTGTTCCGGCGTCATCTGATAGTGTGTCATCAGGTGGCGCTTGAGCATCTTGAGCTTCTTACCGTCCTCAAGGCAGACGATATAGTCGGGCTTGATCGACGAACGGATCGAAACCGCCGGCTCCTGCTTCTTCGCTTCAGGTTCGGGCGCCTTGGTGCCAAGACCGGCGAGTGCACCGTGAACATTCGCGATCAGCAGCGGAAGGTCCGAGACTGCGACACTGTTGTTGCTGACATGCGCCGCGACGATATCCGCGGTCAGCGTGACCAGCGTTTCCTGCATGTCGTTCTGGGCGTCCATGGCGATCCTTTCGTACGGGTGCCGCGGCCGCAAGATTACACGCCGCGTAGCGGCGCTATTGATCGGGAAGCGGGCGATTGCAAGACCAGTTGCAATGCTGTTCGTCGATTTCAGCCGATCTGTTTTGAAAAGGTGTGTGCGTCGAATAGTTTGCCGTCGTTGCCACGATAGTAATCGCGCCGCTCGCCGATCTTCTTGAAGCCTTCGTTTCGATAGAGTCGAACGGCTTCATTGTTCGCGCGCACCTCAAGATGCAGCACATCGGCACCGCGTTCGTGCGCGTCGGCGGCGATCGAGCGCAGCAATGCTGTGCCGATACCGCTGCGGCGGGCTGCCGGCCGGATGGCGAGCAGCAACAGCTCCGCTTCGTCCGCGACCGTGCGGGCAAGCGCGAAGCCGACCGGCCGGTTGCCGCTCCAGGCGATGCTGAACCAGACGCCGGGGAGTGCGATCATCCCCAGACACTGGCTGGGCGTCCACGCCTCGCCGAAGCGTGGATCGAAGGCGTCGGCCATGATCGCGTTGAGCGTTGCGATATCGGCCGGCGTGCCGTGGACAATCTCGACGATCTGCGGCGCCGTGCTCATGTCGCCAGTGGCTTGGCGGGCAGAGGTTGCGTAGGCAGGGGTTTGGCGTCCGGCGCGCGGCCATAGATCGGGCGCGGGGCAAGGGCGGTGAAGCCAGGGTCGAGCAGCGTGGCGTCGGCCGCGCGGGGCAGGGCTTCGCGCAGGTCGAGGGCGGGGTCGAGCGCGGCGAGGTGGCGGACGCCGTTGCCTGCCGCGGCGGCGGCGCCGAGTGCAGCCAGCGCCGCCTCGGGCTTGAGCGAGGCGAACGGACCCGTTTCGGTCAGCGGGCGGGTAAAGCGCTGCATGAAGACCTCACCATGTCCCCCTTCGAGGACGGCGGCAAGCGCGGACAGTTGCGGGTCGGCGGCGAACGCGGCGGCGGCAACCAGCGGAAGTGAGGAGAAGCCTGCGACCGGTACGCCCCAGCCAAGGGCAAGCCCCCGCGCCGCGGCGATCCCGACCCGGATGCCGGTGAAGCTGCCCGGCCCGCAATCGACAAGGATTCGGTCCGCGCGGCCACCATCGGGCAGTTGCGCGATCATCGGGATCAGCCGCTCGGCATGGCCGCGGCCGACCTCCTCATGGCGCTCGGCGATGAGCACTCCGCCGCGGATCAGCGCGACGGAGCAGGCGGCAGTGGCGGTTTCGATGACGAGGGTGAGCGGCGCGTCAGGCAATCTGGTTGAACTGCCCGAATTCGGGCCGCGGGCTGCGGCCGAAGATGCTCGCGGGGTCCCCCTTGCCGAGCGTCGCGATGAAGTTGACGCGGACCGAAGGCTGGTCGGCGAAGAAGGCGGCGTCGACTGCCGCGGCGTCGAATCCCGACATCGGCCCGGTATCCCAGCCCAGTGCACGCGCGGCGATCAGGAAATAGGCGCCCTGGAGCGAGGAATTGCGCAGGGCATGCGCCTTGCGCGCCTCGGCATCGGGGAACCAGCTTTTCGCGTCGGTATGCGGGAACAGCCAGGGCAGCTGCTCGTGATAGTCATAGTCCATCCCGATCACGACGGCGGCGGGTGCGGTGCGGATCTTGGGTGCGTTCGTCGCGCTCGCGCAATCGGCGAGCTTGTCCTTCGACTCCTGCGACAGGCACCAGACGAAGCGCGCAGGCTGCATATTGGCCGAGGTCGGCCCCATCTTGAGCAATTCATAGATGGCGCGGATGTCCGCTTCGGTCACGTCGCCGGGCAGATAGCCGTTATAGGTGCGCGCGGTGCGGAAGATCGTGTCGAGGCCTGCCTCGTTCAGCGGCGCTCCCATCAGACGGCGCGCACTTCGGTGACTTCGGGGACGTAATATTTGAGCAATTGTTCGATCCCGTTCTTGAGCGTCGCGGTGGAGGAGGGGCAGCCGGAGCAGGCGCCCTGCATCTGGAGATAGACCTTCCCCTTGTCGAAGCCGCGATAGACGATGTCGCCGCCGTCATTGGCGACCGCGGGGCGCACGCGGGTCTCGATCAGCTCCTTGATCTGGGCGACGATGTCGGCGTCCGCGGGATCGTCGGCGAAGCTCTCTTCGGCGGGAACCGAGAAGCCGGCGGCGGTGCCCTGACGGAACAGCGGCATGTTCGCGCTGAAATGATCGAGCAGGATGCCGAGCACATCGGGCTTGAGGCCGGCCCAGTCGACGCCGGGCGCCGCGGTCACCGAGATGAAGTCGCGGCCGAAGAACACGCCGGTGACGTCACCGAGGTTGAACAAAGCTTCGGCCAGCGGCGAGGCTTCCGCCTCCTCCGGAGTCGCGAAATCGCGGGTGCCGGCGTCCATCACGGTACGGCCGGGCAGGAACTTCAGGGTCGCCGGGTTGGGCGTGGCTTCGGTCTCGATAAGCATGAGGCCCATGTGGCCCCGAATGCGCCCCGCATCAAGCGAACAGCGGGAAAGTCATTGTTGCCTTCCGTGTGCTTCAAACTGTCCCGCTTTCCTTTTGCGTCAGGGAAGAGTAAGGCACCGCGTCTTTTTCCCGCTCCATCGCTAGAGGTTTGTTTGGCCAAGGAAGAACTGCTTGAAATGCGCGGCCGTGTTGTGGAGCTTCTCCCCAACGCCATGTTCCGCGTCCGGCTCGAGAATGATCACGAGATTCTCGGCCACACCGCCGGCAAGATGCGCAAGAACCGCATCCGTGTTCTGGTGGGCGACGAAGTGCTCGTCGAACTGACGCCCTATGACCTGACCAAGGGCCGCATCACCTATCGCTTCAAGTGATGGCCCTCCCCGCATAGGCGGGGATCCACGATAGGAACGCCCATGCGGCTCGTGCTCGCTTCGACTTCGCCGCGCCGCCGCGACCTGCTCGCGCGGATCGGCGTCACGCCCGATTCCATCGCTGCCCCAGATATCGACGAAGCGCCGCTCAAGGACGAGCTGCCGCGCGCCTATGTCCAGCGCATCGCGCTCGGCAAGGCGCTGGCGGTGCCGCGTGCGGGGGACGAGATCGTGCTCGCGGGCGACACCAGCATCGCGGTGGGGCGCCGCATCCTGGGCAAGCCCGAGGATGAGGCCGATCTGCGCCGCATGCTGGGATTGCTGTCCGGGCGGCGGCACCATTGCCTTTCTGCCGTCTGCCTGATCGACACCAGCGGCAAGGCGCGGATTCGCCTCAGCGACACGATCGTGACGTTCAAGCGGCTGACCGACGCCGAGATCGGCGCCTATGTCGCGAGCGGCGAGGGCATGGGCAAGGCGGGCGGCTATGCCATCCAGGGCCGTGCCGAAGCGTTCGTGCGCTTTCTGGCGGGCAGTCATTCGGGTGTGGTCGGCCTTCCGGTGTTCGAGACGCGCGCATTGCTCGAGGCGGCGGGTTACCCCCTTGGCTGAGTGGCTCTACGAAGCCGGGATCGGCGAGAATCGCGCGGCATTGGTCGCGCGCGGCGTGATCTGGAAAGCGGCGATCGAGCTGCCCGGCGGCGTCCTGGCCGGCACCGTCGCCCGCGCGCGCCTGATCGACCGGGTCACCGGCAAGATCCAGCTCGATACCGGGGAAGAGGCGCTCTGCGACCCGCTTCCGCCCGGCATCACGCAAGGCGCGACCTGCACCGCGCGAATCGTGCGCGAGGCGATCGCCGAGGCCGGGCGTGCCAAGCTGCCCAAGGCGGTGCCCGCCGATGCGCCGCCGATGCCCGGTCCCGATCTGCTCACCCGGATCAAGGCGACTGACCTGCCCGTGCGCCAGCTGCGCGCGCACGAGCCCGACCTGCTCGAGGATGCGGGCTGGTCCGAGCTGCTCGAGGAAGCGGCCACGGGCGAGATCGCCTTTGCCGGCGGCGCGCTGCGCATGGCGGTGACCCCCGCGATGACCCTGTTCGACGTCGATGGCGCGGCACCGCTGGGCGCCCTGTCGATCAGCGCGGCGCACGCGATCGCACAGGCGATGGAGCGGATGGAGATCACCGGATCGGTCGGCATCGACTTTCCGACGCTCGCCAACAAGAATGAGCGCAACGCGGTGGCCGAGGCGATCGACGCCGCGCTCCCGCAGCCGTTCGAGCGGACGGCGATGAACGGCTTCGGCTTCCTCCAGGTCGTGCGGAGGCGGCAGCGGATGTCGCTGCCCGAGCTGATCGCCGCGGATCCCGCAGGCGCTGCACTGCGCGCCGAGCTGCGGCGGCTGGAACGCCTTCCCCCGCCCGCCCCGCATACCCATATGCTGCATCCGGCGCTGCTGCGGCGGCTGGAACGCGAGCCCGAATGGGTCGCAGAACTGCACCGCCGTACTGGCGGGCGCACCGAATTTTTGGAGCAAAAGTGAAACGCGACGATTGCCCGATCTGCGGCAAAACATCTGACCCGGCATGCAAGCCCTTCTGCAGCCGCGGCTGCAAGGATCGCGACCTGCTGCAATGGCTGGGCGAGGGATATCGCCTGCCCGGCGCGGCGATCGACCCTGACGATGTCGATGGTGCACAAAGCGGGCTGGACAGGGGCGAAAGCGCCGACTAAGAGCGCGCCTTCCGGCGTTGCCCGGACCCGTGTGCCCGGGTAGCTCAGTTGGTAGAGCATGCGACTGAAAATCGCAGTGTCGGCGGTTCGACTCCGTCCCCGGGCACCATTCTCTCCATAGACATAGAGATTGCCGCTCAACGCCTCATTCGCGATGCGGGCAGGCTATCGGTGCCGCGCTCCGATGTGCTCGATCAATGAATCGGCGATCCCGACATAATAGGCCCCCGCCTCGGCGACCTCTCCGTCGCTGAGGCGAAGGCGATCGCCGATAGCGACCTGACGCAGCGCCCGCGCACCCTCTTGCCACCAACCGATGGTGAGCTGGTTTGCGCCCGATCGATCGCCGCGCGCGACATGGCCCGAGGTGTAAAGGAGACAGGCGCGCGACCGGCCGAGCGCCAGCAGGCGTGCGTGGTCCCGCGTCGCGGCCGGCTCATGCTGCCGAAAGCTCGTAAGCTTGTTCGCCGTGTTGCGGATTCCGGGGGCTGGTGGACGGCCACATACGGCCTGAGTCTCGTCGATCAGCAAGTTGAGGAAGCGGTCGAGTTCGCGCAGGGCATTGCCGATGACCCGGCAACGCAATTGCTCCGCGGAAAGCGTGCCCGCAAGGTCGCACCCTGGATGCCAGCCGCGGTCGAAGACGGACGCGCCGCGCCGGATCGCAAAATAGACGTCAACGAGCGATTGCGGTGCGCTAGGCTCAATGAAGAGCCGGGCAGGCGCGCTGTCCGTCAACGTTCCCGTTTGACCATGACATCGATCGCCTGACGGATCTGCGCCAGTCCGGCCGCGCTCGCTGTCGCGATCTCGAGCGGCCGGCCGCCGAGCGTCGCATCGGGGGTGTTGAGGAATCGAAGCGCTTCATCCCGGCCGAGCGCCAGAAATGCCTCGGTCGATATGCGACCCTGCCGCTCCTGGGCCTCGGGCAAAAGCCGAGGGGTATCGAACCGCCTTCGAAACAGCTTGGGGCGCGGACCTGCCTCGGTGTTGGCGAGCGGGTCTGTTGCAGCGCTCAACGACCCGTTTCCTGCAGCGGGAACCCGGCATTCAATTCATGGCGAAGCGTCGCGATCCTTGCTGCATATCCTGCGGCAAGACCTTCATGGGCGATCCTGGCTTCCGGGCAAGCCGCAACACCGGCTCGCATCAAAGACACCTGATGGCGATGAAGTAACTGGTTCAGGTCCATCGTGCAGCTCCCATTGCGTAAGCGGGAGCACGATGGTCTCTCGGTCGCCAGCGCCTACGAGCGGAACTGCTGACGATGAACCCGATATAGGGGATGCCGTGCGGAGTTATAACCCTGCACGATGATATCACCGGAGGCGCCCCGCCGCCCTTGCCGAATCGCGATCGGGTCTAGTCGAGCGGGCGCACGCGTGGCGCGGGCAGTTCGACCAGGCTGTCTTCGGCTACATCGGTGCGCAGCCAGACATTGCCGCCGATACGGCTGCGCGCGCCGACGCTGATCGGGCCGAGCAGCACCGCGCCGGGGAAGATCACCACATCGTCGCCGATGCTGGGGTGCCGCCTGATGCGCCGGCTGGCAGCATGCGCGGCGCCCGCCGCGACCGGCTCGCCGCCCAAGGTCACGCCCTGATAGATGCGCACGCGATTCCCGATCACCGCCGTCTCGCCGATCACGATGCCGGTGCCATGGTCGATGAAGAAGCTGCGCCCGATCTGTGCGGCGGGGTGGATGTCGATCCCGGTCTCGCCATGCGCCACCTCGGCGATCACCCGTGCGACCAGCGGCGCGCCGAGCGCGTGGAGCCGGTGCGCGAGCCGGTGGTGGATGATCGCGGCGATCGAGGGATAGGAGAGCAGCACTTCGTCCACGCTGCGCGCGGCGGGGTCGTTGGCATAGCCCGCGGCGACATCCTCATCGAGCAGGCGGCGGATGCCGGGCAGGCTTTCGGCAAAGTCGGTCAGGATATGCTCGACCGCATATCCTTCCTCGATTCGCGAGATGCCGGGGCGGGCGATGCGCAGCTCAAGCTCGATCTGCGCGCCGAGCTGCGACAGCGTGGATTCGAGCGTCGCTTCGACCCAGGCATTCTCGTTGCTCGCGGTCAGTTCGGGCGGGCCGAGGCGCAGCGGGAAGAGCGCGGTGCCAAGCTCGCGCAGCAATCGTGCGAGTACGCGGCGGGAGGGGAATTCGATCCCCTGCTCGGCATGCCGGTCATGCCCCTTGCGCCAATCGCTTCGGGCTTGCCTCAGACCGGCAACCACCCGTTCGAGGTTGCGCGGATAGATCTCCACCGCCGCCTGTTGTCTGCCCATCGTCCATCCTCCGCTATTCACATAGCAATTTGATGGGAATTAGGCGGCACGGGAAGATAGATTTGGTTCGCGTGCCCAAAACGGTTCGGGGCGCCAAAAGAAACGGCCAGCCGCTTGCGGGCGGCTGGCCAGGGAATGTGCGCGGGCGTTCTGTAAGAGGAGGAGGATCAGAACGCCACGCGGGCACTCAGCACGAACTGGCGGCCGCTGTGCGTCAGCACGTTGAGCCGGTTGGTCTCGTCCACGAACTGGTCGTTGAGCTCGTCGGTCAGGTTGATGCCTTCGAGGCTCAGCTTGATCTTGTCGGTGACGTTGTACGAGATCTGCGCGTCGATATTGGTCGTCGCGTTGGTGCCGTTATAGGCGTTGCCCTCGGTTCCCGGCACCGCGGTCAGGTACTTTGAGCGATAGGCGATCGAGCCGCGGATCGAGAATTTCTCGGTCTCGTAATAGAGCGTCGCATTGGCGGCGTGCTTGGACAGGCCGAGCAGGGTCGCGGTGACGCTGTCGGTGCCGGTCGCCGACAGGCGATATTCGATGTCGGAATCGACGTACGTATAGTTCGCCAACACGCCGAAATTCTTGAGGAATCCCGGCAGGAAGGTGAAGGGCTGCTGCACATTCACCTCGAACCCGCGCAGCATGCCGCCCTTCGAATTGACCGGCTGGCTGACGATGAAGATGTCCGACGGGGTGGCGGTGGTGCCGGTGAGCAGCGAGTCGGGCAGGCCCAGGCTGGAGAAGGGAACGCCGGTGCTGAGCGTCTGGACGAAGCTGCCGATATCCTTCTGGAAGGCCGAGACGGCATAGATCGCGCCGCGGGTCGGATACCATTCGATCGACGCGTCGAGATTGGTCGATTCGGTCGGCGTCAGGTCCGGATTGCCCGAGCTGAAGGTGCGGTTGCCGCCCGACACGTTCAGGTTTCCGCCCGGAGAGAGCGAGCCGATGCCGGCGCGCGCGATCGTCTTGGCCGCGGCAAAGCGGACGAGCAGCGTGTCGGTGACGTCGAAGACGAGGTTGGCCGAGGGCAGCCAGCGATCGTAGCTGCGATCGGCGGTGACGAAATTAACCGTGCCGCCCTGGCTGGCATAGCCGGTCGAGAGCTGGTCGGTCTTGACGTAGCGCACGCCGACATCGCCGCGCAGCGGGAAACCTGCCTCGGCAAGGTTGAACTCGGCCATGCCCCACACGCCCAGATCATCCTCGCGCACCGTGACGAAGGATCCGCGCGCGGTCGCGTTCTCGATCCCGCCGGTGGCGTAGGTGGGGTTGGTCGGGGCGTTGAGGAAGGAAAGGAAGGCGTCGAGATTGGGGACCACCCAGCCGGTCGGCGTACCCGACGGCACGTCGAGGCCGCGGCCGAAGCCGGTGAACTGGCTGACCAGCGGCGCGATCTGCGCGGCGGTGAGGGTGGTCACGACGGTCTCGCCCGACAGCCGCCGCCGCTCGCTCGAATCATATTCGAAGCGCCGCCAGTCGGCCCCGGCCTTGAGCTTCAGCACCGGGCTTGCCGTCCATTCGAGGAAGCCCTTGGCGTTGGTGAAGCTGTTGTCGACCGATTGCGGGCGGATGCGGACTTCGGACGTGCCGTTGGTGAAGGCGAAGGTTGCGGGGTTGCTGATATCGACGCCCGGCTTGATCGTCGGGAAGCGCGTCGAGAAATCGTAGAAGAAGCCGTTGGTGTTGGCCGCGTCGAGCGTCACTGTGGTCTGGACCGGGTTGCGGAATTCGGAGCGCGAATAGCCGAAAATGCCCTCGAACCGCAGATTGTCGCCGAACTTCTGCTCGAGCGTGCCGGTGAGCTGGTAGAAATCGGTCTTGAGCTCGTCGTAGCGGGCCTGAACGCGCAGATCGACCGCGTCGAACGTACCGCTGATGATATTGTTGTTGGCATCGACAATGCCCGAACGGATGATCGTCTGGGGCTTGCCGGTGCCCGAACGGCTGAATCCGATCGCCTGAAACTGCGCTTCCCTGCGCGTGCCGTCGAGGCGCGAATAGAGGCCGTCGATCGAGATCAGCGTCGCGTCGCTCGGACGGTATTGCAGCGCGATCGCGGCGCCGAGGCGCTTCTGCTCGATATCGTAGCTGACCAGGCCCGGAATGCGCGGGTGATAGAGTGCGGTTTCGGGATTGGTGTCGTTGATCTGCGCGATCGTCTTGCCGGCGATGGTGGATGCCGCGTTGAAGCCGCCGTTGAACCCGCCATAGGTCCAGCGCGTGATGTTCGCGCCCTCCTCGACCAGCCGGCGCTCCTCGTACGCGATCGAGACGAGCGCGCCGAACTTGCCGTCCGGGCTGGTCGTGGTGAGCAGGGCGGAGACGCGCGGCGTCGCCTTCTGCGCAAGGTCGTTATAGCTCACCCCGGCGGAGAAGACCGCGGTCGGCTCGCGATAGTCGAACGGGCGCGCGATCTGGAGATCGACGGTACCGCCGAGCGATCCTTCCTCGACATCGGCGGTTGCGGTCTTGCGGACGGTCAGGCTGTTGAACAGGTCCGACGAGAAGATGTTGAAGTCGAAGCCGCGGCCGCGATTGACGCCGCCCGAATTGTCGGTGCCGCCGGTAGTGCCGATCGCCTCCATGCCGTTGATGCGGACGCGGCTATACTCCGGGCCGAGGCCGCGGATCGAGATGCTGCGGCCCTCGCCATTGACGCGGCTGATCGCGACGCCGGGGATGCGCTGGAGCGATTCGGCGAGGTTGAGGTCGGGGAACTCCGCGATATCCTCGGCCTTGATCGCATCGACCGCGGCGGTCTCGCGCTTCTTGAGGTTGAGCGCGCTGCTCAGGCTCTCGCGAAAGCCGGTGACGATGACTTCCTGACCGGCGTCGGCGGGCGCTGCGGCCTCCTCGGGGGCCTGATCCTGTGCGGTCTGGGCGTTGGCGGCGGAAAGGGCGGTGACCGCAGCCGACAGCGCGAACACGGACTTCAGGACATGGATACGGGACATTTCAGACTCCCCTCGATCAGGCTGTGTACGGCTTCGTGGACGAGCCGATTGCGATGTTCTGCTAGGCGCGACCGGGGTGGCGAGGCCAACGCCAATCGGACATGAATCGATGCACGACACGCACTGATCGGCGCCGGCTGTCGGCAGAGTGGGTTTGGATCGAGCCAGTTTCTGGCTTGATCGTCCCGTTCTTTGCCTTGGACCGCTTTCGTCGCGCCGGGTAGCGGTGTTGGAATAAGGATCGCGTGCACCCGATGCGCGGACGAGTGAGGAGAGCGACGCGTGACCGACCAGCGCACCCCGGCAGCCGATATGCGTCCGACGCATGTGCGGCATGCGATCATTGCGCTGATCTTCATCATCACCAGCGTCAACTATGCCGATCGCGCAACCTTCTCGATCGCGGGCAGCGCAGCGGCACACGAGCTCGGGCTGAACGCGATCCAGACCGGGTTCATCCTCTCCGCCTTCGCCTGGGCCTATGTGCTGGCGCAGGTGCCGGGCGGTCTGCTGCTCGACAAGTTCGGCACCAAGCGCGTCTATGCCGCCGCGATCGCGCTCTGGTCGGTGTTCACCGCGCTGCAGGGGTTTGCGGGGATGATCGCCTTTCTGCCCGCGGTGGCGATGCTGTTCGCGTTGCGCTTCCTCGTGGGCCTCGCCGAAGCGCCGTCCTTCCCCGGCAACGCCCGGCTGGTGGCGTCCTGGTTCCCCTCGGCCGAGCGCGGCACTGCCTCGGCGATCTTCAATTCGGCGCAATATTTCTCGCTCGTCGCCTTCGCGCCGTTGATGGGCTGGCTTGCGCACAGCTTCGGCTGGCGGTCGATCTTCTGGGTGATGGGCGTGCTGGGGCTGATCGCGACCGCGGTGTTCCTGCGCTACATCCACAGCCCCGCGCGACACCCGTCGATCAACCAGGCCGAGCTCGATCATATCGAGGCGGGAGGCGGCCTGATCCATATGGAGGATGGCGGTGCGGGCAGCACGGCGGCCTTCGACTGGGGCAATGTCGGCAAGCTGGTCGCCAACCGGATGATGCTGGGCATCTATCTGGGGCAATATTGCATCAACGTGCTGACCTATTTCTTTGTCACCTGGTTCCCGATCTATTTGGTCAAGGAACGCGGGCTCAACATCATGGAGGCGGGATTCGCCGCCGCCGCGCCGGCTTTGTGCGGTTTTGTCGGCGGGCTCGCCGGGGGCTATGTCTCCGACCTGATCCTCAAGCGCACCGGGTCGCTCGACCTGGCACGCAAGGGGCCGCTGACGGTAGGCATGCTGCTCGCCACCGCGATCATCGCCTGCGTGTGGGCGGAGCAGGAGTGGCTGGTGGTGACGCTGATGTCGGTCGCCTTCTTCGGCAAGGGCGTCGCCTCGCTCGGCTGGGCGGTGATGGCCGATGTCGCGCCCAAGCGGCTCGCCGGGCTTTCGGGCGGGGTGTTCAACATGTTCGGCAACATGGCGGGGATCGTCACGCCGATCGTCGTCGGGTTCATCGTTGCGGCAACCGGCTCGTTCGACTGGGCGCTGGTATTCGTCGGCGCGCATTGCCTGATGACGATCTTTGCCTTCCTCGTCGTCGCGGGTCCGATCCGCCGGATGCAGATCGGCGAATGAAGGTGGATCGGCGAGGACTGCTGCTGGGTGGCGCGGCGGCGGGGCTGGTTCCTGCCGCGGCGCGGGCGGCGCGAGTGCAGCTCAGGGCCGCGACCCCGATGGCCGCACCCGAATGGGCATTGCTCCAGCGCAAACTGATCGCCCGCAATGCCGAGGCGTGCGAGGCCTTCTACGCCAAATATGTCGATAAGCGCGACCGTCTGCTGGTGTTCGAGCGCTGGGGCGCCAATGACGGCCCCGACGACGCCGCGGAGGCGACCAACGACTGGGCGATCCTGCATGCGCTTGGCGCGCCCGACCGCATCCTGACGCTGACCCAGCGCTTCTGGGAAGGGCATCTGCGGCAATATGCGGCGATGCGGACGGTCGATGTGCCGATCGCGAGGGCCGGCATGTACCACCGCGACTTCCCGGTGCAGATGGACTGGCAGCACAATGCCGAGGGGCTGACGACCTTCAACGTCCTGGGCCTGTCCGCGCCGCGCGACCCTGCGCTGATCGCCCGCACCCGGCGCTTCGCCGACTTCTACACCGGGCACGACCCGAGCGTCCGCAACTACGACCCCGAACGCCGCATCATCCGCAGCGTGATGAACGGCAGCCGCGGGCCGATGCTGCGCGCTGCGACCGCGCTCGACTGGGCAGGCGACCCGTTCGAGGCGGGCGAGCGCTTCCATATGGAGCATGGCGAGTCGACCTATCAGGAAACGCTCGACCATTATGTCGAGTACACGGATGTCGTCGGCGACAACCCGCTCAACCTGCAGGCGACGACGCTGGCGCTCAATGCCTATGCGCTGGGCGGGGGCGAGCGCTACCGCCGCTGGGCGCTCGACTATCTCGACGCCTGGGTGAGCCGCGCCAGTGCCAACAACGGCATCGTGCCGAGCAAGGTCGGGCTCGACGGCAAGGTCGCGCCCGACTGGTGGGGCGGGGTCTATGGCTGGGGCTTCTCCCCCGTCGTGCCGCAGACCGGCAAGCGCGAGGATCGCAACCGCGTGCCGCGCTCGATCACCGCCTTCCTCAACGGCACGCTGCTGACCGGCGATAGCGCGTACATCGAGGTGTGGCGGCGGCAGAATGCGCGGATCAACAATGCCGGGCGCCAGCGCGACGGCAAGTTCGAGACGCCGACCATGGTTGGCGCGGACGGCTGGTACGGCTGGAAGCCCGGCCCCTATCGCACCAACGGGTTCGAGATCTGGTACGTCACGCAGCGCGCGGGCGATCTCGAACTGGCGGGCGAGAATCCGTGGGTGTCGTTCCTCCACGGCAGGAATGACGGCTATCCGGTCGAGGCGCTCAATGCCGATCTCGCCCGCGTTGCCGAGCGCGAGAAAAGGATGCGCGAGGACACCACCACGCGCGACACGCGGCTCGCCGACTGGCCGCTCGACAAGACCCCGGCGAGCGTCAAGAGCCTGATCCAGCTGATGACCGGCGGGATGCACATCGCCCGCCCGCCCTGGTCCTCGACCTCGCCCAATCAGGGTGGCGTCGTGCTGCACTGCCGGTTGCGCTATTTCGATCCGGAGAAGCGGCGGGCCGGGGTGCCGGAGGATGTCGCGGCTTTGATGCACGCGCTGGGCGATGCTTCGGCCGAAGTGACGCTGGTCAATCTCGGCAAGGCCGCGCGGACGGTGACGATCCAGGGCGGCGCCTATGCCGAACACCGGATCGATCGGGTGACGCTGGAGGGGCAGGACGTGGCCGTCGGCGGGCGCGACTTCACGCTGCGGCTTGAGCCCGGGTGCGGGGCACGGCTGAAGATCGCGATGCGGCGCTACGCCAATGCTCCGACTCTGGCGTTTCCATGGGACCGGTAGGTGGTTGTTGAAGCCGTCATCCCGGCCTTGTGCCGGGATCCACGGTACCGCACGCGATGCGGGTGAGCCTCTTGTTCTATCGCTCGCATCGCGGTGGATCCCGGCACAAGGCCGGGATGACGAACCAGAGTCCTCACCCGCCCGGCTTGATATAGGGCGCGACCGACCACAACAGGCGTTCCGCGCGGCGCGGGTCCGAAACCACCCGCGTTTCGGTGTCGAAGATCATCGTCTGCCGCCCCTCCAGCGCGAACTTCGGCCATGCCGGCACGCTCGCGCAATTGGGGTCGCCGGTGCGGGCAAAGGCGATGAAGGCGTCGGCCATGCGTCCCGCCAGGCGGTGTGCGGCCGGGGTGTCGCCGGTGCGCGAGCCCTTCGCCGCGGCATTGTCGAACACCAACGGAATATCGAGCGTGTGGAAGGCGCCGAGCACCCCGCCCGCCTCGGGCGATGGGAAATCGAGCTGGTACATCCAGGTCGGCGCACCGATCTTCGCCCGCTCCTCGGCCTGGATGAGATGGCCGGGCCAGGACCGGCCCGCGGTGGTGGCCGCAAGCAGGATCTGGCCGGGGGTCTTCTCGGGATAGATCTCGCGATAGCGCTGAACGACCCAATCGGGCGCAACATCCTTGGTGATCTGCGCGCCGATCCGGTCGGCCAGATTGTCCCAATTGGTGTCGCCGCGTTTGAGCTGCTCGGCGATCCAGAGGCCCGTCTCGTCATGGGTGTTGCCGATAATCAGCGGGATATGCGCCGCCTCGCGCGGCGCATCCGGGACGAAGGGGTGGCGCGGCAGGACATGATGGTCGAGCGTCGAGACGAAGCTGATCTCACCCTTGCGCTCGATCGGGTCGGTCATCGCCATCGCCTCGACCAGGCGTTCGACGGGGAGCGCCTTCAGCTCCGCGACATTCTTTGCCCCTGCTTTCTCCATCCACGCTCGCGCCCGGATCGTCGCGTTGCGCGGACCCGCAGCGGTGACGTGCTGGCCGCTCATCGTCGCGGCGCGGTGGAAGAGCGGGCGCGCCTCGGGCATCGCCATCAGCGTCACCGCCTTGGCACCGCCGCCCGACTGGCCGAAGATCATCACCCGATCCGGATCGCCGCCGAAGCCCGCGATATTGTCGCGCACCCATTGGAGCGCGAGGACGATGTCGAGATTGCCGGCATTGCCCGATTCCGCCGGGCCGCCAAGCTGGGCGAGATAGGCATAGCCGAGGCCTGCGAGCCGGTGGTTGAGCGTCACCACCACGACATCGCCGCGGCGGACCAGATTGGCGCCGTCATAGAGCGGGTCCGATCCCGATCCATGCGCATGCGCGCCGCCGTGGAAATAGACCATCACCGGCCGCCGCCCGCGATCGAGCGCCGGTGTCCAGATATTGAGGAACAGGCAATCCTCGCTGACCGGCTCCTCCGCGCGGGTCTGCGGAGCGGCCGGCGGGTAATGCAGCGCATCGACGATATCGAGCCAGGGGCCGGGCGGCAGCGCACGTTCGAAGCGGCGCGGCCGCGTGTCGGCGCCATAACGGATGCCGCGAAACACCAGTATGCCGCGCTCGCTCAGGCCGCGCAGGCGGCCATATCGGGTCGTCGCCACCGGATCGCTGCGCTGCATACCCCATGCCGCCGCCGGGATCAGCAAGGGCGCGCCGAGCAGCGCGCGGCGGGCGATCATGCCCCCGCCATCTGCGCGCAGAGCAGGCGCATCGGCTCCAGCGCCGGATTGGCATTGTCGCGGCGCCACGCCATGTGCAGTTCGACCGGCGTCTCGGGCTCGGTGCGCAGCGCGCGGAACTGGACGTCCATCAGGTGCAGCCCCGATGCCGATTGCGGGACGATCGCCGCCGCCAGCCCGGCATGGACAAGGCCGAGCATCGAATGGATCTGCGTGACATGCTGGACATAGCTCGGCGTCACCCCGGCATCGTCGAACAGGCGGACGAGCATGTCGTGGAAATAGCCCGCGCCCTGGCGCGCATACATGATCAGCGGCTCGCCATCGAAGGCGTCGAGCGACAGCGCCGGCTCGCCCTGCCGCGGATCGCCGGGCGGGAGCGCGACCAGCAGCGGCTCGCGCAGCACGCACAACGTATCGAATTCGTGCCGGTCGACCGGCGGGCGGACGAAGCCGATATCGATCAGGCCGGTGAGCAGCGCATCGACCTGATCGCCGCTCACCATCTCGCGCAGCTCGAGGTCGATATTGGGCAGGCTTGCGCGGGCCTGCGCCACGATCTGGGGGACGAGGCTGTAGCCCGACACGGCGGTGAAGCCGATCGCGACCTTGCCCGCATCGCCCTTCGCCACGCGGCGTGCGGAGAGCGATGCGCTTTCGGCGAGGCGGACGATGCGCCGCGCCTCGATCAGGAAGACATGGCCCGCGGGGGTCAGGCTGACCTGGCGGCTGGTGCGTTCGAGCAGGGTGACGCCCAGGATTCGCTCGAGCAGCTGGATCTGCCGGCTGAGCGGCGACTGCGTCATGTTCAGACGCTGCGCCGCGCGGCCGAAATGGAGTTCCTCGGCCGCGGCGACGAAGCAGCGGAGCTGGCTCAATTCGAACATCGCGCCGGTGTAGCGCGGCGCGGCAAGTCCTGTCACGCCGGGCTGCACCGGGGCCCTCAGGCGGCCTTGGCGATCGAGCCGGATGCCCGCTCGACCAGCGCGCGCAGCTCATCGGTCTCTTGCGCGGTAAGGTCGGTAAGCGGGCTGCGCACCGGCCCGGCATCGCGGCCGATCACCCGCATCCCCGCCTTGACGATCGACACCGCATAGCCGCGCCCGCGGTTGCGCAGCGTGAGGTAGGGCATCACGAAATCGCGCAGCTGCTTCTGCACCGCTTCATGGTTGCCCGCGCGCACCGCGGCATAGAAGGCCAGCGCCCATTCCGGCATGAAGTTGAAGATCGCCGAGGAGTAAGTGGTGACGCCCATGGTGAGGTAGGGCGTGGCAAAGGTCTCTGCGGTCGGCAGCCCGCCGATATAGGTGAGGCGATCGCCCATGCGCAGGAAGATGCGCGTCATCAGCTCGATATCGCCGACGCCGTCCTTGAACCCGACCAGATTGGGGTTGCGTTCGCACAGGCGCGCGAGCGTCTCGTCGTTCAGCACGGCGTTGTCGCGGTTGTAGACGATCACACCGAGCCCGGTGGAGCGGCACACCGCTTCGACATGCGCAGCCAGGCCTTCCTGGCTCGAACCGACCAGATAGGGCGGCAGGAGGAGCAGGCCGTCGGCGCCTGCGGCCTCGGCGCCGCGCGCGATTTCGGTCGCGATCGCGGTGCCATAGCCGCAGCCCGAAATGACCGGGAGCTTGCCGGCGCCGACATCGACGGCGGCCTTGACCACCTGAACCACCTCGGCCGGGGTCAGCGAGAAGAATTCGCCGGTGCCGCCCGCGGCGAACAGGCCGGCTAGGTCATGTTCCAGCATCCATGCGCAATGCGCGCGATAGGGAGCTTCGTCGAACCGGCCGTCGGCGTCGAAATGCGTGACGGGGAAGGAAAGAAGGCCCTGGCCAAGGCTGCGGCCCATATCGGCCGGGCTCATCGTCGTCACATGCGTCTCCCAAGCTCACGGTCTCGCATTGATGCGCGAACCGCTTCGAAGGGTGTGACTATTGGGTCAGGCTGCGGGCGTCCAAACCAAAGCCGCCATCGATCGATGCGCGGCTTGGATCGATCGGCAGCAGGTCAGATGGCGACGAAGCTGTT
Source organism: Sphingomonas sp. GW821-FHT03E12 (assembly GCF_059420685.1). Lineage (NCBI taxonomy): Bacteria > Pseudomonadati > Pseudomonadota > Alphaproteobacteria > Sphingomonadales > Sphingomonadaceae > Sphingomonas > Sphingomonas sp. GW821-FHT03E12. The sequence goes on from NZ_JBWKUF010000001.1 coordinate 889,509, forward strand.
GCGCGCGCGGTCCTTGCGCACGCTGCCTGCGGCGAAGACGGTGCCGTTCATCGCGATCCATACCCCCGGCTCGGCCGCGACCTGGACGGTGGCAAAGGCCATGCCGAGGTTGAAGGTCGCGTCGCTCTCCGCGAAGCGGGCGGGGGCGAGCGCGCCGAGCAGCGCGATCCGCTTGCCGGGGATGTCCATCAGCGCCGCCGCGGTATCGGTCATCGTGTCGGTGCCATGGGTGATGACGATGCGATCCTCGGGCGCGTCGCGCACCGCCTTTGCGATTGTGGCGCGATCGGCATCGGTCAGTTCCAGGCTGTCCTTGCGCATCAGTTCGACCACGCGGACGTCGAGCGCCGAGCGCGCGACGGCGAGCAGGCGGGCGACGACGCTGTCGCCGATCTGATATTCGCTCAGCGCATCGAAATAGAGTTTGTCGATGGTGCCGCCGGTGGTGAGGATCAGGATGTCAGCCATGCGCGCGCCTATAGCGATCCGCGGCGTCACGGCAAAGACGGCGCGTCGGGATTCGGCTTCAACTGCGTTGAAGCGCGGCACCAGCCCGCTCCCCCTCCCGGCCACCCATATGATACTGCCGTTGGGTGGCCGGGAGGGGGAGCGGGCTGGTGCCGAACCGGTTCAGCCTTGCTGAACCAAAGCTAGCGGCAGCGTCCCTGATAGCGGATCGCGTAATTCGCCGCGCGCGCCTCGCACGCATTGCCGAAGGTCTTGTACTCGCGGCCCAGCTGGCCGCAGACGGGCACATATTCCTTGGTGCAGATGGCGGGCGTCGGCATGCCGCTGCCCTCACCATGGGCCGGTCGGACCGAACGAAGCCCGCGGCCGCCCAGCTCGTCAAGGTTCGAGCAGCTCGGCGTGGTCGAGGTGCAGACGCCGTTATAATTGGTGCCGACGCACAGCTGCCACCCGTCGCGGCTGACGTCGCCCGTGCCGCCGATGACGCGCGCGGAGCGGACCGGGTAGTTGAGATTGGGCACCGCTTCGAGGGTCGAATAGGTGTTGCCGCGGCAATTGCGCTCGGTGAACATCTGAAGCTCGGAGCGGCGGCCGGGCTGGGGCGGGCGCGGGTTGTTCCAGTCGCCGCGATCGAGCATCCGGCTGGCGACCCAGCCGCGCCGGAAGCCGGCGGCGACGTTGCACCATTGCTGCTGGCAGCGGATCACGTTGACACGCGTGCCGGCCTGAAGCGTGGCCAGCGCCTGATATTGCGTGCCCGGTCCCGCCCGCAGCCGTGCCTGGCTGGTCAGCCGCGCAGTCTCGTTGCCCGCGGGCAGGTTGAGGTTGACCGCCGCCATCCATCCAGCGCGCCGTTGGAACTGGACGCGGCACCATTGATCGGCGTTGCAATATTCAAGGCTGAGCGTTGAGCCACGCGGAACCGTGGCGAGGATCGCCGACTGCGGATTGGGTGCCGCCTTGAGCGGGGCATTGTTCTTTGCGGTGATCCTTTCGGATTGAGCCCCTGATTGAGCGATGCCGGGTACGACGATGGCTGCTGCGATGCCGGTGGCGATGACGGATACGATGCCGAACGAAGCCGTTTTGCGCATGTCTCTCTCTCCCTGCCGAAGCGTGCGCATGCCGCGCCCGTTCGGCGCAAAAGTCAATGCACTGCCTGTGGCGGGCAGGCTCCGGTCAAAGCGTAACATACCAATTGAGATGAGTGGTATAATCACCTCTTGAACAGTTCATGCCACTTGGTTAGTCCAATGTGCAGAACAGATCGAAGGGAGTGGACGGCATGCGGGCAATGGGAGCGCTGATCACCTGCGTGCTGCTGGCGCCGGCTCCGGTTCTGGCCGCCGACCATCTGGTCCGCGATCAGGCTGCCTATGCCGCCGCGGTCAAGAAGGCCGCGCCGGGCGACCGCATCCTGCTCGCCGATGGCGAATGGCGCGACTTCCAGATCGTGTTCACGGGGCAAGGCACACAGGCGAAGCCGATCACGCTCGCCGCGCAGACCCCGGGCAAGGTGATCCTGTCGGGTCAGTCGAATCTGCGCATCGGCGGCGCGCATTTGGTGGTGTCGGGCCTCGTCTTCCGCAACGGCTGGTCGCCCACCCGCGAGCTGATTGCCTTCCGCCGCGACTCGAAGACGCTGGCCAGCAATGTGCGGCTGACCGAAATCGTCGTCGATAATTTCACCAATCCCGATCGCCGCGCCGAGGATATCTGGGTCGCGATCTATGGTGCCGACAACCGCGTCGATCACAGCTGGTTCGCGGGCAAGGGCAATGCCGGGGTCACCCTCGCGGTGATCCGGCCCAAGGGCCAGCCCGATGCGAACCGCGCGCGGATCGACCATAACTATTTCGGCCCCCGCCCCCCGCTCGGCTCCAACGGCGGCGAGACGATCCGCATCGGCACCAGCGACGAATCGCTCAGCGAGTCGAGCAGCGTCATCGAGAACAACTGGTTCGAGCAATGCGACGGCGAAGTCGAAATCGTCTCGATCAAGTCAGGCGCCAACATCATCCGCGGCAACATGATCATCGAGTCGCAGGGCGCGATCGTGCTGCGCCACGGCAACGGCAACCTGGTCGAGCGCAACGTCTTCCTCGGCAAGGGCAAGCCCAGCACCGGCGGCATCCGCGTGATCAACCGCGACCAGATCGTCCGCGACAACTATCTGGAGGGCGTCACCGGCACCTCGTTCCTCAGCGCGATCGCGGTGATGAACGGCGTGCCGAACTCGGTGATCAACCGCTATCATCAGGTCGCCAACGCCCGGATCGAGCGCAACTCGATCATCGAGGCGGCACGCATCACCTTTGGCGCGGGCGCCGATGCCGAGCGCAGCGCCCCGCCGATCAACAGCTGGTTCGAGCGCAACCTGATCGCCAATGCCGACGGCAAGGACATCGTGCGCTTCGAAGGCGCCGTGACCGGCATCGCGTTGGCCGGGAATGTGAAGCAGGCCGTCAAGCTCGAGCGTGCCGCCAATGGCCTGCTCTATCCCGCCGATCCGTCGGTGAATGCGGGCGCCCCGCGCGATCTGGTTGTGCTGAAGCGTAGCGAGACGGGCCCGGCCTGGTATCCGAAGGATGCGCCCGCCACCGCGGCGGGTCACGAGATCGCGGTCCCGGCCAGCGAAGGCGCATTGGCCAAGGCTGTCGCGACCTCTTCCGCCGGTGACACCGTCAGCGTCGCCGCCGGCACCCATCGCGTGACCCAGCCGATCGCGATCGCGCACCCGCTGACGATCGCCGGGCCGCGCGAGGCGGTGATCGAAAGCGCAGCCTCCACCCTGTTCCAGCTGCTCCCTGGCGGCAGCATCGTCCTTCGCGGCGCGACCCTCTCCGGCGCCGCCTCACCGACCGCGGCGGGCAACGCGCTCGTGCGTGCGCCGCAGTCGGTGAGCACTTTGAATTACAGCGTGACGCTCGACAGCGTGGCGGTGCGCGACCTTACCACGCCCGGCTATGATGTGTTCGCCGCGACGCCGGCGACCTTCGCGGACAGGGTCGAGATCCGCGCGTCGAGCTTCGCCAAAGTCTCCGGCGCGGTGGTCGCCGCGGCGGCCGAGACCGGCAGCAAAGGCCTCTACAGCGCCGAGCGGGTCGAGATCGCCGACAACAGCTTCGCCGACGTTGCGACCATCGCCGATGTCGCCAGGCTCGGCACCGACGAAAGCACCTTCGGCCCGCGCTTCATCATGACCGGCAACGCCGTGGTGACCGGCGGTGCGATCCGCCTGTCGGGTGTCCAGTGGGTCGAGATCGCGCACAACCGCTTCGCCGATGCGGCCGGCATCGATGTCGCCAACAGCGTCGGCGCGCCGGTGGTGCGAATCGCCGACAACCGCTTCGCCGCGACGCCCGAACCGCGCGTCACCAACCTCTACAAACAGGGCAAGCCCGACGTGACGCTGAGTGGCAACATCGCGGTGGCGCGGCCATGATCCGCGCCGCCTTCCTCGCCGCGCTGCTTGCGACTGCCGCGCCCGCCCTGGCGCAGGACGCCGCCCCGGTCCTCGCCAGCACCGAAGCCTATCGTGCCATGGCGATCGAGGGTGCCCGCGCGCCGCTGTTCGCGCGCGAGCTGGCGTCGGCGAAGAAGTCGGTCGAGGCGGGGATCCGCGCCGGGATCGACGTGCCGGTGCCCAAGGATCGCGGCGGCGGGCCGACGCATGAGCGGCACAAGGCTAATTACAAGCTGATCCAGATGGCCGGGACGCTCTATCGCGTCACCGGCGACAAGCGCTACGCCGACTATGTCCGCGACATGCTGCTGGCGTACGCCAAGCTCTATCCCGGCCTCGGCAAACACCCCGCCGCCGCCAATCAGGTGCCCGGTCGGCTGTTCTGGCAGAGCCTCAACGACAGCGTGTGGCTGGTCCATGCGATCCAGGGCTATGACGCCGTGCGCGGCGAACTGACGCCGGCCGATCGCAAGACGATCGACGACAATGTCTTCCGCCGCATGGCCGCGTTCCTGACCGGCGAGCCGACCACCTTCGACCGCATCCACAACCATTCGACCTGGGCCAATGCCGGGGTCGGCATGACCGGCTATGTGCTGCGCGACAAGCTGCTGGTCGAACAGGCGCTCAAGGGCAGCGACCGCTCAGGCAAGGTCGGCTTCCTGCGCCAGCTCGACCTGCTCTTCTCGCCCGACGGCTATTATGCCGAAGGGCCCTATTATCAGCGTTACGCGCTGCAGCCCTTCGTCGTGTTCGCACAGGCGATCGCGGACAATGAGCCCGAGCGGAAGATCTTCGACTATCGCGGCGGCATTGTGCTCAAGGCGATCCGCACTGCGGTGCAGACGACCTACGCGGGCTATTTCTTCCCGATCAACGACGCGATGCCCGACAAGAGCCTCAAGACCGAGGAACTCTATCAGGGCGTGGCGATCGGCTACGCCGCGAGCGGGGACGCGGGGCTGCTCGGGATCGCGGAGTGGCAGAACAAGGTCGCACTTTCGCCGCAGGGGTTCGCGGTCGCGCGCGATCTCGCCGCGGGCAAGGCGAAGCCCTTCGCCTTCGCCTCGACGCTGCTGCGCGACGGCCCCGACGGCAAGGACGGCGCACTCGCCATCCTGCGCTCGGGGGCCGAGGACAAGGCGCAGGTCGTCGTCGCCAAGAACACCGCCCAGGGCATGGGCCATGGCCATTTCGACAAGCTCAACTGGCTGTTCTACGACAATGGCAATGCGATCGTGACCGATTACGGCGCGGCGCGCTTCCTCAATATCGAGGCCAAGGACGGCGGGCGCTATCTGCCCGAGAATGACAGCTGGGCGCAGCAGACCATCGCCCACAACACGCTGGTGGTGAACGAGACCAGCCATTTCGAGACCAAGCTCGCGCCCGCCGAAAAGGCGGCGCCGGTCCAGTTGGCGTTTCAGGGCGAGGGGCCGGCCCGCTATTCGATCGGTGAGATGGCCGGCGCCTATCCCGGCGTCAGCTTCCTCCGCGCGCTTGTGCAGCTCGACATGGGCAAGAGCGCGCCGCTGGTGCTCGACTTGCTCACCGTGAAGAACGCGGCCAAGGCAACCTACGACCTGCCGCTGCACTTCGCCGGGCACATCATCGACACCGATTTGAGGCTCGCCTCGAACGTTGCCGCGCGGCCGGTGCTGGGGAAGGCGAACGGCTATCAGCACCTTTGGGTCGATGCGACCGCGCCCCTCGCGAACGGGCAGGGCCGGGTGACCTGGATCACCGATGGCCGCTTCTACACCTATCGCATGGCGACCGCGGGCGCGCAGGTGATCCTCGCCGAGAGCGGCGCCAGTGATCCGCGCTTCAACCTGCGGCGCGAGCCGGTGGTGATCCAGCGGCTTCAGGGCGTGGGCGATGCGGTGTTCCTCAGCCTGATCGAACCGCACGGCCGCTACGACGCCGCGACCGAGACCACCACCAACAGCCGCAGCGCGGTGGCCGGCCTCAGCATGACCGAGACCAGTGGCGCGCGCATCGCGACGATTTCGCTCACCGGCGGGCGGCAGATCCTTGTCGCCATCGCGGCGGATACCACAGCGGACGAGGCGCACAGCGTCACCGTGAACGGGCGCAAGCTCGAATGGCGCGGACCGGTCGGCCGGTTCGACGGAGAGGCAGGCAAATGAAATCGGGTTTCCGCTGGTGGATCATCAGCCTGATCGCGGTCGCGACCGTGATCAATTACATCGACCGCAACGCGCTCGCCGTGATGTGGCCCGCGGTCGCCAAGGATATCGGCGCCGGCAAGGAAGATTATGCGCTGCTGGTGACCATCTTCATGGTCTTCTACGCGCTCGGCCAGTCGCTGTTCGGCAAGATCTTCGACGTGGTCGGTACCCGCATGGGCTTCGCCATCTCGATCATCGTCTGGTCGCTGTCGATCGCGGCACATTCGATGGTCCGTTCGATGGCGATGCTCGGCGTGCTGCGCGGCACGCTCGGGATCAGCGAAGCGGGCAACTGGCCCGGCGCGGCCAAGGCCAATGCCACCTGGTTCCCGCGCTCCGAACGCGCCTTCGCCCAGGGTATCTTCAACGCTGGCGCCTCACTCGGCGCGATCGTCTCGGCGCCTTTGGTCGCGATCCTGTTCGGCTTTGTCGGCTGGCGCACCACCTTCCTGATCGTCGGCGTGCTCGGCTTCCTGTGGCTGCTGCCGTGGCTGTGGGTCTACAAGTCCGATCCCGACGCGCATCCGTGGCTGAGCAAGACCGAGCGCGAGCATATCCTCGGCGCAAACGAGCGCGTCGATGGCGACGCCAGGCCCGCGGGCTACGCGCCGTCGATGGGCCAGCTGCTGCGCCACAAACAGGCCTGGGCGGTGATGGCCGGGCGCTTCTTCCTCGACCCGATCTGGTGGCTGTTCGTGTCGTGGCTGCCAATCTACCTCAACGAAAGCTTCGGCTTTGACGTCAAGCAGATCGGCATGTTCGCCTGGGTGCCGTTCGTCGGCGCGATGGCGGGATCGCTCTCGGGCGGCTGGCTGTCGGGCAAGCTGATCCAGCGCGGCTGGAGCGCGGACAAGGCGCGCAAGCTCGCCATCACGCTCGGCTGCATCATCATGCTTCCGGCGCTGCTGCTCACCGCGACCGCATCGACCCCGCTCTATGCGGTGCTGCTGATCGCGGCGATCCTGTTCGGCTTCCAGGTCGCGATCAACAACATCCAGACATTGCCGAGCGACTGGTTCGGCGGCGGCGCGGTCGGCTCGCTCGCGGGGATCAGCGGCACTGCTGCGGTCGCGGGCACGCTGGTCACCACCTGGCTCGTGCCGGCGATGACCAAGACGAGCTTCGCGCCGATCTTCATCCTGGGCGCGGCGCTCGTGCCGCTCTCGCTTCTTTGCATCTGGCTCGGCGGCCGGATCGAACCCGTTCAACCCAAAACCGAAGAATAAGGGGCTTACATGCGTTTCAAGGACAAGGTCGCGATCGTCACCGGCGGTGGACGCGACATCGGCAAGTCGATCTCGCTGCGTCTCGCCAGCGAGGGCGCCAAGGTCGTCATCAACTATCGCAGCGACGAGGCGGCGGCCAAGGCGACGCTCGACGAAATCGAGGCGGCGGGCGGCACCGCACTGCTCGCGCGCGCCGATGTGACCAAGGCCGATGAGGTGGCTGCGCTGGTCAAGGCCGCGACCGACGCGTTCGGCGGCAAGGTCGACATCCTCGTCAACTGCGCGGGCGGCATGGTCGCGCGCAAGACGCTCGCCGAGATGGACGAGGCGTTCTTCGACACGGTGATGGACTTGAACCTCAAATCCGCCTTCCTCGTCACCAAGGCGGTGCTCCCGCACCTCGAAAGCGGTGCGGCGATCGTCAACATCGCCTCGCAGGCCGGGCGCGACGGCGGCGGGCCGGGCGCGAGCATCTATGCAGCGTCCAAGGGCGCGCTGATGACGCTGACGCGCAGCTGGGCGAAGGAGCTGGGGCCGCAGGGCATCCGGGTCAACGCGCTGAACCCGGGCCTGATCGGCACCAGCTTCCACGACATCTTCTCCAAGCCCGAGGGCCGCGCCGCGGTCGCCGGCAACACCCCGCTGCGCCGTGAAGGCCATCCGGACGAGGTCGCGGCGGCGGTCGCCTTCCTCGCCTCGGGTGACGCCTCGTTCCTGACCGGCACGAACGTCGACATCAACGGCGGGCTGGCTTTCTCGTGATGCGGGTTGCGCTCGCCGCCGCCGCACTGGCCCTGGCTCCCGCCGCGCTCGCGCAGCAGGCGCGCGAGCGCACCGACGCGCCGCCGCTCGAACCCTACAAGGTCGTGCTGGTCGGCGATTCCACCATGGCCCCGGCCAGCGGCTGGGCCTCGATCTTCTGCGCCCGGCACGTCAAGTCGTCGGTCGCCTGCCTCAATGTCGGGCGCGGCGGCCGGTCGACGCGCAGCTATCGTCAGGAAGGAAGCTGGGGAATCGCGCTCGCCGAGGCCAAGGTGCCCGGCTACCGCGCCAGCTATGTCCTGATCCAGTTCGGCCATAACGACCAGTCGACCCGGCCCGAGCGCTGGACCGACCGGACGACCGAGTTCCCCGCGAACCTGCGCAAGATGGTCGAGGAGGTCCGTGCGGCGGGCGCGATCCCGGTTCTCGTCACCCCGCTGACGCGGCGCGAGTTCAAGGACGGCAAGCTCGACAACACGCTCGACGCCTGGTCGGAGGAGGTGCGCAAGGTCGCGCTCGAGACAAAGGCGCCTCTGGTCGATCTCAACCGGCGCAGCGCGGCGGTGGTGCAGAAGCTGGGCGCCGAGGAGTCGATGGCGCTCGCCCAGGCCGAGCCGACTGAGGAGGAGCGCGCCGCGGCCAAGGCAGGGACGACGCTCAAGCCGCGCGCGGCCGAGGAAGCGCGGCTGCCCGATGCGCCGGTCAAGGCCGGCGGGCCGCGCGGCCAGCACACGCGCAAGTTCGACTACACCCATGTCGGCGAGACCGGCGCGGGCGTGTTCGCGAAACTGGTCGCCGACGATCTCGCGCGCGCCGTTCCGGCGCTGGCCTCGCAACTCGTGCCGTAAATTGGTAGGACCAATTTACCGATAGTGGCATGAGAGATCGGTTGACAACTGGTTGGCAACCGGCAAGTGTGAATTGACAAGATTGGACTCAGGGAGAGGACGAATGGGTAAGCCGGCAACCGCCGTGCGCTCGGCGCAGCTTCGCGCTTGGTTGATGGGAGGCGCGGCGCTTTCGCTGTTCGCCGCGACGCAGGCGATGGCGCAGGACGCGCCGCCTGCCGAAGCCCCGGCGGACGAGGAAGAGCTGGTCATCACCGGCATCCGCGAGACCCTTCGGACCTCGATCGACGTCAAGAAGCGCGAAACCGCGATCGTCGACGCGCTGTCGACCGACGAGATCGGCGACCTGCCGGCGCTGTCGGTGGGTGAGGCGATCCAGACGATCACCGGCGCGACCACACACCGCGAAAAGGGCGGCGCGTCGGAAATCGCGCTGCGCGGCCTTGGCCCGTTCCTCTCCAATTCGACCTTCAATGGCCGCGACGCCACCAACGGATCGGGCGACCGCTCGGTCAACTTCAACCAGTTCCCCTCGGAGCTGGTCAACAACATCAAGATCTACAAGACGCAGCAGGCCAATCTGGTCGAGGGCGGCGTCGCCGGCACGATCGACATCGGCACGCTCCGCCCGCTCGACTTCGGCAAGACCCGCATCCAGGCCGAGATCAAGGGCAATTACAGCCCCTATCAGGACAAGGTCGTCGGCTCGTCAGCCTGGGGCTGGCGCGGGACCTTGTCCTATGTCGACCAGTATAAGCTGGGCGGGCTGGGTGAGATCGGCATCGCGATCGGGGTGCAGCGCAACAGCACCAACAACCCCGAAGAGACGGTCGCGGGCAGCTCGACCTGGACCGCATGCAATGCGACCATCGTCGTCGCCAACAACAATTGTACCGCGGTCACGCCGGCACAGGCTGCGGCGGGGACGCCCTATTTCCTCGCCCCCAATGCGATGACCTGGCGCCAGATCAGCGAGACCGATCAGCGCGACGCGGTCTTCGGCGCGATCCAGTGGCGCTTCTCGGACTCGCTCGAGCTCAATATCGACGGGCAATATTCGGACCGCACGTTCGTCGAGAACCGGCGCGACCTGAACATCTCGGAGATGCGCTACGGCCTCACCAACGTCGTCTATGATTCGAACGGCGTCATCCAGAAGATGAATGGCCTCAGCTCGATCGAGTCGACCGCGTCGAACCTCGAGCGGTCCGAGGAATATCTCGGCGGCGGTGCCAATCTGCGCTGGAAGGCGACCGACCGGCTGACCCTGGCGCTCGACGGTTCCTATTCGCGCACGATCCGCACCGAGATCGAACGGCAGGTGCGCCTGCGCACCGACCCGTTCGACATGAACGGCACGCGCACCGCGATCAACAACCAGCGCATCCCCTACACCTATGAGGTGAAGCCGGGGAACTACGCGCCGAGCATCACCTTCGATCCGCGCTTCGATCCGAACAATCACGCGCTGTTCTGGGACGATGCTCGCGCCCGCCGCGACGAATCGCGCCGCCAGAACGAGATCTGGGGCGTGCGGCTCGACGCTGACTACAAGCTCGACGGGTTCCTCACCAACATCGCGGTCGGCGGGCGCTGGGCGCAGCAGACCTATGCCGATTACGACGTGCGCAACGAGTTCAACCTGAACCCGTCGGGGCCGCCCCAGGCAGGCCGTGAGGATGCGCGGATCAACATGCTGTGCCGCACGCAGTTCCCGCAGACCGGCTTCCTCGAACAGGCGCGCGGCAACACCATCACCAGCTGGGCGACCTTCGACCCGCTGTGCCTGATGCGCGAATATACCGGGTCCGAGGATCCGGGCCGCCCCGCCGAAATGCGCTCGCCGGTCAATCGCGATGTGACCGAGAAGACGCTGGCCGGCTACATCATGGCCGAATATGCCGGCGACCTCGGATCGATGCCGGTTCGCGGCAATTTCGGCGTGCGCGTCGTCAACACCAAGGTGACCTCGATCGGCCTGCGCAGCGCCTTCACCGTGGTCAACAATCCCGATGGCACCATCTCGCTCACGCCGACGCCGAACACGTTCGACACGGTGACACTGCAAAGCGAGACGACCCGCTTCCTGCCGAGCGTCAACGCGATCTTCGAGCTTCAGCCCAACCGGCTGCTGCTGCGCGCCGCCGCCTATCGCGCAATGTCACGCCCCGCGCCGAGCGCGCTGGGTGCGGGCCGCACCTTTGTGCTCGATTCGAGCGGCACGACGATCGAGGATGCGATCAACGAGATCCGCGCCAATGGCAGCCCGGCGCTGCGGCCGCTGATGTCGTGGAACGGCGACCTTGCGCTCGAATATTATCCCAACCGGGATTCGCTCTTCTCGGCGACGGTCTATTTCAAGGAGTTCAGCGGCGGGTTCATGCCCGTGGTCGGCAACGAGACTTTCAGCATCGGCGGCCGCGACGTCAGCGTGCCGGTGATCCAGACCGCCAACAGCCCGGACAAGAGCCAGCTCTGGGGCGTCGAGATCACCCTGGCCAACCGCTTCTCGTGGCTGCCCAAGCCGCTCGACGGGTTCGGCGGCAAGGTCAGCTACAATTATGCCGACACCAATTTCGAGAATGAGGACATCCTGCTCGGCGAGATCTTCAACCCCGTCACGGGGGTGACGACGCCGCGGATCGTGCCGCCCGCCGCCCTGTCGGGCTATTCCAAGCACGTCGTCTCGGCCCAGCTCTATTACCAGCTCAAGGGCTTCTCGGTTCAGGGCATCTACAACTACCGGTCGAACTATTATCAGGACTTTGTCGGCGGCAATACGCAGCTGCGCTACGTCCGCGGCAACGAGACGTTCGATCTGCGCGCCTCGTACGACATCAATCGCAACGTCTCGCTGCGGTTCGAGGCGACCAATATCTTCGACTCGCCCAAGATCACCGACATGCCGGTGCAGGGCAGCATCCGCCAGTATCATTATTACGGACCGCGTTACTTCATCGGCGCGCGCGTCCGGCTCTAACGCCGTGTCCGGCCTTCCGAACCAATTGCCTATTCCAAACGGCGTGCGGGTAAGGCATTCGGAAGGCCGGATCGGATCGAACAGAGGAATACATGGCCGAACGCCGCCTGTTTCAGGAAGTCGCTGAGCGCATCGCCGCGATGATCGAAGGGGGAAGCTATCCCCCCGGATCGCGGCTGCCCGGCGAGCGCGAGATCGCCGAGCAGCTCGGCGTCAGCCGCGTCACCGTGCGTGAGGCGGAGATCGCGTTGCAGGCGCGCGGGATGGTGACGATCAAGACCGGATCGGGCGTCTATGTCACCGACGCCAAGGCCGCGCGCGGCGACGAGCCCCCCGCGGTCAGCGCGTTCGAGTTGACCGAGGCGCGGTCGCTGTTCGAATCCGAAGCGGCGGCACTGGCGGCCTCGACGATCACGCCCGAAACGCTCGACCGGCTCGATGAGCTGCTCGAGATCATGGGCCGCGACGATGGCGATGATGCCAAATCGACCGAGGCGGATCAGGAGTTCCACCTGCTGATCGCATCGGCGTCGGGCAATCAGGCGATCATCCATGTCATCAAGTCGCTCTGGCGGATGCGGACCGAAGTGCCCGAAGTCCGCACCACCTATGCCAGCGTCTGCCAGCATGACGGCCGCACCCGCCAGCGTGAGCATGGCGCGATTGTCGATGCGCTGCGCGCCGGGGATCCGGGTGCGGCGCGCGTCGCGATGCGCGGGCATTTCAACCGGCTGCTCGAAGCGATGCTCGATGCGACCGAGGAGCGCGAAATCTCCGAATTGCGGCGCAAGGCGGCCGAAAGCCGCGAGCGTTTCCTGATGAGTGCCCGGTTGCGCTGAAACCAGCGCTGAAAACGCAACGATCGCATACTGGCGCCGCGCCCGCGCAGAGGCTAGAATGTGATAGCGCTATCATGCGCGCCCGCCCGGCTTGAAAATTCGTATGATGTTTGTAGATGGGCGGGGTGAATGAGGCCGTGCGCGTTGGCCCGCGGCCGTCCTGCGACGGAGACGATCATGGAATTGACGGGCGGACTCTTCATCGGCGGCGAGCGCCGTCAATCGGATGCGCGCTTCCACGCCTATGATCCCGCCACCGGGGCTGACATCGCTGATGCAGGCTTTGCGGGCGCCAGTGAGCAGGACGTGGCGGACGCCTGCGCCGCTGCCGAGGCTGCCTTTCTTCCCTATTCGAGCAAGCCGCTGGAGGAACGTGCCCGCTTCCTCGAAACCATCGCCGACGAGATCGAGGCGCTGGGCGATGCGCTGATCGAGCGCGCTTGCCGCGAATCGGGCCTGCCCGCCGCGCGCATCACCGGCGAGCGCGGACGCACCGCCAACCAGCTTCGCCTGTTCGCGAAGGAAGTGCGTGACGGCGCCTGGCAGAAGCTGCGCATCGACCATGCCGATCCGGCGCGGACCCCGCCCAAGCCCGACCTGCGCCTGCGCATGATCCCGCTCGGGCCGGTCGTGGTGTTCGGCGCCTCCAACTTCCCGCTCGCTTTCTCGACCGCAGGCGGCGACACCGCCTCCGCGCTGGCGGCGGGCTGCCCTGTGGTGGTCAAGGGCCACCGCGCGCACCCCGGTACCGCCGAGCTGATCGCGACCGCGATTGCGCGCGCGGTCGAAAAGTGCGGCATGCCCGCGGGCACCTTCTCCATGGTCAACGGCACCTCGCGCAGGGTGGGCGAGGCGCTGGTGGCCGATCCGCGCATCCAGGCAGTGGGCTTCACCGGATCGCGCGGCGGTGGCGAGGCGCTGATGCGCATCGCTGCGGCGCGGCCGCGCCCGATCCCGGTCTATGCCGAAATGGCTGCGATCAACCCCGTCATCCTGATGCCCGAAGCGCTCAAGGCGCGCGGCACCGCGCTGGCCGAAGCGTTCGTCGCCAGCCTGGCGATGGGCGCGGGCCAGTTCTGCACCAACCCCGGCCTCGTGATGGGCGTGGACGGACCCGAGCTTGACGCCTTCATCGCCCGTGCCGGCGAAGTGCTCTCGGGTCAGGCAGCGCAGGTGATGCTGACCGACGGCATCTGGGAGGCGTTCGAGAACGGCAAGGCGAAGCTCGCGGGCAGCGCGTTCGTCACGACGGTCGCCGAGGGCGTCGCGCCCGAGGGGCCGAACCGCGGCCGTGCGGCGCTGTTCAGCGTGGCGGGCAAGGACTTCCTCGCCGATCCGGTGCACCTGCACGAAGTGTTCGGCGTCTCTTCGGTCGTGGTGCGCTGCGCGAGCCTCGACGAACTCAAGGCGGTCCTGGGCGAGCTGGAAGGCCAGCTGACCGCGACGCTTCAGGTCGATGCGGGTGACTATGCCGCGGCGCAGGACCTGTTGCCGGTGCTCGAGCGCACCGTCGGCCGTGTCATCGCCAATGGCTGGCCGACCGGCGTCGAGGTGACGCATGCGATGGTCCATGGCGGCCCCTATCCCTCGACCTCGGACCCGCGCAGCACCTCGGTCGGGACGCTGGCGATCGACCGCTTCCTGCGGCCGGTGAGCTATCAGGACATGCCCGACGCGCTGCTGCCTGCAGCGTTGCGCGAAGGCGGGCAGACCGGCACGGTCGCGCGGATCGACGGCGCCTGGACGATCTGAAGTCGCGCCCCCTTGCGGGCGGGCAGGAGTGATGATAGCGCTATCATCACCCGTTTCCAAACGGGCGAAGGAGAGAGTTGTGCCTGAAGCTTTTGACGTGTCGGCGCTGCCCGCGGATGCCGGGCAGGCGGTGCTTGCCGGCCGGGTGATGCTGAGCGACGGTCCGGTGCCGGTTATCGTGCGCGAAGGCCGCGTCTATGACGTGTCGGCGGTGGCCGCGACGACCGCGGATCTGTTCGACCTGCCCGATCCGGCAGGCGCTGAGGGCCGCCATCTCTGCGATGTGACCGATCTGACTATCGGCGGCGGTGCCTATGCGCTGCTCGCGCCGATCGATCTCCAGTGCGTCAAGGCGTGCGGCGTGACCTTTGCGGTTTCGGCGATCGAGCGGGTGATTGAGGAGCGCGCGCGCGGCGATGCGAGCCAGGCCGCGGCGATCCGCGCCGAACTGGAGGAGAAGATCGGCGGTGGCATCCGTTCGGTCGTGCCGGGTAGCGAGGACGCTGCGAAGCTCAAGGCCGCGCTGATCGAAGCAGGCATGTGGTCGCAATATCTGGAAGTCGCGATCGGCCCGGATGCGGAAGTGTTCACCAAGGCGCCGGTGCTGTCCTCGGTCGGCTGGGGCGCAGAGATCGGCATCCGGTCGGATTCGAGCTGGAACAACCCCGAGCCGGAGGTGGTCGTCATCGCCAACGCCGCGGGCAAGGTGATCGGCGCGACCTTGGGCAACGACGTGAATCTCCGCGATTTCGAGGGGCGCAGCGCGCTGCTGCTCGGCAAGGCGAAGGACAATAACGCCGCCTGCGCGATCGGGCCGTTCGTGCGGCTGTTCGACGGCAGCTTCACCATCGACGACGTGCGCAATGCCGAGCTCGATCTGCTGATCGAGGGGCCGGAAGGCTATCGTCTCGAGGGGCACAGCTCGATGAACCAGATCAGCCGCGATCCGCTGGAGCTGGTCCGGCAGACCTTGTCGGAGCATCAATATCCCGACGGTTTCGCGCTGTTCCTCGGCACGTTGTTCGCGCCGGTGCAGGATCGCGACGACCCCGGCCGCGGCTTCACCCACAAGGTCGGCGACGCGGTGCGAATCCATTCGCCGAAGCTCGGTACGCTGGCCAACCGCGTCACCACGTCGAAGGATGCGGCGCCCTGGACCTTCGGTATCCGCGACCTTTATCGCAGCATCGCGGCGCGGCGGGAGACGGTCTGAATGACCCACCCGGCAGCCAGGTCCGCCGCTGCGGTCTATCCGAGCCTCAAGGGCAAGCGGGTGCTCGTCACCGGCGGCGGTTCGGGGATCGGCGCGGGCATTGTCGAGGGGTTTGCGCGGCAGGGCGCCGACGTCACCTTCTTCGACATTGCCGAAACGGAGTCGCAGCTGCTGGTCGAGCGGTTGAGCGCTGACGGGCACAAGGCGTGCTTCGAACGCGTGGACCTGACCGATGTCACGTCGCTTCAGGCGGTGATCGCCCGGCTGATCGATCGGTCGGGCGGGTTCGACATTCTCGTCAACAACGCCGCCAATGACGACCGCCATTCGATCGACGAGATCACCGAAGCCTATTGGGACGAGCGGCTGAGCGTGAATCTCAAGCACATCTTCTTCTGCGCGCAGGCCGTGGTGCCGGCGATGCGCGCGAAGGGCGGCGGGGCGATCATCAATCTCGGCTCGATCTCCTGGCACCTCGGTCTCAACGACCTCGTCTTGTACCAGACCTGCAAGGCCGCAATCGAAGGGCTGACGCGCAGCCTGGCGCGCGATCTCGGCCGCGACGGCATCCGCGCGACCTGCGTCATCCCCGGCAATGTCCGCACCCCGCGCCAGCTCAAATGGTACACGCCCGACGGCGAAGCCGAAATCGTCACCGCACAATGCCTTGACGGACGCCTCGCGCCCGAAGACGTTGCGGCGATGGTGCTGTTCCTCGCCTCCGATGACGCGCGTCTGGTGACCGGGCACAGCTATTTCGTGGACGCGGGCTGGCGCTGATGGGCGTCGTGCTGAGCGCTCCTCGATCGGTCTGGGGGCTCGGGGCGCCGTTGCTCGAAGGACCGGTCTGGGTGCAGCGCGACGCGGCCTTGTGGTTCGTCGATATCAAGTCGCGCAAGATCCACCGGTTCGATCCCGCGAGCGGCGACAAGCGCAGCTGGGACGCGCCTGCACAGATCGGCTTCTGCCTGCCCGCCGCCAACGGCAAGTTCGTCGCGGGGCTCCAGACGGGGCTTGCGGTTTTCGATCCCGCCGATGGCAGCTTCACGCCGCTGACCGATCCCGAACCTGCCTTGCCGGGCAACCGGCTCAATGACGGCACGGTCGATCCCGCCGGGCGGCTATGGTTCGGCACGATGGACGATGGCGAGCGCGAAGTGACCGGGTGCATCTATCGCCTTGGCACCGACGGCCGCTGCGTCGCGGAGACGGCGGCGGTGAGCATCTCGAACGGTCCGGCGGTGAGTCCGGATGGGCGGATGCTCTACCATGTCGATACGCTGGGCGGGGTGATCCATGCCGCGGCGGTCGGCAGTGACGGAACGCTGGAGGATTCGCGCGTGTTCGTGACGATCCCGAATGCGGAGGGCTTTCCCGATGGCCCCGCGGTGGATGCTGAGGGCTGTGTGTGGGTCGGTCTCTACAATGGCGCGGCGGTGCGGCGCTATTCGCCGGCGGGTGAACTGCTGGAAGTGGTCGAGTTCCCGGTCGGCGCGATCACTAAGGTCGCGTTCGGCGGGCCTGACCTGCGCACCGTCTATGCCACCACTGCCAACAAGCATCTCGATGCGGACGGCCGCGCGGACCAGCCGAATGCAGGCGACCTGTTCGCGTTCGAGGTGTCCGTTCCCGGCGTGCCGGGAACCGAGGTTTCGGTCGGGCTGTGAAGCTTGAGGCGCATGGCTGGGAACTGAGATTGTTGCCGGAGGTCGGCGGTGCAATCGGGGCGTTGCGGCACGAGGGGTATGATGTGCTGCGCTGCGCTCCTGAGGGCACAACGGATGTGCTCGCCACCGGCTGTTTCCCATTGGTCCCCTATGCCAACCGGATCGCGTATGGGCGGTTCGAATTTGATGGGCAGCCTTATTCGCTGCCGCTCAACTTTGGCGATCATCCGCACAGCCTGCACGGGCTGGGCTGGCAGTCCGACTGGGCGATCGCGGAAGCGGCTCCGGATCGCGCAGCACTGGTTCATGCGCATGACGGCGGCGCGGGCTGGCCCTGGGCTTACCGGGCGGAACAACGCTTCGTGCTGGCCCCGGGCGAGATGCGGGTAGAGCTGTCGCTGACCAATTTGGCAGATACGCCAATGCCCGCAGGACTTGGACTACATCCCTATTTCCCATGCGATGCGGACACCTGCCTGACCTTCAGCGCGGAGCGGGTGTGGCTGGCGGACGAGACGATGCTGCCGATTGAGCCGGCAATGGCGGAACATTTCGGTGAGTGGTCGGTGACCGCGCCCGTCGCGGGCGTGACGTTGATCGATAACGCCTATGATGGTTGGGACGGGGTTGCGGGGGTCGGACAGCGCTGGGGCGGGTTTGCGATGTCCGGTGAAGGCGCGAACGTGCTGCACCTCTATCGCCCGCCGGGCGCGGACTTCTTCTGCGCCGAGCCGGTGAGCCATCTGCCCGATGCGATCAATCACGGCGGGATGGGCCGCCTCCAGCGCGGTGAGACCTGCGCGATGGCGATGAGGTTGCGCGCCTAGTGGTTGTGCCGCGGTACCTTCTCCGAGGTGCCGCGATATTTGACCGCAAACTCCAGCACGCCGCCGGTCGACAGCTGGCCCGTCTTCTCGCGGTACAGCTCTTCCCACGGCGTCTGGCTTGCGGGGACCGGGGGCGCGGGCTCGGTCTTGCGGCGGGCGATCTCGGTTTCGTCGACCAGCGCGTCGCAGCTGCCGGCGTTGAGATCGATCCGGATCATGTCGCCGGTGCGCAGCCAGGACAGGCCGCCGCCCGCCGCGCTTTCGGGCGAGGCGTTGAGGATCGACGGGCTGTCCGACGTGCCCGACTGGCGCCCGTCGCCCAAGGTCGGGAGACTGGTGATGCCTGCCTTCAGCAGCGCGTCGGGCGGCTGCATGTTGACGACTTCGGCCGAGCCGGGCCAGCCGAGCGGGCCCGAGCCACGGATCACGAGGATGCAGCCGGCGTCGATGTCCAGCGCGGGATCGTTGATGCGGTGGTGATAGTCGTCCGATCCGTCGAACACGATCGCGCGGCCCTCGAACAGCCCTTCGCGGCCGGGGACCGAGAGGTAACGGGCACGGAACTCGTCGGAGATCACGCTGGTCTTCATGATCGCGAAGTCGAACAAATTGCCCTTGAGGACGAGGAAGCCCGCAGCCTGTCTGAGCGGGGCGTCGAAGGGCAGGATCACCTCTCGGTCGGTGGCGGTGCGGCCCGCGAGATTCTCCGCGATCGTCCGGCCAGTGACGGTCAGCGCCGATCCGTCGATCCTGCCCGCATCCAGTAGCTCGCTCAGTACCGCCGGGATGCCGCCCGCACGGTGGAAACGCTCGGACAGATATTTGCCAGCCGGCTGCATGTTGACGAGCAAGGGCAGGTCGTATGCCGCCATCCAGTCCTCGGCGGTGATCTCCACGCCTGCGTGCCGTGCCATGGCGACGATATGCGGCTGGGCGTTGGACGAGCCGCCGATGGCGGTGGTCAGCGCGATCGCGTTGCGGAAGGCGGCGGGGGTCAGGATCTTCGACGGGCGCAGGTCCTCATACGCGATCTCGACTGCGCGGCGGCCGGTCTCGTAGGCGATCTGCCCGCGTTCGCGATAGGGCGCCGGGATCATCGCGCAGCCGGGCAGCGACAGACCGAGGCCCTCGGCGATCGAGTTCATGGTCGATGCCGTGCCCATCGTGTTGCAATGGCCGGCCGAGGGCGCGGAGGCCGCGGCGGCGTCGAGAAACTCGTCCTCGCTGATCTCGCCCGCGCCGAGCTTGCGCCGGGCGCGCCAGATGACGGTGCCCGAGCCGACCAGCTCGCCGTCATGCCAGCCGTCGAGCATCGGACCGCCCGACAGCACGATCGCGGGGATGTCGACAGTGGAAGCCGCCATCACCTGTGCGGGCGTCGTCTTGTCGCAGCCGGTGGTGAGCACGACCGCATCGATCGGATAGCCGTTGAGCAGCTCGACGAGCCCCAGATAGGCGAGGTTGCGGTCGAGCGCCGCGGTGGGCCGGCGGCAATTCTCGAAGATCGGATGGACCGGAAATTCCATCGGGATCCCGCCCGCGTCGCGGATGCCGTCGCGCACCCGCTTTGCCAGATCGAGATGGATGCGGTTGCACGGGGACAGGTCCGACCCGGATTGCGCGATGGCAATGATCGGCTTGCCCGAGCGCAATTCCTCGGGCGTCAGGCCATAGTTCATGAACCGCTCGAGATAGAGCGCGGTCATGTCGCTGCGGCCCGGCGCGGCGAACCATTCGCGCGAGCGGAAGGGGCGTGCCGGGGTGCGTGTCGTCATCCCTGCATGTCCTCGAGCTCCACGCCCTTGGTCTCATGGATGAACTTCTGGACGAGGAAGAAGCTGATCACCGCGCATACCGCGTAGAAGCTGTAGCTGACGGCAAGGCCGAGGCCCGCGGCCATGATCGGGAAGCTCTGCGCGATGAGATAGTTGGAGAACCATTGCGCGAAGCCGCACACGGCGAGTGCCGATCCGCGGATCTGGTTGGGGAACATCTCGCCCAGCATCACCCACATCACCGGACCCCAGCTGACGTTGAAGAAGATGACGTAGAGATTGGCGGCGATCACTGCGATGATGCCGAGCTGCTGCGACAGCACGAGCTTGCCCTGCGCGTCGAGCGAACCCTGGCTGAACGCGAAGACCATCGCGAACAGGGCGACGGCCATGCCCGCCGATCCGATCAGCAGCAGCGGCTTGCGCCCGATCCGGTCGACCAGCGCGACGGTGACGAAACAGGCCGCGATCGAGACGAGACCCGAGCCGATGTTGATCAGCAGCGCGTCATTCTCGGTGAAGCCGGCGAGCTGCCAGAGCGTCGCGCCGTAATAGAAGATGACGTTGATGCCGACGAGCTGCTGGAACACGGCGAGCAACAGACCCGCCCAGACGATCGGCCGCACACCGCCCTTCACCGGGTCGAGGATATCGCGCAGCGTGGGGCGGTGGTCCGAAAAGCTCGCCTGGATTTCGGTGAGCTTCCTCGCCGCAGTCTCCGCCCCGAACAGGCTGGTGAGGACGCGTGTCGCCTCTTCGTTGCGACCCTTGGAGACGAGGTAGCGCGGGCTTTCGGGGATGAAGAACAGCGCGATCAGGAACACGGTCGCCGGGATCGCCTGCATCCAGTACATCCAGCGCCACGCCTCATACCCGCCCCAGAAAGGGTTGGTGGAGGCGCCCGCGGTCTTCGCCAGCCAATAGTTCACCACGAACGCGGCGGTGAGGCCCGAAATGATCATGATCTGCTGGACCGTGGTCATCCGCCCGCGGATATTCGCCGGGGCGACCTCGGAGATATAGGCGGGCGAAAGCACGCTCGCCGCGCCCACCGCCATGCCGCCCGCGATCCGCGCGACGACGAAGATCCATTGTTCGTGGCTGAATCCCTGGATCAGCGCGCCGATCAGGAACAGCACGGCAGTCAGGATCATCACGTTGCGGCGGCCGATCAGGTCGGCAAGCCGGCCGGCGAGGAAGGCGCCGATGAAACAGCCGATCAGCAGCGACCCGACGGTGAAGCCCAGGCCGCCCTCGCTCAGGGCAAAGGTTGATTTGAGGCCGTCCTGGGTGCCGTTCACGGCGCCGCTGTCATAGCCGAACAACAGGCCGCCGATCGTCGCGACCGCGACGATGGCGATGATCAGCCCCATATTGGCGCGGCTTGCCTCGTTCATCCATCCCTCCCGACTGCGCTTGACCGCGCATTGTTAGCGGTAACTTATGTCGCCGCAGCGATCCGCCGGCAAGTGCAAACTAACGGGTGTGCGGTCCTGCGGATTCGCGCAGCACGAGTTCGTAGGGCAGCACCTCTTCCTCGGTCGCCTCGGTCTCGCCGGGCCGCTCGCGCACGCGGCGCAGCAACATGGTGATCGCGGCCTCGGCCATCGCTGAGATGGGCTGGCGGATGGTGGTGAGCGCAGGCCAGATGCTGGTGGCGATCGCGGTGTCGTCGAAGCCGACGATGCTGAGATCGCCCGGCACGTGCAGCCCGTGGCGGTGCGCGACCCCGACTGCGGCGGCGGCCATATCGTCGTTCGACGCGAAGATCGCGGTCGGCGCGCCGGGCGCGGCAAGGATTCGCTCGGCGGCGTCGATGCCCGATCGATAGGTGAACAGCCCCTGCTCGATCCGCGCGGATGCGGGGTCGATCCCTGCTTCTTCGAGTGCCGCGACGAAGCCGCGGTGCCGCTCGGCGCTCGCGACCTGATTGGGATGACCCTTGATGAAGCCGATCGTGCGATGGCCAAGCTCGATCAGGTGGCGGGTCATCGCGCGCGCGGCCTCGAAATCGTCGATCCGGACGTTGAGCGTGCCCGCCTCCTGCGATCCCATGGCGATCGCTGCCCAGGGGATTCCGGCCTGGGCGAGTGCGGTGCGCACCACCGCGGATTCGGAGAGCGGCGGCGGAAGCACCACGCCGCGCACCCGGGCATCGATCAGCTGGCGTACCGCCTCTGCCTGTGCCTGCGCGCTATCGTCCTCGCAGGCCTCGAGCACAAGGTGGCTGCCCGCGCGGCGGGCGGTCTCCAGCGCGCCGATCAGGAACTGGCTGAGATAGCCCGCTGACGGGTTCGCGTAGAGCAGGCCGATCTGGGCAGCCCCGCCTGCCGCGAGCGAGCGCGCGGCGGCGTTGGGGCGGTAATCGAGCTGTTCGACCGCGGCGAGCACGGCCTTGCGCGTGTCCGCGCGCACATTGGTGCCGCCGTTCATCACGCGCGAAACGGTCATCGCGGAGACGCCCGCGGCGCGGGCTACATCCTGCACGGTTACGCCGCCCATGGTCTTGCGTGTCGAACGGCTCATTCAAATCTCCCGCGCACGGAATATGGGCGCGATGCGGACATTGCAATCGGGCGGCCCGGGATGGAACCTGCGGCACTGTGGCGGCTTGAAGTGGGAACCGCCGCAATGGAGCCACCGATGCCGGATGCCGCTGCATGACCCGATTTGAGATCGACCGGCTCGTCTTCGGCCCGGCTGATGTGGATCTGGCACGTTCGCCACTCGCCGGGCAGCTCGATGCCGAAACCTATGTGCTCGGCGCGTTCAACCCCGCGCTGATGCGGCTGCCCAATGGCAATCTGCTGATGATGGTACGCATCGCCGAGGCGCTGCGCGAGCCGGTCCGCGACGGGCATGTCCATGCGATCCGCTGGCAGGACGGGCGCTATGTCCTCGATGCCTGGCCGCTCGAACTTGCCGACACGGCTGATCCGCGGAAATTCATGCTGCATGGCGGGGGCTGGAAGATCATGGCGCTGACCTCCCTCTCCTGGTTGCTGCCGGTGGAGCTGTCGGCGGACGGGCTGGAGGTGGTTGCAGTCCATTATGACCGGGCGATCGCGCCACAGCACAATGTGCAATGCTACGGCGTCGAGGATGCGCGGATCAGCCGGGTCGGGGACGAATGGCTGATGACGACCTGTTCGGTCAGCCCGGAGCGCCATTCGACCACCCTCTACGCTTCGGACAACGGCACCGACTGGCGGTTCGAGGGGGTGGTGCTCGATCACCAGAACAAGGACATGCTGATCTTCGAGGGCAAGCCCGGTGGGCAATATTGGGCGCAGACGCGGCCGCTGGGCGACCTGTATTTCGCCTATCCGCCCGGCAGCGAATGGCGCGCAGGGCCGTCGATCAACCTCGCCACCTCGCCCGACGGGCGGCACTGGAAGCCGCATCTCGACCCCGGCATCCGTCCGCATGCGGGGACGGTGGCGACCGCGCGGATCGGTGGCGGGACGCCGCCGGTCCTGACCGACATGGGCTGGCTGACCCTGTGGCACGGGGTCGAGCCCCAGGAAGTGGTCGGCATCTACCGCACCTATTGGTCGCTGCTCGACCGCGACGATCCCTCGATCACCCTGCGTACCGGCGATGCACCGCTGCTTGAAGCCAGTCCCGAACTCACCGCGCCGCTCGCCGATCGCATGTACATCCACGACGTGGTGTTCACGACCGGCATTGCGGGTGCGGGCGATCACTATGTCGTCGCGTCGGGCGAGGCGGACCTGGCGTGCCGGATCACGCATATCCCCAAGGCCGTGTTCGCCTAGGGCGCCCTCGCCGACCATTTCCGGTACATGGCGATCGCCTTGGCCGGGCCGGTGCCCACCCAGCTATAGCCATCGCGCCGTTCGGGGATGAGCTGGTTGACGTCGCTCAGGATGCGGCGGTCGCGATCGCCATAGATCGGCGTCTGCGTGTCGAGGCTGTAGAAGCGCGACCAGAGCGGTCCGGCGCCCGGCATGGCGATCAAACGGCGGCCGGGCTTGGGCGTCCAGCCGATGTCGCGCAGCGCATGCGCTTCGAGCCAGGCGATGCCGTCGCGCACTGCCGCCTCGACCGCGGACGATCGACCGGGCTGCTTCATCAGGAAGATCAGCAGATCGGCGCTTTCCTCACTCGCGAGCGACCTGGGCTCGAAATTGCGCGCGCCGGTCGGGGCGAGGGTGAGCGCATCATGCTGCTGGCCCCAGATGGTGCGCTTGCCGCCGATCACGACCTGGCTGCGCAGGATCGCGTCGCGCGCCTTGTCCGCGGCGTCAGCCGCTTCCTTCGCCAGTCCGGCCGGGACAAAGGCGAAATCGCCCTTGCGCGCGCCGGTATCGAGCATCAGTTGCGCCGCGCGCGACACGGCGTCGTCGTTGAAGGTCACCGCATCATGATAGCCGCCCTGCAGCGGATAGATCTGCGGCCACCCGCCATTGGGATATTGCGCGGAGAGAACATAGCGCAGCCCCTTGAGCACGGCAGCGCGATACGCCTCGCCTTCCTTGCCCGGCAGCGCCGCCTGAACCCGGGCGAGGAAACGGATTTCCGCAACCGTCGCATTGTTGTCCAGCGTGCCGACATAGCGCCAGCCCTTGTCGAGCGAGACGATGTCGTCTGCAGCCTGGGGCGGGAGGGTCTCGGCGATGACGAAGCTCTGCCCGCGCAGTCGCGGCGGTGCGTCGCGATCCTGGTTCTTGCCCCAGCCGCCCGCGGGGGTCTGGAAGCTCACCACGCTGACGGCGATGCGGCGCGCCTCGGCACCGGCATACCAGGCGGCAGGCCTGTCCATCGGCATCCCGCCGCCGCCCGAGGGGCCGTTGGGCGGCGGGGGCGGGACGGTCGCGAGTCCCTTGCGCTCGGCGAGCAGCGCCGCCTTGTCCGCCGCCATCAGCGCGGATGAGCGCGCGAGATAGGCTTCCCACGCCGCACGCTCGGCGGCGGGCAGCGTGGCGACGCGTGCGCCGGTGAGCGGTTCGGCCGGGGTCATCTGCCCGATCACGTCCGCCGAGGCGGGAACGGCCAGCACCAACGCAATCGCAAGCAGACGCATCCTCATCTCTCCTTGGGGTCAGCGGGGCAGCGCGGAAGCGGAGCGCCGGAGTTGGGGGCGAGCGACGCGAGCGGAATGCGCGTCAGCTGCGCATCCTCCTTGTTCGCGGCGTACCCGACATAGAGATGCCCGTTCCAGATCACGCTCTTGGGGTAGGAATAGCCGGGGCGCTTGAAGGTGCCCTGTGCACGGAGCGGCTGAAGGTCGCCCCTGCCGCGCAGCAGGAAAGCGCGGTCGAAGCAGCGCCCGTCGCCGCTCAGCGTAATGGCAAGCGGGATGCGGATGCGGTCCGCATTGGGGGCATTGACGAGAAAGGCGGTGCCGTCGGGCAAATTCCCCGCGCTTTGCTTGGCGCGCGAGTCCGGCATATCGGTGAGCACGGGGCGCGACCAGTTCTCGCCGCGGTCACAGCTTTCCGAGCCGATCTGCCGGAAGCTTTCGGCATGGTCGCGGAACACCATCACCGCGCAACGCCCGCGCAGGAACAGGCTCGGCTCGATCTCGCGGCTGAACTTGCCCGCATCGGGTCCGTCGAGCGGCAAATTCTCCATCCGCCCGCGCACCCAGCCCGATATGCCGAGCGGATCGTCGGTGAAGAAGGGCGCGACGATCAGCCCGGGCCGGGTATGAAAGGCGGTGACGATCCGCCCGTCCGGCAGTCGATGCGGGTCCTGCTCGATCACCCCCTCGACCGGCTTGCCGTCGCGGCCCATGACCCGGCGCGGCGCGCTCCAGCGCTCGCCGTCGGTGCTGGTCATATAGTCGGTGTAGCCGCCCGCCTTGGACTGAAAGCCGGTCGGCCAGACGTTGATATAGGCGACCAGCGTCTTGCCGTCGGTCCACCAGCCGCCGTTCGAGTGCATGACGCCGCCGCTGCCCGGCCCGCGCAATTTGCGGGGCGCACTCCATTTCAGGCCGTCGCGGCTGACGGCATAGGGCACCCAGGTGTCGGCGCTATCCTCGTGCAGCGCCGAGCTTTGCCACTGGGCGTAGAGCCGACCCTTGAAGCCGATCAGCACCACGCCGTTGGAGAAGCGGTCGCCGCTCTCGCCAGGAGCGTAGATGGTCGCGGTCTCGAGACCCCTGGGCGGCTCGAGGCCGAGATCGACCTTGGCGGAATCGAACACCCCCGGCGCGACCGCATAGGGGGGCGTATTGGCGGCGGCGGAGAGGCCGAGCAGGAGCGCGAGCAGCATCACGGGATCAGCAGATGCCGCATCTCGGGGACCGCCTTCGCCAGCTCGGCGGTCACCATCGTCGCGAAATAGTCCGCGCCTTCGCGGCCAAGGTGCGTGCGGTCGAACGACAGTTTCGCGCGCGCCATCGGCTGGTCCTGCACTTCGGTAGCGTGCGGTGCATCCTGACCTGTCGGCGCCGATCCCTTGGGAAGCTGGGCGAAGCGGTCTGCGGCATCCTCGCCCATCGCCTGCACTGCGGCGGCGCTTCTCGCGTTGAGATCGACCAAGGCGACCTTCTTCTGCGCGGCGACACGGCGGATGGCTTCCGCCCAGGGCTCGAGGTCGTTCTGCAGTCTGCCGTCCTTGAAGCTGCGCCGGGTGAGCGGTGTCAACAGCACCGGGATCGCGCCGGCCGCGCGCACCTCATCGACATAGCGTGCGAAGTTGGCCGGGAATTCGGTGGCGAGATCGGTCGAGCGGCCGGGCTTGCCGGGCTGGTCGTTGTGACCGAACTGGATCAGCACCCAGGTCGCCTTGTAGCCGGGCGTGCGTGCCTCGGCGAGCGCGAGGTCCCATGATCCCTCGGCGCGATAGCTGCCCGAGCTGCGCCCGCCGCGCGCAAGGTTCACGCAGGCGGCGAAGGAGGTGACATGGAGGCCGCAGAAGCTCGGTCCCCAGCCGCCGACCACCGCGGTGGTGGAATCGCCGACCAGGACGATCTTGTACGGGGTGATCTTGCGCGGGGCTTCGGCGGGAGTGGGCGGTGTCTGTGCGGCGGCTGCGAGCGGCAGCAGCGCGGCGATCAGGGCAGATGAGCGGATCATGGCCTCTCCATTTCCTGTGCAGGTCGCCAGTCGCCGAACGCCTGTTCGCGACTGAACCACCGCAGATGCGCGCTGTCGAGCATCTTTCTGGTAGCGCTAGCATTGCCGGCACCGGGGCCGGTGCTGGCATGTTCGAACAGCCGGGCTTCGGCGGGCGTGAGCTGGCGGGCGACGCCGTCCGGATCCTTGTATCCCATCCAGGTCCAGCCATCGCGGCGGATATGCGCGTCCATCCAGCAGGCGTCGTAGAGCGCCGCGCCGGTCAGGCGCATGTTCCCGCCCGCGCGCCAGGGCCGGCCCAGATACACGCTGTCGTCGGGCAGCCCGGCTTCGCGCGTCAGGCGGCAGTTGCGGAAGATCAGGCCTGCGGGAAGCTCAACCGGCGTGCTCGGTGCGGCGACGAAGCCCTGCACCGGTGCGCCGGGCACGAAGCGCGACCGGATCTCGCACCCCTCGAACAAGGCCGTCGCGCCGCCGAAGATGAAATCGACATTGCCGCTGATCGCGCAACCGGTGAACCAGGCGCGGCAGCCCTCCTGCACGTAGAGCGTGTCTTGCCAGCCCTCGATCGCGCAGTTGCGGACGATCGCGCGGTCGGCGCCGCGGGCGATCGAAAGCGCCACCGCCTGCGCGCCGTCGACGGCGCGGGTGCGGGCGTTGTCGAGATAGTCGAAGCTGTTGCGGATGGTGAGGTTGGAGAGGGTGACGCCGGGCGCCGTGACGGTCAGCGTCGCCGATCCGCCGGTGCCCCATTTGCGGCCCTGCGGATCGACAAGGCCCGCGGCGGCGCCGAAGCTCAGGATCGTCGAAGGGCCGGTGCCCGAGAGTTGGAGGCCGGGAATGTCGAGCCTGAGCTTCTCTTCATAGACACCCGGTTCGACGCGCACCTGCGCCGGCCGGCCCAGCATGCGCGCGCGCTCGAACGCCGCGGCGAGCGTGGGAAGAGTGCCCGGGCGGCCCGACCTGCTCACCACGAATGTCGCGCGCGATGCAGCGTGCACGCCGGGGGCAACAGCGAGCACGGTGGCTCCAGTGATCAGCGTGCGGCGATCGATCATGCGAACTGCTCCGGACGCAGCGTGACCACGCGGCCGGGGGCGACGCGTATGGTGCGCCGTTTGCCGTGCAGGATCACGGTGCGGTTGCCTGCGATCCGTCCGGCGATGCGTGCGTGCTCCAGTCTGCCGTTGCGCCAGGAGAGATCGACCGTGCAACCGCCGCGGGTGCGCAGGCCGCGCACCGATCCGGCGGGCCATGCGGGCGGCAGGGCGGGGAGCAGCTCGATCGTCTCCCCGTGGTTCTGGACCAGCATCTCGACCATCCCCGCTGTGCCGCCGAAATTGCCGTCGATCTGGAAGGGCGGGTGCGCGTCGAAGAGGTTGGGATAGGTACGCGCGGGGCCGAGCAGGAAGCGCAGGATCTTGTGGGCGCGCGCACCGTCGCGCAGCCGCGTCCACAGATTGATCCGCCACGCCGTCGCCCAGCCGGTCGCCTCGTCGCCGCGGATTTCGAGCGTGCGCCTCGCTGCCGCGGCGAGTGCGGGGGTGCGATCGACATCGATCAGCCGGCTGGGGTGAAGGCCGTAGAGGTGGGAGACATGGCGGTGGTTGAGTTCGGCCGAGCTGCCGTCCCAGTCATAGGGCCATTCCTGAAGCTGGCCTTCCTTGCCCACCTTCATCGGCAACAGCCGTGCCCGGGCGGCGGCGACCTGGCGGGTCGTATCGTCCTCCTTGCCGAGGACGCGCGCCGCCGCGAGCGTCTGGTCGAACAGGTCCGACAGGATCTGCATGTCCATCGTCGGTCCGTGGATCAGCGATGAGCCGCGGCCGTGTCCCAGTTCGGGCGAGAGCGAGGGGTTGGTGACGAGGTGTCCGGTCTCGGGATCGGTCTGAAGCGTGTCGAGGAAGAAGAGCGAGGCGCCGTGGAGGATGGGGTAGATGCGCGTGAGGAACGCCGGGTCAGGGTTGTATTCGTAATGCTCCCACAGATGCGTGCACAGCCACGCCCCGCCGGTCGGCCACAGCCCGAACTTGGCGCCGTCGATCGGTGCGGTGGCGCGCCACAGATCGGTATTGTGGTGGGTGACCCAGCCGCGCGCGCCATACATGTCGCGCGCCATCTTCGCGCCGGTCTGCGCGATCTCGCCGACCATCCGGATCAGCGGCTCGACGCATTCGGGCAGCGCCGTCGGCTGGGCCGGCCAATAGTTCATCTGCGTATTGATGTTGATCGTGTATTTGCCGCCCCAGGGCGGGCTGGGCTTGTCGTTCCAGATGCCCTGCAGGTTGGCGGGCTGGCTTCCGGGACGCGAGCAGGCGATCAGCAGATAACGGCCATATTGGAAGTAGAGCGCGGCGAGGGCGGGGTCGTCCGCCGTCTCCGACTGGCGCACACGTTGATCGGTGGGGAGCGCGGCGGCGGGCGTGGTGCCAAGATCGATGGTGACGCGGCGGAACAGGCGGCGATGCTCGGCGGTCGCGTCCGCGGCGATCCGCGTGAAGGGCTTGCGCGACGCCGCGGCGATCTGGGCGCGGGTGATTGCGACGGGGTCGCCGGATACATCGTCATAGCGGCGATAGCTGGTCGCCATCGCGATCAGCAGCGTGACTTCGTCGGCGCCGTCGATCGCCAGACTGTCGCCCGCACCGGTGACACGTCCTCCGCGGGGGATCGCCCTGAGCCGTGCCTCGAAGCGCAGCGCGCCGGGGATCGCGAAATGATCGTTGTTGCGGCCGGACAGGATCAGGCTGTCGCCACCCTCCACTGCTACCTGCCAGCGCTTGAGCGGACAGGTGAAGCGCAGCTTGGCGGAGATCGCGGCGGGGCGGTCCGCGGTGAGGTGCACGGCGATCACCTGGTCAATGGGCGATGCGATCACGCGGCGGCGGTATGTCACGCCATTGGTGGTGAAGCGCGTCTCCGTCATGGCGCTGTCGATGTCGAGCGCACGGCGATAGCCGGTCGCTTTGGTGACACCCGGCATCTCGATCATGAGGCTGCCGACGGTCTGATACGCCGCCTGCCGCAACGGCGTCGCCATGACATTGGCGTTGGCGAAGGCTTCGGCCTCGGCATATTTCCCGTCGAAGATCAGCTTGCGCAATTCGGCCATGCTGGCTCGGGCGCGCGGGTTTGCAGGATCATAGGGCCCGCCTGCCCAGAGCGTATCCTCGTTGAGCTGGAGCTGCTCGGTCGTGGTCCCGCCATAGACCATCGCGCCGATCCGGCCGTTGCCGACCGGAAGGGCTTCCACCCACTCGCTTGCAGGCGCGGGATACCAGAGTTCGTGCGGATTGGGTGCAGTCATCCGGGCGTATGACACCGGTAACACAGGCAGCAACGGCGTCGCCGCCAGCGCGGAACCCCCTTGAATCAGGTGACGGCGCGATACGCCGCGGGGTTTCGACTCGCTGCTCAAACAGCCTCTCCCTTTGTTCGGCCCGCTGATTCGCCAGTGATGACGATTTCAATCAAACCATTGTTTTATATGCAATTATCAGCGGATTCTTGAGATATTGCGCTTATGACACCGGTGGACTAAGGTAACGCTAACATACGGCGCAGTCCACAATCGAAAACGGGGCGCGGCGGATGTTGGGAGGAGAGGATCGGGCGGCGAAGGCAGGGCGCAGCAGTCCTTGGGACTGAAGACAGCCATGCCGCGACGCCGGGATACGGCTCTCTCCTCCGGGCCACGAACGAGGAGGGGATTATGATCGACATCAACCGTCAGGCGCGGTGTGCGCTGGGCAGCGGAATTTCCCGCGGCGCGCTGGTGATCGCGGCGGTGCTGGCCGCAGCGCCGGCATTCGCGCAGACCACGTCCGCCGCACCGCCCGCCGAGGACCCGGAGACCGAGGAGGTTCTGGTCCAGGGCTATCGTGCCTCGCTGCGCAGCGCGATCAACGAGAAGCGGACTGCGACGGTCCAGATCGATGCGATCAATGCCGAGGATATCGCCGATTTCCCGGATACCAACCTTGCCGAATCGCTCCAGCGCCTGCCGGGCGTGTCGATCGATCGCGACAATGGCGAGGGCCGCTCGATCACCGTTCGCGGCCTGGGCGGCGACTTCAACCGCACCCGCCTGAACGGGCTGGAAGCGCTGTCGACCGCCGGGTCGAACGATGCCGGCACCAGCCCCAACCGCAGCCGCAGCTTCGACTACAACACCTTCGCTTCGGAGCTGTTCAGCTCATTGAAGGTGCAGAAGACCCCGTCGGCGGAGACCGACGAAGGATCGCTCGGCGCGACCATCGATCTCCAGACCGGGCGCCCGTTCGACTATAAGGGCAACAAGTTCGCGCTGTCGGCCGAGGGCAGCTATCAGGAGAACAGCAAGAAGTGGAACCCGCGCCTCGCGGGCCTCGCCTCGACGCGCTTCCTCGACGACACCATGGGCCTGCTGCTCTCGGTGGCATGGAGCAGGTCGAAGAACGAGCTCGACCAGTATCGCCGGTCGCCGGGCGCATCCGACTATGTCTATCGCGGCACGCAATGGGCAGGGAACGAGAACCCGCAGCGCGCCGGTTTCGCTGCGCCCACCGGCACGAGCTTCGGCACCCAGGTGACCAATCCCGATGCGATCGCGGCGCTGACCGGGTCGGACCCTGCGGCCTATGCCAAGCTCTATCCCGGCGGCGCGTTCAACACGCCCGGCCGCTTCGACGACTCGCTGGTGCGGATCCCGGCGCTGGCGGCGGTCGAGCAGCAGGATGTCGAGAATGAACGGATCGGCGTGACGCTCGCCTATCAGTGGCAGATCGGCGACCGCACCCGCCTCAGCCTCGACGGCGCCTATTCGAAGTTCGAGAACACCAGCACCTATAATCAGGTCTCGTCGGTCGGCCTCAACCGCAACAACACCAACGCGACCTACAATACCGCGACCAACACGATCACGCCCGCTGCTGCGCGCGCGCTCTATCCGGGTCTGTGCGTTCCCGGCGGGCCCTCGGCGCTGACGCCCGAGCAGGATTGCGGTCAGGCGCTCTACGGCACCACGCCGGCCTTCGCGACCGCGGTCAATGCATCCGGCGTCGTCGTCCCGTCGATTCTGGGTACCGCGGCCGTGGTGCCAGGCGGGACCAGCCCGGGAACGGCGAATATCTTCAGCACCAACCCGTTCAACCTCGACCCGTATGACTATTACAACAACCCCAATTCGGTGGGCTACATCCCGAGCAGCAACCGTCTCGCCTTCCGCGGCGCATTGATCGGCCGGCCGGCGGTCGAGGTGCTCGACGCCAACGTCACCAACGGGCTTGCCGACTATCTCGTGCTGCGCAACGTCGACTTCCGCTCGGCGGCGGATCAGAGCCGCTACACGACCCAGTTCAAGCAGGGATCGTTCGATCTCACCCATGAATTCTCGGACCGGTTCAAGGCGCAGCTGATCGCCGGCGCGTCCGAATCGACCAACTTCACCCAGGGACTGCTGGTCGAGTTCAACCGCATGGATAGCCCGGGCCGCTTCGTCTATGACGAGCGCGGCGGCGGCAAGATGCCGGTTATCGACTTCGGCTTCGACGCGGCCAATCCGGCGAACTGGGAGGTGGTGAAGGGCTTCTCGGCGATCCGCCACTATCAGCGCTTCGTCAAGAACACCTACAAGCAGGCCAAGGTCGATTTCGACTGGCAGGTGAATGAGGAACTCAACCTCGGCTTCGGCGCCAACTACCGCAAGTTCGGCTTCGAGACCGAGCTGTGGGAACGCAACAACGACCTGCTCAACCCGACGCTCAAGGAAGCGGGCGTCAGCACGTCGAGCGTGTCGCGGGTCATCAATTTCGGCCAGGGCCTGAACGTACCCGGCGGGACGATGACCAGCTTCCTCGTCCCGAGCATTTCGGGCTTCCAGCAGCTGTTCGACTTCACCTGCAACTGCATCAACAAATGGGGCGACTGGCGCCTGACCAACAAGCGCAATGGCGGGCGCGAGAATTTCGCGGTGACCGAGGAGGATCTGGGCTTCTACTTCCAGTTCGACTGGAACACCGAGCTGTTCGGACGCCCGTTCCGCGGCAATGCCGGCACCCGCGTGGCGGTCACCGATGTGACGTCGAACGGAACGACCCCGGCGGGCCGCGGGCTTACCGGAACCAACCGCTACACCGATTATCTGCCCTCGATGAACCTGGTCTACGAGCCGATCGACAATCTGCTGGTGCGCTTCGGCGCGTCGAAGGTGATGGCGCGCCCGCTGCTCGGCAACCTGTCACCCTCGATCACCGCGATCTCGGTGCCCAATACCGGCGCGACCAGCGGTGCGACGCTGACCATCGGCAATCCCGAGCTGGCGCCCTTCCGCTCGACCAACCTCGACGCCAGCATCGAATGGTATTTCGCGCCGGGCGGGCTGCTGTCGATCGCGGGCTTCCAGAAGCAGATCGAGAGCTTCCCTCAGACCGTGCTCTATTCGGCGTCTCTGTCGCAATTCGCCGATGCGGAGACGATCGCGGCGATCCGCGCGCAGTTCACCAATGCCGCGCAGCTCGCCTATCTCGACGGCGGCTACGACTTCGTCGCGCGCCAGTATCGCGATGCGCCGGGCGGTTGGCTGCGCGGGTTCGAGGTAAGCTTCCAGATGGACTTCACCTTCCTGCCGGGCTTCCTCAAGAATTTCGGCGCACAGGTGAACTACACGCACATCGCGTCGGAGCTGAACTATATCCTCGACCCCGGCACGCGATCGGCGGCGAACCCCGGCGGCACGCCGCCGGTCACGGGCAAGGGGCCGTTCCTCGGCGTATCGCCTGATGCGATCAACGCGACGCTCTATTTCGAGACCAAGAAGTTCCGCGCGCGCGTTTCGGTCGCACATCGCAAGGGCTATTCGACCACCTATCCGATCGCGGCGGGTGCGTGCAGCCCGGGCCTGACCAACAGCCCGGCGACGCCCGCCGATGCGGGCACCGAATGCAACGGCCCGCTGATCAACGATTTCGTCTACAGCCGGTCGACGACCAACGTCGACGCTTCGGCCAGCTACAAGATCACCCCCTGGGCTTCGCTTACGGTGGAAGGGCTCAACCTCACCAACCAGCCGAGCGAGCGCTACGCCTATCAGGGTCAGGAAGCCGTGACCCAATATGCCAGCTCGGGCCGCATCTATCGCGCGGGCGTTCGGTTCAGCTTCTAGGCGCTAGGCCACCTTCCGCCCCGGGGCCTCCTCTCAGGCGGAGCGCCGGCACGGGCTTCGGCCCGGCCGGCGCCTTTTTATATGCGGCGTGAACGGCTATGGCGCCGCCTATGACGACCGATCCCTTTGCCCTGTTCGATCAATGGTATGCCGAGGCGCGGACGACCGAGCCGAACGATTCGAACGCCATGGCGCTGGCGACGGTGGATGCCGCGGGACAGCCTTCGGTACGGATGGTGCTGCTCAAGGGGCATGGTCCCGACGGTTTCGTCTTCTATACCAACCGTGAGAGCCGCAAGGCCGGCGAGCTGGGGGCGGTGCCCAAGGCGGCGTTGCTGTTCCACTGGAAGTCGCTGCGGCGGCAGATCCGCATCGAGGGGCCGGTCAGCCTGGCGAGCGACGCCGAATCCGATGCCTATTTCGCCAGCCGCAGCCGCGATTCCCAGCTCGGCGCCTGGGCGAGCGACCAGTCGCGCCCGCTGCCCGACCGCGCGACCTTTGAAGCGCGCTACGAGGAAATGCGCGAGCGGTTCGACGGGCAGGACGTGCCGCGCCCGCCGCATTGGGGCGGCTATCGCGTGACGCCGCAGCGCATCGAATTCTGGCAGGACCGCGAACACCGGCTGCACGAGCGCCGCGTCTTCACCCGCACGGCCGACGGCTGGAGCGAAGGGCTGCTCTACCCGTGAGCAATCTTGCCCGCCGCGCCGCGATCGCCAGCGTCTGCGCGGCGGTGCTGCTCGGCGCGCTCAAGGCCTGGGCGGCGTGGCGCACCGGATCGGTAGCGATGCTCGCCAGCCTTGCCGACAGCTTGCTCGATCTGGTCGCGTCGCTGGTGACGCTCGCGGGGGTGCATATCGCCGCACAGCCTGCGGACGCCGAACACCGCTTCGGCCATGGCAAGGCGGAGGCGCTGGCGGCTTTGTTCCAGGTCGCGCTGATCTCGGTATCGGCCTGCCTGATCGCGGTGCGCGCGGTGCAGCGGCTGAGCTCGGGCGATGTCGCGGCGGATGCGGAATCGGGGATCGCGGTGTCGGTCGCGGCGATCGTCGTGACCTTGCTGCTCACCGCCTATCAACGCCGCGCGATCGCTGCGACCGGATCGGTCGCGATCAAGACCGACCGGCTGCACTATCAGTCGGACCTGTTCCTCAATGCCGCCGTGATCGTCGCGCTGGTGTCCGATCAGTATCTTGCCTTCACCGGTGCCGATCCGCTGTTCGGCATCGCCATCGCTGCCTGGTTGCTCTGGGGGGCCTGGCACGGCGCGAGCGAGGCGATCGGGCAATTGATGGACCGCGAATGGCCCGATGACCGGCGCCGTGCCTTTGTTGAGGTCGCGGCGCGCGAGCCGGGGCTGGAAAGCCTGCACGATCTGCGCACACGCACCAGCGGCTCGCAGGATTTCGCGCAGTTCCATATCGCCCTGCCCGGCACCACGTCGGTCGCCGACGCGCATGCGCTGGTCGAAAAGCTCGAGGCCCGGCTTGAAGCGGCGTTCCCGGGCACCGAAATCCTGATCCATGTCGATCCGGCGGGGCATGTCGATCATCCCGGCAACACCCTGCGGGAGGCCGACGAGATCGAACAGTTGAAAGAGTAACGATGCAGCTTCCCTTCGCCCAGATCGACGCCTTTGCCGACCGTCCCTTCACCGGCAATCAGGCGGGGGTGATGCCGCTCGATACCTGGCTGGACGATGAGGTGCTGCAGGCAATCGCCGAGGAGAACAACCTCGCCGAAACCGCCTTCATCGTGCGCGATACGAGCGGCGAGGCCGACTGGGAACTGCGCTGGTTCACGCCGGCGGTCGAGATCGCCCTGTGCGGTCACGCGACGCTGGCGAGCGGCCATTATCTGCTGACGCGCGATCCTGCGCTGGAACAGGTGCGGTTTCGTACCCGCAAGGCAGGGATCCTCACGGTGACGCGCGAAGGGGACGGCTATGCGCTGGCGCTGCCCGCCTATCCGCCCGAACCTGCCGAAATCCCCGGCCTGCTCGAAGCGCTGGGCGTATCGCACGGCACGGTGCTGCATCACCCCAGGGGCTATGATCTGACCGTGCTTGAGAGCGCCGAGGCGGTGCGCGCGCTTGCGCCCGATTTCCGCGCGCTCGCTGCGCTGGGTGATACGCTCAACATCGTCACCGCGCCGGGCGACGGGACCGATGTCATCAGCCGGGTCTTTGCGCCCGCTGCGGGGATCGACGAGGATCCGGTGACCGGCTCGGCACACAGCGTCCTGGTCCCCTATTGGGCCGAACGGCTGGCGCGCAACCGGTTCACTGCGTTCCAGGCGAGCAAGCGCGGCGGCTATCTCGACTGCGAGGCGGCGGGCGATGAAGCGATCCTGCGCGGTACCTGCGTCACGGTGATCGAGGGGGTGTTCACGCTGTGAGCCATCCGCTCGATCGTCCCGTCTGGACGGCGCTGAGCGGGCGACAAGCGCAGTTCGCCGCCGGCGGCTCCCTGGCGCTGCGCTATCGCCCGGAAATCAACATTCTCGCAGCGGCGGCCGATGACACGACCGAGGCATTGGCCGCGCTTGCCGCGCTGGTCCCGCCGGGCGGGAAGATCGCGACGGTCGAGGGGGCGGAGACCATGGTTCCGCCGGGTCTGACGGTGGTGAAGCGGGCGATGCTCGCGCAGATGGCGCTGGAGCGCCCGGCCCCGGCGGAGCCGGTGGACTATCTCGACCTTGGCGATGCCGATGCGCCCGAGATGCTCGCGCTCGCGACCCTGACCGAGCCCGGCCCGTTCGTGGAGGCGACGCACCGGCTTGGCGAATTCATCGGCATACGCGTCGACGGGCAGCTGGTGGCGATGTCGGGCGAGCGGATGCGCGCGCCGGGCCTGACCGAGGTCAGCGCGGTCTGCACCCATCCTGACTGGCGTGGCCGGGGTCTTGCCGGCAAGCTGATGCGCGTCGTGATGGATCGCATCGTCGCGCGCGGCGAGACGCCGTTCCTGCACAGCTATGCCAGCAATGCGGGCGCGATCGCGCTCTACGAGAAACTGGGCTTCCGCGTGCGGCGAGAGGTGATCGCGACCTTCCTCGAACGGCCGGCCTGAAGCGAAGCGCTACAGGGCCAGCGACCAGGTCTGGCCGACGAGGTCCTTGCCGAAGCTGTGGTGCGGTGCTTCGTCGATCAGCCTGAATCCGGCTCGCTCATAGATATGGCGCGCGGCGGTCAGGATGCTGTTGGTCCAGAGATCGAGCCGGGCATAGCCAACCTCGCGGGCGCGGGCGATGCAGGCTGCGACCAGCATCTTGCCGACTCCTGCCCCGCGTGCCGCCGGTTCGACATAGAGGAGGCGCAGCTTGCCGACATCCGGCGTGTCCCCGCGGACGAGGAAGATCGAGCCCGCCATCCGTCCGTCGATGTCTGCGATCCATGCGGCCTCCCGTGCCGGATCGAAGTCCCGGTCGAAATCGGCGAGGATGCGCGCGACCAGCGCCTCATACTCGCTGTTCCAGCCATATTCGCCGGTATAGAGGATCGCCTGGCGCGCGATCACCTGGCCCAGGTCGCCCGGTTGCAAGCCGCGCAGCACCGGGCGGGGCGGGGTCTCATCCTCGAAGATGCGGGTGATGGTCGCGGCGGCGACGAGCAGGCCTTCACGCCGGAAGGGCGGCAAACCGTCGAGCAGTGTGCCGACCGCTGTCTTGGTGCCGGCCTCCAGCGTGGCGAACACCGCCCGGCCTTCGGGCGTCAGCGCCAGCAGCTGGTGGCGGCCATGCTCCGGGTCCTCCCGCGCTTCGACCAGGCCGCGCGCGGCGAAGCGCTTGAGCGTGCGGCTGATCTGCGCCGGGTCGAGTTCGAGCGCGCGGGCGATCTCCGCGCCGGTCGGGTCGGTGCGATGCGCCAGCTCATAGAGGATCCGTGCCTCGCTGAGCGTGAACGGACTCTTGTCGAGATGCGCTTCGAGCAGGCCGAGCCGCCTTGTGTAGGTGCGGTTGAAGGCGCGCAGGGCCGCCACATCCGCCGCATCGTCGCTTGTCATGCTCCGCCATCCGATAGTGTTGACTGAATCAACATTACCGAATGTTGACTGAGTCAACAAGTGGGTTTGTGGCGTTCAGGCCGTCGCCAGTTCCGCCCGCTCGGTTTCCTTGATCCAGCCGCCGCCCAGGACGCGTTCGCCGGCATAGAGCACCGCCGCCTGGCCGGGGGCCACGCCATATTCGGGCGTTTCGAACACCACGCGGCCGTCTTCCATCCGGGCCGGGGCGGGCTTGGCCATCGAGCGGACCTTGGCGGTCATCGGCCCGTCATAGCTTCCGCCGAGCCAGTTGACGCCCTCGATCCGCGCGGCGCGCACGGCGAGCGCGGTCTTGGGGCCGACCACGACTTCGCGGCGCTCGGGGTCGAGGCGGATGACGTAGAGCGGCTCGGGGCTGCCGCCGATCTCGAGCCCGCGGCGCTGGCCGACGGTGAAGTGGATCAGCCCGCGATGCTCGCCCAGCACATTGCCGGCCTCGTCGACGATTCGGCCCGCAGTGTCGGCTTCGGGCCGCAATTTCTTCACCAGCCCGGCATAATTGCGGTCGGGTACGAAACAGATGTCCTGGCTGTCGGGCTTGGTTGCGACGCCGAGGCCGATCTCGGCCGCGATCTCGCGCACCCGGCTCTTGGGCATCGCGCCGAGCGGGAAGCGCAGGAAATCGAGCTGGTCGCGCGTGGTGGCGAACAGAAAATAGCTCTGGTCGCGCGCGGGATCGGCGCCCTTGTGCAGTTCCGGCCCCTCCGGCCCGACAACGCGCTGCACATAATGGCCGGTCGCGAGGCAGTCGGCGCCCAGGTCGCGGGCGAGCGCAAACAGGTCGGTGAACTTGGGCCCCATGTTGCATTTCACGCACGGGATCGGCGTGCGGCCGGCGAGATACTCGTCGGCGAAATCGTCGATCACCTGTTCGCGGAAGCTGCTTTCATGGTCGAAGACATAGTGTGCGATGCCGAGCCGGTCGCACACGGCGCGCGCGTCGCGGATGTCGCGGCCCGCGCAGCAGCTGCCCGAACGGCCGGTCGCTTCGCCATGATCATAAAGCTGAAGCGTCACGCC
Source organism: Sphingomonas sp. GW821-FHT03E12 (assembly GCF_059420685.1). NCBI lineage: Bacteria > Pseudomonadati > Pseudomonadota > Alphaproteobacteria > Sphingomonadales > Sphingomonadaceae > Sphingomonas > Sphingomonas sp. GW821-FHT03E12. The sequence goes on from NZ_JBWKUF010000001.1 coordinate 928,777, forward strand.
GATCGTCTCCGCGCCGGTGCGCGCAGCGAGTGCGGCCACGACCGAGGAATCGACGCCGCCGGACATGGCGACGACGATCCGCCGCTTGTCCAGCGGTCCGCTCAACTGAAAATCGGGTCCGGTCATCGCGCCGCCACATAGGGATTTGCAGGCCCGGATGCAAAAATCGGTCGGCGTTTACTCCCCCTTCAACCTTCGGGCTTATCCAAAATGGGTGGATTTGACCTCAAGGTGAGTGGCGTACGTGGACCTGAGCTTCCGATTCGACCGGGACGTTGCGGTGATGACCGCCATCCCCACCGAACTCGCGGTGCTGATGGTTGGCATCGCCGCCCGTCAGGCGGCGAGTCCTACCGCGCAGCTTCAGGCGGCGCTCGACCGGCCCTTGCCGGTCGGTGCGCTGTTCACTCCGGTGCACGGTGCGTTCAACCGCGCCGTGGAAGTCGCGCTAACCGGCTGGAAAGAGCAATGAAGGCGGCGTTTACCGTGCCGCTTAGCCGATGCTCAAGCCGGGACGACTATGGTCGTTACAGAACAAAGACGGGGACCCCCCGCCCTGATCGAGGTAGGTAATGATTGAAAACCAAAAGATCCGCCCGGCAAAGGTGATCGGACCGCTCGGAGAGCCGCTGACGCTCGACACGCTGCCGCCCCCTGAAACGACCCGTTGGGTGGTCCGCCGCAAGGCGGAGGTGGTCGCGGCCGTCAATGGCGGCCTGCTCACTGTCGATGAAGTGTGCGACCGCTATGGTCTCACCGTCGAGGAATTTGCCGGCTGGCAGCGCGCGATCGACCGGTCGGGCATGCCGGGGCTGCGCGTCACGCGCATCCAGCACTATCGCTCTCTGTATGAGCGGCAGCAGAAATACTGACCGCATAGCGGCCATTCGAGTTCTCCCATCCGCCCGCGCCTCAAAACGCGGGCGGAACCATTTTGGGCGCTGACGAGTCTGTTCTCCGCAAGCGCCCGCAGCGATGCGGGTGCAAAGATGGAGGAAAATCATGGACCTCGTCGGAATCATCGTGTGGTTGGTGATCGGCGGCGTCGTCGGCTGGCTCGCCAGTCTGGTGATGCGGACCGATGCGCAGCAGGGTATCCTGCTCAATATCGTCGTCGGTATCGTCGGCGCCTTTATCGGCGGTCTGATCTTCAGCGGCGGCTCGATCAATCAGGGGCTGTCGGTGTACAGCTTCATCGTGTCGCTGGTCGGTGCGATCATCCTGCTCGCGATCGTCAATCTGGTCCGCCGCGGTTCGGTGCGTTGAGCGTTCCACCGTGACCTGAAGCAAATAGGGCCGCTCCCCTCAGAGCGGCCCTTCTTGATTCTTACTTCAGCAGGAAGCGCACCCGGATCGTCACGCCGACGCGCTGCTCGCCCGGCACCAGTTGGGTCGAATCCTTGGCTTCGGCACGGGCCATCATCACCGGCATCGGGCCGGGCATGCCGCCATCACTTCCCTCGCTCAGCGACACCAGCCGCTCGACCCGCATGCCCAGCGCCCGGGCATAGAGGTCGGCGCGCGCGCGGGCGCGCTTTACAGCGTCGGTTCGGGCTTCGTCCTGCGCCGCCTCGATCTGGTCGATCGACAGGTTCGGCCCATCGATCTGGTTCGCACCCTGCTTGACCAGCGCGTCGAGGATGTTGCCGCTCTTGGCGATGTCGCGGAACTTGACCGAGACGGTGTTCGACGCCTGATAGCCGGTGATCACCGGCGGCTGGTTCTCGGCATAGCGATATTGCGGGTTGAGCGAGATGTTCGCCGTCTGCACGTCGCGGTCGGCGACGCCCGCGGCCTTGAGCGCAGCGATCACGCTCTTCATCTGCGTCGCGTTGGCGGCGAGCGCGGCGGCGGCGGTCGGCGCCTGCGTCACCACGCCCGCGCGGATCGTCGCGATGTCGGGAACGCGAGTCGCCTCGCCCTCTGCGACGACATCGAGAAGCGTGCCGTCAGACACGGACGCACCCGGCGCCGCCACCTGCGCAGCGGCGGTCAGGGGAAGCGCGGCGGCAACGGCCGCGAGAGTCAGCAATCGAACCATTTAATGGGGCCTTTCCAGCTTGTTGTTCCGCCGCGCTAACGGTCGGCGGAACAACGGAAGCTGAACGGACCCAATGAAGGAAACCCGTAATCAGGCCGCCCGACGGGCAATGACGACACGGTACAGCGCCAACAGCACGACCGCGCCGATCGTGGCGGCGATATAGCTGGCGAACTTGCCGGTCAGGGTGATGCCGATGGCCGGCGCGATGAAAGCTGCGAGCAACGCGCCCGCGATACCGATCAGGATGGTCACGATGATGCCGCCCGGATCCTTGCCGGGCATGATCAGCTTGCCAAGAGCGCCTGCGACGAGGCCGATGAGGATCCAACCGATAATACCTTCGGGCATGCCTTCCTCCTGTTCTGCGGTTTCCGCCAAGGGAAACGCGGGGAACTTGCCTGAGGATGGCGGCGCTGCAAACCCCGATTCGACAACGCACCGCAGCATGGATTCGCGGCCTGTCCCCTTGCGGAACAAGACGAAAACGGGCAGTTAGTCGCGCACGGATCCGGGTGGGGTGACGACGGCTCTTGAGGCCGGTGATTTATTCAGATAATACAGCGCGACGGAAAAGGCCCGTTCAGGCCGTCTATGGCCGGGGAAGGGGTCGCGCATGAACTATGAGGCACGGATGTTTGGCAGGGACGAGCAGCTGGCGATTGCCGGTGAAGGGGAAGTGCGGTCGCGTCGGCGCTGGTGGATCATTGGCGGGCTGATCGCGCTCGCGGTGCTCGCTGCCGCCTGGTTTGCCTTCGCCTCGGGCAAGGCTGACGGGGAGAAGGCTGGCGCCGCCGCCAAGGGCGCTGGGGGCGAAGGCGGCGGGCGCCAGCTTCCTGTGGTGAGCGTCGCCGTGCCCGGCCGCCAGGAGATTGACCGTGTGATCAGCGGCACCGGCTCGCTCGCTGCGCGTCGTGAAATGCCGGTCGGTGTCGCGGGCGAGGGGGGCGAGGTGACGCGCGTGCTGGTCGAGCCGGGGACCTGGGTCGCCGCCGGCCAGGTGCTCGCGACCGTCGATCGCTCGGTCCAGTCGCAGACTGCGCAGTCGCAGGCCGCCGGGATCCGCGTTGCACAGGCCGATCTGGGCATCGCCCAGGCCGAACTCGACCGTGCCAAGCAACTGGTCGCGCGCGGGTTCGTCTCGAAGGCCGATATCGACCGCAAGACCGCGACCCGCGATGCCGCGGCGGCGCGCGTCCGCGTCGCGCAGGCGCAGCATTCGGAAACCGCCGCGCGCAATCGCCGGCTCGATATCCGCTCGCCGGCCGCCGGTCTGGTCCTCACACGTGCGGTCGAGCCGGGGCAGATCGTCAGCGCCGGTTCGGGCACGCTGTTCCGCGTCGCGCAGGGCGGCCAGTTCGAGATGCGCGTTCAGCTCAGCGAAGCCGATCTTCAGCGCGTTCCGGTCGGCGCGCGCGTCGATGTGACGCCGACTGGTACCGAGGAGAAGTTCGCGGGCCAGGTGTGGCAGGTCTCGCCGGTGATCGATCCGCAGACCCGTCAGGGCATCGCCCGCGTCGCGCTGTCCTATAACAAGGCTTTGCGTCCCGGCGGCTTTGCCAGCGCAACCATCCATTCGGGCGGGCAGGTCGCGCCGATGCTTCCGCAATCGGCGATCCAGAGCGACACCAAGGGCAATTTCGTCTATATCCTGAATGCCAAGGACGAGGCCGAGCGCCGCCCGATCACCACGGGCGACGTTTCCGACGCGGGCGTGGCGATCACCTCCGGCCTGCAGGGTACCGAGCGGGTCGTGCTGACCGCGGGCGCCTTCCTCAATCCGGGGCAGAAGGTGAAGCCGAACCTCACGAAGCTGCAGCGCTGACGCGGATCTAAGGACACAGCCATGGGTTTTCGCAACATCTCGGCCTGGTCGATCCGGAACCCGGTTCCGCCGATCGTTCTCTTCATCGCACTGACGATCGCAGGGTTCGTCAGCTTTGCGCGGATGGACGTGAACAACGATCCGGACATCGATTTCCCGATCGCGATCGTCACGATCAGCCAGCCGGGTGCCGCGCCGACCGAGCTTGAGACCCAGATCACCCAGCGCGTCGAATCCGCGGTGCGCGCCCTGCAGGGGATCGACCAGATCGAATCGAACGTGACCGAGGGCAATTCGACCACGGTCATCCAGCTCGATATCGGTACCCCGATCGACCGCGCGGTCAACGACGTGCGCGAGGCGATCAACCAGATCCGCGGTCAGCTGCCCGACGGCATCCTCGAGCCGCAGGTGTTCCGCGCCAACACCACCGACAACGACATCGCCAGCTTCACCGCCATCGCCACCGACATGACGATGGAAGAGTTGAGCTGGTACGTCGACAACTCGGTGACCAAGGAATTGCTGTCGGTCTCCGGCCTGACCGCGGTCGATCGTGTCGGCGGCGTCAACCGCGAGATCCGCATCATCCTCGATCCCGCCAAGGTCCAGGCCTATGGCCTCACCGCGAGCCAGGTGAACCAGCAGCTGCGCCAGGTGAACCTCAACGCCGCGGGCGGCCGCGCAGAGATTTCGGGTACCGAACAGTCGGTGCGCGTGCTCGGCAACGCTGCGAACGCCCATGCGCTCGGCCAGACCCAGATCGCGATTGGCGGCGGCCGCACCGTGCGCCTGTCGGACATCGCGCAGGTCAAGGATCTCTATGCCGAGCTGCGCAGCAATGCCGAGTGGAACGGCAACCAGGTGCTCGCCTTCGACATCAAGCGCGGCAAGGGCGCTTCGGACGTCGCAGTCTTCCATCAGGCCGAAGAGAAGCTCAAGAAACTGCAGGAGAGCAACCCCAAGGTTCGCTTCGAGGTGCTGTTCAACAACACCGAATATGCCGAATCCCAGTATAAATCGGCGCTTTGGGCGCTGATCGAAGGGTCGGTCCTCGCGCTGATCGTGGTGTTCCTGTTCCTGCGCGACTGGCGCGCCACGCTGATCTCGGGCCTGGCGATTCCGCTGTCGGCGATCCCGACCTTCTTCTTCATGGAGCTGCTCGGGTTCAACCTGAACCAGATGACCTTGCTCGCGCTCAGCCTGGTGGCGGGCGTGCTGGTCGACGACGCGATCGTGGAGATCGAGAACATCGTCCGCCACATGCGTATGGGCAAGACCGCCTATCAGGCGTCGATCGACGCGGCGGACGAGATCGGCGTTGCAGTGGTCGCGACCACCATGTCGATCGTCGCGGTGTTCCTGCCCGTCGGCATGATGCCGGGCATTTCGGGCCAGTTCTTCAAGAATTTCGGTCTCACCGTCGTCGCGGCGGTGCTGATGAGCCTTGCCGTCGCACGCCTCATCTCGCCGATGATCGCCGCCTATTTCCTCAAGGCGAAGGGCCACGCCACCCATGGTGAAGGGTGGATGATGGACCAGTATATGAAGATCCTGCACTGGACGCTTCGCCACCGCTGGTCGGCGATCGTCGGCGGGATCGTCAGCCTTGCGCTCACGGTGATGTTCTTCGCGATCCTGCCCAAGACCTTCCAGCCGAATCTCGATCAGGATGCGGTGACCGCGAGCATCGAGATGGTGCCGGGTACGACGCTTCAGCAGACCAAGGTTGTGGTCGACCGCGTCCGCGACCTGCTGGCCAAGCAGGAAGGGGTCGAGAACACCTATTCGCGCTCGTTCGTCGGCAATGGCCGCGTCACCGCGATGCTCGCCGACAAGCGCCACTTCAAGAGTGATGAGTTCGAACGCCGGATGACGCCGGCGCTGGCTGCCATTCCCGACGCCCGCGTCTCGTTCCGCAACCAGCAGGGCTGGGGTGGGTCGGGCCGCGCGCTGACGATCACCCTGGGCGGTGAGGATCCAGCGCTGCTGACCCGCACCGCGCAGAAGATCGTCGAGGAGATGGAGGGGCTCAAGAACGTGGTCGCGCCGCGTATCTCGGGCGATCTCCAGCGACCTGAGATCGTGATCCGCCCGCGGATGGACCTTGCCGCCAATCTCGGCGTCACCACCGCGGCGCTCTCCAGCGCGATCCGGATCGCGACCCTGGGCGATATCGACCAGAACAGCGCGCGCTTCTCGCTCTCGGATCGCCAGATCCCGATCCGCGTCGCGCTCGAAGAGGATGCGCGCGCCAAGCTGTCGACGATCCAGAACCTGCCGGTTCAGACCCAGTCGGGCGGATCGGTGCCGTTGAGCCTGGTCGCCGATATCGGCTTCGGTGCGGGGCCCACCCGTATCGACCGGATCAACAAGCAGCGGCGCATCATGATCGGTGCCGACCTTGCCCCCGGCGTGGTCAGCGGCGACGCGATGAAGCAGATCGACGCGCTGCCGACCATGAAGAACCTGCCGCTCGGTGTCGGCAAGCTCGAGGTTGGTGCCGCCAAGTGGCAGGCGGAGATGATCCAGAACTTCATCATCGCCGTGGTGGCTGGCATCTTCCTCGTCTTTGCGGTGCTGGTGCTGCTCTACCGGCGCTTCGTGTCGCCGCTGGTCAACATGGGATCGCTGCTGCTCGCGCCGCTGGGCGGGCTGTTCGCGCTGTGGATCGCGGGCCAGCCGATCTCGATGCCGGTCTATATCGGCATCCTGATGCTGCTCGGCATCGTCGCCAAGAACTCGATCCTGCTGATCGACTTCGCGATCGAGGAGATGGAGAAGGGCGTCGACAAGATGACCGCGATCGCCGATGCCGGGCACAAGCGCGCCCAGCCGATCGTGATGACCACGGTGGCGATGGTCGCGGGCATGGTGCCGACCGCCGTCGCGCTCTCGGGCGACGCCGCCTGGCGTGCGCCGATGGGCGTCACCGTGATCGGCGGTCTGATCCTGTCGACCATCCTGACGCTGCTGATCGTTCCGGCGAGCTTCAGCCTGGCGATCGGGGTCGAGAAGTGGATGGGGCCGCGTCTGCGCCGCCGCCTGCTCACCTACACGCCTGGCGACGAGCATGGCCCGCAGGGCGGCGCCGTGATCGAGCAGCAGGGGCGTCTCGGCCATCAGGGCGGGGAGGGACCGCAGCCTGCCGAGTGAACCAATTGCGCGCGGGGGGATTGTTACGGGTATGAACCCGTCTCCCCGCGCGTTTTCGGGCCGCGCGCGCGCTGCCCCCCTGCTCAATGGTCGCCTGCGCCGCGAGCCCGCACCACCGGGTTTGCGGCGGATGCGTTTCATCGCGACCGGCCTGCTGGTGGCGATGGCTGCCGTCTATCTGGCTGCGCGGCATTATGAGCCGCTTCATCCGGCTGCGGGGTTCATCCGCGCCTTTGCCGAGGCTGCAATGGTCGGTGGCCTTGCCGACTGGTTCGCGGTCACCGCGCTGTTCCGCCACCCGCTCGGCCTCCCGATCCCGCACACCGCGATCATCCCGCGCAACAAGGAACGGATCGCCACCGCGCTCGCCAATTTCCTGCGCGACAATTTCCTGGTCCCGCGCGTGGTCGCGCGGCGGATGAGCGGGGTCGATGTCGCGGGCGCAGCAGGCAAATGGCTGGCGCAGCCGCCTGAAAGCTCGGGCCGCCTGCGCCGTGGCGCATCGCGCATGGCTGCGAGCCTGCTCGAATCGCTCGACCAGGAGCAGCTTGGCGGCATGATCAAGAGCGCGGTCGCCAATCGCCTGCGCCAGACCGATGTGGCCCCGCTGATCGGCCAGGCACTGGGCGCGGCCATGGCCGAGGGCCGCCACACGCCGCTGATGGACGGCATGCTGCGCTGGCTTGCCAAGGTGATCGACCAGAACGAGGCGCTGATCCGCAAGATGGTGCACGAGCGCGCCGGCTCGATCATGCGCTGGACCGGGCTCGACGAGACGCTGGCCAATGCGATCATCGACGGCCTCTACAAGCTGGTCGCCGACGTCGCCGAAGATCCCGGCCACCCGCTGCGCGCCAAGGTCGAGGAGGGGCTGGAAAAGCTCGCCTTCGACCTCCAGTTCGACATTCCGACGCGGATGAAGGTCGAGGAGTTCAAGTCCGATCTGCTCGACAATCCTGCGCTCGCACGCTGGATCGAGGGGATGTGGGAGCAGGGACGTGCGGCCTTGCTCCGGGTCGCGCGCGATCCCGATGCTGCGCTCGCGGGCAAGCTCGGCGACGCGCTGCGCCAGCTCGGCGAGACCCTCCAGAACGACCCGCGGCTCAGCCACATGATCAACCGCTTTGTCCGCCGCGCCGCGGTGGGCACCGCGGCAGACTATGGCGACGGCATCGTGCGACTCGTCTCCGACACCGTCCGCGGCTGGGATGCGCGGACGATCACCGGGCGGCTGGAGAATGCGGTGGGGCAGGACCTGCAATATATCCGCATCAACGGCACGCTGGTCGGCGGACTGGTGGGGCTGGCGATCCACACGCTGCACACGGTGCTGTAAGTCGGGCTCAGGCCGGCAGCACGACCTCGAACCGTTCGCATGCGATCAGCAGGTCGCCGTCGACCGGGGTATCGCTGCCTACCAGCACGCGTTCGTAATAGGCTTGGTGGGCAGCGCGCCACCATTCGAGCGTCAGATCGCCCTCGCCCTCGTCACGCGCGAAGTCAGCATCGACGTCGGCGAACTTGCAGATGTCGACCGAAGTGGTCCGGATCACCGCGCGCGCTTCACCGTTCCAGCCGGTGATCACGGCATAATCGCCGGCCTGGGGCATCGGGATGTTGTCGCGTTCCAGTTCGGCAAGCGACGATGCGGTCGCGCGCTTCTGTCCCGCGACGACCAGATCGGCGCAAGCGTCCGCATCCTCCTGATTGTCGCAGAAATGATAGACGGCCTGCGCTTCGACAGGCGCGGAAGGATCGACAAGGCGGTAACGCTGCCACAGCGCGGATACGGACGGGTTCATGCGCTTGAGTTATCAGCGGAATCCAGCGCACTCAACCTGGGCCCGCTGTCACCCCTCCCAGTCCAGCACGGTCCATCCCCGCGCCGCTGCCAGCTTGCGCAGCGGCCCATGCGCGTTGACCGCGAACGGCTCGTCCGCCCACTCCAGCACCGGTGCGTCGGAGACATGGTCGCTGTAGAAGCGCACGCGCAGGTCGCTGCGCGCGATCCCCTCGCGCGCCATCCAGGCCTTGATGAGGCGCAGCTTGGCGGGGCCGTAGCAATTCTCGCCCTCGATCCCAGCAAGGACGTTGCCGTTGGTATCGCGCCGTGCCTCGGTCGCGATCACCTGTTCGATGCCAAGTCGCGCGGCGATGGCGCGGGCGTAATAGCCATGGCTGGCGGTCGCCAGCACCGGCTCCCAGCCGCCCGCGCGATCCGCCTCGACCCGCGCGCGCGCGTCGGCGAACATGTTGGACGCCGCGACGCTGTCGGCAAAGGCCTGCGCCACCGCTTCCAGATCATTGGGCGGGATGGTGCGGCCGAGCATCAGCCGGTGAGTGACCTCCTTGAGCTTCGCGCGGTCGATCGCCTTTGCGAGATACAGGAGCGATGCGATTCCGGCCGCGGGCAGCAATGCCAGCCGCCAGGGCGCGCGGGCGATCGCGGCATGGATCAGGAACGGCGTCCAGGTCGCCTTTCGCGTGATCGTCTTGTCCATGTCATAAATTGCAACACTTCGCATCGGAACCTTCGCGGCGCTTCCGGGATTGGGTCGGAGACGAAACATCTGTAAAGGCAAGCGCTTGCCGTACCAGCCCGAATAACCCATGGATGAGCGGATGAGCGCGCCAGCCGACTTCCAGCACGACGTGGCCGACGGGGGGACGCTCCGCTTCAGCGGCAATCTGTCGCTGCGCGCGATCGGCGACCTGCCCGAGCGGCTGGCGGCAGTGCAGGGCCCCGTCGCGCGGCTCGACATGAGCGGGATCGACCGGATCGACACGGTCGGCGCCTGGCTGGTCCACCGCTTTGCACGTGATCATGACGCGGCGGTATCGGGGCTGGGCGCGGATTCGCAGCATCTGTTCGACCAGGTCGCAGGCGCCGACCGGCCGGTCGAGATGCGGCCGGGCCAGCTCGGCGCCTTCCAGCGCCTGCTCGCCGAGATCGGCGAAGCGGTGATCCAGGCCTTCCGGACGCTGTACGGCCTGCTCGGCTTCATGGGCGCGACCGCGATGGCGTTCGGCCGGGTGCTGCTCAACCCGAGCAGCTTCCGTTTCCATGCGACCGTCCACCGGTTCGAAGTGGTGGGTGTCACCGCGCTCGGCATCATCGGGCTGATGAGCTTCCTGATCGGCATCGTCATTGCTCAGCAGGGTGCGGTGCAGCTTCGCCAGTTCGGCGCGGAGGTGTACACGATCAACCTGCTCGGCCGGCTGACCTTGCGCGAGCTTGGCATATTGATGACCGCGATCATGGTCGCGGGACGGTCCGGATCGGCGTTCGCGGCGCAGCTCGGCACGATGAAGCTGACCGAGGAAATCGACGCGATGCGCACCATCGGCGTCAATCCGATGGAGGCGCTGGTGCTGCCGCGCGTGATCGCGGCGGTGGTGATGCTGCCGCTGCTCGGCTTCTATTCCTCGGTCATCGCGATGATCGGCGGCGGGCTGCTCTGCTGGATCTCGCTCGACATTCCGCCGATCACCTTCGTCCAGCGCCTCCGCGAGGTGGTGCCGATCACCGATCTTTATGTCGGGATGGTCAAGGCGCCGGTGTTCGCTGCGATCATCGCCATCGCCGGCTGCTATCAGGGGATGCAGGTGGAGAGCGACGCCGAGCAGGTCGGCACGCGCACCACCACCGCGGTGGTCCAGGCGATCTTCCTGGTGATCGTGCTCGACGCCTTTTTCGCCGTGTTCTTCACCGAAGTGGGGTGGAACTGATGACGGCGCCGACCTTTGCGGGCGATGCGGTCATCCGCGTGCGCGGCTTGCGCAACAGCTTCGGCGAGCAGGTGGTGCACGAGGGGCTCGACCTCGACGTGCGGCCGGGCGAGATCCTTGGCGTGGTCGGCGGATCGGGGACCGGCAAGTCGGTGCTGATGCGGTCGATCATCGGCCTGCAGGAACCCGATGCGGGATCGATCGAGGTGTTCGGTGAGGATGTGCGCCATCTCGATACCGACGAGGCGATCGAGCTGCGCAAGCGCTGGGGCGTGCTGTTCCAGGGCGGCGCGCTGTTCTCGACCCTGACCGTGGCGGAGAATGTCCAGGTTCCGCTCAAGGAATTCTACCCGGCATTCGACCAGGCGCTGCTCGACGAGATTGCGGCGTACAAGGTGGTGATGACCGGGCTGGCGCCGGACGCCGGCCCCAAATATCCGGCTGAGCTGTCGGGCGGCATGAAGAAGCGCGCGGGCCTCGCCCGCAGCCTTGCGCTCGACCCCGAACTGCTGTTCCTCGACGAGCCGACCGCGGGGCTCGACCCGATCGGCGCAGCTGCGTTCGACGAACTCACGCTGGCGCTGCAGCGGACGCTGGGGCTGACGGTGTTCCTGATCACCCATGATCTCGATACGCTCTATGCGATCTGCGATCGGGTGGCGGTGCTGGCGGACAAGCGGGTGATCGCGGTCGGCACCATCGACGAATTGCTCGCGCTGGATCATCCGTGGATCCAGGAATATTTCAACGGCCCGCGCGGCCGCGCCGCAGTGAGCAGCGTGGAACGCGCGGAGGCCAGGGCGACATGAGGCACTAGATGGAAACCCGGTCAAATCATGTGCTGGTCGGTGCGGTGGTGCTGATCCTGCTCGCCGTGCTGGCGTTGTTCACCGTGTGGCTGGCGCGGCTCAACACCGCTGCGGAGAAGGAATATGATATCTTCTTCAAGCAGGCGGTCGATGGCATCGCCAAGGGATCGTCGGTCGCCTTTTCGGGCGTGCCGGCGGGGCAGGTCAAGGAAATCGCGCTGTTCCCGCCCGACCCGAGCCTGGTGCGCGTGCGGATCAGCGTGAACAAGGAAGTGCCGATCCTTCAGGGTACCACCGCGACGATCCAGGGCGTGGGCTTTACCGGGGTCAGCCAGATCCAGCTCGACGGCGCGGTCAAGGGTGCGCCGGTGATCGAATGCCCCGAGGTCAATCCGCGCAGCGTCTGCCCGCTCGGCGTGCCGGTGATCCCGACCAAGCAGGGCGGGCTCGGCGCACTGCTCAACACCGCCCCGCGGCTGCTCGAGCGGCTGTCGACGCTGACCGAGCGGCTGACCGAGCTGCTGTCGGATCGCAACCAGGCGTCGATCGCCGGCATCCTCGAGAATACCGACAAGATGACGGCTGAGCTCGCCAAGGGCGCGCCCGACCTGCGCGCCGCGATCGCCGAGCTGCGCAACACGGTGAAGCAGGCCGGCTTCGCCGCCGAGCAGATCGGCAAGCTTTCGGGTACCACCGATCAGGTGCTGGCAAACGAGGTCGGCCCGGCGATGAAGGACCTGCGCAAGGCAATCGCTTCCGCCGACGGGAGCATGAAGGCGCTTGAGCGTACGCTGGGCAAGGCCGATGCAGGGCTTGATCAGGTGTCGGCGCAGACGATCCCCGAGGTGAACCAGCTGATCCAGGACCTGCGCGGAATGGCGATTGCCCTGCAGTCGGTCGCCGAGAAGGTTGATCGCGGGGGCGCCGGATCGCTGATCGGCGGACCCAAGCTGCCCGAATATGAACCCCGGAAGAAGTGAGCCAGACGATGAAGAAGCTCGCCCCCCTCGCGCTCGTGCTGCTCCTTGGCGGTTGCATCCGCTTCGGTGCCGACGCCCCGCCCTCGCTGCTTACTCTCACGTCCGACGCGTCGATCGCCGTGGGCGAGACGGCGAGCTCGGCGACGGCAAAGTCGATCAGCGTCGCCACGCTCAACGTGCCGCAGGAACTGGTGGTGGCGCGGGTACCGGTGCAATCGAACGCGACCAGCATCGCTTACCTCAAGGACGCGCACTGGGTGGAAGCGCCTAGCCGGCTGTTCGCGCGGTTGCTTTCGGACACGGTTTCGGTCCGCACCGGGCGTGTCGTGCTCAGCCTGCGCCAGTCGCTTTCGGATCCGGGCGCGCGGCTCGGTGGTGATTTGCGTGCGTTCGGGATCGATGCCACGACCAATGAGGCGGTGGTGACCTACGACGCGACGCTGGTGCGGGATCGCCCTGCGGAAGCCAGCGGCGCGCGTGCGCCGCTGACTTTCGAGAAACGCCGCTTCGAGGCACGCGTGCCCGTTGCCGCGATCGACGCGGCATCGGCAGGCACGGCACTCAATCGTGCGGCCAATCAGGTCGCGGGGCAGGTCGCCGACTGGGTCGGGCGCTAGACCGGCCATGCGCTGGCGCGCGATGACCGGAGCGGATGTGGCGCGGGTGGGCGCGCTCACCAAGATCGCCCATGAGGAATATTGGGAAGATACCGCGATTTTCGCCGCCTGTTTCCGCCTCTATCCGGCGGGCTGCCATGTCGTCGACATCGGTGACGGGGAGCTTGGCGGCTATCTGATCGCGCATCCGGGACGCTTCGATACACCATCGGTGCTCCATGTCCCGCTGGCGCGGCTGCCCGAACCGGCGGATTGCTACTATCTCCACGATCTGGCGCTCGCGCCGGTGACGCGCGGACACGGCTTGGCCGGCGCTGCTGTGGAGATCGTCCTTGCCGACGCACGCCGCGCCGGGCTCGACACGATCGCGCTGATCGCAGTCGGCGACGCGCATGATTTCTGGCGTCATCAGGGCTTCGTTCCGCTCGGCGACGGGCTGGTCGATCCGGCGAAGGGCTATGGTGCCGAAGCGCGCGCGCTGATCCGCAGGATCTGAGCCGCTCAGGGCGCGCGGCGCACCGGCGGCATCACATTGCAGATATCTGCCCCGCCCGAGGGCAGGTTGAAGAAGGGCGGCTCGCGATTCTCGCGCGTCTTCACCCAGGCGGCGAAGCGCGGATTGTCGGCGGCGCGATACTGGAAATGCGGGCGTTCGGCGGCGGGCAGCTCGCTGGCAAGGCGCACGCTGACGATCGGCACATATTGGCCCTTGTCCTTGTAGAGGCCAAGGCCGCCTTCGGTGCCGCGCGGCAGCGACGAGAGATGCTCGATCCCCTCGAGCACGCGGCCGACGATCGCGATGTTGCGGTCGAGATGCCGCGGGGCATGACCAATGACCGCGTAAAGATCGCCGCCGCTCCCGGTGCTCGGTGCCATATCGCGCGCCACGCCGACCATCCCGTAGCAATGCGGGAGCCAGGCGACCTTGCCGTTGGTGGCGAGCGGCCAGCCATCGGCACTGTGCCCCGCGGCGGTCGAATAGGGATCGGTACGGGTGAGCTTGGTCACCGCGTCATAGCGCTGCCAGTCATATTCGGCAGGCGGCTGGGCGATCACGCCCGCGGGCAGCGCCTTCTTCTCGGTCGGATCGCCCCATTGCACGACATAATTGTCGTGGACGCGATAGACGCTCTCGCCGTCCCACCAGCGTGCCGCGGCGAGCTTGCGGATGTTGGCGACATGCATCGGCGTGTAGCGCGGCGCGAGGCGGATATAGACGCGCCGGTCGCCGGCCAGCGTCATCACCAGCAGCTCGTCATCGGGCACCGGCTTCCAGTCGGCGGGCAGCGGATCGGACGGCTTGGGCGCCACGGCTGGAGCGGCCTGAAGAGCGAGCGCTAGGGCAAGGGTCAGCATGGCGCACAGGCTGGCACGGAGGCCGGCTGCGCGCAACGCTTGCGGTGATCGCCGCAAATCACTAGGGCAGCGCCTCCTGGCATGCGGAGCGGTGGCCGAGTGGTCGAAGGCGCTCGCCTGGAAAGTGAGTATACGTCAAAAGCGTATCGAGGGTTCGAATCCCTCCCGCTCCGCCATTTGCCGCCGTTTCCTGCCCAAGAGCAGGCCGTCCAGCGCCGAATTTTCCGGCCAGCGCTACTCGCTTATGCTGGAAAGCAGTTCGTCGAGCTGTTCCATCTGCTCCGGCAATCCGGCCGCCGAGCCCTGCAATGCTTCCTCAAGCGCCTCCGCAGACGGATAGACCTCGTGGAAACTCAGTAGCGTCCTCCCGTCCTGGTCTTCGAAAGTCACAGTGGTGATCGCGCCTTCCTCGCCTTCGTCATTGGTCCAGACGATGCGCTCGTTCGGCACCACTTCGAGATATTTGCCGTAAAAGGCCATGGTCTCTGATCCGCCGGCGCTGAATTCCAGCCGGTATTTGCCGCCGGTGCGGACATCCATATCGCACGATACCAGTGAAACGCCGGTCACCGATTTGGGCATCCACCAGCGCCGGAACAGCTCGGGCTGGCTCCACGCCCTGTAAACGATACCCGGCGGCGCATCGAATGTCCGCGTCACGACGAGTTCGCGATCCCCCTTGCGCTCGACCAATGTGCGATTCTGCGCACCGTCTGCACCGCTAGCTTGCTGATCCATCGCTTTCCTCCAGTTTCAGTTCGCTGATGATCTCGTCCAGCGCATCGAAGCGATCCTCGAAGAGCTTGCGGTGCGCCTCGATCCACTCGGCCTCTGCCTTGAGGCCGCGGCTCCCGAGCTTGCAGCTTCTCACCCGTCCGACCTTCTGCGTGACGACGAGCCCCGCACGCTCGAGAACCTGGACGTGCTTCTTCATGCCGGTCAGCGTCATCTGGAACCTGTCCGCGAGGCTGGTGATCGACGCCTCCCCTCGCCCAAGCTGATCGATGATCCCGCGGCGGGTCGCATCGGACAGCGCCGCAAACGACAGGTCGAGGGAAGGGCTATACTGAACCATATGGTTCAGTGTTTAGCGTGCCCGCGCAGGCAGCGCAAGCGTCACTCGCTTTCCGCGCCCCGGGCAAGCCGTTCGAGCTTCTGTGTGGGTGCGCGTTCGTCCCTTCGTCACAAGTTTCGTCCCGCCGCACCGGCGCGATTGCTGGCCGACGGTCGGCTGCGCAAGCGCTGCCCCGGATCATTTCCATCAGGATGTTCCGGCCATGTCACTTTTCACGTCCCTTCCTGCCAGGGCCCGTTTCGGCACGATCGCGGCCATGTTGTTTGCCGCTGCCTCAGCCGCCGCGCAGAATGGCGACAGCGCGCCGGAAGCGCAGGACAGCGCAGCCGGCTCTGCCGAGGATGCGTTCGGCGCCAGCGTCGGGATCAATCAGGTCGGGCTCTATAGCCCCTATCAGACGCGCGGGTTCGACCTGATCTCGACCGGCGGTTCGTTCCGGATCGACGGCTTCTACTTCCATCCCGCGGCGCTGCCGTCGGAATCGCTGGTTTCGGGGTCGTCGATCAACGTCGGCATCGCGGCGACCGCGCTCGACCTGCCCATACCGACCGGCGTGGTCGGCTACCGGCTCCGCGAGCCGGGCGAGCAAAGCGCGCTGTCCGTCACCGCGGGCACGCGCGGGTTCGGCTCTCCCAGCGTCGAGGCGCTGGGAAGCCTGGTGAGTGGCAACGGCGAATGGGGATTGGTCGCGCACAGCTTCGTCGGCCCGGACGAGAAATGGTCGACCGGTCAGGACGGCGCGCGATACGATGTGGGAGCCGTGTTCCGCTGGAAGCCCGCGCCGGCAACGCGCCTGCGCGTCTTCGGCGGGATCAGCCGCCAGTCGCATGACGGGGATCTTGCGGTGCTCGCGCAGGGCAGCGCGATGCCGCCGCCGCTCCGCGACCGACACAATTACAGCCCCGACTGGGCGCGGGCGCGTGTCCTGAGCCGCAATTTCGGCGCGCTGTTCGAACACCGCGCGGGCGGCTGGACGCTGGGGGCTTCAGCGGTACGATCGATGCGCGATTCCGGCCGCAGCGACACGACGGTGCTGGCCATCGACCGCGCCGGCAATGTCACGAGTACCCTGTACCATACGCCCATCGCCGACGCGCGGTCGGACTCGGTCGAGGTGAAGGCGTTCCGGACCTTTGCGCTTGCCGGCGCGACGCATCGCGCCGGGCTCGCGCTCCGGCACCGCAACTCGGTCAGCCATCGTGCCGACGCGATCGCTGTTCCTGCAGGACGCTTCACGGTCGCGGACGGGCCGGTCGCCGTGGCGCGGCCGGTTCTGCCGGCGAATGCACCTCTGAGCCGCGACCAGGTGGACCAGACCATTCTGAGTGCGACCTATGAGCTCGCCGCCGGCGAGGCGTTCGAGCTTCGCCTGGGCGCGCACCGCAACCGCTATGCGAAGAGCTTTCGCGATACGCGTGGGGCACGATCGGCACAGACCGACGAAACCTGGCTCTACAGCGCGTCGGCACTGTGGCGCCCGGCTGCGAGATGGCGGATTTTCGCCAGCTATGTCTCGGGGTTGGAGGAATCGGGGATCGCCCCTGACGCCGCGGCCAATCGCGGCGCGGTGCTTCCCCCGGTCGAAGCCCGCCAGTACGAGATCGGCGCGCGGTTCGATATCACGCCGGGCCTCGGTTTCATCCTGGCCGGGTTCGACATCCGCAAGCCGATCTACGGACTGCGCCCGGACTCGGTCTATGCGCCGGTCGGCACTGTCCGCCATCGTGGCATCGAGGCTTCGCTCACCGGACAGCTGACGCCGGCGACCACAATCGTGCTGGGCGCCAATGTACTTCAGGCACGAGTTTCCGGCGCGCTGGTCGATGCCGGGACGGTGAACCCGATGGCGCCGGGCGTATCGCGCTTCAACGCGACGATCGCGTTCGAACACAGGCTGACCGATCGCTGGAGCCTCGACGCCTATCTGCTCTACGAGGGTCGCCGCCGTCGCGACAATGTGAGCACGATCGAGGCCGCGGGCGTGCCGTTCGGCTATCTCGGCGCGCGCTACGACTGGACCGGCACCGGGCTTTCGCTGCGGACGCAACTGGTGAACATGTTCGACCGCAAAGGCTATTACGCGACGCCCTATGGTCCGCTGGTGCCGGTGACGGGACAGCATTGGCGTATTTTGGTAACCAAGCGGTTCTGAAATGGTAATAATGCGGCGCGGTCGTGCGGTACCGGAAGGAGCGCCTGAGCAATGACAGAGGGAGTTGCGCGTTTTTCAGGGGTTCGGCGCGGAACGACGCCCGGGCTGGCCCGGTTGCTCGCGCCGCTGGCCTTGTTTCCGGCCGGGGCGGCCTATTGCATGCTTTCCGAACTCGCCTTCACCGACGATCGATCGGGGCTGGCCGGGAGCCTGATCTGGGCGCTGGCGACGCTCAGCCCCTGGGTGGCTGGGGCAATGATCTTTGAACGCGGCGCACGCATGGCGCGCAGGCGGACGCGTCTGCTCCTCATGGCACTGGCGCTTGGCTGCGTCGCCTATGCGGCGAGCGGTGCCATCGCGTTGTGGCTGGGCTCGGACGCGAAGGGGGCCTTTTTCAGCCGGCTGCCCTTGCTCGGCGCGGCCATGCTCGGGGCGCTGCTCTATCCGCTGCCGCGGATTGAGCAGGCCGGGCATGGCCTGACTCCGGCGGCGGATGATCCGCCGGTGGCGCCCGCCGATATTCTGTTCGCGAGCGCGGCGGGAAACTATGTCGAGCTCTATACCGAGCAGCGCATCGTGGTGTGGCGGCAGACCATGGGCAATGCCGAACGCGTGCTGCGCAAGGCCGGCTTCGTCCGGGTCCATCGCTCCTATCTGGTGCCCTGGCGCAGTATCGACGTGCTGGTGCGCGACCGGAAGGGCGTGGTCGAGGTCGCGCTGCTCAACGGCCGCAGGCTGCCGGTGTCCAGCCGTTATGCGAACAATCTCGCGGATCGAACGCTGCAGTGAACCCGGCGGGTGCCGCCCGGCAAAGCTCGCATTGACGGCGGCACATCTTTTCTAGGCTTCAAATCCCATCTTCGAAGTATGATTTCGGGCCCTTCATCGAAAGGGGTTCCCATGCGTAGACTCAAGTTCCAGCTCGCCGCGACCGTCGCCCTGGTGGCGTTGGCGCCCGCCTATGCTGCCGCGCAGGAAGCGGAGAGCGATTCTGCGGCCGGCCAGGCAGGCTCCGGGGAAGAGATCGTCGTGACCGGCACGCGCGCCGCCGGACGCTCGCGGCTCGACACCGCTGCGCCGGTCGATGTGCTCTCGGTCAACGGCCTCCGCCAGCAGGGAACCACCGAGCTCGCCCAGGCGCTGTCCAACGTCGCCCCCTCGGTCAGCTTCGCGCGCCCGGCGGCGACCGACGCCACCGATGCGATCCGCCCCGCGACGCTGCGTGGCCTCTCACCCGATCAGACTTTGGTCCTGATCAACGGCGTTCGCACCAACGCGTCCGCCTCGCTCAACGTCAACGGTACCGTCGGCCGCGGCGCGGCGGCAGTCGATCTCAACACCGTGCCGACTGCGGCGCTCGACCGGGTCGAGGTGCTGCGCGATGGCGCCTCGGCGCAATATGGATCGGACGCGATTGCCGGCGTCATCAACCTGCGGCTGCGCGAAGCACGCTCGGGTGGCGGCGCGACCGTCACCTATGGCTTCTACAACACCGATGTGAACACCGCGCGGGCAAACCGCCATGTCAGCGGTGAATCCACCGTCACCGCCGCCGGCTGGCAGGGCATTGCGCTCGGCGCCGAAGGCTTCCTGACGCTGTCGGGCGAATATGTGCACCGCAACCCGACCAACCGCTCGGACATCCCTGCCGCCAATGCGCCGACCGGCGCGAATGGCATCGCCCCGCAGGGCCGCTTCGGCGATCCCAAGGTCGATCAGTACACGCTGTTCGCCAATGCCGGCGCGCCGCTCGGCGGCGGCTGGGAGGTCTATGGCTGGGCCGGCTACCAGCAGCGCGACACGTCGAGCGCGGCCTTCCCGCGCCCGAACAATGCCGCCGCTGTCCAGTATCTCGCCGCGGTCGGCTATCCCAACGGCTTCCTGCCGCTGATCGAGACGCGCTCTGAGAATCTCACCTCGGCGCTCGGCATCAAGGGCGAGGTCGCGGGCTGGTCGGTGGACCTGACCGCGGGCTATGGCCGCAACAAGGTCGGCTTCCGCACCGAGAATTCGGCCAATTTCTCCTGGGGCGCCGCGTCGCCGCACAGCTTCTACGATGGCGCGGTGATCTACGACCAGTGGACCGCGGGCCTCGACGTGGCGCGCCAGTTCGACGTGCTGGGATCGCTCAACGTCGCCTGGGGTCTCGAAGGGCGGCGCGAGGGCTACAAGATCACCCCGGGCGAGCCGGCTTCCTACTCGGCCCCCACAACCGGCGCGGTTCCCGGCGCACCGACGATCGCGCAGGGCTTTGCCGGCTTCTCGCCGCTCAACGCGATCGAGCGCAGCCGCCGCTCGGGCAGCATCTATCTCGATCTCGAAGCGCAGCTCACCGACAGTTTCCTGATCGGGCTGGCGGGCCGCGGCGAAACCTATTCGGACTTTGGCGAGATCGCGACCGGCAAGGTCTCGGCACGCTACGATATCACCCCCGGCATCGCCCTGCGCGGCACCGTTTCGACCGGTTTCCGCGCGCCGTCGCTGCAACAGCAATATTTCACGTCGATCTCGTCGGTCATCTCCGGCGGCAACGTGATCGAGACCGGGACCTTCCCGTCGAACGACCCGCGGGTCGCATCGCTCGGTGCGCGTGCGCTCAAGCCCGAGCGTTCGACCAACTTCTCGGCAGGCACGGTGCTGCGCTTCGGCGGGTTCGACCTCACCGTCGACGGCTATCTCATCAAGCTGCGCGACCAGATCGCACTGTCGGAGAATATTCCGGTCACGACGCTGCCCAACATCAGCGCGGCGCGCTTCTTCATCAACGGCCTGCGTTCGACCACCAAGGGTATCGACGTCGTCGCGCGCTACAAGCTGCCGACCGCGGCGGCCGGTACCTTCGACTTCACGCTCGCCGGCAATTTCAACGATGTCGAGCTGACCCGCCGGCCCACCACCGCACTGTTCGGACGCAACCGCGTGCTGACGCTGGAAGAGGGCACGCCGCGCGAGAAGGTGTCCGGTGCGATCGACTGGGCCCAGGGGCCGTTCGGGGTGACGGCGCGCGCGACCTATTATGGCGACGTGACGCAGCCGGGAACCACTCCGGCGGGCGACATTCACACCGGCAAGCATACGATCACCGATCTCGAGCTGCGCTATCGTGCGCAGAAGGGGCCTGAGATCGCGCTCGGCGTGAACAACCTGTTCGATGTCTATCCGGACCGGGTGAGCGCGGCGCTGAACGCATCCAGCGGTGTGCTCGGCTTCCCCTATTACTCGCCCTTCGGGTTCAATGGCCGCTATCTCTACGCGCGCCTCGGCCTGAGCTGGTGAGCATGGCGACGGCAGCCGGTGCCCGGCGGCGGCTGCCGTCGTTCGGGGTCCAGGTGCTCGCGGGCATGGCGCTCGGGCTGCTGCTCGGGCTCGCCGCGCGGGCGCTTGGGCCCGACCAGATCGCGGGTGCGGCGCTGGGGGAGGGGCTGCGCACGATCGGCCAGATCTTCGTCCAGCTGCTGAAGGCGCTGGTACCGCCGCTGGTCTTCACCGCGATCGTCGCGTCGATCGCGGCGTTGCGCGATCTCGACAATGCCGCGCGGCTCGCGTGGCGGACGTTGTTCTGGTTCGCGGTCACCGCGCTGATCGCAGTCACGATCGGCATCATGCTCGGCCTTGTCATCCAGCCGGGGCTCCATGCCGGGATCGATCCCGCGGCGGCCAGGGTACCCGCCACCAGCGGGTCGTGGCTCGACTTCCTCAAGGGACTGGTGCCCGCCAACTTCCTCGGCATCACCGCTTCGACCGCGGTGGCCGATGGCCGCGCGACCACGGCGCTGTCGTTCAACATCCTCCAGATCATCGTCGCCGCGGTCGCGGTCGGTGCGGCGGCGGTGCGCATCGGCGAGAAGGGGGAGCCCTTCCTCGCCTTCAACGCCTCAGCGCTCGCGCTCTTCCGCCGTCTGCTGTTGTGGGTGATTGCGCTGACCCCGATCGGCAGCGCTGCGCTGATCGGCGATGCGGTCGCGCGCTACGGCTGGGACGCGCTGTCGGCGCTCGGCGCGTTTGCGGGCGCGGTCTATCTCGGCCTGCTGCTGGTGGTTGCTGTGGTTTACCCGCTGCTGCTCGTGGTGAACGGCCTCAATCCGCTGCGCTTCTTCGCCGGGGCATGGCCCGCGATCCAGCTCGGCTTCGTCTCGCGTTCGTCGATCGGGACGCTGCCGGTGACCGAAGCCGCGGCCGAGCGGCTGGGCGTCCCGCGCGCCTATGCCGCCTTCGCCGTTCCCCTCGGCGCGACGACCAAGATGGACGGTTGCGCCGCGATCTATCCCGCGATCGCCGCGATTTTCGTCGCGCAATTCTACGGGATCGCGCTGACGCCGGCGAGCTACGCGCTGATTGCCTTCGTTTCGGTGATCGGATCGGCGGCGACCGCGGGGCTGACCGGCGCGACGGTGATGCTGACGCTCACCCTGTCGACGCTCGGCCTCCCGCTTGAGGGTGTCGGGCTGTTGCTTGCGATCGATCCGATCCTCGACATGGGCCGGACCGCGGTGAACGTCGCGGGACAAATTCTGGTGCCGGCGATCGTGGCCAAGCGGGAGGGCGTGCTGGACGACGCGCGTTTCGACGGCGCGGAACCGCTGCCTCAGCCCGCATAGAGCGACGGGCCGCCCCGGCGGGCGGCCCGTCCTGCATTTATCTGGCGCGCGCAGCCTGCGCCGCTCCCCAGACACGCAGGAAATTCCCGCCCCAGATCGCGTTGATCTGATCGGCGGAATAGCCGCGCTTGAGCAGTTCCGCGGTAACGTTGGGCGCTTCGGCCTCGCTGTCGAAGCCGGTCACGCCTGCGCCATGGTCGAAATCGGTGCCGATCCCGACATGCTGCCAGCCGATCCGTTTTGCGACATAGTCGATATGGTCGGCATATTCGGCCAGCGTCGCGCGCGGCGCCGCGGCGCTGGCCGCGTCGAGATAGGCTTCGCGCTGTGCGGGCACGAGCGTGTCGCTGTCGTCATAGGCGGTCTTGTACGCAGCCGGCAGGCCGAATTTCACGCGGACCTGTGAGACCCTGGCGCGCTCGGCCTCTGTTGCGACGTGCAGATAGGCGGAAAAGGGCGTGAGCTGGACGATCCCGCCATTCGCCTTGATCGCGTCGAGCTCGGCGTCGCTCAGGTTGCGTGTGTTGTCGATCAGCGCGCGGGCGTTGGAATGGGTCGCCGCGACCGGCGCCCGGCTGAGCGCGAGGGTCTGGCGCAGCGCATCGGTCGAGAGCTGCGACACATCGATCAGCGCGCCGAGATCGTTGAGCCGTTTCACCGCTTCACGCCCGAGCGGGGAGAGGCCGTTATGCTCGGCCACCGGTTCCTTGTCGGGCCGCGAACTGTCCGAGAAGGCATTGTGCCCGGCATGGTTGAGCGCGAAGACGCGCACGCCGTCGCGATAAAAGGCGTCGAGCTGCGTGACGTCGCTGCCGATCGAGCGCGCATTCTGGAAACCGATGATCAGCGCGATCTTGCCCTGCGCGTGCAGCGTCTCGACCTCGGCAGGCGAGCGGGCGATCCCGACCGCTGCCGGGTTGTCGGCGGCAAGTTTCCGGATCAGGTCGAGCTTGGCATCGGCTTCCTTGCGTGCCGCAGCGACGCCCGCCGCATCGCGCGGGCCGGGACCGACCGCGACCGACAGCACCACCGCATCGACTCCGCCGGCCTTGAGGTGCGGAAGATCGACGCGCGATCCGCCGCCCGGCAGATAATAGCGTCGCGGTGTTTCGGGCAGCAGCACATCGGCATGGCCGTCCAGAACCAGTGCCTTCGCATGCACCCCGGCAGCGACCGGAGCGGGGGCGTCCTTGGCATTTGCCGCGGGCAACAGCGCCAAGGCCGTCGTGCCGATCAATCCCGTGAGTAGAAGCCTGCGCATCGAATCGTTCCTCCGATAGGTTCAGGCTCCGCGCTAAATCTATATCTATTCAGTAGGAGTTATGCAGAAATTCGGCTTTCAACGGGTGAAGTCAGGCCATTGGCCGGAACTGTTACGGTCCGTCTCCGCAGTTGTATTATAGGTCGCTGTGATTTATATACCGTCCGATATGGAAAGCGTTCTGACCCTGCCCACCAAGGGGCGCCCGCGTGAATTCTGCGTCGATGCGGCGCTCGCCGCGGCGCTGCGTGTGTTCTGGAGCAAAGGCTATGAAGGCGCCTCGCTCAACGATCTGACCGAGGCGATGGGGATCACCCGTCCCAGCCTCTATGCTGCGTTCGGCAACAAGGAAGCCTTGTTCCGCAAGACGCTCGACCTCTACGAGCAGGAGAAGCTCTGCTATATCGGTGCCTCGCTCGAGCAGCCGACGGCGCGTGAGGTCGCGCGGCATCTGCTCAACGGAAGCATGGAAAACCAGACTAGCAAGAGCGAGCCGCATGGCTGCCTTGGCGTGATCAGCTCGGTCGCGTGTGGCGAGGAGGCGGAATGCATCCGTCAGGAAGTGCTCGAGCGCGGCAAGGTCGCGCGCCGCGCGCTGGTCGAACGGCTCGAGCGCGCCAGGGTCGAGGGCGATCTCCCGGAGACGGCGGATGTCGAGGGGCTGACCAGCTTCATCTATGCGATCATGCAGGGAATGGCGGTCCAGGCCGGAGCCGGTGCGACGCGCACCGACCTCGAACGGCTGATCGAAACCAGCATGGCGATGTGGCCGTCCAAATAAGGACTTTCAGCCGCCATCGATAAAAATATATCGAGCGGTACGAAAAGCCATTGACGCAACGCAGCACGATTTCTATACCGTGTGGTATAGAAGATGGGCGAGCCTCCCCGGAGCGCCCCCTGGCATCGAAAGGGAAACGATGCGGCGATGTACGATTTTCTGAGGACTGACATCGGGCGCTGACGCCCGGTCCATCCGACATCCAGTTCCGGCCGCAGTCCGGCGAGCATGTGCTTCGCCGCATGAGGCTGCGCATCCGCCGGACCGCAAATCTGAAAACACCGCGTGCCGGTGAGCGATGACGTTCGCCCGGCGCGCAGAGAGGAGACACGACCATGGCCTATCTCGCCTTTGCCGAAGCCGGTGCCGGCCTTCCCGCTGCCATCGCCCCTGCGGCTCCGTCCCCCAAGACCGCCAACCTCGCTGCACGCGCGCAGTTCACTGCGCTCGAATGGTCGGTGGTCGCCCTCGCCGAGCGCGATCCGCTCTCCACCTTGCGGAACCCCAGCCGCATGGCGGTCGCGCTCGGCAACCTTTTCGGGGATACCCGCAATCCCAAGCTCGCCGACCCGAAGCTCGAGGCGCTCCGCCGTCTCGCGGTGCTGACCTGGCACCACGGCTATCGCGTCGCCGAATCCGCCGTGCGTGCGTTCGTCGCCGCCGGTTTCACCCTGCAACATTACGAGCTGCTCGCGGGCAGCATCGTCAGCGCGCGCGTCAAGCGCCGGAGCAATTCGCGATGAACATGATCACCCGTATCGAACCCATCGAAGACCTTCCCAAGCGCCGTTTCCGTGACCTGCCTTTGTGGCAGCGCGCGTCGGCGGTGGTGCTGCCGCTCGTCGCCATCGGCGTCGGTGTCGGCGTCTTCAACCGCGAGAGCCCGGCGATCGCCGGGCCGCCGCCGCCCACCGTCACCGTCGCGACGCCGCTGGCACGCGACCTGACCCAGTGGGACGACCATGTCGGCCGCTTCGAGGCGTCGAAGAGCGTCGAGGTGCGTCCGCGCGTCTCGGGCGCGGTGACCGCGGTGCACTTCACCGACGGCGCGATTGTTCAGAAGGGGCAATTGCTCTTCACCATCGATCCGCGTCCTTTCACCGCCTCGCTCAACGAGGCGCGAGCAGGCGTGGCACAGGCACAGAGCGATCTCGCTCTGGCCGATGCCGATCTCGCCCGCGCCAGCCGGTTGCTGACCGAGGATGCGGTGTCGAAGAGCGACTATGATCGCCTCGCCGCCCGCGTCCGTGCGGCCCGCGCTTCGCTCGCCGCAGCGCAGGCCCGGGTCGGCGGCCGTGCGCTCGACGTGCAGTTCACGCAGGTCCGTGCGCCGATCACCGGCCGCATCTCCGACCGCCGCGTCGATGCCGGCAACCTCGTCTCCACCGCAGATGCGGGCGGCGGCACGCTGCTGACCACGATCAACGCGCTCGACCCGATCTATTTCACCTTCGACAGCTCCGAGGCGCTCTACCTCAAGGCGCAGCGCGAGCGGTCGAAGTCCGGGGCGGCGGCGCAGCAGGTCGAGATCCGGCTGCAGGACGAAAGCGGCTATAACTGGAAGGGCCGGGTCGACTTCACCGACAACGGGATCAGCGCCCAATCGGGCACGATCCGCGCGCGTGCGGTGATCGACAACCCCGATTACTTCCTGGCCCCTGGCATGTTCGGCAATATGCGCCTGACCGGCGGATCGCCCGAGCGTGCGCTGCTGGTTCCGGACGCTGCCGTCCGCACCGACCAGGCACGCAAGGTCGTGTTCGTGGTCGGCAAGGACGGCACGGTTGCCGCCAGGCAGGTGACCCCGGGTCCGCGCATCGGCAACCTCCGCACCATCCGTTCCGGCCTCGCGCCGACCGACAAGGTGGTGATCCAGGGGCTGCAGATGATCGCGCCGGGCGCCAAGGTGACCGAGCGTGTGGGCAAGATCGAACTGCCCCGCGCCCCGGCTGCCCAGCCGGCCACGCAGGTCAACGAACCCGCGGCGTCGCAGGCAACCCTCGCGCGCTGAGAGACTTTTTGATGCGGTGCCAGCCCGCTCCCCCGCCCGGCCACCCATAGGGTAGCTTCGCCCGGTGGCCGGGCAGGGGAGCGGGCCGGCACCGCCAACATCAAGCGAATGAACCAACTCCGCTCGCGGCTCCGCGGGCGGAGCTAGCCAAGGCTTTGCCCGATGCGCTTCAGTCATTTCTTCATCCGCCGCCCGATCTTTGCGGGCGTGATCGCGATCCTCATCACGATCATCGGCGCCTTTGCCTATTTCGGGCTGCCGGTGTCGCAATTCCCCGCCGTCGTTCCGCCGACGGTCACGGTCAGCGCCAATTATCCGGGTGCGTCGGCCGAGACCGTCGCGGACACCGTTGCCGCGCCGATCGAACAGCAGATCAACGGCGTCGACAACATGCTCTACCAGTCGTCGCAGTCGACCGGTGACGGGCGGGTGACGATCACCGTCACCTTCAAGCTCGGCACCAACCTCGATACCGCGCAGGTGCTGGTGCAGAACCGCGTCGCGCTCGCCGAGCCCAGCCTGCCCGAGGAAGTCCGGCGGCAGGGCGTGGTGGTGCGCAAGACATCGCCGTCCTGGCTGATGGCGGTCAACGTGCTGTCGCCCGACAACTCGCTCGATCGCGGCTATGTCTCCAACTATGCGCTGACCCAGATCAAGGACCGGCTGACCCGCATCGACGGGATCGGCGACGTCCAGGTCTTCGGCGCGCGCGACTATGCGATGCGCGTATGGATCGATCCGGGCCGCACCTCGGCGCTTGGCCTCACCGCAGGTGAAGTCGTTGCCGCCCTGCGTGCCCAGAACATCCAGGTCGCCGCCGGTACGGTCGGCCAGCCGCCCTTCGACACCGGCGCCGCGCAGCAGCTCAGCGTCGAGACGCAGGGCCGCTTCAAGACCGCCGACGAATTCGCCGACATCATCGTCCGTACCGATGTCTCGGGCGCGATCACCCGCGTCCGCGACGTCGCGCGCGTCGAGCTCGGCGCCGAGGATTATGGCGTGAACGCCTATCTGTCGGGCCAGGACTCGATCATCATGGGCATCACCCAGCGGCCGGGCACCAATGCGCTCGCCGCGGCGGAAGGCGTCAAGGCCGAGCTGGCCGAGGCGTCCAAGAGCTTCCCCAAGGGGCTCGAGTACCGGATCATCTGGAACCCGACCGAGTTCATCAGCGAATCGATGGACGCGGTGGTGAAGACGCTGTTCGAAGCGGTGCTGCTCGTCGTCCTCGTCATCCTCGTCTTCCTGCAGAGCTGGCGCGCCGCGGTCATCCCGATCGTCGCCATTCCGGTCTCGCTGATCGGCACCTTCGCGGTGCTGGCGGGGCTTGGATACTCGCTCAACACATTGTCGATGTTCGGCCTGGTGCTCGCCATCGGCATCGTCGTCGACGACGCGATCGTCGTGGTCGAGAATGTCGAGCGCAACCTCGAACACGGCCTCTCCCCGCGCGAAGCCTCGCACAAGTCGATGGACGAAGTGTCGGCCGCGCTGGTCGCGATCGTGCTGGTGCTGTGCGCCGTGTTCGTTCCGACCACCTTCCTCACCGGCATCACCGGCGAGTTCTATCGCCAGTTCGCGGTGACCATCTCAGCCGCGACGATCATCTCGCTGATCCTCTCGCTCACCCTCTCGCCCGCACTCGCCGCGCTGCTGCTCCGCCCCAAGGCGGAAGAGGCACCGGCAAGCGGCTGGCGGCGCGTGGTGTGGCGCGCGGGCAACTGGTTCAACCGCAACTTCGATCGCCTCGGCGACTGGTATGCCGGGATCACCCGACGCTTCGCCTCCGCCCCCAAGCGGATGTTCGCCACCTATGCCGGCCTTGTCGTCGCGACCGGTCTGATCTTCACCGCGACTCCGGCCGGGTTCATTCCCGCGCAGGACCAGGGCTATGCGCTCGCCGCGATCCAGCTTCCCGCGGGCAGCTCGATCGAGGAGACCGACCGTGTGCTCAAAAAGGCGGTGAAGAAGCTGCTCGAGGTGCCCGGCACCGAGGCGGCGGTGATGTTCTCCGGCTTCGACGGCGCATCGGGTACCCAGGCGTCGAACGCCGGGGCGGCCTATGTCACCTTCAAGCCCTTTGCGGAGCGTGCCGGTACCGATCGGACCGAGCTCAACATCGAGAACGACATGCGTGCGGCCCTTGCCGACATGAACGAGGCGTTCGTCTTCGTCATCCCGCCGCCCGTCATCCAGGGCGTCGGCAATGGCGGCGGCTATCGCATGATGGTGCAGGACCGCAGCGACGCCGGCTATCAGGCGCTCGAAGCGGCTGCAGGCGGCGTGATCGGGGAGGCGCACAAGAGCAAGGAACTCGCCAACGTCTTCACGCTCTACAACACCGCCACGCCGCGCATCTATGCGAACATCGATCGCGCCAAGTCCGACATGCTCGGCGTGCCAGCGAGCCGCGTGTTCGAAGCGATGCAGGTCTATCTCGGCTCGTCCTACGTCAACGACTTCAACCTGCTCGGCCGCACCTTCCGTGTGACCGCACAGGCGGATGCCCCGTTCCGTGACGATCCGGCGGACATCGCCCAGCTCAAGACGCGTTCCAATGCGGGCGGGATGGTGCCGATCGGCGCCGTCGCGACCTTCGAGGACCGCACCGGGCCGTACCGCGTGACACGCTTCAACCTCTTCCCCGCGGTCGAGGTCGATGGCGACACCGCGCCGGGCTATTCGACCGGCCAGGCGCTGGCGAAGATGGAAGTGATCGCCAAGAACCTGCCGCAAGGGTTCGCGGCGGAGTGGACCGATCTCGCCTTCCAGCAGAAGGCGGCGGGCAATGTCGCGGCGCTGATCTTCGCGCTGTCGGTGGTGTTCGTCTTCCTGGTGCTGGCGGCGCAGTTCGAAAGCCTGATGCTGCCGATCTCGATCATCCTGATCGTGCCGATGACGCTGCTGGCCGCGATGCTGGGCGTCAACTTCCGGGGGCTGGACAACAACATCCTCACCCAGATCGGCCTGATCGTGCTGATCGGCCTTGCCGCGAAGAACGCGATCCTGATCGTCGAATTCGCCAAGCAGGCCGAGGAACGCGGCGCCACCGCGCTCCAGGCGGCGGTCGAGGCGGCACGGGTCCGGCTCCGCCCGATCCTGATGACCAGCTTCGCCTTCATCCTGGGCGTGCTGCCGCTGGTCACCGCCTCGGGTCCGGGCTGGGAGCTGCGTCAGGCGCTGGGCACGGCGGTGTTCTACGGCATGATCGGCGTCACCGCCTTCGGCCTGATCTTCACCCCGACCTTCTACGTCGCGTGCCGCGCGCTCGCCGACCGGATCAAGCGCCGCCCCCGCGGCGGTGCCCCGGTGGCCGAAGTGCAGCCCGCCGAGTGATGTCGATGTTCGTCGTCTCTCATTCCTCCCCCAGCTCGCTGGGGGAGGGGGACCGCCGCGAAGCGGTGGTGGAGGGGCGGCGGTGGAACACCGCCGTGCTTCGCCCGGCGACCCCTCCACCAGCCTTCGGCTGGTCCCCCTCCCCCGTGCTGGGGGAGGAATTGAGAAAGAGAAGGAGCAAGCCATGCTTCGCAATCTGATGATCGCCGCGTCGGCGCTGGCGCTCGCCGCCTGCGCCACCGGCCCCGACTATGCCGCCCCCCAGACGCCCTCGGCGGCGGCGGGCAAGTTCGTCGCCGCCACCAGCCCTGCGGTCGATCCGCTCGCGCCGGTGCAGGGCGAGTGGTGGAAGCTGTACGACGATCCGGTCCTCGACCAGCTGATCGCCGACGCACAGGCGGCCAACACCGACATCCGCGTCGCGGTCGCCCGTCTCGACCGGGCACGCGCGGCGCTGCGTGCGGTGAAGACCGACCGGCTGCCCGAGGCAGGCGTCAGTGCCGGCGCCAATTATGGCCGCTCGCCCGCCGGGCAGCGCGCGCCGGGCTCGCCGCGGGAGGACTGGTCGATCGATGCGGGGCTCGAAGTCTCCTATGAGGTCGACCTGTTCGGCCGCGTCTCGCGCGGCGTCGAGGCGGCACGCGGCGATCTCGGCGCGGCGGAAGCCGATGTCGAGGCGGTCCGCGTCGCGATCACCGCCGAGACCGCACGCGCCTATGCCGATGCCGCGGCGACCGCTGAGCGGATCGCGGTGGCCGAGCGGATCGTTGCGCTGCTCGACCGTTCGCTCGCTCTGACCGAGCGGCGGCATCAGGTCGGGCTGACCACCAGCCTCGACACCGCCCGGATCGCGACGCTGCGCAACCAGCGCCGTGCCGACATTCCGGCGCTTTCCGCCGAGCGCGACGCGGCGCTGTTCCGCCTAGCCACGCTCACCGGCCGCGCACCCGCCGATCTGCCCCAGATCGCGGGTCAGCGGGTCGCGACGCTGCGGCTCGACCAGCCCATCCCGGTCGGCGACGGAGCGCAATTGCTCGCCCGCCGCCCGGACGTCCGCGCCGCCGAACGGCGCCTGGCTGCAAGCACGGCACGGATCGGGGTGGCGACCGCCGACCTCTATCCGCGGGTGACGCTCGGCGGGTCGATCGGATCGACCGGACCGGACATTGGCGACGTATTCGGCGGTGGGCCGCTGCGCTGGTTGCTCGGATCACTGATCAACTGGTCGTTCACCGGCCATGAGCGTGCCCGCGCTCAGGTCGCCGGAGCGGAAGCGGACAGCCGCGCCGCGCTTGCCGAGTTCGACGGCACCGTGCTGCGCGCGCTGCAGGAGACCGAGACGGCGCTGTCGGCCTATGCCCGCACGCTCGACCGGCGCATCGCGCTTCAGGCCGCGCGCGACGCTGCCGAGAAGGCAGCACGCATCGTCCGCGCGCAGCAGCGTGAAGGGCAGGTCGACGGCCTCGTCCTGCTCGACGCCGAGCGCAGCTTCGCCGAGGCTGAGGCCGAGCTGGCGGCGATCGATGCCGGGATCGCAACCACGCAGATCAACCTGTTCAAGGCGTTGGCGGGCGGCTGGGGAGCGCGCGCGGTCAGCTGATCCCTCGCGTTTCAAGGCAGTAAAGAGGTCAACCGCTGCCCCTAATAGCTGCCGCGCCGCACGATCCGCCTAGGCAGGATGGCGCGGCGCGGATAGGCTTGCGTCCGGAAGGGGCGCAGGGGAATGCAGGTTGAACCGATGATGCCGGTATTGTCCGGCGTAGACCTGCCCGACCGCGTGCGCCTGCCCCTTACCTTCGATGTGGACCGGCTGCGCGCGGACCTGGAGGTGGTGGATCGCGACTGGATCGATCACAGCGTGCGCCAGAATTACGAAGGCAACTGGTCAGTGCTCCCGCTGCGGCACAAGGCGGGCGCGACGCATCCGGTGATGATGATCTATGCTGATCCCGTCGCGACCGAATTTGTCGAGGGCCCGCTCCTCGCGCGGACGCCTTATTTCCGGGAGGTGCTGGCGCAGTTTCGGTGCCCGCTCCGCGTCGTGCGACTGATGCGCCTGACTCCGGGATCGGTGATCAAGCCGCATTACGACCATAACCTCGCCGCCGAATGGGGCACGGCGCGCGTCCATGTCCCGATCACGACCAATCCCGATGTCGAGTTCCTGCTCAACGGGACGCCGCTGGCGATGGCGCCGGGCGAAACCTGGTATCTGCGACTGGCCGATGAGCATGCGGTGGCCAATCGCGGCACCACTGATCGCGTGCATCTGGTGATCGACTGTATCGTCGACGACTGGTTCGCCGCGATGCTGCGTGATGCCGCCTAGCGCACGGGCCGACTGCCGCACCGCAGGGACCGGCCAAGCCGGTCCCGCGGTTTCATGCGGAAGGAAAAATGGTGCTGCCGGTGAGGATTGAACTCACGACCTCAGCCTTACCAAGGATGCGCTCTACCACTGAGCTACGGCAGCACTCGGCGGGCAGGGCCCGCGCGGGAGCGGCCCTTTTGCGCAGGGCCAGCCGGTTGTCAACCCGGTTGTCAGGGCGCGTGTGCCGGGTCTATCGCATCGCGCCATGAACGACGCCGAGAAGAAGGCCCGCCTCGCCGCCGCGCTTCGCGAGAATCTGCGCAAGCGCAAGGCGCAGGCGCGGGCGACGGGAGAGGCAACGCAGACCAGCTCCGAACCGAAGGACGGATCCTCCGACTAAACCCTTCGTCATCCCGGCCCTGTGCCGGGCTGACGGGTAGGAAACAGCGGGTTGCGACTATCTGGCCGTGATCGGCCGGCACTTTGCCTCCAGCCACACCCGTTCCTCGGGCGAAAGCTGCGGCCCCAGCACCTCAAGCACCTTCGCATGATAGGCGTCGAGCCAGCGGCGCTCGTCCTCGGTCAGCAGCGCGGGCTCGATCAGATCGCGCTCGATCGGGGCGAAGGTCAGCGTCTCGAAGCCGAGCATCGGCGATTCGGCGCCGGGAATGTCCTTGTCGATCACCAGCACCAGATTCTCGATGCGGATGCCGAACTCGCCGGCTTTGTAGTAGCCGGGCTCGTTGGACAGGAACATGCCCGCGCGCAGCGGCTCGGCCGGGCCGCCGCCCGGATAGTTGGGCTTGGCGATGCGCTGCGGCCCTTCGTGCACCGACAAATAGGCGCCGACGCCATGGCCGGTGCCGTGCGCAAAGTCGCAGCCGACTTCCCAGAGCGGGCGGCGGGCGAAGCTGTCGATCTGACCGCCGGTGGTGCCCGCCGGGAACACCGCGGTGGCGATCGCGATATGGCCCTTGAGCACGCGGGTGAAGCGGTCGCGCATCTCCTGCGTCGGTTCGCCCACCGGGATCACGCGGGTGACGTCGGTGGTGCCGTCTTCATACTGCCCGCCCGAATCGACGAGGTAGAGCTGGCCATTCTCTACGGCCAAGCTCGACTCCTCGGTCACCTTGTAATGCGGGATCGCGCCATTGGGGCCGGTGGCGGAGATGGTGTCGAAGCTGAGATCCTTCAGAACGCCGGTCTCCTCCCGGAACGCCTGGAGACGGTTGGCGGCCGCAATCTCGGTCACCCCACCCTTGGGCATCTCGGCTTCGGCCCATTTGAGGAAGCGCGTCAGCGCCGCGCCGTCACGCGCCTGTGCGGTGCGGTGGCCCGAAATCTCGGCCTCGTTCTTGATCGCCTTGGCCAGCACCACCGGGTCGCGCACCGCCAGGATCTTGGCGCCGCCCGCGTCGAGCGCGTCGAAGATCGCCGCCACCGACCCGGCCGGGTCGGCCGCGACGCGCTTGCCCGCGAATTGCTGGAGCGCTGGGGCAAAGGCGCTGCGGTCATGCACGCGCACCGCATTGCCCAGATGCTTGGCGACATCCTCGCCCACCTTGTCCTTCGCCACGAACAGGTCGGCGGTGCCGTCCGAATTGACGATGGCATAGGCGAGCGCGACCGGTGTGTGGCTCACATCCTTGCCGCGCACGTTGAACGCCCAGGCGATCGAATCGAGCGCGGAGAGGACCACGGCATCCGCCTTGCGCTCGCTCAGCCAGTCGGCGATCCCCGCGCGCTTGGCGGCGCTGGTCTGTCCTGCGGCATCGTCGCCCTGCACGGCAAGCCTGGCGTCGGAGGGGAGCGGCTGGTCGTCCCACACCGCATCGATTGGGTTGCTGGTCACCGCGACCAGCTCGGCGCCCTTCTCGGCCAGCGCCTTGCGCGCTTCCTCGACCCAGCCACGCGTGTGCAGCCAGGGATCATAGCCGATCCGCCCGCCCTGCGGCGCATGCTCGCCCAGCCAGCTCGCGATGCTCACCTGCGGCACCGGGACATAGTCCCAATGATTGCCGTCGACCTGCTGGCGCACCTGAAGCGTGTAGCGGCCGTCGGTGAAGATCGCCGCGGCCTCGGGCAGCACCACTGCGCTGCCCGCGCTGCCCTGAAAGCCGGTGAGCCAGCTCAGCCGCTGCGCATAGGCGCCGACATATTCGCTCATATGCTCGTCGGTCAGCGGCACGACGAACCCGTCGAGCTGCTCGCGCTTGAGCTGCGCGCGCAGTGCGTTCAGGCGATCGGCATAGGTGGACATGGGGTGTTCCTCAAAAAAGCGCGGGTCCGGCGGCTCCTTCTGCCCAATCTGGGGGCGGCATGCCCGCCTGTGAAGCCGTCCGGGTAATGGCGAATGGCTAGGCCGATCGCGCGGCTTTTGGAAGGCCGATCGGACGCCGGTTAACGGGCCTCAAGGCTGTGCCAGCATGGAACGTCGCCAAATCGGGGGTGGCCCCGGTCGCTCGAATCGCGGATCATGGCGGGACAGTTTCAGGGAGTCGGCACGTGCGTTGGAGTGGTTGGGCGATCAGGACGGGGCTTCTCGTCGGCGGTGTGGCCGCCGCGGTGGGTGCGGCCGCACTGGTGCCCGGCAAGTCGCCCGCCGCCGCGCCCGCAAAGCCCGTTGCCGCGGTTGCCCCGCAGCCCAAGGCGGCGGCTGCAAAACCGCCCGCGCCCAAGCCCGCTGAGCCCGCCCCCGAATCGCAGCTGGTCGTCAGGCGCATCCTCGACATCCCCGGCCCGATCCGCTTCGGCGAATATTTCTGGGACGCCGAGGGCATTCCTGCCGACGGGCCGCTGATCATCACGATCGACCTCGAGGCCGAGACGATGTCGGTGTTCCGCGACGGCTATGAGATCGGCGCCACCGCGATCCTCTATGGCGCGGACGAGAAGCCGACCCCGCTGGGCGTGCACAAGATCACGCAGAAGAAGGTGCACCACATCTCCAACCTCTACGGTGCGCCGATGCCGTACATGATGCGCCTGACCAATGACGGGGTCGCGATCCACGCATCGGAGGTCGAGATGGGCGCGGCGACGCATGGCTGTATCGGCGTGCCCAAGCCCTTTGCGAAGCTGCTGTTCGCGCAGGCCAAGCTCGGCGACCGGGTGATCATCACCCGGGGCAAGCGGCTGGGCATGGGCGGGGTGATTTCGGGCCATTGATCGCTTTGCCCGCAAGCCGCGGGAAGCGACGCTTGCGCGTCACGCCTATCTTGCGGAGCATATCCGCAGGAGACTTCCGATGACCCTTGTTCACAAAGATATCGCCTCGCCGGTCGGCACGCTGCGCCTCGTCGCGAGCGGCAAGGGGCTGGTCGCGATCCTCTGGCCCAATGAACGCCCCGGCCGCGTGCCGCTCGGCCCGACGGTCGAGGATGAAGCGCATCCGATCCTTGTCCGCGCCGCCGCGCAGGTCGACGATTATTTCGCGGGCCGGCTTCGTGCCTTCGACGTGCCGCTCGATTTCCGCGGCACCGATTTCCAGCGCAGCGTGTGGCAGGCGCTGCTCACCATCCCGTTCGGCGAGACGCGCAGCTACGCGCAGATCGCGGACCAGATCGGCCGCCCCACTGCCAGCCGTGCGGTCGGTGCCGCCAATGGCCGCAACCCGGTCTCGATCATCGCGCCGTGCCATCGCGTGATCGGCACCAACGGCACGCTCACCGGCTTTGCCGGCGGGCTCGAGGCCAAGCGGATGCTGCTCGACCTCGAAGCCGCGTGATGCCGCCTATTCCTTGATCGTCACCGCTTCCCCCACCTTTGCCGCTTCGATCTGCGCGGGGGTGAAGGGGAAGCGGACCCACGCCTTCTTGGCGTAGAGCCGCGTCTGGTCGGCATACCAGGGCGATGCCGGGTCGGGCGACTGGGAGTAGCTCAGCACCGTGTCCGCGACCGGCCCCTGCGCGTCGAAGCCGACCACCTGCACATAGCTTGATCCGTGGCGCGGGCTGACGCCGCCGGGCGCCGGGTCGGACATCTGCACGTTGAGCACGCCCAGCTGTCCGTCGCCGCCATGCACCGGAATCCGCTCGGCCCCGCGCTGGGCATATTGCACATCGCCCCAGCGTGCATCGAGCGCGACGCCCGCCTTGGTCACCTCTTCCGCAGCGGCCTTGAGCGTCGCGATCAGCTTGGCGCCCGTATCGCCCGCCGTCGTGAAGTCACGCGGGGTGTTGATCGGGTCCTTCGCGTCGAACGGCACCGCCCAGATGCCGGCGACGCTCCGCGCCTTCATCCAGAAACGGTCGAACAGCCATGCCCCGCGGCTGTCATTCTCGAACCGTCCGTCCCATTTGCCCAGCGCCGCGCAGGCTTCGGCCACCTCGGCCTTGTCTCCGCACAGCGCCAACAGCGGCTTCAGCACCAGATCGGCGGCCAGGCTCTTGTTGGCGAAGGCCATCGCCTGCGCCCGGGCATGATCGACCTTGCCGCCCGCGATCAGCGCATCGGTCTCGATGAAGCCCGATCGCGTGCGCAGCGACACCTGCTGGCCGTTTGCGCCCAGGATCGGCGACAGCGGTGCGTGGGGCACGCGCGGATTGCTCAGCCAATAGCTGTCGTTCATGTTCGCGACGTAATCGCGGCGCTGGTAGATCGCCTGATCCTTTGCGGGCATCAGCCCCGGCACTGCAGTCCCCGCCGCCGCGTCCCAGGCACAGGCCGATTTCGACCCGTCGAGCAGCACTGCCGCGCGTGCCACGGCGGGCGACAATGGCGTCGCGCAGGCCTTGATCTTCTCGGCCGAGACATTGGGTACCGAGGTCACATCGGCGTGCAGCGCGTCGCCATATCGGTCGGCGGCGATGGTGTTGACCCAGGGAATCGCCAGGCTCTGCGTCACCGCGTCGCGGATCTCACCGACATTGCGTGCCCGCGCGATCTTCAGCCAGGTGCCGATCGCGCGCTGGTTGCCACGATTGGCGTCGCGCAGCGCGAACGCCATCTTGTCGGTCCAGTTAGCCATCGCCTGCGGCATCGCCACCACCGGCCCGAAGCGCGTCGAATAGAGCGTTCGCTCGACCGATTTCCCGTCCGGCATCGGCACGCGGACGGTTTTCGCGGTCATCTTCTCCGCCTTGCCGTCGACCAGATAGCGGGTCGGGTCGGCGGGATCGAGCGCGAGCTGATAGAGGGTGAAGTGCCGCGCCGCGGTGACGGTGTGCGTCCAGGCGATGTCGCGGTTGAAGCCCAGGGTGGGGAAGGGCGTTCCAGCGATCCCCGCACCCGCCGCGTCGATCTTGCCGGGGATGGTGACGTGCATCTCCCAGAAGCGGCTCGGCCCGTGCCAGGGAAAATGCGGGTTGCCGACCAGCAGCCCCTTGCCGTCGGCGGTGACGTCGCCGCCGAACGCCCAGCCGTTGCTCGCAATCTCGAGCTTGTCGAAATCGGGCAGCACCGCGCGGCTCAAGGCGGCGGGCTTCGCCGTCCCCGGCGGCACCGCATTGGCGATGCCCGGCGCCAGCGCCAGCGAGCTGGCCAGCAGCATCTGCTTCTCGTTCAGCCGCAGCGTATCGTCCGCCGTGATCGGTCGCACCCACGCCTTGCCGCGGCATTCGGCAGGCACGCCTTGGGGCCCGATATCGCGGAGGTAGCGGTTATAGCCGGCGATATAGCCCTGGACGATCGCCATCGCCTCGGGCCCCTGTGCCCGCACGCCCTTGCGCAGCGCGGGCAGGTCGATCGCGCTGCGGAAGAAGATGTCGGAGGTGAGGTTGTCGACCGGCTGGAAGCCCAGGGTTGCGCGGTTGGCCGCACCGAAATGCAACGATCGTTCGCCCGCGACGGTCGCGAACTCCTCGGCGATCATGCACAGATTGTCCTGCGCATAGGCATAGCCGATGCCATAGCCCGCCCCGCGCCAGTCCTTGGCGCTGATATGCGGGATGCCGTGCTGCGTGCGCACGATCGTCGCTTCATAGCGCTGCGCCTGCGCCGTTCCCGCCAGCGCCACCAGTGCCGCGCCCGCCAACCATGCCCGATTCATACGCCCACTCCCGTTCGTTTCGGCCATGATGGCGCGAAGCTTACGTTCGCGGCAAGTGCATAAGGCGGGTAAGCGCGAAGGCGCGGGCAGCGCGCAATGCGTCCGTTCCGGTGTCTTCGAACCGGCTTGCGGTGCCCTGCGGCTTGACTCGTTTCGGTACTCAAATGAAACTCCGCGGCGGAACAGCCTGGCATTGAGGGGGGAAACAATGCCGAAGCCCGCTTGTCTGCTCGCCGCATCGGTTGCGGCGCTTTGTGTCGCGCTGCCGGCGCATGCCGGGCAGGAGAGTGCTGCGCAAACCGCTCCGGTCAGCGAGGTGCGCTTGCGAGAACTGATCCGCGAGGCGGAACTGGCGCGTGCCGAGGCACTGGCGGCATTGAAGCGCGCCGATACTGCGCTGGCCGCCGCACAACGCGCGCTCGACGCGGCCCCGGCGCCCCGGTCCGCACAGACGGTGGCAACCGGCGCGCCGACGCCCGCCGCGCACCGCTGCGACATGGCGGTCAGCGACGGAACGCAGCCGTCGACCGCCCAATGGGCGATCAAGCCCGACAAGCGCGAAATGGACAATGCCGGCGAGCGGGTGACCGGCCTCAACCTATATGCACGGGACTGCCTCAAGCTCAGCCAGGCCAAACAGTATAAGAACACCACCGATCTCGGCCTTCAGCTGACCGGCACCAAGGGCGACGGCGTTCTCGACGTCGTCGTGTCGCGGACCTTCCGCACCTTCACCAGGATCGGCGGCGCCGACGATGCGCCAGCCGACGATGACAAGTTCCGGTCGAGCTACACCCGGATCACCGGCGGCGGCTTCGCGGCGATCGGCACCACCGGTGACGCATCGCTCTTCAACCTCACCGACTTCGAATTCAGCACCGGCATCGGGTTTCAGCTCGGCGTCGAATGGGGCCGCTCGGCGACGAAGACCCGCACCGAGCTCGCCAAGTCGTTCAACGCCGGCATCGCCAAGGCGCGGCGCGAGTGCATCGCCTATCATGGCACGCTCGACCCGATGCTGAACGATGCGAAGACGCCCGACACCAATGTCCGCGAGGTTGTGCGCAACCCCGATCCGATCGCCCGATGCCAGGGACAGGGGCTGGTCGACTGGATGAAGGACCCATCGCGCAATTCGGGTTACTGGTCCGAGATCGTCGCCCCGCTCTGGGGCTACAAGCAGGACGCAGAGGTCTTTGGCGGCTGGCTGTTCCGCTACGGCTATTCGGACGTCACCTATCGCCCGATCAAGGATCCGCTGACCGGCGCGGTGGTCGCGACCACGCTGCTGCCCGGTGAGGTCAAGCTTCACACCGAACCCTTTTCGATGAAGGCCTATGCCGGGTTCATCGATCCGATCGGCGGCGGTTTCCTCACCGGCGGGAAATGGGGCGGCACGCTGTCGCTGACCTGGCGCCGCGAATACAGCTTTGCCGACAAGACCAAGGACCAGCAGATCTGCTCTCCGGCGGCGGCCGGATCGCCCTATGATCTGTGCACCAAGGCCAATCTGGCGGCCCCCTATGAACTCGACGGGCTGGTCGCCGGCGGTTCGATCAACCTCCAGATCCCGCGTTTCTGGTATCTCCCGTCACTCGCGATGAGTCTGCGGCCAAGCTACGCCCTCGACACCGATCGCTTCGGCCTGGAGGTGCCCTTCTTCCTGCTCACCGACACCGAAGGAAAACTCAACAGCGGGTTCAAGATCAATTGCCGATTCAAGGGGCGTACGCGGCAGGGGATCGACCTGCCCGAGGAATGCGGTGTCGGCATCTTCGTCGGCACGACGTTCGATCTGACCAAATAGCCGCACCGGCGCGCGAAGGGGTTCGAAAACGTCGCGGGCTTCGCTAAGCCGCGCGGATGACCGATCTTCCCAAGCCCCCGATGGCCGCCACCCGTCCCCACAGCTTCGAGCGTCACGGCGTTCGAATTGAGGATCCGTGGAACTGGTTGCGCGATCCGGGCTATCCCAACGTCACCAGCGAGGAAGTCCTTTCCTACCTCAAGGAAGAGAACGCCTATTACGACGCGGTGATGAAGCCGCTGAAGCCGCTCGCCGACACGCTGTTCGCGGAGATGCGCGGCCGCATCAAGGAAGACGACGCCACCGTCCCCCAGAAGGACGGCGACTGGCTCTACTGGGCCGATTTCGAGCAGGGCGGCGAATATCGCCGCTGGTGGCGCAAGCCGCTCGCGGGGGGCGAGGACGTCCTGATCCTCGACGAACCCGCGCTGGCCAAGGGCAAGGAATATTTCCGTCTCGGCGGCTTCTCGGTCTCGAACAATGGCCGCTGGCTCGCCTATGCCTATGACGACAATGGCTCGGAGCGCTTCCTGGTCCGGGTCAAGGATCTCGAGACCGGCGAGCATCTGCCCGACGAGATCCCCGGCATGCTCTCCGATATCGTCTGGGCCGCCGACGATTCCGGGTTTCTCTACGGCCTCGCCAACGACCAGTGGCGCACCGACAATGCCCATTATCACCGGCTCGGCAGTGATCCTGCCGACGATGTCGAACTCTATCACGAAAAGGATGAGGGCTATCGCGTCAGCGTCGGTGAGACCCAGTCGCGCAAGTGGATCGTCATCTCGACCGGCGACCATGTGACCAGCGAGGTGCGCCTGCTCCCCGCCGACAATGTCTTTGCCGACCCGATCCTCGTCGCCCCGCGCCAGGAAGGGCGCGAATATGATGTCGAGGAGCATGACGGCACGCTCTTCATCCACACCAACGACACGCACACCAATTTCCGCCTGTGCACCGCCGGCATCGATGCGCCGGGCGAGTGGGTCGAGCGGATCGCGCCCTCGCCGCATTTCTACATGACCGGGGTCACCACCTTCGCCGACTTCCTTGTCGTCGAAGGGCGCGAGGACGGGCTCGATCAGATCGAGCTGCACCAATATGCGGGCGGTGAAGGCAAGCGCATCGCCTTTCCCGAGGCAAGCTATGTCGCCGCGCTCGGCGACAACCCCGAATATGCGATGGATGTGCTGCGCATCGGCTATGAATCGATGGTCACGCCGGGCACTGTCTATGACTATCACGTCGCGACGGGCGAGTTGGAGACGCGGAAGGTCCAGATCATCCCGTCGGGCTATGATGCGTCGAAATACGCGACCGAACGCCTGAAGATCGTCGCACGCGACGGCACCGAAGTGCCCTGCTCGATCGTCTATCCCAGGGACTTCCCGCGCGATGGTTCGGGGAAAGTCTATCTCTATGCCTATGGTGCTTATGGCATCGCGATCCCGCCGGGCTTCTCGACCTCGCGCATGTCGTTCCTCGACCGCGGCGTCGCCTTCGCCATCGCGCATATCCGCGGCGGCGACGATCTCGGCCAGCAATGGTATCTCGACGGCAAGCTCAAGAAGCGCACCAACACCTTCAACGACTTTGTCGATGTCGCGAAGGGGCTGATCGCGCGCGGCTTCGCGCACAAGGGCGGCATCGCCATTGCGGGCGGATCGGCTGGCGGCGAGCTGATGGGCGCGGTGATCAACTCCGACCCGGACCTGTGGGGCGCGGTGGTCGCCGACGTACCGTTCGTCGACGTGCTCAACACCATGCTCGACGATACGCTGCCGCTGACCCCGGGCGAATGGCCCGAATGGGGCAACCCGATCACTGACGCCGAGGCGTTCGAGCTGATCCGCGGCTATTCGCCCTATGACAATGTCAGGCCTCAGGCCTATCCGCCGATCTTCATCTCGGGCGGCCTCAACGATCCGCGCGTCACCTATTGGGAGCCTGCCAAATGGGCAGCCCGGCTGCGCGCGACCAAGACCGACGACAATATCCTGCTGCTCAAGACCAATATGGGCGCCGGGCATGGCGGCAAGTCGGGCCGCTGGGAAAGCCTGCACGAGGCGGCGGAGGAGAATGCCTTCGTCCTGTGGCAGCTTGGTTTGAGTGAAGTGGAGTAACCATGCAGATCGCCGTCCTCACCCTCGAAGGCTATAACGAGCTGGACTCGTTCATCGCCGCCGCGATCCTCAACCGGATGCGGGGCAAGGGCTGGGCGGCGTACATCACCTCTCCGGCCGACGAGGTGACGTCGATGAACGGCGTCACCGTCCGTGCCCAGCGCGGCCTCGACTTCGTGGGCGAAGCCGACGCCGTTCTGATCGGCAGCGGCATTCGCACCCGCGACCATGCCGCCGACGGCGATCTGCTGGGCCGTATCCGGCTCGATCCCGCGCGTCAGCTGATCGGGGCGCAATGCTCGGGCACCTTGCTGCTCGCGAAGCTCGGGCTGGTCGGTGACCTCCCCGCGTGCACCGATCTCACCACCAAGCCCTGGGTGATCGAGGCGGGGGTAAATGTCATCGATGCGCCCTTTGTCGCGCACGGCAATGTCGCGACGGCGGGCGGCTGCCTGTCATCGCAATATCTCGCGGCGTGGATGATCGCCCGGCTGGGGTCGTTGCAGGATGCCGAGGAAGCGATCCACTATGTCGCCCCGGTCGGCGAGAAGGCTGCATATGTGGACCGCGCGCTGGGGGTGGTGCGGCCGTTCGTTGCTCAGGCGTCCGCACAGGCGGCTTAGCCGCGCAGAGAGAGCGAAAGGCCGCTAACAGGCGTCCGCGACCAGCACACGGGCACGCTCCAGCGTCTGCAGATCGCGCGCCTGAAGATAGAATCTGCCATCTTGAATCGGCTCGTTGATGTGCGGCTCGAAGATGACACGGCCATCGACGAGAACCGCGAGCTTGAGTCCGACGGCACGTTCAGTCAACGCCGCGAAGCTTCCCCGGCTTTCAGCGGTCAACGTGATGTGCAGCACCGGCTCATCTTGCCAGCCGCCCGTACCGATCTCCGCCCGCGACACGGTGTCCCGGCACAGCCGAAACGCACCGACCCATGCGCCCATGCGTTGCTGCGCGGCAGCTGACGAGAGGCTCTGCTCGATCTCGGTCAGCTTGGCGTTCGCATGGTCGAGTGCGGCCTGGACCTGCGCCTTGCCGCAGCGGCGACGCTTCTCGGGAAAGAAGGCCTCGTTGAAGAAGTATTGGGAGATCGCGGCGGAATCTTCGGCCGATCCCCAGATCGCATGGACCTTGCGCCGGGTATCCCAATATCGGCGGTTGAGCCGCTTGAAGCGCGCATCGGTACGATCCCCGTCTCCCGGATCCAGGCAGTTGCCGAGGAATTCGACCTCGATCGCGATGGTCGTGAAGGTGCCGATCAGCTGATCCGGGGGGCGGATATGCGGATTCGGCGTCGTACCTTGCAGAAGCAGGCCGGTCGCGACCGACAATGCCGCACCCGCCATCCTAACGCCCCTCTACCCCGCGTTCCTCCAGCTGCGTCCGCCGGTGGCAGCGGTGGCAGAAGGCGTAGTCGAACATCTCGGCCAGCACCCAGGCCTGGCGCTCCACGTCCCACGCCGCCCAGGCCTCCCGCGTCACGCCGGGGGTGCCGCAGCCCTCGCACACAAAGATGATCCGTTCGCTCATGCGCGCAGCGTTAGCGCGGGATCGCGCCGCTTTGGGGATAGTCCGCTCCGGAACGGATGCATCGCGGCCGGTCCGAAATGGCGGCAAGCCGCTCCGGATCCGTGCTGTCCCGAAAGGATTTGGTGAAGCCGGGCGGCTAGATTCACGGCCATGAACTTCGACAATCGCTGGCATCATGAGCATCGCACGCGCCGGACCTGGCGTGGTGCCCGACCCCGCCGCAGTTGGCGTTTCGGGCTGATCGCGGCGGCGGTTGCGGGAATGTTCGGCGGATTCGGCTGGGTGGCGTTCCCGCTGATGTCAGGCGCGGCGCCCGCGGCAGCGGATGCGCCCGTTGCGCTGTTTGGCCGCCCCGCTGCGACCCGCACCCGCTTCACCTTGTGCCACAGCGGCGGGGGCAGCAATTGTGTGGTCGATGGCGACACCTTCCGGATGGGCGGGGAGAAGATCCGCATCGCCGATATCGACACCCCCGAAACCCACCCCGCCCGCTGCGTCCGCGAGGCGGAGCTGGGCGCGGCGGCGACGCGGCGGCTGCATGCCCTGCTCAATTCGGGCGCGGTCTCGCTCGAGACGGCGGGGCGCGATGCCGATCGCTACGGGCGCAAGCTGCGGGTGGTTTCGGTCGATGGCCGCGGCGTCGGCGATGTGCTGATCGCCGAAGGGCTCGCGCGGCGTTATGCGGGCGGCTATCGCGAAGGCTGGTGCGACTGACCTGCAGCTAAAGGGCGGAAGCCGCATCCGCGAGATGCTGTCCGCGCGGAGGTTGCTCCCGCCCTCCCGGACCCGGTGGGTGGCCCGGACCATGTAACTCAGCTCATCAGCGCGGCGACAGCATCGACACCTCGGTCTCGACCGTCACGCGGCCCGCCGGGATGCGGATGCCCCGCTCGGCCATCTCCTTGCGGAAATCCTTCTCGGCATCGGCGACCTCGGCCTCGTACTCGGCATAGGCATCGACCCGGTCGGCTTCGTCGTCGGCGTCGG
The DNA here is from genome assembly GCF_059420685.1 of Sphingomonas sp. GW821-FHT03E12. Lineage (NCBI taxonomy): Bacteria > Pseudomonadati > Pseudomonadota > Alphaproteobacteria > Sphingomonadales > Sphingomonadaceae > Sphingomonas > Sphingomonas sp. GW821-FHT03E12. The sequence continues at coordinate 973,254 of NZ_JBWKUF010000001.1, forward strand.
CCAGATCCTTGCGCAGCTCGCGCTTCGCCTCGCTGATCGACGTCTTGTAGTCGAGATAGTGGCTGTTGCTGTCGTCGAAGACCGGTTTCGACCGGTCGCGTGCCAGCGCCGGGCCATTCAGCACTGGCACACTCAGCATGGCCAGCGCCGCGGCGGTCAGGGTCAGGGTTCGCATCGTTCGTCTCCTCATGTTGCCATGAACCGGGGAGAGGAACGGCTGCCCGCACCGCCCGGTTGCTGTTGGAAACGAACGCCGCGACGGGTTTCTATGAGCGTGCCGGGGCGAAGCGTGGCGGGGAAGGGACGGGCCGAACGCGCTTGAAAAGGGCCGCGGACGGGCCCCTTCACCCGGGGTTCAGCCCGCCGCCGCATTACTGCCCGAATTGCCGCTCCGCGATCAGCCGCGCGCCAGCACCAGATGCAGTGCCTGCTCGCCCGGCACGCTTTCGATGACGCGATAGCCGAGCGCGGGCAGGTCGATTCCCTCGAACAACGCCTCGCCCTTGCCCAACAGCGACGGCGCGATCGCGATGTGCGCTTCATCGATCGCGCCCGCCTTCAGATAGTGGCGCACGGTCGTGACCCCGCCGCCGATGCGGATGTCCTGATCGCCTGCTGCCGCGCGCGCCAGTTCCAGCGCCTTGTCGGGCCCTTCGGTGATGAAGTGGAACACCGTGCCCCCCTCCATCTCCAACGGCGGGCGGGCATGGTGGGTCAGGACATAGACCGGGCAGTGATAGGGCGGGTTGTCGCCCCACCAGCCCTTCCACTCGCCGTCGGGCCATGGCCCGCGCACCGGGCCGAACATGTTGCGCCCCATCACCCAGGCGCCGAGCCCGGCCATGGATCGCTCGGCAAAGCCGTTGTCGATGCCGTCCTTGCCGCCGTCCTGGCCGACCATCGCCTTGAAGTAGCGGCTTTCGACCAGCCATTGGTGGAAGTTGGCGCCCTTGCCCAGCGGATGTTCCAGGCTCTGCTCTGGCCCGGCGCCAAAGCCGTCGGCCGAAATGCTGAACCCGTTCACGCGCACCTTGCTCATCATCCGTCTCCAAACTGCCGCGCGTTCCCAACGCACGGCGCCATCGGGTAGATCAGGCGGTCGCCGCAACCTGATAAAGGAAGTCGACGAAGCCGAATGTGGCCGCGTCCATCCCCATCACCTTGGGATTGCTGCTCTCGATCACGAAATACTCGTTGGGGGCATGCGCGCCGCTGCCATGGCCGAAGCCGAACTGGCCGGCGGGCAGGTTGAGCGGCGGGCCGGTGAAGATCACCCCCGGCCAGCTCCCCGCCAGCCGCGGATGCAATGTCGCCGGCACGCCGAGCCGCGCGCAGGTCGCCAGTTCGGCACGGATCAGCGCGCTGTTCTCGTCGGTCTGGGTCGGGCCGTATCCGCCCGTCACGTTGATCTCGACGTCGCTGAAGCCGCGCTTGTCGAGATGCGCGCGCAGCTTGGCCAGCGTGTCGTCCTTGGTCATGTCGGGCACCAGCCGCATTTCGATCTTGGCGGTCGCCTTGCCCGGCAGCACGGTCTTGCCGCCCGGGCCCATATAGCCCGACACCAGCCCCTGGATGTTGACCGTCGGCACCTGCGCCAGCCGCACCATCGACTCTTCCCAGCTCAAATCGTCGATCCAGCGCGACACGCCCAGCGCCTTCTTCGCATCCTCCTCGCGCGTGTTTGCGGCGGTCTGGGCGATCAGCTGGCGCTGCCGGGCCGTCAGCGGCTGAACCTTCTCCTGGATGCCGTCGATCATGACGGTGTTGCCGTCCTTGGAGACGAGCGTGGAGAGCGCTGCGACCAGCCGCCAGGGCGGGCTGTCGACGCGCGCCTTCTCGCTCGAATGGATGTCGCCCTTGGGGCCGCGGCCCCATTTTTCGCCCGATACGGTCAGTTCGAACTCGACCGCGCCCTTGGCGCCCAGTGCCAGCGTGACGCCGCCCGTCGCCGGGCTCTGCCAGCCGGTCGGGATGATCACGCCGACGGTCTTCTTGAGCGCGGCGGCGACCTGCGGCGCGGTCACGATCTCGTGGAAATTGGGGGAGGCGATCTCCTCCTCGCCCTCGGCGATGAGGACGAGATTGACCGGCAGCTTGCGCCCCGCCGCTTTCATCGCGTGGAGCGCTGCAAGGAAGGTCGCCTGCGGCCCCTTCTGGTTTACCGCGCCGCGGCCCATCACCACCTTGCCGAAACCGGGCTTGTCGACCAGCCGCGCCTCCAGCGGCGGATTCTCCCATTCCGCCGGGTCGAACTGCTTGACGTCGTACATGAAGTAGATGCCCAGCGTCTTCTTCGCGCCCGCGTCCAGCGTCGCGAACACGCCCGGCTTGCCCTTGGACGGCACGATCTCGGCATGCTGGAAGCCCGCGTCGAGCGCGAGGCGCTTCATATAGTCGGGGCCTTCGGGATAGCCGCGATTCTCCGCGGCGATCGACGGAAGCTTGATCCAGTCCTGCAGCCTCTTCACCGCGGCGTCGTGGTTGGCGGCGATCGCCTTCTTCACATCCGCCATCTTGTCCGTGGCGGCGAGCGCCGCGCCCGGCGCGGTCAGCGCTGCGCCTGCCGCTGCGGCCTTGAGCATTGCGCGCCGTCCGATGGCGCCATTCCCGTCGTGCATCGCTCACCCCTTTTTTGCTGATTTTGCGGCAGCCTAGCGGGGCGTGAGCGGACTGCAATCTCTCACCCGTCACCCCGGCACAAGGCCGGGGGGACGATGGGCTGGGGCTAGCGGCCGCCGCTCCGCTTCGCGCCGGTCACGCTGCGCAGCGCCGCGACTCGCGACGCCAGTTCGGCGCGCTCGGATTCGGAAAGGCCGCCCCGCGCGTACCGTTCCTCCAGCACCGCGATCTGGCGGCTCTCGCGGCGCAGCGCCCGCGCCTCACGCCGGGAAAGCTGGCCGCTTTCGCGCCCCTCGCGGATGCTGCGGTCGGTCTGGCCCAGTTCGCGCGCCACGCCGGGCAGCGCCGGACGCGGTGCGGGCCAGCGTATCCCGCCCGACGGGTCGCGGATCTGCGCTGCGGCGGACGTGCTCAGCATGGCGATGGCGGCAAGCAATGCGATTCGCATGGATTCGGCCCTCCGGCCCCGGACGGGCCATGGATCCGGATCATTCACCGCCCATGCTTTCGCGAAGCTGACCGTCCGGCCTCAATATCTTGTGCCAGATTCCTGTGGATGAATCGGTGCATGAAAAATTTGTGAGTTCCGCCTTCGTTCTCTTGTCTTTTGAAAAGGCGAGGAAGGTCCGCGCGTCGCGTACGATAAACCGTGGTCAGGCGCCGGTGAACCGACTCAAATCAGCGACGAAACGAGTCTTCAAACTTTCATTTACGGTCTTGCCTCCGACGCCGATCTGCCACAATCTCTAGTGGTCACACAGGGGGACAAACCCAAGCACTGGTGGAACACCGCCCGCGAACCTATATTCGCGGCAGGGCTTCCTACGTGCCTGGCAGGGCGGATGGACATCTTTTGTTCTCACGCCCGCGCGCGTGCGGTGGTACCATCGCCGGATGCCCCCGAGTCGTGATCTGGACGGTTTAGGGACGAGCGACGATGGACTTCAGGGAACAGCAGGAAGCAAGCGTGAGTGAGACCGTGACCGATACCGCAGAGGCCATTGCAGAGACCAAGGCCCAGCCCGAAAAGGCTGCCCCCAAGGCCAAGAAGAAGCTCGACACCAAGTCGGTCGCTCCGCGCATCTTCCCGGTCGAGGTCGATCATTCGCGCGACGCGCTGCTCACCGAATTCGGCAAGGAAACGCTCAAGGATCGCTATCTGCTGCCCGGTGAGAATTTCCAGGATCTCTTCGTCCGCGTCGCTTCGGCCTATGCCGACGATGCTGCGCACGCCCAGCGCATCTACGACTATATCTCGCGCCTGTGGTTCATGCCCGCCACCCCCGTTCTCTCGAACGGCGGCACCGGCCGCGGCCTGCCCATCTCGTGCTTCCTGAATTCCGTGCCCGACAGCCTCAACGGCATCGTCGATACCTGGAACGAGAATGTCTGGCTCGCCTCGCGCGGCGGCGGCATCGGCACCTATTGGGGCAATGTCCGCGGCATCGGCGAGCCGGTCGGCCTCAACGGCAAGACCTCGGGCATCATCCCGTTCGTCCGCGTGATGGATTCGCTGACGCTTGCGATCAGCCAGGGCAGCCTGCGTCGCGGTTCGGCCGCCTGCTATCTCGACATCTCGCACCCGGAGATCGAGGAGTTCCTCGAGATCCGCAAGCCGTCGGGCGACTTCAACCGCAAGGCGCTGAACCTGCACCACGGCGTGCTCATCCCCGACGCGTTCATGGAAGCCGTGCGCAACGGCGAGGAGTGGACGCTGCGTTCGCCCAAGGACGGGTCGGAGCGCGGCACGGTCAACGCCCGCGCCCTCTTCCAGAAGCTGGTCGAGACCCGCCTCGCGACGGGTGAGCCCTACATCGTGTTCGCCGATCACGTGAACAACAACATGCCCAAGCATCACCGCGATCTGGGCCTCAAGGTCTCGACCTCGAACCTCTGCTCGGAGATCACGCTCCCCACGGGCAAGGATCATCTCGGCAACGAGCGGACTGCCGTGTGCTGCCTCTCCTCGCTCAACCTCGAAACCTGGGACGAGTGGAAGGGCGAAAAGGGCTTTATCGAGGACGTGATGCGCTTCCTCGACAACGTCCTTCAGGACTATATCGACCGTGCCGAGCCGGGCATGGAGAAGGCGGCCTATTCCGCCGCGCGCGAGCGTTCGGTCGGCCTCGGCGTGATGGGCTTCCACTCCTTCCTTCAGGCGCGCGGCCTGCCCTTCGAAGGCGCGATGGCCAAGACGCACAACCTGCGCATCTTCAAGCACATCAAGGCGCAGGTCGACGAAGCCTCGATGCAGCTCGCGGTCGAGCGCGGTCCGTGCCCCGACGCCGCCGACATGGGCGTGATGGAGCGGTTCAGCTGCAAGATGGCGATCGCGCCGACCGCGTCGATCTCGATCATCTGCGGTGGCACCAGCGCCTGCATCGAGCCGATCCCGGCCAACATCTACACCCACAAGACGCTGTCGGGCAGCTTCTCGGTCAAGAACCCCTATCTCGAGAAGATCTTCATCGAGAAGTCGAAGAACTCCGACAATGTCTGGAACTCGATCCTCGAGCGCGGCGGTTCGGTCCAGCATCTCGACTTTCTGAGCCAGGAAGAAAAGGACTGCTACAAGACCAGCTTCGAGATCGACCAGCGCTGGCTGCTCGAACTCGCCGGCGACCGCGCGCCCTATATCGACCAGGCCCAGTCGCTGAACCTGTTCATCCCGGCCGATGTCGAGAAGTGGGATCTGCTGATGCTCCACTTCCGCGCGTGGGAACTCGGCATCAAGTCGCTCTACTATCTCCGCTCCAAGTCGGTGCAGCGTGCCGGTTTCGCAGGCGGGGTCGAGGCCGACAACACGATCGACGCGCCGCAGTTCAACCTCGGCGAGAGCACCGATTACGATGAGTGCCTGGCTTGCCAGTGAGCGCCCGCACGCGCTGAGCGCCTTCTCCCCGGCGGGGAGGGGGCGGCAGGAGACTGTCCTATGACCCGATCCCTCCGCCTTCTGCCTCTCGCGGCATTCGTCCTGCTCGCGGCCTGCGCGCAGCAGGTGTCGACCGCGGTCGAACCCGGTGCGCCCGGCTTCCTGCTCGGCCTGTGGCACGGCTTCATCTTCCCCGTCGCCTGGGTCCTGTCGCTCTTCATGCCCGACGTTGCGGTCTATGCCGTGCCGAACAATGGCGGCTGGTACGACTTCGGCTTCTTCCTCGGCATCTGCGTGTTCGGCGGCGGCGCATGGCGCGGCAAGAAGGTCGTGGTGCGCGAGAAGATCGTGAAGGTCCGCGACTGATGCGTGCGGTTTCCCCCGACATTGTCTGGGCTGGTGCCGCCGGCGCCGTGGTGTTCGTCGGCGCGCTCGCCGCGCCGTTCGTGCATCGCTGGCGCATGCGCCGCCATGCACTCCGGCTCGAAGCCCGGCAGCATCGCGGCTATGACCGTTATTATGAGGAATTGCGCGACCTTGAGGCATGGCCGCCGGAAGGGCGGGCGGCGTTCGACGCCAAGACCATCCTCGGAGCGCTGTTCGCGGGCGGTGTCCTGGCGCTGATGGTCTACACCTGGCGTCGTCCTGATGCCGAGTATCTGATGCAGATTCTGGTGCTTGCGGCCGCAGCCTTCGGCTTGGTCGCTGCGGCATGGAAGGGGTTCCGTATCTGGCGCGACGCCCAGCCCGATCCGCGGCGGCAGATCATGTCCCCGGCACCGGGCGACGCCAACGCGCGTGAGCGCCGCATCGAGCTGTGGCGGCAGATCGGTTCGACTGCGGCGCTGGCCGCTGGATCATTCGTGATGGCCCTGCTCTCCGCGGACAAGGTGCTGGAGCGGCTGCCATGACGAGCCTTCTGCCATGACCCGCGCCCTCGCCCTCCAGGCCGGCATCGGCATCGTCAGCGGCGTCGCGGGCCTCGTCCTGCTGCGCCGCCGCGTCGCCACCCCCGAGGGCATCTACGCCACGCGCATCGCCGGCATGATGCTGGTCGCGCTGTGCTTGTTCCTCACCGGCTTCGCACTGGTCTTCAGCATCGCGAGCGCGGCATGAACGCGGCGCTGATCATCCTCGTCCTCGCGCTGATCGCGGGCGGGCTGGTGTGGTATGTCTGGGAGCTGGTGCGCGACTTCCTGATGGTGGTCGACCCCGAGGGCGAAGCCGATCGCATCCTCGTCGAGCAGCATGGCGACGATCCCGTCGCGCTCGACGCTGCCCGCGACCGCTTCGACGCCAATCGCGTGCGCAATCTTTCCGCCATCAGTGCCGGCGGCGCCGTCGGCCTGTTCGGCACCCTGTTCATTCTGTTCGCTTAAGCCAAGGACCGTTCCAATGCCTCTTCTCGAAGCCCGCAAGACCTACAAACCCTTCGAATATCCCTGGGCGTTCGAGTTCTGGAAGCGCCAGCAGCAGATCCACTGGCTGCCCGAAGAGGTGCCGCTGGGCGAGGATTGCCGCGACTGGGCGCAGAAGCTGACCGATCATGAGCGCAATCTGCTCACCCAGATCTTCCGCTTCTTCACCCAGGCCGATGTCGAGGTGCAGGATTGCTACCACGAGAAATACGGCCGCGTGTTCAAGCCGACCGAGATCAAGATGATGCTCGCCTCCTTCTCCAACATGGAGACGGTGCACATCGCCGCCTACAGCCACCTGCTCGACACGATCGGCATGCCCGAGAGCGAGTACGGCATGTTCCTCGAATATTCGGAGATGAAGGACAAGCACGACTATCTCCAGAAGTTCGGCGTCGAGAATGACGAGGATATCGCCAAGACGCTCGCCATGTTCGGTGGATTTACGGAAGGCCTTCAGCTCTTCGCCTCGTTCGCGATGCTGATGAACTTCCCGCGCTTCAACAAGATGAAGGGCATGGGCCAGATCGTCTCCTGGTCGGTCCGCGACGAGAGCCTGCACTGCGAAGGCATCACCCGCCTCTTCCACGCCTTCGTCAAGGAGCGCGACTGCCTGACCAAGGCGGTGAAGGACGACATCATGGACGTCTGCCAGACGACCGTGCGGCTCGAGGATGCGTTCATCGACCTCGCCTTCGAGCAGGGCCCGGTCCCCGGCATGACGCCCAAGGAGATCAAGAAGTATATCCGCTTCATCGCCGACTGGCGCCTCAACCAGCTCGGCCTCAAGCCGATCTACATGATCGACGAACACCCGCTCCCCTGGCTCACCCCGCTCCTCAACGGCGTCGAGCACGCCAACTTCTTTGAGACCCGCGCCACTGAATATTCGAAGGGCGCGACCAAGGGGAACTGGAACGAGGTCTGGGATTCGTTCGACAAGCGCCAGAAGGCGAAGGTCGTGCCGGCGGCGAACGAGGATGGCGGCGCCGAGGGCGGGCTGTTTGATGGGACCGTGGCGGCGGAGTGAGGAATGGCAGGGGGGCTTGCTGAAGAGCTACGACGGATAGGACTCGCTGCGCCGCAGCACGGGCGGCGCTTGCCTGTGTCACGGGCAAGCTTCACCTTGACGGACAGATCGGCGTTCGATGATGCCGTACAATTGGCCGTCGCTTGGGCAGCCAAGACGGCAGCGGCAAGGTTTCCGGACGATGCAGCGGTAGGCCAGGGTTTCACCTATGCCACCCCGGATGACCGGGCGCAGGTTTCCGCACTGCGGGTGGACAATGAAGAGGGCCGGGTTTGGGCGGCCAAGGTCGTCTTTCGCGGCGACAGGATTCCTGGCCGGGAGTGGACGACCGATCTTTTCGTCGAACAGCGGCACGGCGCATTCGTCCGTTTTGGCGCCCAGCTTACCTTTCAATGTTCCGGCACCGATCCTGGATTTGAGCACAGCAGGCCGCGTGTTGTCCGTGACATTCTGGATCAGCTGGCTGGAGAGGCGGACGATGAGGCGCTTGGCAACGCCTTCCATTCCGTTGATCTGGCGGATGTGCAGGGGTTGGCAGGCCTGCTCTATAACCCGGCGCGACGCTTGCCGGTCATTGTTGTTTCAGTGGATGATGCCGGAGGCGCCCAGATCGATCTGGCGCGGTTGGCCACGCGCCTTTCCGGGACTGCCCATCTGCGCAGTATCTCCGTCGAAGAAAGTTTCGAACTCACTCGCCTGGTCGGTCGACGAATGTCGACATTCAATGGCGCGGTCCGCACCTACATGCCCGGGCTGGATCAGGAGACCGAAGACCCGTTCCAGCATCGTTTGTGGTTCGCGCCGCATTCCGGGAAAAACCCTCGTCTCATCAACCAGCTCGCGGCGCACATTTTGCCGCTTGGGTTTCGTGATCCGGAAGGGGATGCGCGATTCTGGCGTGTCAGTCTCATCCGACAGGCGACTTCGCGCGCCGCCGCCAACACGTCGACGGGTACGGAGGAGCAGAAGCTCCGCGCTGAGGTTGAGGCTCTGCACTTGGAGCTTGAGGAAGCCCGAGAGTCGGCGTCCTCGGCGGAGTCCCTGATGTATGAGGAAGCCAATAAGCTCACGGCCGCCCAAGCGGAGAATGCCAAGCTCGAAGAAGAGAATTATTCGCTGCGCGAACGTCTCAAGGCTATGGCGAGTGGCTCGGCGAAGAGTGCTCTTCCTCTTGAGCCTGACGATGTCAGGTCCATTTTCGACAACGATCCGACTTTGGAAACGAGCCTGAGAATGGTCGGGAACTTGTTTCCGGAAAGGTTGGTGGTTCTGGACAATGCAATCGAATCCGCACGCGATTCATATGCATTCAAATATCGGAAGAAGGCATTCGATCTCTTGTGGAGCCTTTCCACGGAATATTGGACCTCATTGGTCGAAGGGAATGGTGACGTTCGCGCAAGACAATGCTTCGGGAACGCCTTCGCAGCGAAGGAGGCGCAAACGATTTCCAGCGCTGGGCTGGGCCGGCGTACATTCACGCACAATGGGCGTGACATCCTCATGGAAAAGCATCTTAAAATCGGAGTAGCCGACAACAAGGCCGACACCTTGCGAGTCCATTTCGAATGGATCCCGGAGGAAAGGCTTATCATTGTGGGGCACTGTGGGGGGCATCTTGACTTCTAACCGTCCAGGCCCATTTTCCTACACGAACCAATTAGGTTAAATACCTCGACTCCCCTAACCAAAGGAGTCGACCATGAAACACGACCACCCCACCCCCGATACTACCGACGACCCGTTCGAGACCTACACCCCCATCTCCCTCCGCGCCCGTCACGACGGCTGGACCGCGGAGCGCCAGCGCGGCTTCCTGCGCGCGCTTGCCGATACCGGCTGCATCAGCGAGGCTGCGCACCTCACCGGCATCACCCCGCGCTCGGCCTATCGCCTGCGCCACCACCCGCAGGGCAAGGCGTTCGCCGCCGCCTGGGATCAGGCGCTTCAGCTCGCCGCCGCGCGGCTGATGACCACGGCCTATGAGCGCGCGCTCAAGGGCGGCGTTCGCGAGATGTGGCGGGACGGCAAGATCGTCGCCGAGGTACGGGAGCCTTCGGACCGGCTGCTGGTGTGGCTGCTCGACCGCGCGGCGCTCACCGCCGGGGTCCATGCCGCCGGCTACAAGCCGGCCAGCGTCATGAGCTGGAGCACCACTGCTCGCGCCGGGTTCGACGCCGCGCTCGATACGCTCGCCGACAGCGACGTTCCCGTCGAGCCGCTGACTCCGCTCCATTATCAGGCCGCGTCCATCGCCGACGGCCGCGAGGCGCTGTCCCCGCCCTGCGACGAGGATGAGGACGATTACGACTATGCCGGGGAAGCGGCGTGATGCAGCATGGGCCGACGCGGCCGGGGGATAAGACACATGATCGAGCGTATCTGCTGGACAATCCTGGCCCTGATCCACGCCATGCCCGCGCTCGCCGCCTTCCGGCCCGCGCTGATCTCACGGCTCTACGGCGTCGATCCGGGTGCGGACGTCTTCACGCTGCTGCACCACCGCGCCGCCTTGTTCCTCGCGGTCGTCGTGATCTGCGTCTGGGCGGCGTTCCGCCCCGAGGTGCGCCAGCTGGCCAGCGTCGCGGTGGGGATCAGCATGGCGTCCTTCGTGCTGATCTGGTGGCTGTCGGGCATGTCCCCCGCGCTCCGGACCATCGCGGTCGCCGACCTGATCGGCCTGCCGGTCCTGTGCTACGCGGCCTGGCAGGCGTTTCGGGGAGCGGCCTGAAGGACTCGCGCGCGTGTCAGTGTGACTTTTGGGACTTTTCGCGGATCGAACCGACCCTCAGAGCCAAAGCCCGACCGTGACCGTGTCGCCCTCGCTGACCCCGGCGGCCTTGCGCACCGCGGCCTTGACCGGGATCAGATAGCCGCCGCTGGTCTTGTGCGGAAAGGCGGAGGTCTCGAAGGGGGCGCCGTCGACGCTCGCCCGGATGCGCACCGATCCGAACCCGCGCGCGCCGCCCAATGCGCGCCGTTCGAAGCCCAATGCGCGGATCGCGTCGGCCGCTTCGCCGGTGATGGTCACGAAATACCAGCTCGCCTTGGCCGGCGGCTCGGGCGTCCAGCGCCACAGCTCGGCCTCGACCACGAACGAAGGATTGCTGTCATGGGACATGCTAGCGCCGCAGCCATCGCCCGATCAGCGACCGGTCGCGCAGGATTTCCTTCGCGGCATTATGCCCCGGCGCGCCGGTCACGCCCCCGCCCGGATGCGTCCCCGCGCCGCACATATAGAGGCCGTGGATCGGCCCGCGATAATCGCCATGCCCCAGCACCGGCCGCGCCGCCCAGAGCTGGTCGAGCGACATGCGCCCGTGGAAGATGTCGCCGTCGACCAGCCCGAACTTGCGCTCGAGGTCGGTGGGCGAATGGATCTGCCGCGCGATGACCGAGTCCCGGAAATTGGGCGCATGTTCGGTCAGCGTGTCGATGATGTCGTCCGCCGCCGCCTCGCGCTCGTCGTCCCAGCTGCGGCCATTGGGCAGGGTGGGCGCGAAATGCTGGCAGAACAGGCTGGCGACATGCGCACCCGGCGGGGCGAGACTGTCGTCGACCAGCGAGGGGATGGTCATCTCCACCACCGGCGCGTTCGACCAGCCATATGTCACCGCGTCGGCATGCGCGCGGTCCATATAGTCCATGGTCGGCGCGATGATGATCCCGCTGCGATGGTGCTCCCCGTCCTTGCCCGGCAGCACAGTGAAGTCGGGTAGCTCGGATAGCGCCACATTCATGCGGAAGCTGCCGGAGCCCGTCTTGAACCCTGCGATCCGCCGCCGGAAGTCCGGGTCCAGATCGCTGGCGTCGATCATCTGCCGGTACAGCAAGGCTGGCCCGACATTGGCGACGACCAGCTTCGCCGCAATCTCCTCGCCGCTCGCCAGCCGCACGCCCGCAACCTTGCCGCCATCCACCAGCACGCGGTCGACCGGCGTCTCCAGGCTGATCTCGACCCCGGCCTCGCGCGCCGCGTCCGCCATATATCCGGTGATCGCGCCCATCCCGCCGATCGGATGGCCCCAGGCGCCCTTCTTGCCGTTCACCTCACCGAAGACGTGGTGGAGCAGCACATATGCCGATCCCGGTGCCGAGGGACCGGCGAAATTGCCGACCACCGCGTCGAACGCGAACGCGGCCTTCACATGGTCGTTCTCGAACCACTGGTCGAGGAACTCGCGCGCCGACTGGACGAACAGCGCCAGCGCGTCGCGCTGCGCTTCGATGGGCATCTTCGCCAGCTCGCGGCCCTGCGCCGCGGCGGCAAGCAGCGCGGCGATTCCGCCCCCGGCATTAGGCGGGGTCTTGAGCGCCATCGCCCGCAGCATGTCCGCGACCCGCTCCAGCGCTTCCTCATATCCGGAGAGCGCTGCCGCATCTTTTTCCGAGAAGCGCGCAAACTCCGCCCGCGTCCGCTCCGCCCCGCCGCCGAGGATCAGATGCCCGTCCTCGAGCGGGAAGAAGTTGCTGACCGGCCGCTCGATGACGCGATATCCGCGCTCGACCAGCTTCATGTCGGCAATGACCCTGGGCTGGAGGAGGCTGACCGTGTAGCTCGCCGCCGAATTGCGAAAGCCGGGGTGAAATTCCTCGGTCACCGCCGCGCCGCCCACGACGCTGCGCCGCTCCAGCACCCGCACCTTCAACCCCGCCCGGGCGAGGTAGAAGGCACAGACAAGGCCGTTATGGCCTCCGCCGATGATCAGCGCGTCGTAGCGGGCGGTCACCTCAGCGGGTCACTTGGACAGCTCGGCCACCACACGCCGGAAATAGGTGACCGCCGGCGCCAGCTCGCTCAGCGGCGTGCGCTCGTTCAGGCCATGGGCGAACTGGTCGGACTGTTTCATGAAGATCGGCGCAATGCCGTAGCTCGGCACCCCGCGGCCGCGGAAATGCATCGAATCGGTCGCCCCGGCGGACATGCTCGGGATGACCTTCACCGTGGGGAAGCGGGCATGGATGCCGTCGGTCACGGCCTTCATCACATCGGGCCGCAGCGGCGAGGCAGGGCCGGGCTTGCCGCCGCTGTCGTCCTTGACGATCGTCAGGCTCGGTTCCGCGGCGATCTCCTTGAGCTTTGCCTGGATGCTCTCGATCGAATTGCCGGGGAAGATGCGGCAGTTGATGTTGGCGGTGGCGCGCTGGGGCAGGGCGTTCTGGGCATGCCCGGCATTGACCATCGTCGGGACGCAGGTGGTACCGATCTGGCCGACCAGCCCGTAATTGGCGCGCAGCACCTTGAGCGCGGCTTCGTCCTGCGGATTGGTCAGGAAGGCGCGGATCGCCGCGGCGTCCTCGGGCTTGGCGGTCTCCGCCGCGACGGCGAGCGAGGCCTTGGTGATCTCGTTCACCTCGGGCGCGAACTTGTAGTTGCCGATCCGCTCCAGCGCCCGAGCGAGCGTGACGATCGCGTTCACCGGCCGCGGCGCGCTCGAATGGCCGCCCGGATCGGTGACGGTCAGGGTGAAGTCGGCATAGGTCTTTTCCGCCGCCTGCAGCCCGTAATATTCGGCCTTGCCCTCGGGCGAGTAGCGCCCGCCGCCGGCATCGATGTTCAACAGCAGCTCAAGGCCGGTGTACTTCTCCGCCAGCGCGGCGGTGGTCTTCATGTCGGTCTCCTCGTCGCCGGAGGCGAGGAAGAGGATGTCGCGCTTCGGCTTGAACCCGTCCTTCTTGAGCTGGATCAGCGCCGCGACCATCGCCGACACGCTGAACTTGTTGTCGGTCGAACCGCGGCCGAAGATATAGCCATTCTCGATCACCGGGGTGAACGGATCGCGCTCCCAATCCTTGGGGTCGGCGGCGACCACGTCCATATGGCCGATAATGCCGATCGGTTTGACGGTGCCGGGCTTGGCGGTGCCGCGATAGCGGGCGACGAGCATCGCGGTTCCAGCCAGCGGTTCGACGGTCACGTCCTCCGCCGCGAAGCCACCTGCGACCAGCGCGTCGCGCAGATAGTTGGCATAGTCGGGTGTCTGGTTGCCGGGCCCGTCGACGGTGCGATAGGCGATCGCCCGCTTGAGCAGCTCCAGCGCCTGCGCATCCGCCTCGGGCGCCGCCTTCTGTGCATGGGCGACCCCTGCACCTGCCACTGCCATCGCCAACACCGCAACCATCGTCCGCATACGCCAACCCCTTTGCTGTTTGCGCGCACGCTAGTGGCGCGAAGCGGGATCAGCAATGCGGGCGATGCGTCATTTCAGCCGCGCGGCGTGCCAGGCGATATGATCGGGAAGGAAGGTCGAAATGAAATAATAGCTGTGGTCGTATCCCGGCTGCATGCGAAGCGTCAGATCGATCCCCGCATCGCGGCACGCCTTCTCGAGCAATTCGGGCTTGAGCTGTTCCGCGAGGAACACGTCGGCATCCCCCTGATCGACCAGCAGCTCGGGGACCTTGAGGCCATCCTCGATCATCGCGCAGGCATCATAGGCACGCCAATCCTCGCGATTGTCGCCGAGATAGCCGGTCAGCGCCTTCTCCCCCCAGGGGCATTGGCTCGGCGCGCAGATCGGAGCGAAGGCGCTGACCGAGCGGAACCGGTCGGGGTTGCGAAGCCCGATGGTGAGCGCGCCATGCCCACCCATCGAATGGCCGGTGATTCCCTGCCGCGACAGATCGGCCTGCGGAAACTCGCGCAGGATCAGCGCGGGCAGTTCGTCCTCGATGTACGACCGCAGCCGGAAATTCGTCGCCCATGGCTCTTCGGTTGCATCGACATAGAAGCCCGCGCCCTTGCCGAAATCATAGCCCTCGTCATCAGGCACCTCGTCGCCGCGCGGACTGGTATCCGGCGCGATGAAGATCACCCCATGTTCGGCGCAGGCGGCGCGATGCTCGCCCTTCTCGGTGACGTTGGCATGGGTGCAGGTCAGGCCCGACAGATACCACAGCACCGGCAGTTTCGTGCCTTCGGCATGATCGGGAATGAAGACCGAGAAGGTCATCGGCGTCCCGGTGGCCGTGCTCGTATGGCGATAGACGCCCTGCATGCCGCCATGGGCCTTGTTGGTCGAAAGCGTTTCGAGGGTCATCTGAACACCAATGTCCGGTTACCGTTGAGGAACAGGCGCCGCTCACCCAGCGCATCGACGGCGCGGGCCAGCACCTGCGCCTCGATATCGCGGCCGATGCGGATCAGGTCGTCGACGCTGTCGCGATGGTCGACCCGCTCGACCGCCTGTTCGATGATCGGCCCTTCGTCGAGGTCGCTGGTCACGAAATGCGCGGTGGCCCCGATCAGTTTCACGCCGCGCTCATGCGCACGATGATAGGGACGGGCGCCCTTGAAGCCGGGCAGGAAGCTGTGGTGGATATTGACGCACCGTCCCGCCAGCCGGTCGGCGAACTCCGGGGTCAGCACCTGCATGTAGCGGGCAAGGATCAAGTACGGGGCGCCAGCCGCTTCCATGACCGCCTCGATCGCCCGTTCCTGCGCGATGTTGCCACCCTCGCCGACGGGCAGGTGATGATAGGGCACGCCATGCCATTCGGTCAGGCTGCGCAGCCTGTCATGGTTGGAGACGACCGCGACGATCTGCGCCGACAGCGTTCCCGATTGCTGGCGGTGGAGCAGGTCGTTGAGGCAGTGCGATCCCTTCGACACCGCGACGACGAGTTTGGGCTTCTCGTCCGACGCCGACAGGCCCCAGTCGAGTTCCAGCTCTGCCGCGATCGGCGCGAACGCCGCCACCAGCGCCTCCCGCCCCTCGGGAAACGCCGGTCCCCCGGCCGTGAAGACGACGCGCATGAAGAAGCGCCCCGTCTCCAGATCCGCATATTGCTGGCTGTCGAGGATGAAGCCCTGGTTCCGTGCCAGGAACCCGGTCACCCCCGCGACGATCCCCACCCGGTCCACACAGATGAGGGTGAGGATCCAGCCGCGTTCGCTCATGCCGGGCGGAAGATCGCGCAGAGCTTGTTGCCGTCCGGGTCGCGGACATAGCTCAGATACATCGGGCCCAGCGGGCTGCCGGTGCGCAGGCCGGGCGGATCTTCGATCGAGGTGCCGCCATTGGCCACCGCGACATCGTGGAACAGCTGCACCTGCTCGGGCGAGTCGCACTTGAACCCGATCGTTCCGCCATTGGCGCAAGTCGCCGGCTCGCCGTCGATCGGCTCGGACAGGCATAATGTGCCGCCGTCATGGCGATAGAACAGGCGGGTCTGCCCGCCCGCCGACTGGTTGCGGAACGCCTGGCCGTCGAAGCCCAGCGTGCCGAGCACCGCGTCGTAAAATGCCTTGGACCGGTCGATATCGTTCGACCCCAGCATGATGTGGTTGAACATGGCTCCTCTCCTTTGGTGTCAGTAGACGACGACGCTGCGGATCGACTCGCCCGCATGCATCAGGTCGAACCCCTTGTTGATCTCCTCGAGGCTCAGCACGTGTGTGATCATCGGGTCGATCGCGATCTTCCCGTTCATATACCAGTCGACGATC
This sequence comes from Sphingomonas sp. GW821-FHT03E12, assembly GCF_059420685.1. Taxonomy (NCBI): domain Bacteria; kingdom Pseudomonadati; phylum Pseudomonadota; class Alphaproteobacteria; order Sphingomonadales; family Sphingomonadaceae; genus Sphingomonas; species Sphingomonas sp. GW821-FHT03E12. The sequence continues at coordinate 989,642 of NZ_JBWKUF010000001.1, forward strand.
TTCGGCACGTCGGTCCGGCCCTTGGCGCCGCCGAACGCGGTGCCCTTCCACACCCGGCCGGTGACCAGCTGGAAGGGGCGGGTGGCGATCTCCTTGCCCGCTTCCGCCACGCCGATGATGATGCTCTCGCCCCAGCCGCGATGGCAGCATTCCAGCGCGGTGCGCATCACCTCGGTATTGCCGGTCGCGTCGAAGCTGTAGTCGGCGCCGCCATCGGTCAGCGCCAGCACTTCCGCGATCACATCCTCGCGGCTCTTGCCCTTGCCGTTGATGAAATGGGTCATGCCGAACTTGCGGCCCCATTCCTCGCGGTCGGGGTTGATGTCGACGCCGACGATCACGTCGGCGCCGACCATTCGCGCGCCCTGAATGACGTTGAGGCCGATCCCGCCGAGGCCGAACACCACGACCGTCTCGCCGACCTGCACCTTGGCGGTGTTGACCACCGCGCCGACCCCGGTGGTGACGCCGCAGCCGATATAGCAGCTGGTCTGGAAGGGCGCGTCCTCGCGGATCTTCGCCACTGCGATCTCGGGCAGCACGGTGAAGTTCGAGAAGGTCGAGCAGCCCATATAATGGAAGACCGGCTGCCCCTTGTAGCTGAAGCGCGTGGTGCCGTCGGGCATCAGCCCCTTGCCCTGCGTCGCGCGGATCGCGGTGCACAAATTGGTCTTGCCGCTGAGGCAGGATTTACACTGGCGGCATTCCGGCGTGTAGAGCGGGATGACATGGTCGCCCGGCTTCACGCTGGTGACGCCGGCGCCGACCTCACGGACGATGCCTGCGCCTTCATGTCCCAGCACGCTCGGGAAGATGCCCTCGCTGTCGAACCCGTCGAGCGTGTAGGCGTCGGTGTGGCAGATGCCCGTCGCCATGATCTCGACCAAGACTTCGCCGGGCTTGGGCCCTTCCAGATCGAGCTCGACGATCTCGAGTGGCTTCTTCGCCTCGAAGGCGACGGCGGCGCGGGTCTTCATGGTCTGGGGCCTCCTTGCTGTCCCGCGCTCTTTGGCAAGGGACGAGCAGGGGCGCCAGCCCTAGATGCCCTAGATGACGTCCATATCCGCCTTGTAGTGATGCCAGGCCAGGATTGCGGCCGCGCCGCGATGCGGGCGCCAGGGTTCGGCGATCTCTCGCGTGAGCTTCTCGGACGGACGTTCGGCATGGCCCATGATCCGCCCGACCTCGATCTGGACGGCGAGGTCGCCGGCGGGCCAGATGTCGGGCCGACCCTCGGCGAAGAGCAGATAGATTTCCGCCGACCAGCGCCCGATGCCCTTGATGCGGATCAGCTGGGCGATGGCTTCTTCGTCATCGACGGGAAGGTTGCCAAGATCGAGCCGCCCGCTCGTCACCTCGTCGGCCAGGCTGCGGGCATAGCTTGCCTTCTGCCGCGAAAGACCCGCCGCGCGCAACGCATCGTCGGATGCCGCGGCCACGATTTCCGGGCTGGTCAGGTCGCCCAGCGCGGCGCCGAGCTTGGTCCAGATCGATGCCGCCGCCGCGACACTCACCTGCTGGCCGATGATCGTGCGCAGCAGCGTCTCATAGCCGCGGTCGCGGATGCGTGGCTCGGGATAGCCCACGCGTCCGACCGCCACCGCGATGAGGGGTTCGGACGCCGCAAGCGTATCGAGCGAAGTGCGAAGTTGTTCGGCGCTAAGGCCCATCAGGTGAAACCTTTGAAGAGGGAAACTTGAAAGCCGGGGCGTTCCCCGGCATTGGCGCGACATAGACAGGAGAATCCGATGCCCAAGCTTATCGTCGTCACGCGTGAAGGAGAAGAACGCGAGGTCGAGGGCGAAGTGGGCCTGAGCGTCATGGAAGTGATCCGGGACAATGGGTTCGACGAACTGCTTGCGCTGTGCGGCGGCTGCTGCTCGTGCGCGACCTGCCACGTCCATGTCGATCCGGAGTTTGCGGGCAAACTGACGCCGATGAGCGAGGACGAGAACGACCTGCTCGACAGCTCGTCGGACCGAGACGAGCGCTCGCGCCTGTCGTGCCAGATCCAGTTCACCAGCGCACTCGACGGCCTCAAGGTAACCATCGCCGCGGAGGATTGATCCTTCGCCGGCGAAGACCTTTCTCGGGGTTGGGCTAGGCGGTCGCGAAGCTGCTGAGCTTCATCCAGCGCGAGAGCGTGCGGACGAGATCGGGGTCGCCGGTCAGCACGATCCGGCCCGCCGCCACCTCGTCGTCCATTTTCGACATGCCCATCCAGGCAGAGGTCATCGCCTTCAGGTCCGCGGTGACGTACAGATCCACGTCGAATCCGGGATCGATGGAGCAAAGCTCCGCGCCCGTCGAAGGCGAGACGATCAGCCAGTAATGGCGCTTGTCTTTCGCCAGTTCGGGGTAGCTGAATTCGACGACGACCCGCCGGAGCGGGAGCGGGTTGGGATCGATCTTGCGCCGCATGTTCCACATCAGCAGCTGGGCATCGAGATTGGCCAGCGCGCATTGATGATCTACCCAACGCATCGACCAGTCGCCGAGCGCACGGATCACCGGCGCAAGATCGTGGCCGGCCTCGGTCAGCCGATATTCGGTGCCGTGCGCGGTCTCGGCGCGCCGGACGACACCATGCGCTTCCAGTTCCTTGAGACGCTTTGAAAGCAGGGCGGGCGACATGCGCGGGACGCCGCGCCTGATCTCGTTGAATCGGGTCGAGCCCGATTGCATCTCGCCGAGCAGGACGAAGGTCCAACGCGAGGCGAGGATCTCGGACGCCATGGCGACCGGACAGAACTGACCATAGCCTTCTCGTGCCATGCCGGCAGCCTCTGCCCACACCCGATCACCGTCAACTACAGAAACTATACCGGGGGCGGTTCAGACAGCGAACTGGCCGACTGCGGTGGGGCAGCCGACAACGGCAATACGGCGCAATCAGGCGCGCGAACGATGTGAGGGAATTATCTCATGCCGCTTGTCGATATTCAGGTCATCAACAACGTCTTCACGCCCGAACAGAAGGGGCAACTCATCGAGAAGGTCACCGAAGCGATGGTATCGGTCGAGGGAGAGGCGATGCGCGGCGTGACATGGGTGCGGATTCACGAGGTCGAAGAAGGGAATTGGGCTATCGGCGGCACACGCCTTTCCGCGGCGGACGTACATCGAATGGCCCGGGGCTGATTTTCACCCCAGCCCGCTTCGATCCCTATCCGGGTGCGAAGCGGGCGGATTTCCATTCAACGCAACGAAGCTGCGATCACTTTCCGACGGGCATATCCGGAATGTACAGCGCGGCGATCTTGTCGGCGAACTTCTCGGGTCCCGCGCCCATCAGGTTCGTCAGAACGACAACCGTAAGGTCGTCGTTGGGGTAGATGAACACGGTTGCGCGTGCGCCGCCGGTGAGCGTGATCGGGGCATGCTCGGCGCGCCGGATCGATGGCCACCCCAGGCCATAGCCGTTGATCGTGGCATTCAGTCCGCGGATCGTTCCATCCGCCAGCACCTGCGGCTTCCAGAGCTGTTCCACGCTGTTCTTGTCGACCAGCTTCAACTTCTGAACCGCGATCGCCCATTTCGCCAGATCGGTGGAATTGGTCTGTATACCACCGGCGGGGAAGACATATTCCGAGAACGGTTCGTGACGCACGAACGGAACCTTGCTGCGTTCTACGCCGACGGTCTTCATATCTTCGACCCGCAGCGTCACATGGGTGTAGAGCTGGGCCGCGTGAGGCTGGACATTGGCGGCGCCGGCAAAGCCCGTCTGCTTCATGCCCACCGGGTTGAACTGTCGGGCGCGTACGAAGTCAGCGTAGGGCTTCCCCGTGAGCTTCTCGACGATCTTCCCGATCACGACATAGTTGGTCTGGGTGTATTCGAACTTCGTCCCGGGTGTGAACTTCAGGGGAAGTTCCTGCACCTTTGCCCAGGCGGCAGCGGGTTCGGCCCCATCGCGCCACCGCACATTGTCGTCGATGATCTCGGGCAAGCCGGACACATGGGTGAGAAGCTGGCGGACGGTAATGTTCTTCCAGGCTTCGGGAAGCCCGTCGAGATAGGTTGTGAACGGGGCATCGAGATCGAGTTTGCCGGCTTCGACCAACTGCATCGCCGCAACGCCTGCAACCGCCTTGCTGATAGAGTTGATGGGGAAGGTCGTCTGTTTGGTGACGGGCGTCGCCGTCTCGGCATTCGCCTGGCCATAAGCCCCGGTAAACACGATCTTGCCGCGCTGGACGATCGTCAGCTGGGCCCCGGGAATGCCGCGCGCCGCCATCTCGCTTTGAACCAGGCGCTCGATTGCGACGGCCTTGTCTTCCGCCTCGGCGGCGGCCTGCGGGCGCGCACTTGCGCTGCCACCAACGGCGCTCATGACCGCAATCGCGCCGATTGCGGCAGAAATTCTATTCAGCATTGTTCGGGTGATCCGCGGGTTAGGAAGTGTGACCGCGTATCGCATATCGACACATCGTTACGGGTGCAACTATTCGCAGGGAATGGCAGTAAAGGACGTATTCCTCGTTACTTGCCGCTATCCTGCCGCCGGTTTGCGCCGACCGGTCTCAGGGCAGCGGCGCGACCCTCACCACCGCCATCGGCGCATCCTTGCTGAGCGGAGTGGCCTTCCAGACCACGGTCTTGCGGCCGCCGGTACTTGTTGCGCCATCTTCATTGTTCTGGCTCACCAACTCGCCGTCGGTGACGAGGGTGAAGGTGCCGTCGAGCCTGGCCTTGCTGTCGTCGCCCTTGCCCTTGGCGGGCGAATCATTGTCGCCGAAGGCGGGCGCCTTGACGCGCACCTGATCGCGTCCGCGCATCTCGACGACCACGAAGGGAAAGATCACCTCGGCGTCGATATTGTAGGGCCACAGGAAATTGTGAGTGAGCTTGCCGCTGATCTGATAGTCGATCAGGAACACGCCCTTGCCCTTGTAGGTGACCGACCGATAGCCGGCCTCCTTGGTCAGCGCGTCGCCGATCGCCTTGAACTTGGCCTCCTTCTTGGCCTCGTCCTCGGCGGAATCGTCCTCGCCGCCCGGCTTGGCCTCGTTCCCGGCATCCTTGTCCTGCCAGGCCGCCGCGCGCAGCAGCGCGGTCGTGCTGGTGCCTTCCTTCTTGTCCTTGTCGTCGTCCTTGAACGCGTCGCCCATGCCCTTCGCCATCTCGCTGGCCAAGTCGACGGCGATCACCTCGCCCTGATAACTGAAGGTGAAGCTGCGATCGGCGAGCAAAGTGAGCGAAGAGGTGAACTTGCCCGGGCTGAACGCGCAGCCGACCAGCACCAGCGGCGCGACCAGCACCAGCGCGATGCCCCTGAATCGTTCAAACATCGCTTTCCCCTCTCAGCGCGAGACCGCGGCGTACAGCGCGATCGCGGCGGCGTTGGATACGTTCAGGCTCTCGACCCTAGGAGAGATCGGCAGCCGCGCAAGCTCGTCGCAATGCTGCGCAGTGTTGTGGCGCATGCCCTCGCCCTCGGCGCCGAGCACCAGCGCGGGGCGCGTGTCGCCCATCACTTCGGCGAGCGTCCCCTTGGCTTCGCCCGCCAGCCCGATCCGCCAGAAGCCCGCCTCGCCGATCTCGTCGAGCGCGCGGGCAAGATTGACCACGCGGACCCATGGCACGATCTCCAGCGCGCCGGATGCCGAGCGCGCCAGCGTCCCTGATTCGGGCGGCGTATGCCGATCGTGCGTGACGATCCCCAGCGCATCGAACGCCGCGGCCGAGCGCAGGATCGCGCCGACATTGTGCGGATCGGTGACATGGTCGAGCACCAGCAGCGGCCGCCGGTCGTCCGCGCCCGATTCGAGCAAGTCGCCCAGCCAGATTTCCTCGAGCGGGTCGACCTCGATGACGATCCCCTGGTGCGGCGCGTCGCCGGGGACCATCCGGGCGAGATCCGCTACGTCAGCATAGGTGATCGGCAGCACCGGCGGCAGCTCCAGCGCCGCCAGCGCCTCGCGCGTGCCCCAAACCTTCCGCACCGTCCGTTCCGGATTGGCCAGCGCCGCGGTGACGGCGTGGCGGCCCCAGAAACGGGGGCGGTTGCTGTTGCCCGAATTGCCCGATGGGCGATGCCCGCGACGTGGTCCCTTGCTCATCGCGAGACGCTAGGCGGCACAAATCTCCCGCGCAAGGCGTTGACAGGGGCGGCGCGCTTCGGCAATGGGCCGCACTCGCTTCGGCGTGCCGCATGGAAGGGTGGCCGAGTGGTTAAAGGCAGCAGACTGTAAATCTGCCCGCGTGAGCGTACACTGGTTCGAATCCAGTCCCTTCCACCATCTCCTCCGATCTGCGGATCAGCGTTCGGAGTCCTTCTCAGGGACATAGGTGATGCGCAGACGGCGCGAGCTGCCGATCAGCCAGTCCCACGCACGCTGATGAGCGATGTTGCGAATCCGCTTTTCACGCCGCCGGACAGAGCGTTCACGTTGCGCGCGGCGGCGCAGATTTCGGATGACGAACCACGCTGCAACAGCCAGCGGCACGCCAATCCAGCCATAGCTGAGGATCATATCGCGCATGGTTAACGCGTATACACCGTCCATGACGGTTTCGTAACGATCGGTGTCAGGGGGCTGGAGCGGGTAGCGGGAATCGAACCCGCGTATTCAGCTTGGAAGGCTGCTGCACTACCATTGTGCTATACCCGCGTTCCCGGCGGACCGGCCGGTTGCCACAGCCGCACGGTCGCGGTCAACCTTTTCGCGACGATAGGATGGTCAGCGGTTCGCGCCGGGCTTCCACAGAACGTCCCCGCCGCGGCCGAGATTCGCCTCCCGCGCGAGAACAAAAAGCAGGTCCGACAGGCGGTTGAGATAGGCCAGCGCCTGCGGGTTCAGCGAAACCTCGCGCGATGCCGCGACCGCGGTGCGCTCCGCCCGGCGCGTGATCGCGCGGGCAAGGTGGATCGCCGCCGCGCGCTCCGATCCGCCGGGCAGGATGAAGCTGCGCAGCGGTTCGAGCCTGGCATTGGCCTCGTCGATCGCTGCTTCGATCCGCGTTACCTGCGCCGCCACGATGCGCAGCGTCATCTCGCCGGGCGTGAAATCCTCGCCCGGCGTCGCCAGGTCGGCGCCCAGGTCGAACAGGTCGTTCTGCACGGTCTCGAGCAGATCGGCGGGATAGCCGCCGCCGATCGCCGCGATGGCTACACCGATCGCACTGTTCGCCTCGTCGACATCGCCGATCGCCGCCATGCGCGGATCGTGCTTGGCGACGCGCGATCCGTCGACAAGGCCGGTGGTGCCGTCGTCGCCGGTGCGGGTGTAGATCTTGTTGAGCTTGACCATGCGCCTTCGTCATCCCGGACTGGTTCCGGGATCCACGGAGCCGCAGACGATGCGGCCGGAGCCTCGGACGGGTCCGTTTGCCGCACGGAGGCCCCTGGCACAAGGCCGGGGTGACGCTTGCCCTTAGCTGTTGCTCGCCATGATCAGCAGCAGGGCAACGATCGCGATCGCGATGCCCTGGAACAGGATGCGCTGCTGCATCATCTTGTTCGACTTGAGCGCCGACGCGCTCGGGCCGTTGCCGCCCTTCAGATCCGCCTCGGTGACGCGCAGGAAGGTGATGATCCCGCGAACCAGCGCGACGACGGTCGCGATCATCGCCGCGATCAGGAGCAGGATGAGGAAAAGTTTCATGGATGTGACTTTAGGCCTTTGCGGCCGCGAATCCAATCGGGAGTTCGCCCCGGCGCAGCGTATCCGCCAGCGCCCGCCCGTCCTCTCCCGCCTCGCGGAGCGCGGCGAGGGTGGGTGCGCCGTGCCGCTTGGCGAGCCGCTCGCCATCCGCGCCGGTCAACAGCGCATGGTGGTGGTAACGCGGTACCGGCAGGCCGAGCAGCGCCTGTAGCAGCCGGTGGACATGGGTCGCGGCGAACAGGTCTTCGCCCCGGACGATATCGGTGACGCCCTGCGCCGCATCGTCGATCGTGACCGCGAGGTGATAGGAGGCGGGCGCATCCTTGCGGGCGAGCACGACATCGCCATGGGACAAGGGGTCGGCATCGACTATGCCGCGTCCCGAATCCTCGAACGTCAGCGGGCCGGCGATCGAGGCGACCGCCTTTGCCATATCGATCCGCCAGCAATGCGGCCGCGACAGACCGGGCGCCGCCAGCCCGCGGCAGGTGCCGGGGTAGATGGCCCCCTCCGGCCCGTGCGGGGCGCTCGCGCTCGCCGCGATATCGGCGCGGGTGCAGAAACAGGGATAGAGCAGCCCTGCCGTTCTAAGCCGGTCCAGCGCCGTTTCGTACAGCTTCAGCCGCCGCGACTGGAATACGACTTCCCCGTCCCAGTCGAGCCCCAGCCATTCGAGATCGCGCAGGATCGTCTCGACATGCTCGGGCCGGCTGCGTGTGCCGTCGATATCCTCGATCCGCAGCAGGAAGCCGCCATTGTGCTCCCGCGCAAAGTCGTGCGCGCGGATCGCCGAGAAAGCGTGGCCCAAATGCAACCGTCCGGTGGGACTTGGCGCGAAACGCGTGACAATCATGAACGCGGCCCTTGACCGCGAGTCGCGGCATATGTTGTCATGACGGCGTAACGCTTCGTGGCGAGAGGCGGAAAGGCGTAACGGGCACGAGGGGGACCATGTACCATCCCGATCTGATCCGCCATCCCGACGGGTGTCCCGCCCTTGTGCTGAATGCCGATTATACCCCGCTCTCCTATTATCCGCTGAGCGTGTGGCCATGGCAGACGGCGATCAAGGCGGTGTTCCTCGATCGCGTCGATATCGTCAGCCATTACGAGCGTGAGGTGCGCAGCCCCTCCGCAGCGATCAAGCTGCCTTCGGTGATCGCGCTCAAGCAATATGTGAAGCCGTCGCAATTCCCGGCCTTCACCCGTTTCAACCTGTTCCTGCGCGACAAGTTCGAATGCCAATATTGCGGCACCCAGCGCGATCTGACCTTCGATCATGTCATCCCGCGCGCGCAGGGCGGGCGAACGACCTGGGAGAATGTCGCGACCGCCTGTGCGCCGTGCAACCTGCGCAAGGGCGGGCGCACGCCGCGGCAGGCGGCGATGCCGCTGCACGTCGCGCCGATCCGGCCGACCAGCTGGCAACTGCAGGAACATGGCCGGCGCTTCCCGCCCAACCATCTGCACGAGACCTGGCACGACTGGCTCTACTGGGATGTCGAGCTCGAAGCCTGAGCGCTCCTCTCCCGTCACCCCGGACTTGTTCCGGGGGCCGCCTGTCGGCAAGATCAGCCATTAAGGCTCTCGTGCTGTGCTCGGGGGAGCCGCAGACCCCGGTACAAGGCCGGGGTGACGGCTGGTTTCTGGAGGGGTTCAATGAGTGGTTTGACGATCGACCGGCGCAGCGCGCTGGTGCTTGGGCTGGGCGGTGTTGCCGGGCTGGCACTGCCCGCCTGGGCGCAGACACCGGCCGGGCTGGACACTGCGGTCGACGCGATCGTCGCCAATTTCATGAAAGCGTTCGAGACCCCCGGCATCGCCGTTGCGGTGGTGCGCAAGGGGCAGGCGCCCTGGCTCAAGGGCTATGGCGTGCGGACGATGGGCAAGCCCGACCCGGTCGATGCCCACACCCGCTTCGGCATCGCGTCGAACTCCAAGGCGTTCACCGGCGCCGCGCTGGCGATGCTGGTCGAGGAGAAGAAGATCGGCTGGGACGAACCGCTGGTCAAATACTTGCCCGAGTTCAAAATGGCCGATCCAGCGGTGACGGGGATGTTCACCGTGCGCGACCTGCTGGTTCACCGGTCCGGGCTGCCGCTGGGGGCAGGCGATCTCATGTATTTCCCGCAGTCGAGTGCGGATACCGCGCAGGTCATGCGCGCGCTCCAGTTCCTGCGTCCGGCGCGCGGCTTCCGCGCCGGCTATGATTACGACAACATCCTCTACATCGTTGCGGGCGTGCTGATCGAGCGGATGTCGGGCCTGTCGTGGCGCGACTTCATCGCGACGCGCATCCTCCAGCCGCTTGGCATGGCCGATGCGGTACCCTCGCGTGAGCTGCTCCGCACGGCCAATGTCGCAGGAAGGCACGCGCGGCTCGGACCGCCGGCGCGCGGCATCGGGCCGATGAAGGTGATCCAGCCCGACGAAGGACCGCTCATCGATGCCGCGGGCGGGATCAATGCCAGCGTCGCGGACGTCGCCAAATGGCTTGAGGTGCAGCTGGCGCTGGGTGCGCTGCCGGACGGCAAGCGACTGTGGACCGCGGAGTCGGCGGCGGAAATGTGGAAGCCGCAGGTAATCGTCTCGTCGAGCGACGGCGGGATCGACATCAATCCGGCGCGCCCCGTCATGTCGGGCTATGCGCTCGGCTGGTTTGTGCAGGACTATCGCGGCCGCCGGCTGGTCAGTCATTCGGGCGGGCTGTCGGGGCAGGTGACCCAGACCGCGATGATCCCCTCGGCCGGGATCGGCGTCGTGGTGCTCAGCAATACCGAAGACAGCGTCTCGGGCGGGATCCGCAACGCGATCCTCGATCATCTGCTTGGCGCCCCGGCCTATGATTGGGTGGCGAGCTATGTCGTGCGCAACAAGCAGGCGCAGGACAGTGCGGTCGCGGGGCTGGCTGCGGGCGAGGCCAAGCCGCCGGAGGGCGCGCCGAGCCTGCCGCTGGCCGCCTATGCCGGGCGCTATCGCGATGTCTGGTACGGCGACATTGTCGTTACCGCGAAGGGTAAGGGGCTGAGCATCCAGTTCGTGCCGACCCCCGTGTTCAAGAGCGCGCTGGAGCCGTGGGGGACCGATACGTTCCGCACGCGTTTCCCCGTCGGGGCGGGCGAAGACGCGGTGGTCAGCTTCGCGGTCACCGACGGCAAGGTCACCGGCGTCAAGATGAAGGCGCTCTCACCGCTCGCCGACTTCAGCTATGATTTCCACCATCTCGACTTCGTGCCGGTTCGATAGGCGTGTTATTGCATTAACACACTGGCGGGTTTAGTCTCGCCGGATCAACGGAGGGATCATCGATGAAACGACTTGCCATTGCGTTGTTGTCCGGTGCCGTACTGATGAGTGCAGGAGCCGCCGTCGCCACGCCGCCGCAGGGGCGCGCGGGCACGCTCATTCCCCGCGCGAAGATCTTCGGCAATCCCAGCCGCGCCGGCGGGCAGATCAGCCCGGATGGCAAGCATGTCAGCTGGCTTGCGCCGGTGGGTGGCGTGATGAACGTGTGGGTGGCGCCGATCGGAAATCTCGGCGCCGCCAAGGCGGTGACCAAGGAGAGCAAGCGCGGGCTCCAGGCCTATTTCTGGGCCCCTGACGGCGCACACATCATCTATCTGCAGGACAGCGGCGGGAACGAGAATTTCCGCGTCCACTCGGTCGAGATCGCGACGCTCAAGGATACCGCGCTGACCAAGGCGGGCGACAAGGTCCGCGCGCAGATCCAGGGGGTGAGCAAGGAACGCCCCGATGTCGTGCTGATCGGTCTCAACGACCGCAATCCGCAATTCTTCGATCTTTACGAGGTCAACTACAAGACCGGTGCGAGCAAGCTGGTGATGCAGAACCCCGGCTATGGCGGGTTCGTCACCGACAACCAGCTGAAGCCGCGCTTTGCCTTCCAGCAGGTGCCGGGCGGCGGGAGCAAATATTTCCGGCTCGGCGCGGATGGCAAATGGGCCGAGGCGTTCGCCATCGCGAACGAGGATTTCTTCACCACCAATCCCGTCGGTTTCAACAAGGACGGCAGCGTCCTCTACTGGGCGGACAGCCGCGGCCGCGACAAGGCGGCGCTGGTCAAGATGGACGTCGCCAGCCTCAGGAGCGAGGTGATCGCGGCGAGTGACAAGGCGGATATCGCCGGGCTGCTCACCGATCCCGAGACCTATGAGCCGATCGCCTATTCGGTGAACTATCTGAGGAACGAATGGACCCCGCTCAATGCGCAGGCGAAGGCGGATCTTGCGTTCCTGAAGTCGAAGCTGCCGGGCGAGGTCGCGATCACGTCGGCGACCGATGACGGGTCGAAGCTGATCGTTGCGGCGAGCGCGGCCGAAAGGCCGGCGACCGCCTATATCTACGACCGCAAGGCGAAGACGCTGACCAAGCTCTACGAGACGCGGCCTGATCTCTCCGCCTACAAGCTGCAGCCGATGTGGCCGGTCGAGATTCCGACCGGCGACGGCAAGACGCTGGTCAGCTACCTGACGCTCCCCGCCGGGGCCGATGCCAATGGGGATGGCAAGCCGGACAAGCCGGTGCCGCTGGTGCTCAACGTCCATGGCGGCCCCTGGGCGCGCGACAGCTACGGCTATAACAGCGCCCACCAATGGCTCGCCGACCGCGGCTATGCGGTGCTGTCGGTCAATTATCGTGGCTCGACCGGCTTCGGTAAGGGCTTCATCAACGCCGCGATCGGCGAATGGTCGGGCAAGATGCACCAGGACCTGCTCGACGCGGTCGATTGGGCGGTGAAGGGTGGCGTCACGACCAAGGACAAGGTCGCGATCTTCGGTGGTTCCTATGGCGGCTATGCGACGCTGGTGGGCCTCACCTTCACCCCCGACAGCTTCGCCTGCGGCGTCGATATCGTCGGTCCGTCGAACCTCAAGACGCTGATGGAGAGCTTCCCGGCCTATTGGCGCCCGATCCTCGAAGGTACCTTCTACAAGCATATCGGCGATCCTGGTAAGCCCGAGGACCTCAAGCGGATGATGGCGCAGTCGCCGATCAGCCGGGTGGATGCGATCAACAAGCCGCTGCTGATCGGGCAGGGCGGCAACGATCCGCGCGTGGTGAAGGCGGAAAGCGACCAGATCGTCGCGGCGATGAAGGCCAAGAACCTGCCCGTCACCTACATCAACTATCCCGATGAAGGGCATGGCTTCGTCCGGCCCGAGAATCGGCTGAGCTTCTTCGGCGTCACCGAAGGTTTCCTCGCCAAGTGCCTGGGTGGCAAGGCGCAGCCGATCGGCGGCGACTTTGCCGGATCGAGCCTTCAGGTGCTCGAAGGCGCGGCCTATGTGCCGGGCGTCGCCGAAGCCGCGCCCAAGGTCGCGGCCGAAGCGCCGGCGGCCAAGTGATGCAAATGCCCGCTGCCTTGCCCGGTGCGGGGCGGCGGGTGCTTGTACCTGCTGTCGTGGCGGGGTAAAACAGTGGCCGGTTCCATGCGCTACGACACACTTTATCCCGAGGTCGCGGATCCCCGCGCGCCCGCGGTACCGCCCTCCGATCCCTTTGACGGCCTGAGCGGCGGCGGCGACGTTCCGCCGCCCGGCCCGCGGCTTCCGCTCCGCCGGCGTCCCTGGTGGCGCTGGACGATGCGCGGGCTCGCCGCCTTCATCGTGCTGTTCGTCATCACGATCGGCTGGCTGGTCTTCACCGCGCCGCTCTCGAAATCGCTCGAGCCGCCGGTGCCGCCGTCAATCACCTTGCTCTCGGCCGAGGGAACGCCGATCGCCAAGACCGGCGCCGAGGTCGGAAAGCCGGTCGATGCGACCAAATTGCCCGCCCATGTCGTCGATGCCTTCATCGCGGTTGAGGACCGGCGCTTCCGCAGCCATTGGGGCATCGATCCCCGCGGTATCACGCGCGCCTTCGTCAACAACGTCTTCACGAGCAAGAGCTCGCAGGGCGGCAGCACGATCACCCAGCAGCTCGCCAAGAACGCGTTCCTGAACTCCAGGCGCACCTTCGGCCGCAAGTTCCAGGAGGTGCTGATCGCCTTCTGGCTCGAAGCCTGGCTGACCAAGGACGAGATCCTCTCGCGCTATCTCTCCAACGTCTATTTCGGCGACAACCAATATGGCCTCGACGCTGCGGCACGCCATTATTTCAGCCGCCCGGCGACCCAGCTGACTACCGGACAGGCTGCGATGCTCGCAGGCCTGGTCAAGGCGCCCTCGCGCCTCGCACCGTCGGGCAATCTCAAGGCTGCGCAGGAGCGGCAGGCGGTGGTGGTCGGCACGATGGTCGATGCCGGATTGCTGACAGCGGCGGAGGCGAAGACGGTTGCGCCCGCACGGCTGCGGCTCGCGCGGAGCAAGGCGTTGCCGAGCGGCACCTATTTCACCGATTGGGTACTGCCTGAGGCACGCGATCAGGCGGGCGAACTGGGGGCGGTGCGCGAGGTGACGACCACGCTCGAAACCCGGATGCAGCGCGCCGCCGAGCGTGCGGTGCGCAATGCGGGCCTGCGCCAGTCGCAGATAGCGATCGTCGCAATGCGCCCCGACGGCCGCGTCATCGCGATGGTCGGCGGCAAGAATTACGGCGAATCCCCCTTCAACCGCGCGACCCAGGCGCGGCGTCAGCCGGGCTCAACCTTCAAGCTGTTTGTCTATCTCGCTGCGCTGCGCAGCGGAATGACGCCCGATTCCACCGTGCTCGATGAACCGGTGACGATCGGTGAGTGGCAACCGAAGAACAGCGACGGCCGCTACCGGGGCGAGATCACCCTGCGTCAGGCCTTCGCGCGGTCAAGCAACGTCGCGGCGGCACGCCTGATCAAGGATGTGGGCCCCAAGGCGGTGATCCGTGCGGCGCGCGACCTCGGCATTTCGACTCCGATCCCGGAGGAGGCTTCGATCGCGCTCGGTACCTCGACCGTGTCGCTGCTTGAACTCACTGCTGCCTATGCCGCGATCGCCAATGGCGAGGCGCCGGTGCGTCCGCGCGGCCTGTCCGCAACCGACGAACCGGGCTGGCTCGACCGTTTCACCGGATCGCAGCGTCCGATCGGAAGCCGGGAGCTGGCGGGGATGCGCGAGCTGCTCGGCGCATCGGTGAACGAGGGTACCGGCCGCGGCGCTGCGCTGTCGGTCGAAACCTTCGGCAAGACCGGTACGACGCAGGATAATCGCGACGCATTGTTCGTCGGCTATGCCGATGGGATCGTCACTGCCGTCTGGATGGGCAATGACGACAACACCCCCAATCCCGGCCTTGCCGGCGGCGGCGCACCCGCGCGGGTGTGGCGCGACTTCATGGCGCAGGCGCTGGGTGTCGCGGTTCAGGCAAGGCCGGAGCCGGTGGTCGAGAATCTCTCCGACGTCATCGACGATGTTGGAGAGAATGTTATCGACGAGCCGATCGAGATCGAGGGCAGCTTTGGCGGCCAGTCGGTCGGTGTGCGCGTCAACCGCGACGGCAGCCTCGAGATGACCCGGCCCGGGCGCGATCCGGCGGAAGAACAGCAGCTGGATCCGCCGCCGCCGCCTGAACGCGACCGGCGCCGGCGTGAGCCCATACCCGGCGAGGGTCTCTAGAGCCGCTTCTCGAAGAAGATCTCGGCATAGGGATTGTCATTGTAGCGCTCGATCTCGGTCCAGCCCGCGGTTCGGTAGAAGCGTTCGGCTTCGGGTAGCGCGCGGTTGGTGTCGAGCCGAAGGGTATGGATCTGGAGCGCGCGGGCGATGTCCTCGGCGGCGGCCATCAGCCGCTGGGCGAGGCCCAGTCCGCGCGCGCCGCGATCGACCCAGAGCCGTTTGATCTCCGCGCAGCCTTCTCCCTCACCTTTCAGGGCCACGCAGCCGACCGGCAGCCCGTCCGACGTGGCGACGAGAAATGCACCGCGCGGGCGGATCATGTCCTTCGCATCCGGGTCGCACGATCGCGACACTTCGAACCCGGCGGGAAAGCGCGCATTGAGCTCGGCATAGTAGCGCGTCAGGCAATGGTGCGCCGCTTCGTCCGCAGGATCCACTTCATCGATCGCAATCAGATCGCGGCCAAAGGCGGCCGCGATCAGGTCCATCGCGTCGAGCAGGGCATCGCGGTTCGATGCGCGGTCGAGGAACGATGCCGCACGGGTGTCGGACAGCGCTTCATAGGCGTGGAACTCATTCATTCCGGCCGTGGTCAGAGCTGCGACCCGGCGCCGCGCATCGTCCGGATGCGGTGTCGTCCGGATCAGGCCTTCGTCCTCCAGTCCACGCAGCAAGCGGCTCATCAGCCCCGAATCGAGATCGAGATAGGTGCGCAGTTCAGCGACATCGGTGCGGCCCGATCCGATTGCGTTGATCACGCGCGCCGAGCCCAATGGGCGCCCGCGGCCGAGAAACGACGTGTCGAGCGCGCCGACCTCACGGGTGACGGCACGTGCAAAGCGGCGGAAGCGGCTCACCGGGTCTATGATCATTTATCTGACTTAGGTCAGATAATCGATGCGGGTCAAGCGAGCAGATACGGGCTGGCAGCGTCCACGACGTTATGCGAAGGAACGCGTGCCAGAGCGGGAGTAGCGTAGATGACTGCCATTGCGATGATCGCGTCGATGCTTCTGGCCGTAGCGCCCCCGGCGCAGGATGAGGCGGCAGCCCTCCGGGCCGGAACCGTGGCGATCGAACCCGTTGCCGATGAAGCCGTCCCCGCTTCGGCCCGGCAGGTGTTCGCCGATGCGGTGGAACGGGCATTGTCGGATGCACGCTTCATCGCGCTGCCAGCGACCAGCCGCAGCCGCTACATCGCACGGGTCAAGGTGACGCGCACTGCGCGCGGCGCGGTGACATCCAAGGGGAAAGAGCCCGGTCCGGCCGCTGCGGTCGGCAATTGGGGCGCGGCGATCGGGGTCACCATGCCCTCGAACAAGCAGCAGTTGCGCGGCCTGATCGTCACCGAGCTGGATGTGGAACTGGTCCTGCGCGACGGGATGAAGCCGGTCTGGCGTGGCCGCGCGCTGACCGCCCAGGCGGAAGGGACGCGCGCCGATGCGCCGGCGACGCTGGCACCGAAGCTCGCCAGCGCAGCGGTTCGCGGCTTTCCGGCCGAGCAGCCCGAGCCGGTCTCGATCCCTTAAGGGCTACAGATCGAGCTTTTCATACTCC
Organism: Sphingomonas sp. GW821-FHT03E12; assembly: GCF_059420685.1. Taxonomy (NCBI): domain Bacteria; kingdom Pseudomonadati; phylum Pseudomonadota; class Alphaproteobacteria; order Sphingomonadales; family Sphingomonadaceae; genus Sphingomonas; species Sphingomonas sp. GW821-FHT03E12. Next base: position 1,006,359 of record NZ_JBWKUF010000001.1, read on the forward strand.
GGCGGCGGATTGATCCCCTCCATCCGCTCGGCGAGCAACGGGCGGAAACTGGGGCGGCTTTTCATGCCGACATACCAGCGCTTGGCCTGCTCGTGGCTCTTCCAGTCGATCCCGCCCAGATAGTCCGCGACGCTGATCTGCGCCGCGGCGGCGAGATCGGCGAGGCTCATCGTCGCGCCGCCCAGCCAGGTGCGGTGGTCGAGCAGGAAATCGATATAGTCGAGATGCGCGACCGCGGCTTTCATCGCCTCGCGCAGCGCGGTCGAATCCGGTGTCGCGCGGTGGACGATGCGTTTGAGCATCCGCTCGTGCAGCAGCGGCCCGGTGATGTCGCGAAAGAACTGGACGTCGAACCAGGCGACTAGGCGGCGGATCTCGGCGCGGTCGGCGGCGGTGCCGTTGAGCAGGGCGGCCTTGCTCACCGTTTCCTCGAAGAACTCGCAGATCGCGACCGAATCGATCAGCACCACGCCGCGGTCGTCGGCCATCACCGGCGTCTGTCCCGCGGGGTTCATGTCGAGAAATTCGTCGCGCCGCGCCCAGGGGGATTCGCGCACCGGCTCATAGCCGACGCCCTTCTCGCCCAGGACGAGCCGGACTTTCCGGGAAAAGGGGCACAGGGGGAATTGATAGAGCTGCCACATGACTCAAGGCTTTAGGCGGCGGACACGGGCGGCGGCAAGCGCCGGTTTCCCGATCAGGCGGCGATGCGCAGCCAGAGCGCGGTGGCGTCGTCGCTTCGCTTGAAGCGCGGATAGCGCGTGCGGCCGGCATCCTCGGCCTCGATGGCGCGGAGACGGGCAGCGAGCGCGGGCAGACCATCCGCACGCAACGTGGCGACGAAGGTTTCCGGTGGCATGCCATAATCGTCGATCAGCGCCGCCATTCCGTCGGTCATCAGCAGGATTTCGTCACCGGGCGTCACCGGAACCCTCGCGGATTCGACAAAGGCGAGATGCGCGGGATCGACGCCCAGAATGTAGCGCTCCGGACGCATGCGTTGCGCGCGCAGCATCTCCAGCGGGCGTTCAGACCCCGCGGCGTAGATGCGCGCCCGTTCGGTCTCGTCGCTGCTCGGTTGCGGGCCAAGGCGGGTGACGGTCTCGCCGCGCAGCAGGAAGCATGCGCAATCGGCGAGCCATGCGAGGTCGAGTGTCCCGGGTGTCAGCGCGGCCGCCAGAAAGGCGGCGCTCGGCAGCTCCCAGTCGCCAGCAGGTGCGCGCAAACGCTCGGCAGCATAGGCCGCAGCGGTCTGCGCGAAGACGTGCTGGAGGATGACGGGAAGAGCGCCGTCCTGGGCCGCGGCAAAGGCGCGTGAGGCGGTCTCGGCAAGCCATGCCGCGCCGGGCTGGCTCCCCATCAGTCCCGGCGGGCCGAGGTCGGTCGCGCCGTCGATCATCCAGGCACGCGCCGGTGTCGCGCCGCATCGGTCGTCATTGGGGGTGGTGGCGGAGCCGGCAAGGCTGATGCTCTGGATCAGATCGAAATGCATGGCACCCGCTATCGCGCACTTGTGACGCGGCCGCTACGCCGCAGGCTTGCGCTTTTCGCCTCAGGCAGTCACGCTGACCGCATGGACGCGGATATCGATCCGTTCGAGACGGTGGTGATCGCCTATAGCCAGCCTCAGGCGGCGGTGCTGATGTCGCTGTTCGCATGGCACGGGATCCCGGCCTACGCCCATAGTATCGAGATGGTCCGGACCAACGCGCCGCTTACGCTGGCGCTGGGCGGAATCCCGATCCGCGTGCACCGCGAAGCGGCAGCAGAGGCGCGGGAGCTGCTTGCCGTGGCGGTTGCAGATGCAGAACCGCCTGCATCCCGGTCCGCAGGACGCCGTGCAACCAGCGGCCTCGGCGCCCTGATCGGCTTCCTGCTTGCGGGGATCGCCCCACCGCCGCGGGTCAGCGCGGTAGTGATCGACGATAGACGCTGACCGGATTACGCCGGGCAGGGCTCGCCGACAATGCTCCAGACCCTGCGACCTGCATTGTCTCGAGAGCCGACCAGCCGAACCCGATCACCTCGATTGAGCGTGAGCAAGCAGCGCATCGTGCGCGTGACATCGGCCTCTTTCCCATCATCCAGGCGCAACCGGATCGAGGCCCATGCTTGCGCTCCACTATGACCTCGCGGAAACCCGTAGGCGATCGCCACGACCGTTGCCTCGGTCGTAACGGTCGCGCGATCACGGCCGGGGAGGTCAGCCCACCTGAACCAGGTGAACCCCGCCACCAGCGCGAGGCAAATGAGCGCGGCCACGACGTCGCCGCGCGACAGTCGCAGCCACACGCTCACTCCGCAGCGACCAGCTCTTGTCTGTCATCCAGCGGATGCGACAGCCGTTCGAGCATCTCCTTGGGAACGACCTGCCAGAAATTGCCGCTGATCCGGTCCCAATCCTCGAGCAGCCCGCCCGACCAGTTACTGTCGGTCGTCGCGTGATGCTCGGTGACGAGGGTCTTGAGCACGGCCTCCCAATGCGTTGACGACAGGCGCTGCCACACGATGCTGTCGGGATTGGCGTTGGTCTCGAACACGCCGTCTTCGTCATAGATGAACGCCATGCCGCCGGTCATGCCCGCACCGAAATTGGTACCGGTGCGGCCGAGCACCACCGCAACACCGCCTGTCATATACTCGCAGCCATTGGCGCCGCAGCCCTCGACCACGACCTGCGCGCCCGAGTTGCGGACCGCAAAGCGCTCGCCCGCCTGACCCGCCGCGAACAGGCGGCCGGAGGTCGCGCCGTAGAGGACGGTGTTGCCGATGATCGTGTTCGCGCGGCTATCAAGCGGCGAGCTCACCAGCGGGCGCACCACGATGGTACCGCCGGACAGGCCCTTGCCGACATAGTCGTTGGCGTCGCCGAACACTTCCAGCGTCACGCCCTTGCACAGGAACGCGCCCAGCGACTGGCCGGCTGATCCGCGCAGACGGACCTGGACATGGCCGTCGTTGAGCTTCGACATGCCGAAGGTCCGCGTGATCTCGCTCGACAGACGCGTACCCACCGCGCGGTGCGTGTTGCGGACATTGTAGGCGAGTTGCATCTTCTCGCCGCGTTCGAACACGGCCTTCGCATCGGCGATGATCTGCGCGTCGAGGCTGTCGGGCACCGCGTTGCGCCAGGTGTCGAGGCTGAAGCGGCGCTCGCTCTCGTCGGCATCGACCTTGGCGAGGATCGGGTTGAGGTCGAGGTCGTCGAGATGCTCGGCGCCGCGGCTCACCTGGCGGAGCAACTCGGTGCGGCCGATCACCTCGTCCAGGCTCTTCGCGCCGAGCCGGGCCAGAATCTCGCGCACCTCTTCGGCGATGAAGGTCATCAGGTTGATGACCTTCTCGGGCGATCCGGTGAACTTTTGCCGCAGGCGCTCGTCCTGCGTGCACACACCCACCGGGCAGGTGTTCGAATGGCACTGGCGCACCATGATGCAGCCCATCGCGACCAGGCTGAGCGTGCCAATTCCGAATTCCTCGGCGCCCAGGATCGCGGCGATGACGATATCGCGTCCGGTCTTGAGTCCGCCGTCGGTGCGCAGCTTCACGCGGCCGCGCAGGCCGTTGAGGGTCAGCGTCTGATTGACCTCGCTGAGCCCCATCTCCCAAGGCGTGCCGGCATATTTCACCGAGGTCTGCGGCGAGGCGCCGGTGCCGCCGACATGGCCGGCGACCAGAATCACATCGGCATGGGCCTTGGCGACGCCCGCCGCGACGGTGCCGATGCCCGCCGACGAAACCAGCTTCACGCAGACCCGCGCGCGCGGGTTGATCTGCTTCAGGTCATAGATGAGCTGCGCCAGATCCTCGATCGAGTAGATGTCGTGATGCGGCGGCGGGCTGATCAGCGTTACGCCGGGCGTCGCGTGACGTAGCTTGGCGATGAATTCGGTGACCTTGAACCCGGGTAGCTGACCGCCCTCGCCGGGCTTGGCGCCCTGAGCGACCTTGATCTCGACCTCGTCGCACGCGCCGAGATATTCGGCCGTCACGCCGAAACGGCCCGATGCGATCTGCTTGATCGTCGAATTGGCGTTGTCGCCATTTTCATAAGGCTTGTAGCGGATCGAATCCTCGCCGCCCTCGCCCGACACCGCCTTGGCGCCGATGCGGTTCATCGCGATCGCCAGCGTCTCATGCGCCTCAGGGCTGAGCGCGCCGAGCGACATGCCCGGCGTCACGAAGCGCTTGCGGATCTCGGTGATCGCCTCGACCTGGTCGATCCCCACGCCCTCGGCCGGGAAGTTGAACTCAAGCAGATCGCGCAGGTAAACCGGCGGCAGATCGCGCACCCCGCGCGAGAATTGCAGATAGGTCGAATAGCTGTCGGTTGCGACCGCGGTCTGCAGTGTGTGCATCAGCTGCGCCGAATAGGCGTGCGTCTCGCCGCCATGGCGCTGGCGGTAGAAGCCGCCGATCGGCAGCGTCGCGACGCCGGTGTCGAACGCAGCGTCGTGGCGCAGCTTGGCGTTGAGGTGCAGCGAGGCATAGCCCTCGCCCGAGATCTTCGCGGGCATGCCGGGGAAGAAGTCGTTGACCAGCGCGCGGCTCAACCCGACGGCTTCGAAATTATAGCCGCCGCGATAGCTGGAGATCACCGCGATCCCCATCTTCGACATGATCTTGAGCAGACCCTCGTCGATCGCCTTGCGGTGGTTCTTCAGCGCCTGCTCGAAGCTCATGTCGCCGAACAGGCCGCGGGCATGGCGGTCTGCGATCGACGCTTCGGCCAGATAGGCGTTCACCGTGGTCGCACCGACGCCGATCAGCACCGCGTAATAATGGGTGTCGAGGCACTCGGCCGAGCGGACATTGACGCTGGCATAGCTGCGCAGACCCTTGCGCACGAGGTGCGTGTGCACCGCCGCCGCAGCGAGTACGCCGGCGATCGCGATGCGATCCGGTCCGATATGCTCATCGGTCAGGAACAGCTCGGTCGCGCCTGCGCGCACCGCCTGTTCAGCCTGGAAGCGGACGTCTGCGATTGCAGCGCGCAACGTCTCCGGTCCACCACCGGCCGGGAAGGTGCAATCGATTTCGGCGGCGAGGCCGCCGAAATGGCCCTTGAGCCGTGCCCAGTCATTGTTGGTCAGCACCGGGCTTTCGAGCACGAGCACCTTGTTCGCCGTCTCCCCGGTATCGAGGATGTTGGCGAGGTTGCCGAAGCGCGTCTTGAGCGACATCACATGCCGCTCGCGCAGACTGTCGATCGGCGGGTTGGTGACCTGGCTGAAATTCTGGCGGAAGAACTGACTGATCAGCCGCGGCTTGTCGCTGATGACGGCCAGCGGGGTGTCGTCGCCCATCGATCCGACCGCTTCCTTGGCATCGGTCACCATCGGCGAGAGGATCAGTTCCATGTCCTCGAGCGTCTGACCGGCCGCGACCTGACGGCGAGTCAACTCGGCACGGTCGAAGCGTGGTCCGCCTTCGCCCACCGCAGGGAGATCGTCGACGGTCAGGAACTCGCCGATCATCCCGGCATAGTCATATTCGCCGGCGATCCGGTCCTTGACCTCGTCGTCCTGATAGAAGCGGCCTTCGTCCAGATCGACCGCGATCATCTCGCCCGGCCCGAGCCGGCCCTTGGCGACGACGGTCGATTCGGGGATCTGGACCATGCCGGTCTCGGATCCGACGACGAGCAGGCCGTCGGCGGTGCGCGTATAGCGCAGCGGACGCAGCGCGTTGCGGTCGACGCCCGCAACCGCCCAGCGGCCATCGGTCATCGCCAGCGCGGCGGGGCCGTCCCACGGCTCCATCACCGAAGCCAGATACTTGTACATCGCCAGATGGTTGGCCGGGGTCTCGGGGCCCATCGCCTCGGGTACCAGCATCAGCTTTGCCGTCGGCGCATCGCGGCCCGAACGGCAGATCGCCTCGAACACCGCGTCGAGCGCTGCGGTGTCGGACGCACCCGCCGGGATCACCGGCTTGATGTCTTCCGAATGCTCACCGAACGCCAGGCTCGCCATCTTGATCTCGTGGCTGAGCATCCAGTTCTTGTTGCCGCGGATCGTGTTGATCTCGCCATTGTGCGCGAGGCAGCGGAACGGCTGTGCCAGCCACCATTGCGGGAAGGTGTTGGTCGAATAGCGCTGGTGGAAGATCGCGACGCGGCTGACGAAGCGCTCGTCCTTGAGGTCGGGGTAGAACTCGCTGAGGCTCTCGGCGAGGAACAGTCCCTTGTAGATCACCGACCGGCAGCTCAGCGAGCAGATGTAGAAGCCGCTGATCTGCGCCGCGATGATCCGCTTCTCGATCCGGCGGCGGACGAGGTAGAGGTTCTTCTCGAACTCTTCCTCGGACACCTGGTCGGGCATCGGCCCGGCGATCATGATCTGCTCGATCTCGGGGCGCGTCGCCTGCGCCTTCTGGCCGATGACGGAGACGTCAACCGGCACCTGGCGCCAGCCATAGATTGTGTAGCCGGCCTCGATGATCACGCTCTCGACGATCGTGCGGCAGGCCTCCTGCGCGCCGAGATCTACGCGCGGCATGAAGATCATGCCGACTGCGAGCCGGTTGGGCAGCACGCGGTGGCCCGAAGCCAGCACTGCGTCGTCGAAGAAGCGCAAAGGCAGATCGACATGGATGCCCGCGCCGTCACCGGTCTTGCCGTCGGCATCGACCGCGCCGCGGTGCCACACCGCCTTCAGCGCATCGATCGCGCTCTGCACGACGCGACGTGAGGGCTGGCCGTCGATCGCCGCGACCATGCCGACGCCGCAGGCATCGCCCTCGAATTCGGGGCGGTACATGCCTTCCGCGGCGAGGCGGAGGCGCTCCTGCTGGAGGTCGGTCATCAGTTCAGATTCCTTTTCGCTGCAGCCAGCTCGAACTCTCTCTCCATTTCCGCAATGATCCTGGGCTCGACCTTCTCCGCCCAGGAAGCGCGCGCGGTCGCGAGATCGGAGACGAGCGTGGCGTACTTCATCGCCAGAGGAGAGGCCTTGAATTTGAGCACCTGCTCGCGTTCGGCGGGGGAGAGGGTGGCGAGCGCTAGCGGATAAGCCTGGCCTATCATCGCCCTCGCCGCTCCACGATCGACTTGCTGGGATTTGCTGTCCATCGCTCGTGCAAGATCGATGCGCCGAATAATATCCCGCGTGAGCTTCACATTGGCCGGGGAGGAATAATAGGCAAGCAGCCTCTCGGCCTCATCCGGGGTCAGTCTTCGGCGATAGACGCCGGCGATCACTTCCCAGAGAGCGGGAAGGTCGCCTTTGAGCTGTGCCGTGATCCTTGGCCAAGCGTCGGTCATGACCTCTTTGATAAGGTCGGGCTGCTCGCGCATGAGTTCGGCTGATTCGGGCGACTTCGCCATCAGCGCGGGCATCGCCTCGAGTAGCGAACCCCATAGCTGGTCGGCGCGTTCTTCGCTGTTGAGAAAGCGCGCCAGCTCGTATGCGTGATCGGCGCTGGTCTGCGCTTTGGCCGAACCGGTGGGCTCGTTGGCCGAACCCGATGGCTCGACCCCGCCGCATGCCGCTACCGCAAGGGCGAGCGCTAGGGCTGACGTGATCTTCACGCCGCTTCGCGCTCCTTGCGCACGGGTGCCGTCGCCTGCGCCTTGAGCCAGGCGTGCATCCGCTCGCTGACATCGCGGCCGTCGCGGATCGCCTGGACGACCAAGCTGGCACCCTTGACGATGTCGCCCGCGGCGAACACGCCGTCGAGGTTGGACATCATCGTGCGCGCATCGGTACGGATCGTACCCCAGCGGGTCACGCCCAGCTCCGCCGCACCGAACAAAGTCGGCAGATCCTCGGCGTCGAAGCCGAGCGCCTTGATCACCAGATCGGCGGGGACGTCGAACGCCGAACCCGGGTCGGGCTCGGGCGCGCGGCGGCCGCTGGCGTCAGGCGCGCCGAGGCGCATGCCGACGGCCTTGACCGCGGTCACCGTGTCGCCGCCATCGAATGCTTCGGGGGCGGAGAGCCAGACGAACTCGACGCCTTCCTCCTCGGCATTGGCGGTCTCGCGCTGCGATCCGGGCATGTTGGCGCGGTCGCGGCGATAGAGGCACTTCACCGATGCCGCGCCCTGGCGCACCGCAGTGCGGACGCAGTCCATCGCGGTGTCGCCGCCACCGATCACGACGACGTTCTTGCCCTGTGCATTCAAGCTTCCGTCATCGAACGCCGGCACCGCGTCGCCAAAGCTTTTGCGGTTCGACGCGATCAGATAGTCGAGCGCTTCGACCACGCCGTCCGCGCCCACGCCCGGGGCCTTGATCGCGCGCGCCTTGTACACGCCGGTCGCGATCAGCACTGCGTCATGCTTGGCGCGGAGTTGCTCGAGCGTCGCGTCGCGGCCGACCTCGAAGCTCTGGTGAAAGACGATGCCGCCCGCCGCCAGCCGGTCGGTGCGGCGCATCACGACTTCCTTCTCCAGCTTGAAGCCGGGGATGCCATAGGTCAGCAGCCCGCCCGGCCGGTCGTGCCGGTCATAGACATGCACGTCATAGCCGAGCTTGCGGAGATACTCCGCCGCGGTGAGTCCCGCCGGGCCGGCGCCGATTACGCCCACCGACTGGCCGCGGGCAGGGCCGGGGACGAGCGGCTCGACCCAGCCTTCTTCCCAGGCAGTGTCGGTGATGAACTTCTCGACCGAACCGATCGTGACCGCCCCGTGCTGCGAGAATTCGATGACGCAATTGCCCTCGCAAAGGCGATCCTGCGGACAGATGCGGCCGCAGATCTCGGGCATGGTCGAGGTGCTGTTGGACAGCTCATAGGCTTCGCGCAGTCGGCCTTCCGCCGTCAGCCGCAGCCAGTCGGGGATGTGGTTGTGCAGTGGGCAGTGCACCGAACAATAGGGCACGCCGCATTGCGAGCAGCGCCCGGCCTGTTCCTCGGCTGAGGGCGGCGCATAGCGTTCCGCGATCTCGTGGAAATCCTGCGCACGCAGCTGGGCCTCGCGCTTCGGCGGAAACGCCTGCGCACGGTCGACGAATTTGAGCATGACTTCGTTTGCCATGCCCGCGCCGTGACAGGTCGCGCGAGGCGAGTCACGCAAAAACCGGCATATAGGTAAACTATGCTGACCTATTTAGCAATAATTGATCAGGTTTCCTTCATTAGTTGCGAAAGACTCTCAATAATAAAGTCCGTTCCGGTCCTATCTGGCCAGAAGCCACACCAAGGCGGCGCTTCCGGCGATGATTCGGTACCAGGCAAAGGGGGCGAAGCCGTAGCGCCCGACCACCTTCACGAATGCCCGTACGACCAGCAGCGCGACCACGAACGCCGCGCCGAACCCGATCGCGATCGCGCTCAGGTCGTCGAAGCTCAGCAGGTCGCGGTCCTTCCATAGCGAATAGGTGGTCGCGGCGAGCATCGTCGGTACGGCAAGGAAGAAGCTGAACTCGGCCGCGGTCTTGCGCTCGACGCCCATCAGCAGCGATCCCATGATCGTCGCACCGGAACGGCTGACGCCCGGCAGCATCGCCAGGCACTGGACGACGCCGATCGATACCGCGGTGCCTGTGGGGATTGCCTCGACGCGCTGGTAGCGGACGGTTTTCACCATCCGTTCGATCAGCAGGATCAGGAAGCCGCCGACGATCAGCGCTACTGCGACGATCACCGGGGTCTGCATCGCCGCGCGAATCGCGTCATAGGCGATGACGCCGATCGCGAGAGCGGGTGCGAAACCGATCAGGATGTTGCGCACGAATGCTACCGATTGCGGCTCACCCCGCAACAGGCCGGTCCCCCGGTCCCAGAAGGTGCGCCAATAGGCGACCAGCACCGCCAGGATCGCGCCGAACTGGATCGCGATCTTGAACGTGATCGAGCTGCTGTCATTGAATCCGAACAGCTCGCCCGCCAGGATCAAATGCCCGGTCGAGGAGACGGGCAGGAACTCGGTCAGCCCCTCGATGATCCCGAGCAAGATATAGGTCAGCGTGTCACTCATGCCGGATGGTTCCCCTGCCGGGGTTCACCCGGTCTTGAATGTGCCGGAAAATCTGGGCTCAGGCGGCTTGATGCGCGCCAGCGAAGCGCCCGTGGCGGCGATACTGGACCAGCCAGCCGGGCGCGACCGCGCCAAACAGGGTCGGTGCAACGCCCAGTTCGGCCAGTCCGTCCGCCGCCGCGACATTGTCGGTCTGCAGCATTAGCCACTGATCCCAGCTGATCGGCATGCCGGGCAGGAAGCCCAGCGTCGCGATCACCGCGCCCGCGAAATCGGGCAACTCGATCAGTGACGGATGGCGGCCGATCGCATCGGCAAGGCGCTGGTGGAACTGGGTGAAGGTGATCACCTCGGGCCCGCCCAGCTCGAACGTCTTGCCGCCGAAGGTCTCCGGGGCGGAAACCGCCTTGACTACGGCCGCGGCGACGTCGCCGACATAGACCGGCTGCATCCGCATCGCGCCGCGCAGGACCGGCACCGCCGGCGCGCGCGCGATCAGCCCGGCGAAGCGGTTCACGAACTTGTCCTCGCGCCCGAAGATGAATGAGGGGCGCAGGATCGTCGCGGCGGGGAAGGCAGCACGGACGAGCGCTTCGCCCTCGCCCTTTGAGCGGCCATAGTCCGACTGCGCCTCGGCGTCGGCGCCGATCGCGGAAATCTGGACGAAGGCCGTTGCCCCCGCCGCAGCGGTGGCCTTGGCGGCATTTTCCGCGCCGATCGCGTTGATGGCATTTGCCTCACGCCCGAACGCGCCGGCAAGGTTCACCACGGCATCCGATCCGGCAAGCGCGCGCGCGAGCGAATCGGGCTTGCGGACATCACCCGCGACGAACTGGGTCTGGCCGAGGCCGCCGAGCGGCTTCAGGAACCAGGCCGAGCGCGGGTCGCGCTGGACGATTCGGACGCGCGCGCCCGTCTTGAGCAGCGCTTGCGCGACATAGCGTCCGACGAACCCGCCGCCGCCGATCAACGTCACCAGCTTGTCCTTCATCACGCCCTCGAAAGTCTGTCCCAATTTCATCCCCCATGCCGCGCGACGCGGCAAAGGGCAACCATATGAAGATGAGTTGCGAGAAGCGGTTGACAGGCCCCCCGGCCGTCCCCTAGAGGCGCCCGCCTACCCCGTGCCCAGATGGCGGAATTGGTAGACGCACCAGCTTCAGGTGCTGGCGGTCGCAAGGCCGTGGAGGTTCGAGTCCTCTTCTGGGCACCACCACCCCTCCGGGTGACGGAAAACGCCAGTTTTCCAGCGTTCTCAGCAAGAACCGCCGGATGGAATCCGGGCTTAATACGCCCAGAGTCACTGGCATTTGGCATATTGTCAGCCCTGGCAGGGCCTTGGCGGCTCCGGTAAGCGTTGCTGCGGGTGCAGTCTCGACTCTGGATCGCATCCGGATCGCAGCGTCGATCTCCGGGACAGCGCGCGGATGACTCCGTCGGCGCTGTGATGTCTCTGCGCTGGCAGGCTGCGTCCGATTGTGTTGTCCCCTGGATGGACGGGGAAGGGGCCTGCCCGAGGACCGCCCGACACGCATCGCTCACATGCGCAGGGAGCGCTGGCAGTCTGCATCGCCTGATCTTCACTTTCGAATCAGATGCTTATCACAAAAATGCATATCGCGATAATTTAATGCTGGACAAGGCCGATCCAGCGGATGTAGCTAAACATTATCGCGATAAGGAATATCGCGGAAGCAAATGAAAGGAGATAGATCATGACCAAGTCGAACAAGCTTCTCGCCGCCGCTGCCTCGCTCGCTCTGGGTGCTGCTCCCGCCATCGCCCAGGACAAGGCCGCCGAGCCGGTCAAGTCGGTGGTCCTCGTCCATGGCGGCTTCGTCGATGGCTCGGGCTGGATGGACGTCTACAAGATCCTCAAGAAGGACGGCTACAAGGTGACGATCGTCCAGAACCCGACCCTCTCGCTCGAGGATGACGTTGCGGTCACCAAGCGCGCGATCGCCGCCGCCGATGGCAAGGTGATCCTGGTCGGCCACAGCTATGGCGGCGTGGTCGTCTCCGAAGCGGGTACCGATCCCAAGGTCGCCGGCGTCGTCTACATCGCCGCTTTCGCGCCGGACAAGGGCGAGTCGGTCTCCAGCCTGATCGCCAACCCCGCGCCGGGTGCGCCGGTGCCGCCGATCCTGCCGCCCAAGGACGGCTTCCTGTTCCTCGACAGCGTCAAGTTCGCGGCATCCTTTGCCGCCGATGTCCGCCCCGATCTCGCCCAGTTCATGGCGGACTCGCAGGTTCCCTGGGGTGTCGCTGCGCTCGACGGCAAGGTGACCGTCCCGGCATGGCGGGTGAAGCCGAGTTGGTATCTGGTGGCGAGCGAGGACAGGATGATCCCGCCCGCAGCCCAGCGCCAGATGGCTGCCCGCGCCGGTGCCAAGGTCGAGGAAGTCGCGGCCAGCCACTCGCTCTACGTCTCCAAGCCCGCCGCCGTCGCCGCGATCATCGAGCAGGCGGCAAAGGCTGCCCAGTAACCCGCCCGCCTGAGACTCCGATGCCGGTCCCCGATCACAAGGGGCCGGCATCTCCCTATCTGGATCAGCTCAAACCCGGATACTCGATGCGCTATCCTGACCGGCATCCGGGCGGTTCGCTGCTGAGGTTCGCGTCGTGGGTTTCATTCTCCCGCGAACGCCTTCTCGGCATCTTCGCCATGGAGATTCATGAGCGAATCCATCAGATCGCTTTCCGCGCTTGAGCAGACGCCGAGCACCACTGCCTCGTCGCAGTCGTCGCCGGTGATATAGGCGTGGCCCATGTTCGAATCGATATAGATCGACTGCCCCTGCTCCAGCGCGACCGGGTCGTAGAATTCGGTATGCACAACGATGTTGCCCGACACGACGAAGACGAATTCCTCGCCGGGGTGGCGTACGAGCTCGCCAAATTCTTCGGGGGTCTTGGCGCGGATGCGGGTCATGATCGGCAGCATCCGCTTCCGCCGCAACTCGGTGCATAGATAGAAATAGTCGTAGTTGGGCGTCTTGACCCGGACCGCGCGGCTCAGATCGCCGACGCTGCGCCGGGCCGTGACCTGCGTATCGCTCCCCTCATTCTCCGCAAACAGCTCCGACATGCGGATGTTCAGGCGGCGGCTGAGCTGAAGGAGCTTGTCGTAGGTGAGGGTGAGGCGGTCATGCTCAATCTTGGAGAGCGTCGAAACCGGAATGCCGGTCTGCTCGCTCATCTCCTTGAGGGTCCAGCGATGACGATCGCGCAGCCCGCGCAACAGCTTTCCTAGCGTCGGCTGTCCGTCCTTCATGCAATGTCGCGCTTTGGTGAATGCAGGTCGAGCGCGTTTCGGGTCAGGATCATCTTGTCGCAATCGAGAATAGAACTCGATCACGACTATACCGGTCCAAGCGCGCAACGCAATGCGAGGGTCTTCAAGCCTTTACGTGTCGGAAACGGAGGTAGCGAGGCTGCCGGTTTACTTGCAAACCGCGGCGCCTGGTGCGGATGCCTAAATCGGCCATTGACAAACCTGTTCCAGATGGATTGTCTCAAAATGAAAAAAATTTCATTTGAGAAATTGCCGATGCCTTCGAGATGGAGGCGAGCGGCGTCGGGAGGGCAGGATGCGGTTCGGCAGATCAATCAAGGTGGCGAGCGCACTTGCGCTCGCGGTGCTGGCGGGCGCAGCCGCGTCGAACCCGTCGGCCCCCGCGACGCCTGCCGAGAGCGTCACCACGCGGCTTCCGGAACGCGAACTGACCAAGGCGGACGTCGATACCTGGCTCGACGGCTACATGCCTTACGCGCTCGAACGCGGCGATGCGGCGGGCGCTGTCGTCATCGTGGTCAAGGACGGAAAGGTGCTGACCCAGAGGGGTTTCGGCTTTGCCGATATCGCGAAGCGGCAGCCGGTCGATCCGGAAACCACGCTGTTCAAACAGGCGTCGGTATCGAAGACGATGACCTGGACCGCCGTCATGCAGATGGTCGAGGCCGGGAAGATCGACCTCGACAAGGACATCAACGCCTATCTCGATTTCAAGATTCCGCCCTATGACGGCAAGCCGGTCACGATGCGCAACCTGATGACGCACACCGCGGGCTTCGATGAGGTCCAGCGCGGCCTGAACAGCTACGACATCAAGGACATTCCAACCCTCGCCGTGGCGATGAAGCGGCAGGTTCCGGCGCGGATCTACGCGCCCGGTTCCACGCCCGCCTATTCGAACTACGGCACGGCGCTCGCCGCCTATATCGTCGAACGGGTCTCAGGCGTTCCGTTCGACGACTATGTCGAGCAGCGGATCTTTGCACCGGCCGGCATGGCGCATTCGACCATGCGCGCGAAGCTGCCGGCACGGCTCGAACCGCTGCTCGCAAAGGGCTATACCCTTGGCTCGGGCAAGCCCGGGCGCCCCGAACTCAACAGTTTCGCGCCGGCAGGGGGACTGGCCGCGTCGGGTACCGATCTCGGCCGCTTCATGATCGCGCATCTCGACAATGGAGGACCGCTGCTCAAGCCCGAAACCGCACGCCTGATGCATGACAGCATCACCCGCGCGATCCCGCCCCTCAACGGCATGGCGCTCGGCTTCTACGAACAGAATATCAACGGGCGGAGGGTGATCTCGCACGCCGGCGATTCGATCGAGTTCCACAGCCAGCAGTGGCTGTTCCTGGCGGAGAAGGTCGGCATCTACATGTCGATGAATGCCGCGGGTTCGAACAAGGTTTCGGGCGCGATCCGCAGCCAGCTATTCGAGGGCTTTGCCGATCGCTACTTCCCGGCGGTTCAGCGCGACGGCCGTGTCGATGCCGCGACCGCGCGCGAGCATGCGCGGATGATGGTCGGGACTTACAACAAGACCCGGCGGATCGAGGCGAGCTTCCTGAAGGCGGCGGAAATTGCCGGGCAGTTCAAGGTCTCGCTCGACGCCGAGGGTGGCCTGGTCTTCGACGCGGCGCAGACCATCGGGGGGACGCCCCGCAAATGGGTCGAGATCGCCCCCTTCGTCTGGCGTGAGGTGGGCGGCAAGATGCGGCTGGCGGCGAAAGTGGAGAATGGCCGGGTCGTCCGCTTCGGAATCGATTCGTCGTCGCCCTTCATGCTGTTCGAACCCGTTCCCTGGTACAGTTCCAGCGCCTGGCTCGCTCCCGCGCTGTTTGCGAGCCTTGCCGCGCTGGCGCTGACCGCGCTGTTCTGGCCGATCACCGCACTGGTCCGCCGATATTATGGTGCCCGCCCGGCGCGCAGCGTCGCGGAATGGCGGGCCTATCGCCTGACGCGCGCGCTTGCCGGACTGGCGGTGGCGGTGATCGTCGCCTGGCCGATGTTCGCATCGGCACTGTTGTCCGACTTTTCTTCGATGAACGGTGAACTCGACGGGACCTTGATCGCGTTGCGGATCGCGACGCCGCTCATCCTCGTCGCGTTGCTTGGTGTTGCGGCCTGGAACCTGTGGCTGGTCTGGAAGGGCGCGCCGGGCAAGTTCCGCCGCTTCTGGAGCGTGGTGCTGGTGATCTGCTCGGTCGTGCTGCTGTGGTTCGCCACCGTCTTCCACCTCATCGGCTGGGGCACCGCATTCTGAGACGCGCCGAATTGTGTTGAGTTTTCTAAATGGAGAATTATTATCAAATCAGGTCATCGAGGCGTGCGGCGTGCAATCGCCTCGAATGTCCGGTTTTTGATTTTAGCAGGGTGAGTACGTGAACATCCAAACCTCTTTCGATGTGAGCGCCGGGTCGTTGGTCCTGCCGCAGCCCTATCTGCTCTTTCTCGGCGATACGACCGAGCGCGGCTATGCGAAGACTGCGTTCGGGCTTCGCGACTGGGCGCCCGAGAAATGCGTCGGCGAATATGCGTTGGCGGGCGCGACGGTCAGCGCAGGCCTGGAGCAACTCACCCCGCTGCAGGCACAGGTGCGGGGCGCTCGTTCGATGCTGATCGGCGTCGCGAACAGCGGCGGCGTCATCGCCGCGAGCTGGATCCCGGCGCTGGTCGAAGCACTCGATGCCGGGCTCGATATCGTCAGCGGCATGCATATGCGGCTGGCCGACATCCCTGGCCTTGCCGAACGAGCGCAACGCCTCGGCCGGCAGCTCATCGACGTGCGCCACCCGCCTGCCGGATTGCCGGTCGGCTCCGGGCGCAAGCGGACCGGCAAGCGCCTGCTCACCGTCGGAACCGACTGCGCGCTGGGCAAGAAGTATACGGCGCTGGCGATCGCGCGGGCCTTCACCGCGCGCGGGGTCGATGCCGATTTCCGAGCGACCGGCCAGACCGGCATCATGATTGCCGGCGGTGGCATCCCGATGGACGCCGTGGTGTCCGATTTCGAGGCGGGCGCCGCGGAGGCAGTTAGCCCCGATGCCGCACCGGACCACTGGGACGTGATCGAAGGGCAGGGGTCGCTCTTCCACCCGGCCTATGCGGCGGTGTCGCTCGGGCTGCTTCACGGCAGCCAGCCCGATATGATCGTGGTCTGCCACGAGCCCGGCCGCACCGATGTGCTGGGCCTGCCCGGCTATAAGCTGCCGAGCATCGAGGAGACGATCGACCTGAACCTGCGTCTGGGTGCGCGGACCAATCCGGCGATCCGTTGCGCGGGCGTGTCGTTCAACACCGCGCATATGGATGCGCAAGCGGCGGCGGATCTCATGACGGTGGAGAGCGCACGGCTGGGCATGCCGGTCGCCGATCCCATTCGCGGCGGCGAGATGTTCGACCGTCTCGTGAGCGCCTGCCTCGCATGAGCGCCGGTTCAGCCATCGAAAGGAACGCCTGATGTCCGACGCAGCGATCAAGAAGCCGGGCGGATGGAGGCGTGTCCTTCGTTGGCTGAAACGCATCCTGCTCGGCCTGCTGGCCCTCGCCATGATCATCGTGATCATCGGCACGATCTATGAAGCGCTGGGCCGCCGCAATGCACAGGCGGACTATCCCCCGCGCGGCCAACTGGTCGATGTCGGCGGGCGCAAGATGCACATCGATTGTCGCGGCACCGGATCGCCGACCGTCGTCTTCGAATCCGGGCTGGGCACCGGCGGGACGATCGACTGGACGCTGGTGCACGACAAGATCGCCCAGACGACGCATGCCTGTGCCTATGATCGCGCGGGGATCATGTGGAGCGATCCCAAGACCACGCCCCAGCACGCCGCCGCCGTGGCCGACGACCTTCATGCTTTGCTGAAGGGGGCGGGCATCACCGATCCGCTGGTGCTGGTCGGCCATTCGATCGGCGGGCCCTATGTGCGCGCTTACACAGGCAAATATGGCGATCAGGTCGCCGGGCTGGTGCTGGTCGACACCTCGCACCCCGATCAGGTCGCCCGGCTCGGCAAGGTCTCAAACACCAACGCCCATCCGGGGCAGGTCGCGTGGATCATGCACACGGCGACGAAGCTTGCATGGACCGGCGCCGTGCGGTTCCTGATGGCCAAAGCGGGGCAGGGGGACTTGCCCAAGGATGCGACGGCGAAGCTGGCCGCATACGCCAGCACCTCGGTGGTCGGCGCGACCTCGGAACTCGACGGGTTCGACGCCACGATGGACGATGCGCGTGTGGTCCGCAGCTTCGGCAACCGCCCGGTGATCGCGCTCACTGCAATGAAACCGCTCGGGCCGGAGGAGCTGCAGGGACTGAACATGAAGGCGGCGGACGGCGCGCGGTTCAAGGCGGAGTGGAAGCAGCTCGGCGCCGAACAGGCCGCGCTTTCGACCCGCGGCCGCCAGCAGATCGTGCCGGATGCCGGGCACTACATCCAGATCGACCGGCCCGACCTCGTCATCGCGGCCGTCCGCGAAGTGGTGGGCGAAGTCCGCGCCGACGCCGCCAAGAGACCGGCTGCAGGTCAGTAACAATGTCGCCGGGACACCGGCAGGGAGATGGTATGATGAAGCGTAAGATCCTGTTCGGCGCCCTGTCGTTGCTGCTGGTCGCGAATGGTCCCGCGCCCGAGTACGACATCGTGATCCGCGGCGGTCGTGTGCTCGACGGCGCGGGCAGCCCCTGGGTTCGCGCGGATGTCGCGGTGAAGGACGGGCGCGTGGTCCGCATCGGCCAGGTCTCGGGCAAGGGCGCCAAGGAAATCGACGCGCGCGACCGCTATGTCTCGCCCGGCTTCATCGACATGATGGACCAGTCGGGCAGCGTCCTGCTCAAGAGCGGCGCGGCCGAGAACAAGCTGCGCATGGGCGTGACCACGGTGATTGCGGGCGAGGGCGGCACCCCGGTACCCGCCGCCGAGATCCCGGCCTATTTCGGCAAGCTCGAGCAGCAGGGCATCTCGGTCAATTTCGGCACCTATTACTCCGCCACTCAGGCGCGGATGAAGGTGATGGGTGATGGTGCCGGATCGCCGACCGCGGCGCAGCTCGAGGAGATGGGCCGCGAGGTGAAGCTCGCGATGCAGAATGGCGCGTTCGGCATCACCAGCGCGTTGATCTACCCGCCGAGCAGCTTCCAGACGACGTCGGACCTCGTCACGCTGGCCAAGGTCGCGGCGCAGTGCGACGGTTTCTACGCCACGCACATGCGCGACGAGAGCGAGGGCCTCGTCAAGGCGGTCGAGGAAGCGATCGAGATCGGCGAGAAGGGCGGGGTCAAGGTCGAGATCTTCCACCTAAAGGGTGCCTATGCGCCTGGCTGGGGCAAGCTGATGCCGCAGGCGCTGGCGGCGATCAACGCGGCGCGGGCGCGCGGTGTCGATATCGCGGCGGACCTCTATCCCTATACCGCCGGTGGCACGGGGCTTGAGATCATCGCGCCGAGCTGGGTCTGGGCGGACGGCGTGCAGAAGGGGATCGAGCGGCTGCGCGATCCCAAGGTTCGTGAGCGGATGAAGAAGGAAGTCGCCGCGGGATCGATGCCGGGCTGGTCGAACCTCGTCCACGCCTCGGGCGGGTTCCAGAACGTCCGGCTCGCCAACGGCTTCAGCGATAAGTACCGGCCCTATCACGGCAAGAGTCTGGCCGAGATCGGCGCCGCGCTGAAGCGCGATCCCGCCGACGTCGCATGGGATATCCTGCTCGAAGGCCTGCCGAACCGCTCGGTCGCGCTCTATTTCATGATGAACGAGAAGGACATCGAGACCGCGCTCAAACAGCCCTGGGTCAGCATCGGCAGCGATGCCGCTGCGTCTGAGAAATTCGGCGAGATGGACGACCTCGGCCTGCCGCACCCGCGCGCCTATGGCACCTTTCCGCGCATTATCGCCGAATATGTGAAGCGCCGCCCGGTGCTGACGCTTGAGGATGCGGTGCGCAAGATGACCGGCTGGCCGGCGCAGCGCATGGGGCTCACCGATCGCGGACTGATCCGCGACGGGATGCGCGCGGATATCGTCGTGTTCGATCTGAACACGCTCGACGATGTCGCGAGCTGGGACAAGCCGACCGCGTCGCCGACGGGGATCGAGACGGTGATCGTCAATGGCGTCGTCACCTTCGCCGACGGCAAGCATAGCGGCGCCAAGGCGGGCAAGGTGCTTCGTCATGGCTGCGGGGTCTAAGGCGATGGCCAGCCATCTCTCTCGGCTTTGCTTGGGCGGACTTGCGCTCGCCGTTTCGGCGCCCGCTTTGGCTGCGGAGCCGAAGGTCTCGACCCCCGAAGATCTCGGCATTGCCGTTTCCGCACAGATCGCCTGCGCCGGCATCTTCGTGGCGGAGCGGCCGGAGGCCGATGTGCTGCGCCAGGACATCCATCCCTTCGCACCGTTTATGAAGGCGGTGACGATCGCGGTCGATCGCAAGGCGCGGACCGTCACGGCGTCGGCGCCGGGCACCGCGCCGCGGATCGCGCTCTATCGGCCGGTCGCCGGGTGCACCTTGCTGACCGGCGATGTTTCCACCGCCGCGCTCGACGCGCAGGCGGCGCGGCTCAAGCCGATGCGGGCGAAGGCGGCGAAGCCATGGCCGATCGGCGACGCGCCGGTAGCGAAGCTTCAGGCGGCCGCCGAAGCCAGGCTCGACCGCGCCGCGCTCGACACGGCAGTGCGTGCCGCCTTCGACGAGCAGAACAAGGACGGCTATCCCGATACGCGCGCGATCGTCGTCGTGCAGGGCGGCGCGATCGTCGCCGAACATTATGCGCCGGGGTTCGACCGAAACACCGAGATGCTCGGCTGGTCGGCGAGCAAGAGCATCATGGGCACGCTGGTCGGCCTGCTTGTCGATGACGGCGTGCTGAAGCTCGACGACCCCGCACCGGTTCCCGAGTGGAAGGGCGAAGGCGATCCGCGCGCCAAGATCACGCTGCGCCAGTTGCTGACGATGTCGAGCGGCCTGACCTTCAGCGAAAGCTATGTGCCCGGCAATGACTCGATCAAGATGCTGTTCGAGGCGGGCGACATGGGCGCGATGGCGGCGGCGAAGCCGCTGAAGGATGCGCCGGGCACCAGCTGGAGCTATTCGTCGGGGACCACCAACATCCTTTCGCGCATCGTGTTTCAGGCGACCGGCGGGACGCTGGAGGGCATGACGCGTTTCGCGCAGAAGCGATTGTTCGAGCCGACTGGCATGACCAGCGCGCTGATCGAACCGGACGAGGCGGGGGTGCAGGTCGGCAGTTCCTATGCCTATGCTACCGCGCGCGACTGGGCGCGCTACGGGTTGCTTCATCTCAACGGGGGCAAGGTCGGCGGCAAGCAGTTGCTCTCCCGCGAATGGCTCGATTTCGCGGTAGCGCCGACCAAGGCCTCGCCGCGACCCGTCTACGGCGCGCAGCTTTGGTTGAACCACGCCGAAAGCGGGGGCGAGCACCGCAAGCTCTACCCCGACCTGCCTGAAGATACCGTGATGGCGCGGGGGCACAGCTTCCAGATCGTCGCGGCGATTCCGTCGCAGGACGCGGTGATCGTCCGGCTCGGCTGGACCCCCGAGGGGCAGAGCTTCGACTGGAACAAATATCTCTCACGGATCGCGGCGGCGCTGGCGCCCGCCAAGACGACGCCTTGAATCGACCGAAGGACGAATTTCGATGACGAATACCCAGCTTTCGCTCGACGTGGCGATCGACTCGCTTCCGCTTGCCAAGCCGTTCCGCATCTCCGGCCACGTCTTCACTGAGGCGCCAGTGGTGATCGTCACGGTTTCGGACGGCATCCATATCGGACGCGGCGAAGCGGCTGGTGTGTACTATCTCGGGGATGACGTCCCGACGATGGTTGCAGCGATCGAGGGGGCGCGGGCGGCGGTCGAGGCGGGAATCACGCGCGACGGACTGCAGAACCTGCTGCCCGCCGGCGGCGCGCGCAACGCGATCGACTGCGCGCTGTGGGAGCTCGGCGCGCGGCGCAGCGACACGCCGGTGCACGAGCTGGCGGACCTGCCCCCTCCGCGCCCGCTGCGTACCACCTTCACGCTCGGCGCCGATGATCCGGAAGTCATGGCGGCGGGTGCACGCGACTTCGCGCAGGCACGCGCGCTCAAGCTCAAGCTGACCGGCGACCTCGACCTCGACATCGCGCGGGTCAATGCGGTGCGCGCGGCGCGCCCCGATTGCTGGATCGGGGTCGACGCCAATCAGGGCTTTGCGATCGGCGAGCTCGACCGGTTGATCGCCGCGCTGGTCGCGGCAGACGTGAAGCTGCTCGAACAGCCGCTGGCGCGGGGGCGCGAGGCCGATCTCGACGGCTATAACAGCCCGATCCCGCTTGCGGCGGACGAGAGCGTGCTGACGCTCGCCGATATCGACGGGCTGGTCGGGCGGTTCGACGTCGTCAACATCAAGCTCGACAAGTGCGGCGGCCTGACCGAGGGCCTCGCCATGGCGCGCCGCGCCCGCGAACTGGGCCTTGGCGTGATGGTCGGCAACATGGTCAGCTCGAGCCTGGCGATGGCGCCCGCCTTCATCGTCGGCCAGCTCTGCGACATCGTCGACCTCGACGGTCCGATCTTCCTCGCCGCCGACCGCACGCCCTCGATCGAATATCGCGACGGCGATGCCTGGTGCAGCGAAGCAATCTGGGGACGCGGATGACCGCGCCGAAACCGACAGGAGAAGGAACAGGGGCATGAAGAAGATCATTGTCGCGGCGCTGGCATGCACCGCATTCGTCCCGCCCGCGATCGCGCAGGAAGCGCCGGCCAGGACCTATGTCCAGGCCGGCCGTTTGCTTGCCGATCCGGCGAGCGGCCGGGTCGAGACGGAGAAGACGATCGTCGTCGAGCGCGGCAAGATCGTCGAGATCCGCGACGGCTATGTCGGCGAAGGCAAGGTGGTGGACCTGCGCGACGCGTTCGTCATGCCCGGCTTCATCGACAGCCATGTCCACCTGACGTTCGAATCGAGCCCGTCGAGCCGGCTGGACGCGGTGACCAAATCGACCACCGATCAGGCGTTCGACGGTGTCGTCTATGCCGGGCGTACGGTGCGCGCGGGTTTCACCACCGTCGTTGATCTCGGTGCGTCCCAAGAGGCGATCAACGCGCTGCGCGACGCGACCGCCAGCGGCAAGATCGTCGGTCCGCGCATCATTGCCGCGGGCGGGGTCGCCGCGCATGGCGGGCATGGCGATGTCCATGGATACCGGCAGGAGATCATCGACCTGTTCCGCTCGCCCACGCTCTGCTCGGGCGCCGATGACTGCGCGCGCGCGGTTCGGCAGGCAATCCAGGGGGGCGCCGACATCATCAAGACCGCCTCGACCGGCGGGGTGATGTCCAACACCGCGGCGGGCCTGGGCCAGCAGATGAGCGACGCCGAACTGGTCTCGATCGTCGAGACCGCGCACCGGCTCGGCCGCAAGGTCGCCGCCCATGCGCATGGCACCGACGGCGTCAACGCCGCGCTGCGCGCGGGCGTGGATTCGGTCGAGCACGGCACGTTCATGGACCCGGAATCGATCCGGCTGTTCAAGGCGAAGGGAAGCTATCTCGTCCCGACCCTGCTCGCCGGGGACACGGTGACCCAGCAGGCGGCGACCGCCGACTGGATGCCCGAGCCGGTCCGCGTCAAGGCGCGCACGGTGGGTCCGCTGATGGTCGATGCGCTGCGTCGCGCGCATCAGGGCGGCGTCAAGATCGCCTTCGGCACCGACTCCGCCGTGTCCAAACATGGTGAGAACGCCCGCGAGTTTGCGCTGATGGTGAAGGCGGGGATGACCCCGCTCGACACGATCCGTGCCGCGACCGTCTGGGGGGCGACGCATATCGGGCTGGAGAAGGAGATCGGATCGATCGCGGCGGGCAAGGCGGCGGACATCGTCGCGGTGCGCGGCGACCCGCTCAAGGACGTCAGGCAGCTCGAAGCGATGCACTTCGTGATGAAGGGCGGCGCCGTCGTCCGTCCGGCCGGGGAGTAATCCGGCCTCTTCGTACCACACCAGAATGAGCGGCCCCGCACCGCGGGGTACGCCGGGAGAGTGAGAGATGCGATCGATCGTGCAAAAGACCTTGCTGCCGTTCGCCCTGCTGCTGGGCGTCGGCGCATCGGGGCAGGCGCAAACGCCCGCCCCCGCCGCCCCGAAGGCGGCGCAGCCGACTCCGGCCGCCGCTCCGGCAGCGGCACCCCTGGCGCCGGGCGCCAAGCCGCTGACCAAGGAGGATGTTGACGGCTGGCTCGACGGCCTGATGCCCTACGCGCTCGCCCGTGGCGATTTGGCGGGCGCCGTCATCGTCGTGGTCAAGGACGGCCAGGTGCTGACTCAGCGCGGCTTCGGCTATGCCGATGTCGGCAAGCGCACGCCAGTCGATCCGGACAGGACGATGTTCCGTCCCGGATCGGTGTCGAAGCTGTTCACCTGGACCGCGGTGATGCAGGAGGTCGAGGCGGGCCGGATCAACCTCGACAAGGATGTGAACGCCTATCTCGATTTCGAGATTCCGGCCTATCAGGGCAAGCCGGTGACGATGCGCCAGCTGATGACGCATACCGCCGGGTTCGAGGAACATGGCAAGCGCACGATCTTCGAGGACCTCAAGTTCAACATCTCGCTGGGCGACTATGTGAAGACACCGCCCAAGCGCATCTATGCCCCGGGGACGACGCCGTCCTATTCCAACTACGGCACCGCGCTGGCGGGCTATATCGTCGAGCGCACGTCGAAGATGTCGTTCGACGACTATATCGAGCGGAAGATCTTCCGCCCACTCGGCATGGCGCAGTCGACCTTCCGCCAGCCGCTGCCCAAGGCGTTCGAGCCGCTGATGGCGGCGGGATACCGCAAGGGTTCGGACGCGGCATCGAAGTTCGAGATCGTCGGCCCGGCGCCTGCCGGATCGCTGTCCTCGACCGGTGCGGACATGGCGAAGTTCATGATCGCGCATCTCAATCAGGGCGCGGGGCTGATGAAGCCCGAAACCGCGAAGATGATGCACGACACGCCGCTGACCCTGCTGCCGCCGCTCAACCGGATGGAACTCGGCTTCTTCGAAACCAACATCAACGGCCGCCAGGTGATCGCGCATCTGGGTGACACCCAGCTGTTCCACACCGCGCTCCACCTGTTCATGAACGAGAAGATCGGCCTCTATCTGTCGGTCAACGCGACCGGTGCGGAGGCATCGGCAGGCCCTGTCCGCAAGGCGCTGTTCGAGAAGTTCGCCGACCGCTATCTGCCCGGTAACGAGATGCCAGCCACGCGAGTCGATGCGAAGACGTCGGCGGAACATGCGCGGATGATGGCCGGAAACTGGCTCAACAGCCGCCGCGGCGAATCGAACTTCTACGCACTCGCTTCGCTGGTCGGCCAGTTCACGGTCAGCGTCGGCCCGAACGGCGAGCTGCTCGTTCCGGCCCTGCGCGACATCAACAACGCACCCACGAAATGGGTCGAGACCGCGCCCTTCGTCTGGCACAACGCCAATGGCCATGGGCGGCTCGCCGCGCAGGTCGTCGACGGCAAGGTCGTACGCTGGAGCATGGACGGCCTTTCGCCCTTCATGGTGTTCGATCGTGCGCCCGCGTCCAAGTCGGCGGCGTGGATCAAGCCGGCCTTCTTCGTCGGGTTCGCCGTGCTGCTGCTCACCTTCCTGCAATGGCCGGTCTCTGCGCTGATCCGCCGCAACTACAAGGCGCCGCTGACGCTCTCGCGCCGTTCGCTGCTCGCCTATCGCGGGGTGCGGGTCGCTTCGGGGCTGGTGATCGCGCTCACCTCCGCATGGCTGGTCAGCCTGTCGACGCTCAAGGCGATCCCGTCCTTCGACCCCTGGCTGTGGTTCTTGCAGATCTCGGGGTTGATCGTCTTCGTCGGCGGCCTGCTGATCGCGCTGTGGAACCTGCGCATCGTCCGCCAGGAAAAGCGCGGCTGGTTCCGCACGATCTGGGCCGTGCTGGTGCTGCTGGCGATGCTGCTGGCGCTCCACATCGCCTGGACCTTTGGCCTGATCGCGATGACGGTGAACTACTGATCCTCACGACCGACTGAAACCGCGGCTCACCCCTGAGCCGCGGTTTCCACAATGCCGCCGCGCCCGACGATGCTCCCTTCGTCAGGCGCGGCGAAGTTGTTTCTGGAACATGGGTTCGCTGTGTTCGATCCGGCGCAGGTGAGCGTGAGGCTAGCGCGCCTCCCTCGATCGGTGGTGCGGGGGCGAGTGCCCGTTCCCATGTACGAGCCGACTCTCGAGCTGCCCGCTCGCTGCCGCACAAGCAGCAAGGACGGGTCAAGACGCCGCTACGCTTGCCTATCTGCTGCGAGGGGCGGAGGCACCGCATCGCCGTCGCGCGTTTGGCGAGCGAGCCACCACAAGGGCCGGCATTCGCCCTGCTGGGCCGCGACAAACAAAAAGAGGCGGCGGGTTGCCCCGCCGCCTCCAGTGATCTGTGGATGAAGCTCGAGGGTCAGAAGTTGAGCTTCACGCCACCAGAAACATAGCGGCCGATCACGTCGTAGTTCGGCGTGATGTACTGGGTGAGCGGCGGGTCGCGGTCGAAGAGGTTGTTGACGTTGCCGAACAGCGTGAACG
The DNA here is from genome assembly GCF_059420685.1 of Sphingomonas sp. GW821-FHT03E12. NCBI lineage: Bacteria > Pseudomonadati > Pseudomonadota > Alphaproteobacteria > Sphingomonadales > Sphingomonadaceae > Sphingomonas > Sphingomonas sp. GW821-FHT03E12. Next base: position 1,032,160 of record NZ_JBWKUF010000001.1, read on the forward strand.
AACCGACCTTGGCCTGCAGCCCGATGTCGACATAGGTGCGGCTGCCGAAGCGGCCATCGACGATCTTCTGCGCGTTGTACGTGCCGCCACCGACGTAGCGGACGCGCACGTTGGCGCCGAAGTTCGCGTTGTCGAACGCCACCGTCGTGCTCCCGCGCCATTTCGGGGTCGAGAAGGCAGTCTCGCCGCCGACGATGCCCGACACCTCGACGCCGTCGACCTTCAGATGGAGGACGTGGTTGGCCAGCGCGCGGACGGTCAGCTGACCGTTGCCCACCGCCGTGCGGTACGATGCCTCGATATCGAGGCCCTGCGTGTTGTAGTTGGCGAGGTTGAGATAGGGGTTGGTCAGCGTGTCGATTTCACCGTTCGCCTTGCGGACGATGACGCCGCCGCAGGTCGGGTCGGACGGTGCCTTGGCAAAACACTGGGTGAGCAGCGTCTGCGTCGGGATCACGGTGATGACGTTGTCGATGTTGATGTCATAATAGTCGACCGACAGGCGGAAGCCCGGGATGAAGCTTGGCGAATACGACCCGCCCAGCGTCAATGTGTGCGAGATTTCCGGCGTGAGGTTCTTGTTGCCGCCGCCATAGACGGTGACGTTGCTCTGCACTGCCCCACCCTTATAGGGGTCCTGGACGACGCCGATGTTCACCGAGCGGCTCAGATAATATTCGGTGATGCTGGGCGAGCGGATGTCGCGCGAATAGACCGCGCGCAGCAGCAGGTCGTTGACCAGACGCAGCGTGCCGCCGGTCTTCCACGACCAGATTCCGCCGCTGGTGCTATAGTCCGAATAGCGCGCGGCGCCGTTAACCTCGAGCTTGGCCACACCCTCGGCATTGAGCAGCGGCAGGTTCGCTTCGACAAAGGCTTCCTTGACGTTGAAGCTGCCGTTGGTGGCCGACGAGTTGAGCACGCTCAGCGCGTTGGCCAGCGACAGGGGGTCGACATAGTTGGTGACCTGCTTTTCCCAGCGGACGTCGGTGCCGAGCGCGATATCGACCGGCCCGGCCCAGGTGGAGAAGGGCTGGCCCGACAGGCTGGCGCCCGCCGCGTCGAGCTTGATCGTGGCGATCAGATGCGAGCCGGCAAACGCCCATTTCGCCGCGGCATCGGAGATGTTGCCGTTGCCGAGGATATTGATCGGCACGCAATTGGGATCGTCATTGGCGGTCGATGCATCGGCGTTGATCCGGCACGTCGGTGTGCCCCCGACCAGCACCGAATCGACGCCATTGGCGAAGCGCGTCTTGATCCGCTGGTTGTTGATCCCCTGATCGAGCCGGATTTCGCCGTGATCATAATAGGCGTCGTACTTCCAGCCGTTGCCGAAGCTGCCTTCCAGGCCGATCGCGCCCTCCAGATTGCGGCGGCTGTACTTCAGCGTCAGCATTTCCCGCTTGGAGCCGATATCGTCGAGGAAGCGACCGAGCAGGAACGGTCCGGTGATGCCGGCAGCGGCCAAGCGCGTGCGGTTCGCTGCGGTCAGGAACGCGTTGTCGGGCCGGATCAGCGTGCTCGCGTCGGCTGCGGTCTCAGGGAAGAGACCGTAATTGCCGGTCATGCGGTGAAAGCTGAACTGCGCCCAGACCTTCAGTGAATCGGTCACGTCATAGCTGGCACGGGCAAAGGCGTTGACGCGCTCATAGGGCGCGCTGACCGAGACATAATCATAGGTGTTCTGGCCGCCGCCGCCGACCGTCGTCGCGCCGCTGGTAACGCTGCCGAACGGGAAGGAGCCGATGCTGCCGTCGGGGTTGAAGACCAGGCCGTAGGGCGCGGCGCTGGTGTTGAGGATCGAGCCGCCATTATAGACTTGCGTCGAATTGGGGTCCCGAACGAACTTGAGCCCCTCAGTGGGGTGCACGAACAGGCCTGCCTCGAGGTTGGGACGTCCCTTGCGGGTGAGGATGCCGTTTTCCTTCATATAGTCGCCCGCGACCATGAAGTGGCCGCGTCCGCCCGCGAAGTCGGTACCCCAGGCGATGTCGGCGCCGTAGCGCCCGCCGTCGCCGCGCGACGACACGCCTGCCTGAGCGCCAAGCTTCCAGCCGGTGAAGTCATCGTCGAGGATGATGTTGACCACGCCCGCGACCGCGCCCGAGCCCCAGGCCGCCGACGCGCCGCCGGTGACGACGTCGATGCGCTTGACCAGGCTTTGCGGCACCGTGTTGAGGTCTTGCGAACCCGAGAAGCGATGGCCGTTGAGCAGGGTCAGCGTGCGCACGCCGCCAAGCCCGCGCATGTCGGCGGTCGAAACGCCGCTGTTGGTGTTGCCGGCGGTCGTCGTCGGGGTCGAGCTCGCGCGGAACTGGGGTGCGTCGTTGAGCACCTGCGCGACGCTCGGGCGGTTGCCCAGTGCCAGCTCGGCTTCACCGATCACGGTGGTCGGGGTCGGCGCGTCGAAGCCCGAGCGCTGGATGCGCGATCCGGTTACGACGACGTCGTCCTCGCCGGCGGTGCTTTCCGCGGCGGTCTCCGGAGCCGTCTGCGCATGGGCCGGGCTCTGAACGGCGACGATCGTAAGTGCAGTGCTGGCGAGCCAGCCCAGATGAACAGTTTTCATGGAAATCCCCTTCTCCTCCTCGCGGCAAATGCGTGATCAGGCCGTTTTCTCGGGATCGGTCCTGGTTGAGATTGCAGCTTGCCGAATTCTATACGGACAGACAAAATGGAGAAATTCAAGCAAAAAGAGAAAAATTTTCAAAATCGGAAAATTCATGCAGCGGCAGAGGCGCGAGATGCCGCGCACTAGAGGCCGGATTTGCGGGTATTCTGCGCGCGCATGGCGTGCGCGGGTGGCATTATGCGTGGGATTCGTACGCGCAGGCGCGGCTCAGCGGCGTCCGGTCTCCCGAAGGAAGCCGTGCCGCGGATCGCCATGTGGATCCGTTTGCTGCCGATGCCGGGGCATATGGCCCCGCCGCCGGGACCGTGAGCTCCCGGCGCGCCTATGCGGGCCGCAATGCGCGGCGCCGGCGCCCTGTCTCAGCCGGCCATTTCCTTGAGCGGGGTCGCGGCGTCGGCGAGCCGGGCGGGGTCGATCGCCAGCCGCTCGACCACCAGCTTGCGGCCCTGAACATAGTCCTTGGTCGCGTTGACGCAGTCGAGCGCGATGACCTGGCCGTCCTTGAGGTAGATGACCGAGAAGCTGCGCGTGTCCGGATCGCCGCGCACTACGCTGGCGTCATGGCCGGTCGAGAGGCCGACGGTCTGGAGCTTCAGGTCATATTGGTTCGACCAGAACCACGGGACCGCATCATAATGCGCCTCGACCCCGGCGATGGTCTTGGCCGCGACGGTCGCCTGATCGTTGGCGTTCTGGACCGACTCCAGTCGCACCGGCATGCCGTCGGCATAAGGGTTGGCATGCAGCGCACAGTCGCCGATCGCGAAGACATCGGGCAGCGAGGTACGGCAATGGCCGTCCACTGCGACGCCGTTGCCGCCCTCGGCGCCTGCGTCGATCAGCGGCTGAACCGCCGGGACGATGCCGATGCCCACGATCACCATCTCTGCGGAAATCACCTCGCCATCCTTGAGCCGCACGCCTGTCGCCTTGCCATCCGCGGTCTCGATGCAATCGACCATGACGCCGAGCCGGACATCGACGCCATGCGCGCGATGCTCGCCCTCGAAGAAGCGCGACAGCGGCTCACCCGCGACGCGCGCGAGCACCCGGTCGAGCGCTTCGAGCAGCACGACCTGCTTGCCCGCCTTGGCGAGCACCGCGGCGGCCTCGAGCCCGATATAGCCGCCGCCGATCACGACCGCCTGGGTCACGCCGGGTAGCTCGGCCACCATACGGTCGGCATCGGCGCGGGTGCGGACAGTGTGGACGCCCGTGGCATCATTGCCCGAGCAGCCCAGCCGGCGCGGCGCGCCACCCGTCGCCCAGATCAGATGGCCGTAGCCGATTGTCTCGCCATCCGCGGTGGTGATTTCATGTGCCTGCGCATCGACGCTGACGACCCGGCGGTTGAGCAGCATCTCGACCTTGCGCTCTTCCCAGAAGGCTGCCGGGCGGATCATGATGCGTTCGAACGTCTTCTCGCCCGAGAAATACTCCTTGGAGAGCGGTGGCCGTTCATAGGGAAGTTCGGGTTCGTCGCCGATGATCGCGATGCTGCCTTCGAACTTGGCCTGGCGCAGTGCGATCGCGGCCTGCGCGCCGCCATGTCCTGCCCCAACGATCACCACGTCATAGCGCATGCGAATCTTCCTCCCGTCGCGGACTGGTGCCGCCTATTCTTCAGCCGCCAATTGCCTGAGCATCGTTTCGAGCGCCCGCGCCTGTTCGGCGCCGAGGCTCTTGCGCAGCGCGCGATCGAACGCAACGGCCTGTTCGGCCAATCCGTCGAACAGCCCGCGGCCCGATGCGGTCAGGCGCAGCAATTCGGCACGGCGATCGTCGGCGGCGACGCGCTCGAGCCATCCGCCCTCCTCGAGCGCCGCCACGGCGCGACTGACCTTGGTCTTTTCGGTATTCGAACGGCGCGAGACGGTCGCGGCCGTCAGTTCGCCGTAGCTGCCGAGATGCGCGAGGATGCGCCATTGCGTGCGGCTGAAGCCGTGCGTCTCGCGATAGGTCGGCTCGAATTTCTTGCCCGTCCGTTCCCCCGCCTGATTGAGCAGATAGGGGAGGAAGCGGTCGAGATCGAAGGGCTTCCCGGAAGGCGGTCTGGCGCTCATGGGCGCTTGCTTATCGTTGCATTCGCATCTATTGCAAGAACTAATTGTTGCATATGCAACTAATCATGGAGAGTGGCATGGCGTCGCACAACATGCAGGCGGTGGGCTATATGCCCGGCTTCGGCAACGACTTCGAAACCGAAGCCCTGCCCGGCGCACTGCCGCAGGGGCAGAATTCGCCGCAGAAATGCCCCTATGGCCTCTATGCCGAACAGCTTTCGGGCACCGCCTTCACCGCACCGCGCGGGCAGAATGAGCGCAGCTGGTGCTATCGCATCCGCCCGAGCGTACGCCATGTCGGCCGCTTCGCCGCGATCGAGCTGCCGCACTGGAAATCCGCGCCCAACATCGTGCCCGGCGTCGCCAGCCTCGGCCAGTATCGCTGGAACCCGGTGCCGCACAGTGCGGGCGAGCTGACCTGGCTGACGGGCATGCGCACCGTCACCACCGCGGGCGACGTCAACACCCAGACCGGCATGGCGAGCCATGTCTATCTGGTCACCGCGTCGATGGTGGATTCCTACTTCTACTCGGCCGATGGCGAGCTGCTGGTCGTGCCGCAGGAAGGGAAATTGCGCTTCTGCACCGAACTCGGCGTGATCGAGATCGCGCCGGGGGAGATCGCGGTGCTGCCGCGTGGCCTCGTCTATCGCGTCGAGGTGATCGACGGGCCATGCCGCGGCTTCGTTTGCGAGAATTACGGCCAGCCCTTCGCGCTGCCCGATCGCGGGCCGATCGGCGCCAACTGCATGGCCAATCCGCGCGATTTCAAGACGCCGGTGGCGGCGTTCGAAAATCGCGAGGCGCCCTCGACGCTGACGATCAAATGGTGCGGCCAATTCCATCAGAGCGCGATCGGCCATAGCCCGCTCGACGTGGTTGCCTGGCACGGCAATTACGCACCCTATAAATACGACCTGTCGACCTACAGCCCGGTAGGCGCGATCCTGTTCGATCATCCCGATCCGTCGATCTTCACCGTGCTGACCGCGCGGTCGGAGATCCCGGGAACGGCGAACATCGATTTCGTGCTGTTCCGCGAGCGCTGGCTAGTCGCCGAGCACAGCTTCCGCCCGCCCTGGTATCACAAGAATGTGATGAGCGAGCTGATGGGCAACATCTATGGCGAATATGACGCCAAGCCCGACGGCTTCGCGCCGGGCGGCATGAGCCTGCACAATTGCATGCTGCCGCACGGGCCCGATCGCAACGCGTTCGAGAAGGCGAGCAACGCCGCGCTCAAGCCCGAGAAGCTCGACAAGACGATGAGCTTCATGTTCGAGACGCGCTTCCCCCAGCATCTGACCGACTGGGCGGCGCGCGAGGCGCCGATGCAGTCCGACTATGCCGATTGCTGGGACGGGCTCGACAAGAAGTTCGACGGGTCGATCGACCCCGCCTGAAGCCCTTTCACTGATTGCCGGAGATACTATGAGCCTGCTGCGATCCTGGGTCGCGGCCGCCAACGCGGCCGACACCGATTTTCCGCTCAACAACCTGCCCTATGGCGTGTTCAGCGATGCTACGCGAGGCCCGCGCTGCGGCGTCGCGATCGGCGACCGGATCCTCGACGTGGCGGCGCTGGAAGCAGCAGGGCTGTTGCAGATCGGCGAGGGGCCGCTGTTCGCAGAGCCGGCCTGGAACGCCCTCATGGCGCAAGGGCCGACGGCATGGCGCACGCTGCGCGCGCGGCTGATCGAGCTACTGGCCGAAGGTGCTGCGGAGCGCGAGGCGGTCGAGCCGCATCTGGTGCCGATGGCGGGCGCGCAGCTGCATCTGGCGTTCCGGGTGGCCGGCTACACCGATTTCTACGCGAGCCGGCAGCACGCCTTCAACGTCGGTACGATGTTCCGCGGCCCCGAGAATGCGCTGCCGCCCAACTGGCTGCACATCCCGATCGGCTATAATGGCCGCGCCTCGTCGGTCGTCGTCTCGGGCACCGATGTGCGGCGGCCCTGGGGGCAGGTGAAGGGGCCGGACGACGCCGCGCCGCGCTTCGCCCCGTCGGCGCGGTTCGACATCGAGCTGGAGCTGGGTGCGATCGTCGGGACCGGATCGTCCGATCCGCTGACCGTGGCCGAGGCGGATGCGATGATCTTCGGCTATGTGCTGCTCAACGACTGGTCGGCGCGCGACATCCAGGCGTGGGAATATCAGCCGCTCGGGCCCTTCCAGGGCAAGGCGACGGCAACGACGATCAGCCCGTGGATCGTGACCCGGGCGGCGCTCGAACCGTTCCGCGCGCATGGGCCGGTACGCGAGAAGCCGTTGCTGCCCTATCTCGATGAGCCGGGTCCGATGCTCTACGCCATCGACCTCGAGGTCGGCCTGACGCCGGAGGGTGGCGAAGAGACCGTGATCAGCCGGACCAGCTATCGCGAGATGTATTATTCCGCCGCGCAGCAACTGGCGCATCACAGCACGGCCGGGTGCCGGATGGATGTCGGCGACCTGCTCGGCACCGGTACGATCTCCGGACCAGGCAAGGATAGCTTCGGCAGCCTGCTCGAACTGAGCTGGGGCGGCAAGGAGCCGGTGACGCTTTCCGGCGGCGGGCAGCGCCGTTTCGTCGAGGATGGCGATACGCTGATTCTGCGCGGCCAGTGCCGGGGCGACGGCTATCGCATCGGTTTCGGCGACTGCAGCGGCACGGTGATCCCCGCTTTCGACGATCCGTACCGCCGGGGCTGATTCCGGAAAAATCCTGAAATTGAACGAATCTAAGCGTGGTTGTTCCGACCGCGCCGCATTCGTGCGCGCATCACCGATGTTGTCACGTATTACGAAACAGTGTTTCGCGTATTGACACGGTTTGAGTTCGGGGTAAGTTTCCTCAAAACACGTTCACAACATAAAAGAGGGGAGGCCCAATGCGGTTCAACGACGGACAAGGAGCGGGAATCAGGCTGAAGCTGCGCGTTGCGCTGCTCGCAACAGCGATTTGCGCTGTGCCTGCGGTCGCGCAGGCGCAAGACAGCGCGGCTGAGCCCGAAGCGGCGCAGGAACAGCCCGGCGAGATCGTCGTCACCGGCAGCCGCATCTCGCGCCGCGACGTCGAGGCGCCGACCCCGACCAAGGTGCTGGGCGCCGAGATCCTCGAAGCGCGCGGATCGAGCAGCATCGGCGATTTCCTCGGTGAAGTTCCCTCCTTCCGCAACACGCAGGGCCCGCAGACCAACACCGCGGCAACGCTGGGCACCGGTCAGTTCTCGGCCGACCTGCGCGCACTGGGCGTGATCCGTACGCTGACGCTGGTGGACAGCCGCCGCTTCGTGCCGTCGGCCGCGACCGGCCAGGTCGATCTCAACCTGATCCCGCAGATCCTGGTCGACCGTATCGACGTGGTCACCGGCGGCGCATCGGCCGCCTATGGCTCGGACGCCGTGTCGGGCGTGGTCAACGTGCTGCTCAACAAGCGGCTTGAAGGGATCAAGGGCGAAGCGTCGATGGGGATCAGCGATCGCGGCGACGCGCGCGAGACCCGCGCGGCGCTGGCGTTCGGCGCGCCCTTCTCCGACGGGCGCGGCCATATCGTGGTCGGCGGCGAATATGTGAAATCGCTGGGCGTCACCGACCCGTTCGGGCGCGAGTCCTTTGCCGAGCAGCCGGGCCTGATCTCCTATGTCGGCGCGCGGCCGGCGGGCACGCCGTCGCGCGTCTATGAGCGCGGCGTGACCTTCATCAACATGGCCTATGGCGGCCTGATCACCGGGGTGAACGCCGACCTCAACGCCGGCAACGGCGCCGACGTGCTGCGCGGTATCCAGTTCGGCCCGGGCGGCGTGCCGACGGCGTTCAACTATGGCAATTTCGCCAATTACGGCAGCGGCAGCACGCTGGCGAGCAACTTCACCGGCGGCAACAAGGGCCTCTATCCGCAGGACGGGTGGACGCTGATCGTGCCGACTACGCGCCGCGTCGCATTCGGCCATGTCGACTATGAGCTGACCGACAAGCTCAACGTCTTCGTCGAGGCGAGCTATGGCCGCAGCGGCGGCTACGGGAACTCGCCGCCGGTACGCGATCAGGGCGGAGCGGCGACGATCCTGCGCGACAATGCCTATCTCCACTCGTCGATCCGCGACATCATGGTCGCGAACAACATCACCTCCTTCACGCTGGGCCGGCCGTACAATGATTTCGGCCCGATCACGCGCTCGAATGAGAACACGACCGAGCGGTTCGTCGGCGGCTTCGACTATGATTTCGGCGGCGGGTGGAAGCTTGACGGCTATTATCAATATGGCCGCAACGTGCTGAACGCCAATGTCGGCAATCTGCGCCTCGAGAGCAATTTCCGCTTCGCCACCGATGCGGTGAATGTCGGCGGCCAGATCGTCTGCGCGGCGACGCAGGCGAATGGCACCGTGACCGCGACCGGGCAGGTGCTCAACCGCTTCAATTCGGCGGCCTCGGGTTGCGTGCCGATCAACCTGTTCGGTCAGGGATCGCCGAGCAAGGCGGCGATCGACTATGTCACCGGCGACATCTTCTACCAGGTCACGACCAAGCAGCAGGTCGCTGCGCTGACGGCGCAGGGCGAGCTGTTCAAGCTGCCCGGCGGTCCGCTGGCGGTGGCGTTCGGCGGCGAATGGCGCAAGGAAGAGGCGTCGGCGATCTCCGACACGTTGTCGCAGGCGAACGCCTTCAACTACAGCAATCCCAAGCCCTATGCGGGCGGCTATGATGTGAAGGAAGTCTTCGCCGAAGTCGTCGCGCCGCTGCTGCGGGACGTTTCCTTCGCCCATCACCTCGAGCTGAACGGTGCGATCCGCTACACCGACTATTCGACCTCGGGCGGGGTGACGACGTGGAAGCTGGGTGCGATCTACGCGCCGTTCCCGGATCTGCGCTTCCGTGCGACGCGGTCGCGCGACATCCGTGCGCCCAACAATGCGGAACTCTACGCGACGACCGCGAGCCTTGCGCAGCTGCGCAACCCGTGGAGTGGCGTGACGACGCAGATCACGACGATGAACCAGCCGAGCCCGACGCTGAAGCCTGAGCGCGCGGATACCTGGACGGTCGGCGCCGTGTTCACGCCCCGCTTCATTCCGGGGCTGACCGTCTCCGCCGACTATTACGATATCGATATCAACGGTGCGATCTCGAGCTTCTCGGCCCAGTCGATCCTCGACAATTGCTTTGCGGAGACGGGGACGCCGTTCTTCTGCAACTTCGTCAGCCGGACGGGGACCGGGGCGGCGACCGTGGTCGATTCGGTCGCGGTGCAGCTGCTCAACATCGCCGGGATCCGGACCCGCGGGTTCGACTTCTCGGCCGCGTACCGTACCCGGATCGGTTCGGGCGAGCTGACGCTTCGCGGCATGGCTTCGTACGTCAAGGACCTGATCTTCGACGATGGCACCGGCGCTGCGCCGCGCTTCAGCAATGGCGTGATCCAGTCGCTGGGCGGGCGGATCGATCGTGCCGGATCGGTCGGCGGAACGGCGTTCACCGCGGGTCAGCAGACCAGCGCGACCAACACGCCGAGCTGGACCGCGACCGGGTCGATCACCTGGGCGCAGGATCCGGTGACGGTCAACCTGCAGGGCCGTTATATCGGCGGCGGCAAGTTCGACGCGACGCTGGTCGGGCCGGGCGACAAATATTACGATGCCGCCTCGCCGATCTCGATCGGCAACAACCGGGTGGACAGCCGCTTCTACCTCGACCTGTCGACTCAGATCGACGTGATCAAGGACGGCAAGCGCAAGCTGCAATTCTACCTCAACGTCAACAACCTGCTGGACAAGGAGCCGCCCTTCCCGGTGGTCGCCATCGCCGGCATGTATGATCGGATCGGCCGCTACTACCGTGCCGGCCTCCGCTTCTCCTACTGACCTGTGCCTGTCCGCGCTCGGCGAAATGCTGGGCGCGGACCTGTTTGTGCAGGATGCCGACGCGCGCGCAGCCTGTCTGCGCGACATGACCGGCCACTGGCCGAGTGGTGCGCAGGCGGTCGCCCGGCCGCGCTCGACCGCGGAGGTCGCGCAACTGGTCCAGGCAGCTGCGGCGCACGGCGTCGCGATCGTTCCGCAAGGCGGCAATACCGGGCTGGTCGGCGGCTGTGCGGTTCCGGTGGAAACGCCGGCACTGCTGCTATCGACCCGCCGTCTGCGCGCGATCCGCGCGATTGATCCTCACGCACCGGCGGTCATCGCCGAAGCCGGATGCATCCTCGCCGAGGTGCAGGAAGCGGTGGCCGTGCATGGCTTCACCATCCCGCTCGGCCTCGGCTCCGAGGGCAGCGCAACGATCGGTGGCCTTGTCTCGACCAACGCCGGGGGCATCCGCGCACTGCGCCATGGCGTGATGCGTAATCAGGTGCTCGGGCTGGAGGTCGTCCTGCCCGATGGCCGGGTTTGGAACGGGCTGCGCACGCTCGCCAAGAACAATATGGGCTATGACCTCAAGCAGCTGTTCATCGGCGGCGAGGGGACGCTGGGCGTGGTCACCGCCGCTGCATTGCGGCTGGTTCCCGCATCGCGCCAGATCGAGACTGCCTGGCTTGCGGTCGAGGACCCGGCGGCGGCGCTCGCGCTGCTCGGCGCGTTGCGTGCGGCGCTGGGCGATCTGGTCACCAGTTTCGAACTGATCCAGCGGCGGGGCGTCGAATGGGGCGCGGCCGCGGTGCCCGGGTTGCGCGTGCCCGATCCCGGCGAGCATGGCTGGTTCGTGCTGGTCGAGATCGCGACCGCTGCTGCCGGGCTGCCGTTGCGCGCAGCAGTTGAGGCGGCGCTCGCGGATATTTTCGAGCAGGGGCTGGCGCGCGATGGCATGCTTGCCGAAAGCGAGGCGCAGCGGCGCGAGCTGTGGCGTATCCGCGAGGCGGTGGTGATGGGCAAGGCCGCAGGCAAGCCTTCGATCAGCGTCGACGTTGCAGTGCCGCTCGGGCAGGTTCCGGCCTTTCTTGCCGAGACGGAGGCTGCGGTCGCAGGTCTGCTGCCCGGATGCGAGACGCTTGGCTTCGGTCATCTGGGCGACGGCAATATCCATTTCTCCGTTCACCGCGGTGCGAACGACCTGGAGCGCTTCGGCGCGGCTGCGGGTCAGATCGCGACGGCGGTCGAGGCGATCGCGCTGCGGCTGGGCGGGACGATCTGCGCCGAACATGGCGTCGGACGGCGGATGCGTGCCGCGGTCGCGGACGCGCTCGATCCGGCCGAGCTCGACCTGCTGCGCGCAGTCAAGCGGGCGCTGGACCCGCATAACCGGATGAACCCGGGCGCGGTGATCGACCTCTAGTCGCGCAGCACGAAGCGCGCGTTGATCTCCACCGGGACGCCGAAGGGCAGAGCGGTCACGCCGATCGAGGTCCGGCAATGCCGCCCGCGTTCGCCGAGCACTGCGACGATCAGCCGGCTGGCACCGCTGATGACCTGGCTCTGCTCGGTGAAGTCGGGCGTGCAGGCGACGAAGCCGTTGAGCTCAAGGCAGCAGTCGATGCGGTCTGTATCGTCGCCGGTCGCCTGCGCCAGCCATGCGAGGATGTTGAGCGCGCTGAGCTCTGCTGCCTTCGCGCCGTCCTCGGTTGCGAGCTCGGCGCCGAGCCGCCCGAGATAGGGCCGCTCCCCTTCGAACTGCGCGATCATCCCCGAGACATGGAGAATGTTCCCGGTGAGGCGGTGAAGCAGGAACGGCGTGTCCTTCTGGACCACACGGGGCAGCCGGAACCCGGCATTGATGACGGCTTGCGAGATTGAAAGCGATGCGTCCAACATGTGCCCTACCGTGATTGACCTTGTCTCGGATTGCTATATTGTGTCACGTAATTCGTGACAATAGATCGTATATCGAGACAAATCGGCGATCGTTGAGCTCGCAGGGGAGAGGCGGGATGGAGCATAAACCGTTCACCATCGGCATGATCGCGTTCGATCGGATGACGAATCTCGATTTCGTCGGGCCGTTCGACATCCTCTCCCGCGTGCGTGGGGCGCAAACGATCCTGCTCGCCAAATCGCTCGATCCCATCACCACCGATTCGGGCTACCGCCTGTTGCCCGGGATGCGGCTGGCCGATGCGCCGGAGCTGGACATGATCTTCCTGCCCGGCGGGCCGGGTTCGACCGCGATGATGGAAGACGCCGAACTGCTCGACTTTCTGCGCGAGCGGGGGCCGCGCGCGCAGTGGATCACGTCGGTCTGCACCGGCGCGCTCGTGCTCGGCGCGGCGGGGTTGCTCAAGGGGTATCGAGCGGCGACCCATTGGAGCGTGATGGACATTCTCCCTGTGCTGGGCGCGACCCCGGTCCGCGAGCGCGTGGTGATCGACCGTAACCGTGTGACGGGCGGCGGCGTGACCGCGGGGATCGACTTCGCGCTGACGTTGATCGCGCGCATCTGGGGTGAGGATCAGGCGAAGCTCATCCAGCTCGGCAACGAATATGACCCGGCGCCGCCCTTCGACGCGGGAAGCCCGGATCGGGCGCCCGATGTGGCGGCGCGCTATCGCGAGCTGACAAGCGAGATGACTGCGGCACGGCTGGCGGCTGCGGAACGCGTTGCGGCGGCATTCTGACGGCAGCCTGTGTATCGGAAATTGAACTTGTAGCGTATATCGCTACTTCGTATCGTATAGTGAAACAAAATGGAGATTGAGATGTTCGCCGACCTTGCCGAGCCGCCGCTCGACCCGATCCTTGGCCTCGCGCAGTTGCTTGCGCAGGATCAGAGCCCGGACAAGGTCGATCTGGGGATCGGCATCTATCAGGACGAGCAGGGGCAGGTACCGGTTCTGGATAGCGTAAAGGCCGCCGAGCGCTGGCTGGTCGAGACCCAGCCGAGCAAGCGCTACCTCTCCTCGGCCGGCAATGCGGACTATAACACCCAGACGCGCGGACTGCTGTTCGGCGAGGGCAGTGACGGCTTTGCGCGCAGCCGCACGATTCAGGCGCCGGGCGGTACCGGTGCGCTGCGGCTGGCATCGGACCTGCTGTACAAGCTGCGTCCCGGCGGGCGCGTGTTCATTCCCGGCCCGACCTGGCCCAACCATCCCGGCATCCTCAAGGCGAGCGGCCATGAGGTCGTCGTCTATCCCTATTACGACATGGCCACGGGGGCGCTGCGCTTCGACGCGATGATGGCGGCGCTCGCCGATCTCGGTGCGAACGACACGCTGCTGCTGCATGGTTGCTGCCACAACCCGACCGGTGCCGATCTCGACCTCGACCAGTGGGGCGCGGTCGCCGATCTGGTGGCGAAGGCCGGCGCGGCGGTGCTGGTGGACCTGGCCTATCTGGGTCTGGGCGATGGTGTCGATCGGGACGCGGCGGGCATGCGCCTGCTGGCGACGCGGATCCCCGAATTCCTCGTCGCCAGCTCCTATTCCAAGAATTTCGCGCTCTATCGCGAGCGCGTCGGCGCACTCACTCTGGTTGGCGGGAACGAGAAGGCTGCGGTGCTGGCGCACGCGCATGCGCTGCCTGTGGCCCGCACTTTATGGTCGATGCCGCCTGATCACGGCGCGGCGATCGTCGCGCGGATCCTGAGCGATGCCGAGCTGCGGCAGGGCTGGACCGGCGAGCTGACCACGATGCGCGAACGGATCAACGGGATGCGCGCACGGCTGGCGGCGCGGCTCGCCGAACATGGCGGGCGCGACTATGGCTTCATCGCGAACCAGCGCGGCATGTTCACGATGCTGGGCATCTCGCCCGAAGGCGTCGAGACGCTGCGCCGCGATCACCACGTCCATCTGACCAGCTCGGGCCGCGTCAATGTCGCCGGCCTCAACAACAGCAATGTCGAGCGGGTCGCGGACGCGATCGCCGCCGTCAGCCAGAATTGAGTGGAGTAAACTAGAATGGCCAAGCCGTTTGCCTCGTCGACAGACCTGACGGAAAAGACCGAAACGCTCGAAGTGGTTGCCGATGGCGTCTATGCGCTCACCGCCGAGGGCGATCCCAATGTCGGCGCGTTCGAAGGCGAGGATTTCATCGTCGCGATCGAGGCGCGGGCGACCCCGGCCGCAGCGCGTGACTGGCTGACCAAGCTGCGCGAGCATACCGACAAGCCGGTCCGCTACCTGATCCTGACGCATTATCACGCGGTGCGCGTGCTGGGTGCGAGCGCGTTCGATGCGCAGGACATCATCATGAGCAATGCCACCGCGGCTTTGGTCGAGGAGCGCGGCGAGCAGGACTGGGCGAGCGAGTTCGGCCGCATGCCGCGGCTGTTCAAGCAGCCCGACGAGATCCCGGGCCTGACGCGGCCGTCGATCACCTTCACCAACAGCTACGCCATCGATCTGGGCGGCGATCGCGGCAAGCTCGACCTCCAGTTCTGCGGGCGCGGGCATACCGAGGGCGACATCGTCGTCTGGCACGAGAAGAGCGGCACGCTGTTCGCCGGCGACCTGGTCGAGGCGCAGGCCGCGCTCTACACCGGCGATGCCTTCCACTTCGACTGGGCGACCGGCACGCTCGACAAGGTGAAGGCCTATCAGGCCGAGCATCTGATCGGCGGGCGCGGTGCGGTGGCGCATGGCCGCGCGGCGGTGGACGCGGCGGTCGAGCAGACGCGCGAGTTTCTCAACGGCATGATCGAGCATGTCGGGGCGGCGCACAAGAATGGCGGCACGCTTAAGGATGCGTTCGAGGCGACGCACACCGCGCTTGGCCCCAAATTCGGGCATTGGCCGATCTTCGAACATTGCCTGCCGTTCAACGTCCAGCGGCTGTGGGACGAGTTTGACGGGATCGAGCGGCCGCGCATCTGGACGATGGAGCGCGACCGCGAAGTCTGGGCACAGCTTCAGGGCTGAACAGAAATGGCCAATGTGTCGAACATCCCGGTCTGGCGCGAGATCGGCGCTACGCCGCCGCCTGCCGCGCAGCGTGAGACCGCGCCGGTCGTGATCGTCGGGGCGGGGCCGGTCGGCCTTGCCATGGCGCTTGACCTCGGCCGGCGCGGGCATCGCGTGGTGGTGCTCTCGCAGCTCGATTTCGTCGCGGCGGGATCGAAGGCGATCTGCTTCGCCAAGCGCTCGCTCGACATCTTCGACCGGCTCGGCGTCGGCGATGCGATCGTCGACAAGGGCGTGATCTGGAATGTCGGCAAGGTGTTCTGGGGCGACCGCGAGGAGCCGGTGTTCCAGTTCGACATGCTGCCGGTGAAGAACCAGAAGCGGCCGGGCTTCATCAACATCCAGCAATATCATGTCGAGGACCGGCTGATCGCCGCGCTGGAGGCGCTGCCCAATGTCGAGCTGCGCTGGGGACACCGCATGGCCGGGCTTGCACAGTTGGCCGATGGCGCGCGCGTCGAGGTGGAGACGGCGGACGGCGGCTATGCGATCGATGCCGACTGGGTGATCGCCTGCGACGGTAGCCGCTCCGCGGCGCGCGATGCGCTCGGCCTCGATTTCGAGGGGCGGGTGTTCGAGGACAATTTCCTGATCGCCGACGTGAAGATGACGGGCGAGCGGCCGTCGGAACGCTGGTTCTGGTTCGATCCGCCGTTCAATCCGGGCCAGTCGGCGCTGATGCACAAGCAGCCCGACAATGTCTGGCGGCTCGACTTCCAGCTCGGCTGGAACATCGATCGTGCCGCAGCGGTGAAGCCCGAGAATGTCGACCCGCTGGTGCGCGCGATGCTGGGCGACGACGTCGCCTATGAGCAGGAATGGTACAGCGTCTACACCTTCCAGTGCCGCCGCATGGCGCGTTTCGTCCATGACCGGGTGGTCTTCGCGGGTGACAGCGCGCACCTCGTCTCGCCGTTCGGCGCGCGCGGGTGCAATGGTGGGATGGCCGATGTCGACAATCTCGGCTGGAAGCTCGACCTGATCCTGCGCGGCGAAGCGGGCGCAGACCTGCTCGAAAGCTATGACGCCGAGGCGATCACGATCGCCGACGAGAATATCCTGAACTCGAGCCGCTCGACCGACTTCATGACCCCCAAATCGGCCGCCAGCCGCATCTATCGCGACGCCGTGCTCGAACTGGCGAGCGAAGTCCCGTTCGCCCGGCCGTTCGTCAATTCGGGACGGCTATCGACCGCAGTCGCGCTGCCGGAGAGTCCGCTCAGCACGCCCGACGCTGACGACTGGGTCGGCGGGGGCGTGGCGCCGGGCTGGCCCGCGCTCGATGCACCGATCGGCGATGCCTGGCTGCTCGAGCGGCTGGGGCGCGGCTTTGTGCTGCTCGCGGACCGCGATCCGGGCATCGCCGGGATCGAGACGATCGTCGCCGGCGAAAACGACGAACTGCTGCGTGAACGCTATGCGCTGGCACCGGGCGCGGCCTATCTGATCCGGCCCGACAGCTATGTCTGCGCGCGCTGGCATGCGCCGGACGAAGCCGCGATCCGCGCGGCACTCCTGCGCGCGAAGGGGAATTGAAGATGGCCCGGCTGATCACCGATCCCAATCTGGCCGCCGCTGACGACATCTATGCGCGGCTGATCGCGATGCATGACGGGCGCTCGGTCGAGGAGAGCCTGAAGCTGTCTGCGCGGCTCAACCTCATCCTGCTCAATCATATTGGCGACCGCGCGGTGGCGGAGGAGGCGATCGCGCTGGCGGGTCAGTCGCGCGGATAGCTGTGGCGCGAGCCGAGCAGGCGCGAGCAGCGCTGCGCGCAGCCGAGCAGCAATTCGACCAGATAGGGCGCGGGCGGCCCCGGTGCCTCGTCGGTCGGCAGCATCAGCGTGACCGCAGCGACGATCGTGTCGCCGTCGAACAAGGGTGCAGCGAGCGCATTGTGGCCGATCCCGAACTTGTTGACGCCCCAGCTGTAATGGCGCGCCTGCACCATCGCGACCTCACGCTCGAACGCCTCGCGGTCGGCGATCTGGAAATTCTCGCCGCGCATCTCGGCCTGGTCGAGCAGCTCACGCCGCCGCTCGCGCGGCTGGAAGGCGAAACAGACGCGCGCGGTCGGTGACTCGGGCAGGTTGAGCATCAGCCCGGGCTGAACGTCGATGCGCATGGCGGCGCGCGCGGGCAGGCACTGGACCACAACCGCATCGGCGCCGGCCACCGCGCAGAGCAGGACGGTGCAGCCGCTTTCCTCGTTGAGCCGGTCGAGCGGCGCGCGCAGCAGTTCGGGCATCTGCATCCGCCCCGCTGCGATCTGCCCCCAACGGCCGATCCGCCAGCCGAGCTGGAAGCCGCGCCGCCCGCCGCCTCGACTGACCAGCCCGAGCATCTCGAGGTTGGAAAGATGCCGCGACGCGCGCGACTTGGTCATGCCCAAGGTCTGCGCCATTTCCTGCACGCCCACCGGCCGCTCGCTTTCGGCGAGCAGGTCGAGAATGCGAGTCGCCATCGCCACCGTGGCAATCGACGCAGGCGCATCCGGTGCACGCCGTCTCAAATCCCTGTCCATCGCCCAAATCATAGCGTTTGTTGCGATATGCGCAACTATTTGCCGATGTTGTTGCGCATAGCGTGCCAGCGTCGCAGTTTTGTCGCGAGGGTTAGACAGAGAGGCTGAAGTGGGCCCGGATCAAAATCGCCGTTTCACACAGGTTGGGCCGGGCACGCCGATGGGCGAGCTGCTGCGCCGCTACTGGCATCCTTTCGCTGCGGTCGCCGAGGTCGACGAGCTGGGAATCAAGCCGGTCCGGCTGCTCGGCGAGAATCTTGTCGCATTCAAGTCGAAGAACGGCAGCTACGGTCTGATCGACCGGCAATGCCCGCATCGCCGCGCCGACATGCTCAACGGCATCATCGAGGATGACGGCCTGCGCTGCAGCTATCATGGCTGGTGCTTCGCAAGCTCGGGCCAGTGCCTCGAGCAGCCGTTCGAGGACATCGCCAACCCCAAGGCGCGCTTCAAGGACAAGATCCGCACCAAGGCCTACCCGGTCGAGGCAAAGGCAGGGATGCTCTGGGCCTATATGGGGCCGCAGCCGGCGCCGCTGGTGCCCAATTGGGAGCCGTTCACCTGGGCCAACGGGTTCCAGCAGATCGTCTTTGCCGACGTCCCCTGCAACTGGTTCCAGTGCCAGGAGAATAGCTGCGATCCGGTCCATTTCGAATGGATGCACCGCAACTGGACCTCGGTGCTCAAGGGCGACGGCAGCTACGGTCCGACGCACCTTGAGCTGGCGTTCGAGGAGTTCGAGTTCGGCCATATCTACAAGCGCGTGCGCGAGGATACCGACAAGGACAATCCGCACTGGACGGTCGGCGCGACCGCCTTGTGGCCAAACGCCTTCTTCCTGGGCGACCATATCGAATGGCGCGTGCCGATCGATGACGAGACCACGCTGTCGGTGACCTGGATGTTCCATCGCGTGCCCGCCGACCGTGAGCCGTTCGTCCAGAAGCGCATCCCATACTGGACCGGCCCGGTGAAGGACGCCGATGGCGAGTGGATCACCAGCCATGTGATGAACCAGGACATCGTCGCCTGGGTCGGGCAGGGCACGATTGCCGACCGCACGCAGGAGCATCTGGGCAAGAGCGACTGGGGCATCGTCATGATGCGCCGCAGCTTCGAGGCGAACATGAAGCGGGTCGAGGCGGGCGAGGGCGATCCCAAGGCGGTGATCCGCGACGCTGAGTTCAACCGCTGCGTCGAGCTGCCGATCAAGCACAAGGAACTCTTCACCGCGTCGATGACGCTCGAGGAGAGCCGGCGGCTGGGCGACACGCTTCAGTACCGGATCAACCGGCCCGACTATCAACACCAGGTCGGCCAGCCCGAGGCGGTGAAGCGCGAATATCAGATCGCGATGGGGATGATCCCCGAGGACGCGACCGAAACCATCTGAACAATCGATAAGATCTAGGGAGTCGACGGCATGAAACTGGGTACGATCCGAATTGATGGCAAGCCGACGGTGATCGCCCGCGTTGCCGAAGACAAGGCGGTGGCGCTCGACGCCTATCGCTGGATGGAAGACCTGATCGAGGCGGGTAATGCCGGGCTCGACACCGCGAACGAAGCGATCCAGGCGGCGCTTGCTGGCAAGCTGCCGGTGATCGACCTGTCGGCGAGCACCGACTGGATGGCGCCGAACCCGCGCCCGTCGAAGATCCTGGGCTGTGCCGTCAACAACAACAACCTGAACAGCAAGGCGATGAAGCCGATGACGGCTCCGATGTTCTTCATCAAGGGGCGCTCGGCACTCACCGGCCACAACAAGACCATCGACATCCTGAAGGACCACGGCCCGTCGATCCCCGAGCCGGAACCCGTCGTCGTGTTCGGCAAGACCGCCAAGAACGTGCCGCCCGAAAAGGCGCTCGACTATGTGTTCGGCTACACGCTGACCAACGACGTCACCGCGAGCGGGGTCAAGTTCGGCGAGGATTCGATCGCGCTCAAGCAGACCGCCGATATCGTGAGGCCGCACCATACCGCCTGGCGCCCGAAGTTCGAGGACGACAACAACTGGCTGCTGTTCATCTATCACTCCAAGTCCAAGGCGGCGGACACCTTCGCGGCAATGGGCCCGTGGCTGACCACCAAGGACGAGGTGCCGGACCCCAACAAGCTGCTGGTGCGCGGCTATATCGACGGCGAATGCTTCACCGACGATTCGACCGCCAACTATTTCTTCCCGGTCGAGCAGGTCATCTCGACCGCGTCGAAATGGTTCACGATGGAGCCGGGCGACTGCATCCACACCGGTACCGCATCGAAGGGCACCGAAAAGCATCCGCGCGGCAATATCGGCACCTATCTGTCGGGTTATGACGGCAAGCTGTGCGACGTCGAGATCGACGGGCTCGGCCGCCTCTCCAACCGCATCAACCTGGAGAAGTGAGCATGTCGTCGGTGCCGGTGATCGACGTTCACACGCACATGCTGAGCGAGGCATGGCTGAACGACATCCGCGCGCATGGCGCCCCCAAATATGGGGTCAAGCCGACCGCGGCGGGACAGGACAGCGTGTGGATGAGCGGCGCGCCGTTCGTCACGCTTTTCCCCGAGATGTTCGACTATGACCTGCGGGTCGCGAACATGGACAAGGCCGGCGTCGATATCGCCATCGTCTCGCTGACCTGCCCCAGCGCCTATTGGGGCGGGGAAGCGGTGAGCACCCGCGTGTCGCGCGAGATGAACGCGCATATGGCGTATCAGCAGGGGCGCTTCCCGGACCGCATCCGCTTCTTCGCGACGTTGCCCTGGCAATATCCCGAGCGTGCGGTGGAGGTGCTTGCCGAAGCCGTCGTCCAGGGCGCAGTCGGCGTGTTTGTCAGCGCCAATATCGACGGCAAGAGCCTGACGGCACCGCAGTTCGCGCCGATCTGGCAGGCGATCGACGACCTCGCGCTGCCCGTGCTGGTCCATCCCACTGCGCCGCAGGGCTCGGCCGAGATGGAACTGCATGAATATGGCCTGGTCCCGCCGATCGGCTTCATGTTCGATACCACGCTGGCGGTGTCGCGGATGATCCTCGACGCGTTCATCGACCGCTATCCCAACCTGGCGATCATCGCGGGGCATGGCGGCGCGACCCTGCCCTATCTCGCCGGCCGGCTCGACCGCTGCCACGAGATGATCCCGGCCTGCTCGGAGAAGATCAAGGACAAGCCGTCCAGCTATCTTCGCCGCATCTATTATGACACCGTGGTCTATGAGAAGAGCGCGCTCGACCTGTGTATCGAGGTTGCGGGCGGACCGGAGCGAGTGATGTACGGATCGGACTATCCCCATAATATCGGGGACATGGCGGGATGCCTCGCCCGGGTGAACGCGCTCGACCCCGCTGCCGCGAAGCTGGTGAAGAGCGGCACCGCGCAGAAGCTGTTCAAGCTGTGACCGGGCCCCGCCTGATCGTCGATGGGAAACCGCTGGCGACGGCGGAAACCTTCCCGGTGATCGATCCCGCCACGGGGCAGCCGTTCGCGGATGCGCCGCTGGCGAGCGCGGCCGATCTCGATGCCGCGGTCGATGCCGCGCGGCGGGCCTTTCCCGGTTGGGCGGCGACCCCGATCGAGGACCGCGCCGCTGCGATCCTGGCGATCGCCGACGCGATTGAGGCGGCGAAAGACGAGCTGGCGCGGCTGCTTTCGGCCGAGCAGGGTAAGCCCATCCCCAATGCGGTGGGCGAGATCATGGGCGCGCTCGCCTGGGCGCGCGCGACCGCGGCGTTGCGGCCGTCGGTCGACGTGATCAAGGACGACGACAGCGTCCGGGTCGAGGTGCACCGCAAGCCGCTGGGCGTGGTTGCGTCGATCAGCCCGTGGAACTTCCCGGTGATGATCGCGATCTGGCACATCATCCCGGGGCTGGTAGCGGGCAATACGGTGGTGATGAAGCCATCGTCCTTCACCCCGCTCGCGGCACTGCGCATGGTCGAGATCGCCAATGCGCATTTGCCCGCGGGCGTGCTCAACTCGGTGACGGGCGAGGTCGAGATCGGCCGCGCGATCGCGGCGCATCGGGGCATCGACAAGATCGTCTTCACCGGATCGACTCCCACCGGCCGGTCGATCATGGCGGACGGTGCTGCCAATCTCAAACGGCTGACGCTTGAGCTGGGCGGCAACGATGCGGCGATCGTGCTGCCCGACGCCGATGTCGACAAGGTCGCGGCCAAGATCTTCGCCAAGGCCTTCGGCAACAGCGGCCAGATCTGCGCCGCGGTGAAACGCGTCTATGTCCATGAGCGCATTCATGACGCGCTGGCGGAGAAGCTTGCCGGGATGGCGCGCGCCGCGGTGGTCGGACCGGGCAGCGATCCGGCGAGCCAGTTCGGCCCGGTGCAGAACCGCAAGCAGTTCGATCTGGTGCGCGCGCTCGCCGACGATGCGCGCGCGCAGGGCGGGCGCTTCCTGGCCGGCGGCGAGCCGGTCGCGGGCGAGGGCTATTTCTTCCCGCTCTCGGTCGTGGTCGACGTGACCGACGGGATGCGCATCGTGGACGAGGAACAGTTCGGCCCGATCCTGCCGGTGATCCGCTATTCGGATCCCGAGGATGCGCTCGCGCGCGCCAACGCCAATGAGAATGGCCTGGGCGGGTCGGTATGGTCGGCGGACCCCGCCGCGGCGCTCACCTTTGCCCAGCGGCTCGAGGCCGGGACGGTCTGGGTCAACGATCACGCCAGCATCTCGCCCGACGTGCCCTTCGGCGGCGCCAAGCAATCGGGCGTCGGCACCGAATTCGGCCTCTATGGGCTCGAAGAATATATGCAGCTTCAGACCGTCAGGGTGGCGAAGAACTGAGGCGCACAGGGAGAGTACCGGGATGTTCCAGTTCGACCAGGCATTCCGCGATGAGTTCAGCGCCAACTGGCGCGTGCTGGCGATCGCGATCACGGCATTGTTCTTCGGATTCTCGGCGCCGGCCTATGCCCTGCCGTTCATCTACCCGGAGGTGATCAAGGAATTCGGCTGGACGCGCGAGCAGGCGACGCTGCTGGCGACCGCCAAATATCTGACGGGTGTGATTTCCTGCCTGGTGTTCGGACGCTTCCTCGACATTGCCGGGGCGTGGCGCGCGCTGATGGTTTCCATCGTCGTCGGCGGGTTCGCATTGCTTGGTTTCGCATTCGTCGGCGGGCTGACCAGCTATTATGCGGTCGGCGTGCTGCTCGGCATTGCCGGGCCGGGCGCGATGGTGTCGTGCTTCGTGCTGGTCGGCCGCACCTTTCGTGCATCGCAGGGGACCGCTACGGGCATGGTGCTGCTCGGCACGGCGATCGGCGGCGTGGTGATGCCGGTCGTCACCGTCGACCTCATTCAGGCGTTCGGGTGGCGGACGGGCATGGCCGCGCTGTCCGCAGGCATCTGGCTCGTCGCGGTGCCGGCGCTGATCTATGGCATGCTGCGTGTGCCGATCACCGAGCAGGCGGCAAGCGCCAGCGATGCCAGCGAGAGCGTCGGCGTGCGCGAATATTTCGGCAAGATGATGCGCGGATCGAGCTTCTGGCTGATGTCGATCGCCTTCTTCCTCGTCACCATCGTCGATCAGGCGCTGACCCAGCATCAGGTGCTGATGCTGCTCGACGCCGGCCTCAGCAAGGACGACGGCGCGTGGACGGTGAGCGCGATCGGCGTCGTCGCGATCTTTGGCCGCGTGCTGGCGGGCAACATCCTCGACCGCAGCTCCAACCGCGGGCTGGCGGGGCTCTACTTCCTGCTCACCACCTGCGCGATCCTGTCGTTCGCGCTGGCCAACCCGATCGTGCTGGTGAGCTACATCGTGGTGCGTGCGATGGGCCATTCGAGCGTGATGGTCGATGGCCCGGTGATCTCGCGCCACACCTATGGCACCCAGCATCTGGGGCTGCTGACGGGACTGCTCACGGCGATGGCCAATCTCGGTTCCGCCACCGGACCCTGGGTGATGGGGCGGATGTATGATGCGGCGCAGTCCTACCAGTCCGCGCTGATCCTGTTCATGGTCCTGCCGGCCGTTTCCGCGGCGTGCATCTGGTTCGTGAATCCCCGTGCGTGGAAAGCGCAGCGCGCCGACGCGCAGCGGCGTCCGGACCAGCCCGTCGAAGGAAGCCCGGCCGTCGGCCTGGCACCATGAAGAAACGGCGCCGTCCCTGGGGGGCGGCGCCGTTCCTGTCTGTCCGGCGGGCAGGGCGCCGCGCTAGCTGCGCCGTTCGCCGATCCGGTTGCGCAGCACGCCGATCCCCTCGACCTCGAGCTCGATGACGTCGCCGGGCTCGAGATAGCGGCCGGTTTCGAACCCGCAGCCATTACCCGCGGTGCCCGATCCGAACACGTCGCCGGGGTAGAGCGTCTCGTCGCGGGAGACGAAGGCGATGCACTGGGCGAAGCTGAACTGCATGCCCGAAGAATTGCTGCGCCCCTGGACCTCGCCGTTGATCCGCGAGGTCATTGCCAGATTCGACACGTCGGGCAGTTCGTCACGGGTGACGATCCACGGACCCATCGCATTGCCGGTGTCGAAATCCTTGCCCTTGGACGGGCCCATGCGGAACTGCTGGTCGCGCACCTGCTCGTCGCGGGCCGAGAAGTCGTTGTAGATCATATAGCCGAAGATATGCGCGTCGGCGTCCGCCTCGGCGATGTCCGCGCCGCGCTTACCGATCACCGCTGCGAACTCCAGCTCATAGTCCATCGTGCCGGAGAAGCGCGGCCACTGGATCACCGAGTCATGGCCCGAGCAGGTCATGCGGTTGCCCTTGAAATAATAGGGCCGCTGGTACCAGCTGGCGGGCAGGTCATAGGCACCGCTCGCCTTGAACCCGGCATAGGCGGCCTCGGGATCGGGCTGGCTCGCGGCGCGCATGCGCATGCTGGCTTCGAGCGCCTGAAGGCAGTGCAGCTCGAAATTGGCGAAGTCGCGGATCGAGTTGGGTACCGGCAGCGGCGGCAGGTAGCGGACATAGGCGGGGTCGTAGCCATGATCGCCACGGCTGCGCGCGACGATCTCCCGCGCCGCATCGAGCGCCGGCTCGCCGCCTTCGATCAGCGCCAGCATCGTCGAAAGCATGCCGCGCGCCGCTTCGGGTGCGGCCGCTGTGAGATCGACGATCGAACCGTCGCCGATGATGGCTCCGGTGCGCGGCCCTTCTCCGGCGTCGAAGGTGACAAGCTTCATCGCATCCTCCACTTTTATATCGCATTACGCTACAAAGTAACGCATAGCGTAACAGAGTCTCGCGTCAATCGGTTGGAGGAAGCATGGCGAAGATCGTTCTGGGCATCGGCTGCGCACACACGCCGCAACTCCACACGCTCGCGCACGATTGGGATATCCGCGCCGAGCGGGACCGGCAGGACGGAATCCCGCTCTGGTTCAAGGGACGCAAGCTGCGCTACGCCGAGCTGGAGGCAGAGCGCGCCGGCGAAAATATCGGTGCGCTGCTCGACCTGCCGACGCGGCAGGCGGCGCTCGACAAGAGCTTTGCGGCGATGGACCGGCTGCACGAAGCCTATGTCGCCGCGAACCCGGACGTGGTGGTGATCATCGGCAACGACCAGCACGAAATCTTCTCGGAGATGGTGCCGACCTTCGCGGTGATCGCGGCGGACGAGATCGCCAATGTCCCGCGCACCGATGTGCAGAAGACACGGCTTCCGGTCGGGATCGAGATTTCGGATCACGGCCATCTGCCCGATGCGCCGACCGTCTATCCCGGCCATCGCGAATTCGGCACGCATCTCGCCCGCCATCTGGTCCGCGAGAGCAGCTTCGACGTGACGCTGTGTCATGAGAAGCCGACGGTCAGCAACGACAAGTCGCTGCTGTTCGGCATGCCGCACGCTTATGGGTTCCTGTACAATAACATCATGCGCGACCATGTCCGCCCGCACGTGCCGGTGGACGTCAATTGCTGGTATTATGACAACAGCCCGAGCGCGGCGCGCTGCCACGACTTCGGTGCGGCGGTAACGCGGGCGATCGAAGCGTGGGACAGCGATGCCCGTGTTGCCGTGCTGACGACCGGCGGGCTCACCCATTTCGTCGTCGATCCCGACTGGGATGCGCGCTTCATCGAGGCGATGCGCACGTGCGATCACGACTGGCTGCGCGCGATCCCGCAGAACGAGCTGATGGCCGGCACGTCGGAGTGCAAGAGCTGGATCGCGACCTCCGCGGCGATGGATGCGGCGGGGCTGGCGATGGAGCTGGTCGACTATCAGAAGCTCTACCGCACCGAAGGCGGAACGGGATCGTCATGCGGTTTCACGCTATGGCGCTGATAACAAGGGCGTCTCGCCAACCGTGACGGCCGATGTTAGGGGATACGAATGATCGATCAGAACGAAATCCCTGAGGACGACGCCGGCTCGGCCCGGGTGAAGAGCGTCGAAGTCACCGTCCAGATCCTGGAGGTGCTCACCGAGGCATCCGATCCGGTGCGTGTCACCGACATGGCGCGGCAGCTCGACATGACCAAGGCGCGCGTGTCGCGGCACCTGCAGACGCTGACCCGGCTCGGCCTGGTCGATCGCGCGCGCGAGGGCGAGGGCTATGTCTTCGGGCGCAAGCTGCTCAAGTTCGGGCGCGCCGCGGTCTATCGCAGCAACCTTGTCCAGCTGGCGCGGCCGTTCCTGCAGGACCTGTTCAATGCCACAGGTCATACCGCGCTGCTCGCGACACCGACGCGGGGCGGGGCAATGGTCGTGCATTCGGTGCAGAACCAGTTCGAGCCGGGGATCATGATCCATCCGGGCACGCTGCTCACCCTGCCCAATTCGCCGGCGGCGCGGCTGATCTATTATTTCGAGAACCAGAAGCCGACACCGCCGCGCGTCATCTCCAATCTGCGCGACTATGGCGTCGATTTCGAAGCCAATCCGCGCGGTACGGGCCTGGGCGGCATCGCCGCGGCGATCTTCGAGCCCGACGGGCTGATCGCGGGCACCGTCGGCGTGATCTTGTCCTCGTCGCTGCTGATGCCCGAGCCGGACGCCGACCTGCTCGAACAGGTCCGCTACACCGCGGCGCGGCTGCAGAATGAATATGCCGAGGGCGCGGTGTCGCCGCTGATGCCGGAGCGCGGCGAGCCCGCCTAGGCGGGCTCGAACGGGGTCTGAACGAGTCGGTCGAGGAAATCCTCGCACCGGGCGAGCTGGTCGAGCGCAACGAACTCGTCGGGCTTGTGCGCCTGCTCGATCGAGCCGGGGCCGCACAGGATCGTCGGGACGCCGCGGGCCTGGAACAGTCCTGCTTCGGATCCGAAGGCGACGAAGCCCGGTTCGGCGTTCGATCCCGCGAGCCGTTGGACATAGCGCGTGAGTGGCGCATCGGCGTCAATCGCGAAGCCCGGCACGCGGCCGTTCGTTGTGATCTCGATCCGTGCATCGGGATGGACTGCGCGCATCTCTGGCAGCAGCTCGTGGTCGATATAGGCCTGCAGCTCGGCGACGATCGCGTCCGGATCGGTCCAGGGCAGGGTGCGGATATCGAAGCGGAAGCGGCATAGAGCCGGCACGATGTTGCTGGCCTGGCCGCCCTCGATCACGCCCGCGGACAAGGTCGAGAAGGGGACCGAGTAGCCGGGATGGCGTTGCTCCTCGGCACGCAGCCGCGCCGCGATCGCCTCGATACGCGCGATCAGCCGGGCGGCGTAGAAGATGGCGTTGACGCCATAGGGGGCGAGCGAGCTGTGCGCCTCGAGTCCGTGCACCGCGCAGCCATAGGCGCTGCCCGTCTTGTGCCCGATCACCGGCTCCATCGAGGTCGGCTCGCCGACGACGCAGCCGCGCGGGCGCAGGCCGCGCGCGACCAGCTCCTCGATCATGTGGCCGGCGCCCTTGCAGCCGATTTCCTCGTCGAACGAGAGGGCGAGGTGCACCGGCTCGCTGAGGTTCGCTGAGGCGAGCATCGGCACCTTGGCGAGGCACGCGGCGATGAAGCCCTTCATGTCGCAGGTGCCGCGGCCGAACAGCAATCCGTCGCGCTCCTCGATCACGAACGGGTTGCTGTGCCACTCCTGCCCGTCGACCGGGACGACATCGCTGTGCCCCGACAGAACGATCCCGCCCTCGCCCGATCCGATCGTGGCGAACAGGTTCGCCTTGCCCGGATCCTTGCCGCTGGTGAGGACCGAGGCGATGCCATGGCCCGCGAGATAGTCGCGGACCCAGTGGATCAGGTCGAGATTGGAATCGCGGCTGACGGTCGGGAAGCCGACCAATGTCCGCAGGATCTCGACCGTTTCCGCCGAGGGGCGGCGATCAGCGGACCTTGCGGCCATGGACGTGCTTCCAGGGTGAAGGCGTCGCGTCGAGGTTCATCGGCACCTCGATCAGCACCGGCCCCTCGAGTCCGCGCGCGGTCTCGAGCGCGGCGGCAAGGCCGTCCGGCCCCTCCGCCTTCAGGCCGGCGACGCCGAAGCTGTGCGCGAGTGCGACGAAATCGGGGTTGTGCAGGTTCGACGCGATCAGGCGGCCGCCATATTTGTTGGCCTGGATGCGGCGGACATTGCCGAAATTGCCGTCGTTGAACACGATCGCGATCAGCGGAATGCGGTGCAGCACCGCGGTCGCCAGCTCGGGCATGGTGTACATGAAGCCGCCATCGCCGTTGACCGAGATCACGCGGCGCTTGCCCGCGCCGACCTGCGCACCGAGCGCGGTCGCGAAGCCATAGCCGAGCGTGCCCTGATAGCTCGAATTGACATAGGTCCGCGGCGTATAGACCGGCAGCGCATAGCGCGAAGCATAGCCGACCTGCGTCATCTCATCGACGAAGACATCGTCCTCGGCCATCGCCGCGCGGATCGCATCGAGATAGCCGACCTGCGGCTGGATTTCGGTGGCGACCTCTTCGCGGAACGCAGCGCGGATCGCGGCGAATTCGGCGGTGCGCGGCGCGGGCGAGAGGCCCTTCGCTGAGAGTGCTTCGACCAGCTTCGCGGTCGCTTCGGCCGCGTCGGCGACGATGCCGACTGCGGGCGGGGCGATGCGGTTGATCTCGGACTGGTCGAGGTCGATGTGGACGACCTTGAGGCCGCCACCCATGCCCCATTCGCGCAGCTGGGTCAGGCGCGATCCGATGCCGATCACCACGTCCACGTCCGGCCAGTGCGGCAGCGCAGCGGCGGCGGGCAGGGCATAGTCGTCGTCCGAGCGCACGACGCCGCGGCCCATATGGCGGCTGACGATCGGCGCCTGGATCAGTTCGGCGAGGGCGCGGACTTCACGGCCCGCTTCCTGGGCGCCGCTGCCGACGATGATCATCGGGTTGCGCGCGCCGGCGATCAGCGTCGCAGCCTGCTCGATCGCAGCCGGATCGGCGAGCGGGTTGGTCAGCGCGGGCAGGGCGTCGGGGTAGGCGAAGAAGCCGGTCTGGGCGAGGATATCGGGCGGAATCTCAAGCGCTACCGGGCGCGGGCGGCCGGTGAGCAGCTGGCGGAAGGCTTCGTCGAGCAGTCCGGGGATCTCGCTCGCATGAGTCGCGCGCGCGCTCCACTTGGTCAGGCTGCGCAGCAGGCCGTCCTGATCGTTGATCTCGTGCAGCGCGCCATAGCGGCGGTCGATCAGCGCGCTGTTGACGGTGCTGGTCAGGCACAGGACGCGGGCGTTGCAGGCATAGGCGGTCGAGAGCGCCGCACCGGCGTTGAGCAGGCCGGGACCCGGGACCACGGCGCACACGCCGGGCTTGCCGGTGACCATCGCATAGCCGAGCGCCATATAGGCGGCGCCCTGTTCGTGGCGGCTATGGACGACGCGGATATCGCCGCCGCCGCGCTGGAGCCCGTCGAACAGCTCGTCGAGCTGGACGCCCGGCACGCCGAAAAAGGTGTCCACGCTCCAGCGATGCAGGCCCGCCACCAGCGCATCGCCCCCGGTTCCACGCGTCGCGCTCACATTTTCTGCCTTCGTCCGCTGGTCCAGACTCACCGCTCAAACCCCTGCTTGTTTCGTAATGCGAGACTATGTCGCGTATATCGTGATTAAATGCAATGGCGTTTCTCTCGCCGGGCGTCTATCCTGTTCCATGAAGCGAGACGCCATGTCCATCGGTGATCGCGTCCACGCAGGAGCCGCAATGCGCCCGATCCGCACGCTTGTCCTCGCCTTTGACGGAATCAACCTGCTCGACATCAGCGGCCCGCTGCAGGCGCTTGAGGCGAGCGAGCCGCATCGCGGCGTGCCCGAACGCTACGAGACTGTCGTCGCTTCCGCACAGGGCGGCGAGGTTCAGACCACCGCGCGCATGCCGATCGTGACCCGAGCGTTGGCAGACATCGATCCGCACGGGATCGACACGGTGATCGTCGGTGGAGGCAGTGCCGGGGGGAGTCCGATCGTACCGGGCGCGCTGGTCGAATGGATCGCCGTGAACGCGCCGGGGCTACGCCGCATCTGTTCGATCTGCGCCGGCGCGTTCGTGCTCGCCGCGACCGGGCTGCTCGACGGGCGGCGCGCGACCACGCACTGGCATTGGGCACCGCGCCTCGCGCGCGACTATCCGCAGATCGCGGTCGAACCCGATTCGATCTTCGTCAACGACGGCAAGCTCTGGACCTCGGCCGGAGTCACTGCGGGGATCGACCTGACGCTGGCGCTGATCGAGCAGGACTATGGCCATCGTGCCGCGATCGAGGCGGCCCGGCGGCTGGTGGTGTTCATGAAGCGGCCGGGCGGGCAGGCGCAATTCTCCGTCCCTCTGCTCCTCCAGAGCGGTTCCGGCGACGGCTTTGCCGAGCTCCATGGCTGGATGCGCGCGAATCTGACGGGCGACCTGCGCGTCGAGCGGCTGGCGGAACGAGCCGGCATGGCCGAACGCTCCTTCGCACGCGCCTATGTAGCGGCGACCGGCATGACCCCGGCGCGCGCGGTCGAGGCGATGCGGGTCGAGGCCGCGACCGGATTGCTCGAGGCGAGCGGGCTGCCGCTCAAGCAGGTCGCGGCGGCGGCGGGCTTTGGCGACGAGCAGAATCTGCGCCGCGTCTTTCTGCGCCGGTTCGGGGTCAGCCCTGTCGATTATCGCCAGCGCTTTGCCGCGCGCACCGCGGAGATGTCTGGCGGGATTTGACGGCTGCTTGTCCTTTCGGCCGGATTGCCGCGGACCTATCCGGACCGGCGAGCGCAAAGGGCGCGAACGGATCGGGAGGCTTGCCGTGGAGATCGAGACTATCTGTCAGTCGAATGCGGATCGCCGCCGGTTCCTGCAGACGCTGGGTGCTGCAGGTCTGTCGGGCGCCGTGATGACGCTGGGCAGCCGCGCAGCCTCGGCGCAGGCGGGCGGACATGGTCAGCCGATGCATGGCGTGCTGGGTGCGAAGGGCGCGGGACCGGGCCGTCCCAGGATCGCGATGCTGGTCCATCCCAAGATGGTGCTGCAGGATCTGGTCGGACCGCTCACCGTGTTCAACCTGATGCACAGCGAGATCCATCTGGTCTGGAAGACGCTTGATCCGGTGATGAGCGAGGTGGGGATCGCGGTGACGCCGAGCACCACGCTGCGCGATTGCCCGGAGAAGCTGGACGTGCTGTTCGCGCCGGGCGGGCTCGCCGGGACGCTCGACATGATGGACGATCCCGAGGTCGTCGAATTCTTCGCGCACCACGGCAAGTCGGCGCGCTATGTCACCAGCGACTGCACCGGATCGCTGCTGCTGGGGGCTGCGGGGCTGTTGCGCGGCTATCGCGCGGCGAGTCACTGGACGGTCCGCGAACTGGTCGCGCTGATGGGCGGGATTCCGTCGAGCGAACGCGTCTGCATTGACCGCAACCGCATCACCGGCGGCGGGGTCACCGCGGGAATCGATTTCGCGCTGACACTGGCAGCGCTGCTGCGCAGCCCGGAGGAGGCGCAGGCATATCAGCTGACGATCGAATATGCGCCGGAGCCGCCGTTCAATGCCGGACGGCCCGACACTGCGCCGGCGGCGATCACCGAGCGGCTCACCGCCGCCCGTGCGCCCGCGGTCGCCCGCGCCCGCGAGAAATCGCGGATCGCGGGCGAGCGGTTGCGCGGCTAGGCGCCCCGGATATCGCGCAGCATCGAGACCGCGGCGCGGGTCACGGCGTCGGAGATCGCCTGACCCTTGCCGGGCGACGCCTTGGACGGGCAGCCCGACACCCCGGTCCCGGCGCTGAGCTGATGCATGTTGCGGTGATGCGCCGCGCGCCCCGCATTGAGCAGGTCGGCCGCTGCCCAGTGGAAATCGTGCACGGGCAGCTGGTCGACCGCGACGTCGATCTCGACCAGTTCCGGCGCGATCATCTGGACCAGCGAGGTTTCGAACTCGCAGGCATGGCCGACGCCGCCGAATTCGGTCTCCTGGATCTTCGCCAGCTCCTCGGCGGCGATGCGCCACCAGGTCAGCATGAACAGTTCGACTTCGGGGTGATCGTTGCCGAAGGATTCGAGCACGACCTGACCGATGGCGAGGTTCCCGCCATGGCTGTTGAAGATCACGATGTTGCGGAAACCATGTGCCGCGACCGAGCCGAGCAGGTCGGTGATATACGCGAGGAACGTCTCGTGCCGCACGGTCAGCGTGCCCGCGAACGCCATGTGATGGCGCGAGCAGCAGACCGGGAGCTGCGGCAGGATCAGCACCTGATCGCCGAGTTCGGCGTTGATCCGGTCGGTGAAATGCCGGCCGATCAGCGCATCGGTGTCGAGCGGGAGATGCGGGCCGTGCTGCTCGATTGCGGCGATGTTGAGGATCACCGGCGTGCTGCGATCGACCGCGTCGAGCCGCGGACTGCTGAGTTCCTGCCACTTCATGGAACCGCGGCCCACATTTCGATCTCGACCTGGAACGCGTCGAGCAGCGCGCAGCCGATCGCGGTGCGCGCAGGGAAGGGCTGGGGCATGATCTCGCGGTAGATGACGTTGAAGCGCGGCCAGTCGGCAAGGTCGGTCAGATAGACATTGACCTTGAACACGTTGGAGAAGTCGGCGCCCGCGGCGGCGAGCTGCTTGCGGCAATTCTCCAGCGTGACGCGCGCCTGTTCCTCGATCGTGTCGCCGATCACCTCGCCCGCGAGATTGAGCGGCGCCTGGCCGGAGATCAGGACGAGATCGGCGTTGCGGCTGATCTTGAGCACGGGAGTATAGGGGCCGGCGGTGACATGCTGTTCCGACGGGACCGGGATGATGCTGCTCATGCGAAAACCTCGTGACGGACGCCGTAGCGTTCCAGTGCTGCTGGATCGAGCGAGACGCCGAGCCCCGGCCCTTCCGGGACGAAGGCGTAAGGCGGCTCGAAGCGGAGCGGGGTTTCGAGCAGGTCATGCTCGCGGATCAGCCGCCCGAAGATGTCGCTCGACCAGACGCAGCTCTTCGCTGCGATCGACTGGTGGAGATACATCGCCTCGAGGATGCCGAGATCGACCTCCGACCCGTGGAAGCACCAGAGGTTGGCGGCTTCCGCGATGGCGTTGAGCTGCGCGAACTTGGCAAGGCCCGCGTTGAAGTTGAAGCCGTCCGCCGCGCGCTGCTGGATCAGCGCGATGATGTCGTGAACGCGCTGGCCCTGATAGATATACGGCAGGGCGATGTGCTGCGTGATCGGGATCGACGAGAAGCGGCAGAGATCGGCATAGTCGGGGATCATCCATTTCGGGATCGGATCCTCGAGCAGCTGGACGTTGCCGACCTGCTCCAGCCCGCGGATGCGGATCTTGGCCGACGCCATATTCTCCCAGCGCTGGTTGGGGTCGAAGACCACCTTCATGCCATGCGCATGCACCGCGATCTGTTCGCACAGGCCGACGACATCGTCCTCCAGATCGGCCTTGAGCTTGATGCTGCGATAGCCCTGATCCTGATAGGCGCGGACCCAGGGGCCGATCTCGTCGAGCGTGCGGTGGCTCGACCAGGCATGGCACAGCACCTTCTCGCGCACCGGCCCGCCGAGCAGGCGGTGGAGGGGAACGCCCAAGGTCTTGGCCCAGCCGTCCCAGATCGCCAGCTCGAACCCGTCGAACTCGCGCACCAACGGCAGCGGCAGATCCTGCAGTGTAAGGTCCGCGATGTTGACGCCGAGCAGGCCGTCGGCGATCGCCTCGATCCGCGACCATTCGTGATCGCGATAGAATTCGCCGAGCGCGACCACGCCGTTGGCCAGTGTCATCCGCACGACCAGCTTGGGCAGCGCGTCAAACTGGACGCTCCACGCCGCCTTGCCGGCGACCGGGAGCATATGCAGCGGCTTGGCCAGCGTTTCGGAATTGATGATCCCCGGCCTGGCGGGAACGACCACTTCGTTGAACTCGAACTTGACGATGACCGGATCGTCGCCGGTGCCTGCGCGCATGCCTCATACTCTCCCGAACTGCCGCGCGCGCTGGCCGGCGCACGGGCTTTGGTCACGCAAATAGCATAACCAATTTATACCAAGGCGCTAGCAAAATGCAGAGCGGTTGCTTAGAAAGCTACGCGGAACGTACGGTCCGATACCGTTTCATGCTGTGTGCTTGGCTCCATACGCATAAAAGGTATTAGATTGGATATGTAAAAGGGAGAGTGAGTCATGGCGGCACCGGTTGGCGCGCGAGGTTTTCTGGCGGGGGCCGTCGCGGTGATGGCGCTGATCGCGCCGGCGCAGGCGCAGCAAGCGCTGCCGCTGCTGCCCCAGCCGGTCGAGGTGTCGGCGACGGGCAAGGGGTTCCGCCTCGCCGATGGTCTCGCGATCCAGGCACCCTCGGGCGATGCCGGTGCGGAGAAGGCGGCGGTGTGGCTGCGGGACGGGCTGGGGCTTCCGGCCAAGGCGAAGGCCGGCGCACCGACGGTCCTGTTCGAACGCGTCGCGGGGCTGCCGGGGGAAGGCTATCGCCTGACCACCTCACCGACCGGCGCGCTCATCAGTGCCAGCGATGATGCCGGTTTCTTCCACGGCGCGGTGACTTTGTGGCAGCTAGCGACGGCGCCCGGCGGCGAAGTGCCCGCGGTGACGGTTTCAGACGCGCCGCGGTTCAAATGGCGGGGCTTCATGCTCGACAGCGCGCGGCATTTCCAGTCGCCCGAATTCGTCAAGAAGCTGATCGACGCGATGGCGGTGCACAAGCTCAACACGCTGCACTGGCATCTGGTCGACGATCAGGGCTGGCGGATCGAGATCGACAAATATCCCAAGCTCACCGAAATCGGCGCATGGCGTATTCCGGCGAGCGCGCCCGGCGCGCCGTCGCTGCCGCGCACCGGCGGCTTCTACACCAAGGCGCAGATCCGCGAGATCGTGGCCTATGCCGCGGCGCGCAACATCACGGTGGTGCCCGAGATCGAGATGCCCGGCCATGTGCTGTCGGTGATCCGCGCCTATCCGGAACTGGGCAATAGCGGGCCCGTGCCCGACGGCATCCATTCCGATTGGGGCGTCTACACTTGGCTGTTCAATATCGAGGAACCGACCTTCACCTTCCTCGACGATATCTTTGCCGAGGTGACCGAGCTGTTCCCGTCCGCCTACATCCATGTCGGCGGGGACGAGGTGGTCGCGACCGAGTGGGAGCGGTCTCCGGCGGTGCAGAAGCGGATGCGCGAACTGGGTCTCGCAGATGCGCATGCGGTGCAATCCTGGTTCATGAAGCGCGTCGAGAAGCTGCTCACCGCGCGCGGCCGCAAGCTGATCGGCTGGGATGAGATCATCGACGGCGGGCTCGCGCCCAACGCGACGGTGATGTCATGGCGCGGGATCAAGGGCGCGGTGCTCGCGGCGCAGGCCGGGCATGACACGGTGCTGGCGCCGTCGCCCGATCTCTATTTCGATCATGTCCAGGGCAGCACCGCAGCGGAAGGGCCGGGGCGCGGCAAGCCGAACACGCTCGAGGACATCTACAAATTCGATCCGCTGCCCCCGTCGCTCACCGCCGAGCAGCAGCGGCACATCCTCGGCATCCAGTCGACGATGTTCAGCGAGCATATCCGCGGCGATGAGCGCGCGGCGTACATGATCTTCCCGCGGCTGTCGGCGCTCGCCGAGGTCGCCTGGCTTGGCAAGGGGCGCGACTTCGACGGCTTCGTCGATCGGCTGATCCCGCAGATCGATCGCGTCAAGGCGATGGGGCTGAAGCCCGCCGAAAGCGCGTTCATCCCCTCCGCGCGCGTCCGGTCGGTCGCGGCGAAGAGTGCGACGGTCGAGCTGGCGACGCAGGTCAAGTCGGAGATCCGCTACACGACCGACGGCAGCGCGCCGGGCGCGAAATCGCGCCTCTATGCCGGCCCGGTGGAGGTGGTGTTCCCCACCCGGCTGCGCGCGGTGGCGTTCCGTGGCGGCAAGCAACTGCCCGGTGCGGTGGACAAACGCTACGACCGCGCCGCCGTGCTGCGCCGGGACGATCGCGAACTCAAGGCATGCAGCGCCTCGCACTCGCTCGCGCTGATCGATGATGCACCCGCCCAGGGGCCGCGCGCCGACTTCCTCGTCAACATCCTCGAGCCGTGCTGGACCTATGAGGCCGCACCGATGGATGCGGTGACCGCGGTTGAGGTCGAGGTCGGGCAGGTGCCCTATAATTTCCAGCTCAACAACGGCCGCGCGATCGCTGCGCGCGGCAGGCCCGCGACGCCTGCGGGTGAGCTCGAGATTCGGGCGGGCTGCAAAGGTGAGCGGATCGGCTGGGCCTCGCTCGCGCAGGCGGCGAGCCCGGCGCTCACGCGCTTGACCGTGCCGGTGGCGTCGCAAAAGGGTGCGCAGGATCTGTGCATGACCTTCACCGGCAACGGCAATAACCCGCTCTGGACGATCAAGTCGGTTCAGCTGCGCGAGAAGGCTGCGCGATGAGCCGGGAGGTCTTCCTCGTCCTGCTCGGCCTGGCTTCGGTCGGCGGGCTGATCTTCCTGATCGCGCGGCTGAAGCTCAACCCGTTCATCGCGCTGCTGGTCACCTCGCTGGCGCTGGGTGCGGCGGCCGGGCTGCCGCTCGACAAGCTGCTGGCAATCTATGAGGCGGGGGTCGGCAACGCACTCGGCCATATCGCGCTGGTCGTCGGGCTCGGCACGATGATGGGCAAGCTGATGGCCGAATCGGGCGGCGCCGAGCGCATCGCCCAGACGATGATCGGCTGGTTCGGCCCGGCGAAGGTGCATTGGGCGATGATGGCCGCAGCGTTCCTCGTCGGCCTGCCGGTGTTCTTCGAGGTCGGCTTCGTGCTGCTGATGCCGATCGTGTTCACGGTGGCGATGCGGACGGGGACGTCGATCCTGAAAGTGGGTATCCCGATGGTCGCCGGGCTTTCGGTTGTCCACGGCCTGATCCCGCCGCATCCGGCGGCGCTGCTCGCGGTTGGCGCGTACAAGGCGGACATCGGCCTCACCGTGCTCTATGCCCTGATCGTCGGAATCCCGACTGCGGCGCTCGCCGGGCCGGTCTTCGCCACGCTGATCGACCGCTATGTCAAAGTCGAGGGCGTCAACCCGATGGCCGAAGCGCTGACCGAACGGAAGATCGACGACACGCGTGACCTGCCCGGCTTCGGCGTCACCGTTGCGACGATCCTGCTGCCTGTGGCGCTGATGCTGGTGGGCAGCTGGGCCGATCTGTTCGCGGCGAAGGGTACGCTCGTCAACGACGCGATCCGCTTTTCCGGGCATCCGGTTACCGCGTTGCTGGCGGGGCTGTTGCTGAGCTTCTTCACCTTCGGCAGCGCACGCGGGTTCAACCGCGAGAAGATCGGTCGCTTCCTTGAGGACTGTCTGGCGCCGACCGCGCTGATCACGCTGATCGTCGGCGCGGGCGCAGGCTTCGGCAAGATTCTGATGGAGGCGGGCATCTCCACATCCGTCGTCGGGATGGCGCAGTCGGTGGAGGTGCCCCTGCTGGTGCTTGCCTGGCTGGTCGCGGCGATGATGCGGATCGCGACCGGATCCGCGACGGTGGCGATGGCGACTGCGGCGGGGATCGTCGCGCCGGTCGCTGCCGGGAGCGGGGTCTCGCCCGAATTGCTTGTGCTGGCGACGGGCGCGGGGTCACTGATTCTCTCGCACGTGAATGACGGGGGATTCTGGCTGGTGAAAACCTATTTCAACCTGACCCTGTCCCAGACCTTCAAGACCTGGACAGTGTGCGAGACGCTGATCTCGATCGTCGCGCTGCTCCTTACGCTCGCGCTGAGTGCGGTGTTGTGAGGCGCGCCGGCCTTGTGCTCGCGGGAGCAGTGCTGCTGGGCGGCTGCGCTGCGACCCAGCGCGCCGGCGGGGGCGACTATATCGTGCGCGACCTTGTCGGTGACGGGGTATTCACCTCCGGCATCGAGGGGCCGGCGACCGGTCCGGACGGCGCGCTCTACGTCGTCAACTTTGCGCGCGAAGGGACGATCGGGCGAGTCACCGAGGCTGGCCAGGCAGAGCTGTTCGCGACCTTGCCTACGGGCAGCATCGGCAACGGCATTCGCTTCGCGCCCGACGGCCGGATGCTGATCGCGGATTACAAGGGGCACCGTATCCTTGCGGCGGATGCTGCGGGCGCGCTCTCGACCTATGCCGAGCTGCCCGGCGCGCACCAGCCCAACGACATCGCGATGGCGCCCGACGGGACGCTCTATGCGAGCGATCCCGACTGGAAGAACGGGAGCGGGCGGATCTGGCGAATCGGCCGCGACGGCAAGGCGCAGATCCTGGAAGAGGGGATGGGCACGACCAACGGGATCGAGGTCAGCCCGGACGGTCGCCGCCTTTATGTCGGCGAGAGCGTCCAGCGTCGCATCTGGGTCTATGATCTCGACGCGCAGGGCGGGATATCGGGCAAGCGGCTCTTCGCCGCATTTGCGGATCACGGCCTGGATGGTATGCGCTGCGACCGCGACGGCAACCTCTACGTCACACGGCATGGCGGCGGAACGGTCGCCATCCTTGCTCCCGACGGCACGGTGAC
This sequence comes from Sphingomonas sp. GW821-FHT03E12, assembly GCF_059420685.1. NCBI lineage: Bacteria > Pseudomonadati > Pseudomonadota > Alphaproteobacteria > Sphingomonadales > Sphingomonadaceae > Sphingomonas > Sphingomonas sp. GW821-FHT03E12. The sequence goes on from NZ_JBWKUF010000001.1 coordinate 1,071,025, forward strand.
GCGAGAGGTGCGCCTGAAAGGGCGGCTGCCGAGCAACATCGCATTCGGCGGCCGGGACGGGCGGACCGTCTATGTGACGGTGCAGGATCGCGGCGCGATCGAGACGTTCCGGAGCGCACGGCCGGGCCGCGAATATCGCGGAATGCTCCGGCGCGGCACCGCGCGCTGAGCGGCTTAGGTTACTGATTCAGTAAGATGTAATACCTTTGCCAAACTGGTCTCATACATATTGACTATTGGTCTCATAAATGTATTGCATACACCCCTGATCCCGCGGGAAGCAGCGGGGCAGGGGTGGCGGCGTCTGTCTGCCGGGACACAGGGAGAAGGGTATGTTGATTCGGAAGGTTGGTGCGCGGACGGTGTTGCTCGCGGCGGTGTCTGCTGCAGCGCTTAGCATCCCGGGCATCGCGCAGGCGCAGCAGGCTGCAGCCGCTCAGGGCGCAGCGGATGCTGCTGCCGGACAAGAAACCGCCGAGGAAATCCTCGTCACCGGCATCCGCGCATCGCAGGCGCGTGCGATCGACGTAAAGCGTGAGGCGGACAGCGTCGTCGATGCGATCAGCGCCGAGGATATCGGCAAGCTGCCCGACCGCACCATTTCCGATTCGCTCCAGCGCATTCCCGGCATCCAGATCCGCCGCGAGGCTGGCGAAGGCGGCCGGATCAACATTCGCGGCCTTCCGCAGGTCACGACCCTGCTCAACGGCGAAGAATTCCTCGGCGCCAATTCGGTCACCACCGTCCAGCCGAACTTCACCGACATCCCTTCGCAGCTGTTCGCTGGCGCAACCGTCTTCAAGTCGCCGACCGCCTCGCTGCAGCAGAGCGGCCTTTCGGGCACCGTCGACCTGCTCACGCGCCGTCCGTTCAGCCTGCCGCAGGGCCTGACCGTCTCGGCCGCGGCGGAAGCGCAATATGGCGACAAGACCAAGAAGTGGAATCCGTCGTTCAACGGCTTGGTCGCCTATAATTCGGGCCGCTTCGGCATCCTCGTCTCGGCCGCGTACAGCAAGGTCGATCTGTCCAACAGCTATAACGGCATCCAGAGCTATGGCGTCGGCCTCAGCGAAGAAGGCCTGAGCGCCGCGCAGCAGGCGCAAGTCCCGCAGGCCCAGGGTGACTTTGCGGTCGGCAACAACGGCGTCAGCCGCGGCACGCCGATCCGCAACGCCGCCGGTGTCATCACCGGTTTCGACATGAACGGCGATGGCGACGCGAACGATGCGTTCATCACTGCACAGTCGCACACCGTGTGGAACCGCATCACCTCGCGCGAGCGTTTCGGCGGCAATGTGTCGCTCCAGTTCGAGCTGAGCGACACGCTCAAGCTGACCGCGGATGCCTTCTACACCAAGCAGACCCAGTATGACCGTACCGCGGGCTTCCAGTTCCAGAATGTCGACTGGATGTCGTCGCCCTACAGGCCGACCAAGTCGCGCAATACGGGGGCCAAGACCCCCACGGCGATCGGCGGACGCGTGTATGACATCAATACGGTCCAGACCTATGAATACGACATGCCGAATTTCGACAGCTATTCGGAAACCTTCCGGATCAAGTCGGAATCGCAGAACTACAACCTCCAGCTCGATTTCGACAATGGCGAGGGGCTGAAGGCGTCGCTGCGCGGCATCTATGGCAAGGCGGAGCGCGAGCTCGACCAGAGCTATCTGCAGTTCAACCTGACCGACGGCGTCCAGTGGGCCTATTCGGGTGTTGGCAACTATCCGGCGAGCCTGGGCGGTGACCGCGCCTTCAACCCGGGCGGCTATCGCGTCTACAGCCAGAAGGCGACGCTCGACTATTCAAGCGGTGCGCTGGCCTTCACCTTCCCGACCAACTTCCTCAACCAAGCCAAGGATCTCGGCCGCTACGCGCTGAAGACGATCTCGTCGGAAGGCAATGAATACCGCAAAGGCGACATCTGGACGATCCGCGGCGACGTCGAGTGGAAGTCGGACAGCGGCATCGGCATCAGCGCCGGCGCCCGCTACAGCGAGCGTTCGGCCGAGCAGTTCGTGTTCGAGCGCGTCTCGCCCTATTATGTCGGCAACACCGATCATCCGGGCAACCCGGCGGCCGGCTGTTTCGTCAAGTGGAAGGCGTTCGACGTCAATCTGAACAATTCGAGCTGCGCCGTCCGCGACTCGCTGGGCAATGCCTATACAGCGGGCTTCGTCCGTCCGGGCACCGATCCGATCTTCAGCGGGCTGGTCAAGCAGTATGCGATGCCGGCGCCCGGTGCGCCCAACATCTGGGTTCTCGACCCGCGTGCGATGGACAATTCTGAAGCGTTCCAGAACAAGTTCTACCCGGGCAACAAGAACAATGTGAACCCGGCGGATTCGTTCGACATGAACCTGCGCCAGATCGCCGGTTATGTGCAGGTGAACGGCGAAGGCGAAGTCTTCGGCCTGCCGTTCCGCGCCAATGGCGGCGTCCGCGTCGTCAACACCAAGTTCCGCGTGCGCCAGAACATCGTCGGCGTGCCGCAGGCCTATGGCGTGTCGGGTGTCGATGCCGGTGACTTCTACACCGACCGTGAGTTCACCGACTTCCTGCCGGCGTTCAACGCGTCGTTCGACCTCAGCGACAAGCTGAAGTTCCGCGTATCCTATGCCAAGACGATGACGCTGCTCGACTTCCTGCAATGGGGCGGTGGTCTGAACGTCGGCTATGCGATCGACACCACGGTCAATCCGCCGATCTTCCGCGCCCAGTCGGCGCAGCAGCGCGGCAACCCCAATCTGGATCCGTGGCGGTCGAGCAACGTCGAGGCGAGCCTCGAACTCTACACCGGACCTTCCAGCCTGCTGGCGGCGGGTGCTTTCTATCTCGCGGTGGATAGCTTCATCGTCAACACGACGATCCTGCGCAACGACATCCCCGATAATGACGGCGTGATCCGCAACACCGCGCTGCCGGTGAACACGATCACCCAGGGTGCGGGCGGTACGCTGAAGGGCCTCGAATTCTCGGCCCGCCAGGCACTGACCGATTATGGGGTCAATGGCTGGCTCGGCGGCTTCGGCATCGACGCCAACTACACCCTGTCGCTGGGCGATGCGGGCGGTGTCGATCTGGCCGGCAACAAGCAGCCGTTCCAGGACAATTCGAAGCATCAGGTCAACGCGGCGCTGTGGTACGAATCCGGGCCGTTCTCGGCACGTATCGCCTACAACTACCGTTCGAAGCGTCTGGAGACCCAGAACTGGAGCGGCATCGCCGGCCTGTCGGTCTATCAGCGCCCGACCAACTATTTCGATGCATCGATCTCGTTCGACGTGACCGACAACTTCACCATCTACGGCCAGGCGTCGAACTTCACGGGCGAGCATGAGCGTTACTACCTGACCTGGGAAGACCAGGTCGGCTGGGACCAGATCTATGAGCGTCGTTTCGTCGCGGGTGTCCGCGCCAAGTTCTGATCGCTTGAAGTGACTCCTCACTGCCCGCCGTTCGCAACGCGTTCGGCGGGCATTTTTTATTGGCACGATGGGCGTTGCCGCGGATGAATGACGCAATGACAGAAGAACATGGAGAGGACGCGATCCGCAGCATCGCGATCGTCGGTGGCGGAACCGCGGGATGGATGGCGGCAAGCTATCTGGCCCGCACCCTGGCCCATACGAAGATCGCCATCACCCTGATCGACAGTTCGGAGATCGGCACGGTCGGCGTTGGCGAGGCGACGGTCCCCGCGATCCGCGATTTCCTGGCCGTAGTCGGCCTGAGCGACGCGCAGGTGCTCGAGGCGACCGAGGGGACGATCAAGCTCGGCATCCATTTCGCCGACTGGGCCGAGCCCGGGCATCGTTTCTATCATCCGTTCGGTCTTTATGGCGTGCCGGCGCGCGGGGTGCCTTTCCACCAATATTGGCTGAAGCTGCGGGCGGCAGGGCATGACCTGTCGCTGGAGGACTATTGCCTGTGCACCCAGCTGGCGGAGCAGGGGCGGTTCCTGTCGCCGCCAGAACAGCCCGGCAGCGAGCTGGGCGTGTTCGATTTCGCGCTGCATTTCGATGCGTCGAAATTCGCGTCGGTGCTGCGCGATCTTTCGCTGTCGCTGGGTGTCACGCATATCGACGCGCGGATCGAGGGGGTCGAGCAGGACCCGGAAAACGGCCAGGTGCGGGCGGTGCGGCTTGCCGATGGCGGCAGCGTCGCGGCGGATCTGTGGATCGACTGTTCAGGCTTTCGCGGGCTGCTGATCGGCGAAGCGATGGGCGTGCCGTTCATCGACTGGCGCAACTGGCTGCCGTGCGACCGCGCGATCGCACTCGGCTGCGAGCCGGTCGAGGCCTATCGCCCGGTGACCACCTCGACCGCACGCGCAGCCGGATGGCAATGGCATATCCCGCTGCGGCACCGGATCGGCAACGGCTATGTCTACTGCTCCGACCATATCAGCGATGACGAAGCCGAAGCGGTGCTGCGCAGCAATATCGAAGGGGCGGCGATCGGCGAGGCGCGGCGCATCCGCTTCACGCCGGGGCACCGTGCCAACTTCTGGAAAGGCAATGTGGTCGCGATCGGGCTGGCGAGCGGGTTCCTGGAGCCGCTCGAATCGACCAGCATCACGCTGATCCAGTCAGGCCTCGAACGGTTGGTGCGGCTGTTCCCCGACCGGGGCTTCGACCCGGCACTGGCGTCGCTGTTCGATCGCCAGTCGCAGCTGGAGTTCGAGAGAATCCGCGATTTCCTGCTGCTCCACTATTGCCTGAACCGCCGCACGGGCGAGCCGCTATGGGACCGGATGCGGACGATGGAGCTGCCCGAGCATCTGCAGCGCAAGATCGATGCCTGGCGCGCGCAGGGCGAACTGGTGCGCTACGAATGGGAGACGTTCCAGGATCCGAGCTGGCTCAGCATGTATGCGGGGTTCGACATCGAGCCGCGGCGCTACAATGTCCGCGCGGACCAGTTCGACTCCGGCGAACTGCTCGCCACCTTCGAGCGGATGCGCGTGGCGATCCGCGACACCGTGCGGCTCGGCGTGCCGGCGACGGACTATGCGGCGGAGCTGCGGCGGCGGTGAACCCGCCGCCGTCTTGGCGGATTACCTGGCGGGTTTGCAGGCGCCGCCGCCCGGCCAGCCGGTCCAGCCGGGGCCGCGGACGACCTGACCCGGACGCGCCGTGGTCGCCTCGCCCCCGCGCAGCGCCGCGGTGCCGTTGACGAACACGTCGCGGACTCCGGTGGCGAGCGCCCATGGGTTCTCGACCGTAGCGCGGTCCGCGATCGTCCTGGGATCGAACACCACCACATCGGCATAATAGCCGGGCTTGAGCGAGCCACGCTCGCGCAGTGCGAGGTTGGCGGCGGGCAGTGCGCTCATTCGGCGGACGGCCTCGGCGAGCGAGAGCCTCTTCTCGTCGCGGCTATACTTGCCGAGCACGCGGGCGAAGGTGCCATAGGCGCGCGGGTGCGGGCGGGATTTGAGGAACGCGCCTTCGGGCGCCTGCGCACCGGCGTCGGAGCCGAAGCTCATCCACGGCAGCGACGTCGCGCGTGCGACATTCTTTTCGTCCATCAGCCGATAGAGGGTACCGACCCTGCTGCCGTCCTCGATCACCAGATCGATGATCGTATCCTCGGGCGTGGTGCCGCGCATTGCCGCGATCTCGGCGATCGTCTTGCCCGACAGCGGCTTCAGTTTCTCGTTCTTGAAGCCGACCGCAATCATCCCGCCGGCGCCGCCCGCGGCACGGTACATATTCTCCCAGCCGACGCCGGGCATTTTCATCTCGGCGATGACCCGCGCGCGGATCTCGGGCTTGCGCAGCTGCTCGATCCACGCCTCGAGCCCGCCCGACTGGACCCAGGTCGGCATCGCCGCATCCAGCCCGGTACCGGCGATGTCATAGGGATACATGTCGGCGGTGATCTTCAGTCCCTCGCGCCGGGCGGCTTCGACGCGTGCGATCGCGGCGTCGATTTTGCGCCAATTGTCGCGGCCCGCCTGTTTGAAGTGATAGATTTCGGCACGCGCGCCGGTCGCGCGGGCGATCGAAACCAGTTCGTCGATCGCTTCGAGCAGCCGGTCACCCTCGGAGCGCATATGGCTGATATAGCCACCGTCGCAGCGCGCGGCCTCATCGACCAGCGCGATCAGCTCCGGGGTCTCGGCATAGCTGGCGGGGGCGTAGATGAGCGACGATCCGACGCCGAGCGCGCCCTGCCGCATCTCGGCCGCGACCAGCGCCCGCATCCGGGCGAGCTGGTTCGCATCGGGATCGACATCGCCTTCACCGAGCACATTGGTGCGCACTGTCGCGGCGCCCACATACGAGGCGACGTTCTGCGAGACGCCGTGCTTCGTGAGCCAGTCGAGATATTCGCCCAGGGTCGTCCATTCGACGTTGTAGCGCAGGTCGCTCTGGCGGCGGACCATGTCGGCCTTCATCGCCGGGTTGAGCGGGCCCATGCTCTCGCCCTCGCCGAACACCTGAAGCGTCACGCCCTGCTTGAGTTCGCTGAGGCCCCGGCCGTCGGCGATCAGCGATTCGATGCCCCAGCTCAGCATGTTGATGAAGCCGGGCGCGATCGCCATGCCGGTGGCGTCGATCACGGTCCTGGACTTGCCCGGCGCTTTCGGCCCGACATAGACGATGCGCTCGCCGCGGATCGCGACGTCGCCCTTCACGCCGGGCTTGCCGCTGCCGTCATAGATGGTGCCGCCGCGCAGCACGATGTCGTAAGCCGGCGCCGACTGGCGGGGTGCATTTGCCGCCGGCGCCGGCACGGGAGTGGCGGTGACCGGAGCCCCGGGCAGCACGGCCAGTGCGATACATGCCAGTCCGAACGCTTTCCGCATCACCATCACTCCCTGTTCCGTCAGTTGGTCCCGTCAGCGCAGACAGGCCTCCACCAAAGTGTCGAACGCAGCCCCGCCCCGGATTGGATCGGCGGCGGGCAGGCCATAGCGGTTCGCCACGCGCGCAATCTCGTCGGCCGCCGCCTGATCGTCCAGTGCCGCAGTATTGAGGCTGATCCCCGCGCAACGCACCGCCGGATTGGTCAGCCGCGCGGCGCCCAGATACGCCTCGATCGCGACGTCGAGCGCGGGCAGCGGATAGTTGGGCCGCCCCAGGATCGCGGTACGTCCGGGCATGTGGCAGAGCACGATCACGTCGGGCTGGCTGCCATGGATGAGACCCAGGGTCACTGCGGCATAGCTCGGATGGAACAGCGAACCCTGTCCCTCGACCACATCCCAGTGATCCGCTGCTGCCGGTGGGCTGAGCAGTTCGGCGGCGCCCGAGACGAAGTCGGAGACGACGGCGTCGATCGGGATGCCGCCGCCCGCGATCAGGATACCGGTCTGCCCGGTCGCGCGGAAATCGCTCGGCACGCCGCGTCCGGCAAAGGCGCGGGCGAGGGCGAGGGCGGTGTATTTCTTGCCCAGCGCGCAGTCGGTGCCGACGGTCAGCAGCCGCTTGCCGCTGCGCTTGTCGCCGGTGCCGACGGGGATGCCGGCGGGCGGGACGCGCACGTCATGAAGCTTCACGCCATGCTGTGCTGCCGCGGCGGCGATCGCAGGATGATCGGCGAGGCGGCCGTGCATGCCGCTCACCAGATCGAGCCCCGCGGCCATCGCCTCGACCAGCGGTGCGACCCAGGTGTCGGCGATGACGCCGCCCGGATTGGCGACCCCGATCACCACCGACCGCGCGCCCGCGGCGACGGCTTGCGCCGCGGTCATGCGGGGCAGGCCGGTGCTTACCTGCGTTCCGGCAAAGGCCAGTTCGCCGACGCAGCGTTCGCGTGCCCATTCGGCGAGGCCGAGGCCGGTCTTGGCATAGCCTGGCTCGACGAGGTCGCCGAGGAACAGCAGATAGGGCGCGGGCAGTTCAAGCGAAGGCAGCGGCATTAGTGCCTCCCCAGACCAGAGGTGAAATCGCGATACGGCCGTCGCGATAGGTCGCGGCGACGTCGCGGTCGCGGCCGAGCAGCAGCGGGCCGTCAAGATCGACGACGTCGCAATGCTGGCCGACGACATAGGCCGGGGCCATCGACCAGGAGGTGCCGAGCATGTTGCCGACCATGACCTTGAGGCCGAGCACCGACGCCTGCCTTGCGATCTCCAGCGCCTCCGTCAGGCCTCCGCATTTGTCGAGCTTGATGTTCACCACCTGATAGCGCCCGATCAGCGAGGCCAGGTCGGCAAGGCTCTGCGCGCTTTCGTCCGCGGCGAGCGGAATGCGCGACTTGAGACCGTCGAGCGAGGCGTCCTGCCCCGCCACCACGGGCTGTTCGAGCAAAGCCACATTCGCCTCGAGCAGCACCGGCAGCAGCTTTTCGGTCGTCGCGCGGGTGAGGCCCTGATTGGCATCGACCCCGATCCATGCCTTGGGGCAGGCAGCGCGCACCGCACGCACTCGGTCGGCGTTGGACGGGGATTCGGTGAGCTTGAGCTTGAGTGCGGGTACCCCACCATAGGCCAGCGCCTGTTGTGCCATCGCCTCGGGCGTGTCGGCGCCGACGGTGCAGACCGTCACCAGCGGGCGCGGATCGGCGATCCCCGCCAGCGCCATCACCGTCGTGTCCTTCTGTCGCGCCTCAAGTTCCCACAAAGCGCAATCGACCGCATTGCGCGCACCGCCCGGGGGCAGCAGCTGCTGGAGCTCGGCGCGGGTGATTCCCGCATCGATCGCGTCGCGCACCGCCTCGACCTCGCGGATCATCTTCGCGGGGGTATCGTCGCGATAATAGACGCCCGCACCTTCACCGCGGCCGACATGCTCGCCGTCGGACAGCTCGACGATCAGCAGCGGCACGCTCGTCCACACCTTGCCGGTGATGCGGAACGGGCTGTGCGTCGGCCATTCCTCCAGCCTTGTCGTCAGTTTCAATCGTGTCACTTGAGTTGTGCTCCCGGCGCCGCGCAGGCGCCCTTCAGAACCGAACCCGGCCGGGCGCCGGTCACCTTGCCGCCCGCCAGCACCAGCTGGCCGTTGACGATCACATCATCGATCCCGACCGGCGAGACGGTGGGCTGGTTGAACGCCGCACGGTCATCGAGCCTGTCATAGTCGAAGATCGTCACGTCCGCCCGCAGCCCTTCGCGCAGCACGCCGCGGTCGGTGAGGCCCATGCGGTGCGCGGGCCAGGAGGTCATCTTGCGCACCGCGTCCTCGAGCGTCAGGACCGGGCGGCGCTTGACGTACTCGGCGATGGTGCGCGCGGCGTTGCCGTATGCGCGCGGGTGGGGAAGGCCGAGGCCGTCGATCTGCCCGAACACCTCCGCCGCGCCGGCATCGCTGCCGATGCTGACCCAGGGCTGTTTCAGCGCAGTCTCGATATCGCGCTCGTCCATCATGAAGTAGAGCGCGACCGCGCGCTTGGGGAGCGCGGCGAGCGTGATGTCCCATGCGATGTCGGCGGGGTCGGCGTTCTCGGCCTTGGCGATCTCAGCCAGCGACTTGAACCGGTATTTGTCCCAGCGCGGATTGTGCGCGTTGCCCAGCACGATCTTGTCCCAGCCGCCGGCCGAGACGACCATGTTGGTCCAGCCCGGCTGCGGCCCGGCGGCGATGTCGCGCTTCATCTTCGCACGCTGCGCCGGATCGTTGAGCAGCTTCACCGCCTCGGCAAAGCCTTTCTCGTACACCCAGTTGGGCGCGATGATCTCAAGGCCCGTGCCCGCGAAGGGATAGAGGTACATGTCCGCCGCGACATCCACGCCGCGGGCGCGGGCGTCGGCGATCAGCTTCACCGCCTGCGGCATCAGCTGTCCGAATTTGGGCGCCCAGGCGGCCTTCAAGTGGAAGATCTCGACCTTCACCCCGGCGCGCTCGCCGATCGCGATCGCTTCCTTGACGCCGTCGAGCAGCCCTTCGCTCTCGTCGCGCATATGCGTCGCATAGATCGCGTTGCACGGCGCCGCGGTCCTGACGATCTCGACCAGCTCGTCGGTGGTCTGGAAGCTGCCCGGCGGGTAAATGAGCGCGGTGGCGAGGCCGAGCGTGCCCGCGTTCATCGCGATGCGCACCTTGGCCTTGATCTGCGTCATCTGTTCGGCCGTCGGTGTGCCCGCGGCATCGCCCATCACCTCGCGCCGCGCCTGGGTGGGCGAATAATAGGTGCCGAAATTGACCGCGATCCCCTTGGTCTCCAGCTCCTTGAAATAGGCGGTGACCTGATCGGCGGGGACGGGGGTGCCGCCTTCGCCCCCGATCAGCGTGGTGACGCCGCTGCGCAGCTTGTTCTCGGCGATACCGTTGGTGCGCAGCACGCGGCCGGACTGGTCCATCATGTCGATCCAGCCCGGCGAGACATAGCGGCCGCGTGCATCGACCTCCTGCCTGCCCTTGCCGGTGACCTTGCCGATCTTGGCGATGCGCCCGTCCTTGATCGCGACGTCCGCCGAGACCCAGGGATTGCCCGCGCCGTCGAGCACGCGCCCACCGCGAATGACGATGTCATATTCAGGGGCGGGTTCCTGGCCCTGCACCGGTGCGATTGCGAGCCCGGCCGCGGCGACCGCGGCGAAAATGTGCAGCTTCATGCGCCACTCCCCTGTTCGCGATTCACATCATGGCGAATCGCAGCTGGAGAATTCCTAGCGCGACATTTTCATTATGGAAAGTATTCTACTTTGTGAAAATTCGGATGGCCTATTCCGGCCGGGACCAGCGCGGCGCGCCGGTATCCGACACGTCATCGCCCTGCCGCGCCTCGGCTTCGGCGATCAACTCGTCCTGGAGATGTTCGTCGCCCGATGCGCACACGACCAGCATCACCGCCTCTTCATGGCCGGGCGCGACCAGATAGGCATGGCCCATGGTGCTGTCGATATAGACGCCTTCGCCCTCATGCAGGGTTACTGGCTCGTAAAACTCGGTGTGGAGGATGGCGGCGCCCTGGACCACATAGGCGAATTCCTCGCCGCTGTGCCGCACCAGCTCGCCGAATTCCTCCAGCGTCCTTGAGGTTACACGCGCATGGATCGGGATCATCCGGCGATTACGGAGTTCACCGGAGAAATAGCTGTATTCATAGTTGTTGGTGGTGATGTGGATCGCACGGTCGAGCGTCGCGATGCTTCGCCGCCCGGTCACCACCGGCGCGCCCTTCTTGGGCGCCGGTTCGGCAAACAATGCCGTCAGCGGAATGTTGAGCGAGCGCGCGAATTGCTGAAGCTTGTCATAGCTCAGCGTCAGCTTGTCGTTCTCGATCTTCGACAAGGTCGAGAGCGGAATACCGACGGCGCGGCTCATATCCGACAATTTCCATCCGCGCTCCTGGCGCAGGCGTTTCACGATTGTTCCGAGGCTTGGCGTCATTTGTCCGCTATTTAGCACTAGATTTGCGGATTTGAAATCGGTTCTGGTGTCCCGGCTGTATCGGGAACGGAAGTTTCACAGCCCCGTCTCAGGAATGTCATTTTCTGTCTTGACGACATTCTCCAATACGAGAACAAATGCCCTCAGAGAAATTCGAGAGTCGCCGGAAGAGCGGCTCCGCTGCCGCACAGGGGGCACGGTTTTCACGAATCGAAATAGGGGACACGCGATGGCCGTTTCGGAAATGATGGGCATGCGGCGCAATTGGAAGCGCCGGATTCTGACGGGTGCGGCATTTGGCTTGCCGATGGTTCTGCCCAGCTTCGCCTGGGCGCAGGATGCCGCCGAGGAGCCCGAAGAGGTCATCGTCACCGGATCGCAGATCGCACGCAGCGGCTTCGATACCCCGACCCCCGTCACCGTCGTCGGCACTGCGGATTTCGAGCGCGTCGCCGCGCCCAACGTCGCCGACGCGCTCAATCAATATCCCGCGCTCAAGCCCAGCGTCACGCCCGAAGCGTCGACCAACCTGTCCAAGCTGTCGTCGGGCAACTATCTCGATCTGCGCGGCCTCACCTATCTGCGCACGCTCACCCTGGTCGACGGCAAGCGGCCGACGCCGTCGTCGCCCGAGGGCGTGGTCAACGTCAACAACATCCCGCAGGCGGTGATTTCGGGCGCCGAAGTCGTCACCGGCGGCGCATCGGCCGCCTATGGTTCGGACGCCGTCGCCGGCGTGGTCAACTTCAAGATCGACCACAAGCTCGAAGGCGTGCGCGGCAACGCGCAATACGGCATCAGCGACTATGGCGATAACAAGAGCTACCTCGCCTCGGCAGCGGCGGGTACCAAGTTCGCCGGCGGCCGCGGCCACATCATCGTCGGCGCCGAAATGGCGCAGAGCAAGGGCATCCTTGACTATGGCTCGCGCGAATGGGGCGACTATGCCGTCATCTCCAACCCGGCCAGCACGCCGACCAACACCGCGCCGACCTATATCCTGGTCAATCAGCCGCGCGCATCGAATGCTTCCTATGGCGGCCTGATCAACAGCGCGACCGGCGCCAACGGCACCGCATTGCTGCGCGGCATCCAGTTCCTGGGCAACGGCCAGACCGGCCCGTTCAACTACGGCACCAATCAGACCGCCAACTCGCATCAGGGCGGCGACGGCGTCTGCGGCATCTGCGACGCGGTGCTGAAGCAGCCCTATAAGCGCTGGGCAGCCTATGGCGCGAGCGAGTTCGAGTTCAGCACCGCGGCGACGCTCTACGCCAGCTTCGGCTATGCGCGCTCGGACATCGAGAATGCGCCGTCGATCACCGCGAACGATCAGATCACGATCCAGCGCGACAACGTCTTCCTGCCCAGCTCGATCCGCACGATCCTGAACGCCAATCCCGACATCACCAGCTTCGTGATGGGCCGCGCGATCAACGACTATGCGCGCGGCTATATCAACAAGGTGACGTGGAACTGGCAGGCGGTGGCGGGACTGCGCGGCAAGCTCGGCGGATCGTGGAGCTACGACGTCTCCTACACCTATGGCAAGGCGCGCGACTACACCAACTTCGCCGGCGCGCGGAACACCGCCAACTGGCGCAACGCGCTCGATGCGGTCGATAATCCCGCGACCCCGGGCGTGGTCGATCCGATCTGCCGTTCGACCATCACCAATCCGACCAATGGCTGCGTGCCGCTCAACCTGTTCGGCGTGGTCGCCCCGGGAGATCAGGCAGCGGCACTCGACTATATCACCGGGGATTCGATCCGCGACTGGCAGATGAAGCAGCAGACCGCGGACCTGATCGTGCGCGGCAGTCTGTTCTCGCTGCCCGCCGGAACGGTGAGCTTCGCGGGCGGCGTCCATTGGCGCAAGTTCGAGGTCGATGTGCTCTCCGATCCGATCTCGGCAAGCCGGCCGGGCGGGGCGACCGTCTATCGCGTCGGCAACACGCTTCCCTTCTCGGGCACCGAAGAGGTCAAGGAAGCGTTCGGCGAGTTGCTGATCCCGATCCTCGCGGATCAGGACTATGCCAAGAATCTCGATCTGAACGTTGCCGGGCGCATCACCGACTACAAGACGTCGGGCCAGGTCGAGACGTGGAAGGCCGGCATCAACTATGCGATGACCGACTTCCTGCGGTTCCGCGCCACGCGCTCGCGCGACATCCGCGCGCCCAACATCCAGGAGCTGTTCGCCGCGGGGCAGACGCTGATCTTCAACATCACCGACAGCGCGCGCGCAAACGAGATCTATGCAGTCTCGACCACGCAGGGCGGCAACCCGTTCCTCAAGCCCGAAAAGGCCGATACGCTGACCCTGGGCATGGTCGTGTCGCCGACCCGCGACCTGCGCTTCTCGCTCGACTATTACGACATCAAGATCGAGGGCGCGATCGCCGCGCTGACTGCGCAGCAGATCGTCAACCGCTGTAACAATGGCGACGCCGGATCGTGCGCTCTGGTCACCCGCGGGCCTGCGAGCGGTGCCACGCCGGGTCAGATCAGCGGCATCCTGCTCGCACCCGCCAACTTCCAGTCGATCATGACTGCGGGCATCGATTTCGAGGCGTCGTACCGCACCGATTTCTGGAAGGGCAGCCTCGACCTGCGGGTGCTCGCCAACTACGTCAACAAGCTCGAGCTGGTCGGTGACGGCGGCGCGCGGACGATCCTCGCGGGGACGCTGTCGCAGACCTTTGTCGATGGCGTGAACGGATCGCCCAATCTGCGCGTCACCAGTTCGGCGAGCTACAGCACCGACGGCTGGCGCGCCAACCTGACCGGGCGCTGGATCGGCGGGGGCCTCATCACCCGCGACACCACCGTGACCAAGCCGTTCGGCACGCCGATCAGCGACAAGATGCACGGCAACGGCCGCTTCTACCTCGACCTGTCGGGTGAGGTGACGCTGTTCCGTCCGACCGGCGGCAAGAGCAAGGTCGCGGCCTATGGCTCGATCCTCAACCTGCTCAACACCGATCCGCCGATCCTGGGCTATGACTGGGCGACCGCGCGGCATCTGTACGATGTGATCGGGCGGCAATTTACGGCGGGCATCCGGTTCAGTTTCTGATCCGGGCGCTCAAGAACAAGACTAAGAAACAAGATCAAACGGGGAGACAGGGTGTGCGTATGAGCTTGCTGAAGGGCCGTGTATTGTTTTCCCTTTCGGCGCTGTGCCTTGTCGCACCGCCTTTGATCCCCGCCGCCGGCGCCCAAGCCTCACCGGCGCCGGCGGCAACTGCAAAGCTTGAATCCGCCTTTGCGGTGCTCGCCAAGCAGACCGATGGCACCGTCGGGGTGGCGGTGCAGCGGATCGGCGGCGGGCCGGTCTACACGCTCAACGCCGGTCAGACCTTCCCGATGGCCAGCACCTTCAAGATCGCGGTCGCGGGCGCCGTTCTCGCGCGGATCGACAAGGGCGATTTCAAGCTCGACGCGATGGTCACCGTAGATCCGGCGGTGTGGGTCCAGTCGGCCGGAATCACCGAGCAGATGAAGCATCCCGGCGTCGCGCTGTCGGTGCACAATCTGCTCGAGCTGATGCTGACGCGCAGCGACAATACCGCCACCGATGTGATGGTGACGCAGGCGGGCGGCCCGGCAGCGGTCACCGCCTGGCTGCGCAAGGTCGGCGTCACCAGCGGTCAGCGCGTCGATGCCGATACCGCGCGGCTCATCTACCGCGCGCTCAACATCACGCCGGGGCCGGGGACGTTCCGCGAGAATATCGACCGCGCCTTCGCCGCTGATCCGTCGAAGCGCGACATGGACCAGAAGCGCCTCCCCAATACACCGTTCAACAATGATCCGCGCGACGCGTCGACGCCTGAGGCGATGGTCCAGCTGCTCGCCGTGATCCAGTCGGGCAAGGCGCTGAGCGCATCGAGCACCAAGGTGCTGATCGAGATCATGGAACGCTGCATCACGGGTGAGAAGCGTCTGAAGGGCCTGCTGCCTCAGGGCACGGTGGTCGCGCACAAGACCGGCACGCTGATGAGCATCGCCAACGATGTCGGCATCGTCACGATGCCCGACGGCAGCAAGTTCGCGATCGCCGCGTTCGTGAAAGGCGATACCAAGGGCGTGGATACGCAGGAGCGGGTGATCGCCGAGGTCGCCCGAACCGCCTACGATCATTATCTGCTGGGCGGGCAATAATGCGCACACTGATGGTGGCGGCGCTGGTTTGCGCCGCGCCCGCCGCCGCTCAGCCTGCTGAGCTGGCGGCGGTTACGCGTTCGGTCGAGTCTGCTGCGCAGGCCGAGCTGGCGGACAAGGAAATCCCGTCGATCGCGGTTGCGCTGATCGATCGCAGCGGCGTCGTCTGGTCGCGTGCCTGGGGCAAGGCCGACGCCGATGGCAAGGTGCCCGCGACGCCGGCGACGATCTATCGCGCCGGATCGGTCAGCAAGCTGTTCACTGACATCGCGGTGATGCGGCTGGTCGAACAGGGCAAGCTCGATCTCGATGCGCCGGTGACGCGCTACCTTCCGGACTTCCGCCCGCAGAACCCGTTCGGCGGCGCGATCACGCTGCGCCAGTTGATGACGCATCGCAGCGGGCTGGTGCGTGAAGCGCCGCGCGGCCATTATTTCGACAGCGAAGCCAAGGGGCAGGCCGATGCGGTCGCCAGCCTCAACTCGACCCGGCTGGTCGCCGCACCCGGCGCGATCACCAAATATTCCAATGCCGGTATCGCCGTGGTGGGCGAAGTCGTCGCCCGCGTCACCGGCAAGCCCTATGCGCAGGCGGTCACCGATCTGGTGCTGCGCCCGCTCGGCATGAGCGCGAGCGGGTTCGAACTTCGCGCGGTGAAGGGGCCGGTCGCCTATTCGCAGATGAACAGCTTCGACGGCGGGCGCTGGGCCGCACCGCCGCTTGAACTCGGCACGCCCGCAGCGGGCAGCCTCTACACCGATACCGCCGATCTCGGCGCCTTCGCCCGCGCGATGCTCAATGGCGGCGGCGCGGTGCTCAAGCCCGCGACCCTCGCCGAGATGTGGCGCGAGCAGTACGGCAAAACCGGGACGCGCAGCTTCGGGCTCGGCTTCGGCCTCGGCACGCTCGATGGCCAGCGCACCGTCGGCCATGGCGGCGCGGTCTATGGCCATGTCACCAGCCTGCAGATGATGCCCGATGCCGGGATCGGCGTCGTCGTCTTCGCGACGGTCGATGCCGGCAATGCCGCGCAGCGGATCGGCGCGCATGCGCTGCGCAGCTGGCTCGCCGCGCGCGAAGGACGGGCGCTGCCCGGCTGGCAGCGCAGCGCCGCGATCAGCGGAGAAGAAGCGATCCGCCTCAGCGGCCGGTTCGAAAATGGTGGCGACAGCGTCAACCTGCGCGTGTTCGACGGCCGGCTGGTGCTCGATGCGCCGGAACTGGCGGGCGAGCTGCGCCGCATCGGCGACCGCTATGTGCTCGACGACGCGCAGTTGTGGCGCGAAGGCGTCGCGGTCGCACCCGACGCGAGCTGGGTCGAACTCGACGGCCGCCGCTTCACCCGCACGCAATGGCGCCGCCCGCCGCCGCCCAATGCCGAGCTCGCCGGGCTGATCGGCGAATATGGCTGGGACTATAATGTGCTGCGCCTCTACGAGCGCGATGGCAAACCCTATGCCCGCGTCGAATGGGTCGACTGGCTCCCGCTCACCCGCGTCGCCGCCGATCACTATGCCTTCCCGAAGGATCATGGCCTCTACCCGCTCGAAGCGCTGACCTTCGAACGCGACGCTACCGGTACGGTGACGGCCGCCAAGCTCGGCGACATCCGCTTCCCGCGCCGCGACTTTGGTGCCGAGGGTGAGGCAGCGATCCGCAAGGTGATGGCGACCGGCGGGATCGACA
This sequence comes from Sphingomonas sp. GW821-FHT03E12, assembly GCF_059420685.1. NCBI lineage: Bacteria > Pseudomonadati > Pseudomonadota > Alphaproteobacteria > Sphingomonadales > Sphingomonadaceae > Sphingomonas > Sphingomonas sp. GW821-FHT03E12. The sequence goes on from NZ_JBWKUF010000001.1 coordinate 1,088,169, forward strand.
CGGTGCGCGAAGGCGCGCGCCGCGCGACCCCGCCGGTCGAGACCGGGAAGGTCAAGTCCGACCTGGTCGCGGTCCAGTCGTTCGATCCGGCGATCCGGCTCGACGTCCGCTACGCCGGGACCAACAATTTCCTCGGCCAGCAGATCTACGAACGGCCGGGCGCGTTCCTTCAGCGGCCGGCGGCGCAGGCGATGGCGCGGATCAACAAGGCGCTGGCGCCGCAGGGCTTCGGGCTGCTCGTCCACGACGCCTATCGCCCCTGGTACGTCACCAAGATGTTCTGGGACGCGACCCCGCCGGCCAGCCGCATCTTCGTCGCCGATCCCAGCCAGGGATCGCGCCACAATCGCGGCGCCGCGGTCGACCTCACCATGGTCGACCTGGCGAGCGGCAAGCCGATGATCACCACCGGCCGCTACGACGAAATGTCGAGCCGGTCCTATACCAACTATGTCGGCGGCAGCGACGAGCAGCGCTGGCTGCGCGAAGTGCTGCGCCGGGCGATGGAAGCCGACGGCTTCACCGTATATCCGCAGGAATGGTGGCATTTCGACCGGGATGGGTGGCAGCAATATCCGATCGGCAATCGCAGTTTCGAGGAGCTTGAAAAGTGAGTGCCGTATCGACGATCAACCGTTACCTGCTCCCCGGATTCGCCTTCAAGGCGGTCGTGATCGGCGGTGGCTATGCCACCGGTCGCGAGCTGGTCGAATTCTTCATGCCCACCGGGCCCGTCGGCGGGCTGTGGGGAATGCTGCTGGCGATGGTGATGTGGAGTGTGATCTGCGCGATCACCTTCCGCTTCGCCTATTCGGTCGGCGCGACCGACTATCAAAGCTTCTTCCGGCCCCTGCTCGGGCGGTTCGATGTCGCGTTCGAAATCATCTATTTCGGCTTTCTGATCCTCGTCCTGTCGGTGTTCGGATCGGCGGCGGGGGCGATCGGCGCGGCGATGTTCGGGCTGCCGCACATCGTCGGCACGCTCGCCTTGGTCGGCGCGGTGCTGGTGGTGTGCGCGGCGGGGCAGAGTGCGGCTGAGGCAGTGTTCAAATACGTCTCGATCCTGCTCTACGGCGTCTATGCGATCTTCCTGGTGATGGTGTTGTGGCAGTTCACGCCCCAGATCCGCGCGGGCTTCGCGATGCCGGTGCCGACCGACGGCTGGTTCATGGGCGGGGTCACCTATGCCTCGTACAATGTCATCGGCGCGGTGCTGATCCTGCCCGTGCTGCGCCATCTGCGCAGCGGCCGCGACGCCGTGGTGTCGGGGCTGCTCGCGGGACCGCTGGCGATGGCGCCGGCGATCGCCTTCTTCGTCTGTCTGGTCGGTTTCTACCCCGGCATCGTCAACGAGGAACTGCCGTCCAACTATGTCCTCGACGCACTCGGCAGCCCGCTGTTCCACTTCGCGTTCCAGACCATGGTGTTCTTCGCGCTGCTCGAGTGCAGCGTCGGCTTTGTCCAGGCGTTCAATGCACGGATCGATGCCGCCTATCAGCGGCGCGGCAAGGCGATGCCGCAATCGGTGCGCATCGCCGTTCCCGCCGCGGTGACGATCGGATCGGTGTTCATCGCCAGCGCCATCGGCCTCGTCGCGCTGATCGCCAACGGCTATCGCGCGATGGCGATCGCGACGCTGATCGTTTTCGTACTTCCGCTGCTGACGATCGGTGTCGCGCGGCTGCTGCGGACGCGGGGCGAGCCGGTCCCGGCCTGATCCCCTGGACCTTCGTCCCATCGGGCACGGCTGCGTATCGCGCGGCCGTGCCCGAAGCTATTCCATAGCTTCGCGCTATACATTCGCCAAAGCTTGATACTGGCCACCCCGCGCCGCGGACCGCCAACTTGCCCCCGACGAGACCCCGCGAACCGGGGCGGCTGAAAGCCTGGGAGAGGTGTTCGGCAACGCACGCGAAAAGGGGCGGGGATGATTCAGACGGTTGGACGGGTTACGCTGGCGGCAACGGTGGCGGGGGCGGCATTGCTCGCAAGTACGGCGGCAGCTCAGACGAACGATGATGCCGCGCCGCCTGCCGAGGCTCCGGCGAAAGGCGAAGCGCCCGATGTGATCGTCACCGGATCGCAGGTGGCGCGCAGCGGTTTCGTTTCGGCAACGCCGCTCACCACGCTTTCGAGCGAACAGATCGAGCGTAGCGGCGTCGACAATATCGGCGACGCGCTCAACCAGCTTCCGGCGCTGCGCGCGACGCTGACACCGAGCAGCGCGACGAACCTGTTCAGCATGACCGGCGGCAATTTCCTCGACCTGCGCGGGCTGGGCGCGGTGCGTACGCTGACGTTGGTCGATGGCAAGCGCTATGTGCCGACCAATCCTTCGGGGATCGTCAATACCAATGTCATCCCGCAGGCGATGATCGCATCGACCGACATCGTCACCGGCGGTGCGTCGGCAGCCTATGGCTCGGACGCGGTGGCGGGGGTGGTGAATCTGCGCCTGCGCCCCAACCTTCAGGGCGTCACCGGCAGCCTTCAGGGGTCGATCACCGATCACAACGACAATCGCCGCTACCGGCTATCGGTCGCCTGGGGCGAAACCTTCGCATCGGGCCGCGGCAAGATCCTGATCGGCGCGGAGATCGCCGAGGCGAGCGGGATCGACCGGCTCGACAGCCGCGACTGGGGGAACAGCCCCAACACCATCCTCAATCCCGACTGGACCGCCACCAACGGCCTGCCGCGCTTCCTGATCGTCAGCGATGCGCGCAACGCCAACGCCTCCTATGGCGGCGTGATCAACTCGCCCACCCGGCTGCGTGGCATCCAGTTCGGCCCCGGCGGCACGCCGGTGCCCTTCACCTACGGGACACTGGTCACGGCCGCCGCGATGAAGGGTGGCGACGGGGTCAAGATGGGCGGCGATCTCGTCCTCGCCTCCCCGGTCAAGCGTCACAGCGAATATGGCAGGATCAGCTACGAGCTGACGAACGACATCACCGCCTGGGCCGAGTTCGGCTATGCGCGTACCGATGTCGTGAACGACAGCCTGCTCGGCAACGACCAGATCACGATCCGCCGCGACAATGCCTATCTGCCCGCGTCGATCCGGCAAGAGATGGTCGCGAACAACATCCAGAGCTTCGTCATGGGCCGCAGCCTGATCGATTATGCGCGCGGGCAGGTCGATATCACCACGCGCACCTGGCAGGGACTGGTCGGCCTCAAGGGCAAGCTCGGCGGCGGCTGGTCGTTCGAGACGTCGTTTGCCTCGGGGCGCACCCAGAACAATCTGCTCTCGCCCGGCAACCGGATCACGTCGCGCTGGATGCTTGCGCTCGACGCAGTGGTGAACCCTGCAACCAACACGATCGTGTGCCGATCGACGCTGACCGACCCGACCAATGGCTGCGTGCCGCTCAACCTGTTCGGCGTCGGATCGGCGTCGGAAGAGGCGAAGGCGTGGATCACCGGCACCGGGCGGCGCGACTGGGATATCCGCCAGCAGGTCGCGGACCTGACCTTGCGCGGCAATCCCTTCTCGACCTGGGCCGGGCCGGTTTCGGTCGCGTTCGGCGGTCTCTACCGGCGCCAGAGCGTCGTCGTCACCTCGGACGAACTGTCGCAGGCACAGGCGTTCCGCGTTGGCAATTCGCTGCCCTGGGACGGCGAGCTGACCGTCAAGGAAGGCTTTGGCGAGGTGCTGGTGCCGCTGGCGAGCAACGCCGGATGGGTCAAGGATTTCGACCTCAGCCTCGGCGTCCGTTACGCCGACTACAGCACGGGCTTTGGCGCGACGACGTGGAAGCTCGGAATCAACTACGCGATCGATGACTCGATCCGCCTGCGCATGACGCGCTCACGCGATATCCGCGCGCCCAATCTCGACGAGCTGTTCGCCGGCGGCAGCGGGTTGATCCAGAGCGTCACCGATCCGGTGCTCAATCAGACCTATTCGGTGACCAACCGGACGGGCGGCAATCGCGATCTCAAGCCCGAGACCGCCGATACTTTCACCGCGGGACTGGTGTTCACGCCGGAGTTCGTGCCCGGCTTCCAGCTTTCGGTCGATTACTACAATATCCGCCTCAACGACGCGATCGGATCGCTCAACGCGGCGGCGACGGTGACGCGCTGCTACACCGATACGCCGCAGGTCTGTTCGCTCATCACCCGCGATGCGAGCAACCGGATCACGGTCGTCCGCACTGCGCCCGCCAACTTCCAGCGGGTCGAGACCGCGGGGGTCGATGTCGAGCTTGCCTATCGTTTCCCGTTTGCCGGCGGGCGGATGAACCTGCGCGGCCTGATCAGCTACACCGGCAAGCTCGACCTGGTCGACGGCGCCAATATCAGCCGCTTCGCGGGCAGCACCGAACAGAGCACGGTGAATGCGGTCGGCGGCGAGCCGCACTGGCGGTTCAACGGATCGGCCGCCTATGTCGGCGAACGCCATAAGCTCAGCCTCACCGGCCGCTATGTCGGCGGCGGCATCATCAGCGCCGAGAACGAGATCAGCAACTACACCGACAGGAAGACCGTCAATGGGCGGCTCTATCTCGATGTGTCAGGAGAGATCACATTGCTCCAGCACCGGCGCAACCGGGTCGCGCTGTTCGGGACGATCCAGAATCTGATGGACACCGATCCGCCGATCACTGCGGTCAACGGCTATGGCACCACGCGCAGCCTCTACGACATGATGGGCCGGGTCTACACCGCCGGCGCCCGCTTCCGCTTCTGAAGGGAATCGCGATGAAGAGACGTGCAGCATGGATCGGGCTGATGGCGGTGGCCGCCGCCCCGGCTCAAGCCGATCAGGCGAGCGACATTGCGGCGATCCAGCCGATCATCGCCGATGCCAAGGGGCTGGCGGCCCCGGGGTGCGCGGTCGGCGTGTTCCGCGACGGCGCGGAAACCTATGTCGTCGCGGGTTCGGCGGATCTGCGCACCAAGCGCCCGATCGACCCCGACACCTTGTTCTACGCCGCTTCGATCTCGAAGCAGTTCACGATGCTCGCGATCGCGCAGCTTGTGCAGGCGGGCAAGGTCTCGATGGACGACGACGTCCGCAAATGGATCCCCGAGCTCAACTATGTCGACAAGCCGATCACCGTTGCGATGCTGGCCTATCACACCGCGGGCATCCCCAATATCAATGTACTCACCGCCGCCGCGGGTTACGCCAATGTCGCCGATGCCAAGCGGGCCGACGCGCGCAAGGTGATCGCGCGTGAGCGCCGGACGCGTTTCACGCCGGGTTCGCGCTTCGACTATTCGAACGGCGGCTACTTCCTGCTGTCGGAGATCGTGTCGCGCGCCAGCGGGGAGCGCTTCGCCGCCTATGTCACCCGCTCGATCCTGAAGCCGATGGGGATGACCCGGACGGTGGTGATGGACGATGCGCGTATCCCCGATACGGTGCGCGCGCACGGCTATACGCAGACCGGGGGCGGCTTTGCCGAGCGCGACAATTATCCGCTCTATGGCGGCGCGGGCGGGATGATGATCTCGGTCCGTGAGTTCGCGAAATACCACTATGACATCACCATCGGCCACAAGGTGTGGACGCCCGAAATCGCGCGCTTCATGACCACGCCTGGCCGCTATGCCGATGGGCTGGAGATCGTCCGGCCGGGGATTGGCGCGCGCTATGCCGCCGGGCTGCAGGTGGGCGCCGACTGGGTCTATCACAGCGGCACCCAGCTCGGCTTCGGCAACATGTTTGCGGTGCTGCCGGGCAGGAACATCGCCGTCGCAATGCTGTGCAACCGGGGCGAGGTGAAGCCGCTGGCGCGGATGGACGCGATCGTTCGCGCGATCGGCGGAGGCAAGCTCCCGCCGGTCTCCAGCCGCCTGCCGCTGCCGTCGAACGATCCCCGCTACACTACGCCGCCCGAGCCGTCGGTACCCTGACGCCGGCTAGCGCGGGCAGGCGCTCGGCGGCGGGGTGCGCGGGAGGGCACGCCCCGCCGCCGCACCGGTCGGCGCGCCATCCTCGATCGCGACCACGCCGTTGACGATCACCGTCTCGACACCCTTCGCGAACAGCGCAGGCTGCACATAGTCGGCGCGCGCCGCGTAGCGCGCCGGATCGAACATCACGATGTCGGCGAATGCGCCTGCGCGGAGGTGTCCGCGGCCCTCCAGCCCGAACCGGTCCGCCGCGAGCGTCGAACTGCGTTCGATGAAATCGCGCAGCGAGATCACGCCGCGCCCCTTCACATAATGCGCGTATTTGCGGGCATAGGAGCCGTACATGCGCGGATGCCCGTCCGAGGCGTCCGACCCGGTCATTACCCAGGGGCGGCGCATGATCGCCTCGACCATCGTCTCGTCCTGGCTGAACGAGACGACACGGACCTCCTCGGCGCGTAACAGGTCGATCGCGGCATCGACCGGATCGATGCTGCGCGTCTTCGCGATATCGGCGAGCGTCTTGCCGCGCGCGGCACCGGAGGTGATCAGTACCGCGTCGGGGCCACGGCGGCGGCGCAGATTCTCACCCATCTCTGTGCGGATCCGCGCCAGCGTCTCCGGCTCGCCGAAGCGTGCCAGCATCGCCTGGCGTCCGCCGTCCTGTGCCCAGCGCGGCATGATCAGGGCGGACAATGCGGTCGATGACGCTGCCCAGGGATATTGGTCGGCATGGACGATCTGCCCCGCCGCCTGTGCCTGTTCGATCCGCGCGATCACTGCTGCGCCGAGCTCGGGCAGCTTCTCGCCAGTCAGCTTGAGGTGCGCGATATGGACCGGCACGGCGCCCTCGCGGCCGATGCGCAGCGCTTCGTCGATCGCCTTGATCAGCCCGTCGTCGAAGCTGGCTTCGTTGCGCAGATGGGTGTCGTAGAAACCGCCGCGCTTGCCGGCTTCGCGGGCGAGCGCGATCACCTCGTCGGTCGCGGCGAAGCTCTGCGGCGCGTAGAAGAGACCGGCCGACAGTCCCATCGCGCCGTTGCACATCGCGCTCGCGACGATGCGCTGCATCGCTTCGATTTCGGCGGGGGTGGCGGCGCGTGCAGCCTCGCCGACCACCTGCTGGCGGACGGGTCCGAAGCCGACATAGGTGGCGAAGTTGATCCCGACGGTGCCCGGCCGCGTGCTCAGCGTCTTCGCGACATCGGTTCCGCCGCCGCCGTCATTGCCGACAAAGGTGGTCGTCACCCCCTGCATCAGGAAGGGGAGCACCAGCCGTCGCGCCGGATCATCGGCCTGAATCATCCCCTCGACATGCGCGTGCGGGTCGATGAAGCCCGGCGCGACGACCAGTCCCTTGGCCTCGATCGTCCGCGCCGCGTGCACCGGCGCCTTGGGGCCGACATAGACGATCCGGTCGCCGCGGATCGCGATCTCGCCCGTGAACGGCTCGGCCGAGCCGGTGTAGATGGTGCCGCCCCGGATCAGCAGGTCGGCGCGTTCCTGTCCGGCGGCGGGAGCCATAGCCAGCGCCGCTAGCCCGAGAGCGGTTCCTGTATGGAACAGGGCAGCAAGGCGGCGTGGCATGGGCATTCTCCGTCAGGTTGTGCTGGGTTGAGCGACAGGTTCTGGTCCGTTCCCGATCGCTCCCTCGGTCCGCGCGACGATCGTGCAGACGGTCAGGTTGGCGCAGGCGCTGGGGACGGTGCGGGTCATGTCGAGCAGCCGGTCGAACGGCAGGATGAAGCCGACCAGCAAGGCGGTCTGCTCGGGCGTCACCCCGACGGTCGGCAGCACCGCGGTCAGCATGAACAAGGATGCCGAGGGGATCGGTGCCGTGCCGAACGCGGTGAGCGCACCGACGAAGAGCAGGGTCAGAAAGACGCCCGCATCGATCTGCACGCCGAACGCCTGCAGGGCGAAGACGCTGAGCAGCCCGACATACATGGCCGTTCCATCCTTGCCGATGCTGGCGCCGAGGGGCAGCGTGGTGGAGGCGATGGCGCGGTCGATCTTCAGCCGGTCGCACGCGACACGCAGCGCCACCGGAAGCGTCGCAGAGGAGGAGGCGGTCGAGAAGGCAACCGCGAGCGCGTCGGCGATGCTGCGGAAGAAGCGCGGTACGGACATGCCCGCGCCCCAGCGGATCAGCGGGGCGTGGACGAGCAGGATCTGGAGCAGCGAGGCGATCGCCACCGCCGCGGCGAGCAGGCCGATATGGGTGAACACGGTCAGGCCATTGGCCGCTACCGCGCCAGCGATCAGCGCGAATACGCCGAACGGCGTCACCTCCATCACGATGCGGATGACCTGGAACAGCACCGCCGATAGCGACTGGAGGAAGCCTGCGACCGGCTTGCCCGCGTCGCCCGCGGCGATCACGCCTGCGCCGAGCAGGGTGGCGGCGAACAGGATCGCGAGCATATCGCCCTCGACCATCGCCTGAAGGATGTTGAGCGGGATGATCCCGACCAGCTGTTCGTAGACCGTCTTGGCGGCGCCCAGCTCGCGCGGAGCCGCCCCGCCGACATTGGCGCCGGTGCCCGGCTCCAGCAGCATGCCCACCGTCATGCCGATCGCGATTGCCGTCAGGGTCGTCAGCGCGAACAGGCCGACGGTGCGCAGTCCCACCGACCCCAGCTTCCGGGTATCGCCCAAGGCGGTGATGCCCGACGCGATGCTGATGAAGACGATCGGCACGACCAGCATCCGGATCAGCCGGACGAACAGTTCGCCGAGGATCGCGACCTTGGGCGCTGCAGCGGGCCAGATCAGCGCGAGCAACAGGCCCAGCACCATCCCCGCGACGACGCGCTTCCACAACGCGGTCGCGAACCATGCGTGCACCAGCTTCATGCGCCGCGCCCGTTCGTGGCTGTGCGTGTCGTCATCTCGTTGGGCACTTTCATGTCAGGGTTGAGGGTAGCCAGCGGAACGCCGGGCACATCATATGATGCACGACGCCATCCATAGGCCGGGGCTATAATCGTTCGATCTTGCTGCCCAGCAGATCGATAAAGGCGCTGGCCAGCATCGAGGGCGGTTTGCTTTCGAGATGCATGACATGCAGTCCGAAGGTGATCGGCGGCTGGATCGGGCGGAAGGCGATGCCGTTGCCTGCCAGCGCGTTGGCGGTGAAATTGTCGGTGATCGTGACCCCCGCGCCCGCCCGCACCATCGCGGCGGACAGGTAGAAGGTCCGCGCCGAGCTGATCTCGTGCGGTTCGACCCCGGCGCGCTCCAGCTCGGTATAGAGCAATTGTCCGAAGGGGCTGGAGGGGCGCGAGCCGATGAACGGGCGGCCCTCGAGCCAGCTCAGCGGAAGCCGGGCAGGCATGTCGGGGAAATCGGCTTCGCGATAGAGGATGACCAGTTCGCCCTCGCCGATCGGGCGGCTTGAGACGGGGGAATGCGGCGGTACCTGATTGCCGATCGCGATGTCGGTCTCGCGCTCGTACAGCGCGCGGACGATCTCCTGATGGTGGACGACTTCCAGCTCGAAGGTGACGTCGCTGTGCTTCTGGAGGAATTCGGCGGCCGCCTCGGGCAGGACTTCGAGGCCGAGTGCAGGCAGCGCTGCGACGCGCAGCGTGCCGACCCGGCCGTGACGCAGATTGTTGCCCGCCTTCTTGAGCGCATGGACGCGGTCCTGGATCTCTGCGACCTCACCGAACAGCGCATGGGCGTCGGCGGTCGGCACCAGCCGTCCCTTCACCCGGTTGAACAGCGGAAAGCCGATCACGGATTCGGTGTGCTTCAGGATATTGCTGACTGAAGGCTGCGAAATGTTGAGCGCGTTCGCAGCCGCGCTGACCGAACCGTTGGTGTAGACGGCGTGGAAGATCTCGATCTGGCGGAAGTTCATCGCGCGTTGCCGATCCTGCGCGCTGCTGAAGAAGTGTCGATCAATTCTGTCTTCCGCCCCGCCCGTTTCAGTCCTGCACAGTAGAACGAAAGGCTTCGCGTCAGGCAAGGCCGCCGGCTTCTGTCGCGTGATCGAATCTGACCGAACGGCATAGCCCGGGGCTATGGCCCGGCCCCGAATTTTCTATTGGCGAAACCGGCGCTTTCCCGTTCAACCCGATCATCTTTCGGGGAACCCAATCACTTATGAGCAAGCCGCCCTATCTGCTGTACATCGCCCAGGCGACCGATCCGATTTCCGCCAAGACGGCGCGCGGCATCGCGGTGTGGCGGCCCGAATGGGCGGTGGGTCAGGTGCGCTCGCCCGGCTCGCCGATCGACCTGGGCGTGCCCGATATGGGCTTTGCCGAAGCGGTCGCTTCAGGTGCGCAGACAATGGTGATCGGCGTCGCCAATGCCGGTGGCGTGATGGCGCCCGCCACGGTCGCCGATGTGATCGCGGCGATGGAAGCCGGGCTCGATATCGCCAGCGGGCTGCACGAGCGTCTGTCCGACCAGCCCGAGATTGCCGCGCGCGCCGCCGAGCTTGGCCGGACCTTGTGGGACGTGCGCGAGCCGCCGAAGGAGCTGAAGGTCGGCAACGGCGCGCCGCGTGCGGGCAAGCGCCTGCTCACGGTCGGCACCGACTGTTCGGTGGGCAAGATGTACACGACGCTGGCGCTGGAGCGTGAGATGCGGGCCCGCGGCATCGCCGCCGACTTCCGCGGAACCGGCCAGACCGGCATTCTGATCGCGGGTTCGGGCATGCCGGTGGACGCGGTGGTCGCAGACTTCATCTCGGGGTCGGTCGAACAGCTTTCGCCCGCGCGCGAGGATGGCGGTTGGGATGTGATCGAGGGACAGGGGTCGCTGTTCCATCCCTCCTATGCGGGCGTGTCGCTGGGTCTGCTGCACGGCGCGCAGGCCGACGCGCTGGTGATGTGTCACGAAGCGGGCCGCACGATCATGCGTCACATGAAGACGCATCCGGTGCCCGACCTGAAGCTCTGCCTCGACCGCAATCTTGAGGCAGCGCGCCTGACCAGCCCCGATGTGATCGCGGTGGGCATCGCGCTCAACACCCAGGGGCTGGACGATGCGGCGGCGGTTGCGGCGTGCAAGGCGGCCGAGGACGCGCTGGGTCTCCCTTGCTCCGATCCCGTCCGGCACGGCGTCGGGCGGATCATCGACCGGCTCGGCCAATGCTTCGAACTGTAACCGCGGGGATCGAGCAGCGCGCGCTGCACACGCCGTTCCGCATCTCGCGCGGGGCGCGGACCGCCATCGATCTTGCGGTCGTGTCGATCGCTCAGGACGGTGTGATCGGCTGCGGCGAGGGGTCGGTGACGGCGCGTTACGGCGAGAGCGTCGAAAGCGTGACCGAGCAGCTTCGCGCAGCGCAGGCCGCGATTGCGGACGGAGCGAGCCGTGACGAGCTGCGCGCGCTGATGGCGCCCGGATCGGCGCGCAACGCGGTCGATTGCGCGCTGTGGGATCTGGATCTGAAGCGCGGCACGGCAGTCCCGCCGGTGGCGATCCGTCCCGTTCATACTGCGCTGACGCTGGGCATCGACACACCCGAGGCGATGGCGGCGGCGGCGCGGAAGATCCGCGGCGCGGCGATCGTCAAGGTGAAGGTCGACGGCAACGAGCCCGAGGCGTGCCTGCGTGCGATCCGGCCCGAAGTGCCGGGGTCGCGGCTGGTGGTCGATGCCAATGAGGCATGGACGATGGCTCAGGTCGAGGCGCTCCAGCCGATGCTTGCCGAGCTCGAGGTCGAGTTCCTCGAGCAGCCTTTGCCCGCCGCGGAGGATGCCGCGCTCGAAGGGTTTCGGGGCCTCGTCCCGACCTGTGCCGACGAATCCTGTCACGTCACCGCCGATCTCGACCGGCTCGTGTCGCGCTATCAGATGGTCAACATCAAGCTCGACAAGACCGGTGGCCTGACCGAGGCGCTCGACCTGCTGGCCGGCGCGCGAGCGCGCGGTTTTGGCGTGATGGTCGGCTGCATGATCTCGACCTCGCTCGCGATCGCCGCGGCGTTCCGCGTCGCGGTGCAGGCCGATTGTGCCGATCTCGACGGGCCGCTCTGGCTTGCCGAGGACCGTCCGGGCGGCATCCGGATGGGTGAGCAGGGATTGATGTACCCGCCGGAACCGGAATTCTGGGGCCGGTAAGGCCGCGCGATTGCTGGGTTTTTTGTTGCGCCGCGACATGGGTCGCGCGCGCCCGTTTACGCATGGACAGAGACCCGCGCGGTCCGCGGAAATCCGCCATAACCTGGGGCTATAGCGGCGCGAAAGATTTGTTCTAGATTTGTGGCACATATCACAGGGATGTTGCGTCGCGACATAATCGGGGGACAGAACATGACGCTTGCCACGCACCGCATCCAGAGGAGCGTCGCGCGGCGCGCGCGCCTTCTGCTTCTTGCCAGCGTCTTCACGGCTGCCGCTTCGCCCGTCTTCGCGCAGACCGATCCCGCCGAACCGGCCGATGAGCCGCAGGATATCGTTATCACCGGATCGCTGGTCGAGCGCAGCGGCTTCGACACGCCGACGCCGGTCACCGTCATCGGCATGGATGCGATCGAGCGCGTCGCGGCGCCGACCATCGCCGACGTCATCAACCAGATGCCGGCCGTCCGCCCCTCGCTCACCCCGACCAGCGCGGTGAATGCGGGCGGCAACACTCAGACCGGCGGCAACTTCCTCGACCTGCGCGGGCTTGGCTATGCGCGCACGATGGTGCTGCTCGACGGCCGCCGCTACGTGCCGACCAACCCGACCGGCGCGGTCAGCATCAACAATATCCCCCAGGCGCTGATCGACCGCGTCGACATCGTCACCGGCGGTGCATCGGCCGCCTATGGCGCGGACGCAGTGGCGGGCGTCGTCAACCTGCGCATCAATTCGAAGATGCAGGGGGTGCGCGCGACGCTTCAGGGCGGCGCGGCGGAAGAAGGGGATTATCGCCAGATCCTCGCCTCGGTCGCGGCGGGCACCAAGGTGACTGAGCGGCTTCACCTCGTCGTCGGCGGCGAGTTCTCCGACAATAATGGCATCAATCGCCTGTTCGACCGCGACTGGAGCGCATGCGGCCCGGGCCTGCTCACCAACCCGAACGCGGGCAATGGCGGCCTCGGTACGCCCGAGCAGCCGCGCTTCTTCGTCACCGAATGCGGCGTTCGCAGCAGCAACGTGACCTATGCCGGGGTGATCTCGGGCGCGACCTTCACGCCGGGCAATGGCGCGGCGATCACCAACATCGTCAACCTGCCGAGCTATCTGAAGGGCATCCAGTTCTCGAACGGCGGGCAGGCGATCCCCTATAATTTCGGCACCCAGGTCAGCTCGGGATCGATGCTCGGCGGCGACGGCCTCAACGGCGTGGGCGAACAGGTCGGGGCGACCCCGATCACCCGCTATAGCGGCTTCGGGCGCCTGACCTGGGAGGTGGGCAGCAATTTCGAGCTGTTTGCGGAAGTTTCCTACCACAAGTTCAATTCGGAGCAGGACAATATCCCGTCCAGCTTCCAGTATTCGCTGCGTTCCGACTATGTGTTCCTGCCGGCGGCGCTGCGCCAGACGATGGTCAACAACAACGTCGCGACGATCACGGTCGGCAAGAACAATCTCGACCATTCGCGCGTCCGCACGACCTTTGACACGGACACGTTCCAGACCGCGGTGGGCCTCAGCGGCGAGTTTGCGCCGGGGTGGAAGGTCGACGCCTATTATGGCTATGGCCGCAACTATACCGAGAATTTCGGCCGCAACGTCCGCGTCACCGGCAACTATACGCTCGCGCTCGACGCGATCGATGATCCCCGCACGCCGGGTATCGTCGACCCGATCTGCCGTTCGACGATCGCCAATCCGGGCAATGGCTGCGTGCCGCTCAATATCCTTGGCATCGTCAATCCGAACGATCCGGCGCTGCTCTATGTGAACGGCTTCACCACCTTCATCAGCGACATCCGCCAGAACACGATTGCCGCGACGGTGCGCGGCAAACCCTTCTCGACCTGGGCGGGACCGGTCGCGTTCGCGATCGGCGCCGAATATCGCGATCAGGATCTGGCGGTCGACTATGACGTCCGCTCGCAGGCCGGTGCCTTCGGTGCCCCCAGCCTGCCCTATTCGGGGCAGGTGCATGTCAAGGAGCTGTTCGGCGAACTGATGGTGCCGCTGCTCAAGGATTCGTCGCTCGGCAAGCGGCTGAGCCTCGACCTTGCCGGTCGCATCACCGACTACAGCACCTCGGGCACGGTCGAGACGTGGAAGGCCGGGCTCGACTATTCACTCAGCGATTCGATCCGCTTCCGTGCCACGCGGTCGCGCGACATCCGTGCACCATCGCTGGCCGAACTGTTCCAGCGCAGCGGCAGCTCCAACCTCAACGTCACCGATTTCGATCCGCGTTTCCTCGGGCAGAGCTATCTCATCACGGCGCTGACGGCCGGCAATCCAAACCTGAAGCCCGAGATTGCCGATACCTTCACGGGTGGCATGGTGCTGACGCCGACCGCGATTCCGGGGCTGCGTCTGTCGGTCGATTACTATGACATCCAGATCAAGGACGCGATCATCCAGATCACGCCGGCGGCGACGGTGCAGCAGTGCTTCACCGTCAATACGGCGGCCTGCGCGTTCATCACCCGTGGCAGCGACGGGCGTATCGCCAGCGTGTTCAGCGGGCCGGTGAATCTCGCCAGCGCGATGACGCGCGGCGTGGACGTGGAGCTGCAATATTCGCTGCCGGTCGGGGCTGACCGCATTACCCTCCAGACATTGGTCAACTATCTGATCAAGACCGAACTGGACGACGGCATCAGCAAGACCCGGCTCGACAACAGCATGGCGCAGTCGACGGTGGCCGCGCTGGGCGGCAACCCGCGCTGGAAGGCGAATTTCAACGCCAGCTATATTGCGGAGGATTTTCGCTTCAGTGGAACTGCGCGCTATGTCGGCGGCGGCTATATCGACCGGACGCTGACCGCGAAGGATCTCGACAAGCTGACGGTGAAGGGCCGCGTCTATTTCGACCTGTCGGGCGAAGTGACGCTGTTCAAACCCAAGGGTGAGGGGAGCAAGGTCGCGCTGTTCGCGGCGGTGCAGAATGTGCTCGACACCGATCCGCCGATCACCGGTGCGGGCGGCTATGGCACCACACGTGGCCTGTTCGATACGATCGGCCGTCAGTTCATTGGCGGCGTCCGCCTGAACTTCTGAGCGGCATGAAATTGGGGAGAGGGACAATGAAAATCGGAGTGATGATGCTTCCCCTGGCGGCGCTTGCGGCATGGCCGGCAAGCGCCGCCGACCCGGCTGCGCCCGCCCGCATCCGTGCTGCGCTTGGCGTGGCGGACGGCGCGCAGCCGGGGTGCGCCGTCGGTATCTTCCGCAACGGCAAGCCCGCTGAGCTGGTCAATGCGGGCCTCGCCGATGTGGCCGCAGGCCGCGCGATCGGGAGCGACACGCAATTCTATGCGGCGTCGGTGTCGAAGCAATTCACCGCCGTCGCGCTGCTCCAGCAGGTTGCGGCGGGCAAGGTGAAGCTGACCGACAGCGTGCGCAAATACATTCCCGAGCTTGCACCCTATGCCGACAAGGTCACGGTGCAGATGCTGCTCAACATGACCGGCGGGGTGCGCGATTCGCTCTCGCTGCTCGCGCTCGAGGGCTATGATCGCATCTCGGCGCCGACGCGCAAACAGGCGCTGGCGGCGGTGTACCGGCAGCAGGACGCCAAGTTCGAACCCGGCACGCAGTATGACTATACCAATGGCGGCTATCTGCTGTTGTCTGAGATCGTCGAGCGCGTCTCGGGCCAGCCCTTCGAGACTTATGTCAACGCCAAGGTGCTGAAGCCGCTTGGCATGACGCGCAGCCTGATGCTGCTGGGCGGCCGCACCACCGATGCGGATGTCGCCAGGGGCTATGTCGCCAAGGACGGCAAGATCACCGACGCCGACGAATATCCGCTGTTCGGCGGATCGGGCGGGCTCATCACCACGGTGAACGACCTCGCCAAATGGGACCAGGACATCGACAGCGGCCACAAGGTGTGGACCCCGCAGATCAGCAAATGGATGGCCGAGCCCGGCAAGTTCCTCAACGGCGCGCCCGCCATGCGTACCGGGCGCGGCATCGCCTATGGCAATGCGCTGCTGATCGGCAATCATTGGTTCCACCACACCGGCGGCGCGGTGGGGTTCAAGACGCTCTATGGCCATCTGCGCGAGAAGCGCATGGGCGTCGCCCTGCTCTGCAACAATGGCGTGGTCGATCCGGCGCCACAGGCGGACAAGGTGATCGCTGCGCTCAACGAGGGCCTGCCCGCGATCGGCGAGCCGAGCGCGGACGGCAGCGCGATCAACGGTTCCTATCGCAACGCCAATCTCGCCGGCACCTACTGGCTGGCACTGAAGGGCGACGCGCTCGAGGTCGTCGTCGCACAGGCCGATGGCGGGCGTGCACCGGCGAAGACGCTCAAGCGCACGCCGGACGGCAGCTTCAAGAACGAGATGCTGACGCTGACCCCCGACGACGATGCGCGCGGCTTCACGCTCGAAATCCCGCGCGTCACGCTCCACTTCAGCCGGACGAACTGATCATGCGCAAAGCCCTTCTCCTCTCCGCCATGGCCATGCTTCCCGGTGCCATGGCGGCCCCCGCGCCCGCGCCCCAGGCGACCGTGATCGCCGGCGGCACCCTCTATGACGGCAGCTCCACCAAGCCCGTCACCGGTGATGTCGTCGTCATCGGCGATGCGATCGTCGCCGTGGGGCCGGGCGCGGGGAAGCGCTATCCCGGCGCGAAGGTGATCGATGCCAAGGGAATGGTGGTCGCCCCCGGCTTCATCGACCCGCATACCCATGCGGACGCATTCATCTGGGGCAAGACCCCGCAGGAGCGGCTGGTCGAGCCTTGGCTGATGCAGGGCGTGACCACGATCTTCTCGGGCGTCGACGGCTATGGCCAGGGGCCTGGCACGGCGAAGGGGCTGCTCGATCACGTCGACAACAGCGGCGTCGGTCTCAATGTCGCAACGTTCGTCGGCTTCGGCGCGGTGCGGGTGAAGGTGCTCAAGAACGACGATCGCGAGCCGACACCCGCCGAGCTCGATCAGATGAAGGCACTGACCGCGCAGGGCATGTGCGAGGGTGCGTTCGGCCTTTCGTCGGGCCTGTTCTACGCGCCGCAGAGCTTCTCGAAGACGCCCGAAGTGATCGCGCTTGCGGGTGAGGCGGCGAAGCGCGGCGGCATCTACGACACCCACCAGCGCGACGAATCCTCCTATTCGATCGGCCTGATGAACTCGGTCGCCGAGGCGATCGAGATCGGTCGCGCCGCCGGACTCCCCGTGCATTTCGCACACATCAAGGCGCTGGGCGCGGACGTGCACGGCAAGGCGGGCGAGATCGTCGCCGCGGTCGAGGCCGCACGCGCCAGGGGGCAGAACGTCACCGCCGACCAATATCCCTATGAGGCATCGGGCTCGAGCCTGGTCGCCTCGCTGGTCCCGCGCTGGGCGCAGGACGGCGGCGCGGCGGCGCTGGTCAAGCGGCTCGAAACCCCCGCTGATCGCGCGCGGATCGTCGCCGAGATGGCGCCCAATCTGGTCCGCCGCGGTGGTCCCAATGCGGTGTTGTTGCACGGCACGACCCAGCCTTGGGCGGGCAAGCGGTTGGACGTGGTCGCCGCGGAGTGGAAGATCGACCCGGTCGAGGCCGCGGTGCGCATCATCCTTGCCGATCAGGGCCGCGGATCGCCGATCGTCTCGTTCAACATGATCGAACCGGACATCAAGTTGCTGATGCAGCAGCCGTGGGTGATGACCGGATCGGACGGATCGTCGGGGCATCCGCGCATGTACGGCACCTTCCCGACGAAATACGCAAAGTACGTCGTCGCCGAGAAGACGATCGATCTCGCGACCTTCATCAATTCGAGCACAGGCCGCACCGCGGACTTCTACAAGCTCGACCGGCGCGGGTATCTCAAGAAGGGCTATTTCGCCGATATCGTGGTGTTCGATCCGAAGACCTATCGCCCGCGCGCCACCTATCTGGAGCCTGCGCTGACGGCCGAAGGGGTGCGGACACTGATCGTCAACGGCACCGCGGTGGTGGAGAGCGGCAAGCTCACCGGCAAGGCCGGGGGCAAGGCGATCCGCCATCGTGCCACCCCGGGGAGCTGCCCGCGCTGAGCCGCCTCAGTCGGTCGCCAGCGCCTCGCCGATCAGCTTCGCCGCCAGCCGGTGATCGGCGAGCGAGGGGTGCCAC
Organism: Sphingomonas sp. GW821-FHT03E12; assembly: GCF_059420685.1. Taxonomy (NCBI): domain Bacteria; kingdom Pseudomonadati; phylum Pseudomonadota; class Alphaproteobacteria; order Sphingomonadales; family Sphingomonadaceae; genus Sphingomonas; species Sphingomonas sp. GW821-FHT03E12. Next base: position 1,106,233 of record NZ_JBWKUF010000001.1, read on the forward strand.
TGGCAACCGGTGAGCTCGAAGCCGGTGATGCGCAGCGTCCGCACGCGGGCGCGCAGGCCCGGGTCGAGCCGCGCGACGACGGCGGTGACCTCGGCGTGGAACAAGTCCGACGTCAGCAGCAGGAAGCGTGCTTGCGGCTGGCGTGCAGCCAGCTCGGCAATGAACGCAACATAGCGGTCGCGATAGGCGGTGCGCAGCGCATCCGCGTCGCGCCACGCTTCGCCCGGCTTGACCGGGGTGGAGAAGTCGTTGCCGCCCAGGCCGATTGCGATCACCCCCGGCTTCCAGGCCGGGTCCGCCGTTGCGAGCGGCCCCGCGTCGCCGGGAATGGCGCGGGGGTAGAGCAAGGGCAGGCTCTGGCCCTGCACATTGCCGTCGTAATTGCGGACCATCCCGTAGCCCGAATAGGCGTGGATCCGGTAATCCGCGCCGACTGCCGACGCGACCAGCGGCCCGAACGCCTGGCTGGTATCGGTCAGCGCGTGCACCTGTTGCGGGGTGCAAGTGACGCCGGGGGAGGTGTTTCCGTAGCCGACGGTGAAGCTGTCGCCGATGAATTCGATCTGGCGCCTACGCGGTTGTGGCGGGAGCGGCGTGCCGCCCGGGGCCTCGAAGGCCATGAAACGGCTCGACCCGGACTGGCTCTCGGTCAACTTCTCCAGCCGCGCGACATGCTCGCCCGGCGCAAGGCCGTCGATGGTGACGTCCACGGCCCCTGGCGCGCGGAACACGCGATGCTCCTTGCCGTCGATCGACAGGCGCAGATGGTCGGCGGGTGCGTCGAACCGTACGCGGACCGCGGGGCCCCGGAAGCGTGCCTCGAAATAGACACCGGGCCACCCGAAACTGCGGCTCCCGTCCGCCGCTGTGACGGTGCGGCCGCCGCTATGGACCGGGAGCGGCGTCGAGGGTTCGGCCTTGCCGAGCAACAGGCTGGCGGCGAGGAGCGCGAGCATCTTAGTCACGCAGGATGTGGTAGACGCCCGGCTGCGGCGAAACCGCGCCGTTCGCGGCAGCCAGCAGTCCGGCTTCGTCGGCGCGGCCGGCATCGATCAGCTCGACCCTGAACCGGCCATGGAGCGCGCGCAGGGCGCGGATATTGGCTTCCCCGCCCAGCGCCGCCAGAATAGCCGCCGGAAGCGTGACCGTCTCCTCCACCGCAGCGTCGGCCGGAGCGGCGGAGACCAGCGCTGTGCCGCCACCGATTGCGCCACGGATCTCCTCCGCGACCAGATCGGCAATCGGGCCGAGCACCACCTGCGTGGCGTTGGCCGACGGGCGGATGATCCCGCGCGCGCCCAGTGCGGTCAGCGCGGCATCGTCGACCGCGGTCTGATCGGCAACGATCAGACGCAGCCGGGTCGTGCAGGCATCGACGCTGGTGAGGTTCGCCGCGCCGCCCAGCGCCTTGACGAAGGCCGCACCGCGTTGGTTGCCCGCAGTTGCTTCGCCCGCCGCCGCGACGGCCTCGCCCTTCTCGCGCCCGGGCGTCGCCAGGTCGAGCTTGCGGATGAAGAAGCGGAACAGGCCATAATAGATCAGCGCATAGACCGCGCCGACCGGCAGCAGCATCCATGGGCGGGTCGAGAGCTTGAAGTTCAACACATAGTCGAACAGCCCGGCCGAGAAGCCGAAGCCCAGCTTGATCCCCAGCACGTCCATCAGCGCCATCGAGACACCGGTCAGCACCGCATGGATCGCGTAGAGGAACGGCGCGAGGAACATGAAGGTGAATTCGATCGGCTCGGTCACGCCGGTCAGGAAGCTGGTGAAGGCGAGGCTGAAGAGCATGCCACCCACCGCCTTGCGCCGCTCGGGCCGCGCCTCGTGATACATAGCGAGGCAGGCGGCGGGCAGGCCGAACATCATCACCGGGAAGAAGCCCGACATGAACGCGCCCGCATTGGGATCGCCTGCAAAGAAGCGTCCGAGGTCGCCGGTTGCCCCGCCATAGTCGCCGACCAGGAACCAGGCGACGTTGTTGAGCAAATGGTGAAGGCCGGTGACGAGGAGCAGCCGGTTCAGCACGCCATAGACGAACATGCCGGCACCGCCGGATTCGACCACGGCGTGGCTCGCCGCGTCGAGCGCCGAGCTGATATGCGCATAGCCATAGCCGAGCACGCCGGCGAACAGCAGTCCGGCGATCCCGGCGGCGATCGGCACGAAGCGGCGGCCGCCGAAAAAGGCGAGATATTCCGGGAGCGCGATGGTCGCGAAGCGGTTGTAGAATTTGCCGCCGATCAGGCCCGAAATGATGCCGATCGGTACTTCGAGCCGGTCGATCTGCCCCGTCGCCCATGCCTGTGCGACGACCTTGGCGGCTGCATCGGGCAGGCCTGCAATGACCTCCGGCGGCGCGATCAGGAACGTCTGCGCGCCGGTGGTCGAGACGAGATAGCAGGTGACGCCGGCAAGCGCAGCGGCGCCGTTGCCGTCGCGCGCAAAGCCCACCGCCACGCCGATCGCGAACAGGATGCCCAGATTGCCGAAGATCGCCGTCCCCGCGGCGGAGACAAAGGCGATGTCGAGCAGATCGGGCTGGCCGATGCGCAGCAACAGGCCCGCGATCGGCAGCACGGCGATCGGCAGCATGAGGGCGCGGCCGAGCGGCTGGAGCGTCTCGAGGATCTTTCTCATGCGGTCTTCTCCTCGAACGCGCGGGCCAGCGCGCGGACTTCGGCGGCGGAACTGCAGTGCAGCGCGCGCTCGGCATGATCGCGGGCATCGGCCAGCGTCACGCCGCGCACGATCGCCTTGGCTTCGGGCACGAAGCCGGGAACGGTCGAAAGCTCGGTTGCGCCGAGTCCGATCAGGATCGGCACTGCCGCCGGATCGGAAGCGAGGCCGCCGCACACGCCGACCCAGCGGCCCGCGGCGGTGGCACGGCGGCAGGTTTCGGCGATCATCCGCAGCACCGCGGGGTGCATCGCATCGACCCCCGACGCGACCGCCGGATTGCCACGGTCCATCGCCAGCACATATTGGGTGAGGTCGTTGGTGCCGATCGACAGGAAGTCGGCCTCGGCGGCCAGAAGGTCCGCGGTGATCGCGGCGGCGGGGGTCTCGACCATCACGCCCACTTCGACCGGCGTCTCGATCCCCATTTCGCTGCGCAGCCGCTCGACCACCTCGCGAACCGCGCGGACCTCGCTCACGCTCGCCACCATCGGCAGCATGATGCGGCACTGGCCGACGGGCTGGACGCGCAGGATCGCGCGGATCTGGGTTTCGAGCAGGTCGCGATGCGCCAGCCCGACGCGGATGCCGCGCAGGCCCAGCGCCGGATTCTCTTCGGCGTCGAACGGGATGTACGCCGCTGGCTTGTCGCCGCCCACGTCCAGCAGGCGGACGATGACTGGCTTGCCCGGCAGCGCGTCGGCGATGCCCTGATAGGCGGCGTGCTGCTCGTCTTCGGACGGCGCATCCTCGCGGTCGAGGAACAGGAACTCGCTGCGGACCAGCCCCGATCCTTCGGCGCCCTGCGCGACGGCGGCCTTGGCATCCTCGACGGTCCCGAGATTGGCGAACAGCTCAATGCGCACGCCATCCGCGGTGTGGCAGGCGTCACCCGCAGCAGCGCGCGCGGCTTCGCGGCGGGCATCGCGCTTGGCAAGACGTGCGGCGAACGCGTCGGCGTCGGCCTGCGACGGGTTCGGCGTGACATGACCTGCTTCGGCGTCGAGCAGCAGCGGCGTGCCGTCCTCGATCGCTTCGATCGCGTCGCCCATCGCGACGAGTGCGGGCAATCCCATGCCGGCGCACAGGATCGCGACGTGAGAGGTCGGTCCGCCGCGCACCAGGCAGATGCCCGCCGGCTTGCTCGCGGCAATGGTCACGAGCTGCGAGGGGAGAAGGTCGTCGGCGACCAGAATCGCACCCGCCGGAACCGCATCGGCTTCGGCCGGGGTGCCGGTCAGCACGCCCAGCACCTGCCGCTCGATATCGACGAGATCGTCGGTGCGCTCGATCAGATGCGCGTTTCCGGTCGCCTTCAGCGCCGCGATCTGGTCGTGCACCGCGCCGCGCCAGGCATAGCCCGCGCTGTTGCCCGCGGCGATGCGCGTTTCTGCGCCCGCCGCCAGTTCGGGATCGTCGAGCAGCGCGAGATGCGCGCGCATCACCGCGGCGACGCTGCCGCCTGCGGCATCGGCGCGCGCTTCGATCCGTGTACGCACCGTGTTTCGTGCGGCGTCGAGTGCGGCGCGTTCGGTGTCGGCGCTCAGGCCCTCACGCTCGACTGCGATCGCGGTCTGGCGCAGGCGTGCTGCGGCCCCCATTGCAAGGCCGGGGGAGGCGATCACACCGCCAATCTGTCCAGGTTGCAGCACGGGCGCAGCAGGCGCGGCAGTCACGGGTGCCGGCGCGGGCGCACCCTCCCCCATATCCGATCCCAGCAAGGCGACGATCGCGGCCAGCGCCGCTTCGGCATCGCTGCCGCGTGCCTGGACGACCAGTTCGTCGCCCAGCCTGGTACCGAGCGCGAGCAGCCCGACGGTGCTGCGCGCGTCGCCGCGCTTGTCGCCGTGGAGCAGATGGATTTCCGCCTCGAACTGGCGGGCGCACTCGCCCAGCCGCGCGGCGGGGCGGGCATGGATGCCATGCGGAAGGATCAGCTTGACCCGCTCCTCGATCACCGTGCCGTCGTCGGACCAGCGCCGGGGCTGTGCCCGGGCCGGCGTGAGCGCCATCAGTTCCTCATGCGCCCCAATCGCGCGGCCGGTGGTCCGGCGGGTGATCGTGAAGGCTTCGGCATTGGTCACGATCACCGGGGTGATCAGGCTGGTCGCGGCGAGGGCGACGGAGTCCATGTCGAACCGGATCAGCGGATCGCCGCGCGCGACAGTGGCGCCGGGCGCGACCAGCGGCGTGAAGCCCCGCCCTTTCAGCGCGACGGTGTCGAGGCCGATATGGATCAGCACTTCGGCGCCTTCGTCGCTGCGCAGCGAGACGGCATGCCCCGCCTCGTGCAGCGTCACCACCTCGCCGTCGAACGGCGCGCAGACCGTGTCGCCCAGCGGCTGGATCGCGACGCCGTCGCCCATCATCCGCTGCGCGAAGACGGGATCCGGAACGCTGTCGAGCGGCGCGGCCCAACCTCGCAGCGGCGACGTGATAATCAATGCCATCCTTCCCCCGGCTCTGTTTTATTGCGCCGCGCGGGCGAATTCTTCTGCGTCAGCCACTGGTTCGCTGCCGATCCAGGTTCCGCGCGGCTGGAGGTCCTTGTCCAGCCACACCCAGTCGGCGCGTTTGCCCGGCGCCAATGCGCCATATGGGTCGAGCGACAGGAAGCGCGCGGGCGTCGTGCTCGCCATCACCGCCGCGTCCGGAACGCTCAGCCCGGTCACCTCGACGGTGTTGCGCAACGCCGAGGCCATGTCGAGATGCGTGCCGGCCAGGGTGCCGTCCTCGAACAGACAGACTCCGTTGCGCACCATGATGCGCTTGCCCTGCAGCATGAATTCGGTGTCGCCGGTGCCGACGCTGGGCATCGCATCGGTGACCAGCATCAGCCGCTCGATCCCCTTGGCACGGACCGCCAGGCGGACCACCGCCGGATGGAGGTGCGCGTCGTCGACGATCATCCCGCACCAGGCATCCGAATCGAACGCCGCGCCCACGGCGCCGGGGTTGCGATGGTGCAGCGGCGACATCGCGTTGAACAGATGCGTGAAGCCGGTGAGTCCCGCGCTGATCGCGGCCATCATCTCGTCATAGGTCGCGTTGGTGTGCCCGGCGCTCACGATCACGCCGTGTTTCACCAGCGCGCGGATATCGTCCGTGTCGCACAGCTCGGGCGCGAGCGTCAGCATTACCCGGCCGCGGCGCGGCGCGGTGAGCAGCGCCAGCGTGTCCGCGTCGAGCCGGCGGATGCGCCGCGCCTCATGGATGCCGCGCTTCACCTCGTTGATGAACGGACCCTCGACATGGATGCCGACCACGCCCGGAACGCCCTGTTCGATCGCCGCGTCGACCGCGTCGAGCGCCGCGGCGATCTGGTCCGGCGTGTCGCTGATCAGCGTGGGGAGGAAGGCGGTCGTGCCGAAACGGGCATGCGCCGCACCGATCGCGGCGATGGCATCGACATCGGTCTGGTCGTTGAACAGGACGCCGCCGCCGCCATTCACCTGCGTGTCGATGAAGCCGGGCAGCAGCCAGCCGCCGCCAAGATCGATCACACGGTCCGCGGTACCGCCGCCCAGGGGCGCGAGCGCTGTGATCGTCCCGCCGGCGACGGTCAGGTCCGCGCCGTCGACCACGCCCTGCGGGGTGACGATCCGGCCGTTCTCCAGTCGAATCATCATAGTGTTTCAGTGACCTTGTTGAGATGGGGCGGCGAATCGGGGTCGCAGCCGCGGGCCAGCGCGAGCGCATTGGCCATCTTGTAGAAGCTCTGGACGATCAGGATCGGCTCGATCGCCGGGTGCGCCGCGATCGCGGGAAGGCCCGTTTCGGGCGCTGCCGGATCGGCGAGCAGCACTTCGGCGCCGCGGTTGCGGAATTCGGCGACGGTCTCGCGCACGCTTGTCCCCGCGCGGTCGCTGCTTGCGAAGGCAAGAACGTGGAACGCCTCACCCACGATCGCCATCGGCCCGTGACGCACTTCCGCCGCGCTGAAGCTCTCGGCGTGAAGCGCGCAGGTTTCCTTGAACTTGAGCGCGGCTTCCTGCGCAATGCCATAGCCATAGCCGCGGCCCAGCACGAACAGACCCGATGCGCCGGTAAGCGCTGTCACCGCCGGCGACCAGTCGAGCTCGAACGCGCGCTCAAGCTGCACGGGCAGCCCGGCAACCGCATCCGTGAGGGCTGCGTCCTCGGCCCAGGCGGCGACGAGCGCGGCGATCGCAGCGAGCGAGCAGATATAGGATTTGGTCGCCGCGACCGATCGCTCCGGACCGGCCTTGAGCGGGATCACGATATCGGCGAGCGCGGCGAGCGGCGCGTCCTCGGCGTTGACCATCGCGACGACGAACGCGCCGGCCTTGCGCTGATGCTCGACCGTCGCGAGCAGGTCGGGGCTCTTGCCCGACTGCGAGATGGCGAGGCAGAGCCGGTTCCCCGGTGCCACCGGCGCGTCATAGAGCGACGCGACCGACAGCGCCGCCGACGCGGTCGGCACGCCGGTCAGCGTCTCGATCAGATATTTGGCATAGGTTGCCGCATGGTCCGACGAACCGCGGGCGCAGGTCACGACCACTGCGGGCGGTGCCGCGCGCAACCGCGCGGCGACCTGTGCGATGGCGTCGCGATTCGCCGCCAGCATCCGCGACACCGCGGCGCCGGCTTCGGCTGCCTCACGCTCCATCAGCGTTCCCAAACTCGCTCTGGCCGCGTTCGGCACCATTCCCGCATCTCTCCATCATCCCCGGCCGATATGGCCAGTGTTCAAGTTGGTACTATATAGGTTATATTGGTCCCATCAAGATGTATGTGCGGGGCGGTCAGATTTTGATGATCCAGCCCTTGCGCCGGAGCCACTCCATCGCGGCCCAGATCAGCGCGAGATAGATCAATACCGGAAGCAGCGACGCAATGGGATCGCCGATCGCCGCGCGGGTCGTCTGGAAGGGGAGCAGCAGCAGGTCCCAGGTCACGACGCTCGAGGTCACCTGGTGCAACGTATAGGCGGCGATGGCATTGGCGCCGAAGGCCAGCATCGCGGTCGCGGCGATGCCCGGCGTACGCCCTTCGCGGTCGAGGACGTGGTGCAACACCGCCAGCGTCAGCACGGTGATGCCCGCGGTGACCAGCACGAACGGGCTGGACCAGATGTCCTTGACGATCGGGAAGGCAAAGCTCCACGCCACGCCCGCGGCCAGCATCGCCGCGCCAGCGGCGAGCAGCAGGCGGGTGCGCTGGCCCTCGCGCTTGAGCAGCAGTTCGCCGATCGCGATCCCGATCAGTCCCTGCGCGATCGCGGGCAAGGTGCCCAGGATCCCCTCGGGATCATAGCCTTCAGGGCCCTTCACATAGAGGTGCTTGCCCAGCAGCACGCGATCGACCGAGGCGACGAAATTGTGCCCGCGCTGCCAGATATCGTTGGGCAGGCCGTCGAGCGCCGGAAGCAGGGTCAGCGGCCAGTATCCGATCAGCAGCACCGCGATCAGCGCCAGACGCACGCGCGGTCCCGCGTACAGGAACAGCAGGGCGCAGGCGCCATAGACCAGACCGATTCGCTGAAGCACGCCGAACAGCCGCCAGTCGCGGTCGCCGAAATCGGCGAACCAGTAGAGGTTGGAGAGGATGAAGCCGAGCAGGATCAGCCGCCCGGTACGGCCGAGGATCTGCCCGGTGGGCGCGGCGGTTGCCGCGCGCTGCCGCAGCGAAAACGGGATTGCGATCCCGACCATCGTCAGGAATGCCGGGAAGACCAGATCCGCAAGCGTCAGCCCTTCCCACGCCTTGTGCAGCAGGATCGGCGCGACGTTCGCTTCCGCCCCATATTTCATCCCGGCCGCCGCGTTGACGAGGATCATCCCTGCCACGGTCAGGCCGCGCAATACATCAAGTGAAATCAGGCGCATCGCATCTCCCCCACATCGTCGTCCGCTGTCGCGAAGCAACTTCATTACGCTGCCATAATTTTGCAATGGACAGGTCAAGTAATTTGTAGTCTATTGGTAATAGTCCAATTACGCAATTGGTCTCATATAAAGGGTCGGCCAAACGATCCGGGGGTAATGGGAAGGGAATCGGGGAATGATCGGATCGACGGTCAGGGCGATTGGGACTCGCCGCAATCTTTTTCACGGGATCTGCATCACTGCGCTGGCCAGTGCGATCGCGGCGCCCGCATCGGCGCAGGACACCGCCGTTCAGACCGCCGCGAGCGAGGAAGTCTCCGCCGAGGATGTGGTCATCACCGGCGCCCGCAAGAATCTCGAATCGGCGCAGAACCGCAAGCGCAACGCCGACACCGTGGTGGATTCGATCACGGCCGAGGATATCGGCTCCTTCCCGGACAAGTCCGTCGCCGAAGCGCTGCAGCGCGTGCCGGGCATCACCGTCAACCGCTTCTCGGGTACCGACGACACCGCGCACTTCTCGGCCGAGCCGTCGGGCGTCATCATTCGCGGCCTCAACCAGGTTCGCTCGGAATTCAACGGCCGCGACACGTTCAGCGCCAATTCCTCGCGCGGGTTGAGCTGGCAGGACATCTCGCCCGAACTGCTTGGCGGGATCGACACCTACAAGAACCAGACCGCCGACCTGATCGAGGGCGGCATCGCCGGCACGGTCAATCTGCGCACCCGTCTGCCGTTCGACAGCCAGGGGCGGTTGATCTCGTTCTCGGTCAAGAACACCTATGGCGACATCGCCAGGAAATCGACGCCGGAGGTTTCGGGCATCATCTCCGATCGCTGGGATACCGGGATCGGCGAGATCGGCTTGATGATCAACGGCGCCTATTCGCATGCGATCACGTCCAGCCAGGGCATCCAGTACGAGCGCATGGGCATCTTCAACAACGTGTTCGGTCCGGGGAAGAAGTATATCCCCAGCGGCATCTCCATGCGCGAGAACGAATATGACCGCGAGCGCTACGGCGTGTCCGCGGCGTTCCAGTGGAAGTCCAAAGACGAGACGATGGAGCTGATCGGCCAGTATAACCGGTCGCAGTATAACAACAGCTGGCGCGAATATTCGGTCTTCTCGAGCGCATTCTATCCGGATCTCTACGGCCGCCCGGCGGATTTCATGTACACCAATGCGGATCAGCTCAAGTCGTTGCGGGGTGCGGAGCCGTTCAAGTTCGACGGCGACGGCAATTTCCTCAGCGGCTGGTGGATGGCGCCGAGCCCTTATGTGGGCGACAATCCGGGCGACGAGCGCGGGCTGGGTCTCAATGCGGCGGGCCAGCCGTTCTTCAATCGTTGCTATAGTTGGGAGAGCTGCCCCAATCCCGAGCGCGCGCCGCAGGTCGACACCCAGGCCAACGCGCTGCGCAACAAGCAGATCACGCAGGATTTCGGCCTCAAGTTCCGCTGGGACATCGCCGAGCGCCTTCGCCTGACGCTGGACGGCCAGTATGTCGATGCGAGCGTCAGCAACTACAATGCCTCGGTGACGGCGCGCAGCTTCGCCAACACCTTTGTCGATCTGACCGGCAAATATCCGCGGCTTCAGTTCACGCCGACGGTTGCGACGAACATCAACCTGTCGCCCGGCGGCCTGACCAACCCCAACAACTATTATTATTACTCGCTCACCGATCACACCGAAGATAGCGACGGCCAGGAATTCGCGTTCCGCGCGGACCTGGAATATGACGTGGATTCAGGCTGGCTGGACGCGATCAAGGTCGGCGCACGCTATGCCGATCGCGATCAGACGGTGCGCTGGGGGGCGTACAACTGGGCGAACATCAACAATACCTGGACCTATACCCAGGCGCCCTATTTCAACCTCGACAAGCCGGTCTATGGCGCGAACAGCAACCGGATCCACAATTTCGGCACCGACTTCTTCGCCGGCAACCAGACCAACCAACACTCGTTCGTGTTCTTCAACATGGACAAGCTGGTGAATCTCGGGGATCTGGCGAAGACGCTTGGCCGCCCGTCGATCGGGGTAGGCGAATATTATCCGGTCTGCTCGAAGCAGGGATATCGCGCCGGCGAGACGATCACGGACGATTATGGCTGCTATCTGCCGAGCGAGGTCCACAAGGTCAGCGAACGCACGGTTGCGGCCTATGCGATGGCGAAGTTCGGCGGCGACGGGCTGACGATCGGTGGCGTCCGGGTCTCGGGCAATCTCGGTGTGCGTCTGGTCTGGACCGAGAATGCGACTCAGGGCGCCGCGACGTTCGCCAATCCGTTCACGGCGAGCGAGCTGATCTGTACCCGCGGGACCGACACGAATACGGGGCGTCCCACTGCAACCCCCGGCTGTTTCGTTGGCGCGGCCGAGACCGCGTTCAACAACGGCGCGACGGTGCCCGGGACGACCAGGGCCAACCATTTCCATGCGTTGCCCAGCTTCAACATCAAGTTCGATCTGACCGACAAGCTGGTTTCGCGCTTCGCCTATTCGCGGGCGATGTCGCGGCCCGACTTCGGGCTGCTGCGCAATTTCGTGACGGTCAGCCGGATTTCGGCCAACGTCAACGATTTCAACAATCCAAGGGTAACGCGCGATTCCACCGGCAGACCGACCGCCTATGACTGGGAATATACCGGCCAGATGGGCAATCCGCGGCTCAAGCCGATCACCGCGGACCAGTTCGACCTGACGTTCGAATATTATATCTCCCGCAACGGCTCGCTGACGCTGACCGGCTTCTACAAGAAGTTCTACGACTATATTCAGAACGGGCTGTTCGACGTCACCCTCACCAACAACAACGTCACCGAGACGATCCGGGCCACCGGCCCGATGAACGGGGAAGGCGCGGGCATCTATGGCGGCGAAGCGTCGTTCCAGACCTTCTTCGACTTCCTGCCCGCACCGTTCGACGGCTTCGGGGTGCAGGCCAACTACACCTATGTGAAGAATGACGGGATCGAGACCGTCGCCCTGACCAACGAGACCGCGGGCGGCATCGCGGGCGGCGGCATCCAGTACAATACGTCGGCGGTGCAGGCCAAGGCGCTGGAGGGTGTTTCCGAACACAGCTTCAACCTCGTCGGCATGTACGAGAAGGGCAAGCTGTCGGCGCGCGTCGCCTATAACTGGCGCTCGAAGTTCCTCGTCACGGCGATCGACTGCTGCATCGGCTTCCCGGTATGGCAGGAAGCGACCGGCTATATGGATGCCTCGATCCGGTTCCGGGCGACGAAGAATATCGAGTTCGTTGTCGAGGGCACCAACCTGCTCGGTACCGACACCGTGCTCAAGCAGCAGGTGGATTCGACCGGGCTGCTCAAGGACTATGCGTGGTTCAAGAATGATCGCCGCTTCCAGATCGGGGCGCGGCTGACCTTCTGACCTAAGCGCCGGCGCCGGTTCGGGGGGACTGGCGCCGGCAACCTTGTGCGGTAAGGTTCATGACGATGGGGCGACCGTTCGAACTGGTGATTGTCGGCGGAGGGACCGCCGGCTGGATGTGTGCTGCGGCCTGCGCGGCGAAACTCGTCCCGGCGGGCGTGCGGGTGCGGCTGGTCGAATCCGAGGAGATCGGTACCGTCGGCGTGGGCGAGGCGACGCTGCCGCAGATGAAGGATTTCAACGACTTCATCGGGCTCGACGAGGTCGAGTTCATGAAGGCGACCCAGGCCAGCTTCAAGCTCGGCATCGAATTCGTGAACTGGGGCCATGAAGGGCAGCGCTACATTCATCCCTTCGGTACTTTTGGCCGGCCGATCGGAGAGGCTGACTTCTTCAGCTACTGGATCCGCGCGCGGCGGGCAGGTGTGGCATCGCGGCTCGACGACTATTGTTTTCCGATCGTCACCGCCTGGCAGAACCGCTTCATGCTGCCCAATGGTGATCCGAACGACGTCCGCAACGCCTTTGCCTATGCCTATCATCTCGATGCCTTTCTCTACGCGCGCTATCTGCGCGGCTGGGCCGAAGCGCGCGGGATCGAGCGCGTCGAGGGGCGGATCGTCGAGGTCGAGCGCGACGGCGAAAGCGGCGCGATCGCGGCGGTGCAGCTCGCCTCCGGCGAACGCGTCGCCGGCGATTTCTTCGTCGACTGTTCGGGCTTCCGTTCGCTGTTGCTCGGATCGATGCTGGGCGTCGAGCTGGAGGACTGGTCGCACTGGCTGCCCTGCGACAGTGCGCAGGCGGTGCCGTGTGCGCGATCGCAGGACTTCACGCCCTATACCCGCTCGACGCGGCGCAAGGCCGGGTGGCAGTGGCGCATCCCGCTGCAGCATCGCACCGGCAACGGCTATGTCTATTCGAGCGCGCATGTCTCGGACGACGAGGCTGCGGCGACCCTGCTCGCCAATCTCGACGGCGAAGCGCTGGCCGAACCGCGCGTGCTGCGCTTCAAGGCGGGCAAGCGGCGGCAGGCCTGGTCGCACAACTGCATCGGCATGGGGCTGGCGGGTGGGTTCCTCGAGCCGCTCGAATCGACCAGCATCTACCTCGTCCAGATGGCGATCATGCACATGCTGACGCTGCTGCCCTCGGGCGAGGGGATCGACCCGGCATTACCCGCCGAATTCAACCGTGTGATGGATGTCGAGTATGACCGCATCCGCGACTTCCTGATCCTTCACTATGTCGCAAACGAAGCGGATGCGCCGCTGTGGAAGCAGGTGACTGCGGTCGATCTGCCCGACACGCTTCAGGACAAGATCGAGCGTTTCCGCCATCGCGGCCACGTTCAGGCCTATCGTGACGGGCTGTTCGGTCCGCCGAGCTGGCAGGCAGTGTTCGTGGGGCAGGGGATCGAACCGCTGGCAGCGGACCGACTGGCCGATGTGCTGCCCGGCGACCTCCTCGCGCAACGGCTCGACGCGCTCGCGGCGACGATCGCGCGCGGTGCCGGCTCGGCGCCGTCGCATGCCGACTTCGTCGCGCGCTATTGCCCGGCGCCTGCCCTGTGAGCGGTTCGATCGAACGCGTCGCGGTCTATGGCGGCGGGATCGCGGCGCCGATGGCGGCGCTTGCTGTCGCGCGAGCCTATGGGCGGCTGGGCACGCAGGTGATCTGGGTCGATACCGGTGAGGCGCCGCCGCCGCATGCCGCGCTGATCGCCTTGCCCGATCTGGCCGCTTTCCATCGTCTGCTCGGGATCGGCGATGCGGCGCTGATCGAGGCGGCCTCCGCGATCCTCAACATGGGCGAGCAGTTCGCAGGCTGGTCGAGCGGGGACAGCGCGTTTCTGCACGCCTATGGTGATGCCGGAACACCCTTTGCTTCGCTACCGCTGGTCCAGCATTGGACGCGCGCGCGTCAGGCCGGGCTGCGTGTCGCGCTGGAGGATTTCTGTCTGGCCGCAGCCGCTGCGAAACAGGGGCGGACCGGTGCGGCGCGCGACCCGGCGGCACGGCAGGCCGTCAAGCATGGCTGGCATCTTGATGCGGCGGGCTATGCTGCGCTGTTGCGCGCAGCATGCGCGAGTGCCGGTGTGGCGATCGCGCAAGGCAGGGGCGCACAGCCATATGCCGCTGGCAGTAAGCTCGACCGGATCGCGCTCGCGGACGGCACGGCGGTGACGGCCGATCTGTTCGTCGATGCCGATGGCGCACTGGCCGGGTTGCTCGATCCGGCAGGCGCGGCGGCGGGCGGCGGCTTTTGCGACCGGATCATCCGCGGGAGTGCCGCGCGGCTCGACCCGCTGCCGCTCTACAGCCGTGTCACCGCGCATGAAGCGGGCTGGGTGACGCTGATCCCGCTGGGCGGCCGGCTGGCGGTCGAGATCGTCTATGACAGCGGCCGGATGCCGGACGATGCGGCGCGTGCGGTCATGGAGCAGGTCGCCGGCCGCCCCATCGAAGCAGGCGCGGCGGAAGCACTGTCCGCAGCGCTCCGGCCACGGCCCTGGATCGCGAATTGCGTGGCGATCGGGCGCGCGGCGAGCGATGCACCGTTGCTCGACGGCGCGGAGCTGCTGTTGCTGCAACTCGCTGTCGCACAGCTCGTGCTGCTCTGGCCGATCGATCGCGACGCAATGCCTGAGGCGGACATCTACAATGAGGAATTGAGCGGCGCGCATGCTCGAGTGCGCGACTTTGCTGCGCAGCATTTCCGGCTCAACGGCCGCGATGGCGAGCCTTTCTGGGACGCCGCGCGCGCCGCCCCGATCTCCGCAGAGCTGGCGGGCAAGATCGACCTGTTCGCCGCGCGCGGCATGTTCGCGCACTTCAATTACGAGGCGCATGTCGAGGATGGCTGGGCCTTGTGCATGACCGGGCACGGCGTGGTGCCGCGCAGCTTCGATCCGCAAGCGCTGCTGGTCGACGATCAGACGCTGATGGCGGAGTTCCAGCGTCAGCTGCGCGCAATCGCGGACGAGGTCCGCGGGATGGAGACGCATGTGGAGGCGCTCGCGCGTATCCGGAACGGCGCGAATTGAGCGCGCGGCCCGTCCGGCGGATCGTCATCGTTGGCGGCGGCAGCGCAGGCTGGATGACTGCTGCCGCACTCGGTCGCGCGCTGGCGGGGCAGAGCCATAGCATCACCCTGGTTGAATCCGAGGCGATCGCCACCGTCGGGGTCGGCGAGGCGACGGTACCGCCGATCCTCGACTTCAACCGCTATCTGCGCATCGATCCGGATGAGTTCCTTCGGGAGACCAATGGCTCGATCAAGCTCGGTATCGAGTTTGAGGGCTGGGGCGGGGTCGATCACCGCTATTTCCATCCCTTCGGCTTCTTCGGGGTCGAGATGTCGGGGATCCACTTCCACCATTTCTGGCTGCGTCATGTTGCGGCCGGCGGTGCGCGCGATCACACCGAGTATAATCTGGAAACCGCTGCTGCGCGCGAGGGCCGCTTCGCCCGGATGACCCGCACGGGACCGGTCCATCACGCGGTGCATTTTGATGCCTCGCTCTATGCCCGCTTCCTGCGTGGCCGGGCGGAGGCATCAGGCGTGGTCCGGGTCGAAGGCAGGGTCGCGCAGGTACGGCTCGATCCCGAGAACGGCTATATCGAGGCGCTGACGCTCGACGACGGACGCACTATCGAAGGCGATCTGTTCGTCGATTGCTCGGGCTTTCGCGGCCTGCTGATCGAGGGCGCGCTGGAGACCGGCTACGAAAGCTGGAACCACTGGCTGCCCTGCGACAGCGCGGTGGCGATGCCGGGGGCTTCCGGCGGCGATCCGGCGCCTTTCACCCGATCGACCGCGCGCGAGGCGGGGTGGCAATGGCGCATCCCGCTCCAGCATCGCGACGGCAACGGCTATGTCTATTCAAGCGCGCATCTGGCGCATGACGAGGCTGCGCGGCTGCTGACCGAACGCCTGCCCGGCGCCGCGCAGGCCGAACCCAATTTCCTGCGCTTCACCGCGGGACACCGGCGCAAGATCTGGAACCGCAACTGCGTCGCGATCGGCCTCGCCGGCGGGTTTCTCGAGCCGCTTGAGTCGACCTCGATCCATCTCATCCAGACGACGATCATCCGGCTGCTGGCTCTACTGCCGCGCGATGGGATCGACCCCAATGTCGTCGCACGGTTCAACCGTCAGGCGCTGCACGAATACGGCACGATCCGCGATTTCGTGATCGCGCATTATGCGCTGGCCGGGCGCGACGACACGCAATTCTGGCGCGATGTCGCCGCGGCGGGAATGCCCGACAGCCTTGCCGAGCGGATCGAGGCGTTTCGCGCCACCGGCAACATCCTGTTCGAGCCGGGCGACCTGTTCGGCCCGACCAACTGGTATTGCGTCATGACGGGGCAGGGTGTGTGGCCACGCAGCTGGCATCCGGTCGCCGATGGCCTGCCCTCGGCCGAACTTGCCGCGCGGCTCGCAACGCTCAAGGGGCGCGTGGCCGAACAGCTCGCGGAGCTGCCGCCGCACATCGAATTCCTGCGGCAGCTGTCGGCCTGATCAGCCGCGCGAACGGGCGGAACGGGTCAGCCGTTCAGTTCCGCCACCACGTCATAGGCGTCGCCGCGATAATAGCTCTGCGTGAACTCGGCGGTGCGGCCGTCGGGCAGGAAGCCACGCCGCTCGATGAACAGGCCCGGCGCGCCTGGCTCGACACCCAGCACTTCGGCCTGCTCCTCGGTAAACGCCACCGCGCGCAGCCGCTGGAGTGCGCGGACGGGAAGATGCCCCGCCGCTTCGAGCGCCTCGTAGAGGGACGCGCCGACGATCTCCACCGACGGAAGGCAATAGGCCGGGATTGTCGCATATTCGAGCGCCATCGACGTATCGTCGGCATAGCGGATGCGGTGGAAGCGATAGACCAGCGAACCGGGCGAAAGGCCGAGCGAGAGCGCTTCCTCGGGCGTCACGGCGCCTGCGGTCTTGCTAACCCATTTGCTGTGCGGCCGCCGCCCGCGTGAGATCATGTCCTGCGAGAAGGAGGTGAGCTTGGAGAAGCTCTTCTCGACGCGGGGCCGGGTGACGAAGGTGCCTGCACCGCGGCGGCGCGCGACGATGCCGTCCGCCACCAGCCCGTCGATCGCCTTGCGCACGGTGATGCGCGAAACGTCGAACTCTTCGGCAAGATCGCGCTCGGTGGGGATTGCCTCTTCGGCCTTCACCACCTGTCCCTCGATCGCGTCGCGCAGGATCTTCTGCAGCTGGAGATAGAGCGGGGTCGGGTCTTCCTTCTGGAGCGGACCAACACGTTCGATCAGCGACAAGGCTTGATGCTCCACCTTCACGGCTGCAGCCGGCGATAGTACCAGTGCGATCCCACCATGTGTTGCATTGGTATCGCAGCGTCAATCGTTAGCGCGCACAACCGGCGCGGAAAGCCCGCGATGGATGGCCTGGGTAAGCGCGTGGTCGGGCGTATCCTGTGAAAGCTCCCAGACCATGACGCCGCCGGCTCTGGTTCCGGCCAGTCGCGCTTTTGCCTCGATCGTTGCCGGGCCGTTGTGCGTGATGTACCTGCATCCGGGGCAGGCCTCGCCGATCACATCGCCCTTCTCCGCCCCGGGATGGGCTGCAACAAGGTCGCGATAGGACCAATTGGCTTTCTCGCCGCCAAAGCCGTAGCCGTAGAAGGGGATGCCTAATACCAGTCGTTCGGGCGCGACGCCGCGTGCCAGCCACAGATCGAGGTCGCGCCGCGCCATCGCGAGCGGAGAATGCTCCGCCCCTGCCGGTCCCCAACTCGGCCCGATCGCGTCATAGGACATGATGTTGACCAGATCGAAATAAGGGATGGAGCCGACCGGGATCATCCCGCCTTCATAGGATCCGGTGGCGCAGGTGAGCAGCTTGCCGCGTGCCTTGAGCGCCTTGGACAGCGTTTCGATGAACGGCACGTAGTTGCCCGCCCGGTCGATCGCGGTGAGCAACTCCCCTTCAAGATCGATATCGACTCCGTCGAGCCCGAGCTGGTCGGCCAGCGCGACCAGCGCCGCCGCGGTTGCGTCGCGCTTGTCGGGGGCGAGCAGCGCCTTCCAGTCGCCCGAGCAGTCCGGGATTACGCCACCGGCGACCGACATCAGTACCTTCGCGCCGCCCGCCTTGAGCCGGGCGATACCCGGCCGCAGCGAATCGATCGTCACGCGCGATCCGAATGCGCCGATCATGCAAGTCATGTTGCCGTCGCGGACGAATGCGCCGTCTGCATCGGGGTTGGCGAAGGAGAGGTTGAAATGGGTGAAGCTGGGGAGGTGCGTCCGGTCGATCGAGAGATCCAGCCCCTTGAAGACTGCGACATAGCCCACGGTAACAGGCTTCGCGGAGGCAGGGCGTGGCGATAGGACTAATATGAAACCAATTGCCAGTCCGCACAGCCATTGTGCCAGCGTGATCTGCCTCATGCCCCTGACATCCCCCTTGAAATGCCGCTCTTCGAAAGAGCGTTGACCCTGCGTAGCGAGCATGACAAATTGAATACAAATTGTCGAGTGGGAGAGAGTGATGCGTAGAGCGGGCTGGGCGTTGTTGTCGGCTATGATGATCGCGGCGCCAGCCGTGGCGCACGCTGAGGCGCCGTCGCAGGCTGCGCTCGATACGCTCGCGGAGTCGCTCGGCTATCGCTTCGAAGTGGTCGATAATCAGCCGACCTGCCCTGAGAAGTCGCCGGCCTGCTTCCTGTCGACGATCACGCTCACGGTCCCGCAGGTCCTGCCCGCCGGGCTGCCGGAAAAGGGGCTGTCGCTCTATTTCAGCTTCCCGACGCAGTTGCCGATGATCGAAAGCGACATCTTCGATCTCGAATTCGTCAATGGCGATCTTCAGCGGTTGAAGCTCAAGCCGGGCGTGGTCGTGAAGCCGGGCTCGACTCATGTCGTCAAGCTGTGGGGTACCGGCAAATTCTTCTCCAAGGCGTTCCCGATGCCCAACGCCTATCTGGCCGCGGACGGCGTCAAGGCGCGGACGATCGCGGCCTCGCGCCCGAAGATCGATCCCGAGACCGGGCTTGAGGTGCTGCCCTTCGTCGCGCCGATGACCAATGAGGCGAAGCTCGCCAACAAGGGCGGCGCCGACCGCACCCGCTGGCTGACTGCCGAGCGTGCCTTCGACCTCCAGGCCGGGCGCACCGCGCCGGTGGCGTCGGGCGTTGTGATCCTGCCCAAGCCGGTGCTGGCGGAGCAGGGCAGCGGAACGGTCGATCTGCGCGGCGGCGTCGCGGTGAGCCTCGCGGGCCTCAGCCAGGACTCGGTCGCGCCGGCATTGGCCGCACTCGCCCGGGCCGGCGTCAAGGAAGGCGGCAAGCTGCCGCTGTCGATCCGCATCGATCCCGCGGCGAAGCTGGCGGCCGAAGGCTATGTGCTCGACGTCAAGCCGGCGGGCATCACGGTTACCGCCGCCGATGCGGTGGGGGCGAGCCATGCGCTGCGCTCGCTCGCGCAGCAGGCGGCGTTCGAAAAGGGCGCGATGAAGCCGCTGCGGGTCGAGGATGCGCCGCGCTATAGCTTCCGCGGGCTGCATCTCGATGTCGGCCGCAACTTCCACGACAGCGCCGAGATCCTGAAGCTGGTCGACGCCATGGCGGCGTTCAAGCTCAACAAGCTGCACCTCCACCTTGCCGAGGATGAGGGCTGGCGGATCGAGATTCCGGCACTGCCCGAACTCGCCCAGATCGGCGGCAAGCGCTGCCATGATCCCGAGGAAAACACCTGTCTGCTGCCCCAGCTCGGCGCAGGGCCGGACGGGACCAGCGACGTCAACGGCTATCTGACCACCAGCGACTATGTGACGATCGTCAAGGAAGCGGCGGCGCGCGGGATCGAGGTGATCCCGTCGATCGACACGCCGGGCCATTCGCGCGCGGCGGTGAGGGCGATGGAGGCGCGCTATCGCCGCCTCGCCGCGCAGGGCAAGCAGGCTGAGGCGGAAGCCTATCGCCTGATCGATCCGGCGGACCAGACCAGGTACAGCAGCGTCCAGCATTATACCGACAACACGCTCAACGTCTGTCTGCCGTCGACCTATCGCTTCATGAACACGGTGGTGGACGCACTGGCGGACATGCACCGCCAGGCGGGCGCACCGCTCAAGACCTTCCATCTCGGCGCGGACGAGACCGCAGGTGCCTGGGTCAAGTCGCCGGCCTGCGCGGCGATGATCGCGGAAAATGGCGGCGACGCGACCAAGCTCACCTCGCGCTTCATCGAGAAGGTGACCGCCAATGTTGCCGCCAAGGGCATCCGCACCGGCGGGTGGAGCGATGGCATGGGCCATACCGATCCGGCGCGGATGCCGAAGAATGTCCAGACCAACATCTGGGGCGTGCTGCACAGCGGCGCGATCCGCGAGGCGCATGACCAGCTCAACCGCGGCTGGCAGGTGGTGCTGTCGATCCCCGATCTCGGCTATTTCGACATGCCCTATGCCCCGCACCCGGACGAGGGCGGCTATGACTGGGCGTCGCGCGGGGTCGATTCCTATCAGGTGTTCGGCTTCATGACCGACAACCTGCCCGCCAATGCGGCGCTGGTGCGCAACATCCAGGCGCAGGAGAAGTCGATCGAGGACAAGCCGGTGCGCGAGGCGGGCCGCGGCATCGTCGGCATCCAGGCGCAGCTGTGGAGCGAGACGATCCGCACCGACGCCAATGTCGAATATATGCTGTTCCCGCGTCTGCTCGCGCTTGCCGAACGCGCCTGGACTCCGGCGACCTGGGCGCCGGCCTATCAGCCGGGGGTGAGCTATCAGTGGCAGGATCCTCGCGTCGATCAGGCGAAGCTTGGCGCCGAATGGCGGAACTTTGCGGGTCGCGTCTCGGCGCAGTTCCCGCTGCTCGAACGCGCCGGGATCGCCTATCGCGTCTCGCCTCCGGGCGCGCGTATCGTTGGCGGCAAGCTGGAGGCGAACAACGTCTTCCCGGGCACCGCGATCGAATATCGTACGAACGGCGGCGCCTGGACGCGCTATGGCGGACCGGTGACGGTGACGGGTGCAGTGGACGTGCGTACCCGCTCGGCCGACGGCAAGCGTGCCAGCCGGACCGTGCGGGTCGAACCGGTGCGCTGAGGGAGGGCGCATGCACGAACTGGATGGCGGCGATCGCGAGGGTATCGCCGCCGCCTTGGCCGCGGCGGAGCGGCCAGTGGCGATCCGCGGCCTTGCCGCAGCCTGGCCCGCAGTCGCTGCGGCATGGGAAGGCGACGAAGCGATCGCCGCCTATCTTTCGGCGCGTGACATCGGCCGCCCGCTGACGGTGCTTGTCGCGCCGCCGGAGGTCGAGGGGCGCTATTTCTACGACGATGCGATGCGCGGCCTCAACTTCGGGACGGCGAAGATGCCGATGCGGGAGTTGCTCGCGCGGCTGCTGGCGGAGCGGGGGCAGGCCGATGCGCAGGGACTGTACGCCGGGTCGAGCCCGACGCTGGCGAGCGTCGGGACCTTCGCTACGGAGAACCCGCTCGACATCGATACCCAGGGCGTCGATCCGCGTATCTGGGTCGGTAACGCCAGCCGAATCGCGCCGCATTACGACATGGCAGCGAACGTCGCGGTCGTGGTCGCCGGCAAGCGCCGCTTCACCCTGTTCCCGCCCGAGCAACTCGCCAATCTCTATGTCGGCCCGGTTGAGCGGACCGTTGCCGGACAGCCGACCAGCATGGTCGATCCCGACAACCCCGATCTGGATCGCTTTCCGCGCTTCGCCGAGGCGCAGCGCCATGCGCAGGTCGCCGAGCTCGGTCTGGGCGACGCGATCTACATCCCGCCTTTATGGTGGCACCATGTACGGGCCGAAGGCGCGCTCAACGTGCTGGTCAACTACTGGTTCGGCATGGCTGCCGATCGCTTTCCCTTTGCCGCGCTGATGCTCGCACTCCATTCGATCCGCGATCTGCCGGAACCCGAGCGCCGGGCATGGCGGGCGTGGTTCGATCATTATGTGTTCGGCGAGGACGCGTGCGATGCCGCCGCGCATTTGCCCGCTCATGCGCGCGGTGTGCTTGGTCCGTCATCGCCCGCGCGCGACGCGATGATGACCAGCTATGTGGCCGGCATGATCCGCGGCAGCGGGCGTTGACCCGAACGAAGCGCTGGCCCTTGCTCCGAACGCACCGCATAAGCGGCGCAACCAGCGGGGGACTGAATGGCGATTGCACTCGATTACGCAGCTGAGCCTCGGCCGCGCAAACCCTGGTATGCGCAACTCTACATCCAGGTGTTGGTGGCGATCGCTGCGGGTGTGACGGTGGGCTATGTGTGGCCGGACGCGGGCGCGTCGCTGAAGCCGCTGGGCGATGCGTTCATCAAGCTGGTGAAGATGATCATCGCGCCGGTGATCTTCCTGACCTTGGTGACGGGCATTGCCGGGATGACCGAGCTGCGTTCGGTCGGCCGGGTCGCGGGCAAGGCGTTTGCCTATTTCCTGT
The DNA here is from genome assembly GCF_059420685.1 of Sphingomonas sp. GW821-FHT03E12. Lineage (NCBI taxonomy): Bacteria > Pseudomonadati > Pseudomonadota > Alphaproteobacteria > Sphingomonadales > Sphingomonadaceae > Sphingomonas > Sphingomonas sp. GW821-FHT03E12. The sequence goes on from NZ_JBWKUF010000001.1 coordinate 1,128,606, forward strand.
TCTTCTCGACGCTGGCGCTGATCGTCGGGCTGATCGTCGCCAACACGATCCAGCCGGGGGCGGGGATGAATGTCGATCCGGCCAGCCTCGATACCGGGGCGGTCAAGGATTACGTCGCCAAGGCGCATGACAGCTCGATCACCGGCTTCCTGATGGCGATCATTCCCACGACTTTGGTGTCGGCGCTGACCGGGGAGTCGCTGCTCCAGGTGCTGCTGGTGTCGATCCTGTTCGGGATTGCGCTGTCGATGGTGGGCGAGCCCGCCGCGCCGGTGCGCGACCTGCTCGAGAAGACCGGGCTCGTCGTGTTCAAGCTGGTCGGCATCCTGATGCGCGCGGCGCCGGTGGGTGCGTTCGGGGCGATGGCCTTCACCATCGGCAAATATGGCATCGAATCGCTCGCCAACCTCGCCGGGCTGGTTGCGACCTTCTACCTCACCTCCGCGATCTTCGTGGTGGTGGTGCTGGGGATCGTCGCCCGCCTTGCCGGCTTCTCGATCTTCAAGCTGATCCGCTATCTGCGTGCCGAGCTGCTCCTCGTTCTCGGCACCTCCTCGTCGGAGAGCGC